>CAVZKH010000001.1:0-44546 GCA_963775915.1 uncultured Gemmatimonadaceae bacterium
GGCTCTGGACCACGGTATTGGGGTTCGAATCCCTGCTCCCCAGCCAATCGAAAAGCATTGTCGCACCTACAATCCGAGGCCTCCACACCGGGTGCGGTTTGTCTCATTTGCGTCCGGGGTGGCGCCTGGGTCGTACGCCCGCAGCAAGAACCAAACCTGAACTGAGTGCCGAACCTCATCCCTCGCTCGGCCGAGACATCGGCCAAGGCCAGCGGTGAAGTCCTCCACGCCGCCCACACGGTCAGCGATTTCTCACCGTGCCAGCGGCTCGACCTTGACCTTTCTGACGGCGAGTTGCACACTCGGGAATCAGTCCTCGCGGTGAGTCGTGAGAGGAGAAGACGATGGCACGGCATGCAGGTGTGGTCGTCGGGATGCTGTTCCTTGCGCATGCAGCGGCGGCGCAGTTCACCCAGCAGGGCAGCAAGCTGGTCGGCACCGGCGCCGTTGGGAGGCCCTTCAAGGCGCTCTCGGTGGCGATCTCGGCGGACGGCAACACCGCGATCGTCGGCGGGCCCGCGACAACTCCAGTGCCGGCGCCGCGTGGGTGTTCACGCGCAGCGGCGGGGTGTGGTCGCAGCAGGGCAGCAAGCTGGTCGGCACCGGCGCCGTCGGGGCTGCCGTGCAGCAGGGCTTCTCGGTGGCGATCTCGGCGGACGGCAACACCGCCATCGTCGGCGGGCCCGCCGACAGACTCCAACGCCGGCGCCGCGTGGGTGTTCACGCGCAGCGGCGGGGTGTGGTCGCAGCAGGGCAGCAAGCTGGTCGGCACCGGCGCCGTCGGGGCTGCGGGCAGCAGGGCTACTCGGTGGCGATCTCGGCGGACGGCAACACCGCGATCGTCGGCGGACCCGACGACAACGCCTACGTCGGCGCCGCGTGGGTGTTCACGCGCAGCGGGGGCGTGTGGTCGCAGCAGGGCAGCAAGCTGGTCGGCACGGGCGCCGCCGGGCCTGCCGACGCAGGGCATCTCGGTGGCGATCTCGGCGGACGGCAACACCGCCATCGTCGGCGGGCCGTCGATGACAACCGGTCTGCCGGCGCCGCGTGGGTGTTCACGCGCAGCGGTGGGGTGTGGTCGCAGCAGGGCGACAAGCTGGTCGGCACGGGCGCGGTCGGGACCTTGCCCGCAGGGCATCTCGGTGGCGATCTCGGCGGACGGCAACACCGCCATCGTCGGCGGGACCTCGACGGACACTCGGCGGTCCCGGCCGTCGGCGCCGCATGGGTGTTCACGCGCAGCGGTGGGGTGTGGTCGCAGCAGGGCGGCAAGCTGGTCGGCAGCGGGCGCCGTCGGGGCCGCCAGGCAGGGCCGACTCGGTGGCGATCTCGGCGGACGGCAACACCGCGATCGTCGGCGGGCCCGGACGACCACGGTCCGGCCGGCGCCGCGTGGGTGTTCACCCGCAGCGGCGGGGTGTGGTCGCAGCAGGGCGACAAGCTGGTCGGCACCGGCGCCGTCGGGGCGGCCCAACAGGGCGCACTCGGTGGCGATCTGCGGCGGACGGCGACCACCGCCATCGTCGGCGGATACCGGCGACAACTCCGGGGTCGGCGCCGCGTGGGTCTTCGTCGCCGGCGGCTGCACCTCGCCTGCGATCACCTCGCAGCCGCAGAGCCAGAGCGTTCGAAGCGGGCAGACCGCCACGCTCTCGGTGGCCGCCACCGGGACGGCGCCGCTCTCCTACCAGTGGTACCAGGGCGCATCCGGCGACACGTCGACCCCGGTGGGGACGAACGCGAGCAGCTTCACCACGCCGGTGCTGACGAGCACCACGAGCTATCTGGGTGCGGGTGAGCAACTCGGGCGGACATGCCGACTCCGCGGCGGCGATCGATCACGCTGGGGCCGGCCTTCGCCTATCTCCGTCTGGGTGCCGGTGGCGAGCCACACCCGCGGCCTCAACGACAGCCAGTGGCGCAGCGACCTCGGCCTGCTCAACACGGGCGCGGTGACGGCCAACGTGCAGATCAAGTTCTTCGGCAGCGGCGGTGTCGTGAGCAACACGACCTACGTGCCGCCGGGCGTGCAGTCGATCCTGACCGACGTCGTCGGGCAGCTTGGCGCCAGCGGGTCAGGAGCGCATCGAGGTCCTCTCCGACCAGCCGCTCAAGGTCACGACGCGCACCTACAACCAGGTCTCGTCGGACGCGAGCTGCTACCCCAACGGCACGCAGGGGCAGGACTACCCGGCGGTGGCCACGCGGCGACGGGCTGGCGGCGGGGCAGAGCGCGTACCTCGCGGGACTCATCGAGAACGCCTCGTACCGCTGCAACATCGGGGTGGTCAACACGGGAACCGCAAGCGCGACGGTGCTGGTCGAGCTCTACGACGGGGCCGGGACGCAAGCTCGGCGATTACCCGGTGACGTTGGCCGCGGGGCAGTGGGCGCAGGAGACGCAGCCGTTCTTGAACAAGGCGCGGCAGACGGCGATGGACCGCGGGTACGCCAAGATCACGGTGCAGTCGGGATCGGGGGTGTTCGCCTTCGCCTCGGTGATCGACAACATCACCAACGACCCGACCCTCGTCACGATGCAGCGGTAGGTAGACCGCTGGGTCACGACGTGCGCGAGCGCCCAGTAGTCGCCCGCACCTTGTCCTCGGTCGGGCGGTCCCGGTGCCCACCCTTGGCATCGCGATGGATTGACGGGCTTCGGTATGCTGGTTGTGAGCGTGCAGGCCGGCGAGCGAAAGGAGCGCGCGATGACGACTCTGCAGAGCGAGTGCTGGATTCTCACGGGGTACCCCGAGGGGATGCCCGACGACTCGACGTTCCGTCTGGAGCGCCGGCCGGTGCCGGCCCCCGGCGACGGCGAGGTGCTGCTGGAGACCCTCTACATTTCGGTGGACCCGTACATGCGCGGGCGGATGAGCCCGGTCAAGAGCTACGTCGCCCCTCTCCAACCCGGCGACGTGATCGCGGGCCCGACGGTGGCCCGCGTGGCGGAGTCGCGGACACCCCGACTTCGCCGCCGGCGAGCTCGTGCTCGCCCCGCTGGGCTGGCGGACCGCCGGCGTGCTCCCGGGCGGCGTGCTGCAGAAGGTGGCGCTGCCGGCGGAGCGCGCCTCCCTCGCCCTCGGCGCGCTCGGCATGCCCGGCCTCACCGCCTATTTCGGCCTGCTCGACGTGGGGTGCCCCAAGCCGGGCGAGACGGTGCTCGTCTCCGGGGCGGCCGGCGCCGTGGGCTCCCTCGTGGGCCAGATCGCCCGCCTGATGGGGTGCCGCGCCGTGGGGGTGGCGGGCAGCGACGACAAGGTGCGCTGGCTCACCGGGGAGCTCGGCTTCGACGCGGCGCTGAACTACAAGGCCCACGAGGACCTGCGCGCGGCGCTCGCCCCCCTCTGCCCGGACGGGGTGGACGTCTACTTCGACAACGTGGGCGGGGCGGTGAGCGACGCGGCGCTCGGCCTGATCAACCTCAGGGCCCGCCTGGTGATCTGCGGCCAGATCGCCCAGTACAACGCCAAGAACCCGCCGCGCGGCCCCCGCCCGTTCGCCACGCTCCTCGTCCGCCGCGCCCGCGCCGAGGGGTTCATCATCTTCGACTTCAAGGAGCGCTTCCCCGAAGCGCAGCGGCGGCTCTCGACCTGGGTCGAGGAGGGCAACTCCACGTCCGCGAGACGGTGGTCGAGGGGTTCGCCAACGTGCCCAAGGCGTTCCTGGGACTGTTCGCCGGCGAGAACACCGGGAAGATGGTCGTCAGGCTGTAGGCCTGGCCCGCGGGCAGGCGTCCAACTATGGCCGCTCTCGCTGGGTCGTCGCCGGGACGTCGCCGCCGCGCCGCGCCCTGCTCGTTCGGCCGGCCCGGCGTTCCCAGAACGGGTAGAAGCAGTACCACTGCTCGGGGTACTGCCGGATCCGGCGTTCGAGGATCGCCACCCAGGTCGTCTCGCGGCGCGGGCGCGTTCCTCGAGCGCCGTCGGCGCCGTCGAGCGTCGATGGCGGTTCGTAGATCGACGTGAAACGTCGGTTCGGGGGGAGCAGGAAGAACGTCGGCAGGATCGATCGCCGCCGAACGCGCGGCAAGGAGGAAGGGGCCGGGCGGGAAGCTTGCCGGCGCGCCGAAGAACTCCACCGGCCAGCCCTGGTCGTTGAAGTCGCGGTCGCCGTGCGCGGCGACGATGCCGCCCTCCTGGAGGATCCGCAGCGCCGGGACCACGGAGAACGGCGTGGCGTCGACCGGGATGCCGTGGACATTGCCGCGCGGCGCATCCGGGCGCGGAACTCCTCGGCGGTGGCGAAACGGTCGCGCCAGTACAGGACGTGGACCGGCTCGAAGTGCGTGCCCATCGCCACCGCGCCCGACCTCGGGGTTGCCCATGTGGGCGGCGAGAAGCATCGTGCCGCGCCCGCGAATGCGCGCCGCCGTGAAATGCTCTTCGCCCTCGATCGCGTCGATGTGTCGCGAGCGCTTCCGAGAGGGAGCTGCGACCAGCGAAAGAAGTCGATCCAGTGGTAGGCGTGCTCGTACCCCATCCGCCAGGCGATGCGACGCACCGTCGGGGCTGGTCGGGGCAGGCCCAGGATGCGCGCGTAGTTGCCTTGCATCGCGCGCAGGTACTTCGGCCGCACCAGGTTGAACGGCAGCATGACGATCCGCGGGCCTTCCAGTACATGAGGCGAGAGCGGCCACCAGGTCGACGCCCATACGAGCACCGGTATCCAGAAGCCGAAGTAGAGGCGGTAGAAGGCCTGAGTGAGACGGGGAGACCCCGCCATCTTGGACTGCATCGGCTCGGATTCTAGCACGTGGGGGATCCACGGGCAGGAACACGAGGACGATCCCGCCCTCGACCCGCATTTCGATCTCTCCGCCTTCGGCGATGTTCGAGACGCTGGTCCGGCCAGCAGGTCGAGCGGTCCGCCGTCGAGCTCCCAACGCAGCCCCGTGCTCCACACCCGCTCGCAGCGGCCGAGCGGCATCAGCGAGACCGTCGCCCCGGCCGCGACCGCGACCGTCAGCGCGTCGCTGACTGCCACGATCCGATGCTCCTCGTCGAGGAGCTCGACCTCGCCGCGATCCGCCCAGCGCCCGAGGAGGCGCGAGGTTCTCGATGGCGTGGTCGAGCCTTCCGCCGGTCGCGGCCAGGATGGTCACCTTTCCGGCGCCCCGTTCGTCGAAGGCGTAGGCGAGGGTCTTGTGGAGATCGGTGGAGTCCTGGTCGGGGCGCGCCACCATCGCGCTCCTCCCCCACCCAGCGGCGCACGCCGGGGTGGATCGAGTCGAGGTCGCCGACCACCGCGGCCGGGCGCACGCCGATGCGCGCCAGGTGGTTGGCGCCGCCGTCTGCCGCCAGCACGAGGTCGGAGCGGCGCACCAGCGAGGCGAACTCCTCCCGCCAGCGCCACGGCGCGTTCGCCACGACAAGCGCGTCCCGCATCGGCCAATGCTACACTTTCGCCGCTTTCTTGGAGGGCGCGATGACCGTGGCCGCAGGGGGGGCAAACGTTCCTGCAGGTGTGGTCCCCTTCGCGGCCAACCGAATTGGCCCCGGCAGCGAAGCCGTCGCGCGTCAGGTCGAAGGGGCGCGAGGCCGTGGCCGGCGAGTCGTTCCGCTCCGAGAGCGCCTTCATATTGGCGAAGCCGCCGATCGCCATCGGCGTCACGGTCGCTTCGGTGCCGCCGCTGAGCATGACGTCCGCGTCGCCGTACTGAATGGTGCGGAACGCTTCGCCGATGGCGTGCGCGCCCGTGGAGCAGGCGCTGACGGTCGCGTAGTTGGGCCCCCGCGCCCGGAAGCGCATGGAGACCAGGCCGGCGGCGATGTCGGCGATGAACATCGGGATGAAGAACGGGCTGATCTTGCTGGCGCCGCGCTCCCGGTACTGGTCGTGCTGTTCTTCGAAGCTCTTCAGCCCGCCGATGCCGCTGCCGAGGATCACCCCGGTGCGCTCGCCCAGCGCGTCGTCCAGCGCCCCCGCGCCGAGCCCCGAGTCCGTCATGGCCTGGACGGCGCCGGCGATGGCGTACTGCGAATACTGGTCGGACCGCTTGGCTTCCTTGCGGTCCATGTACTGCAGCGGATCGAAGCCCTTCACCTCGCACGCGAAGCGCACGGGGAAGGTGGAGGCGTCGAACTTCGTGATCGGGGCAGCGCCGGACATCCCGTCCAGCAGTGCGCGCCAGGTCGTCGCCACGTCGTTCCCGACGGGCGTCACCATTCCGAGACCGGTGACGACGACGCGACGCTTCATCAACCGCCGACCTTCTGGTTCAGGTAGCCCACGGCGTCACCCACGGTGCGGAGCTTCTCGGCGTCCTCGTCCGGGATGTCGATGTTGAACTCCTTCTCGAACTCCATCACCAACTCGACGATGTCCAGACTGTCGGCGCCGAGATCCTCGATGAAGCTGGCTTCGTCGGTCAGCTTCTCGCGTTCCACGCCGAGTTCCTTCTCGATGATGTCCCGGACTTTCTGCGCGTTGTCAGCCATGGGATGTGGCTCTCCTTGAAGGGTGTGTAAACTATGTAATCTATCAGCCGGCCTTGGCCGTGGTCAGTCACATTACCATGCCGCCGTCCACCACGAAAACCTGCCCCGTGACATAGGCGGCGTGGTCCGACGCCAGGAACGTCACGAGCCCGGCGACGTCCGCCGGCGTCCCCAGCCGTTCCAGCGGGATCTGCTGCGCCAGCGCGGCGCGGGCCTCGGGCGTCATGGCCGCGGTCATGTCGGTCTCGATGAACCCCGGGGCCACCACATTGGCCAGCACGTTGCGCGAGGCCAGCTCCTTGGCCACCGACTTGGTGAGGCCGATGAGCCCGGCCTTGCTCGCCGCGTAGTTGGCCTGCCCCTTGTTGCCCACCAGCCCCACCACGCTCGCGATGTTGATGATCCGCCCCCAGCGGCGCTTCATCATTCCGCGCGCCGCGGCGCGGATGCTGGCGAACGCGCCGCGCAGGTTGGCGTCGAGCACCGCGTCCCAGTCGTCGTCTTTGAGCCGGAACAGCACGTTGTCGCGGGTGATGCCGGCGTTGTTGACGAGAATGTCGAGCTGGCCGAACGCGCTCTCCACGTCCGCCACCAGGGCGGCCACCGATGCCGTGTCCCCGATGTCGCAGGCAAAGCCCCTGGCGCCGGGAGCGATCGCCGCCGCGGCCTCCCCGGCCCGCGCGAGGTCGCGCCCGGCAACGGCCACGCGGGCGCCCGACCCCGCCAGGCTCTCGGCGATCGCGCGACCGATCCCGCGCGTACCGCCCGTCACCAGCGCGACGCGCCCGCTGAGGTCGATGTTCATGCGGCCGCCAGCGCTTCGAGCTTGGCGACATCGGCGCTCGTTCCGCAGCTGAGCGAGCGGGCCTCGGGCGCGATCTTCTTGAGCAGGCCCGTGAGCACGGTGCCGGGTCCCATCTCCACGAACGTCGCATCCGGGTAGGCCGCGGCCATGGCCCGCACCTCTTCGGCCCAGCGCACGGGACTGGTGAGCTGCTTGAGCAGCAGTTCGCGGGCGCGTCCGGCGGAGATGCCGGCATCGGCCGTCACATTCGAGTACACTGGGAAGTGGGCTTCCGCAAAGCCAGCTTTATCAAGGGCTTGCGACAGGCCGTCGACCGCCGTCTCCATGAGCGGCGAGTGGAAGGCCCCGCTCACGTTAAGGCGGATCGCGCGCTTGGCTCCGAACTCCTTGGCCAGCGCCATCGCCCGCTCGACGCCTGCGGATTCGCCGCTGATCACCACCTGGCCCGCCGAGTTGTAGTTGGCCGGCACCACGAGTCCCGCCTCGTCCGTGGCGCGCTCGCAGATCGCCTCGATGGGCTCGATGGGATCGCCCAGGATGGCCGCCATGGCCCCCGGGCGGGCCACGCCGCTCTCGTACATGAGTTCGCCCCGCCGGCGGACGAGCCGGGCGGCGGCGCCGAGTTCGAGGGCCGCCGCGGCATGGTAGGCGGTGAATTCCCCGAGCGAGTGACCGGCCGAGGCGCGGACGCGGTCGCCGAGCAGCGCGCGGGTCACGGCCCACACCGCGGCGCCATGCGCGAGCAGCGCCGGCTGGGCGTTGTGGGTGAGCGTCAGTTCGTCGGCGGGGCCTTCGAAGCAGAGGGCGCTCAAGCGGGTTCCGAGGGCGTCGTCCACCGCGGCGAACGCCTCGCGCGCCGCCGGGAAGGCGGCGGCCAGATCCTTCCCCATCCCAGGCGTCTGGGATCCCTGCCCTGGAAAGAGGAGGACGAAGTCCATGGTCAGAACCGGATGATCGCGGAGCCCCACGTGAACCCGGCGCCGAATCCCACGAGCAAGACGGTCGTTCCCGGTTTCACGCGGCCGGTCTCGATGGCTTCGTCGAGCGCGATCGGGATCGAGGCCGAGGACGTGTTGCCGAAGCGGTCCACGTTCACGTAGACCTTGTCCATCGGCATGTTGGCGTGCTTGGCGGTGGCCTCGATGATCCGGTTGTTGGCCTGGTGCGGAATGAGCAGGTCGATGTCGGCGCTGGTGAGCTTGGCGACGTCCATGACCCGATCGCAGGCGTCGGCCATGGAGCGCACGGCGTGCTTGAACACCTCGCGGCCGGCCATCTTCACGTAAAAGCTGCGGTCATCGAGCACCTGCTGGTCGAACGGGTGCGCGGCGCCGCCGGCCGGCCGGTACAGCAGGTTGGCCAGCGCTCCGTCGCTGCGGATGAAGGTGCCAAGCACGCCGCGGTCGCCGGTGGCCTTGCGCACGATGGCCGCGCCGGCGCCGTCGCCGAACAGCACGCACGTGGCGCGGTCCTGCCAGTCGATGATTGAGCTCATGCGCTCGGCGCCGACGACGAGCACCGTCTCGGCGGTGCCGGCGGCGATGAGCCCCTCGGCGATCGTGGTGCCGTAGATGAATCCGGCGCAGGCGGCGCTGATGTCGAAGGCGGCGGCCCGCGTGGCGCCGAGTTCGGCCTGCAGATCGACCGCGGTGGACGGCAGGAGCCGGTCCGTGGTGGCGGTGCTGAGGACGATGGCGTCGATGTCGCCGGCGTGGACGCCGGCGCGCGCCATGGCCTGGCGCGCGGCGCCCGCCGCCATTGTGCACGTGGTCTCACCGGGCGCGGCGATGCGGCGCTCGCGGATGCCGGTGCGTTCGACGATCCACTCGTCGGAGGTCTCGATGCCGATGGCGGCGAAGTCATGGTTGGTCATGATCCGCTCGGGAACGGCGCGTCCGGTAGCCGCGATCTCGACGATGGGGCGCTTCATGCGGCCGCTCCGCCCGCGGCGCTGTCCATCCGCTTGCCGATGTGCTCGTCGAGGCCGTTCTCCACGGCTTGGACGGCCACCTTGATCGCGTTCTTGAGGGCGCGGGGCGAGGACCGCCCGTGGCAGATGATGCTTACGCCGCGCACGCCGAGCAGCGGCGCGCCGCCGTGCTCCGAGTAATCGAGTTGGCGCAGGGCGGCCGTGATACGGTCCTGTTCCATGCCGGCCTTCACCAGGAGGCCGACCATGAGCGGAGCCACGCCCTCGTAGAACTTGAGCAGGACGTTGCCCACGAAGCCGTCGCAGACCACGACGTCGATGGGCCCCAAGTGGTTGTGGCCGGCGGGCAGGTCGCGTCCTTCGACGTTGCCGGCGAACCGCAGGCCGGATTGGGCGAGCAGCGCGTGGGCCTCCTTCGAGACGGCGTCCCCTTTTCCGGCTCCTCGCCGATGTTGAGCAGGCCCACGGCGGGATTCTCGCGTCCGAGCACGTCGTGCGCGTACACGGCCCCGAGGCGGGCGAACTGGACCAGCTCGGCGGCCGAGCAGTCGACGTTGGCGCCCGAATCGAGCACGACGATGGGCCGCTGCGCAGTGGGAAAGCTGGTGGCGATGGCCGGCCGCTTCACGCCCTCGTGCATGCGCAGGAGGACCATGGATGCGGCCATCTGGGCGCCGGTGTTGCCGGCCGAGACGAAGGCGTCGCACTGGCCTTCGGCGTGGAGCCGGAGGCCGACCATCATCGAGCTCTTGGGCTTGGCGCGGATGGCCGAACTGGGCTTCTCGGCCATGTCGATCACGTCGGGGGCGTCGACGACGACGAGCCGCGAGCGATGGGACGCCAGCGCGGCGAGTTCACCGTGCAACAGGTGGTCGAGCGTCTCCTCGATGAGGGGCGCCCGGCCGACCAGGTAGATCGAATGCGTGGGATCGAGTTCCGCCACCGCGAGCAACGCGCCCGAGACGGGTGCCTGCGGGGCATGGTCGCCCCCCATCGCGTCCAACGCGATCCGCGCCAAGGTCAGGCTTCCCTGGCGGCGACTCGCTGCTTACCGGCGTAGTACCCGCATTCGTCGCACACGCGATGCGGGCGCTTCATCGCCTGGCACCGCGGGCACTTCTGGAGTGCGATCGGCGCCGCCTTCTTGTGCGTGTTGCGGGCGCGCTTCTTTCGCTTGGAGGTTCTGCGTTTCGGGACGGCCATGGCTCGATGGGTGTCGTGAAAGGTCTGAGAGAACGGCTAGGGGCTCGAGGTGGAATCCAGCTTGCGCAGCGCGTCCCACCGCGTGTCGCGGGTGGACGCGCAATGGCAGGGCCCGGCGTTGAGGTCGGCACCGCAGGTGAAACAGAGTCCCTTGCAGTCCTCGCGGCAGAGCGCAAACCCCGGCGCGTTGAGCAACCACAGCTCGCGCACGGCCGGGCGCAAATCCAGTTCCTTGTCCCGAGGGCCGAACGTGTACACGTCCGGGTCATCGGCTTCATCTTCGCCGGCGACGGCGAAGATGAGATGGGCATCATCCTCGACGGGCACCGACGTTTCGGTCAAACAGCGGCTGCACGAGAGCACCGCGGTGCCCGCGATACGCCCGTGCCAGTAGAATCGCCCGGGGCCGGCCCCGGACAGGCGGCCCGAGACCCGGATCGGGTCCG
The DNA here is from genome assembly GCA_963775915.1 of uncultured Gemmatimonadaceae bacterium. Classification (GTDB taxonomy): domain Bacteria; phylum Gemmatimonadota; class Gemmatimonadetes; order Gemmatimonadales; family Gemmatimonadaceae; genus JAGWRI01. The sequence goes on from CAVZKH010000001.1 coordinate 10,825, forward strand.
ATGGCACCGCGTCTCCAGCCTGCCAGATGGGATTATCGGCGCGCAACGTGCCGTCGACGACGACCGCATTCGACTCGAGATCGCGAATGTCAAAGGACAGCATAGCCATGAAAACTACCCTTCGGTTTACCTCTTTACAAGTCGGCGCCACGAGAGGAGTTAGGCACGGCGCTCGCCGGCCGGCGGGCCCGGAAGACGGGACCGGCCGGCCGGTTCACCGTGCCGCGATCACGTCGCTTTCGGCGAAGAAGAACCGCGCCTCCCGCGCCGCGTTCTCGTCGCTGTCCGAGGCATGGATGGCGTTCCGCTCCTTGGACTCCGCGTACAGCTTGCGCACCGTGCCCGCCTCGGCCTCGGCCGGGTCGGTGGCGCCGATCGCCTTGCGCAGCGCCGCCACGGCGTCCGCCTTCTCGAGGATGAGGGGCATGCACGGGCCGGAGGTCATGAAGGTCACCAGCGAGGCGTAGAACGGCCGCTCACGGTGCACGGCGTAGAACTCGCCGGCCTGGGCCGGCGTGAGGTGCAGAACCCGCGCGGCGCGGACGACGAAGCCCTGGGCCTCGAGGTGCCCGATGATCTTTCCGGCCTTGCCGGCGCCGAAGGCGTCGGGTTTGACGATCGTGAGGGTGTAGTTGGCAGCCATGGTCAGGGTGCGGGATGAAGAAAGTCCGGGCGCGGCTACCTGAGCCGCGCCCTGATGAGTTCCACGAAATCCACGGGGCGTTTGGCCACGCCCATGCCGGCGGCCTCGAACGCCGCGATCTTCTCCGCGGCGGTGCCGGCCGAGCCGGAAATGATGGCTCCGGCGTGTCCCATGCGGCGGCCCGGCGGCGCCGTCTGCCCCGCGATGAATCCAACCACCGGCTTGGTCATGTGCTGCTTGACGAACTCGGCCGCCTGCTGCTCGTCGGTGCCGCCGATCTCGCCCATCATCGCCACCGCCTTCGTGTGCGGGTCCTTCTCGAACGCCGCCAGGCAGTCGATGAAGTTGGTGCCGTTGATCGGGTCGCCGCCGATGCCCACGCAGGTGGACTGGCCGAGGCCGGCGCGGGTGAGCTGGTAGACGATCTCGTACGTGAGAGTGCCGGACCGGCTCACGACGCCGACGTTGCCAGGGGCGCAGATGCGGCCGGGGATGATGCCGACCTTCGACTGCCCCGGCGTAATCAGCCCCGGGCAGTTGGCGCCCAGCAGGCGGGCCCCCTTGTCCTGCACGAACGGATAGACGCGCGTCATGTCGAGCACCGGCACGCCTTCGGTGATGGCGACGATGAACTTGATGCCGGCGTCCGCGGCTTCCATGATCGCGTCGGCGGCGTACATCGGCGGCACGTAGATGACGCTCGTGTTGGCGCCGGTGGCGGCCACCGCGTCGTGCATCGTGTTGAAGATCGGCACGGTCCCTTCGAACTTCTGGCCGCCTTTGCCCGGCGTCACGCCGCCCACGACCTTGGTGCCGTACTCCATCATCTGCTTGGCGTGGAACGAGCCGTCGCGGCCCGTGATGCCCTGCACGATCACAGTGGTCGAGTTGTCGATGAAGATGCTCATGCGGCCTTCCCTCCCTTGGCGAGGGCCACGGCCTGCTTCACCGCCTCATCCATGTCGGCGGACGCCGAGAATCCGTTGTCCTTGAGAATCTTCACCGCGATTTCCTCGTTGGTGCCGGTCAGGCGGATCACGATCGGCACCTGCAGCGGATTGGCCTTGGTGGCGGTCACGATGCCGTTGGCCACGTCGTCGGTGCGCGTGATCCCGCCGAAGATGTTGAACAGGATCGCCTTCACGTTCGGATCGGAGGTGATGATCCTGAGCGCGCTCACGACCTTCTCGGGGTTCGACGATCCGCCGATGTCGAGGAAGTTGGCTGGCTCACCGCCGTAGTACTTCACCAGGTCCATTGTCGCCATGGCGAGGCCGGCGCCGTTCACCACGCAGCCGACGTTGCCGTCGAGCTTGATGAAGGTCAGGTTCGCGTGCCGGGCCACGACCTCGCTCGGCGCCTCGGCGCTCTCGTCTCGCAGGGCGGCGATCTCCGGATGCCGGTCGAGTTCGTTGTCGTCGATCACCATCTTGGCGTCGAGCGCCACGACGTCGCCCGCGGGCGTCACGACCAGCGGGTTGATCTCGGCCAGCGACGCGCCGCTCTTCATGAACGCGGCGTAGAGCTGCTGCATGATGGCGCCGGCGGCGCGGGCCTTCTTGAGATCGTCGAACAGGAAGAAGCCCAACTCCATCGCCTGATAGCCCTGCAGGCCGTAGCGCGTGTCGACGCGCAGCCGCTTGATCTTCTCGGGCGTCTTGGCCGCCACTTCCTCGATGTCGATGCCGCCCGCCGGGCTCACCATGAACACGGGGGCCTTGGAGGCGCGGTCGAGAATGACGCCGACGTACGCCTCGCTGGCGATGTCCTCGGCCGGCGTGACCAGCACCTGCTCGACGGTGAGGCCCTTGATCTGCATGCCGAGGATCCCGGCGGCGATGGCCTTCGCCTCGGCGGCATCCTTGGCCAGCTTCACGCCGCCGGCCTTGCCCCGCCCGCCCGCGTGCACCTGCGCCTTGACGACCACGGTCGACCCGAACTTCTTCGCAATCGCCTCTGCCTGTTCGGGGGTCGTGGCCACCTCCCCCGGCGGGATCGGCACGCCCTGGGCGCGCAGAATCTCCTTGGCCTGGTACTCGTGAATGTTCACGCCTACTCCGCTGTGATGGTCGTTCCGGCCTCGCCGCGGACTGCTTCGCGCCCGCGGCTCAGCGCTGTGATGATCGCGCGGCCGCCGGTGCGGCGCACGAAGTCCCTCGCCGCGCGGATCTTCGGCGCCATGCTGCCCTCGCCGAATGCCCCCGCGCCGTCCATCCGCGCCGCCTCCTCCACCGAGAGTCGTGCCAGCGGCCGCTGTCGGGGCGTGCCCCAGTCGGCGTACACCGCGTCCACATCGGTGAGAATCAGCAGCAGCTCGGCGCCAAGGTCGCGCGCGAGCACGGCCGCCGCCAGGTCCTTGTCGACCACGGCGTCGACCCCCTCCCAACCTAGCGACGGATCGTCGTAAATGGGCGCCCCGCCCCCGCCGCAGGCGATCACGACGGTGCCCGCTTCGAGCAGCCGCCGGACCACCGCCGCCTCGTGCACGGCGAGCGGCGCCGGGCTTCCCACCACGCGCCGCAGCCGGCCCCGCCCGTCGGCCCGCACGGTGAATCCTTCCGCCTCGACCTGCGCCGCGCGTTCGGGCGTGAGCGCATGGCCGATGAACTTCGTCGGCACCCGCAACGCCGGATCGTTCCGGTCCACGTGCACCTGCGTGATCACCGTGACCACGTCGCGCGGATGTCCGGCGCGGCGGAGCGCGTTGTCGAGCGACTGCTGGATCATGTACCCGATCCACCCGGCGGTCTCGGCGACGAGCACGCCGAGCGGCAGCGGGCTCGCGTCGCGGCGGGCGAGCTCGTTGCGCACCAGCTCGTCGCCCACCTGGGGGCCGTTGCCGTGCACGATGCACACGTGCCAGCCGCCGACGATCAGGTCGACGATCGGCGCCAGGCTCTCTCGCGTGTGCCGGAACTGATCGTAGATGGTCGACCGCTCGCCGGACGGCGCGAGCGCGTTGCCTCCGAGCGCGACGATGGCGGTTCGGGGCGAGGCGACGGGCGTCATGGGACCGGCCGCTGCAGGAGGATGCCGAGGGCGTCGAAGGCCTTCCCGAACGCTGTCCAGTCGCCGCGGCGCAGGGCGTCCCGCATGGCCTCGTAGAGCTGAACGGCGTTCCGCCGCGTCTCCACGGCCGAGGCGCGCGCGGCGACGCCGGCCGGGAGGGCGACGCCCCTGGCCTGGCGCAGCGTGGGCGCCACGCGCGCGGTGTCGTTCACGAGGTACGCGACGTGGAGCAGCCGCGGAATCGCACCCGGCGTCCAGCGATACGACGGCTGGGCAAAGGCGACGGTCGATCCGAGCAAGAACGCCCGCGTCACGCCGTGCACGACGGTCGCGTTGGGCTCTCGCGCCGCGCTGTCGGCGGCGGCGAGCCGGTCGAGCACGAGATTCCAGCGCGGCCCGGGGGCCGCCGCTCCCCCGACCCAGACCATGCGATGGGCGGGTCCGCCCTCCGCCACGAGGATGCCGCGCAGCCGGTCGGCCTCGTCGACCAGCGGGATCTCCAGGGCGGTCGGCCCCCCGCGCGGAAGCGCGAACCGGGGCATCTCGCCGGCCAGCGTGCTGTCGGCGCCGTCGACGACGGGCGGATGGCCCGGGTGTCCGCCGCTGACGCGCGTGCCGTAGTGGCCGAACGCGAGCGCCAACGCGCGGGCGCCGTCGATGGCCGGTGGCAGACCGGCGATCACCGGGGGCGGCACCGATGCCCGGTTGGCGAACAGGCCGGGGAACCGGCGCACCCAGGTGGCGCCGATCGGATCGAGCGCGCTGTCGGCCAGGAGGTGCACGGCGCCGGTGGACGAGAGGACGAGCGCCGTGGCGGCGTGCTGAAAGTAGGTGCGCGTCTGGCCGGACAGCGTGAACCGCTGGCTCAGCGGATAGGTCGCCGACGCCGCGTACAGATCGATCACCCAGTAGAGCGAGTCGCCGGCCAGGAGGGGGGCGACTTCGGACCCCTGCGTGAAGAAGGGCGCCAGCGCGTCGACGCGTTCGCGCGCGTCGCGGACCGTGACCAGAACGGGCCGTGGTTCGGGAAGCGGCGCGCTCAGGAGGCGGAGGTTGCGCACGTTCAGCGCCTCCGTCAGGCGGTCGAGCGACGAGGCGAGCGGCACCCCCTTCACCTGCCCCGCCGAGTCGGGCACCACGACGTAGCCGGACCCGGAAACGAGCACCACCGACGGCGCCAGCAGCACGGCGTCATCATCGCTTCCCGGTTCGGGAATCCGCACGGGCGCCCCCTCGGCGTCGGCCGCCGAGGCTAGGGTGCGCACCGCGATGCCGAGCGGCGCCGCGGCGCCCGGATCGGGGGGCGGCTGGGGTGACGTGACCAGGGCCACGAGGCCGTCGGGGCGGCTCTCCCAGCCGGCGCGCGCGCCCGGCGCCAGCCGCGACTCTGCCTCGACGGCGCGGGCCAGCGGCGTGGCATCCCAGTCGGAGACGCCCAGCGCCGCCTCCGACAGCGAGGCATAGGCGACGGAGGAATCGCCCGCCACGATCCGGTCGACGCCATAGGCGCGCCGCGTGTAGCCGGCACGCGTGGCGGCGTAGGGCTCCTCGCGCGCCACCGGGTCGGGTTGATCGGGAAAGCGGCTGGCGATGAGCGGGGCGATGTCGCGCGTCACGACGCCGGTGACGAGAATCGCGGCGACGGCGGCCAGCACGAGGCGGCGCTGCCCGGTCCAGCCGGCCCACACGACCACGAGGCCGGCTGCCAGCGTGACCATGGCGAGCACCAACGCACCTGGGATGCGCACCGCGTGATCGAGGGAGCCGAAGGCGCCGTTGGGGCCGGTGCCGTCGAGCAGCACGCCGTACATCTCGAGGCGGAAGTGCCAGGCGAGGAGCAGCACGAGCACGCCGGCGAGCACCGCCAGATGCCGCCGAATGTATTCGGACACGTGCAGCCGTCCGCCCTCCACGCGCAGGCCCGGCGTGAGCACGTAGAGGAACACGACCACGGCCGCCACGCAGAGCACGCTGGCCGTGGCCCACGTGAACAGGGTCGTCTCGAACGGCAGCCGGTAGGTGAAGAAGCCGAGGTCGGCGTTGAAATACGGATCGGTTTCGCCGAACGGGAGCCCGCTGCGCGCGAGGAGGAACCCGGTCCAGTCCTGCAGGGAGAGCGCCAGCGCCGCGGCCACGATGGCGGCGAGCACGAACGCCATGCCGGTGAGCGACCGGCTCGACACCTCCTCGCCGAAGTCCAGGTTCGCGAGGCGGCGCGGCAGCACCAGCGACACGACCGATTTGCGGACGGCGTAGAAATTCGCGAACGCGAACAGCCCGATGGCGAGGCCGCCGGCCAGGCGCAGAGCGACGAGCGCCTCGAGGCGGGCCTCCCACAGCGACAGCGCGCCCATGGCCCGATACCAGCGATACCCGGCGTAGAACTGCGCCGCTCCGTGGGCCACGAGCAGCGTGACCGCGGCCGCCAGCAGTCCGAGAGCGAGCCCGCGCCGGGAGGTCATGTCACACCTGCACGCCCTGCGCGCGGAGCCAGCCTTCCATCTCGCCGCGGATCGCCGCCAGGCGCTCGTCGCTGCGCGCCTCGAACCGGGTGACGATCACGGGCTGCGTGTTCGACGCCCGGATCAGGCCCCAGCCATCGCCGAACAGGACGCGCACGCCGTCGACGTCGATGACCTCGTGGGTCGCGCGGAAATGGGCCACGGCCCGGGCCACGATGTCGAACTTGCGATCGTCGGCGCAGTCGACGCGAATCTCGGGCGTGGCGACGTACGCGGGGACGTCGGCCAGGAGCTCGCGCACGGTGCGGCCGGCGGCGGCCACGATGCGCACCAGCCGCGCCGCGGCATAGAGCGCGTCGTCGTGGCCGTAGAATCCCTCGCTGAAGAACATGTGCCCCGACATCTCGCCGGCGATGGGCGCGTGCAGCTCCTTCATCTTCTCCTTGATCAGCGAATGGCCCGTCTTCCACATCAGCGGCTTGCCGCCGGCCGCCGCGATCGCGTCGGGCAGCGCCTGCGAGCACTTGACGTCGAAGATCACCGACTGGCCGGGCCCGGTGCGCCGCAGGACGTCGCGGGCATACAGAATCAGCAGCCGGTCGCCCCAGATGATGGTGCCGCGGTCGTCGACGATCCCGATTCGGTCGGCGTCGCCGTCGAAGGCAATGCCCAACTCGGCGCCGTCGGCGCGCACGGCGGCCACGAGGGCCTCGAGGTTCTCGGGGACCGTGGGATCGGGGTGATGGTTGGGAAAGGTGCCGTCGCTCTCGCAGAAGAGCCCCGGTCCTTCGATGCCGAGGCGCGCGAAGAGCTGCGGCGCGACGAGCGCGCCGGCGCCGTTGCCGCAGTCGTACACGGTGCGCACGCGGCGGTCGAGCGGACCGATCCGCGCGGTGATGTCGTCGACGTAGCGCTCGATGACCTGCTCCCGGCGCACGGCGCCCTTGCCCGTCGGGCGCCGGCCGTCCCGGATCAGCTGGTAGAGCGCCTGGATCTCGGAGCCGTACACGGAGGCGGTGCCGCGGCAGATCTTGAAGCCGTTGAATTCCGGCGGGTTGTGCGAGCCCGTGATCTGAATGCCGCCCGCCACGCCGAGGTGGTTGAGCGACCAGTACATGAGCGGCGTGGGGACGGTGCCGATGTCGATGACGTCGATGCCGCTGGCCGTGAGGCCGTCCACGAGGGCGTCGCGCAGCGCGCCTCCGCTGGGGCGGTTGTCGCGGCCCACCACGAGCGGCCCGGACGCGCCGCGATCGGCGAGATACGCGGCGTAGGCGACGCCGACGGCGCGCGCGGCCTCGACGGTCAGGTCCCTCCCCACCACGCCGCGGATGTCGTACTCGCGAAAGATGCCGGGTGAAACGGTCATGATACTCCTCTAAATGCGGACGGGGCCGTGGCAGGCCCCGTCCCTCGTTCGGTCGCCGGGGGCCGCGCTACGGCCGGCCGGTGCTCGCCGTAGATGCCGTGGCCGGGGTGGTCGGCACGGCGCTCATCACGCCAGCCCGGGCCAGTCGCACCGCCCGTTCCGGCATCAACCCGAGCAACAGAATTCCGATCACGCTGGCCAGCACGACGGCCCGGGTGAGGGCCGGCGTGGCGCCGGGCGCGGCCGCGCCCTCGGGGCGCGGCTTCATGAACATTACCATGACTACGTTGAGATAGTAGCCCGCTGACACCACGGTGGTGAGCACGAGGATCACGGCGAGCGTGATCTGCGGCGCCGGCGCCTGGAGGGCGGCCTGCAGCACGTACCACTTGGCGAAGAACCCGGCGCCGCCGAAGATCGGGAAGCCGAGCAGCGACAGCATCAGCACGCCCATGCCCAACGCCAGCCAGGGGCGCACCGCCCAGAGGCCGTTGAAATCCTCGATCATCACGGGGTGGTCGCCGGCGCGTGACAGCACGATGATCACGGCGAAGGCGCCGAACGTGGCCAGCGTGTAGATCAGCAGGTAGAACAGCACCGCGGAGCCCGCCTGGGGGCTGCCCGCGGCCAGCGCGACGAGGAGGAACCCGGCGTGGGCGATGCTCGAGTACGCGAGCATGCGCTTGATGTTGCGCTGGGCGAGCCCGATCGCGTTGCCGACGATCATCGTCGCCGCGGCGAGGCCGGCCACCGCGGGACGCCAGGCGTAGAACGTAGCCGGGAACGCCACCATCCAGACGCGCAGGAGCGTGGCGAACGCGGCGGCCTTGACGGTGGCCGCCATGTACGCGGTCACCGCCGACGGCGCGCCGTCGTACACGTCGGGGGCCCACATGTGGAACGGCACCGCGGCCACCTTGAAGCCGAATCCGATGAGCAACAAGCCCATGCCGACGATCACCAGCGGGCTGCGGATCAGGTTCAGCTGGTCGATGCGGCGGGCGATGTCGGGAATGTTCGTGGTGCCCGTGGCGCCGTAGAGCAGCGCCATGCCGTACAGCAGGAACGCGGTGGCGAACGCGCCCAGCAGGAAATACTTGAGGGCGCCCTCGGCGCCGCGGGCGCTCCGCCGGTTCACGGCCGCGAGCGCGTACACGGAGAGCGACATCAGCTCCACGCCCAGGAACACGAGCATCAGGTCCTGGGCGGCGGCGAGCAGCATCATCCCCGCCGAGGCGAACAGGATGAGCACATGCGACTCGGCGACGTCGACGCCCTGCCGGTCGTTGTCGTCGATCGTGAGCGCGAGCGCGAACAGGGTGCCGAGCAGGATCACCGTGTCCGCCATCCAGCGGAAGTTGTCGACGGCAATGGGCCCGCCCCCGGCGCTCCGCAGCTGGTACAGGCTCCAGATGACGTAGGCACCGGTGACGGCGGTGAGGGTCATGCTCCACAGACCGACGGTGCGCTGGTGGGCCTGGCTCGGCGTCCGCCAGGCGGCCAGCAGCAGCAGCACGCAGGCGCCGCCCATCAACAGCAGGTCGGGCCCGTAGGCGGCGATCAGTTGCGAGGGCAGCGACAGATTGTATGGCATCAGCGGATCCCCGGCCGCGGGCCTTCCAGCGCGCGCTCGTGCACGGACTCCACGAAGTGCTGCGCCGAGACCTGCATGCGGTCGAGCACGGGCTTGGGATACACCCCGAGCCAGACGATGCCGGCGAGCAGCGGAATCAGCAGCGCCAATTCGCGGCGGTTGAGATCGGGAATGTGGAGATTCTCCTTCTTGTCCAGCGGGTTGAAGAGGATGCGCTGGATGGCCCACAACAGATACGCCGCCGAGAGGATGACGGCCGTGGTGGCGATGAAGGCGAAGAACGGATACGTGCGGAAGGCGCCGAGGAGGACCAGGAACTCACCGACGAACCCGTTGGTGCCGGGCACGCCGATGCTGCTCAGGGCGACGATGGTGAGGGCCGCCGAGAACATCGGCACCACGCGCGCGATGCCGCCGTAGTCCTCGATCAGCCGCGTGTGCCGCCGCTCGTAGATCATGCCGATGAGGAAGAACAGAGCGCCGGTGGAGATGCCGTGGTTGATCATCACCATGAGCGCGCCCTGCACGCTCTGCACGGTGAGCGCGAAGATGCCGAGCATCACGAACCCGAGGTGGCTCACCGACGAATAGGCGACGAGCTTCTTGAAGTCCGGCTGCACGAGCGACACCAGCGCCCCGTACACGATGCCGATGACCGCCAGCGTGAGAATGATCGCGCGCACGGCGGGATTGGTGGCCGCCCCCGGGAATAGGGGCACGGCGAGCCGGAGGAACCCGAAGGTGCCGAGCTTCAGCATGATGCTCGCCAGCACGACCGAGCCGGCGGTGGGCGCCTCCACGTGGGCGTCCGGCAGCCACGTGTGGAAGGGGAACATCGGCACCTTCACGGCGAACGCCAGGAAGAACGCGCCGAACAGCCACAGCGCCGCCGTGCTGGACACGTGGGCCTGCGACAGGATCACGTCGTAGTCGAAGTTGGGGATGTTCGTGGTCGGCGAACGCGCGGCCAGCCCCAGGTACACGATGGCCACCAGCATCAGCAGCGAGCCCACCATCGTGTAGATGAAGAACTTCATGCTCGCGTAGATCCGCCGGTCGCCGCCCCAGACGCCGATGATGAAGTACATCGGCACCAGCATCACTTCCCACATCACGTAGAACAGGAACAGATCGAGCGCCATGAACACGCCGAGCATGCCGGCGGTGAGCACCAGCAGCAGCGCGTAGTACGTGTGCGCCCGCTTGCGGATGCTCGTCCAGCTGCCCAGCACGGCCAGGAACATCGTGGACGTGGTGAGCAGGATCATCATCAGCGAGATGCCGTCGATGCCCAGATGGAAATGGATGCCCCAGGCCGGGATCCAGTAGGCGTTGAAGTCGGCCTGCCAGCCGGCGTTGGTCGGATCGTAGGCCCACCAGAGGCCCATCGACACGACGAACTCGAGGCCGAAGGTGACCAGCGCCATCAGGCGCGGCACCGCGGCCACGCCGGACGCCACATCGTCGTCGCCAGGCGCGCCGCGTCCAGGGAGGCCCTGCGCCCAGATGGCCAGCGCGCCGACCGTCGGGATGAGGAGCAGGACCGGCAGCACCCAGCGCATGTACCCGATGGAGCCGAGGAATTGGTTCATGGCAGCACCGCGTGGTGGAAGGCGCCGAGGACCAGCAGAACCCCGAGCACGAACACCCAGGCGTACGTGCCGAGCTGGCCGGACTGCAGTTGCGACCCGAGCCAGCCGGCGAAGCGGGCGGCCCAGGCGCTTCCGTTGACCAGCAGCCCATCGATCAGACCGGCGTCAACGCCGCGCCAGAGCAGATTGCGCGACACGCCGTACACCGGCTTCACCACCGTCGCATCGTAGATCTCGTCCACGTAGTACTTGTTGGCGAGCACCCGTTCGAAGCCCTCTTCGGGCTTGGCCTGCGCCTTGGGAACGAGCGCCGCCGGTTTGAGCACCGTCACGGCGATGGCGATGCCGGCCACCGCGATGGCGACCGCGACGGCGATCAGCAGGCCCTCGGTGCCGGTGGAGACCGCTTCGCCAGCGGTTCCCACCACCTGTGCCGTCCCTGCCCCCACCACCGGGTCGAGCCAGTGCTCGAGCGCCGCCGTGGGACCGAGCGGAATGACGCGGGTGATGATCTCGGGAAGGTTGAACCAGCCGCCGACGGCGGCCAGCACGCCGAGCACCACCAGGGGCCCGGTCATGATCCACGGGGCTTCGTGCAGATGCGCCCGCTCCTTCTCTCCCGTGCGGTTCGGTCCGTGGAAGGTGTAGAGCATGAGCCGCGTCATGTAGATGGCCGTGAGCAGGGCCGCGGCCAGCCCGAACACGTACGCCGTATACAGCACCGCGGTGCCCGGCACCCCGAACCAGTGGGCCTGGGCCAGCGTGCTGCCCTGGGCGCGGGCGAACACCGTGCCGAGGATCTCGTCCTTCGAGAAGAATCCGGCGAAGGGTGGGATGCCGGAGATGGCCAGCGTGGCGATCCACATGAGGATCCAGGTGACCTTCATGTACTGCTTGAGCCCGCCCATGTTGCGCATGTCCTGCGCGTCGTCGTGGCTGTGCGTGTGGTGATACGCCTCGTGCATGGAGTGGATCACCGCGCCCGCGCCGAGGAACAGGAGTGCCTTGAAGAAGGCGTGGGTCATGAGGTGGAAGATGCCGGCCACGTACGCGCCCGCGCCCACGCCCACGAACATGTAGCCGAGCTGGGAGACGGTTGAGTACGCGAGCACCTTCTTGATGTCCCACTGCTTGAGGCCGATCGTCGCCGCGAACAGCGCCGTGAGCGGCGCCGATGAGCACCACCGTCAGCCCGGCCACCGGCGCGGCGGCGAAGATGAAGTTGCTGCGGGCGATCAGGTACACGCCGGCCGTGACCATCGTGGCGGCATGGATGAGCGCCGAGACCGGCGTCGGACCGGCCATGGCGTCGGGCAGCCAGATGTACAGCGGGATCTGGGCGCTCTTGCCGGCGCATCCGAGGAAGAAGAAGAGCGCGATGGTCGTGATCAGCGCCCCGCCGAACACGAACGTCGGCGCCACGGCCTCGAGCCCGCGGAAGTCGAGCGTCCCGAAGTTCGCGAACAGCAGGAACATCGCGATCAGGAATCCGAAGTCACCGATGCGGTTGACGATGAACGCCTTCTTCCCGGCATCCGCGTTGGCCTTGGTGCTGAACCAGAACCCGATCAACAGGTAGGAGCAGAGGCCGACACCCTCCCAGCCGATGAACAGCAGCGGGTAGTTGGCGCCGAGCACCAGCACCAGCATGAAGAACACGAACAGGTTCAGATAGGCGAAGTACCGCGGATAGCCGGGGTCCTCGCGCATGTAGCCGACGCTGAAGATGTGGATGAGCATGCCGACGCCCGTCACCACCAGCACCATCACCATGGAGAGCTGGTCGAGCTGGAAGGCGGCGTCGATGGACAGGTCGCCCACCGGCATCCACGAGAAGTAGCGCTGGACAAAGGGCGCCGTCATGTCGCCGACGGCGTGCATCCGCGCGAAGATGGCCAGCGCCAGCAGGAAGGCCGCGACCAGCACACCCGGGCCGACGATGCTGGTGATGGCGGCGAACCGGTGCCGGGTGGCCGGGTGGTCGTCGTGCGCGGGCCCGTCGTGGCCGGCATCCGCCGCGTGCGCGTCGTGCGACGCCGCGGTCGGATCGGAGGGACCCAGGTGCGCGACCGAGGCCAGCGACAGGGCGCCGTTGAACAGGAAGCCCAGCAGCGGCAGCAGCGGCAGCGCCCACATCCAGCCCGCGATGGTGCCGGCGAGGGGATGGGCGCCCGGGGAAACGGCGGATTGAAGGAGCATCAGCCCTTCAGCAGGTGGATGTTCTGAAGATCGACCGTGTGCCGGTGGCGGAAGAGCGCGATGATGATCGCGAGGCCAACGGCGGCCTCGGCGGCCGCGACGGTCATGACGAGGAACACGAACACCTGGCCCCCCGCCCCGTACGCGCGGGCGAAGCCGATGAACGTGAGATTCACCGCGTTGAGCATCAGCTCGACGCACATGAACAGGATGATCGCGTTGCGGCGGGTGAGCACGCCGACCACGCCGATCGTGAACAGCACAGCGGAAAAGAAGAGGGACTCAGCGAGCATCGGTTCTCCGCTTGCCGAGCACCACGGCGCCGACGATGGACGTCAGCAGCAGCATGCTCGTGATCTCGAACGCCAGGAGGTATTCGTGGAACAGGGGGCCGGCGATGCGGCGTGATGGCGCCGTGGGCGGCGATCTGCGCGGCCGCGTATCCCTCGGGCAGGGCGAACGGCTCCGCCACCCGGCCCCGGAGCACGGCGAGGATCTCGGCGAGGATGCCCAGCCCGACCGCCCCCGCCGCCAGCTTCCAGCCCAGCCCGCGCGCGTCGGCGATCTCGCTCGGGTGGCCGAGGTTGAGCAGCATGATGACGAACAGGAACACCACCATGATCGCGCCGGCGTAGACCAGCACCTGGATGACGCCGATGAACTGCGGCGTCGAGCAGCACGTACAGCGCCGCCAGGCTGAACATCGTCACCACCAGCCACATGCGCGGCGGCGACGGGGCTCTTGCGCGTCACGAACACGAGGGCCGACGCGATCGCGATCAGCCCGAAGAAGTAGAAGTGGAAGCTGTAGAAGAGCGAGGTGGTCTCCGGCATCACTCCCCCTTCGGGTCGGCGGGATCCCACATCTCGCACACCGGATGCGTCTGGGCCATGAGCCGCTCGAGGTCGTAGACGAACCCGTCGCGGCTGTACTCCGAGTTCTCGTAGTGGCGGCCGAGGTGGATCGCCTCCTCCGGACAGACCTCCTGGCAGTAGCCGCAGAAGATGCAGCGGAACTCGTCGATCTCGAAGACGAGCGGATACCGGTCGCCCTTCTCGTCCTCGCCGGGAACGAGCTTGATGCAGTTGGCCGGACACACGGTCGGGCAGAGGCCGCAGGCCACGCACTTGGCCTTGCCGTCCTCGGTGGTCAGCATGCGGTGCGTCCCCCGCCACCGGGGCGAGAGCGCACTTCTTCTGCTCCGGATACTGCATGGTCACCTTCTGCGGATTCGAGCAGATGCTTGGCGTGAGCGCCATGCCCTTGAGCGTGGCCCGCATGTAGCTGGTCTGCGCGATGGGGCGGTCGAGCACCTTGACGCCGATTGCCATCAGTTGCGGCCCTCCGGCATCAACGCCGACCGCGCGGCGATGGCGCGGAGCTTGTCGACGTTGCGTTTGTCGAGACGGGAAGAGGCCGGACTGATGATCCGGCCACGGTCGATCAGGAACAGCAGAATACCGACGAGCACCACGTTGATCGCCAGCAGCGACAGGCCGAAGCCCCACGATCCGCGCGCCAGCCCTGCCGCGTCGAGCCCCAGGATCGCGCTGGCCATGACGACGATGTAGCCGAGCGATACCGGGAGCAGGATCTTCCAGCCCAGCGCCATCAACTGGTCGTAGCGGAACCGGGGCAGCGTCCAGCGGATCCAGATGTAGAAGAACAGGAAGAAGCCGGTCTTGAAGGCGAAGAACCCCAGTGTCGCCAGCGTCTTCCACGCCGTCCATGGCGCCACGTCCCACTGCCCCGGGATGTCCCAGCCGCCGAAGAACAGCGTCACCATCAGCGCGCTCGCCGTCACCATGTTGGCGTACTCGGCGATGAAGAACATCGAGAACTTCATCGCGCTGTACTCGGCGTGATAGCCGGCGACGAGCTCCGATTCCGCTTCCGGCAGGTCGAACGGCAGGCGGTTCGTCTCGGCGAAGGCCGCGATGAGGAAGATCAGAAACGCCACCGTCAGGCCGAGCACGTTCCACAGTCCGTGCGCCTGCTGCAGCACGATGTCGTTGAGGGCGACGTTGCCGGAGAGCAGGAGCACCGGAATGGTCGACATGCCCATGGCGATCTCGTACGACACCATCTGGGCGCTCGACCGCAGGCCGCCGAGCAGGGCGTACTTGTTGTTCGAACTCCAGCCGGCCAGCACGATGCCGTAGACGCCCAGCGACGAGATGGCGAGGATGAACAGGTACCCGACCGGAAGCGGCGCGACGACCATGTCGATCAGGCCCCACGGCGTCGGCAGCGGCGAGGCGAAGGGGATCACCGACCAGGTGAGGAACGCCGGCATGAAGGCCAGCGCCGGCGCCAGCACGAACAGCAGGAGGTTGGCCGCGCCCGGATAGGTCTCTTCCTTCATGATGTTCTTGAGGCCGTCGGCGAGCGGCTGGAACAGGCCGGTCGGTCCGACGCGATTCGGCCCGTGCCGGTCCTGAATCCAGGCCGAGAACTTCCGCTCGGCGAGCGTCAGGTACGCCACCACGCCCATGTACGCGGCGAAGGCCACCAGCATCTTGATCACCGTGGCCACGAGGTACACGGTGTCCGACGGCGGCGGCAGCTGCGGATTCGCGATCTGCAGCAAGGGAAGGAGGAGCGGCATCATGCCGAAGCTCCGGCGGTGGCGCTCTTCACCGGGGCGCCTTTGAGACCGAGGGTGTCGTACGACATGCCGGCGAATTCGGGGTGGGAGCCGGCCAGCGCGCCGAAGACGTCGGTGGCGAGCATGTAGTTGGCGGCTTCACCGGTCGCGGCGAGCAGATCCGCCGTCACCAGCCAGCTGGGCCGGGCGAAGCCGGGCGCCGACTTGGCCTGGCGGAACCGCTGAACGCGGCCGCGAAGGTTGGTGAAGGTGCCCTCCTCCTCGGCCATGTTGGCGATCGGGAGGACCACCGCCGCGGCGTGCCGCGCCCAGGCGGGGAGCGTCGTGCCGATGACGATGATCGCGCCGGCGCGGGCCACGTCGGGGGCGTCGAGCCCCGCCAGCTCCTCGTCGGCCACCACCAGCACGTCGCCGGACTTGAGGCCGGCGAGCGGCGCGTCCTGGCGGGCAAACCCGAGCAGCTCGGCGCCGCGCCCGTTGGCCGCGCGGTCGGCGCGCAACGCCAGGTCCTTCACGCCGGCGAGCGGCGCCTCCGCGCCCTGCGGCACGCGGACGGCGCCCGCCCCGCCGGTCTTCTTGACCAGGCGGGAGAGCAGATAGAGCGCCTCGTTGGGCAGGTTGGGCGACGCGAGCACGAACGCCCGCTTGCCGGCGAGCAGGCGGGCGGCCGCGTCGACGGCGGCCTCCCAGTCGGCGGTGGCCAGCGCCGCGCCCTCGCGCACCATCGGCAGTTCGACGCGGTCCTGCCGGTTCATCCACCGGTAGTCGAGCCGGCCGTGGTCGCACATGAAGTACTCGTTCACGTCGTCGTTGGCGCGGGGCCGCAGGCGCGTGACCATGTTGTCGCGCGTCTCGACGATCATGTTGCAGCCCTGCGAGCAGCCCGGGCAGACCGACGCCGTGCGGTCCACTTCCCAGGCGCGCACCTTGTTGAGCGAGTCCTTGGACAGGAGCGCGCCCACCGGGCAGAGGTCGATGACGTTGCCCGCCCACGGATGCGTGAGGTCCCTGCCGTCGAACTTGCCGATCAGCGCCCGATCGCCGCGCTCGCTCACGTTGAGCACCGGATCGCGGGCCACGTCGTCCATGAACCGCACGCAGCGCGTGCAGAGGATGCAGCGGTTGGCCACGTACATGACGTCGCCCCCGAAATCCTCCACCGGGTTGAACCGCTTGGGATCGCGCGAACGGCCCTGGGCGCGTCCTTCCTGGTAGGTGTAGTCCTGGAGCTCGCACTCGCCGGCCTGGTCGCAGATCGGGCAGTCGAGCGGGTGGTTGATGAGGAGCATCTCGAGCACGCCCTTGCGCGCCTCGAGGGCCTTGGCCGAGTGGACGTGCACCACCTGCCCCTCGGCCACGCTGGTGGCGCACGACGGCGCCAGCTTGGGCATCTTCTCCACTTCCACCAGGCACATGCGGCAGACGCCGGCCACCGGAAGTCCCGGGTGGTAGCAGTAGTGGGGGACGAGGATCCCCGCCGCCTTCGCCGCCTCGAGAATCGAGGTGCCTTCGGCCACGGCGACGGCGCGCCCTTCGATCGTCAGGTTGATCATCTTCGCGTCGGCCATCTACACCACCGCCGGAATCATGTGGACGGTCTTCTTCTTGATCAGCGCCTCGAAGTCGCCGCGGAACTTCTTGATGCCGGACACCACCGGCACCGCGCACGAGTCGCTGAGCACGCAGATCGTCTTGCCGGTCATGTTCTCGGCGATGTCGAGCAGCGTGTCGAGGTCCTCGCTCGTGCCGTCGCCGGCGACGATGCGCTCGAGGATGCGCGTGGTCCACGCGGTGCCCTCACGGCACTGCGTGCACTGGGCGCAACTCTCGTGGGCAAAGAAGCGGGCCGCCCGGGCGATCTGCTTGACGAGATTCTGCGCGTCGTCGATGACGATCACGCCGCCCGAGCCGAGCATCGTGCCCTGCTCCACGAACCCTTCGTAGTCCATGAAGCTGGCTTCGGCCTCCTCCACGGTCTGGATCGGCACCGA
Organism: uncultured Gemmatimonadaceae bacterium; assembly: GCA_963775915.1. Lineage (GTDB taxonomy): Bacteria > Gemmatimonadota > Gemmatimonadetes > Gemmatimonadales > Gemmatimonadaceae > JAGWRI01. Next base: position 28,293 of record CAVZKH010000001.1, read on the forward strand.
GATGCCGCCGGGGATGATGGCCTTGAACCGGCGTCCGGGATTGGGCCCGCCGCAGAGGTCGTACAGGAAGTCTTTGAACGGGAATCCCATCGCGACTTCGTAGTTGCCGGGCCGCTGCACGTTGCCGCACACGGAGAACAGCTTGGTGCCCGTGCTCTTCGGGTTGTCGGCGCGTCCGAACTTCCTGTACCAGTCGGCGCCCTGGTTGAGGATGTGGGGCACCGCGACCAGCGTTTCGACGTTGTTGATGGTCGTCGGCTGGGCGAACACGCCGGACACCGCCGGGAACGGCGGCTTGATGCGCGGATTGCCGCGCCGCCCCTCGATGGAATTCATCAGGGCGGTCTCCTCGCCGCAGATGTAGGCGCCGGCGCCCTTGTGCACGTACACGTTGACCGTCTTGCCGGTGCCCATCGCGTTGTTGCCGAGAATGCCGGCGGCATACGCTTCCCTGAGCGCCGCCTCCATGCGCAGCAACGGCTCGGTGAACTCGCCGCGGATGTAGATGTAGCAGGTCTCGGCGCCGATGGCGTAGGCCCCGATCGCGCACCCCTCGACGAGGGCGTGCGGGGTCCAGCGCATGATCTCGCGGTCCTTGAACGTGCCGGGCTCCGATTCGTCGGCGTTGCAGCAGAGGTAGTGCGGCTTGCCGTCGCCCGGCTTCATGAACGACCACTTCACGCCGGTCGGGAAGCCGGCGCCGCCGCGGCCGCGCAGCCCCGAGTCCTTGACGATGGCCACGATCTCGGCGGGCGTCATGCCCAGCGCGCGCTCCAGGGCCGCGTACCCGCCCCGCTTCTTCCACCCGTCGAGCGAGATCGCCTCGGCGTCCCCGAAGTGCTTCGAGAGCACCGTCGTTTCGCGGTCGTGCGGCTTGTGCGGATATCCCATTATTTCAGACCGGAAAGAATGCCGGGCACCTTGTCAGGCGTCACCGACTCCAGGAACTCCTCGTTGATCATCACCGGCGTCGCGAACCCGCAGGCGCCGAGGCATTCGACCTCGATCACCGTGTACCGGCCGTCCTGCGAGGTCACGCCCAGCTCCTCGCATCCGGTGTGCCGGAGGAAGGCGTCGCGCACCGCCTCCGCGCCGCACACCGCGCAGGGCGACGTCGTGCAGACCTGCACGAAGTATTTGCCCACTGGGTGCTGGTGGTACATGGTGTAGAAGGTCACGACGCCCTTCACGTACGCCGGCGTCAGTTCGAGGACGCCGGCCACCTCGACGATGCCCTCCTCGCTGATCCAGCCGCGCTCCTCCTGCACCATCCACAGGGCGGGCAGCAGCGCCGCCATCTTCGTCGGGTAGCGCGTGAACAGCTCGTCGAGCTGCCGGCGGCGCTCGCCCACGAACACGGGGGCATACGCCACCGCATGCTCGCCGTGCGGGGCGTCCGCGGGCGCTTCCGTTCCTCCCATCTCGCGCGTGCTCACCGGCCCGGTTCTCCTTCGCAGAAATGCCCGACCATCGCCGTCATCGGTCGATCTCTCCCATGACGATGTCGATGCTCGCGTTGATCGCGATCACGTCCGACAGCAGGTGGCCCTCGACCATCTTGGGGATGGCGGCGAGGTTCACGAACGACGGCGGCCGGATGCGCCAGCGCACCGGCTTCGACGTGCCGTCGGACACCATGTAGTAGCCCTTCTCTCCCTTGGGGCTCTCCACCGCCAGGTACGTCTCTCCGATCGGCGGCCGCGGCCCTTCCATCACCTGCTTGAAGTGATGGATCATCGACTCCATGTCGCTCGTCGCCCGGCTCTTGGGCGGCAGGATCACCCGGTGGTCGTCCACGTTCACCGGCCCGTCCGGCAGCCGCTCGATCGCCTGCTCCAGGATGCGCACCGACTGGCGCAGCTCCTCGACGCGCACCAGGTACCGGTCGTACACGTCGCCGTTGGTGCCCACCGGCACGTCGAAGTCGTACGTCTCGTAATCGAGATAGGGGAAGTCGCGGCGCACGTCGTACGCCACCCCGGACGCCCGAAGCATCGGCCCGGAGAGCCCCCAGTTCAGCGCCTCTTCGGGCGACATCACGCCCAGCCCCACCGTCCGCCCGACCCACACGCCGTTCTTGGACAGCATGCGCTCGGCTTCGTCGATCGTCTTCGGGAAGCTCTTCACGAACCCGGTGAGCTTGTCCATCCATCCGTCGGGGATGTCGGCGGCCATGCCGCCGACGCGCGTCATCGACGTCGTCATGCGGGCGCCGATCCACATGTCGAGCAGCTCGTAGATCCGCTCGCGCTCCTCGAACAGCCAGAGGAAGGGGGTGAAGGCGCCGATGTCGATGCAGGTCGTGCCCCACCAGACGAGGTGCGACATGATCCGCGACAGCTCCATCGCGATCACGCGCAGGACCTTGCAGCGCTCCGTGATCTCGATGCCGAACAGCCGCTCGGCGCCGAGCACGAAGCCCACGTTGTTCCCCGGCGAGTTCAGGTAGTCCTCGCGGTCCGTCCAGGGAATGATCTGGTTGTACTGGCGGTACTCGCCGATCTTCTCGAAGCCGCAGTGCAGGTAGCCGATGTGCGGGATGCAGCGCACCACCGTCTCGCCGTCCAGTTCGAGCACCAGCCGGAGCACGCCGTGCGTGGCCGGGTGCTGGGGCCCGATGTTGAGCAGCATGTGTTCGCCGGCGAGATCGGGCTCCATCGCCGGCGGCGCCTCGACGGCCACCGTGTGGCCGCGCTCGTCGGTCACCAGCGGCACCCGCGTGGGCCGGCCCTGCGCGTCGACCCCGGTGGTCGACAGTTCGACTTCTACCGTGCGTTTGGTCGTGGGCATCGCGCTATTCCCCGGGCTTCTCGCCGCCCCGCAGGCGGCGGCGGACGTCTTCGGGCAGATCCGCGAAGGCATCGACCACGGACAGCTCTTCCATCGAGTACCGGGCCTCGGGATTGGCGGCCAGCGCCTGGCGCAGCTGCTCGGACCGGCTGAACCGGCCGCGCAGGGGGAAGTCCTTCCGCAGCGGATACCCTTCCCGGTAGTCCTCCCACATCAGGATGCGGCGGAGGTCGGGGTGCCCAGCAAAGCGGATGCCGAACATGTCGTAGCACTCCCGCTCCAGCCAGTCGGCGCCCTTGTACACGTCCCACACGCTCGGCACTTCCAGCGGCGCGCCCTTGGGCAACTCCACCTTGAGCCGCAGGAACCGCCGGAAGACGACCGACCGCAGGTGCCAGACCACCTCGATCGGAAGTTCCACGTCGCGGAACTCCACGGCCGTGACGTCCGAGAGGTACTCGTAGCGCTGCGAGGGCTCGGCGTTCAGCCAGCGCACGATGTCGAGCAGCTTCTCGTTGGCCACGACGACGTTGGTCTCGCCCCGCACGACGTGCACGCGGCGCACCGCGTCGCCGAACTGGCGCACCAGGGCGGCGGCGGACGGGTTGGCGTCGCCGCCCGTGAGCGGCACGTTGCGCGGCGTGACCGGCGCGGGCGCGTCGGGGCCGAGGGCGCTGCCGCCCACCAGCGGCGTGAAGGGGGCGCTCACAGGCCCGACCGCGTCTGGTGCACGGAGTTGCCGAACGGCTCCGACAGTTCGTCGATCACCGAGGGCGGGATGTAGAGCTGGCTCCGGGGATCCGGATCCATCTCGCGGCGCAGCGAATTGTCGGCGGCGCGTTCCTTCATGACTTTCTGCTGAAGGAGCATGATGCCGTAGATCAGCCCTTCCGGGCGGGGCGGGCAGCCGGGGACGTAGACGTCCACCGGAATGATGGTGTCGATGCCCTGCACCACCGCGTAGTTGTCGAACATCCCGCCCGACGAGGCGCAGGCGCCCATCGAGATGGCCCACTTGGGCTGCGGCATCTGCTGCCAGATGCGGCGGATGATCGGCGCCAGCTTGAACGGCACCCGGCCGGCGCAGATCAGCACGTCGGCCTGACGGGGCGAGAAGCTCATCCGCTCCATCCCGAAGCGGGCGAGGTCGAAGTCACTGGCCGCCGAGGCCATGAATTCGATCGCGCAGCAGGCCGTCCCGAACGGCATCGGCCACAGCGAGTTGGCGCGGGCCCAATTGACGAGAAAGTCGAGCTTCGTCGTGATCCAGCCTTCCTGGGCGGCGGGCGCGTAGGAAACGGCGGACTCCGGGCGCGGGGTCAATCCCATTGCAGGGCACCCTTCTTCCAGACGTAGAGGAATCCCACGAGGAGAATGGCGATGAACACCAGCATCTCCCCGAGGCCGAAGAACGAGATCTGGCCGCGGGGGCAGACACCGCCGGCGAGCGGGACGGCGCACGACAGCTCCCGGAAGTGCGCGCCCCACGGAATCATGAACACGGTCTCGATATCGAAGATGATAAAGAGCACCGCGACCATGTAGAACTTGACGGAGAACCGCTCGCGCGCGTCGCCGAGCGGCGGGATGCCGGATTCGTACGGGGTCTGCTTCACCGGCGTCGGGCGCGGCCGCAGCGTGAGATGCGACAGCACCAACATCGCCACCGCGTTGAAGGCGGCGAAACCGAGCAGGAGCAGGACGGGGAAATACGTGCGTTCCATGGCGCTCCGAACTTCGTGAAAACTTTCACTAGCTCCAGCGCGGAAAAGTTATCGACCCGTCCGACAGGGGTCAACCGGATTGGACGCTCCGCCGGCACGTGCTTGGCGCGTGTCGGGCCGGCGAATACATTGCGGCGCGCGCTCGACGCGCCCTCCTTCCCCACCATCTCCCGAAAACCCCCCGATGAGCATCATGTCCGACCGCTGGATCACCCGGATGGCCAAGGAGCACGGGATGATCGAGCCATTCGAAGACCGGCAGGTCCGCGAGGGCGTCATTTCGTACGGGGTCAGCTCGTATGGCTACGACATGCGGGTGGCCCGGGAGTTCCGGATCTTCACCAACGTGCTCAGCTCGGTGGTGGATCCCAAGAACTTCGACCCGAAGAGCTTCGTGGAATTCGAGGGGGACGTCTGCATCGTGCCCCCCAATTCCTTCGCCCTGGCCCGGTCGGTGGAGTATTTCCGGATTCCGCGGGACATCCTCACGGTGACCGTGGGCAAGTCCACCTACGCGCGGTGCGGGATCATCACGAACGTCACCCCGTTCGAGCCCGAGTGGGAAGGATTTGTGACGCTGGAGATCTCGAATACGACGCCGCTGCCGGCGAAGATCTACGCCAACGAGGGCATCGCCCAGGTGCTCTTCTTCAAGGGGGAGGAAGGGCCCGAGGTGTCGTACAAGGACAAGAAGGGGAAGTACCAGGGGCAGCACGGAGTGACGCTGCCGAGGCTGTAGCCGACTACCCCGCCCCGCCCAGCGCCTTCTCCTCGCGCTTGGACGCGACCGCGCGCAAGAAGTCGCGGTTGAGCCGCGCGATGAAGTCGATGCTGATGCCCTTGGGACAGGCCTCCTGACACTCGCCGAACAGGGTGCAGCCGCCGAAATCCTCGAGATCCATCTGCGCCACCATGCTCAGGGCGCGGCGGTAGCGCTCCGTCTGGCCCTGCGGCAGCAGTCCCAGGTGCGACACCTTGGCCGCGGTGAACAGCGATGCCGAGCCGTTCGGGCAGGCCGCCACGCAGGCACCGCATCCGATGCACGCGGCGGCGTCCATGGCGTCGTCCGCCGCCTGCTTGGCGATCGGAATCGCATTGGCGTCCTGCGGCGCGCCCGTACTGACGCTGACGAACCCTCCGGCCTGGATGATCCGGTCGAGCGCGGTGCGGTCCACCACCAGATCCTTCACCACGCCGAAGGCACGGGCCCGCCAGGGCTCGATCCACAGCTCGTCGCCGTCCTTGAAGCTCCGCATGTGGAGCTGGCAGGTGGTGGTCGTCTTCATCGGGCCGTGCGCCGCGCCGTTGATCATCATGCCGCAGCTGCCGCAGATGCCTTCCCGGCAGTCGTGGTCGAAGGCGATCGGTTCGCGGCCCTCTCCGATCAGCCCCTCGTTCACGATGTCGAGCATCTCGAGGAAAGACATGTCGGCGCTGACGTCGCGCGCGTCGTAGCGCTCGAACCGGCCGGCGGCCGTCGGGCTCGCCTGGCGCCAGACGTGAAGGGTGAGGTTCACTTGTAGCTCCTCGTCGCCAGGTGCACGTTCTCGAACTCCAGCGGCTCCTTGTGCAGCACCGGCGCCTTGTCGGGACCCTGGTATTCCCATGCGGCCACGTACGCGAAGTGCTCGTCGTCACGCTTGGCCTCGCCGTCCGCGGTCTGATGCTCGACGCGGAAGTGGCCGCCGCACGACTCCTCGCGGTGCAGTGCGTCGATGCACATCAGCTCACCCAGCTCGAGGAAGTCGGCCACGCGGCCGGCGAGTTCGAGCGACTGGTTCAGCTCCTCGCCGCTGCCGGGCACGGTGAGGTTGCGCCAGAATTCCTCGCGCAGCTTCGGGATCTCGGCGAGCGCGCGCTTGAGCCCGTCGGCGCTGCGGGCCATGCCGCAGTACTCCCACATGACCCTGCCCAGCTCGCGGTGGAACGACGTCGGCGTGCGCTTGCCGTTGATGGAGAGCAGCCGGTTGGTCCGCTCGCGCACCGCGGCCTCCGTCGCCCGCACCTCCGGGTGGTCGGCGGTCACCGGCTCGAGCTTGTTGGAGCCCAGATAGTCGCCGATCGTCAGCGGGATCACGAAGTAGCCGTCCGCCAGCCCCTGCATGAGCGCGCTGGCGCCCAGACGGTTGGCGCCATGGTCGGAGAAGTTCGCCTCGCCGATCACGTGAAGGCCGGGCACGGTGCTCATGAGGTTGTAGTCCACCCACAGCCCGCCCATGGTGTAGTGCACGGCCGGGTAGATGCGCATCGGCACCTGGTACGGATTCTCGGCGGTGATGCGCTCGTACATCTCGAACAGGTTGCCGTACCGCTCGGCGATCTTGTCCTGGCCGAGCCGCTTGATGGCGTCGGCGAAATCGAGGTACACGCCGCGCCCGCCGGGTCCGACGCCGCGCCCCTCGTCGCACACTTCCTTGGCCGCCCGGGAGGCGATGTCGCGGGGCGACAGGTTGCCGTAGCTCGGGTACTTCCGCTCGAGGTAGTAGTCGCGTTCCGATTCCGGGATCTGATTCGGCGGCCGCGCATCCCCGGCCTTCTTCGGCACCCAGACGCGGCCGTCGTTGCGCAGCGACTCGCTCATCAGCGTCAGCTTGGACTGGTGGTCGCCGCTCACCGGGATGCACGTGGGGTGGATCTGCGTGTAGCAGGGATTGGCGAACGCGGCGCCGCGCTTGTGGGCGCGCCAGGCCGCCGTCACGTTCGAGCCCTTGGCGTTGGTGGACAGGAAGAAGACGTTGCCGTAGCCGCCGGTGCCGAGCACCACCGCGTCGGCCAGATGGCTCTCGATCCTGCCCGTCACCAGGTCGCGCACCACGATGCCGCGGGCGCGGCCGTTGACCACGATGAGATCGAGCATCTCCGTGCGCGGGAACATCGTCACCCCGCCCTTCGCGATCTCCTTCTCCAGCGCCTGGTACGCGCCGAGCAGCAGCTGCTGCCCGGTCTGGCCGCGCGCGTAGAAGGTCCGCGACACCTGGGCTCCGCCGAACGACCGATTGCTGAGCAGGCCGCCGTACTCGCGCGCGAAGGGCACGCCCTGGGCCACGCACTGATCGATGATCTGCACGCTGACCTCGGCCAGGCGGTACACGTTCGCCTCGCGCGACCGGAAGTCGCCGCCCTTCACCGTGTCGTAGAACAGGCGCCAGATGCTATCGCCGTCGTTCGGATAGTTCTTGGCGGCGTTGATGCCGCCCTGGGCGGCGATGCTGTGGGCCCGCCGCGGTGAATCCTGGAAGCAGAAGTTCTTGACCTGGTAGCCGAGTTCGCTCATCGACGCGGCGGCCGAGGCGCCGGCCAGCCCCGAGCCCACGATGATGACCGTGTGTTTCCGCTTGTTGGCGGGATTCACGAGCTTCATGTCGAACTTGTGCTTTTCCCACTTCTCGGCGACGGGGCCGTCGGGGACGCGCGACTTGAGTTCCATGGCTAATGCACGATGCCGGCGAGGACGCCGAGCGGAACGAGGGTGAAGCCGAGCCAGACGATGATGGCGATGGCGGCCGAAATGCGCCGCTTCATCGGGTGCTCCGACGGGTGCGCCACGCCCAGCGTGCGCAGCGAACTCCACGCCCCGTGGAACAGGTGCAGCCCGAGGAAGGCCATGGCCAGGATGTAGAAGGCCGACACCCACCAGATGCGGAAGCTGGCCACGACGTCGCCGTAGATGTCGTGGCGCCCCGCCGAATCGGTGCCATGGAAGGCATGCGCCGGATCGATGGCGCCGACGGTGAAGTGTAGGATATGGAAGACGATGAACACCACCAGGAGCACCCCGCCCCACCGCATCGTCCGGGAGGCCAGGGTGGACACCTGTGCGTCTCGCTTCCGGTAGTCCACGGGGCGCGCGGCGTGGGCCCGCTGCGTGAGCTGCCACGCCATCAGGACGTGGAGCAGCACCGCGACGACGAGCACGATGCGGACGGCCCAGACGACTTCGGCCAGCGGGCCGTGCAGCATCGCGGCATAGCCGTCGAACTTGTCCTGGCCGATGAAGATCTGGAGGTTGCCGAGCATGTGGCCGAGCACGAAGCCGATGCCGATCAGCCCCGTGACGGCCATGATGATCTTCTTCCCGATTGTGGACCGGTACAGATTGACGAACCAGTTCATCGTGATGGGAAGTTCGGGTGGAATGGTCCGGAATGCGGATCGCGGGAAGCGAACCCGTGTGGCTCGCTTCCCGCGCTTCGCACTCCACTCAGAGCTTGACCGCCTTCATGGGGTCGCGCACGGCTTCCGCGCTCTTGGCCAGGGCCGTTCGCTCGTCGGCGGTGAGCTCCACCTCGAGCACCTGCTCCAATCCCTTGCGCCCGATCTTGCACGGCACGCCCAGGAAGAGTCCCTTCTGGCCGTATTCGCCTTCCAGCCACGCCGCGCACGGCAGGATGCGCTTCTGGTCGTAGCACGATCGCCTCGGCCATCTGCACCGCGCCCGACGAGGGCGCGTAGTACGCCGAGCCGGTCTTGAGGTGCTTGACGATTTCGGCGCCGCCGTTGCGCGTCCGATCGACGATCGCGTCGAGCTTGCTCCTGTCGATGAGCTGGGTGACCGGGATGCCGCTCACGGTCGTGTACGAGATCAGCGGCACCATCGTGTCGCCGTGCCCGCCGAGCACCATCGCCTGGATGTCGCGCACCGAGACGTCGAGCGCTTCGGCCAGGAAGGCGCGATAGCGCGCCGAATCGAGCACGCCGGCCATGCCGAGCACGCGCTCGCGCGGGAACCCGGTGACCGCCTTGGCGACGTAGCACATCACGTCAAGCGGATTCGACACGACGATGATGATCGCGTTGGGCGACGTTGCCTTGATCTGCTCGCTGACCGACTTGACGATGCCGGCGTTGGTGTTGAGGAGATCGTCGCGGCACATGCCCGGCTTGCGGGCGATGCCGGCGGTGATGATGACGATGTCGGAGCCGGCCGTCTCGTCGTACCCGTTGGTGCCGATCACCCGGGTGTCGAATCCCTCGATCGGCGCGGATTCCCACTGATCGAGTCCCTTGCCCTGCGGAATGCCTTCGGCCACGTCGACCATGACCACGGTCCGGGCCAGGTGCTTCTCTGCCACGCGTTGGGCGGTCGTCGCGCCGACGTTGCCTGCGCCGACCACCGTGATCTTGTTGACCATTGTTCGTTCGGGAAGAGGAAAGTGTAAACAGCCTCAGTAAAGTATTCCGGTGCGCGAGCGCGAGCAACGCTCTGCCGGTGCGCGGGGGCGCCATCGACGGCATCGAACGGCCGGAACTACAATCGTGGCGGATGACACGGAAGCCGCAGCGGATCACGCAAGAGGGGAACCGCCGCGCCATCGAGATCGCGGAAGCCGGACCTACCCTCCCACCTGCGACAGCGCCTTCAGCCCGCCGATCTTCATCTGCAGCAGCGCGTGCTCCTTGGGCTTCTCGGCGAGCGCGCGCCGGAAGAAGGGCTCCAGCGGTTCGCCCGCGCGCAACGGCGTGCGCAGGTCGACTTCGTGGTCGCCGAACAGACAGGTGCGCAGCCGCCCGTCGGCCGTGAGGCGCACGCGGTTGCACGAGCCGCAATACGTGTGCGTCATCGGCGTGATGACGCCGATGGTTCCGCGCGCGCCGTCGAGCGCGTAGTAGGCGGCCGGCCCGTTGCCGCGCGACGGGCCGGCGGAGGGCGCCAGCGCCCCCAGCATCCGGATCCGCGCCAGCAGCTCGTCGCTCGGCACCACGTGCTCCCAGGTCAACTCCCGCATCTCGCCCACCGGCATCAATTCGATGAATCGCACGTGCCAGGGATGGTCGAGCGTCAATCGCGCGAATGCCTCGATCTCGTCGTCGTTGATCCCACGCATCACGACGACGTTGATCTTCACCGGATTCAGGCCGGCGGCCTCGGCGGCCGCGGCGGCGCGCAGCGGGTCGAAGCCGAGGTTGCGCCGCGCGATCGCGGCAATCCGGTCGGGCTGCAGGCTGTCCGCGCTGATGTTGACCCGGTCGAGTCCCGCGTCGCGCAGCTGGGCGCCCAGCGCCTCCAGCCGCACCCCGTTGGTGGAGAGCGCGATGTCCTGGATGCCGGGCACGGCGCGGAGCTGCGCGACCAACCGGTGCAGATCCGGCCGGATCGTCGGTTCGCCGCCCGTGATGCGCAGCCGCCGGAGCCCCAGAGGAGCCAGTTGCCCCACGGTCTCGGCGATTTCCTCGTAGGTGAGGATCTCCGCCTTCGGCAGCCACTGCAGGCCCGCCGCCGGCATGCAGTAGAGACACCGGAAGTTGCACCGATCGGTGACCGAGATGCGGAGGTACTCGATGCTCCGCCCGAACTGATCGCGCAGGGCTTCGCTCATGCCATCGGCTCCGCAAGTTCGAGCGCCGGCGTGCCGGCATGGACCCAGGCGCGTGTGCCGTCCACGTAGTGCTCCCGCTTCCATATGGGGACTCGCCGCTTCAACTGCTCGATCACGTATCGCGACGCCTCGTATGCCGCTCCCCGGTGCGGGTGCGCCACCGCCACCACCACGCTGGCCTCGCCGATGCCGAGCGTGCCCACGCGGTGCTCCACGGCGAGGGCGGCGCCCGGATGGCGGTCCGCGGCTTCGGCGGCGATCGCCGCGAGTTCCCGCTCCGCCATTTCGCGGTACGCCGAGTACTCGATGCCCGTCACCGCGCGCCCGTCGTTCGCATTGCGGACGGTGCCGACGAACAGAACGCCGGCACCGCACGCGGGGCCCGCAACGTCCGCCAGCAGCGCCGCCGGGTCCAGCGGTCGGTCCACGATCGCGGTTCGCATCAGCCTCCCGCCACCGGCGGAATGATCGCCACTTCGTCGTCGTCCGACACCGGGGTGTCGCCCCTGGCATAGCACTGGTTCACCGCGACGAGCGGCGCCGTCGGGAGGCGGTCGCCCCCGTGCGCGGCGCGCACGCGCTCCACCAGATCGCCCACGGTCGAACCGCGCGGCAGATCCACCCGGATCTCCGGGGTGCCGAAGGCTTCGGCGTAGGAAGCGAAGAGGAGCACGCGCACAGGCATCAACCGAATCCTACCCCCATGGGTACCGGGAGTGAAGCGCGGGAGGGCGCTTCGCGTTCCTCGTCCGGCCGCCGCGGGGGAAATGAAACGCCCCGGCGCAGGGCACCGGGGCGGCAGCAGCGGTCCACGAACGGTCAGGCCTTCGACACCTGGACGGAGTCCGCATCGGCTTCGTCTTGCGGCAGCAGATCGGCCACGAGCGCCCGCAACTCCTTGGAGGGCTTGAACACGGGCACCGGCCGCGCCGAGACCTCGACCGGCGAGCCCGTCCGCGGATTCCGCGCCATGCGCGTCTTGCGGTGGCGAATCTTGAAGGTCCCGAAGCCGCGAACCTCGATGTTCTTCTGTTCGTGCAGCGCCTCTTTGATCGCGTCCAGGAAGGCATCGACGACGCGCGCGCAGTCTTTCTTGGAGATCATCGGCCCGGCGGTCTGGGCAATCTGCGTCGTCACTCGCTCGACCAGATCGGCTTTGGTCATTGAAGTGCCTCGGGGTGGGGCGCTCTCAGGCGGGAGCGCTCACCGAACATATGGACGTTAAGTGTTGTGTGTCAAGAGTTTGTGGCGTTTCAGGCGCCCGGATTACGCACCACGTCCATGAACTGGTCGAACAGAGGCCGTGCGTCGTGGGGGCCGGGAGCCGCTTCGGGGTGATACTGCACCGCGAAGATGGGTAACTCATTGTGCCGCAAGCCCTCAATGGTCCCGTCGTTGAGATTCACGTGCGTAACCTCGAGGTCCGGCGCCCCTGGAATGCCCGATTCGCCCCCGGCGACCGCAAACCCATGATTCTGGGAGGTGATGAGCACGTGACCGGTGCGCAGGTCCTTCACCGGATGATTTCCGCCCCGGTGGCCGTAGGCCATCTTCTCAGTGCGCGCGCCGAAGGTGAGGGCGAGGATCTGGTGCCCGAGGCAGATCCCGAAGATCGGCACCCCTGCGTTGGCGATCTGCCGAACGGTGGCGGGCGCGTACGTGACCGCCGCGGGGTCTCCCGGTCCGTTGGCCAGGAAGACGCCGTCGGGAGACAGCTCGAGCGCCACATTGGCCGGCGTTTCCGCGGGCAGCACGGTCACGCGGCAGTCGCGGCTCTCGAAGAGGCGCAGAATGTTGCGCTTGATGCCGAAGTCGTAGGCCACGATGTGGTGCGCCGCGCCCGCGTCGCCCCACGTATAGGGTTCGCGCGTGGTCACCCGCGTGGCGAGGTCGAGCCCTTCCATGGACGGGCACGCCTCGAGCGCCGCGCGCGCGGCCGCGTCTGGCGATTCCCCGGCGCCGATGACGCCGCGCATCACGCCGGCGGTTCGGAGATGCCGCGTCAGGCGCCGCGTGTCGACGTCGTCGAGCACGGGAACCTTCGCCCGGCCCAGCCAGGAGCCGAGATCGCCGGTGGCCCGCCAACTCGAATAGCCGCCAGAGAGTTCGCGCAGCACGACGCCGGCCACCTGCACGCCCGCGGACTCGGGGTCCTCGTCATTGACCCCGTAATTCCCGATCATCGGCGCCGTCATGACCACGATCTGGCCCCGATAGGAAGGGTCGGTGAAGACCTCCTGGTAGCCGCTCATGTTCGTCGTGAACACGACCTCCGCCACGGTCGGTTCGAGGGCGCCGTGCAGCGTGCCGTGAAATAGGGTTCCGTCCTCGAGGAGGAGGAACCCCGGTTGCAGCGTGGAACCGGTCACTGATCGTCCGTCAGGGCTTCTTGGAATCGGGCGGCGTCTTGGTCGCCGGCGCGGGCGTCTTCGTGGCGGGCGCGGCGGGCGCCGTCTGCAGCGGAACGGCCTGCGAGGCGCCGGACGACGCCGGGGCCTGCTGGGCCGGCGGCGGATTGAACGCGTTGTCGAGCACCGACGACGGCTGGGTGGTGCGCGACGAGGCCAGCGAGAGCATGAACGCCAGCGCGAGGAAGAGCCCCCCGCCCCACCAGGAAGCCTGCGTCAGCAGATTCCCGGTCTGGCGGCTGCCGAACAGCGAGTCGGCGGAGCTGCTGACGCCACCGAAGGTCGCGGCGAGTCCGCCGCCCTTGGCGGCCTGGAGCAGGATCGCGGCGAGGAGGACGAAGCTGTCGGCGAGAAGCAGGAAGAGAAGAATCTTGTACAGCATTCCGGGTACGATGAAGGAGGAGTCGGTTCGATGTAACCTACAAATATCACGACACTTAGCTCTTGGCGTCAAGTGCGGGTCGCGCCGCCGCCCCTCAGATGCTCGCGACCACCGCCAGCCAGCTCTTGGGGTCGAGGCTGGCGCCGCCCACCAGCAAGCCGTCCACGCCTTCGGCGCGCAGCAGATCGGCGGCGTTCGCCGGCTTCACGCTTCCCCCGTAGAGAATCGGCACGCGCGCGCGGGCGCCCAGGGCCTCCAATTCGCGCCGCAGCACCGCGTGCACCGCCGACGCATCCGCTGGCGTCGCGTTCAGTCCGGTGCCGATGGCCCAGACCGGTTCGTACGCCAGCACCAGCCGGTCGAGCTGGCCGCTGGCGAGGCGGCTCACGCCGGCGCGAAGCTGCCGCAGCACGACGGCCTCGGTCCGGCCGTGTTCCCTCTCGTCGAGCGTTTCGCCCACGCAGAACACCGGTGTGAGCCCGTGCTCAACGGCGAGGGCGCACTTGGCGGCCGTGTCGGCGTCGGTTTCGCCGAACACGTGGCGCCGCTCGGAATGGCCCACGAGCACGCAGGTGGCGCCGGCGTCGCGTGCGATCGGCGCCGAGTTCTCGCCGGTGAACGCCCCCGCGGCCTCGACGCCGATGTTTTGCACGCCATACGCGAAGTCCGCGCGCGGGCCGCCGGCCTCGCGCGCGGCGGCGAACGCGAGCGCCGAGGGGAAGAAGGCCACGGTGCGGTCGTCGCGGGGCGCATAGGCGCACGCGAATTCCTGCATGAACGCGCGGGCCTCGCTGGGCCCGTGGTTCATCTTCCAGTTGGCGGCGAAGATCGGCGGCCGCATCAGGCCGCGTCGTCCAGGGCGGCCACGCCCGGCAGGACCTTGCCCTCGAGGAACTCGAGGGATGCGCCGCCGCCCGTGGACACGTGGCTCATCTTCGCGGCGAGCCCCGCCTCCTCGACCGCCGCGGCGGAGTCGCCGCCGCCGACAATCGTCGTCGCTCCCTTGGCGGTCGCCTCGGCCATGGCCCACGCCACGGCACGAGTGCCGGCGTCGAACGGCGGCGTTTCGAACACGCCCATGGGCCCGTTCCACAGGACGGTCTTTGCCGAGGCGATGGCTCGGGCGTACGACCTCGCCGTTTCGGGGCCGATGTCGAGCATGGCCTCGCCGGCCGGGATCGCATCGCGCTTGACGGCATGGGCGTTCGCGCCCTCCGCGATGGACGGCGCGACGGTGGCGTCGTGCGGGAGAATGAGCCGGGTGCCAGACCGCGCGATCAGGTCGCGGGCCATCTCCACGCGGTCGGCCTCGACGAGCGACGTCCCGGTCTCGAGCCCCATCGCCTTGAAGAAGGTGCACGCCATCGCGCCACCCACCAGCAGGGCGTCGACCTTGGGCAGCAGCGCTTCGACGACGTCGATCTTGCCAGAGATCTTGCTGCCCCCGAGTACGGCCACGAACGGCCGCTCAGGATCGGCGAGCGCGCCGCCGAGGTACTGCAGCTCCTTCTCCATCAGCAGTCCGGCGGCGGCGGGCTTGAGGAAGCGGGCCACCGCCTCGGTGGACGCATGCGCCCGGTGGGCGCTTCCGAACGCGTCGTTCACGTAGAAGTCGCCGAGCGCGGCCAGCTGCCGGGCCAGCGCCTCGTCGTTCTTCTCCTCGCCCGGCAGGAAGCGCGTGTTTTCGAGCAGCACGACGTCCGCGCCGGCGTCGTTGGTGGCGGCGACGGCGGCCGCCCCGACGCTTTCCGGCACGAACGTCACGCGCCGGCCCGGCAGCAGTTCGGCGAGGCGCGGCTGCACCGGGGCCAGCGAGTACTTGGGGTCGGGTTTGCCCTTGGGCCGGCCGAGGTGCGAGAGCAGGATCACGCGCGCACCGCGGTCGAGCAGCAGTTGGATCGTGGGAATCGCGGCCCGGATGCGCGTGTCGTCGGTGATGCGCCGCGCGTCGTCGAGCGGGACGTTGAAGTCCACGCGGACGAGCGCGCGCCTGCCGCGGATCCGGTCCGCGGGCAGGTCGCGTACGCTCTGTTTGGCCATCGTCCCGGCGCTCCGCGCGCTCAGAGCTTGGCCGCGATGAGGCGCAGCATGTCGACGCAGCGCGACGCGTAGCCCCACTCATTGTCGTACCAGCCGCACACCTTCACGAGACTGCCGTCGATGACGGCCGTGGTCTTGGAATCGAAGATGCAGGAGTGCGGGTTGCCGGTGTAGTCGACGCTCACCAGCTCCTCCTCCGTGTACTGCATAATGCCCTTGAGCGCGCCATCGGCGGCAGCCTTGAACGCCGCGTTGACCGCCTCGACGGTGGTCGGCTTCTCGGTGACGACCACGAGGTCGGTGAGCGACACGTCGGGGGTGGGCACGCGGATGGCGATGCCGTCGATCTTGCCCTTGAGTTCGGGGATGACCAGCGACGTCGCCTTGGCGGCGCCGGTGGTGGTGGGAATCATCGAGACGGCGGCCGCGCGGGCGCGGCGCAGATCCTTGTGCGGCAGGTCGAGGATGTTCTGGTCGTTCGTATAGCTGTGGATGGTGGTCATGCTGCCGCGCACGAAGCCGAAGTTGTCGCGGATCACCTTCACCATGAACGTGGAAAGCTGGAAGCAATACGCGACGGTTGAAGGGTTACA
>CAVZKH010000002.1:0-447928 GCA_963775915.1 uncultured Gemmatimonadaceae bacterium
CGTCGTGGTCGTCGATTGAGGACGTCGGCTGCGGATCAATGCTCGGTCCGGCGCCGGGCGGAAGGATCGGAGGGACCGGGTCCGTGTCGGCGACGGACGGCGGGAGCGCGCCGTTCGGACCCTCGAGCGGCCCGGTCAGAGACATCGGCGCCAGGGCGATCGCGCGATTCGCCTGCGATCCGCCGAGACGCGCGACGTCCAGCGGCTCGTCGATCTCCGGCGCCGGCGGCAAGCCGTCCGGGGCGGCGGGAGGCGGCAAGAGGGTCGGCGCGGGCGTTGGCCTGCAGATCCGCCTCGGGCCCGTGTCGGTCGCGCCGTGGTTGGCGAGATCGAGGTGGATATGATTGTAGTGGAAGACGTCCGCGCCCGGTCCGAGCACCGTGGTGAAGTACTGACAGGCCCCGGCATGGGCCTCGTGCAGGAACGCCGCTTCCTGTGTGTCGGGCTTCTTCCAGTCGCGCACGAACTGGAGCGTGCGCCCGTCCGCCAGCGTGAATCCCGCCACGTCGACAGCATTGCCGAAAGCATGTTCGGAAAGCTGCGCGCCGCCGATATTGTCGACCGAGCGGCAGCTGTAGGCGCCGAAGACGTTGAGCGTCGCCACCCTCTGGCCGAAGCGGGCTTGGGCGTCCGGCTGAACGATGTCCGTGAGCCAGGCCTCCAGCGCCGGGATCATCGGGCAGTCGATGGTCAGGACCTTGTCGACCCCGACCGAGCCGTCGGCCAGAGCGGAGACCTTCAGCGGGCGCGCCATGCCGCAAATGCCAGGGCCGTCGATCTGGTGAGCGGCGACGACATAATTGGAAAGGGTGACGAGCTTGCGGGCGAAGCAGGCGTTTTCGGCCTGGGTGCGCCAGATCGGCCGTTCCGGACGGCCGAAGAAGCCACAGCCCGCCAAGGACACGGCGGCGATCAACGCCAGGACGTATGGCCGAACGCGACGCGCCATGCCCTATCCTGTGACGATTGTTTTAAGAATCGCTGAACCACCTGCCCGGCAAGCGGCTCGAACGGCCGCCATCGAGCCGCCGCACTTTGCCCCCAAGAGGCCGCGGCGACAGGATCGGGACGCCGAGGGAGAATCGGTTCGTTGGGTTTTCGGGCGGGCAATTGCGCGATGGCGGCAGGGTTGAGCATTGGCCTCGCGGCGGCGGGACCGGCGCTGGCGCATCCACATGTTTGGGTGACGGTGAAAAGCCAGCTGACTTTCACGCCGGACGGAAAGGTCTCGGGGGTCGTGCACGACTGGGTGTTCGACGAGATGTATTCCTCCTTTGCGACCCAGGGGCTGGCCAAGCCGGGCGAACTCGTCAAGCGTGAGCAGTTCGCGCCTCTCGCCCGGGAGAACGCGGGCAGCCTCGCGGAGATCGGCTATTTCACGACGCTGAAGATCGGAGGCAAGCCGGTCGACTTCGGCTCGGTGACGGACTACTGGATGGAGGAACGGCCCGACCATCTTGTCGAGTTCCATGTGACGATCCCGCTCAAGAACCCGACGCCGACGGCCAAGTTCATGACCTTGCGCGTTGCCGATCCGGAATATTTCATCGACTTCGAATTTGACGACAAGGGTCCGATGACTCTCGTCTCACCGCCGCCCGGTTGTTCGGCCTCGGTCACCAAACCGAAGCCGCTCGACCAGGGCGACAAGACGAAGCTGAGCGAATCGTTCTTCACCAACCTCTCGCCCGGGACGAACTTCGGCTTCAAGATGGCGGGAACGGCGATCATCGCGTGCCCATGACGAAGGCCTTTGCAAGACCGCTGCGTCTGGCCTGCGCCGCCTTTGTCGCCGGCGCCGCGCCGGCGCTGGCGCAGACGGCGCGGCCCTTCGCCGTCGGCGGCGGCGAGGGCGGCGGCGGGGCTGAAGGCGGGGTCACCGGCTGGTTGCTGGCGGAGCAATCGCAACTCACCCATCTCATGGCGGCCAAGGTCCACGCGCTGCATGGCGATCCCCGCGCCGCCTGGGGGCTGATCGGCCTCGGACTCGCCTATGGCGTCTTTCACGCCGCCGGGCCCGGCCACGGCAAGGCCCTGATCGCTTCGTACATGCTCGCCAACGACCGCTCGCTCCGGCGCGGCGCGGTCATGGCGCTCCTCGCGGCGCTGCTGCAGGCGGTGGTCGCCGTCGCGCTGGTCGGCGCGGCCGGGCTCATCCTCAACGCCACCGCCTCGGAGATGAACGAGGCGGCAAACGGGCTGGCGCTGGCGAGCGCGGCGGGCGTCGCCACGATCGGCCTCTTTCTCGTGTGGCGAAAGGGCGGGGCGCTGATCGCCGCGCTGCGACGCCAGTTTGAACGCCGTCGGGCGCTGGCCTCGGCCCCCGCCTACGACGGCGTTGCATGGCGGGCGCCGGCCAGGAGCCTGTCGGCGGCGGCGTTCCGCGCCGGACCGCCGACGGCGGCGCCCCAGGCGGACAACTGCTGCGTCCTGCCGGACGCCGCGACGCTCACGGGCCCCTTTTCCTGGCGGAGCGCCGCCGGTACGGTGATCGCGGCCGGTGCCCGGCCCTGCTCGGGCGCGATTCTGGTGCTGGTGTTCGCGCTGGCCCAGGGGCTGTTCGCCGCCGGCGTCGCTGCGACCTTCGCCATGGCGCTCGGCACGGCGGTCACCACCGGCGCGCTCGCCTGGATGGCGGTGTTCGCCAAGTCGGCGGCGATGCGCTTCGCCGCGGGCGAGGATTCGCGGGCCGCGCTGATCGCGCGGAGCCTCGAATTCGCCGCGGCCATCGCCGTGCTCGCCTTCGGCGTCCTGCTGATGTTCGGCGCTCGCGGCGGGGCCTGAGCCCTCCAGTCGGCCTTGGCGCCATTTTAGCGTCGGGCCCGTTATTTTCCAAAGGGTTGCGACCCGGTTTAGCGTCGCCTCGCATCAGGTTTTATACAATACGCAATAGTATATATCGACGCCGATGACATAGCCTACCCGGGTATGCTATCAAAAGCGGATGACCCACACCATCCGCGACAAGCAGAAGCTGCTGGCCCGCGTGCGAAGAATCCGCGGCCAGGTCGAGGCGGTCGAGCGGGCGCTCGACGGCGAGGCCGGCTGCGAGAAGGTCATGCACCTGATTTCGGCCGTGCGCGGGGCGATGAACGGACTGATGGCGGAGGTGATCGAGGACCACGTCCGGACCCATCTCGTCGACGCCGCGCGCCATCCGGACGCGTTGAACACGGAGGCCGCCGACGCGCTGGTCGACGTCGTCCGGACCTACCTCCGATAAGGCAAGGGCCATGAGCGAAAGCGAAAGCCGCGAAGCCGAAAGCTCCGCCTATGCGGCGTTCCACAGCCACGTGTTCCTCGGCGAGGGCCACGAAAAGAGCGAGCGCCGCACCTGGGCAGTGATCTGGCTCTGCGCCGCCATGATGCTGGCCGAGATCGCCGGCGGCTGGCTGTTCGGTTCGATCGCCCTGATCGCCGACGGCCTTCATATGAGCACCCACGCCGGCGCCCTCCTGCTGGCGGCGCTCGCCTACACTTTCGCGCGCCGCTATGCTGACGACCCCCGGTTCACCTTCGGCACCGGAAAGCTCGGCGATCTCGCCGGCTTCACCAGCGCGATCATCCTGGCGATGATCGCGATCCTGATCGGCTACGAGGCCTTGAGCCGCCTCTTCGCGCCCGTGCCGATCCATTTTCGCGAGGCGATTCCGATTGCCGCCATCGGCCTCGCCGTCAACGTCGCCAGCGCCTGGCTGCTCGGCGGCGGCGAGCATCCGGGCCACAGTCACGGGCATGGACACAGCCACGGGCCGGCCGGCCATGGCCACGACGAATCGAAGCGGATCGAGACCCCGAACGGCGAAGCCGTCCTCGAAATGTTCGAGGACGGCGTTCCGCCTCGCTTCCGCCTCGCGCGCTTGACCGGCCCCGCCTTGTCCGTCGGCGCCGTCCGCGTCGAAACACAGCGCCCGGATGGCGCGCGGCAGGCCTTCGCCTTCGCCGAGCGGGGCGATTATCTGGAATTGGTCGACGAAATTCCCGAACCGCACGCGTTCGTGGCCGAGGTAACGATCGACGGCGAGACCCGCGCTGTCGCCTTCGAGGACCACGAGCACGCGCATGGCGCGGCGGCGCGCGACAACAACATGCGCGCCGCGGTCATCCATGTCCTGGCGGACGCCGCCGTCTCGGTGATAGTCATCGTCGGACTGGTGCTCGCGCGAGCCTTCGGCTGGCTGTGGATGGATCCGCTCGCTGGAATCGTCGGCGCCCTGGTCATCGCGAGCTGGTCGGCCGGGCTGATCCGCGACACGGGCGCCGTCCTGCTCGACATGATCCCCGACCGCCGCATGGCCGACAATCTGCGCCGCGCGATCGAAGCCGAAGGCGACCGGATCGCCGATCTGCATCTCTGGCGGCTCGGCCCGGGCCACCTCGGCGCGATCGTGTCGGTGGTCACGCGAAGCGGGCGCAGCGAGGCCGACTATCGCGCGAAGCTCGCCCGTTTCCGCTCGCTGTCGCATCTGACAATCGAGGTGAGGCGCGCAGCGTGAGGGCCGGCCCGACATCGCTGAAAAGAGACGCTCCGGCGAGTGATCGCTCCTTGCGCGGAACTGCCTCTCGTGATGTTGAGCTATTCTCCCAACCCCGACGGTGGCAGGTCGCGATCGGGGATCGCTTCGGTGCTGTCCGAGTTTGACGATCCCTCATCTGGAACTGAGTAGCGCACGGATCGTTCGTTGTGTAGCGTGCCCGGAGGGACTTCCGGTTCCGGTCTCTGCACCGTATCGGGGGCTACAAGCGAGTTCCATTCGATTGGGGGGGGTGATGTTTCGATGAGCGAGCAAGACAAGATCCAGCGAACCGTTCTCCCGATCCCGGATCAACCGCACGTGGGCCTGACGACCTACGACGCCAAAGACCCCGACACGAAATATCCGCCGATCCGGCAATTGCGGCCGCCCGCGGGCGCGCCGAATGTCCTCATCGTGCTCATCGACGACGTCGGCTATGGCGCCTCGAGCGCCTTCGGCGGTCCGTGCCATACGCCGAACTTCGAAAAGCTCGGCGCCAACGGCCTCCGGTTCACCCGGTTCCACACGACGGCGCTCTGCTCGCCGACCCGTCAGGCGATGCTGACCGGCCGCAACCATCATTCGGTCGGCATGGGCGGCATCACGGAAATTGCGACCTCGGCGCCCGGCTACAACTCGATTCTGCCGAACACCTGCGCCCCGCTCGCGCGCACCCTCAAGCTCAACGGCTACTCGACCGCGCAGTTCGGCAAATGCCACGAAGTGCCGGTCTGGCAGACGAGCCCGATGGGACCGTTCGACGCCTGGCCCAGCGGCGGCGGCGGGTTCGAGTATTTCTACGGGTTCATCGGCGGCGAGACCAACCAGTACTACCCGGCGCTCTACGAAGGCACCACGCCGATCGAGCCGGAGAAGACCGCCGAACAGGGCTATCACCTGACCGACGACCTGACGACCAAGGCGATCAACTGGATCCGGCAGCAAAAGGCGCTGATGCCCGACAAGCCGTTCTTCACCTATTTCGCGCCGGGCGCGACGCACGCGCCCCATCATGTGCCGAAGGAATGGGCGGACAAGTACAAGGGCAAGTTCGACCAGGGCTGGGACAAGCTGCGCGAGGAAACCTTCGCCCGGCAGAAGACGCTCGGCGTCATTCCCGAGGATTGCGAGCTGACGCCGCGCCATGCCGAGATCCCCGCCTGGGACACGATCGCCGCCGAAATGAAGCCGGTGCTCGCGCGTCAGATGGAGGTCTATGCCGGCTTTCTCGAGCACACCGATCATCACGTCGGGCGGCTGATCGACGCGCTCAAGGATCTGGGCGTCCTGGACGACACGCTGATCTACCTGATCATCGGCGACAACGGCGCCTCAGCCGAAGGTTCGCTGCAGGGCTGTTTCAACGAGATGGCGCCGCTGACCGGCTTCCCGCATTTGGAGACC
Source organism: uncultured Gemmatimonadaceae bacterium (assembly GCA_963775915.1). Lineage (GTDB taxonomy): Bacteria > Gemmatimonadota > Gemmatimonadetes > Gemmatimonadales > Gemmatimonadaceae > JAGWRI01. The sequence continues at coordinate 5,922 of CAVZKH010000002.1, forward strand.
GCCGAATTTCTGACGGAGCGGTTGGACAAGCTCGGCGGCCCCGAAGCGTACAACCACTATGCGGTCGGCTGGGCGCACGCGATGTGCGCGCCCTACCAGTGGACCAAGCAGGTCGCCTCGCACTTTGGCGGCACGCGCAACGGAACGATCGTGCACTGGCCGAAGGGCATCAAGGCCAAGGGCGAGGTCCGCACTCAGTTTCATCACGTCATCGACGTCGCGCCGACCATCCTGGAAGCGGCGGGCCTGCCCGAGCCGGTCTTCGTCAACGGGGTGCAGCAGCGCCCGATTGAAGGCGTCAGCATGCTGTACGCGTTCAACGACGCCAAGGCGGCCGAGCGGCGCGAGACGCAGTACTTCGAGATGGCGGGCAACCGCGGCATCTACCACAAGGGCTGGACGGCGGTGACCCGGCACCGCACGCCGTGGCTGACCGGCTCGGTCCAGCTGCCCGCCTTCGACGACGATGTCTGGGAGCTCTACGACACCACGACGGACTGGACGCAGTCGAAGAACCTGGCCAAGGAGCATCCGGACAAGCTGCACGAGCTGCAGCGGCTGTGGCTGATCGAAGCGGTCAAGTACAACGTCCTGCCGCTCGACGACCGGTTCGCCGAGCGCGCCAACCCCGACCTCGCCGGCCGGCCGCAATTGATCAAGGGCAACCGGCAGATCCTGTTCCGCGGCATGGGGCGGCTGACCGAAAGCTCGATCGTCAACACCAAGAACAAGTCGCACGCCCTGACGGCCGAGGTCGTCGTGCCCCCGACCGGCGCCGAAGGCGTCATTGTCGCGCTCGGCGGAATCATCGGCGGCTGGAGCCTCTACGCCAAGGGCGGCAAGCCGAAATACTGCTACAACTTCTACGGCGTGAACCGGTACACGATCGAGGGCGCGTCGACGATCCCGCCGGGCACGCATCAGGTCCGGATGGAGTTCAAGTACGACGGCGGCGGGCTGGCGAAGGGAGGCACGGTGACGCTCTACGTCGACGGCGGCAAAGTCGGCGAAGGCAGGGTCGAGATGACGGAGCCGATGGTGTTCTCGGCCGACGAGACCTGCGACGTCGGCGACGAATTCGGTTCGCCGGTGACCTACGACTATCCGACGCCGAAAAAGTTCAGCGGCGAGGTGAATTGGGTCGAGATCGACCTCGGCGAGGACGCCGTGAATCTCGATCACCTCATTACGCCCGAACAGCGTCTGCAACTCGCCCTGGGGACCCAATAGTTCGCCGCGCTGTCGGCGAGTGGCCGCTGTTTGTGCGCCGCGTTCGTTCGCTTGGCCGACGTGAGCAACCGCAATATCACATAGCCGTCGCGCGCTCGCTGTCGCATCTGACGGCCGAGGTCCGGTGCGCGACGTAACGGCGAGCGGGGTCGATAGGCGCTAAGCCTTTCAAGCTGAGCAAAATGGAATTTGATCCAGACCGCCTTTCGGGCGCCAGCCTTCGCTTAGCGGCCTAAATCGCGGCGTTTCGCGCTGGAGCGGCATTGGCGCCGCGATTGTGCTAGTCTGCAATGTGAGCAGGGAGCACGATGGTCGAAACCCGAAAACTCGCAGCGATCCTGGCCGCCGATGTCGTCGGCTTCAGCCGCATGACCGGCGCGGACGAAGACGGCACATTGGCGCGTCTGCGGATTTTGCGCCGCGAGCTGATCGATCCCACCGTCGAGGCGAACAACGGCCGCGTCTTCAAGCGCACCGGCGACGGCGTCCTGGTCGAGTTCCGCAGCGTGGTCGACGCGGTCCGCTGCGCGATCGAGGTTCAAAAGGCCATGATAGCGCGCAATGCCGCCGAACCCGATGACCGCAGGATCGCATTCCGCGTCGGCGTTCATCTGGGCGACGTCGTCGAGGAAAGCGACGGCGATCTGATGGGCGACGGCGTCAATATCGCCGCGCGGCTGGAAGGCGTCGCCGAGCCCGGAGGCGTCTGTCTGTCGTCCGCGGCCTATGAGCAGGTGCGCGACAAGCTGCGGGAGACCTTCGTCGACCTCGGCGAGCAAAGCCTGAAGAACATCGCGCGCGCGATGCGGGTCTACGCGTTCATGCCCGAGGGCGGGCGCGCGCCGGCGGCGCGTTCGGCGGAGCCCGCGCAGGCCCCACGGCCGAGGCTCTCGATCGTCGTCCTGCCGTTCGCCAATTTCGGCGGCGATCCCGAGCAGGACTATTTCGTCGATGGCGTAACCGAGAGCCTTACCACCGATCTCTCCCGCATCCGGGGCTCCTTCGTGATCGCCCGCAATACGGCGTTCTCGTACAAGGGAAAGCAATTCGACGTGAAGACGATCGGCCTGGAGCTGAACGTGCGCTACGCGCTCGAAGGAAGCGTTCAGCGCAGCGGCGGCCGGATGCGGATCAACGTCCAGTTCATCGACGCCTTGAGCGGCAATCATCTCTGGGCCGAACGCTTCGACAAGCCGGTGGCCGACCTGTTCGACATGCAGGACGAGATCGTCGGCCGGCTCGCCGATCAGATCGGCGCCCATCTGGTCGTCGCCGAGGCGCGGCGCGCGGAACGGAGCGCCGACCCCGATTCGATGGATCTTTATTTTCAGGGCAGGGCCTGGCTCAACAAGGGCATGTCCGCGGAGACCCTGGCGCAAGCACGCGGATATTTTGAACGCGCCGTAGCGCTCGATCCCGGCAACCTCCTCTCGGTCCACGGCGTCGCGCTCGTGGACGCCTTTGCTGCGGTCGCCTATATCGCCGAAGACCACGCCGCGCGGTTGGCGGCGGCCGAGGCGGCGTTGACGAAGTTGTTGCTCCTGGAGCCAGGCAACGCCAAATTCCATTTCACCATGGGCCTCGTCCTTGTCTTTACCGATCGCGTCTTGCAAGGCATCGCCGAATACGAACGGGCTTTGGCGCTGGATCCGAAATCTTGCCGGGGCGCATGCCCAGATCGGTAACGCGAAGATCAGGCTCGGTCGTCCTGAAGAAACCGAAGGCCATGTCCTCGAGGCGCTGCGCCTGAGCCCGCGAGACACGGCGGCCTTTGGCTGGATGCAATTCGTGGGTAGCGCGAAGCTGTTTCAGGGTGCGAGCGCAGAGGCCATCGCCTGGTTTCGCCGCTCCATCGAAATCAACGGGGCCTTCGGGTCGGGACACCTGTATCTCGCCGCAGCACTGGCGGAACTCGGTCGGCTCGACGAAGCGCGGAGCGAGGCTCAAGCTGGCCTCGTGTTCGCTCCTCAATTCACCATCCAACGATATCGCGCCAGCTTTCCAAACCCTGATAACCCCGCGTATTTGAAGCGGCGCGACCAGATCGTCGAATTCTTGCGGAAGGCCGGCGTATCGGAGGGATGAGCGAGGCCGGCCGACGCGCCATGGGCCAGCCTCTTATGCGGCCTGCGACTGAGTGCGCGCAGGACGGATATGAAGATAAGGCAGAAGCCGCCTTTTGCCACTTCTAAGGATGTCTCCATGCCACAGTTGCTTTCCGGAGGCTGCTCTTGCGGGGTTATTCGCTATGAATGCGACGCCGATCCCGTCTTCATGCTGAACTGCCACTGCCGCGATTGCCAGAAGGCGAACGGCAGCGCCTATGCTGCGATCCTGGCGGTCCCCGCTTCCGCGGTTCGGATGCGCGGCGAGCCGCACTATCACCGCGTTGTCGGCGGCAGCGGCAATTCGGTCGAACGCGGCTTTTGCCCGGCGTGCGGCAGCCAGGTGACGATCAAGATCGGACGACGGCCCGACGTTCTGGGCCTGCAAGCCGGTTGTCTGGACGATCCTTCGGTCTATAAACCCACCAAGGACCTTTTCACGTCGAGCGCGCAGCCCTGGGACCATATGGCCCCCGATCTGAAACAGGACTCGGGAGACGCGTCGCCGTGATCTACGCATCTTGCGGCTGAGCGTTGCGCGAAGCCGGTTTGTCTTCGGATTGACCGCGGCCCGCACAGAAGCGGTCGAAGGTTTCGGAGCCGCGTGCAACCAAGTCGTCGGTTCAATCGCTCATCAAATCGCCGAACAGCTCCCAGCTCTCGCCGCTGAAACGCGCGAGTTGCACTTGTCGAACGGGGTGAAAATTATCGGGCGAAGTGGTGATCTTTATGCCCGGAAGCCCCATGGGCAAGTCAAAGTCCTTGATGTTCGCCGCCTGGCGCATGATGTTGTCGCGCGACAGGTCGTCGCCGCACTGCTTCAGCACCTGTATCAGCGTCGCGCCGTCGCTGAAGCCGTAGACTGCGGTGCCGTTAGTGAGCTCAGTGGGCGTCATGTATTTCGCGACAAAGGCGACCCATTCCTTATGGCCTGGATCGTCCGTCCAGCGTGGGTCCGTCAGGTCCTTGAAGAAACTGGCGGTGATCAGCCCCTTCGATTTGTCGAGACCCGCCGGCTTCAAGGTGGAGACGATCGAGGACGACGGATAGCTGAGATAGCGCACGGGCATCCAACCGATATCGTACGCCTTGCGGATTATCTGCGCAGCAAATTTGGGCGTCGCGGCGATGATGAGCGTGTCGACGCCGGCGGCTTGCAGCGTGACGACCTGGGAGTCGACCGTCGGCTCGGAGACCTCATAGGAGACCTCCTTGACGATCATGCCGGCATGATCGTCGCCGAGACCGTCTCGGAGCCCGATCAGATAATCCTTGCCGTATCCGTCGTTTTGATAAAGCACGCCGATCTTCGCGTCCGGCTTTGTCCTGAGAATATGTTTGGCGTAAACGCGCGCTTCGGACTGGTAGTTCGCCGTGATGAAGCCGATCGTCCAGGGATAATGTTGCGGATCGCCGAACATCGCCGCGCCGCTGGCGACGAACAATTGTGGCACCTTGTTGTCGTTGAGATAGGATCGGACCGCCGCGTTTGTCGGCGTGCCGACACTGCCGAAAATGAAGGCGACGTGTTCTTCCTCGACAAGTCGGCGGGTCTGCTCGACGGTCTTCGACGGGCTGTAGCCGTCATCGAGGCTGATGAGGTTGAGCTTGCGGCCGTTGACCCCGCCCGTCTCGTTGATCATCTTGAAATAGGCGGCTTCGGTCCTGCCGATCACGCCTTGGGCCGACGCCGGCCCGCTGTAGGGCATGGTCTGGCCGATCTTGATCTCCGCATCGGTGACGCCGGGCGCATTGGCGGCTCGCGCGCGCCGGCCGGCCGACGCGAGGCAGGCGGCGGAAGCCGCGCTTGACAGAAGGAAACGACGACGCGACAGCATGGCGTTTCTCCCTCAGGCGATTTCGAAAAGCGGGCCGCCTCCCAACATCGGACATCGCCGACGTTCCTCAGATGATTGGCGAGGCGACACATCACTTTGCACGAAATTGCCTTGCCGGCCATGGCGAATGTCAGAGGTTTCGTAGGCTCCCGACCGCGCGCCCGATCTGTGGCGGCTGGGGCCGGGCATTGCGGCGCACGCGTTCCCGGTGGTGACGCCGAGCGCGCGCAGCGAGGCCGATGACCCGCGCAAAACTCGCACGCTTCCGCTCGCTGTCGCATCTGACGATCGAGGCGAGGCGCGCGGCGTGAGGGGCCGCGACCGGCGCCGCTGAACAGCACGCTTGAGCCTCGCGCATGCAGTCGACCCCGAACGGGTGTTCGTCGCGAGCGATTGAAGGTCGCCAATCCGACGGTAAGCGGATGTCGTGTATGGCGGCAGTGGCGGACAATGAATTCTCGGACGATTCCGAAGGCGGCCAGGTCGACTCGCGTCTGCGCCAGGATCGCGCCCGGCGCGCCGCCCCAAAAGGCCGACGCCGGGGCCCGGCCTGAGCAACATCCCCGCCGCCGCGGCATGCGCGCTCATGGAGGCCCGCCGGCGGGGATCAGAAGTCGGTCGGCGCGCCGCCCTCTACCTTCCGCCGGGCGACGAACGCTTCCAGCGCCTCGCGCCGCTCGCGGGTCGAAGGGCGGCGGGACGTATCCCGCCAGCCGCTCGGCGACGATCCGCTCGGCCGCGTCCGCCGCGGTCGGCGAGCCGGCCTCGCGCCAGGTCTCGAAATTGCGCCAATCCGAGATCATCGGGGCAAAGAAGGCCGTGCGGTAGCGCGACTGTGTATGCTCCGCGCCGAAGAAATGCCCGCCGGGGCCGACTTCGCGGATCGCATCGAGCGCAAGCTCGGCCGCGTCGACCTTCATTGGCCGCAGGAACTCCGCGACCATCGCCAGAAGGTCGGCGTCGAGGACCATCTTCTCGAAATTGGCCTGAAGGCCGCCTTCCATCCAGCCCGCGCCATGCATGAGGAAATTGACGCCGCCCATGATCGCGCCCCAAAGCGAGAAGACGCTCTCATAGGCCGATTGCGCATCGAGCGTGTTGGCGGCGTTGGCGTTGGACGAGCGATAGGGCAGGCCGAGCCGTCGCGCGAGTTGCCCGCCGACGATCGCCGTCTTCATATATTCCGGCGTGCCGAAGGCCGGCGCGCCCGACTTCATGTCGACATTGGAGGTGAAGCCGCCATAGACGAACGGCGAGCCGGGTCGCACGATCTGCGCCAGAGTCAGCCCCGCCAGCGCCTCCGCATGCTGCTCGACCAGCGCGCCCGCCAGCGTCACGGGCGCCATCGCGCCTGCCAGCGTGAACGGCGTGAGCACGACGACCTGATTGCGCCGCGACATCTGGATGATGCCCTCCAGCATCGGCGCGTCGAGCCTCAGCGGCGAGGAGGAATTGATGACGGTGAACAGCGACGGCTCGCGCTCGAGCGTGGCGTCGTCGATGCCGCGGGCGATCTTCACCATCTCGATGGCGTCGAGATTGCGCTCGCGCCCCAGGCTGTAGGCGTGAATCGGCTTGTCCGACAGCGTCAGCATGTCGAACAATGCGTCGAGATGGCGGATCGAGGCGTGGATGTCGACCGGCTCGACCGGGTAGCCGGCCCAGAAATGGATGACGTCGAACGTCTGTCCGAGGCGGATGAAGTTCTGGTAGTCGCGATGATTCCCCGGCCTGCGACCGCCGGCGCGGTCGGCCGAATTGGGCGCGCTCCCCACCGAGCCGAAGGCGACGTGGCGGCCGCCAATGGCGAGGCTGCGGGCGGGATTGCGCGCATGCAGGGTGAATTCTCGCGGCGCGAGCCCGACCTGCGCCTCGACCAACGCCGGCGGAAAGCGCACGCGCTTCGAGGCCGGATCGACATCGGCGCCGGCGTCCTTCAGCATCGCACGCGCCCCGTCGTGCAGGAAGTCCATGCCGATCTCCTCGAGCACTGTGAGCGCGGCGCGGTGGATCGACTCCAGCTCGTCAGACGAAATGAGATCGAGCGGCGGGAAGGGCAGGCTCGGTTGAGGCGGAGGCCCGCCCGGCGCGGCTGGCGGCGCGCGCTCGCCGCGCCTTCGCTGCCGGCCCCGCTGCTCTTGCGGCTCTGCGTCAGCGGACATGGCGCTGCTCCCCTCTCGCTCGGAGGGAGGGGGTCCAGCGCGAGGCATGGCCGCGCCTTCGACGGGGACTCCCTCATCCGGCGCTTCGCGCTGCCTTCTGCAAGAGGGCGAAAGGAGGGCGCCCGTCCTTCAATCACGATCCGTTCGGCTTCGCTCATGCCCGGCACGGTAGCGCGCGGCCACGACAGACGCCAGCGAGCCTGAACCCCGGTCGACAGGGTCGGCGGCTTCCTCCGCCTGGTCAGGGGGTGAATGCCGAGCACGGCGGCCTGCGTCCGCTCTGCGAGATCGGCGAGCGGCTGAGGCGTCCCGGCGTTGCTGTGGCTGTCAGTCGACATCCGCGACGCATGCTCGCGCTCGGAAGGCGCGAGGGCGGCGCCCCTTTTGGTTGGAGCCTGACGCTTGACCCCCGTGCATGCGCGGCTTGAATGGCTACGGACCGAATGCCTCGAAGCGTGGAACCATCGCGGACTTCAGACGCGAACGTCCGTCAGGCGAATCTGGCGGGGGCGCCGGCAACGCATAGACAAATATCAAAAAGGAGGACGCATGTTGACCAAGGTTTTCGCTGGCTGCTTCGTGGTGGGTCTTCTGGCGTTCGGCTCCGCCGCTCAGGCGTTGTCCCTGACCAGTCCTGACATAAAACCCGGCGCGCGCATCGCTGACGAACAGGTGAACAGCGGCTGCGGCGGCAAGAACGTCTCGCCGGCGCTGAGCTGGTCGGGCGCGCCGAAGGGCACGAAGAGTTTTGCGCTTTCCGTTTACGATCCCGATGCGCCGACCGGCAGCGGCTTCTGGCACTGGGTCGTGTTCAATATCGCCCCCGACGTGACCAGCCTGCCGAAGGGCGCGGGCGATCCGAAGAGCGACTTGGCGCCGAAGGGCGCGGTGCAGAGCCGCACCGATTTCGGCACGGACGGCTATGGCGGTCCGTGCCCGCCGAAGGGCGACAAACCGCATCATTATCACTTCACGATCTTCGCGTTGGACACGGACAAGATCGATGCCGACGAAAACGCCACCGCGGCCACTGTCGGCTTCAACCTTCACTTCCATACGCTTGCGAAGGCGACGCTGACCGGCGTGTGGGGACACTGAGGAGCAGGAAGAGCCGCTCGGCGGACATCGCCGGGCGGCGCAATCTTGTTTCCGGAGTCCGGTCGAAATGGATCGCCGGACCTTGATCGAGAGTCCGGCGGCGTCCCGAAAACCGCCTTTGGGTTCCGCGGCGAAACCGCCGGGCGGAAGCCGAACACGAACGACAGCGCCTTTGCCGGCCGCAATGGTGGTCCTGCACATAGGCGTCGGCGCAAGGGCGCCCCGGTCCGCACGAACGTGCTACTGCCTCGCCGATACCCGCACTCGGACTCTCCATGATCCCCTGGATAGAACTCGACCGCACGACTTTGCCTCTGGGCGGCGAACTGCGGCTGTTGCGCAGGGGACGAGATACCCGCACTCGGACTCTCCATGATCCCCTGGATAGAACTCGACCGCACGACTTTGCCTCTGGGCGGCGAACTGCGGCTGCATGCGCAGGGGACACGAGTTTTCCATCAAGCTCGGCGTCGCGGAACTGATGACCTCGCGGCTCAATGCGTCGGAGGCGGCGCTGGCGACGCTGGCGGCGGAAAAGCTGAAGGGCCGCCCGATGCCGCGGGTCCTGATCGGCGGGCTCGGCATGGGCTTCACGCTGCGAGCGGCGCTCGGCGCGTTCGGCGCCGAGGCGCAGTTCGTCGTCGCCGAACTGGTTCCCGCCGTCGTGCGATGGGCAAGGGGGCCGATGGCGGAACTGTTCGGCGGCTGTCTCGACGACGCGCAGAGTCGAACTGGTCGAGGCCGACGTCGCCGCGCTGATCCGCGCAGCCCGGCCGCCTTACGACGCGATCCTGCTCGACGTCGACAATGGCCCGGAAGGCATGACGCAATCGGCCAACGACCATCTCTATTCCATGCGGGGATTGGCGGCGGCGCGGGCGGCGCTGCGGGCGGGCGGCGTGCTCGCCGTGTGGTCGCAGGGCCCGGACCGCGCATTCGCCAGGCGGTTTGAAAAGGCGGGTTTCTCGGTGGAGGAAAAGAAAGTGCGCGCCGGGGGCGTGCACGGCGGGTCGAGACATGTGATCTGGCTCGGCGTGCCGAAGGGATAGCGAATGCCGACATCCCTGTTTCAGGACGGTTGCCGTGCGGCCGGTCCTCGAGAGTCGAGGCCGGCGCGCGGCGTGAGGGCGGCAACGAGACCTTCCACATCGCAGGAGGACCGACTCCATTTGATCTGGATCACTGCGCCTCTCGACAAAGCGGTTAGGTTTTCCGCCCGGTCCAGGCAAGAGCTCTGCGCGTGGAAGCGCGCCTCGGCCAGCCCGTTCGAGGAACCAGACGACCAATCCGATAGGCGAAACGACCGACCGACCCGATGACTTTGCCTTCAGGACATCCTCGCCTCTCGAAGCGTCCCTTCAGCCTCGAAGAACAATTGGCTGACGGGATCGTCCATGCGATCGCCCTCGTCGCGGGCCTGATCGCCTTTGCAGCGCTCCTCGCCAGGGTCGCCATGTCAGGCGACCACGGACGGGTCGCCGCCCTTTCGGTCTACGCCGCGGGCTTTTTCCTGCTGTTTGGATTTTCCCTGGCTTACAACATGACTCCGGCGTCACCCCTGAAATGGCTGCTGCGCCGCTACGATCACGCGTCGATCTACGTCATGATCGCCGGAACCTACACGGGGTTGCTGGCGGGCGGCGGCGCCGGCGCGTGGACGCACGCGCTGCTCGCGCTCGTCTGGATAGGCGCGGGCGGGGGAATTTTGCTGAAGTTCATCGTTCCCGGAAGACTGGATCGGCTGTCGATCGCGTTCTTTCTGATCCTCGGCGCGACAGGCCTGTTCGCGCTGGGGCCGTTGTCCCAGGGGCTGCCGCCGACATCGCTCCACCTGCTCGTCGGCGGCGGACTGATTTATGTCGTCGGCCTCGGTTTCTATCTGTGGAAGGGCCTGCCGTTTCAGAATGCGATATGGCATGGCTTCGTGGCCGGAGCCGCAGCGCTCCACTTCGCGGCGGTCGCGACGAGCGCATGACGGAAGTCGACGCGATCGGACCTCCTCCGGGCCAGTTCCGCGCCGTCCCAAGCGGGTCGAAAGGGAGCCGACTTGTTTCCCGACCGCCGGCCGGCGCACACGTCTCGAATAGCCGGATCGACAAGCCGAGCGTCTCCGCAAGTACGAACGGTATCCGCGCGGCGTCGTCCCGTTGTCCCGCTATCGTCCCTCCGAGCCCCTTGCGCCCGGGTGACTCCGTGCGGAAAACGGCTATTCTCACGGGCGTTCGGCGCTAAAGTCGGCTTTGACCCCCGAGGTGAAGCGATGGAGACGAATTTTCCGCGCAATTGGATGTGGTCGGAAGCGTTCGAGATGCTGGCGCGCGCCGAGCGGATGCATCGGCAGTTCTTCCGGCCGGCGAGTTCCGCGGTCGCCTGGGAGCCGCCGGTCGACGTTCTCGAGACCGACCGCGCCGTGCTCGTGCTCGTCGCCCTGCCCGGGGTCGATATCGGCGAGGTCAAGGCGCTGATCGACGCAGGCGAACTGATCATTTCGGGCAACCGGACCTACCCGGCCGAGATGAAGACCGCGACCATTCACCGCCTGGAGCTTCCCCAGGGCCGCTTCGAGCGCCGAATTCCTCTTCCCGCGGGACGCTACAGCGCCATTCATCGATCGGCATCCAACGGTTGCCTCATGATCACGCTGCAGAAGTCGGAGGCCGCCAATGGCTGAGACCGCCGCCGCCCCATCCGAAGAGCACCCGCAGGCCGTGCAGCCGCTGCCGCCGGATTCGCTCATCATCGTGCCGGTGCGCGGCATGGTGCTGTTCCCCGGGACGGTGCTGCCGATCGCGCTCGGCCGCCCGCGCTCGGTGATGGCGGCGCAGAGAGCGGTCAGGGAGCAGAAGCCGGTCGGCATCGTCATGCAGCGCGATTCCGCGGTCGAGGATCCCCTTCCGGTCGATCTCCACCGGATGGGCACGGTCGCCAATATCGTCCGCTACATCACGGCGCCGGACGGAACCCATCATCTCGTGTGCCAGGGAGAGCAGCGGTTCCGAACCGTCGACTATCTGAACGGCTGGCCGTTCTTCGTCGCCGAGACGGTGAGGATTCCGGAGCCGGCCGCGTCGTCCGACGAGATCGAGGCCCGTTTCATCAATCTCAAGAGCCAGGCGGTCGAGGCCGTGCAGCTGCTGCCGCAGGCGCCGAACGAACTGATCATGACGATCCAGGGAATCGATTCGCCGGGCGCGCTCGCGGATCTGGTGGCGACCTTCATGGATGCGACGCCGGACGAGAAGCAGGAGATCCTCGAGACGATCGACGTCGTCGCCCGGCTGGAGCGGGTGTCGCGACTCCTCGCACATCGGATCGAGGTTCTGCGCCTGTCGCAGGAGATCGGCCGCGAAACCAAGGCGTCGCTCGACGCCCGCAACCGCGAGGTGCTGCTGCGCGAGCAAATGGCGGCGATCCAGCGCCAGCTCGGCGAGGCGGACGAGGGAAAGACCGCCGAGATCGCCGAACTCGAAAAGGCGATCAGCAACGCGAATATGCCCAAGGAAGTCGAGGACCAGGCCCGCAAGGAGCTGCGCCGCCTGCAGCGAATGCCGGAAGCCGCCGGCGAATACGGGATGGTGCGGACGTATCTCGACTGGCTGGTCGACCTGCCCTGGGGTCTTCCCGAGGAGGCGCCGATCGACATCGCCGCGGCGCGGCGCATCCTCGATCACGACCATTTCGGGCTCGACAAGATCAAGATCCGGATCATCGAATATCTGGCCGTCCGCAAGCTGGCGCCGGGCGGCAAGGCGCCGATCCTCTGCTTCGTCGGCCCCCCGGGCGTCGGCAAGACGTCGCTCGGCCAGTCGATCGCGCGGGCGATGAACCGCAAGTTCGTGCGCGTGAGCCTCGGCGGGGTGCACGACGAGGCGGAGATTCGCGGCCACCGGCGAACCTATATCGGCGCCCTGCCGGGCAACATCATCCAGGCGATCCGCAAGGCCGGGGCGCGCAATTGCGTCATGATGCTGGACGAAATCGACAAGCTCGGCGCCGGCATTCAGGGCGACCCGGCCTCGGCCCTGCTCGAAGTGCTGGATCCCGAGCAGAATGGCACGTTCCGCGACAATTACCTCGCCGTGCCCTTCGATCTCTCCCGCGTCGTGTTCATCACCACGGCCAACATGCTCGATACGATCCCGGGGCCGCTGCGCGACCGGATGGAGATCATCACTCTCGCCGGGTACACCGCGAGCGAGAAGCTGCAGATCGCGCGCCGATATCTCGTGCCGCGTCAGATGGACGCCAATGGCCTCAAGGCCGGCCAGGTCGAGATCGCCGACGACGCGCTGCGAGACGTGATTCAGCATTATACCCGCGAGGCCGGCGTCCGCAGCCTCGAGCGGGAGATCGGAAGGATGCTGCGCCGGGCGGCCATGCGCGTCGCGGAAGGCGAGAGCGGACCGATCGCGATCGCCGTCGCCGATCTTCAGACCCTTCTCGGCGCGCCTCCGTTCGAGGACGAGGTCGCGATGCGGGTGAGCGTCCCGGGCGTGGCGACGGGACTGGCCTGGACGCCGGTCGGCGGCGACATCCTGTTCATCGAGGCGACCGCCATCCCGGGAAACGGACGGCTGATCCTCACCGGTCAGCTCGGCGAGGTGATGCGGGAGAGCGCCCAGGCCGCGCTCAGCATCGTCAAGAATCGGGCGGCGGCGTTTGCGATCGATCCCGCGCGCTTTGAAAAGACCGACATCCACATCCATGTGCCGGCGGGAGCGACGCCGAAGGACGGCCCGAGCGCCGGGGTGGCGATGTTCATGGCGCTGGTCTCCCTCCTGACCGATCGCACGGTACGCAGCGACACCGCAATGACCGGAGAGATCAGCCTGCGCGGACTGGTGTTGCCGGTCGGCGGCATCAAGGAAAAAGTCGTCGCGGCGCACAGGGCCGGGATCAGGCGCGTGATGCTTCCGGCGCGCAACCGGAAGGACTTCGAAGACATTCCGGAAGAGGTGCGACAGCAATTGACCTTCGTGTGGCTCGAGCGGGTCGACGAAGCGGTGTCGTCGGCGCTCGAGCTGGGCGCCCCGGCGAAAGCGCCCGAGCCGGCGACCAGCGACGCGACGCGTGGCCCCCAGAGTGGGCGATCCGGATGAACCACCGCCGTACGGCTGCCTCAATCGCTCGGCTCTCAGGGCGAGTTCGACTATGGCCGCAACGACTACGTCGTTTCCACGATATCCCCGGGCTGCGACTCGCTTCAGAAGCCTGTGGATCAATCGTCGGGCAGCGCCGAAGCGCGCGCCTGTGGGCAGGTGCGGCGCGGTTTGTCATACCTGTTGCAACCGGACGTAGAAAGGCGCATGTTGACGCGACCTACGGCCCTTTGCTGGGCTTGTCGGCGCCCTGTGGGACGGGTGTCGGACTAGATGGACGGCGGGATTTTGGGCTTGTCCCCGGCCCAGCGCGAGAGCGCATCCTGTCGTTCGGTCGGTGGTCGCTCATTCCCAGCCCGCGCGACCCCGACACGGTGGCGGCAGGTCTAACGAATCCCCCGAAGGGCCTGCCGCCACTACCTTCCCCGATACCGGCCCCGGAGCGGAGGTCGGCAAGTGCCGTTCATTCGTTGCGATGAATTGTCGGCGGTGCAGCGCGCGGGCCACGCTGAAGGCTCTCGCTACGCCTTCCGCGGGACTGTGGGCTTTTCCATCGGACGGCGGAGATAGGCCGAGAGTCGCCCCGCGAATGCGTCGGGCGTCTCGGCGAACAGGCGGTCGAACTCGTTTTCCGCGCGGCGCCTGAGCTTCCTCTGCTTCGCCTCGAGTTGGGCCATGAGCTCCGCCAGCGCCTCGGGCGCAAGGGCGGCGCGCTCGGTCGCGAAGGTCGCAAGGACATGGAGGTCGTTGAAGTCGCCGAGCGTGTCGCGCAGCGCATTCAGTTCCTCCGATTGAGCCTTGAGCGCGGCCGGCCAGGCGGGAGCCAATGTGGCGAGCTGATAGCGAAGGTCGACCACCCGGGCGCGGAGCGCGTGCAGAGCCGCCGGATCGTCGCCGGCGAATGCGGCCCGTCCGCGCCGGCGCCCCTGCCGGTAGGTGCGCGCGACGGCTTTCACGATGTCGTCGCCCCGGAGCCTCTTAAGCTCCCAGCCCTGGAGGCGCTTGACGATGGCGTTGAGCTGCGAGCGGGAGGCGCTCGCGACGAAGCCGCCATGGGCGCGGTTAGCCGCGGCGCGCTCGCGTCCAATCGCCTCGACGAGCGGCGCGGCGATCGCCGGCGGCGGGGCGAGCCGTGCAAGGCGGGCCTCCATCACGTCGAGGTCGCGCGCCCGGCCGACCCGCCGGCGGACGACGGCCAGCGCGGCGATTGTGACGCGGGCGGGCTCGCCCATCGAGGGCAGGAAGAGCCGGGCGATGGCGCGCGCCTCTTTCAGCGTCTTGCGCAGCCCATGCACGCGCTCCGGCGCCTGTTCGGCGCGGCCCGGGAACTGCCGCGCCGCGGACACGACGGAGGCGACCAGCAGGGCGCGGCAATAGTGCGGCCAGGCGTCGCCACGCATGCGCTAGCGCGCGCTCTCGCCGAGGTTTTTCACCCGCTGGCGCAGCGCAAATTTCTGCACCTTGCCGGTCGACGTCTTCGGGACCTCCGCGAACACGATCGTGCGCGGGCGCTTGTAGTGGGCGAGCCGGGCCCGGCGCCACTGGATCAACTCATCGGCGGTGGCCGTGTGGCCGGGCTTCATCTCGACGAAGGCGCAGGGCGTCTCGCCCCACTTCTCGTCCGGCCGCGCCACGACCGCGGCGATCTGAACCCCCGGATGCTCGAACAATGCGTCTTCGACCTCGATCGAAGAAATGTTCTCGCCGCCGGAGATGATGATGTCCTTCGACCGGTCGCGCATCTGCACGTAGCCGTCCGGATGCTTCACCCCGAGGTCGCCCGAGTGGAACCAGCCGCCGGCGAAGGCCCTGTCGGTCGAGGGCTTGTTCTTGAGATAGCCCTTCATCACCACATTGCCGCGGAACATCACCTCGCCTATGGTCTGCCCATCAGCGGGAACCGCCTCCTTCGTGTCCGGATCCATGACGTCGAGGGCTTCGAGCGCGTGGTAGCGCACGCCCTGTTGCGCCTTGAGCTGCGCCTGGGTCTCGGCGTCGAGCGCGTTCCACTCCTCCTTCCATTCGTTGACCACCGACGGACCATAGACCTCGGTCAGGCCGTAGAGGTGGGTGACCTCGAAGCCCGCCTCGCCCATCGCCTTGAGCACGGCGGCGGGCGGCGGTGCGGCGGCTGTGAAAAAACGCACCCGATGCGGCAGCGGCTTCTTCGCGTCCGGGCGGGCGTTCAGGAGCGCCGACATGATGATCGGCGCGCCGCAGAGATGGGTGACGCCGTGCTCGGCGATCAGGTCGTAAAACGTCCTGGCGCGCACCTGCCTGAGGCAGACGTGCGTTCCGGCCTTGACGCTGATCGACCAGGGAAAGCACCAGCCGTTGCGATGGAACATCGGCAGCGTCCACAGATAGACCGGGTGGCGGCCCATGTCGGCGGTGACGACGTTGCCCATCGCGAGCAGGTTGGCGCCGCGGTGGTGGTAGACGACCCCTTTGGGGTCGCCAGTGGTGCCCGAAGTGTAGTTCAGCGAGATCGCGTCCCACTCGTCGAGCGGCGCCTTGCGCCGGTAGCCGTCGTCGCCCTCGTCGACCAGCGCCTCGTATTCGACCGAACCGATCCGATCGCCCATTCCGTCGTATTCCGGGTCGTCGTAGTCGACGACGAGTGGGCGAACCTTCGCGAGTTTGACCGCGGACGCCACGACGCCGGCAAATTCGCGGTCGACGATGAGCGCCTTGGCTTCGCCGCGGTCGAGCATGAAGGCGATCGCAGAGGCGCCGAGGCGGGTGTTCAGCGTATTGAGGACCGCGCCGCACATTGGTACGCCGTAGTGGCATTCGAGCATCGCCATCGTATTGGCCAGCATGACCGCGACCGTGTCGCCGCGGACGGTCCCGCGTTTGCTCAAAGCGGACGCGAGCTTTCTCGAGCGGGCGTGAAAGTCGCAGTAGTTGCGCCGCAGGAGTCCGTGCGCGATCGCGAGCCTGTCCGGAAACACCTGCGCGGCGCGCTCGAGGAAAGCCAGTGGCGTGAGCGGCTGGAAGTTGGCGGCGTTGCGCTCGAGATCGCGATCGTAGGACGACTGAGACATGGGCTCTTCTCGCTGCGAGGAAGGCGGGCATGACCCCGCTCGGGGCATCGCTCGCCATGATACTGTTCTCTCCCGGCTTTGGGAGAGGATTTCCGGCGCCTATGAACGAAAGGCGAAAGAGCGGAAGCCGAGAAAGGTCAGGACCATCGCTGCGCCGACGCCGGCGGCGACGAAGAGCGGCAGGACCGCCGGCGTCACCTCGAACCCGAAACGGGGGGCCAAAAGCACGCAGGCCGAATAGACGGCGTAATTCACAGCGAGCCCCGCCGAGGCGACGACGACGTAGCGGAAGAAGGCGCGGACCAGCGGCGCCGCGGAATGACGGAAGGTAATCGCCCGGTTGAGCAGGAAATTGACGATCGTGGCGACGACGAACCCCGGCGGCCGGGCAAGTTCGGGCGAGAGGCCGACATATTTCGCCCCCGCATAGGTGATGGCGGCGTCGATGACGTAGCCGACGAGCCCGATCGCGGCGAAGGACGGGAGCTGGGCGGCGATCCGTCCCTTGCGGATTGGGTCTGGGACGCGTCGCGCAGTTCGGTCCGGCGGCATCCGCGTCATGCGAGGAGGGCCTGGACGGCGTCGTAGGTCAGCTTGGCGCCGATCACGAACGTTATGATCAGGATAATGGCGTAGAACCGGTCGGTCGACACCCGGCGAACGATCCAGACGCCGGCGAAAGTGGAAAGAATGGCGACCGGAATGAGGCCGGCGGAGACCGTGAGATTGTCGCGGCTGAACTGGCCGAGCAGGAAATAGGGGGGGACCTTGATCAGGTTGACCGCAGCGAAGAACATCGTCGCCGTCCCCGCGAAGACCCGCGGCTTCAGGTTCTGCGGCATGACATAGACCTGGAACGGCGGCGCCCCGGCGTGGCTGATGAAGCTGGTGAAGCCGGCGAGCGACCCCCACAGCAGCCCGCCCGGGAGGCCCGGCGTCTCGACAGGCGCGCGGCCGAGCCGGTCGCGCGCCAGCATGTAGGCGACAAAGGCGATCGAGATGATTCCGACCGCGAGCCTCACCGCATCCTCGCTGACCCGCGCGGCGAGCAGCCAGCCTGCGGCGACGCCGACTATCGCCGAGGGGATGAGGATGACGAGGTTGCGCGGCGAGAAGTCGCGTCGGAAGGCCCAGACGCTGACCCAGTCCTGCACGATGAGCACGGGAAGAACGATCGCAGCCGCCTTGACCGGCGAGATCACCAGTGACAGCATCGGCATGGCGAGCGAGCTCAGACCGGTGAATCCGCCTTTCGACAGGCCGAGAATGATCACCGCTGGGATGGCGACGAGATAGAACTCCATTTCGCCCGACATCGTCCGGCAGAGGCTCCAGGTCGAAGAATCGGCCATTGGCCGATAGTTTTAGCGCGCCGCCGTTGCGTTCACGCGCGCGGGGCGCGAAAACTCCAGCCTGCCCGCATCGCGGGGCCAAGGGAGCGAAACGAATGAGCGGTTACAGGCAGACCTATGACCAGTGGCGCGCCGATCCGCAAGCGTTTTGGGCGAAAGCCGCGGAGGAGATCTCCTGGATCCGGGCGCCGGAGCGGATCTTCGACGCGGACGCAGGCGTCTACGGCCGCTGGTTCCCAGACGCCCGCGTCAACGCCTGCTACAACGCGCTCGACCGCCATGTGGAGGGAGGCCGCGCGGACCAACCGGCGGTCCACTACGACAGCCCCGTCACCGGAACGAAGCGGACCCTCAGCTACCGCGAGCTCCTCGACGAGACGGCGAGGCTCGCCGCCGTGCTGGAGGACTTCGGCGTGAGGGCGGGCGACCGCGTCCTGATCTACATGCCGATGATCCCCGAGGCGATCGTGGCGATGCTCGCCTGCGCGCGCATCGGCGCGGTGCATTCGGTGGTGTTTGGCGGATTCGCCGCCAAGGAGCTCGCCACCCGCATCGATGACGCCGAGCCGAAGGCCATCCTGACCGCGAGTTGCGGCGTCGAGCCCGGCCGCATCGTGGAATACAAGCCTCTGCTCGATTTGGCGATCGGTCTCTCCAAGCACAAGCCGGAGACCTGCATCGTCTTCCAGAGGCCGCAGATCGAGGCGCGGATGGGCGCGCGCGACCGCGACTGGAAGACGCTGGTCGACGCCGCCAAGGCCGCCGGCAAGCGGGTGGACTGCGCCGACCTCGCCGCCACCGACCCGCTCTACATCCTCTACACCTCCGGCACGACGGGCGTGCCGAAAGGCGTGGTGCGCGACATCGGCGGCTATCTCGTCGCGCTCAAGTGGTCGATGTCGGCGATCTACAACGTCAAGCCCGGCGATACGTACTGGGCCGCTTCGGACATCGGCTGGGTGGTCGGCCATTCCTACATCGTCTACGCGCCGCTGCTGCACGGCTGCGCCACCGTCCTTTATGAAGGCAAGCCGATCGGCACGCCGGACGCCGGGGCCTTCTGGCGGGTGATCCAGGACTACAAGGTCGCCGCCTTCTTCACCGCGCCGACCGCCTTCCGCGCCGTGCGCAAGGAGGACCCGCAGGCCGCGCTGCTCAAGGACTACGACATCTCGTCGATGCACACCCTGTTCCTGGCCGGCGAGCGGGCCGACCCCGACACGGTCGCCTGGGCCGAGAAGGTCCTCGGCGTGCCGGTGATCGATCACTGGTGGCAGACGGAGACCGGCTGGCCGATCGCCGCCAATCCGGTCGGCCTTGGCATCCTGCCGATCAAGCTCGGCTCCCCGACGGTGCCGATGCCGGGCTGGGACGTGGTTGTGGTGGACGAGGGCTCCCATCCCGTGGCTGCAGGAACGATGGGCTCGATCGTGGTCAGGCTGCCGCTCCCGCCCGGCTGCCTGCCGACCCTCTACCGGCAGGACGAGCGGATGCGCGACAGCTACCTCAAGGAGTTCCCTGGCTATTACAAGACCGCCGACGCCGGATATGTCGACGAGGACGGCTATTTGTACATCATGGGCCGCACCGACGACATCATCAACGTCGCCGGTCACCGCCTCTCGACCGGCGGCATGGAGGAGGTCATCGCCGCCCATCCGGACGTTGCCGAATGCGCGGTGCTCGGCGTCAAGGACGAGATCAAGGGCGAGCAGCCCTGCGGATTCATCGTGCTGAAGAGCGGCGTCAACCGGCCGCACGAGGAGATCGAGAAGGAGGTCGTCAAGCTGGTGCGCGACAAGATCGGCCCGGTCGCCGCATTCAAGATGGCCCTCGTCGTCGCCCGCCTGCCGAAGACCCGCTCCGGCAAAATCTTGCGCGGCACGATGAAGAAGATCGCCGACCATGATCCTTGGGCGACGCCGGCGACGATCGAGGACCCGAAAGTGCTCGACGAGATCAGGGAGGCGCTCGAGGCGCGGGCGGGTTAGCGGCGACGAATGGGCGTCTCATAGACTGTCACTGTAATCCGTGCGCCCCGACGGCGCGCATCGCCAGTGGAGGAAGGTTCCACACAGGGAGTTGTCGATAGCCCTGGTAGCTGACGAGCGATTTTGCTGGGCGACTGGTGGGATCGAAGCCCCCGGATCAAGTCCGGGGGCCGCCTTGGGCGGCTGAGCAAGCCAGCGGGCCGTAACGCGAGTGCAGCTTGAGCAGGCCTCGAAAGTCGAGATGCGAACGCCGACCCGCCGGATTACCGGGGAAGGCCTGAGCGAAGGGGGAAGGCATCGACACATGCACCCTTTCGGTTCGCCGGGGTAGTGAGCACGGCACGTTGGATAAGGTGGTGCGGGTAATCGGGGGAGACCCGCGAAGGCGAAGCTTCGGCTTCGACGTCATCCTTGGGGTGGCGGCCCGAGCGGGAGTCGGACAGGGGCGTAGTAGCGTCGAGGCCGGGTAATTCCGGCGGAGCCAAGGCCCCTGACTTCTGGCGCGCTTTCGACGCGAGCTAAAGGAGGGTGATTGACGATGAGTCTGGCGACGCCCGACAAAATCCGGAGCTTGCAGAGAAAGCTTTATGGCAAGGCGAAGGCGGAGCCCGACTACCGCTTCTACCTGCTCTACGACAAGATTTGCCGAGCCGACATTCTCGAACACGCCTATGCGCTGGCCCGTGACAACGCGGGCGCGCCGGGCGTGGACGGGATCGACTTCGAACAGATCGAGGCGGCGGGCGTCGAGAAGTGGCTTGCCGGGCTGCGCGAGGATCTGGTCTCGAGGACCTACCGGCCACAGGCGGTGCGACGGGTGACGATCCCGAAGCCCGGCGGCGGCGAACGTCCGCTCGGCATTCCCACGATTCGGGACCGGGTGGCGCAGACCGCCGCCAAACTGGTGCTGGAGCCGATCTTCGAGGCGGATTTCGAGGACAGCGCCCATGGCTACCGCCCCAAGCGGAGCGCGGGCGATGCGGTCAGCCGAGTGCACCGGCATCTCCTGTCGGGGCATCCGGACGTGGTGGACGCCGATCTGTCGAAGTATTTGGATGCCGCTTCATACTGCCCCCAGGTTTATTAGATGCGGCTGAAGAGGGTGGGTTGGCGCTCTATCACTTTGATCCGTAATCCTCTTTTGCCGCCTTTGGTGACGTGAGCCGCTTCGATCTCTCCGCGCTTTACACGCTGCAAGACGGTCTGGCGCGTCACGCCGAGCGCGCGGGTGGCCTCCTGCATGGTGATGAAGCCGTCGCCGGCCGCCTCGGTGAACTTCGCTTTGAGCTCATCGGTCATGCGGATGCGCCAGGGCGCCCCCGGGGTCACCTGCTCACCGGGTATAAGGCCGTCATTGAGCCAGCGATGCAGGGTCGATGGCGCGACGTTGAGCGCCGCCGCGGCCGCCGCAACCGTCATGATCTCTCCTTCGGCGACCTCCGGCTTGGGCTGGAAACACGGGATGCGCCAATGGGTACGCAAACTGGCGACCCGATTGGCCTCGAAGCGATGGCCGCGGGCGGTCGTCCGCCCCTGGCGATTGAGAATGCCGGCGATCACCGTGTCCGGATAGAGGGCCGCCAGCCGGCGCACGAGGTCCAGGGTCTCTTCATCAGTTCGAACTGTTGCGGGTCTCGAGCGAGGCAGCGGCACGTCGAGATCGGTCAACGCGCCACCCTTCCAGCGCAGAGTGAGGTGGGCCGCCGACTTGTCACGGTCAACCGAGAGGATCACCTCCTCGATGAGGGCTCGCAAAAGCTCCTTGCGGTCGCGCGGTGTGGTCGTCGGCGCATCCCAGACAGTGGCGAGGTCGGCCCCGAGGGCGAGCAGGCGATCACGCTCCTCCTGGCCGAGGACGCGGGGGCGTTGCTCCAGGCGGCGGGCGAGTTCATCCTTCGCAGCCTCAAGGTCCGCCAGGCGCTGCTCCCACTCGCGCTCGAGCCCACGGGCGACGAGCCGGTTGTCCGGGTCGACCGCCATGTAACGACGCTCGGCGCGGCTGGCTTCATAGCTCGCGCGTTCGACGCCCAGCCGCCATTGCTTGAGCGCCGCTTCGCTGTCGGCCTCGAGGCGCTCCGCGGCGGCGATGGTGGCGGCGAGCTTGGCTGGCTCCAGCGCGGCGAGGAAAGTCTTTGCGATCGCCTCGTCGATCTGCACGCCGCCCACGTTGAGACAATAACAGCCGCGGCCCTCGACAATGGTCTTACCCGCGCAATGGTATCCAGGGGTGGTGTTGCGTCCGCTGTAGTGCGTCTTCAAACGCCGGCCGCAGTGGCCGCAGCTGGCCAGGCCCTGCAGGAGCGCCGAGCCCTCTCTCACGGCGCCGCCCACCTTGTGCGGCCCAGGGCGGGTGTTGGCGGCGAGCCGGGCTTGGTTGGCCTCGTACGTTGGCCAATCGATGAAGCCTTCATGGTGCTCCTTGATCAGCACTTGCCACTCAGACTGGGGTAAGTGTCGCATGCGTTTCTTGCGCCGGCCAGAGGCGTCGAGCGTTACCTCCCGGCGCGTCTTGCCGTAGGCGTATGCGCCCGCATAGACCGGGTTGCTCAACATGTGGTGGATGGCGGTGTAGCTGGCCTCCACCCAGCGGATCTCGCTCCGCTGATGCATCCGCAGCGGCAGGCGAAGGCCCTCCGATCGGAACCACAGCCACACACGCCGCGCCGAACCGGTCTCGGCGAATCGCGTGAAGACCGAGGCGATCGTTGAGCGCACGGCTTCATCGGGGTGGAAGCGGACTTCGCCGTCGGCCTCGCCCCAGACAAAGCCGACCGGCAGGCCGCGCCGAAGCTCGCCACGCGCCGCCTTGTTGCGGATGCCGCCGTTGAGCCGGGCGCGCAGGACGTAGAGCTCCGCCTCGCTCATGGTGCCCTTCAACCCGAGCAGGAGCCGGTCGTTGAACAGCGCCGGGTGATAGACCCCATCCGCATCGCCGATCAACGTGTCGGACAGGCCGCACAGGTCGATGAGCCGATACCAGTCGGCATTGTTGCGGGCCAATCTGGACACCTCCAGGCCCAACACCAGACCGACGTGTCCAAGGGCGACCTCGGCGGTCAGCCGCGCGAAGCCTGATCGCGCGACTGCGCCGGAGCCGGTCAGACCGAGGTCCTCGTCGATGACGACAACCCGATCGGTCGGCCACCCAAGCTCACTGGCCTTATGCGCCAAGGCGTACTGTCGATCGGTCGACTCGCGGTTGTGCTCAACCTGGGCGGAGCTGGACTGGCGCAGATAGACGACGGCCACGCGGGCAAGGTGACTGGAGGTGATCTTCTGGATGTCACTCATCACTTGTCTCCAGCGCTGAGCCGGCCGCGAGCATCTGCGCGATGAGACGCGAGAGGATGTCCAGCGCTGCGATCTGGGCCTGCGGATCGATCTGATCCCAGGGCCCCTCCATCCGGGCCGCCGGCGCCGCGGGCCGTTCGAGAAACGCCAACTCCAACTGCATGGTCGCCCTCCTCTCCGGGGGCCGACTCGGCGAGTCGGCTGAGAAGAGCGTCGATGACGGCGCGCGCCTTGATCAAATCACCCACTGCGCAAAGGTCCTCGCCGTCCTTAACCTCTCCCGGCGCGTCGATGCCGCAGCTCCCCAACCAGTCCGTCCAGGCTGACGGAATGAGGGATCGGCTGCCGTCGGGCAGCACCACCAACAACAACGGCACGCCGCGCCGCGTCAGGCCGTTGATCACGGCGAGGCGGCATCCTTGGAAGGGATGCCGCCTGCGGGTGATGACCACTGAAGTCGGAAGGTCTTGGGAATGGGTAGTCTGTGGTGTCTTCGTTCGGGAGCATTCCCCATACCGAGCTGTTGAAGTCGGTAGCGCGCCGGATCGTCGATCGGCGCGTGCTGCATCTGATCAAGATGTGGCTGGATTGCCCCGTGGAAGAAACCGACGATCGAGGACGGAAGACGCGCACGACCGAGGCGCGGGACAAGCGGCGCGGCATTCCGCAGGGCGCCGTCTCACCCTTGCTGGCGAATATTTACATGCACCGGTTCGTGAAACATTGGCGGCTCACCGGACGCGGCGAAGCGTTCAAAGCCCATGTCGTCGCTTACGCCGACGACTTCGTCATCCTCTCCCGCGGCATTGCGGGCGAGGCGCTGGCGTGGACGAAGGCGACGATGGCCAAGCTCGGGCTCACGCTCAACGAGGCGAAAACCTCGCTGAGGGACGCCCGGAAAGAGCGCTTCGATTTTCTCGGCTATACGTTCGGCCCGCATCACCGCACCAAGGACGGACGCCTATACTCGGGCGCAAGTCCATCGAAGAAGAGCGTGCATCGGATCAAGGCCAAGATCGGCGAAATGCTGAGGCCCTCGAACGTGGCCCCGTGGCCGAAAACCCGCCAAAAGCTGAACAGGCTCCTGCTCGGCTGGTCGGCGTACTTCGGCTACGGCAGCCTCGCCAGGGGGTATCGGGACGTCGATCACTACGTCGTCGACCATGTGCGCGCTTTCCTCGCCAGGAGGCACAAGATGCAAAACCGGGGCGCGCGAAACTTCTCCCGTTCGGCCATTTACAGCGAACTGGAAGTGGTCTCGCTCTGGAAACACCATCCCAACCCCGCGCCGAAAGCCTCGTCATGAAGCCAGTCGGAAAGCCGGATGCGGGAAATCCGCACGTCCGGTTTGATGAGCGGGGAAGGGAAACGGGGCGATTGGCCATGCCTCAAGCTACCGCGCCCTTCCTCGACTCTACCGACCCCAAGCGGATGCGGCGCCGACCACACGTCCATGCCAACTCGTTACAAGCCTTGCCCATTGCCGTTTTGAGTTTTTTCAAAGGGTTAGAGCAAAAGGACGCAACAGGGGCAAAAGTCGCGGCGATTAGGGTGGTCTTGGGGCGCGCGCGCTGACGATTTCGGCGAGGGCGGGGATTTCCTGGCAGCCTGGGATGGCGAGGCGTGCGCCGAGGTAGTCCCAGAAGGCGATTCCGAGCTTGGCGCAGGTCTTGCTGAGGCCGAGGAAGGCGTCGCGGCAGTCGCGGCCGGCGTCGCTGCGGGTTCCGCCGCTGATCTTTCGCTTGGTGACCTGGCAACGAATGTCGTTCTCGGAGCCGTTGGTGTTGAGTGGGATCTCGGGCCTTTCGAGCACCCTGAGCAATTCGCTCTTGTTGGCGCGCAGGCGCTTGAGCAAACGGTCGAGGGTGGCGAAGCCGGTCTTTTGGCCGAAGATGCGATCGAACCGCGCCGACAGGGTCGCCTTGCGCGCCGGGGATGGATGGCGTCGCCAGGCTTTGAGACTGCGGTAGAACGGCCAGATGAGGCCGCGGATGCGGCTCTGCGCGGCGCGTTGGGCGTCGGTGAAGGTGTCGAGTTTGTGGACCAGTCGTTCGGCATGAACCCAGCACAGGCCATGCGGGCCGACATTGAACTGGCCGGCGTCGTCGCTGATGACCACGGTGTCGGCGAGCAAGCCATGCGCCTTGACGCTGCCCCACAGAGCGCCTTCGGTGGCGATCAGCACGGGATCGGGATGGACCTTCAGGGCGGCGACGCCGAGCCGCTCCAGATGAGCGTTCCAGGCCGCCCGATCGGCGAAGACGCGATTCTCATGCTCGCTCAGGCGGGCGATGACGGGTCCGGCGAGGGCGCGGGCGCGCATATAGGCCAGGGCTTCGTCATTGATGACGTAATCGCCGTGCCCGGCGCGCAACAGTTCGAGGAAGTTGAGACGGCTTTTCGAACCGGTGGTCCCGAACCAGGCGAACTGGGCGTTGCCGATCTGGGTGCAGAAGCCGTTCTTGGCCTTGTGGCGCGCCCCGGTGTCGTCGACCGTGATCCAGGCCGCGTTGGTCAAGCCGGCCCGCAACACGCCGCGGGCTTCGTCGAGGAAGCTCTGCTTGCCGGCGATCAGCAGGCGAACGACCTGCCGCTTGGAGATGACGATGCCGAATCCGCGCAGCAGCGTGACCAGTCGCGCCGCCGTGACCTGTCCCTGATGATATTGGGCGAGCACGAAGCGGCGCAGTTCAGGTCCGAAATGACCATCGACGCCCGGCGGCAAGGGGGCCGTCACCGTCTTGCCGTCCGGGGTCTGCCAGCGTTCCCGGTGAAAGTCGGTGACAAACGGGCGGATCATCAGATCCTGAACCAGGAAGCTCGCGTAGCCTTTGAAACGCGAGCCGGGCGGCGCATCGGCCTCGAGCTTGCGCTCCTCATCAATGGTCAGCTTCGCGCGCGTGCCGCCGCGCCGCCGGCGCTCGCCAGACGGGTCCGCCGGTTGCGCCTCGCTCGCCCTTTCCATGCCGCTCGGCTTGACGTTCGCCTTGACGTCCGGACGTCCAGGCCCGCCTTTCAGTCGCGCGATCTCGTCACGCAGCGCACCAATCGTTCGCCGAAATTCCGCCTGCTCCTCCAAAAGCTGGAACACCAAGCTCCTCAGCTCGGTCGGCGAAAGCGCGTCGATGTCCGGCGGCGGCGACATTCCCCCATCGAGTCAGAAAACCGCCAATTCGGGAATCCTTGACAGCCCCCATGAGTCGTTTGGCCGCACCTACCGCCAAACCCCAAGCCAGCGCTCGCCGCGACTTTTGCCCCCTCCATGCCAATGACGATGAGATATCGACCCTCCGGAAGTTTACCCTTGAGGTCGTCAGGTGAAACATCGACATGGTCATGCCGCGCACGACAGCCGCCGCGATCCTTTCCGCCGGTGGCGCTGAAAACGAGGAAGGTCGTAGGCCGACGCTGGTTTCAGCGCCACCGGCGGCGTCGCCCGAGCTTGTGGACCGGCCACGCCGGCGACGGACATTCACGGCTGCGGATTCCGACGAAGCCGGCCACGCATTCCAATAGGAAGCCGGCCACCGATTCCGATTTGAAGCCGGCCGGGGTTCCGATTTGATGTCGGCCACCTGGCGTTTGCTTCCGCGGATCGAAGTGATGATGTTTTGCTTGACCGGATTGGTCAAGCGGGCATGGTTTTGGGCCTCCGCACAATGAGAAGAAGTTTCGGTTCGTGAGGGTCGGCCCGGGTGGCGGTGGGCAACGGCGGGCGAAGCGCGCTTTCCATTGCGCGGTAGCGGAGCCCGCCGTTATCCACCGCCTTGTCGCCCCGGGGGTCGGGCGAGCCGGCCTTCGAGCGCGCGTCGATTTCATGGTGTTGAATGCCGCTTGCGCAAGCTCTCGCCGGCCAGCTCGATGCGATAGGCGTTGTGAATGACGCGGTCGAGGATGGCGTCGGCGAGCGTGGGAACGCCGATCAGGTCATGCCAGCGGTGCACCGGAACCTGGCTGGTGATGATGAGCGAGCCCTTGTCGTAACGATCCTCGACGATCTCCAGCAGATCGCGCGCCTGGTCGGGCGTGAGCGCCTCCGGACCCCAGTCATCAAGGATGAGCAGCTTGACGCGGGCCAGGGAGCGCAGGAGCCGGGCGTAGCGCGCGTCGCCGTGGGCGATGGCGAGATCGGCGAAGAGCCGGGGTATGCGGGTGTAGAGAACGGAGAGGTTTTCTCGGCAAGCCTTGTGGCCGAGGGTGTCAATCGGCGTCGAAAAGGGACCCCCCATCGGCATGGAAAAAGGACCCCTCTTGATCATCGGGAGCGGTTCATCCCCGGAGTCCATAGGGGGGACCCGCGCGTAGCGACGCGCCCTCCGCGCGGCTGGCGGAGCGTAGCGCGGGGGGTACCTGTGGGCCCCCGGGGATGAACCGCGGGCGGGGTAGCGCCGGTGGTGAGGCCAGGCGTCTGGGAACCGCTCGGAGCGACACGTTGGCTTGTCTTGAGCGTTCGTCGCTGGAAGGTCAGTCGCGTCCGAAGCCGCGTGGGGGCGCCACGCTCTCGAGTTCGGAGAGATCGAGTTCGCAGATAGCCTGGAGGGCCTCGGCCAGCGCGCTGTCGTGTTGGTTGGCCGGCAGCGCTTCGAGCCAATCGGCATACTGCGCTTGCAGCTCGCTGAGCTGGGCGACGGCGTCCTGCCAACGCCGGGCGCGGCTGCGATGGTCGGCCGGGCGACGGGTGCGGATCACCGGCGCATCGGCCGCGCGCGCGACGCGGTAACGGGCCTGGCGCTCGGCGTCGGTCATGGCTTTCTCGCCGATCGGCTTGCGCGGCATGGGGCCACTCCCAATCGTTACGTCACGAAACCGGGTTGGCGCGGGGCATCTCAGGCGCGGTTCTTGAAGCGCCAGCTTTCGTTGCCGGTCTCGACGATGTCGCAGTGATGGGTGAGGCGGTCGAGCAGCGCGGTCGTCATTTTCGGATCGCCGAAGACGCTCGGCCATTCGCCGAAGGCGAGATTGGTCGTGACGATGATCGAGGTGCGCTCATAGAGACGGCTGATGAGATGGAACAGCAACTGGCCGCCGGCCTGGGCGAAGGGGAGATAGCCGAGTTCGTCGAGGATGACGAAGTCGAGGCGGGTGAGATAATCGGCGAGCCGTCCCTGGCGGCCAGCGCGCGCTTGAGCCTCGAGCTGATTGACGAGATCGACGGTGGTGAAGAAGCGCCCGCGCGATCCGGCGCGGATGCAGCTTCGCGCGATGGCGATGGCCAGATGCGTCTTGCCGGTGCCGGTTCCCCCGACCAGGACGACATTGCGCTGCTGGGCGATGAAGCCGCCGGCGGCGAGGTCGCGCACGAGAGCCTCGTTGATCGGCGTGTTCTTGAACGCGAAGTCGTCGACGTCCTTGGCCAGCGGCAGCTTGGCGACGGTGAGCTGGTATTTGATCGAGCGCGCCTGCTTCTCCGAGATCTCGGCTTTCAGGAGATCGCCGACGAAGCGCTGCGGCTCGTGCTTGCGCTTGATCGCCGTGGCCAGCGTCTCGTCGTAGGCGCTCCTCATCCCGTAGAGCTTGAGGCTGCCCATCATGTCGAGGACTTCGGTTCTTTCCATGGTCAGGCGCTCCTGAGTTGATCGTATCGGGCGCAGTCGGCGATCGGCGCGTGGCGGAGCTGCAAAGCGTCGGGCGTCATGATCGTCATCGGCGGTCCGGGATCGCGCTGACGCGCGAGGATGTTGAGGATCACGTCGGCCGAATGGACGCCCTCGGACAGCGCCTGAAGGCAGGCGGCCTCCACCGCAAGCAATCCATCGGTGAGCACGGCGGCGAGGATCCTCGGATAGTCCGAGGAAAGCTTTGACCATCTGCCGGTCGCCGTCGTCGGAGCCGGCAAGCTTGCGCCGCACGCGATCGAGCGCCGTCGGCAGCACCCAGTCCTTGAACGGCGCGCCGTTGCGCAGAGCGCCCGGCTTGCGCGCCAGAACCGGCACGTAATGCCAAGGATCGTAGATCGTCTCGCCGCGACCGTAGCGGCGTGGATGCTCCGCCACGATGCGCCCGTCCTGGCGGATCACGACGCGATCGGCGTAGGCGTGGATTTCGACCGGGCGGCCGACCGCGCTGGCGCTCACCGAGTATTTGTTGTTGTCGAACCGCACCAGGCAGGTCTTCGACACCGAGGCCGGCAAGGCATGGAATCCGTCGAAGCGGCCGCGATAGGGAATGAGCTTGGGACGCTCTTCCTCGAAGACCTCCCAGATCGTCCTGTCGGGCTGTTCGGGATGGGGATGCGCCTTGGCCCAGGCGATGCATTTGTCCATCAGCCAGGCGTTCAGCTCGTCATAGCTCTTGACGCGCAAGCGCGGCGTGAAGAAGCGCTCGCGCACGAGGCCGACCTGGTTCTCGACCTGACCCTTCTCCCAGCCCGACGCTGGCGTGCAGGCGACAGGCTCGACAAGATGGTGCGAGCACATCTGGAGGAAGCGGCGATTGTATTGCCGATCCTTGCCGACGAAGATCGTCTCCACCGCCGTCTTCATGTTGTCGTAGATGCCGCGCGAGCAGGCGCCCCTGAAGAACGCGAACGCCCGCTCGTGGGCGTCGAAAACCATCTCCTGCGTCTCACGCGGATAGGCGCGCGCGAGCATCATGCGGCTGTGGCAAAGACGGACGTGCGCGACCTTCACGGTCGTCGTCACCCCGTCCATCACGACGATCTCGTGGCTCCAGTCGAACTGATAGGCCTCGCCCGGCGCGAACGTCAGCGGCACATAGGCGTTCGCCGTCTCGCTCGCGCGCTGCCTTGCTCCAGGTCCGGGCATAGCGGCGAACCGCGTCATAACCGCCCTCATAGCCGAGCGCCCGCAACTCCTCGAAGACCCGAATGAGCGTCAACCGCTCGCGCGCCGGCTTGCCGTCATTCTCCAAAAGCAATGAATCAAGCCGATCGCGCCAAGGCCCGATCTTCGGCTGGGGTTGGACGTCCCGCTCATAGCGGAACTCCGTCGCCTGCGATCGGATGACCTTCCGAACCACTTTGCGCGAAACACGCAAAGTCGCGGCAGATCGCCTTGATCGTCATCTTTCGCGAAAAATACGCCAGACGAATTTTGGCTATCGTCTCCACAATCAGCATCTCGAACTCGGCCTCCTAAAAGATCAGGAGGCCTGTGTGGACCCTTATCCCCGGGGTCCCGATTGGATGCCGATCACCCCGAAAACGGGGTCCTTATTCCATGCCGAATGACAGTACCAGTGGGCTGCGTCATTGACACTGCGGCCAATCTCCGAATCGATGTCGAGGTAACGATGGAGCCGATTCGTGACCCTGATAGAGCCTTCCGTAAAGAAATATAACGTCAGACTGAGCCGCGATGAGCGCGACCTTCTCGCCGCACTCGTCGGGAACGGCAAACATCCGGCACGCAAGCTGCTGAAGGCCCGCATGCTGTTGAAGGCCGACATTTCCGAGGCCGGCGAGGGATGGAGCGATAGCCTGATCGCCGATGCCTTGGATACCAGCACCGATACCGTCTACCGGACCCGCCAGCGGCTGGTGGAGGAGGGGCTGGAGGCCGCGTTGGCCTACAAATATTCGCCCCGCTCGGCCAGGCGGCGCATTTTCGACGGCGCAGCCGAAGCGAAACTCATCGCCCTGGCCTGCAGCGAGCCGCCGAAGGGCCGATCCCGATGGACCCTGCAGTTGCTGGAAGAGCAGGTGGTGGAACTGAAAATCGTCGACCGGGCCAGCGATAACACAATCGGGCGAACGCTAAAAAAAACCTTCTCAAGCCCCATCAGCAAAAGCAGTGGGTTATTCCGCCAGACGCCAACGCAGCGTTCGTAGCCGCCATGGAAGACGTGCTGGAAGTTTATCAAAGACCGCACGATCCTGCCCGCCCGGTGGTTTGCCTGGACGAAACGTCGAAGCAATTGGTCGCCGAGACGCGTGTGCCGATCGCGGCAAAGCCGGGACGGCCGGCTCGGGTGGATTACGAATATGAACGTCACGGCACGGCAAATATCTTCATGATGTTCGCGCCCCTTGAGGGCTGGCGGCATGTCAAAGTGACGGATCGTCACACCGCGTTGGATTACGCACAGGTTCTCAAGGAGTTGTCGGACACCCACTTCTCCGCGGCGGACAAGATCGTGTTGGTGCAGGACAATCTCAACACCCACAGGCCAGCGTCGCTGTACGAAGCGTTTGCGCCACAAGAAGCCCGTCGCTTGGTCGAGCGCTTCGAGTGGCACTTCACGCCCAAGCACGGCAGTTGGCTGGACATGGCTGAATCCGAACTCAGCGTCTTATCCGGACAATGCCTGGATCGACGTATCCCCGACAAGCAAAGCCTGACCGCGGAGGTCGCTGCCTGGCAGGACGGCCGTAATAAAAAGCACGCAAAAGCCGACTGGCACTTCACGACAACGGATGCCCGCATCAAACTGAAGAGGCTTTACCCCGCGATGTGAATGACTCGCGGTACTAGGAGCCTGTCGGACTTAACGATACACCCATTGATATCATTGGGTTCTTCGTCTTTTCGGAGAAACAGGAAACGTAACAATATCAGCATGTTGCGCGTCTCGAAAACCTCAAGTCCGACAGGCTGCTAGGATGAACCCTACCTCGCCCGGGGTCAAGGCGCGGATTTGTCGGCCCAGTGGTCGTCGACGGCACGCTTCATGGCGACGAGCTGATGGAGCTGGCCCTCGATCTCTCGGAGATGATCCGGGAAGTCCTGGTCGCGGAGTCGCATGCGCGCTTCGATGACCGACTGGCCACCCGCGGTATAGGGATTGGCCAGCAGCACGTGAATCTTGAACTGCTTCTCGCCCGACGTCAGCAACTCCTTGAGCAACGGCACCAGCTCTGCCGCGTTCGGAAAGGACGTCTGTAGCGCGCGCACCGTCGATGTGGGCGAGGCGCTCCGCAGGGCCTTGTTCACAAGGCGCTGGTCCCAAACGTTGTAGAAGCGCGCGTCGGAGAACGAGAGATCGAGAAATGTATACGCCGACAGCAGCGTGCCCAACGCAAAGAGAATGATCCCAGCCCAGTGCAGCGAGTCGGCGTGCGAGTGGAACACTTCCGGGAGCTGGGCGCTCACGCCAGCTCCGAGAGCGATCACTGCTCCGCCGATCAGCAGGCGCCGCTCCTTGAACACCTGTCGGATGATCAAAGACCTCTCTCCGTTGGCTAGTCTGGCGGTCGACGCCGGTCATCGCGTCGACGTCCATTGTACGTCCGAACGCCCAAAGTGTAAATGCTGGCGGGCCGGCGACTCAACGGCTGCAGTGTCCCGGCCATAGACGCACGTCCTTGTCCCGGACGCCGCTGTACTCCATGTTGGTCCAAGCGGTAAGGGGGCTGGCGTGACCCCTCCAGTTGCTCGAGATGGAGGTAAGCCGGGCGGAGTTCGACCTGGGCTTCGCGGTTCTGTTGTTCACGCGGCGAACTGTCAACGGCCAACCGGCGCCAGCGAGCGCCGACCGGGACATGTAAGCGTCGGTTGGACCGTAACCCCTACTTCCCACGACCATGCCCGAAAAGTCCACCGATCTCTGGACCCGCTGGGAGAAGTGCCCGAGCCCTGCCGCGGCCGCGGCCCACGACCGCCTGCGCACCGCATTCCTCGCGCTGTTCGACGAGACGACGGTGGTCAGCGCGCGATGGACCGCGCTCCCCTTCTATCAACACCATCGCATCATCGAGCTGGGGCTTCGCCGCGCCGGCACGGACGCCCGCGTGTTCGTTCTCGACGGCAATGATGCCACCTGGTGGCTGGACGGCAACTCGGACGCCATCTATTACGTCAATGACGCGGAGGGGCTCTCCCTAACTGCGGCGTCGGCGGCCGACTACCTGCGGTTCTTCTGCTACTTCCTGCGCGCGAACGACGAGCCGTTCCGCATCATCGAGTCGGACGACGAGTTGACGGCCACCGACTTCGCCGACGAAACCATCCTGCGCTCCGCCGCGGCGGGCGGCGACGCGCAGGCGAAGCCGGTGTGGGAGAATCTGCAGGCGGCGCGGGCCGGCGTCGGCCCGCTCCGGACCAACACCACCGAACAGGGCGCACGGTTTCTGTTCAGCGCCGCGGTCGTCTACGGCGTCCATCGATGGGCCGCGGTCTTCGCCGTGACGAGCGAAGGAGCGGTGGAGATGGTCGATGACCAGCCGGTCACCGAGCTGGTTGGCGTACAGGCGCCCACGTACCCGAAACTGCGGCCGGAATGGGAACCGCCCACCGCTCACGCGGAGACGCCGGACGACGACGACTTGGATGAGCAGACCGGGTCGGCGCCGGCGAACGTCGATGAGCAGGCCTTTCTCGCGGCGTGGCGGGGCGAGGTCGGCGCCGAACCGCCGGTCCAGACGGACAAGGAGGTAACCGAGGCCGTGGTCGGCGCGCTGTTGGAGGACGCGGTACGCAGGCTCGACGGCGGCAGCGTGCTGCTGCAGCACTTCAACGCCGAGACCGCCACCGACAATCCGATCAAAGGACTGGCACGGCTGGTTCAGATGACGTCCCCGGCGATCGTCATCGAATCGGACATTCCATTCGTGGAGGAATTCGTCGGGTCCCTGATCGCGCACGCCGATCCGGAGGTCGCGGCACGACGGCAGGTCAGGGCCGTGGCCGTTCCGGGCGACGACGGCAAGTGTCAATTCGACGTGGGCACGGGCACGGCCACGTACTTCATCTCGCTTCACGCCTACCGGACCATCGTCGACGTCGAACGCACCGCGCACGAACTGGGCATCCGCGACGCCGCCGTCCTGATCGGTGCCGCCCGCGTGAGCGACGTGCCGCAGCCGCTGTTCCAGCTCATCGATGCGGTGCTGAGACTCCCCGGATCGATCGGCGGATCTTCGCGCGAGTCTTCGAACGCGTCATGGGAGTGAAACCGTCTCCCGGGTGGGAGGGGTCGGGAGCGGATTGGACGCGGTACCTGATTCCGGCGGACTTTCACGCTCCGCGACGCCGAGGGTGGGGCCCGGACGAAGCGCTGGTGCATCTCCGCGACCGCGTGCTGCGCCGCCTGAAGAATGTGTCGGCGGAATCCGGGCCCAGTCTGAGCGAATTGCACGGGATTGGCGAGGCCGGACGGATTGCCCAGGATCTCATTGCGGACATTCGCTCGGCGCAGACGGGCCAGATCCCGTGGAGCTCCGTCGATCGGGGGTTCCTGCTCGTCGGCCGGCCGGGGACGGGAAAGACCAGCCTGGCTCGCGCGATCGCCAAGGAGTCGGGCATCAAGTTCGTGAATGCGAGCGCCACCGGGTGGCAGTCGGCCGGCGCCCTCGATGCACACCTGCGGGCCATGCGCAGCGATTTCACGGATGCGCGGCGGTACGCACCGTCGATTCTGTTCATCGACGAGATCGACAGCATCGGCAATCGCGAGCGGCTCGTCGGGCACAACGCGTCCTATCAGACCGACGTCATCAACGCGCTCCTGGAACAGATTCAGGGATTCGAAACGGATTCCCCGGTGATCGTGATCGGGGCGACCAACTTCGCCGACAACGTCGACCCGGCGCTCAAGCGCGCCGGCCGCCTCGATCAAGCGATCCAGATTCCACTGCCGAACATCGAGGGGCTCGAAAAGATCTTCGAGCACTATCTGGCGCCGTACCGGGCCGACAACGACGTCGGCCCGGATGTCGCGCCGAGACTGGTGGCTGAGCTGACGTTGGGCCTGACCGGCGCGGACGTCGAATTCTTCGTCCGGGGCGCGGCCCGGCGGGCGCGTCGAGAATCGCGCCCGATCGAGCAGGAGGATCTCCTGGCCGAGGTGACGGGGCGGCCCCGGCGAGCGGACAGCGCGCCCCAGCTCGGGCCCGAGGAGATGCGCCGGGTGGCGGTGCACGAGGGCGGGCACACGACCGCCCGCCTGCTCGGATCGCGGGGGGGAAGCGAGCTGACCTTCGTGACGATCGTGCCGAGAATGGATGGATCGCTGGGGTTCGTCGCGTCGTTGCCGCGGGAGGGCTCGACCTTGACGCGTCGGCAGGTGATCGAGGAGGTGGAGACGATTCTCTCGGGCCGAGCGGCGGAGGAGATCGTGTATGGTGCGGACGACGTCGGGCTCGGCGCCGGCGGGTCGAGCCCCAGCAGCGACCTTGCCATCGCGACGTCGTGGGCGACCGTGCTGGTGTGTCAATCGGGGCTGGGCGGCGACAAGTCCCTCCATTGGACGCGTACGCCGACGTCGAAGCAGGAGGAGCAGATAGACGAAATGCTCAGCCTGAGCTATGCATCGGCTTTGGCCAAGCTCCGCGCCAACCGGAAGCTGCTCGACGAGGTGACGGAGCTGCTCGTGCGGAATCAGGAGGTTGACGGGGGTCAACTGCGGGCATTGGTGGGTGGGCGGTGACGCGGGCTGAATTCGGCCCGATGCATGCTCGAAAGGGCGTGCGGGTTCGAATCCCGCACCGGCCACGGCCCCCACAACTGGTTCATTGACTCGGCGCCCAGCCATACATATTCTTGGGATCGTCTGCCGGATGCACATGTAGTCTCGAACGCCCGCCGCTCTTCGTGGCGGGCGTTGGCGTTGGGGGCCGTGCCATCCATCCCTGCGCGGCAACGCCCCCGCTCGCGCGAAAGGGATGACGCAATCTCGACCAGTGAGCATCACATTCCAGAGCGATCCGACCCGCGGGTGGCTTGCGTATGCATATGCAAGTGAGTACCATGGAGGGAGCGACCAATGGGAGCAGTGATGGCCACGACAATCGCGCACCTGCCGGTGGTGGATGAGGCGCACAAGTCTCTCGGGCTGACGTACAAGCAGGTCGCCAGCATCCTCCGTGCGGACGAGAGCACGTTGCAGCGTTGGCGGACGGGCACGAGCGAGCCGTCGCCCGTCTTTCTGAGCCGGATGGAGAGTCTGGACGAATTGTTGCGCGAGATCCGCGCCACATTCCGGCGCACGAACGCGGCACGGCGCTGGCTCGACACCAGGGTGAGTGCGTTCGGGGATCAACGGCCGATTGATCTCCTGCTGAGTGGGCGCATCGAGCGAGTCACCGCCGCGTTGCAGGCATTGAATTCCGGCATGACCACCTGATGGCGTGAGAAGCGCCGGCATGCATTCGCTCCCGCCGGACGGCGACCCCGGCGGCAGCAAGTTGTCGGTCGTTGCTTTCCGTCAGTGCCACCCGGTGTACGCCGAGGTCTCCGAGGCGACGCTCCGGGCCAGCGCGCGTGAAGGCGGACGATTCAATCCGCAAGATGAGTTCGGGGCGGTGTACGTGTCGCTCTCGCAGGAGACCGCGGTAAGTGAACTCCGGCGACGCGCCCACCGGCTGGCGGTGGATGTTGCCGACCTCCTTCCGCGAACGATGCTCAGGCTTCGGGTGGAGTTGGAGCGCGTGCTGGATCTGACCGATACGCGGATCGCGGACGCGTGGGGACTGAGTTCGGCGCAGGTCCGGAGTGACGACTTCGCTTCCTGTCAGGAGGTGGCCCGTGCCGCCCGCCGGGCCGGCTACGAGGCGGTTCGGTTCCCTGCCGCGAGCGGCGCGGGCGAGAACGTCGCCATCTTCCTTGACCGCCTGCATGCGGGGTCGACAGTGGTCGTCGAGGAGGCAGAGGAGTTGGTACTGTGAGTTGAACCGTGCGGCTTGCCAAGCATGCGGCGGCGGTAGATCTTTGCGTGACCATTCGAACAGTCGAATGGCCGCAGAGGCCTCGTCCCGCTCGGCTTCCCGCCAAGGGCCATCGACCCGGCCATGTCCGAACGCCCGCCTGCCGGCTGGTACTCCAGCCTCACTGACTTCTGCGGCACCCCGCCCCGGAGCATCCGCGAGCGGCTGAGCGCGTTCATCCCCGACGCCTCACCCGAGCAGGTGCGGGCCTGGGACGACTCGATCCCGCGGCTCCAGTCGGAAGTACTCCAGACCGAGATTCGCGTTGACCTGGCCCAGCGCTACTCGGCGATCCTCGAGTACGAGCTGCCCATGGAGTCGCGCCGGCCGGACGCGGTGCTGCTGGTGGGCGCGAACGTCATGGTCATCGAGCTCAAGGGCAAGCGGTACCCCTCGCAGGCAGACCTCGATCAGGCCGCGGCGTACGCCCGCGACCTCCGCAACTATCATCGCGAGTGCCATGGGCACGTCGTGACCCCGGTGCTCGTGCCGACCCTCGCGTCCGGATACCAGCAGGAAGTGGAAGGGGTTCACGTGACGGGGCCGGACGCACTGGACGGGCTGGTGCGCGAGTTGGCCCGGCTGCGGTCGGAGCCGGTGGTCGATCGTGAGGCGTTCCTGGCGCCGAGTGCGTATTGCCCGCTGCCGACGATCGTGGAGGCGGCGCGGGAGCTGCTGGCGTCGGGCTCGCTGCGCCGGATTCACAAGGCGCATGCGGCGACAGGCCCGACGGTCGATGAGATCACCCGGATCGTCCATACGGCCGCGGCGACCAAGTCCCGACACCTGATTCTCGTGACCGGTGTGCCCGGGGCAGGGAAGACGTTGGTTGGCCTGCAGACGGTCCACGCGAAGTACCTCGACGATCTCTCCGTGGCGCGGGCGGACGGCAAACCGACGGCCCCGGCGGTCTTCCTCAGTGGCAACGGTCCGTTGGTGGAGGTGTTGCAGTACGAAATGCGGTCGGTGGGCGACGGCAAGACGTTCGTGCGCGGAGTCAAGGACTATGTGAAACGGTACTCGCGCAAGGCCGACCTCGTGCCACCGGAGCACGTGCTCGTGTTCGACGAGGCACAACGCGCGTTCGACGCCGACAAGGCGCGGGAGAGCCAGAAGAACGAGCATGCCCGTTCCGAGCCCGAGGAGTTCATCAACTTCGCCGATCGCATTCCCGAGTGGTGCGTGGTGGTCGGGCTGATCGGCAGCGGGCAGGAGATCCACGTGGGCGAGGAGGCCGGACTCGGCCAGTGGCGCACAGCGGTGGAGACGGCATCGCGGAGCGCCGAGTGGACGGTGCACGGGCCGCCGGGTGTTGCCGGCATCTTTCGCGGTGGCGCGGTTCCGTTCGAAGCCAAGCCGACGCTCGCACTCGACACGGAGCTGCGGTTCCATCAGGCGAAGGAGTTGCACCAATTCGTCGATCGGCTGCTGTCGGGAGAATCCGCAGACGTCCTGGCGCCGATGGGGGCGCGTCTCAACGCCGACGGGATGCACCTTCGCGTGACGCGGTCGCTGGACGTTGCCAAGCAATACCTGAAGGATAGATATGCCGACGATCCACTTGCCCGGTACGGCCTCATCGCGTCGTCCAAGGACCGCGACCTTGTCCGGTTTGGCGTACTCAATGACTTCCAGTCAACCAAACGTGTCCGATTCGGCCCGTGGTACGGTGACGACGAACACACATACGGCGGGCAGAGTTGTCGGCTGCTCGAGACCTGCGTCACTGAGTTCGGGGCGCAGGGGCTGGAACTCGATGCGGCGCTTCTGGCGTGGGGGACCGACCTCGTATGGAAGGAGGATCGGTGGTCGAACGAGAACGCCCGCGGGTACAAGCGCGGCGCGAAGGTCAGGGATCCTTTTCAGCTCAGGGTCAACGCGTATCGGGTGCTGCTCACCCGCGGCCGCGACGGGACCGTGATATTCGTGCCACCGAAGCCCGAGCTGGATGGAACGCATGAGCGGCTGGTGGGCGCGGGGGTCGTGTCGCTGGACACGCCGCCGACGGTATAACAGAAAACGCCCGCAGCAACGAAGGCTGCGGGCGTTTTGCCGGAAACGGTGTGCCTGTCAAGCATTGCCAGGTTAGGACCGCGCTCCCGCCGAGTCAACACGTGGTTGAGGCCGTGCCGGGAGCGGGATTCGAACCCGCATGCTCTTGCGAGCAAGCGCTTGACAGGCACTCGCGTCTACCAATTCCCCCACCGAAAACGCGCGAGGTAAACCCTTCGCCCGTCGTTCCAAGGCCGTCCGCGTCCCTTCAGTGGAGCAGCAGCCCCGCCAGCGCGGTTCCCGCCCAGAACAGGAACATCCACTTGATCAGCTCGGCCTTGAGGGCGTGGATCTCCGCGCGTAACTCGGCGGTGCGCTGATCGAGCTTGGCATCCAGGTTGAGCGAGTGGATATCCGCGCGCAACTCGGCGCTGCGCTGATCGAGCTTGGCATCGAAGCGCGCGAAATTGAGCTCGTTGAGCTCCCGCAGTTCCGAACGGTACGTCGCGTCCACCTGATTGAGCCACTCCACCAGTTCGTTGACGATTTCGTCGCCGAAGCGTTCGTAAAACCGCCGCGAGAGTTTGGCTGTAACCGGCATTCGCATTCACCTCCGATGGTGGAGGCCATGCTACGTGCTTGCTGCAAGATTACGTGACCGAATTGTTCCGGCAAGTACCCTTGGGTCCCCGTCGCGAAATGCGGCGGGCGTTTGCGTTGGCGGCCCCCCCATGCGTCCTGTCAACACCGGTGGGGAGGGTGGGGTAGGAGGGCATTGACTCGGCTGCCGAGTGGAGCATAAGCTCGGCTATCCCCCGCCAATGCGACGGGATGATTCGGGGGGCAACGGGGCGGTGATGGCGTTCTGCTCGCGGCGTGTATGCTCGGCGCATGCTCGCGAGGAAACCTTTGCCGAGGAAGGACCGGCTATGCCCATGGCGCCAACCACCAAACAGTGGACGCTCGAGGAGCTCCACAGCCTGCCGGATGACGGCAACAAGTACGAGCTCATCAGTGGCGAGCTCTTCGTGACCCCGCCGCCGAACGCGGATCACGAAACGACACTCGCGCGGCTCGCCCGACTGCTCGAGCCGTACGTTGCCGCGCAGGGACTCGGCTACCTCTACCACCCGCGCTCCGTGCTGCGGGTAGGGGGATCTGAGGTCGAGCCGGATCTGATGGTGCGCCAGCCCCCGCCGCGGCGGGGAATCGAGTGGAGCGATATGCCG
Source organism: uncultured Gemmatimonadaceae bacterium (assembly GCA_963775915.1). GTDB lineage: Bacteria > Gemmatimonadota > Gemmatimonadetes > Gemmatimonadales > Gemmatimonadaceae > JAGWRI01. The sequence continues at coordinate 45,956 of CAVZKH010000002.1, forward strand.
CGCCCCATCCTGATCGTGGAGGTCCTATCCCCCTCCACCAGCCGGCGCGACCGGCTGCAGAAGCGCGCCTTCTACCTGGCGCAGTTGATTCCGGAATACTGGATCGTGGACCCGGAGCACGAAGTGGTTACCGTCGTGCGGCCCGGCCAGGACGACCGCACGGTCGACGACGCGATTCTCTGGCATCCCGCCGGTGCACGCGCCGCGCTGACGCTCCCCGTGACGGAGGTCTTCGGGCGCGGAGGCGCCGGGCCCTGAACCTTGACGCCTCCCCCGCAAATGCGGCGGGCGTTGGCATTTCCGTGCGCAAATCAGCAAACGGCCGTTCGCCCTGCGTTACATGTCATCGGGATAAGGGTCGGGCAACGGCCCGTCGTATCGCACGACGCGCGCGGTCTGCGCGAGCGCGGCAATCTGCGCGACGAGACCGTACGACGGCATCCCGCGGAAGACGACTTCCACGGTCCACGCATTGAGCTGCCGGCCGTGCACGACGGGGCAGCCGGCGCGCTCGGCCAGACCTCGGACCGCCATCTCGTAGGCGCCGATCCGATAGTCCGGTCCGCCGCCCGTGGGACCGTGGGCGATCGTCCGCCAGTACGTCTGGTCCTCTCCCCAGCAGAAGGGCGCCACGGACAGCCGGAACGCTCGCAGGATCTGCTCGCCGCCCGGAACGGGACGAATGTCGAGCCCCTCGCAGCGGAGGTCCTGCGGCAGGATGCGCGCATTCTGGAACCCGAATGCCTGCACGCGCGCCAGCGAGGTCCAGGCCAGTTGGTAGACGGCGTTGGGCCGCACCACATCCGGGCCCAGCGTCAGATCCAACAGGTTCTGCGTGTAGATCCGCGCCCGGAGGCGGGCATCGGGCGGCGGGAAGGGTGGCGGATCGAACATCACCTGTTGCGAATCGTCCTGCGGGCGATAGCCGTCGGAATGGGACGATGGCGTCAGCTCCTCCGCCGTCCACGGTCCGGTCGTCGGATCGGGGGCCGTGCCGGCCCGCGCCGCCGCCTGCACCGCCGGCGCCGAGGCGGCGTCGATGGGCGTCACGGCGCCAACGCGCGGGCCTCGCCGCTGCTCGACATTGTCGATCGTGTCGTTCCACTCAGGGAGATCGGACGCCAGCGGCGCGCCCTGGAGTGTGTGGCCCGGCAGGCTCTTATATGCGAACTCCCATCTGGTCAACAGCATGGGGAGCCCCTCCGTTACGAGCTCCGCCTTCACGTTCCAGAACCAGTCCCACCGCGCCAGGGTGACCCAGATGGCGTTTGGCGACGGCGCCCGATACTGCAGGTAGAGACGGAAGACCTCGATGTTCTCGACGCTTCGTCGGTGAGGCGGGAAAACGATCGAGGGCGAATCCTCAGTGAACCAGCCGAGCGGCGCCTGCTGCCTCAGAGTCAGCGCCGAGGGGCCGTAGGGCACGCTTCCATCGAGCACGTACTCTCCCGAAGCCAGCAGCGCGCCGTCGCTTACGCGAGTCATGAGCAGCGTCTGCACGTCCCGCACCATTCCGCCGTCCATGGCCGGCGCGGTGGCCACGACCTTGCCCCGGACGAGAAAGCCCTTGTCATACGAATTCGTCCCGGAGAGATCGAGCTTCTTCCACGTCGCGCCGTCGTGCCAGGTGTCGAACAGCGTTGGCGGGACGGTGGCGGCCGTGAACTCCTGGAGCGACGGGGCAAGCACGGTGTAGGTGACCGTCCGCTGCCCGGAGGCGGGCGTGGGCAGTCCTCCCTCGCATTCGACCACCACCGACACGGTGAGTGTGAGCGTTGCCGTGCCAGGCCGGGTGAAGCAATACTCGTACTCCAACGCCCGCGGCCCGGCCGGCTGGAGGCGGGCGACCGCCGCCGCTTGGTTGTTGCTCACGTAGTCGGCCACGGGATCGCATCCGGCGACCGTCCAGGTGGAGGTCACGATGACGACGCCCGGGTCCAGGCGAAGGCGTGGGTGCACGCGCTCGCCCACGAGCACAGTCTTCGCGGTGTCACCGTTCAGCTCGAATACGCAGACCACCTGCGGCTGGAACCCGTGGTCGGACCCGCGCGTTGCGCGACCGACGAAGTCGGCGTCTGGCATGGCGCCCTCGAACGATTGAGAAATCGGGTCGGGCCGATGGAGCCCGGGGCGCCCCGCGGCGGGCGGTCAGATACGCTACGCGGCGGGGGCAGAGCCCCGCAAGTCCGCTGTACATCCCGGCCTGACGTCGGCCGGTTGGACTCACGCGCTGAACAGGCGGCGACGGCCGCCGTCCTCTCTCGGCGCGGATGCGGTCGGCGATGACGTAGCCGTGCGCCGGCCGCATATCTCGGGACGCGATGTACCAAGCTGTCAGCGGATGGTCAATCGGGGGCAGGGTCAGGACGCGCCTCGACAGACCGGGGGATGGCCGGCGCTCTATCCATTTTTGGATTGAGCCTCGCGCGGGGGGGCCGCCCACGGCGCGTGAGCCCCGTCACCTCGCGAATTCGCGTGCGCCGCCGATATTTCGCGACGACCATGAGCCCACCGAGCCGTGACTAAACGCGCCGCAATCCTGCTCTTCCTCGCCGTCGCCGGCTGCCACGGCGGAGGCGGCGGCATGGACAGCATCACCGGCGTCAGGACGCCGGTGGCTGTGCTGCCCACCACGTGGGTCGAGGGCGCATGGGTGCAGCCCGTGCCGAGCTGGGGGTCGCCCGTGCGGCTGGCGCTGCCCGTGCCCATCGACAGCATCGTGCTCGGGCCCGAGGGCGGGCTCGGCTTCTTCGGCGCGCACGAGGGAGGGCACGTCGAAGGGCTCGACCACGTGTGGATTCCGCTCAAACCCGGCACCGTGGTGGGCAGCTGGGCCGACGGGACGGTGCTGGACGTGCAGCTCATCGACGGCTCGTACTACATCGACATCGACTACGGACACGGGCTCGTGGGCAAGCACCAGGTGGTGACGCGCCCGCTGGTGGTGGCGGGCCAGCATGTGAAGCAGGGCGATCCGGTGGCGATCGCGCCCACGGCGGAGTTCAACCTCGTGGATTACAACCGCTCCGACGGCGTGCGGACCGACACGGCGGGCGGTTCGAACGTCTCACCGTTCGACTACCTCCAACCCGACGTGCAGGCGGCGCTCATCGCGCGGCATGTGAACGAGGTGGTCGACTCCCTACTTTGCCGCCGGCTCCGAAGCGGGCAACAGCCGGCCGTGGGAGCCGTACCTCACGAACAAGCTGCTCTTTCACGCCGACCACCGCGGCACGATCCAGGGCGAGTGGCTGTGCACGAACAAAGGATGGACGACGCCGGATTCCCTGTACTTCGACGTGATGACCATCCACGACGTGACCAATGCCTACGGCCACTTCATGCACATCGATCTCGAAGATTACAACACCAGCGCGCCGGGCTCGAAGGGGCTCACCGACGGCAGCTGGGTGCCCGGCGACAGCGCCGGGAAGTTCATCGTCACGATGAACCACAGCGGCGCGATGTACTACGCGCGCTACGCGGTGGACGAGAGCGGGCCGCGGGCGAAGCTGACGATCGAATGGAAGCTGGGAAGCTACCCGGCGTCCATCTCGCCGAACGCCGCGGTGTACATCGAACGCCGGAACGTCTACCTGGGTCTCGACGCGCGACTGTTGGGGCTGATCAAGTAGGCGCCTCGCGCCGCGATTCATTGTCGCCGCCAGGCACACCTTACAATTCCTTAACTGGCGCTCCCGCCCGTCGCCCGGAGATTGCGCGTACCGGAGAGTGCCATGCAGACGACGACGATCAGCTTCCTTGCCGTTGCATTCGTAGTTTCGTTCGGATCGGCCGCCGCCACCCCACCGGCGCAGGCGCAGGCGGCGAAGGACCCCTATCCCGTGGCGGCGCCGCTCGCGCAGTACATGATGCCCGACCGGAACGCCGAAATCGCGCTGGCTCGGAGCGCCGCCCCACATGAGATCTCGGACGGGGCCCAAGTGCTGGTCCTGGGCCGCGACGGATACGCCACGGCTGCCAAGGGCGGGAACGGATTCGTCTGCCTGGTGGAGCGGTCGTGGGCCGCGGCGCCCAGCGATCCGGTATTCTGGAATCCGAAAATCCGCGGACCGATCTGCGTCAATCCGCCGGCCGCGCGAAGCTACCTGCCCATCGTGCTGATGAAGGCCAAACTCGTGCTGGCGGGCAAGACGAGAACTGACATCGCGCAGGCGGTCACGTCGGCGCTCCACGAGAAGCGGCTGCCGGCGCTCGAGGCCGGCGCGATGTCGTATATGATGTCCAGGCGGCAGTATCTGAGCGACGACGGCAAGAGCTGGCACCCGCACCTCATGTGGTTCGCGCCGCTCACCGCCGCCAAGGCCTGGGGGGCGAATCTGTCGGGCTCGCCGGTGCTCGCCACCGATGCCCCGGAAGACGGAATGACCATCCTCATGGTGGTCGTCGGCCACTGGTCGGACGGGACGCCGGATGCTCAGCGCACGCACTGACCCGCCGGCCGGCGCAAGGGCGTGGACGGGAAAGCGGACAAGGCACCTGCCGATTGGGAGAGTGGGATAGAGGCGCGGTTTTGGTACCGGTGAAGCTGGATCGATGAGGGGAATGTCCGGGGGCCACCGCAAGTTTGGGGCTGCCATTAGCCCGCGGACTCACCCAAGCGCCATGCCCACCAATCTTTCTGTTCCGGGGCAGGAAGCCATCGCTTCTCTGATTCTGCTAGTACGTGGGGAACGCGTGCTCCTAAGCCAGCACTTGGCGGAGTTGTATGGCGTGCCTGTAAAGGCCCTGAATCAAGCAGTCAAGCGGAACGGGGCGCGATTCCCGGGCGATTTCATGTTTCAGCTCACCAGGGCCGAGTTCAATGGTTTGAAGTCACAAATTGTGACTTCAAACCGTGGCGGGGTCCGCCGGGCGCTGCCGTACGCGTTCACGGAGCAGGGCGTTGCCATGCTGTCGAGCGTGCTGAAGTCACCCCGCGCGATAGCGGTCAACTTTCCGCAGTGTTCGACGCGATCACACAATTGATCGCCGGGTACGACACCGATAACTTTCCGCCCGACCGGCGCATAGGCTTCAAGTGATCACCCACCGAACGGAGCCATCGGTGCCCGATTCCCTTTCCCGCCGCGACGCCGTCAAACGACTCGGACTCGCCGGCGTCGGCGTGCTCGTGGGCGCCCGCCTCCATCGCTTCGCGCCGCCGGGCTTCCGCGTGGCCGGACACGACGCGGAAGCGCTTGTCTCCTCCGTCAGCAGCGACACCGTACGCATCACGGTCAGATCCGTCGAGCCAGGGGCCCCGCCGGCCACCGAGACGGGCGCGCTGGCGCGCGACCCAATCGGAACCGCTGTGGGCGGCACGCGTGACGCATCCCTACCATGGCGAGTGCGCGCCGGCGATCTGACCGTCGAGATCACCGACGGGCCCCCGGCCATTCGCGTGCTCGACCGGAGCGGCGCGCTCGTGCAAGCGCTCGGGCTCGACGCCCAAGCGCCGGAGGTGAGTTTCTCGCTCGGCAACGGGCCGATACTCGGCATGGGAGAGGGCGGGCCGCAGTTCGACCGCCGCGGATCTAAGGACCCGATGATCAACGGCCAGGGCGGATACCAGCTGGCGACGCACGGCACGCGTGCGCCGATCCAGTGGCTCATCGGCACCGGCGGGTGGGCGCTGTTCATCCATCAGCCGTACGGCGCGCTCGACCTCACCGGCCACCGCGGCGTGTTCGCGCCCACGGATGGCGGAACGCTCCCGCTCGACGTCTTCGTGGTCGCGTCGCGCGATCCCGCAACGATCATGCGCGAATACGCGCGAATCACCGGGTTCGCGGAGCTGCCGCCGCGATGGGCGCTGGGATACCAGCAGTCGCACCGCACGCTCGCCGGGCGCGAGGAGGTGATGTCGGTGGCGCGGACGATGCGCGAGAAGCGGCTCCCATGCGACACGCTCATCTACCTCGGCACCGATTTCTGCCCGGCCGGGTGGAACACGCACAACGGCGAGTTCACCTGGCACCCCGCGAACTTCCCCGACCCCGGAGCGATGATCGAGGAGCTTCATGCGGAGCACTTCAAGGTCGTGCTCCACGTGGTGGTCGAGGGGCACACCCTCACCGGACGCGTGAGCGACCCGTGCTCGGCGCCACCGCTGCCGAGCGGACGCACGAGCGACGGGCACTGGCCGCCGGATCGCCAGGTGGCGTGCTACTGGCCCGCGCACGAGCCGGCGGTGAAGCTCGGCGTCGACGGGTGGTGGCCCGATCAGGGAGACGGGTTCGACGGACCGTCGCGCTTCAACCGCCATCGCATGTACTGGGAGGGGATGCAGCTCTACCGACCCGGCCGAGCGGCCGTACGCGCTCCACCGCAACGCGTCGGCCGGCGTGCAGCGCTTCGGCGAGTTCATCTGGTCGGGCGACGTGCGCTCGCGATGGGAGACGCTGGCCACGCACGTCGCGGTCGCTATCAACACCGGGCTGTCGGGGCTTCCCTATTGGGGAACCGATATCGGCGGGTTCATTCCCACCCCCGAATTCACCGGCGAGCTGTTCGTGCGCTGGTTCCAGTTCGGCGCCTTCTGCCCGCTCTTCCGCGCTCACGGACGCAATTGGCACCTGCGGCTGCCCTGGGGGTGGGACGGCGGCGACGGCGGCCCGCCGGAGTCGGGCGACTGGAAGCCGGACGCCGCCGAGCTTCACAACCCGGCGGTCGAACCGATCTGCCGCAAGTACATGGAGCTCCGGTACCGGCTTCTGCCCTATCTGTATACCGCGGTGCGCGAGACGCACGACACAGGACTGCCGCTCATGCGCGCGCTCTGGCTCCACTTCCCGGACGACGCGAACGCCGTGTCGCGCGGTGACGAGTATTGCTGGGGGCGCGACATGCTGGTGGCCCCCGTGGTCGAGCGCGGCGCCACGTCGCGCACGCTCTACCTGCCCCGCGGCCGGTGGTGGGATTACTGGACCAACGAGCTGATCGACGGCGGGCGCGAGATCCGGCGCGACGTGGACCTCTCCACCACGCCGCTGTACGTACGGGCCGGCGCGGTGATCCCGCACGGTCCGCTCAAGCAGTACGTCGACGAGCCGGTGGACGACCCGGTGACGCTGGTGGTGTATCCGGGCGCCGACGGGCAGTCGTGGCTGTACGACGACGACGGCGAGACGTTCGGCTTCCGCAGCGGCGCGTTCACCCGCGTCGCGTTCGATTGGAACGACGCCGGGCGCCGGCTCGCGATCTCGCTTGCCGAGGGCAGGGCGCCGGCGGCCGGCCAGCCGATGCGCTTCGACGTGCGGCTGGCGGGCTCGAACGACGGCCGCCTGGTGAACTTCAGCGGCGCCCGGGTGGACGTCGCGCTCTAACCGTGATGCGGAACAGGATCCGACTATGCACATAACGAGGACCTCGATCACTCGCCGCGGTTTCGTGGAAGCGGCAACCGCGGCGATGTCGATCCCGCTGCTCCCGGGGCTGGCCGCCGCCCAGCGCGCGCTGGACCGCGCGGTGGCGGCGGCGGACCGCCTGCCGCGCGGCATCGACGACGACCTGATGGAAGTCACGATCGCCCGCCTGCACGCGCTCTACGCCGCCCGAACGTACACCGCCGCCGACGTCACGCACTGGTATCTGGCGCGCATCGCGCGCTACAACGGCGTCTACCGCGCGTTGGCGCACGTGGACGCTGACGGCGCCCTGGCCACCGCGGCGGCGCTCGACGCGGCGGCAACACGGCGCCGCCCGGACTTCGCGCGGCTGCCGCTGTGGGGCGTGCCCATCGTCATCAAGGCGAACACCAGCGTGCGCGGACTGGTCACGAGCGCCGGATGGTGGGGCTACGTGCTGCCGGGCGAGGAACTGGTGGCGCCGGACGACGCGACGGTGGTGGCCAAGCTGCGCGCGGCGGGCGCGATCATCCTCGGCCAGACGAACATGCCCGACTTCGCCGCCAGCGACACGACCTTCAGCACGGCGTACGGGCGCACCGGCAACGCGTACGACGTGCGCTGCAGCCCGGGCGGATCGTCGGGCGGAACGGTTACCGCGGTGGCGGCCAACCTGTGCGTGCTCGGCACGGGCACCGACACTGGGAATTCCATTCGCATGCCGGCGGGCACGAGTTCCCTGGTGGGGGTGCTGCCCACGCGCGGACTCGTGAGCATTGCCGGCATCCAGCCGCTCGACTGGCTGCGCGACAACACGGGACCGATCGCCCGCGACGTATCCGATGCGGCGGCCGCGCTGGACGTGATGGCCGGCCCGGACCCGCGCGACGCGCGCACCGGCGAGTCGCGCACACGGGCGCAGGCGGGACCGTACCCGAAGTACCTCTCCACCGGCGCCCTTCATGGCAAGCGCTTCGGCGTGCCCGCGTTCATCGTGCGGCAGGGGTCGGCCGACGACTCGGACGGGTATGCGCCGGCCCTGCAGCCCGACACCCGCGCGCTGTTCATGAAGAGCCTGGACGGCATCCGCGCCGCGGGTGGTACGGTGGTGTTCGACGATGCGCTGTTGCCGCAGGGCTTTCTCGATCTCGTGCGAAAGATCGACACCAGCGCCTACCGCGGGGAGGGAACTGAACATTTCCTGCGCGACTACGGTCCGCCGGCCTACCACTCCACCGCCGAGTACGCGCAGGCGGTGGGCACGATGCTGCCGGCGTATATCCGCGGCGTGATGCCGGCGGCGCCAGGGAGGGGGCAGGGCCAGCCGACCGGAGCGCCGGCGCCCGCGCCAGAACTCGAGACCGACCCCCAGGCGAACGCGCGTTACCTGGAGCCGCGAGAGCGCGCCGTGGCGGCGTTCGACGACGCGCTGGCCGCGTTCAACCTTGACGGACTCGTGTATCCGGCCATTCAGATGCCTCCCAACGACGAACTGCGCGACCTGGAAGAAGGCCGGCAGAGCGGGGGGCCGCACAGCGCCACCGCGTGGGTGAATCCCATCGGTGTGCCCGCCGTGGTGGTGCCGGGCGGATTCTACGACGGCGGGCTGCCGTTCGGTCTCGAGTTCTCGACCGGCCGCTGGCGCGACGGCGATCTGCTCGGCTGGGCGTTCGCGTACGAGCAGGCGACGAAGCACCGGCACGCGCCGACGCTCGTCGCCGGGGGGCAACGGCGGTGAACCGAAACCAGCGGATCGTCCGGATCCTTTTCGCGTTCGGCATGATGAGCGTCGGCGCGCTGGTGCTCGTGTATGGGTATTCGGTGCTCCTGTTTCTTCCCGCGCCTCCGGCGTGGATCCCGTGGCTCAGGCCGGTGGGCGTCGCGTCGGGCGTCCTCATGCTCGCAACCGGTGCCGGCCTGCTGCTCGAACGCACGGCCCGGCTGTCCACGCGCATCCTGCTTCCGTTCCTGCTGCTCTGGACGCTCACGAGGGTGCCGGTTATCGCGGCGGATCCGCTAAGGGAGATCAGCTGGTTCGCCGTCGGGGAAGTGGCGGTGCTCGCCGCCGGAGCGTTGGTGCTCTTTGGCCGGTTCGCCGAGTTGAGACCGGGTTCGAGACTGCAAACGATCGCGTCCGAGCACGGCCCGACGATCGCGCGGATTCTCGTGGGGTACTCCGCCACGACCTACGGGCTCTCGCACTTCTTCGAGTTTGCGGCTCGCACGGTGTCGTTGGTGCCGCCGTGGCTGCCGTTTCGAACCGCGTGGGCCGATCTCACGGGCGCCGCGCAGATCGCGGCCGGCCTGGGCGCGCTGTTCGCGATCTATCCGCGTCGGGCGGTGGCGTTGGAAGCCGCGCTGCTGAGCCTGTTCACGGTTCTCGTCTGGGTGCCGGCGGTGATCGGCAATCCGGCAATGCCGTCCAACTGGTCGGAGTTCCTCTTCACGTTCGCGCTGGCGGGTGGGTGCTGGGTGGTGGCTGATGGCCTGTCGGCGAAGGTTGAGTGACTGCGACTGCAATTCGATTGCCCGTCAGCCCAACTCGATGAAGCGATCCTCTGGTGTCCTCGTTGCTGCCGCCGTCTTCGCCGCCTGCACCGGCGGCCCCACCGAGCATTACGGTTTCGTCACGCTCCTGGGCCGGGACACTGTGGCGGTGGAACGCATCACGCGCACGCCCGCGAGGCTCGTGACCGACGAGGTCGACCAGTGGCCCGCCGTGCGCCTGCGCCATACGGAGATCGCACTCGCGCCGGACGGCAGCCCGCGGCACATGGAGATGGACATCCGGACGCCGAACGCCGCCACGCCCCGCACGCGGTGGCGCCACGTCACCGCCGACATGACGGCGGGCTCCGTGAAGGTCTCCATCCGCGACAGCAGCGGCGCGAAGGACACGGCGTTCGCCACGGGCGGCGCGATCACGGTGCCGCACGTATCAATGATGTACAGCGTGATCGAACTCGAGATCACCGCGGCGCTTAAGCGCGGAGCCGCCGCCCACCTGCCGGCCGGCGACAGCGTCGAGTTCCGGCAGTTCTATCCGGACCGCGATATCGGGCCGAGCTTCGTGCTGCACCATGGATGGGTTCATCCCGTGGGCGGCGGCAAGGTGGAACTCTGGCACGACTGGCTCTCCGGAATCGGCGACGTGACGGTGGATTCGGCGGGCCGGATGCTGACGTACTCCGGCGCGCGGTCCACCTATCAGGTAAGCGTCAAGCGCGTGGCCCAGCTGCCGGACGTCGAGGCGACCGGCGCGAGACTCGTGGCCGCCGAGAGATCCCAGGGCGGCATCAAGCAGCTCAGCGTGCGCGACACGGCGCGCGGTACGATCGGCTCGGCGTCGATCGTCGTGGACTACGGCCGCCCGCTCGCCCGGGGCCGAGTGCTGCTCGGCAATGTGATTCCGTACGGCGAGGTGTGGCGCACCGGCGCCAACGCGGCCACGCAATTCACGACGTCGGCGGCCATCACGCTCGACGGTCTCAAGCTGGCGCCCGGCACCTACACCCTCTGGACGGCGCCGTTCAGGGACCACGCCGACCTGATCGTGAACAAGCAGTTCGGGCAGTGGGGCACGGACTACGACCAGTCGCAGGACCTCGGCACCGCGCGTCTGCACGCGGAAACGCCGGCCGCGCCGGTGGAGGAGTTCACCATCTCCATTGTGCCGGCCGACGCGCGGCGCGGGACGCTGGTGATGGAGTGGGGGACGTTCCGGTGGACGGCGCCGATCGTGGTGAGGTAAAGATCCAAGCCGGTCCGGCGCCAGGTCGAGTCTCTAAGTGTCACAGGTTGCGACTTCAAGGCCATCGGCGGTGATGCATTCCTGCCCGAAGTGACTTGATGACATTCGCGGTGTCGCGATGACGACTATTCCCGCCGCGACCGTATCCTCGCATCTGAGGAAGCGAGGAGTGTCCTGCCGAGTGGTCGACCCTCTCCCACCATTCTCGTTCACGTGCCCGGATGGTGGAAATGGTAGACACGCACATCTGGCAGGTGTGTGCCCGAAAGGGCGTGCGGGTTCGATTCCCGCTCCGGGCACGGCCCCCAGCCCCATTGACTCGGCGCCGCTGGCGCGATAACCTCAAAGCACACCTGCCAGATGCGCGTATTTGCGCGAACGCCCGCCGCTTATTGCGGCGGGCGTTCGCATTTCGCGCATCTGGGTAACCGGGGCCCCGGTCGCCCCTCAGTTCTTCGACGCCACCTGGACGACCGCCTTCTCGATGGTGTTGTGCGTCAGGTCCGTCGCCTTGTCGAGCCCGATCGCCACGATGCCGAAGCGCTCGCCGCTGATCCGGTTGCCCGTGACCACGGTGTTCCTGATGGGCACGACGGTGCTGGCGATGCTGATGCCGGCCGTGGCCGCCGCGGTGTCGGCGGGGTTCATGGTGTCCGCGAGGTTGCCCGACAGGATGTTGTCCTTCAGCACGTTCCCGTCGAGGTTCTGCGCCGCGGTGTGACTGTGGATGGCGATGCCGGCCAGTCCGTTCTCCGAGGACGTGTTCCCCTCGATGACGTTTCCCCACGCCGCGCCGCCCCGTGCCGCGGCGAAGATGCCGATGCCGGCGCCGCCGCTGCCGGTGACCGAGTTGTGCGACACCGTGTTCTTGTAAACGCCGCCGCGTTCCGGCGTCACGGCGTTGCCCGACACGGTGTCCACCCAGTGCGAGGCCAGCGTGATGCCGCAGTCGGTGGGATTGTCGGCGAGCGTGTTCGCGGTGATCAGGTTGTCGTGCGTCGGGCCGTCCTCGTCGGTGAGGAGGATGCCGCCCATGTCGTGCCGGATCACGTTGCCGCGCACCACCGAGCCGGTCACAGCCTGCAGGTGGATGGCCTCGCCGCAGTCGGCCGGCTGCTGGGAGCAGAGGGGGCTGCCCTTGCCGTACCCGTCGTTGTCGATCACGGTGTTGTTGGCGATGACCACGCCCGACGTCCGGTGCACGAAGATCGCTTCGAGGGCGGCGTTCCGGATGGTGAACCCCTCGACGCGCGATCCCGCCGCGCTGTCGCCTTCGATGAGGAATCCGTTGAGCGGCGACGTCTTCCACGCCGCGTCGAGCGTCGCGCCGTGCCCGACGATGGCCAGCCGCTTGGTGACCTTCACCGATTCGTGATAGGTGCCGCTGTCCACCGAGATGGTGTCGCCGGCCGCGGCCTTGGCCACGGCATAGCCGATGGTCTTGCAGGGAGCAGCGCGGCAGTCGCCGGCGTCCTTGCCGGAGGTGGATACGTGGCGGCCGGGGGTGGGGGCGGCCGCGGGGCGGGCGCCGCAGGCGGTGAGGATCGACAGCACCAGGGGGACGGCCAGCAGCGTCGCGGGTCGGGGGCGGTGCATTGACATTGTCCTGTCGGAAGGGATCGGCCAAACTCACGCGATGGAGCGGCCGCGTCAAGGGCGGGAGCGAAGGGGCCGCATCGGGGTACTGCCATCCGGGACCGAACCGGAGCTGCATCCCATGCTGGGCCGCATCGCTCGACCGACCACCATCGCGTGGACGCTGGCATTCGTCTGCTGTCTTGCGCTGACCGCCGGGTGCGCGCCCGGGGTTTCGACGCGCAGCGCGCCCAGCCGGGCACCCGCCATACTCAGCGTGGAGAACGACGCCTTCAACGATCTCGAGGTCTTCGTAACGATGGACGGATCGCGGCAGCGGCTGGGCCTCGCGCCGGGAATGCGCACCACCAACTTCACCATCCCGCGCTCGTTCGTCGGCGGCTCGACGGTGCGGTTCCTCGCCCACGAGATCGCCGGGAGCCGGCCCGAGGTGAGCCAGCAAACCAGCGTCGCGCCCGGAGACACGGTGTCGATGATCATCCAGCGGTAACAGGAGCGACCGGTCGCGAAAGGATGACGCGTCAGGCATTAGAGAACGCAAACAAGAGACTTGACACCGCGCGCGCCGATCCGTAGGCTGCGTCGAGAGTGTCGCAATGGCGCCGCGGGCGAAGACGCCTGCGGCCGACGGCCCCCCCCGATGTTCCCTGCCGGTGAGACGAGTCGTTTTCCCCAGACGCTTTTCCGCCCTGACCGCCGCGCTTTGCGCCGGCGTGGTGAGCTGTGGCGGGGCGACCGCCGACAATCCCGTGGCTCCCGAGTACGGCGCGGTCCACGGGGCCGTGAAGAGCAGCTTGGGCGACCTCCTTGGCAACGCGCAGATAGCCCTCGTCACCGCCGAGGGTGTACGACTGGCCGGCACGAGCGACTCGGCGACCGGCGAGTATGCCATTGCCAATGTCCCGATCGGCTCCGGCGAGGTGACGGTGCAAGCGTCGCACCCGCTGGAGTCGTGCAGCGACGTGAGTGTGCACTACGAGGGCCTCGCGTACCGATCCGCGGTCACGGTCGACGTCGTCGTGCCCTGCGTGTCGATCATGGGGACGCTGCGCGGCGTCGTGACCTCCTATTACGGAGCCCTGGTCGCGGGGACCTTGGTGACGGTCACGCCAAACGGGGCCCTCGACGAACCGGCCCAGGGCCCGCTCACCGCGGTGACGTCGGACAGCGGCGCCTACGTCGTCCCCAACGTCCCCACGGGGCCTTACGGGGGCACCATCGCCCTGTCCAACCTGCCGCTCCACTGCCACGATAGCGGCACGCACTACCTCGGCTTGGTCGCCAGCCAGACGCGGACGGTCAACATCACCGTCCCCTGCGACGCGTATGGTGCCGTGTCCGGCACTGTCACGCGGAGCTATGGTGGCCCAGTGGCGGCAGCGACGGTCACGCTCACTCCCACGGGATTTGCGTCACCGCCCGCGGCGCTTACCGACAGCCTGGGGGTGTACACGTTTCCGAGCGTGCCGGTTGGCGACGGAACGGGCATGGTTGCCGTGGCCGGGCTGCCCGCCCGGTGCACGCCGGCCTCGGCGACGTATGCAGGTCTGAAGAACGGGACCACGGTGACGGCGAACGTGGCGATCCCCTGCCAGGCGCCGGATACCATCGTGAGGTCATGCCGCACATTACAGGATCCGGGATCGTACACTGTCGTCGCCGATCCGGCCGCGGCGTCGGCGGCCTGCATCATCATCGCCGCCGACAACGTGTCGCTCAACTGCGCGGGGCACCGGATCGCTTCGGCCAGCCAGGCGATCTATGCCGTGCAGGTCAAACATGTGCGGATCGACGACTGCAACCTGAGCGGGTACCTGTCCGCGCAGTACTTCGATCGGGCCGCGCTGGTGATTTCGCACGACGTCGACGTGGCAGTGCGACACTCCACGGTCACGGGCTTCACGCCGATCTACGTCGACAGTTCATCGGCGGTGGTGCTCGATTCGAATATCATTCTGCCTGCCGTGGACTTCGGCTACGGGGTGGTGCTGCTGGGCGGACACGACAACCGCATGCACCACAACGCCATTACGGGCACGTACCCAGGGCGAAACGTGCCAAGCATCGCCTATGGCGCCGACGACGGCATACTGTTGTACGAGGAGTCGGCGGACACGATCAGCGACAATGCGATCGCAAACGTGTTCGATGCCGGCATCGAGTCGGTCGGCGCGCTCTCGGCCACGGTGATCACAGGCAACCGCGTCGACAACGCGGGCTTTACCGCCATCGGGAGCTGGTACGGCACCAGTTGGACGGGCAATCGCGTCGCCGGCAATACGATCTCGAACGCGCCAGCCCTCCTGTACGTCGACTACGAAACGGATGCGGATCTTCAATTCGCCCGGCTTGACACGATCCGGTTCGTAGGCACCGCGATCGTGGGTAACACGCTGACATCTCGAGTCGCGCTCCCGCCGAATGCTGGCGCGGTCGAGGCTTCCATCGTCGTTGACTTCGGATCCCTAGCCGAGGGGCCCAGCCCGTTGCCGCTGCCGCGCAATGTGTCCGGAGACACCGTGGCCGACAACGAGTTGCCGTCGCAGATTGCCCAGACATATCTGGTGCCGGCTTCCGGATTCGTGCTGGTCGGGACCCAGAACTTGGCGCCGGCGGGCGGCGCGTTTCCGCTCCTCCTGCCAGGCGGGAGGACTTCCCGGTTGCTGCCGGCGCCATCCGTGCCACATTTGCACCTGCCTGTCCACCCCCGCCGCAAAGCTCCGTAGTGCGCGCGTGAGCTCCCGCCGGTATGTTGGAGCACCCCCTCCGCCACGCGCCTCCACCCGAGGTTCACCCCGATGCGTCGCCTCACTCTCGCCGCCGTCGTTGCCGGCGCCCTTCTCGCCCCCGCGGCCTCGTCGCTCGCGCAGCAGCCGTCAACCACCGGCCCCTACAAGGTGCTGCAGCGGGTCCGCGCCGGCGGCGAAGGCGGCTGGGACTACATCTACGCCGGCCCCGACGGCCGCCTGTACATCCCGCGCGGCGCCTCGCGCGCCGCACCCGCCACCGACTCCACACCGGCGCTGGCCGAAGAGACGGCGCGCATCTCGGTGTTCGACCTCGCCACGCTCAAGCTCGTGGGCGAGATCCCCAACACGGGCGGCCATGGCGTCGTGGTCGATTCGAAATCGCACCACGGCTTCGCCAGCAGCGAGAAGGTGACGATGTTCGACAGCAAGACGCTCCAGGTGATGAAGTCGATCGACGTCGGCGATGCGCGCCCCGACGGAATTCTCTGGGACGCGTTCAAAGACCGGGTGTACATCTTCAGCCATCCCACGAAGAACGCCACCGTGATCGACGCCAACACGGGCGACGTGGTCGGCACGATCGACCTGGGCGGAACGCCCGAGGAGGGCGTGGGCGACGGGCACGGGATGCTGTACGACGTGATGCAGGACGCCCAGGGCAGCGTCGCCGTGGTGGACGCGAACACCATGAAGACGGTCACGCACTACTCGCTGGACGGCGCCGGGCGCTGCAACGGCCTCGCGCTCGACGAGACGCATCACGTGCTGTTCGCGGCCTGCGGCAGCTCGGGCGAGGCGCAGGGTGAGCCGCCGAAGCCGGTGATGGTGATTCTGAGCGCCACCGACGGGAAGATTCTCGACAAGCTCCCGCTCCCCGGCGGTTCCGACGGCGCGGTGTTCAACCAGGATACGCAGGAGGCGTTCGCCACGCTCGGCAACGGCTACCTGGCCGTGGTGAAGGAGAACAGCCCCACGAGCTTCACGATGGAGGAGACGCTGCAGACGATGAACGGCGCCCGCACGATCACGCTCGACCAGCGCACGAACCGCATCTATACAATGAGCTTCGAGTTCCCGCCGGCTCCGGCGACGCCGCCAACGCCGCCGGCCGCCGAAGCGGGCGGGGGGCGCGGCCGGGGACGCGGCGGCTTCCGCCGTCCGATTCCGGGGTCGTTCACGATTCTGGAAATCGGGCGGTAGCGGCGTCGGATGGCCGGTCCAGGGTTCCGGGGTTCGCTCGGTCGCTAGTTTTCCCCTCTCGCCCCACTCACGCCACGCCCCCCAGTGGCTGCGCCCACCAACGCCAATCGGAGATCCGAGATGCCAGCCAAGAAGATCATCGCCGTATTCGGCGCCACCGGCGCCCAGGGCGGCGGTCTGGTCCGCGCCATCGTTGCCGACGCGACCGGCCCCTTTTCGGCCCGCGCGATCACGCGCAACCCGAACTCCGACAAGGCCAAATTGTTGGCGGACCTCGGCGCGGAAGTCGTGGTCGGCGACAGCGACACACCCGCCTCGCTGCGCGCCGCCCTGTCCGGCGCGTACGGCGCCTTCTGTGTGACCAACTTCTGGGAACACCTGTCGGTGGACCGCGAGACGGCGCAGGCCGAGGCCATGGCGCGCGCGACGAAGAAGGCGGGGGTGCAGCACGTGGTATGGTCAACGCTCGAGGACACGCGCAAATGGGTGCCGGTGCACGACAACCGGCTGCCCACGCTCTACGGCAAGTACAAGGTGCCGCACTTCGACTCCAAGGGCGCGATGGACGCGCTGTTCGCCAGCGAGGCGGGGCCGACGAGCTTCCTCATGGCGGCTTTCTACTGGGACAACTTCATCGGATTCGGCATGGGGCCGCGCAAGATGGAAGACGGCAGCCTGGTGCTCGCGCTCCCGCTGGGCGGCGCCAAGCTCCCTGGCATCGCATCGGAGGACATCGGCCGCTGCGCCTATGGGATCTTCCGCGAGGGCACGAAGCTGGTGGGCCAGCGGCTGGGCGTGGCGGGCGAGTCGCTCACGGGGCAGGAGATGGCGACGAAGATGGGCAAGGCGATGGGCAAGACGATCCACTTCTACGACATGCCCTTTGACGATTACCGCAAGCTCGGCTTCCCGGGCGCCGCAGATCTGGGAAACATGTTCCAGTTCCAGCAGATGCTGGGCGAGGAGTTCCAGCGGTACCGCGATCCCAAGCGTTCGCGCGAGTTGAATCCGCAGCTCAAGGATTTCGATGCCTGGTTGGCGGCACACGGGTCCCGGATCACGATCGCGGGGGGGGTATCATGATCGTCGCGACATCCGAAAACGGCGTCTGAGCGCTTGTTCGTTCAAGGCACTCGGGGTTGAGGTTGTGCGCGTCCGCTGGCCCACCAGCGGGCCGCCCACGAGCGCGGTACCGCCCATCAGAGCGGTCTGCAGCGCCAGCACGCGCCCCTGCATGTCGCGGCGCGTGTCCACCTGCGCCACCGCCGCGGTGGCGGTCATGTACACGATGCTCGCGCCACCCACCAGCAAGACCGCGGGGGCAGCCAAGGTCACGCTGGGCATGGCCGAGACAGGGTCAGCGCGACGTTGGTGAGCCAGTTGCCGGTGTTCGAGATCGACTGCCCGATGAAGAACAGCCGGAAGTTTCGTGCGCCGAGGGATTGGAAGGTGCGGCGGAGTAAGGGCCGGTCGGGCATGCCGAAATATCGCACGGTGCCCACCGTTGCCCAGACTGACTTGCCGTCCCAGATTCTGCAGACGCATCTGGTGCCGGCCGCCGGATTCGTGTCGATCGGGAATTCGAAGCTGGCGCCGCCAGGCGGCCCGTCACCACTGACCCAGGTGCAATGCTCAGATTCCGTGCGTTCCTCCAGACCACACTTGGGTTGCTAGTCCCCGTTGTCCCGGCGCCGGGTCGTCCGGCGCCGCCGAAGCCGGCAGCGCACGTCTCCGCCACCGGCCTCCGCGCCGGGTACATGGCGAACCCGGTGGGCATCGGCGCGGCGCAACCGCGGCTGAGCTGGCGGCTGGAGAGCGACGTCCGCAACACGATGCAGGCAGCGTACGAGGTGCAGGTCGCCGCGAACGAGTCCGACCTGACGCGGGGCGCGCACCTGCTCTGGGACTCGGGCAGGCTCAAGTCGCGCGAGTCGGTGCTCGTGAACGACCGCCTGCCTGCGGCCGCCTCCGCCACCCGCTACTACTGGCGCGTGCGCGTCTGGACGTCGGCGGGCGACTCGTCGGCGTGGAGCGCTCCCGCGTTCTGGGAGATGGGGTTGCTACACCCCGGCGACTGGACGGCGAAGTGGATCGGCACCGCGCCCTCGAGCGCCGACAGCGGCGAGACGCCGTCGCCGCTCCTGCGGCGCGAATTCCAGCTGGTCGGCCGAGTGCGCTCGGCGCGGCTCTACGTCACGAGTCTCGGGCTCGACAATGTCTATCTCAACGGCGAGCGCGTGGGCGACGCCGAGTTCACGCCCGGGTGGACGTCGTACCACAACCGGCTGGAATACAATACGTACGACGTGACGTCGATGCTCCGCGACGGCACCAACGCCGTGGGCGCGATGCTGGGCGACGGCTGGTACCGCGGGTATCTGGGCTTCGATCACGCGCGCAACCTGTACGGCGAGCATCGCGCGCTGCTGCTCCAACTCGACATTCGCTACGACGACGGCCGCGCGGCGCGGCTGGTGTCCGACGGCAGTTGGAAGACCATCGACGGCCCGGTGCGCAGTTCCGACATCTACGACGGCGAGACGTACGACGCGCGGCTCGATCGCGCGGGGTGGACGTCGGCGCCGTACGACGACGCGGGCTGGGCGCCGGTGACGGTGATGGATGCGCCCAGGGCCGAACTCGTGGCGCCGGTGGCGCCGCCGGTGCGGCGCATCCACGAGTTCAAGCCGGTGTCGATAACCAAGACGCCCAACGGCGAGACGGTGTTCGACCTGGGGCAGAACTTCACCGGCTGGGCTCGACTCCGCGTCAGCGGGCCGGCGGGTACCGCGGTCACGATGCGGTTCGCCGAGGTGATGGGGCACGACGGCAACGTGTACACGGGGAATTTGCGCCTGGCCAAGCAGACCGACAGGTATGTGCTCAAGGGCGGGGGCGGGGGCCCCGAGGTGTTCGAGCCGCACTTCACGTATCACGGGTTCCGGTACGTGGCCGTGTCCGGATTGCCGGGCGCGGCGGACAGCTCGACGATCACCGGCATCGCGCTGTCGTCGGATCTCGCGCAGACGGGCAGCTTCGCCACGTCGGACACGATGCTGAACAAGCTCCAGCGCAACATCGAGTGGGGGCAGCGGAGCAACTTCCTGGGCGTGCCCACGGATTGCCCGCAGCGCGACGAGCGGCTGGGGTGGACGGGCGACGCGCAGGTGTTCGCGCGCACCGCCGCGTTCAACATGGACGTGGACGGCTTCTTCGCCAACTGGCTGGCCGACGTGAGCATCGACCAGCACCCCGACGGCAGTCTGCCCTGGGTGATTCCGAATCCCATGGGCGGCGACAGTACCGACAAGGCGGGCACGGCGGGGTGGGGCGACGCGGCGACGATCGTTCCGTGGACGATGTACCTCGCCTACGGCGACCGCGCGCTGCTGGCGCGCCAGTACGCGAGCATGCGCTCGTGGGTGGACTTCGAGGCTCGGCAGACGGGGCCCGACCACGTGTGGCGCCCCGGCTGGCGCTTCGGCGACTGGCTGGCGTACCACAGCACCGACGCCGGCTATCCGGGCGCGACCACGGGCACCGATCTCGTCGGCACGGCGTTCCTCGCTCACTCGGCGGATCTCGTGGCGCGGACCGCGGAGGTATTAGGAAAGACTGCCGACGCCACCAGGTATGAAGCGCTTTTCCGGAGCGAGCGCGCGGCGTTCGACCGCGAGTTCGTGAGCCCGGCCGGGCGGGTGGGCGAGAGCACGCAGACGGCGTACGCGTTGGCCATTCGCTTCGACCTGCTGCCCGATTCGCTGGTCGCGACGGCGGGGGCGCGGCTGCTGAACGACGTGCGCATGCACGGCGGGCATCTCACCACGGGGTTCCTGGGCACGCCGAACATTCTCGACGCGCTGACGAACACCGGCCACCTGGACGCGGCGTACGCGCTGCTGCTGCAGCGCACGTATCCGAGTTGGCTCTACCCCATCACGCGCGGCGCGACCACGATGTGGGAGCGGTGGGACGGCATCGAGCCCGACGGTTCGTTCGAGGACGAGAGCATGAACTCGTTCAACCACTATGCGTTCGGCGCGGTGGGCGACTGGATGTACCGCACCATCGGCGGCATCGACGTCGACCCAGCCGCGCCTGGGTATGAGCATGCGCTGATTGCGCCGAGGCCTGGCGGGGGGCTCACCAGCGCCCGCACGTCCGTCGCGACGCGATACGGGACGCTGGCGTCGGCGTGGACGTTGCAAGGCGGCGTGTTCACGCTCGACGCAACGGTGCCGCCGAACAGCTGGGCGACCGTCACTCTGTGGAACACGACCGTGGCCGCCGTTCGCGAGAGCGGGCGCCCGCTCACCGGCGACGTCGGCGTGCGGGCGGTGCGGCAGAGTGGGCCGAACGTGGTCGTGGAAGTGGGGTCGGGGGAGTACCGGTTCGTGACTCCAGCGCGATAGGCGCCGCGGCGCACATCGGCTGGCCAATCTTCATTCCGCGGCAGCGCGAAAGGGGGGACGCAAGATGATCGTCGTGACTTCGGAGTACGTGGCCGGGTACCGCGTCAAGGAGAGCAAGGGGCAGGCGTTCGGCGTGGTGGTGCGCAGCCGCGGGCTCGCCGGCAACGTGATCGCGAAACTCCGCTCCATCGTGGGTGGCGAGATCACCGAGTACACGGAACTGCTCGAGGAGGCTCGGCGGCACGCGGTGGACCGGATGGTGAAGAACGCCACCGCCATGGGCGCCAACGCGGTGGTCATGATGCGGTTCGATTCATCGGAGATCGGTCAGACGATGAGCGAGATCGTGGCCTACGGCTCCGCCGTGGTGCTGGAGAAAGCGAGCTGACATGCTGCGCCGGGCGCTGATGGTCGCCGGCGTCGGCCTGCTGGCCGCCGGCGTCTACGCGATGGGGGCGCACGCCTATGGGGCCGCGCTCTACCTGTTCATTTCCGGAAGCGTGTCGACGGTGGGCGTGCTGGTGGAGCGTTGGCGCTACACGCCGCCGCCCCCGCGCATCGGCAACTGGCAGGACACCGGCGAGCGGTTCCTGGATCCCGGCAGCGGCAAGTTCGTGCAGGTGTACTTCAACCCGGAGACCGGCGAGCGGCACTACCGGGCGGAAGAGGAGCACGAGTAGCGGCACGGCAAGGGCTGATCTTCCCCCGGCCGGCGGCTACGGGCGGCGCGCCGGTGGATCCGACCTCGGCGATTCGGAGGCCCGCCGCCACGCGTCCGCGAATTCCCGGAGGTCTGGAACCGCGACGTCGGACACCGCCCAGCACTCCATCCCGTCGCCGGTCCAATGAAGCACGTGGTATCCGCGCTCCGTGACCACCGCGGTGTCGGCGCCGGCGGATGCGCCGAGCGAATCCGGCCAGGTGAACACGTCGATCAGGTGCTTGCCGCGTCCGTAGACGATGGCCGCCACGGCGTGGTCGCCCACGTTGTCGACGCGCCCGCCGAGCAGGGGAAAGCCCAGCGAGTCGAGGCGCAGGACGTCGGGTGAGAAGTCGACGCGTCCGTTGAACCAGGGTTTGACCGTATGCTGGTCCGTGGACGCGACGGCGATCATGCGATCGGCCATGAGCGACCGGATGTGGCTGCGGACGGCTTCGTGCGCAACGGTCGCAACGGTCGCAACGGGCGCCACGGCCGCCACGGGCGCGGGGCGCGGAACGCGGGTCACGGCGAGCGTGATCGCGCTGCTCGCCGCCGCGACGGCGACGCCGGCGGCGGTGAGCCAGGCCCAGGACGCTCGGCGACGGAGCGGAGCGCCCGGCGGCTCCGTCGAGTCGCGCGGTTCAGACTGCGCGTCGCGGATGGCCGCGCGAACGCGGGCCCGCAGGACGTCGGGGCTGGCCGGCGGCGGCAAGACCTGGCGCAGCAGCACGGCATTGCGCCGCAGGCTCTCGAGGTCGCGCGCGCATGCGTCGCACCCCGCAAGGTGCGCCGACACGGCGGCCGTGAGCCGCGGCGGCAGTTCGTCGTCGGAATAGGCGCTGAGCAGTTCCCGCACCTCGTCGCAGGTCGAGCCGGCGCCGAGGGAGGTGGGGGTTCGGTTGGTCGTCATCCGGCGGCCTCCGTCACGCTGCCGAGCGCGCGTTGGAGCTCCCGTCGCGCGCGCGAAAGGCGCGACATCACGGTACCAGCGGGCAGCCCGACCACCTGGGCGATCTCGCGGTACGAGAGCTGCTGCAATTCGCGGAGCACGAGGATCTCGCGGTGGTCGGGGCGGAGGGAGTCGAGGGCCGCGACCACGAGGTCGCGCAGCGTGGAATCCGACGCGGCGGCATCGGGTCCTGGGGCGGGGTCGGGGATGGCGAGCAAATCGCGTTCTCCGGTGGTCGACGTGCCGTCCGACTGTTGGCGGGACTTCAGCGTGAGACAGCAGCGGCGGACGATGGTGAGCAGCCACGCACGCGCGTCGACCACCACCGACTGATGGTAGTAGCGGAGCGCCCGCAGATACGCGTCCTGCACCGCGTCCTGCGCGTCGTGCTCGTTGCGCAGCACGTAGCGCGCCACGGCGTACGCGTCGTCGAGGTACGGGAGCACGGCGCGCTCGAAAGCGCCGGCGTCGGCGGACGGATCGGTCACCGGATGGTGGCGCAAGAGGGCATCTGGAAGTAGACCCGCGTTCCGGGTGGAATATTCCGTCGGAATAAACGGCCGGCCCGCCGGGTCCATCACCATGACCCTCAACCGGGAGCTGGCCATCGCATGCCGGACTACATCGAGCACGACCACAATGAAGACGGGGTGGACCGCCGCGGGTTCCTCAAGTGCATGGCGTGGGCGGGGACGGGGCTGCTGTGGACCTTCTCGGGCGGCGTACCCAGGGCCATGGCGCTGGACCGGCTCGGCAGCCTGACGCGCGAGGAGCAGGACAGTCTCTTCTTCGCGCAGATCAGCGACAGCCACATCGGGTTCAGCAAGGCGGCCAACGCCGACGTCACGGCCACGCTCCGCGCGGCGGTGGGCCGCCTCAACGCCCTGCCGCAGCGACCGGCATTCGTGCTGCACACCGGCGACATCTCCCAGCTGTCGAAGGCCGACGAGTTCGACACGGCCGACCAGGTGCTTCGCGGACTCAAGACCGAGCGTGTCTTCTTCGTGCCCGGCGAACACGACGTGCTGGCCGACAACGGCGCCCAGTATCTCCAGCGCTACGGGAAGAACGCCACCCGCGGCGGGTGGTACAGCTTCGACCACAGCGGGGTGCACTTCGTGGCGCTGGTGAACGTGCTCGACCTCAAGGCCGGCGGGCTCGGCGCGCTGGGCCAGGAGCAGATCGACTGGCTGCGGCGTGACGTGTCGGGATTGCCGTCGAGCACGCCGATCGTTGTGTTCGCGCACATCCCCCTGTGGACCATCTATCCCGCGTGGGGGTGGGGCACCGACGACAGCGAGCAGGCGCTGGGGCTTCTGCGGCGGTTCGGGAGCGTGACGGTGCTCAACGGGCACATCCATCAGATCATGCAGAAGGTGGAGGGCAACGTGACGTTCCACACGGCGCTCTCCACGGCGTTCCCGCAGCCGGCGCCCGGTTCGGCGCCGTCGCCGGGCCCCATGACCGTGGACGCGGGCCAGCTGGGCAACTACCTCGGCGTGAGACACGTGACGTACGTGCAAGGGCGGGGCACGCTGGCCACCGTGGACCAGACCCTCGCCGGCGGTGCGGTGGGCGACTTCTCCGGCGGTCGCGGCGCGGCAACGGGCGGCCGCAGCGCCAGGCCGCCGCTCAAGCTCCGTCCCAACGAGGTCGGCATCGACAACTTCGCCTTCACACCGCCGGTGCTGACCGTGAATCGCGGCACGACCGTCACCTGGATCAACGGCGACGACGTGCCGCACCTCGTCGTGAGCACCGACCATCGATTTGCCGGCTCGAAGGTGCTCGACACCAACCAGAAGTACTCCGTCACCTTCGACACGCCCGGCGTCTATCAGTACTTCTGTGGCATCCACCCGATGATGACGGGACGGATCGTGGTGCGCTGATGGTATGCCGGCCCGGCCGGACCGTGTCTACTCGTACCTCAGCGCGCTCAGCGGATCCACCCGGCTCGCCCGCCGCGCCGGCCACCACACCGCCGCCAGCGCCACGAGGGCGAGCACCAGCGGCACGCTCACGAACACCACCGGGTCGCGCGGCTGAACGCCGAACAGGAAGCTCGCGATGAGCCGCGTGAGCGCGAAGCTCGCGCCCAGGCCCACCACCACGCCTACCAGCGCCAGCCGCATGCCCTGCGCCACCACCATGTTCTTCACCCGCGAGCCTTCGGCGCCCAGCGCAAGACGGATGCCGATCTCCTGCGTGCGCTGCTCCACCGTGTACGCCATGAGGCCGTAGATGCCGATGGCCGCGAGCAGCAACGCGCTGGCGCCGAACACGGTCATCAGCCACATGTTGAAACGCTGACGCGAGGTGGAGCCGCGCACGACGTCGTCCATCGACTCGATGCCCGACACCGGGAGGCCGGCGGCCGCGCGGAGCGCGTCCTGGATCTTGCCGGAGAGCGGCATCGGCGCAGTGCGCGTGCGCACCACCCACGCCAGCGGCGACAGCCCCGAATTCAGCGCGTTCACGGCGTCGGGACTCTGCGCCTGCGGTTCGAACATCCGCGGGCCGGGATTGCTGTTGAGTCCGTTGTCCCGGCTGTCGCCCACGATGCCCACCACCTGGCGCAGCGGTTCGGTGGCGAACTGCTTCATCACGCCCTTGCCGATGGTGATCTGCGCGCCGAGGGCGTCGCCCTTGGGCCAGAATTGCTTGGCCATCGCCTCGTTGATGATCACCACGGGCGTGCCCTGCGCGTCGTCGCGGTCGGTGAAGGTGCGTCCCTTCTTCACCGGAATCTTGAACACCTCGAAGTAGCCGGGCGAAACGGTAACCCAGGACGCGCCGCCGGTGTACGGCCCGTTGGTGAGCGGCCGCCCCTGAATGGTGAAGGGCAGCCCGTAGCCGCCCTGGAGCGGCACGCAGCACGTGGCGCTGGCCACCTCGACGCCGGGAATGGCCTCGATGCGCTGCACGCCGTCGCGAATGGCGAGCGCCACCGAGGAGGTCGTGGCCCACCGCTGGCCGGTGAGCGACATGCGCATGGTGAGCACGTTGTGCGCGTCGAACCCGGGGTCGACGCCGGCCAGCGCGAGGTCGGTGCGGATGAGCAGCGCCGAGCCCACGAGCAGCACCAGCGCCAGCGCGATCTCGGTGACGATGAACACGCTCCGCGCCTTGTTGTGGCGGAAGCCCGACCCAGTGCGCGATCCCCCCTCCTTGAACGTTTCCGCGAGGTTGGTGCGCGAGCCGGCGAGCGCGGGGACGAGGCCGAACACGATGCCGGTGCCGAGGGCAACGACGAGGGTGAAGACGAGCACGCGCCAGTCCATGTGCACGCCCGCGCCGTTGGGCCCGATGCGCGGCAGACCGGCGGTGTTCACCGAGAGCAGGGCGCGCATGCCCACCATGCCAAGGGCCAATCCCAGCACGCCGCCGGTCAGGGACAGCAGCACGCTCTCGGTGAGCAGCTGCCGCACGATGCGGCTGCGCGAGCCGCCCAGCGCGGCGCGGATGGCGATCTCGCGCTTGCGCCCGGCGGCCTGCGCCAGCAGCAGGTTGGCGACGTTGGCGCAGGCGATGAGCAGCACGAACCCCACCGCGCCCAGCAGCACGTACAGCGATTTCCGCGCGTTGGCAACGAGCGCCTCGCCCATCGACACGGCGTAGAACGCGCCGTTGGGTCCGATGGCGTTGGGGAAGGCGGCGGTGTACTCGGCGGTGGCGTGCCCCAGCTCGGCGTTTGCCTGCGCGAGCGTGACGCCGGGGTTGAGCCGGCCGCCGACGGTGAAGTAGTGCCCCTGGTCGGTGGTTGTGGGGTCGAACTGGAAGGGCACGATCACGTCGGGCGTGTCGCCGAAATCGCTGAAGTCGAAGTCGTCGAGCACGCCGGTGACGGTATAGGGGTCGCCGCCCAGCGAGATCGCCTTGCCGACGATCTGCCGATCGGAGTTGAACTGCCGCTGCCAGAGCCCCTTGCTGATGACCACGAAGTGGCCGGCGTTGGGCAGGTCCTGCTGCTCGGAGAACGGCTGCCCGATGAGCGTGCGGGCGCCGAACAGCGGGAAGAAGGCGAACGAGACCTGGGCCGACTTCCATTGCACGGGCACCTGGCCGCCCGTGTAGTTCAGGAATCCGGTGTTGAACGCCGCCACGTCGTGGGCCACCGCGGTCTGCTTGCGCCAGAACTCGAACTTGGCCGGCGATCCGGCCACGTTCTGGCCCTGCGGCGCCTTGACCCCGAACAGCACCATCTGCTCGGGCGCCGGGTAGGGCAAGGGCTTGAGCAGCACCGCGTCGACCACCGAAAAGATCGCGGTGTTGGCGCCGATGCCGAGGGCCAGCGCGGCCACGGCGGCGAAGGTGAAGCCGGGGCTCTTGCGGAAGAGGCGGCCGGCGTGGCGGAGGTCCTGCAGCAGGGTCTCGAGCATCGGCCGTGTGGGCTGGGATGGAGGGCGGCGGGAGCGGTGAGCGCGGTTCGGCAACTGGTGGACCGCGCCGGACGTGACTGTTTGAAACCAGCTACCCCAGAAGGGTTGCCCGACGTACGGCCGATCACTTCATGGAGTTTCCGCACCCCTCGGCCACCGGCGTCGGCTTTCCGTACCGCGCCTTGACCGCCGTCGCCCGGCCGCCCCACGCCACGGTCACCACGAACATCGCGTCGTACTCGGCGTCGCACAGATCGGCGGGCTGCTTGGCGCCCAGCGCCGCCACGATCTCGGCTACGGTATTGCTGTGTCCCACCACGAGCACCGTGCCTCCGGCGTGCTGCATCACGGCGGCGGCCACCGCGCTGGCGACGTCGGCCACCGAGCCCGTGGCCGGCACGACGATTGGCGTCAGATGGAATTCCTCAGCCGTCGGCGCGCCCGTCTCGCGCGTTCGCGCGAACTGCGTGGTGATGACGGCATTCACCCCCGCGTCTTTCAGCGCCGCGGCCAGCGCTTGCGCACGGGCCTGCCCCTCGGCGGTGAGCGGTGGGTCGCCGGCCGGCTGAGCCGCCTTCTCGGCGTGGCGGACGACGATGACGATGGTGGATGGCGCCTGCGCGGAGGACGCGCCGGCAGCCACGGCCAGGGCGAACATCCCGCAGAGTGCCTGCGCGAACGTGCGACGTTTCATGGGTCTCTCCTCGTCTGTGGACTGGCTGGGGGCAGCGCGCGCATGAGCGCGTCCGCCGCCCGATCCTGCCCCTGGGCCCGCCACTGGGCGGCCATACCGGGATACGACTCCGCATAGCCGGGCGCAAGCCGCAGCGCCGCCCGGAACTCAACGGTGGCGGAATCGAATTGGCCGAGCTGAGTAAAGAACGCGCCCAGGCTCACGCGGTTGGCGGGCTGGTCGGCGTTGTACCGCTGGCTGGACACGAACTCGGCGGCCGCCACGGCGAACGCCTTCCGTGCCGCCGAAGTGGGGATCGAATCGGCAATGGGCGCCAGCACGAACGCCGCCCCCTGCCGCACGGCGCGCACCGGGTCGGCGAGCAGCGGGGACACGAGCGAGAGCCTCTGCGGCTCGCTCGCGCCGGCCAGGATCTGCAGCGCGGCCAGACGCACCAGCGGGTCGGCATCGTGCACCGACGCCCCGGCCTTGTTCAACGCCACCGGCCCCGGGTATCGGCTCAACCGTGAAAGCGCCGACGCGCGCACGATGGCGGGCTCTGTCGCGTCGGCGGCCACAGCGGCGAGCGAATCGCCCGGGCCGGCCGCGTTACGATCGTCGTCGGCGAACGCCTGCGCGAAGCGCCGGTCGTCGCGCGGCGGGAAGCGGGTGCCGTACCAGGCGCGCAGCGTGTCGGCGGCCCACGCCGCGTCCCTGTCCGTGTGGCACCGGGTGCAGGCATTGGGCACGCCGAGGCTCACCGAGAGATCGGGGCGCGGAATGCTCATCGCGTGGTCGGGGCGCGGCTGAAGCTGCATGTACGTCGTGGACGGCATGTGGCACGACACGCACTGCGCGCCGGGCGTTCCGGCCTCGTGAAAGTGGTGGGCGCTCGTGTCGTACGTGGACGCGCGATGACACTGCGTGCACAGTGCGTTGCCGGGCCGCCTGGTGCGCGCCGAGTGCGGGTCGTGGCAGTCGGAGCAGGTGACGCCGGCGCGGTACATCTTGCTCTGCCGGAACGACGCGTAGTTGTAGTCCTCGTCGCGCTGCTCGCCGTCCGGATAGTACAGGTCGCCGTCGAGCAGCTCGGGAATGTAGAAGTCGAGCAGCGGCGCGCCCGCCGCGTAGCCGTCGGCGATGTGGACGCGCCGGGCGTGGCACTGGGCGCAGGCATCGATCTCGCGGTCGGTGGTCTTCACGATCGTGCGGTGCGCGATGCTCGCCGCCGGATCCATGACCCACTGCGCGCCGCGCCGCTCGGTGAGCTGCGCCGGCAGTCCGTCGTCGCGCCAGAAGAGCCGGCGCTCCCACGCCGGCGCCGCCGCCCACTTCAGGTGTTCGGAGCCCGGTCCGTGGCAGGCCTCGCATCCCACGGTGACTTCCGCCCAGCTCGTGTTGTAGGCGTCGGTCTCGGCGTCGTACCCTTTCCGGACGGCGGTGGAGTGGCAGTCGGCGCACATGTAGTTCCAGTTGTACGCCGGGCCGGTCCATCGCGGGGCGCCGGAATCCGTGCCGGCGTCGAGCGAGAACCAGCGCTGTCCGCCGTTCGCCGCGGTGCGCGCGTCCCAGGCGACGGACAGCGCCTGAAGGCGCCCGCGGGGAAAGGCCAGGAGATACTGCTGCAGCGGCCACACACCGAAGGTGTAGCGAACCTCGAAGTCGCGGTTCTTTCCGTCGGCACCGGCGGTGTTCACGACGTACTTCCCGCCGCGCTCCAGAAAGGTGGACGTCACGCCGTTCTGCACGAACCGCGATCCGTCGAAGGCGCCAAGCACCGTGGACGGCTGCGCGGGCTGCATGGCCATGGCGTGGTGCGAGGAGTCCCAGGCGGCGTACTCGGCGGCATGACAGCGCGCGCACCGGGCGGAGCCGGCGAACTCGGCGCGCGTCGCGCGGTCGGGGGCGCGGGCGCGGGCGAGCAGCACGACCGCACCCGCCAGCATCACGATGATAGGCGCGGCCACGAGAGCCAACCGCGTGTTGGAACGCATCGCTATCTCAACACCCGCGCCCTGATCAGCCGGTCCAGCTTCGGGTATTCGCGGTCGAAGTACGCGTTGCCGCCCGCGATCGCCGCCTGCTGCCTGCCGGCGCGCAATCCGCCGCCCGAAGTCTCTCCGTATCCGCCGTACAGGCTGTCCACCACGTCCATGCCTTCGACCACGCGCCCGAGGGGCGCGAATCCCTGCGTGTCGAGCCGCGTGTTGTCCACCAGACTGATGTAGAGCTGCGTGGTGCGCGTGGCAGGGCCCGTCATCGCGAAGGCGATGGTGCCGCGCTCGTTGTGCGCGCGCACCGGATCGTCGGGAATCGCGCGGTCCTTCCAGGCCGCCGTGACGCGCGGATCGCCGGCGATGCCGAACTGCACGATGAACCCCGGCACGACGCGCGAAAAGCGCGAATCGTCGTAGTAACCGGCGCGCACGAGGTTGTAGAAGTGATCCGCGCCGACGGGGGCCCAGGCGCGGGTGACCGCGAGCACGAAAGCGCCCCTGGTGGTCTCGACGCGGACGCGGAACGTTTCCGGGGCGCGCTCCCGCCAGAACGCGTCGCCCGGCGCGAGCAGGGGCGGCGCACGATGGCAGGCCACCGCGGCGGCGGCCACGAGGGCTCCGGCGAGCAGACGGCGAAAGGTCATCGAGCCAATCTACGCCGCGGGACTGCCCTGTCACGCCGCGCACGAAAACGGTGATGGCCCGCCGGGCCTGGTTCCGTATCGTGCCTCGGCCGCCCAAAGGAGGATGCAGCTATGCCATTGACCAACTTGACCAACAGTTGTAGATTGCCCATACCTCTCCAACTGGAGCGGAGTATGGGAAAGCCGGTGAACATCTACGAAGCCAAGACCCGCCTGTCCGAGCTGGTCGATCGCGCCGAGGGGGGCGAGGAGATCGTCATCGCCAAGGCGGGGAAGCCCGTGGCGCGTCTCGTGCCGCTGCGCGTCGTGCGCGAAGCTCGCGCGCCCGGGCGCTGGGGCAAGACGGTCAAGATCGCGTCCGACTTCGACGCGCCGCTGCCGGCCGATCTGCTGCGCGCGTTCGAAGGCGACGACCGGTGACCACTCGCCGGCCGTCGCGGACGGCGGGCGAACGCCGGGGCCGGGCGAGGCGGGCGGCCGCCGAGCCGCTCGCTCCGCGCCGGCTGCTGCTCGACACGCACGTGTGGCTCTGGTGGCAGGCCAACGACAGACGCCTCGGCCCGGCGGCGCGCCGCATCATCGGCGCGGCCGCCGAGGTGCGTTTCAGCGCCGCTTCGGCGTGGGAGATCGCCATCAAGTGCGGTCTCGGCAAGCTGGAGCTGCCGCCGGGGGCCGACATCGATGCCGAACTGGCGCGCGACGGCTTCCTGCCGCTTCCCGTGGAGATCGCGCACGCCGGCGCGGTGCGGGCGCTGCCGCCGGTCCACCGGGACCCCTTCGACCGGCTGCTCGTGGCGCAGGCGCATGCCGAGGGGCTGGCGCTCGTGACCGCCGATCCGGCTCTGGCGCGCTACGGCGTGGCGGTCGTGGCGGCCACGGAGTAGGCTGGCTCGGCCGGCCGGGCCGCCCCAGATTGCCGTCCGGCGGCCCCATCTGCAGTTTCGTCCGGGTCCCGAGCGACCGATCCCGGTCCGAGGTGCGATTTCATGCCACACATGGTCATCGATACCGGCAACACCGGTTTCATGTTGTTGTGTTCGAGTCTCGTCATGCTCATGACGCCCGGGCTCGCGTTCTTCTACGGCGGACTGGTGGGCCGCAAGAACGTGCTCGCGATCATGATCCAGAGTTTCGTGTCGATGGGCTGGACCACCGTGCTCTGGTGGGCGTTCGGCTTCTCGATGTGCTTCAGCGGCACGATGGCGGCGGGCACCGACTACGCGGGCATCATCGGCAACTTCCACTGGGCGTTCCTGAACGGCGTGTCGCTCGACATGCCGTCGCCGGCCAATCCGACGATCCCGCTGATCGTGTTCTTCGGCTACCAGATGATGTTCGCGATCATCACGCCGGCGCTGATCACGGGGGCCTTCGCCAACCGCGTCCGCTTCCCGGCGTACATGCTCTTCCTCACCGCCTGGCTGACGCTGGTGTACTTCCCGTTCGTCCACATGATCTGGGGCGGCGGCATCATGGCGCACTATGGCGTGCTCGACTTCGCCGGCGGCATCGTGGTGCACAACATCGCCGGGATCGCGGCGCTGGCCTCGGTGCTCTACGTCGGCCGCCGGAAGGTGGCCGACCAGGGCCCGCACTCCATTCCGCTCGTCGCCCTCGGCACGGGACTTCTCTGGTTCGGGTGGTACGGCTTCAACGCGGGCAGCGAGTTCAGGGTCGACGCCGTGACGGCGGTGGCGTTCGTGAACACCGACCTCGCGGCCAGCTTCGCCGGCGTCGCCTGGCTGTTCATGGATTGGATGGCGACGCGAAAGCCAAAGTTCCTGGGACTGCTCACCGGCGCCGTGGCGGGTCTCGCGACCATCACGCCGGCCGCCGGTTACGTGTCCCCCAAGTCGGCGGTGGTCATCGGGGTGGTGGCCGGCATCGTGTGCTATTACGCGGTGGCGCTCAAGAACCGGATGCACTGGGACGACGCGCTCGACGTCTGGGGCGTGCACGGCGTGGGCGGGTTCCTCGGAATCGTGCTGTGCGGCGTCTTCGCGTCGCTGGCGATAGACCCCGCGGGCACGAACGGGCTCATCCACGGCAACTCGCACTTCCTGGTCGTGCAGCTCGCCGCGGTCTGCGTGTCGTCGGTATGGGCGTTCACGTTCACGTACGCGATGCTCTGGATCATCGACCGGGTGACGACCGTGAAGGTGGACGAGGCGGGCGAGATCGAAGGACTCGACAGCGCGCTGCACGGCGAGGTGGCGTACCTCGA
The DNA here is from genome assembly GCA_963775915.1 of uncultured Gemmatimonadaceae bacterium. Classification (GTDB taxonomy): domain Bacteria; phylum Gemmatimonadota; class Gemmatimonadetes; order Gemmatimonadales; family Gemmatimonadaceae; genus JAGWRI01. Next base: position 78,586 of record CAVZKH010000002.1, read on the forward strand.
AGCGGGGGACTGAGTCCAACCGCGCGGCGCTGACCGCTTCCGGGATCGCCGATGACGAACGGCCCGACGGAACACGAGCACACGGCGGGCCCGACGGGCCGGCGGCTCGGCGTCCTGACGCTCGGGGCGCTCGGCGTCGTCTACGGCGATCTCGGCACGAGCCCGCTGTACGCGCTGCAGGAGTGCTTCACCGGCCGGCACGCGCTGGCCGTCACCCAGGCGAACGTGATGGGCGCCATTTCGCTGTTCGTCTGGGCGCTCATCGTGGTGGTGAGCGGCAAGTACATCGCGGTCATCATGCGCGCCGACAACCAGGGCGAGGGCGGCATTCTCGCCCTGCTCACGCTCGCGCTCGGGTCACGCCCCACGGGCGAGGCGAATGAGTCGGCGAAGTCTGGCGCCCTGACGGGCCGCACCTTCGGGATCGTGCTGGCGCTGGGGTTCGCCGGCGCGGCGCTGCTCTACGGCGACGGGATCATCACACCCGCGATCTCGGTGCTGAGCGCGGTGGAGGGGCTCGACGTTGCCACGCCCGCGTTCCATTCCTGGGTGCTGCCGCTCTCGGTGCTGATCCTCGTTGCGCTGTTCGCCGTCCAGCCGTTCGGAAGCGGCCGCATCGGGCCGGCGTTCGGCGTCGTTCTCGGCAGCTGGTTCGTGGCGATTGCCGTGTTCGGCGTGTGGAGCCTGACCACGCACGGCTGGAGCATCGTCGCCGCGCTCGATCCGCGCTGGGGCGTGCGCTACTTCGAGGTGCACGGCTGGAGTGGTTTGGTGGTCCTCGGCGCGGTCGTACTGTGCCTCACCGGCGTGGAAGCGCTGTATGCCGACATGGGCCACTTCGGCGCGCGGCCGATCCGGCTGGCGTGGTACGCGCTCGCGCTGCCGTCCCTGGTGCTGAGCTACCTCGGGCAGGGGGCGCTGCTGCTGCAACACCCCGAGGCGTCGGCGCGGCCGTTCTTCAACGCGCTGCCGGTGTGGGCCCTCTATCCGATGGTCGCGGTGGCCACCGCCGCCACGGTGGTCGCGTCGCAGGCGCTGATCGCGGCCGCGTTCTCGATGACGCGCCAGGCCGTGCAGCTGGGCTACCTGCCGCGCGTGCGGGTGGTCCACACGTCGTCGCTCGAGATCGGCCAGGTGTACCTGCCCGGGCTCAACTGGGCGCTGATGCTGGCCTGTCTCGCGCTGGTGCTGGGGTTCCGATCGTCGAACGCGCTCGCGGCGGCGTTCGGGCTGGCGGTGGCCGGGACGATGACCATCACCACGCTGCTGTTCGCGGTGGTCGCGCGCCGCCGGTGGGGGTGGTCGGTGCCCGCGGTGTGGCTGGTGGCGGGCGCGCTCCTGGTGATCGACGCGTCGTTTCTGGAGGCGAACCTGGTCAAGATTCCGGCCGGCGGCTGGTTTCCGCTGGTGGTGGCGGCGGTCGTCTTCACGCTCATGAGCACGTGGACGCGCGGGCGCGCCCTGACGCGCGAGCACTACGACGCGCGGGCGCTCCTCGCCGCGGAATTCATCGCGTCCATCGCCGAGCATCCGCCGACGCGGGTGCAGGGGGCGGCGGTATTCATGCACGCGACCCCCGACACCGTGCCGCCGTCGCTGCTGCACAACCTCAAGCACAACCGCGTACTCCACAGCACCGTGGTGCTGCTCACCGTGATCACGGAGCGCGTTCCGCACGTCGACCCCGGCGAGCGCATCTCGGTGAAGCCGCTCGGGCTGGGGTTCTGGCGCGTGGTGGGCCGATACGGATACATGGAACAGCCGAACGTGCCGGCGCTGCTGCGGCTGGCCGCCCCGCTCGGCCTCGATCTCAAGCCCATGGAGACGAGCTACTACGTGAATCGCGAGACGATCATCCCGTCGCCCAAGCCGGGCATGGCCATCTGGCGCGAGCGCCTGTTCGGAGTGATGCAGCGCAACGCCACGCCGGTCACCGCGTTCTTCGGACTGACTCCCAATCGGGTGATCGAGCTGGGGACGCAGATCGAGATCTGACCGGGCGCCCCGCTCGTGGCGCCGAGCCGTCAGCGCAGGCGCACGATCGTGCGGCGGTGGAAAAGGCTCGACTCGTCGCCGATGATACAGCAGCCGGGGAAGCGGCCGCCCCCTTCGCGGGCGACGACCAATCCTTCCATCGTAGTGCCCGCCGGGACGGTGAAGTGGCGGACGGCGTCGATCGACTCGCCGGCGTGGAGCAGCGTGTCGAAGGGCACCGCGTTGGGGTCCGCGTCGGGGTCGTACCGGCGGCCCTGATCGTCGCGCAGATAGACGGCAACGAAGCGTTCGCGCTGCGCCACCCGGAGGGCTCGGCTCGAGAGGCGCAGGGTCACGTCGTAGCGGACGCGTGATCCGGTGCTGTCCACGCGGGCACCCGAGACGGCGATGCACCAGTCGTCGGAGCACTGGTTGTCGCCGATGGCGGCGTAGCGCTGTGGCGTCAGCGCCGACGTCAGGAGCAGCAGGCAGAAGTAGATCGCGATGGCGACCCCAAGACGCTTGAGCATCATGAGCGCGCGGCGGCCGCGGCCGCGGACGGCCGAAATTGCCGCCACGGTGAGCGTGGCGACCGCGGCAACGAACGACGCGAGAAAGAGGAGGTCGAAGATCGTCATGGCGGCGGGTCCGTACTGAAAAGTACTTTGCATGATAATGTAGTGTAAGTGACTAGTCAACTTTTAGGAAACCAGCGATTCAGGCGGTTGGTGTGGGAACGCGGGCGCCGTGGGGCCGAGTACCTCTGGCGAGGCGGTCGACAACCTTCCAACCGGAGAGCCCCCCGATGCACATCACCCCACGCTCGACCCGCATTCCCCGCGTTCTCGCCCTCACGGTCCTGACACTCCTGGCGGCGAACGCATGCGGCGGCAGCAGCGCATCGACCTACACCACGAATCCAGGAAACGGCAGTGGCGGGAACACTGCGGGCGGGAATACGACGAGCCTCAACCTCCAGGGCACCGCCTTCTCGCCGCAGTTCGACACCGTCGCCGTCGGATCGACCGTCACCTGGACCAACAAGGACGCCGCCACGCATACGGTAACTTCCGACGCCGGCACGTTCGACAGCGGCGACCTCATGGGCGGTCAGACGTTCAGCCGCACGTTCAACGCGGCCGGGGCTTACCCGTACCATTGCAAGTATCACGGCAGCGCCGGCTTCGGCATGTACGGCGTGATTGTCGTGAAGTAGAGTCCGGACCTCGAACGCCTGTGAGCTTCGACGCGCCCGCGCGACACTTAAGGCGAGCTTAATGCCTCGAAAAGTGGCGAGCGTAACAATCCCGCAGGTCCGGTGTAGCGAGGCACGGGGGCCGCGAATGAGACGAATTGCCGGCCCCCGGCGTGCGCCCCGCTGCATCGGGGCAACTTCGCGCGCGGGGCGCCGACGCTCCGCCGCGGCACGCCGACTCCGAGAGGAGGAGCGGCACGTGATTCGAATGCACCGGGAAGTGACCGCGGTTGCGATGGCCGCGCTCGCGCTGCTGCCGTGGCGAGCGGCGGAGGCGCAGAAGGCATCGAGCCCGCAGTTCGGGATCAGCGCAGGGTTGAACATCCCGCTGAGCGACCTCAGCAGGACCGTGCAGACGGGGTTCGGCATGAACGGGTTCATGGCGGGACGCCCGCAGGGCTGGCCGGTTTCGCTGCGCGGCGAACTCTCGTACAGCTCGTTCGCCGGGAGCTCGGGGCGGGGCGGGCAGAGCTTCACCGCCATCTCGATGGACGCCCTCTATCCCATGGAGACCGCGGGGGACACGCCGTACTTCGTCGGCGGCTTGGGACTCGATCACACCAGCAGCTACGTCGGGTACCAGTCGGAGAACGACCTCGGCATCAACTTCGGCGGCGGGTACCGCTGGCGCCGGCCCGACCTGAGCTACTTCGTCGAGGCGCGCTACGTGTACGTGGGCCACAGCGGCCCGGCGAGGCAGATGCTGCCGATCACGTTCGGCGTGATCTTCTGAGCCGGAAGCTCCCAACGTGTCCGATGGGCCGTTAGGCACTCATCGGCGGTGCCGGTGTACGGGACGGCGCATTCCAAACTCCGGGCGGATGCGCCGTCGCCCCGCCACGCCGTTCACTCCAACGTCAGGGAGCCTTTGCCATGGCCATCTGGAAAGAACCCACAGCGCCCCGGAAGTCCGAGAACTCAGCGGTCCTCGAACCCACGCTGCATCGGGAGGCTGACCCTCCTGCCGCCTTCGCGCCGCCTGCGGTGCCTCCGGCCACGATGCCGAGCCCGGCTCCCGCGCGCTCGCCGGGCCTTCGTGATGCGAAGGAATCCGTGGTGGGCGCTGGGCTGAGCATCGAGGGGAAGATCGAGGGCACGGGGCATATCCGGATTGCCGGCCGCTTTACCGGCGACGTGAACGTGGACGGCGATCTCGCCATCGAAACCGGCGCGAAGGTGGTGGGCGCGGTGGTTGCCGACACGGTGTCCATCGGCGGCGAACTCGACGGCAACATCGATCGCGCGGCGCGCGTGGAGCTGCTCGCGTCGGGGGTTCTCAACGGAGATCTCAAGGCCGAATCGCTCACCGTGGCGGCGGGCTCGCGCATGCGCGGGCGGGTGGAGTTCGGCTGGCCGGTGGAGCTGTCGAAGAAATCCGGACTCAAAGTGGAAGCCGGTCCGGCTTGATGGCCACGGCGCGCCCGGCAATTCCCGGGGCGACCCGGGTCTGCCCGCACTGCCGGCAGTCCATTCTCGAGAGCGCCGACGTCTGTCCGATCTGCCGGCACCACCTCCGCGCGGGCACGACGCTGGACCGCCCCGCGGCCGCCCCGAGCTTCTCGCCGCTCCGCGTGCACGGAACGATTCGCCACGCCGGCGACAGCGGCCCGTGGGAGTATTCGATCGTGGTCACGATTCTCGATTCCCGCGGCGAGGAGGTCTCGCGTCAACTCATGGGCGTCGGCGCGATGCTGCCCGCAGACGAGCGCACGTTCGTCCTGGCCGTCGAGGTGTTCGGGCGAAATCAGCAGTGAGCGGTGACGCGGGTCACGGGCATTCGACGCCGCATTTCGCAGACGAGCTGTGCGATATATCCACTTCGCGAAACCCGGAACCTGGAGCGCGGAAAATCGGTAGGAGCATGGGAACGCAACGTTCGAGAGGTTTCCATGCGCACGCAGCGTCACATCAAGTTGGCCATCGTGGTTCTCGTCTCGAGCCTCACCGCCCACCCCGCCGCCGCGCAGGCGACGGGCCGGATTCAGGTCGGTGCCGGCAGCGCGACGGATGAGCGCGGGGTGCGGTCGAACGCGCTGACGCTTGCGCCGAGTGTCGTTTTCGGCGAGGGGCAGCAGGCGACCGCCACCCTCACCGGCTCGGCGACGATGTTCCAGAACAACGCCTGGTCGCTGGGCGGTGCGCTGGCGGCGAATTCGCGCGCGCCGATCGCCGGCGGGTTCGGCACCGCGCTGTCCGCCGACGGCGGCGGTTCGCGCACTTCCTATGGCGCGACGTTCGCGACGGCCGAAGCCACGCCGACCCTCGAGTGGACGTGGAACGCGCTCACGCTGGTCGCCGGCGGCCAGGCGGCCGCGGGGTACACGGCGGTGAGCAGTTCGGCGCCGGCCGGCCCGGTGCCGGTGCCGGTGCCGCCGACGTCGACAACCACGCTCGTCTCCGAGACACGCTGGCTCTACGCGCCGGTCTACGGGGCACGGCTGCGCCTGCTCGGCGACGACCCGAATGTCGGCGCCGAGTTCGCGGTGCGCCTGGAACCGATGCGCATCGGCGATACGCTGGTCACCGACCGGACGGTGAACGCCGCAGTGGTGGTCGGCCCGATGACGCTCGCCGCGTCGGCGGGTGAGCGGACCGCCGTGAACGAACGGACGACGTTCGGTTCCGGGACGATGCTGCTCGACGTCACGCACGGCGTCACCGTCGACGTGGCAGGCGGGCGGTATCCATCGAATCGACTGACCGGCGCGGCCGGCGGGAATTTCGTGACGGTCGGGCTCTCGCTGCGCGTGGGTGGGCGGAGCATTGGCGCACTTCCTGCGCCGCGGGGCGTGGTTCCCGCGGCCGCCGGCTGGACGCGCCTCACGATCGACGCCCCGAACGCGCAGGTCGTGGAAGTGGCGGGCGACTGGAACGATTGGACCCCGGTGCCGGCGGAGCGCGCCGACAACGGGGTGTGGTACGCGGATCTCCGCATTCCTCCGGGACAATACCGATATGCGTTCCGGATCGATGGGCACGCCTGGCGCGTACCCAAGGGCGCCGTTGAAGTCGACGATGGCTTCGGCGGCGAAGCTGCTTACGTCACCGTCCGTGACGTGAGCACGAGCGACACTTCAGGAGGAGGGGAGGAACGATGAGAATCCACATCATCGCAGCGGCAATCGTCTTGGCGCCGGTCGCCGTGCTCGCGCAGGGTACGGGCGCGACGCAGGCCGGCATGAACGCCACGGCCAGCGCAAACGCATCGGCTCGAATTCCGGCCGGCTTCAGCGCCGCCGGCCGAGCGCAGCTGGAAGCCACGTACCGGCGCGCCCGAACCGACCAAGTGCCCGAGGCCGTCGTGGCGAGCCGCGTGGCCGAGGGTGAGGCGAAGCACGCCTCGGAGCGCGCCGTGATCGCTTCGGCGGCCAAGGTCGAGACCCACATGGCATCCGCGCGGGCGGCCATGGTCGCCGCCGGCCACCATCCGTCCGACGCCGAAGTGCAGGCCGGCGCCTACGCCATGGAGCGCGGGGTCACGAAGGCACAGATCGGCACGATGGCGCGGCATGCGCCTCGCGGCCGGTCGCTCACGGTATCGTTCGACGCCGTGACGAAGCTCAACGAGAACGGCATGCAGTTGACGAGCGCGTTGACGCAGGTGCAGGCGAAGCTCGATGCGCACGCGTCCGACGCCGCGATCACGTCGCTGGTGACGCAGGCCAAGGCCGGTCTCAAGGTCGGCGGCTGACAGCCGCCTGATCGGTTCGGGTGACAGATGAGCAGCGCCGCCGGAGAACATTCCGGCGGCGTTTCTCATGGGCGTCGCGGCACCGAGTCGGCAGCGCCGCCGCGCCGCCGGCCCGGTGTGCGGTGCGTCACAGCCGCGGAAACGCCGGCGGCGGAAGATCGTCTGATTGAAGTGTTCGCCCGGTCGGTGCCGTCGCCGGTACCGCGGGCGTGGAATCCGAGACAGGATGGGCCGGATGCGCGATGATACGCCGCGCCCACCCGAATGGTGGAAGCGCACGCTCCTGCTCGCCGGCCTCGCCGCCTTGTACTTCGCCGCGGGCCGCCTCGGACTCACCCTCGCTTTCGTGAATCGAAGCGCGACCGCGGTGTGGCCGCCCACGGGCATGGCGCTGGCCGCGCTGCTCCTGCTGGGGGACGACGTCTGGCCGGCGGTGTTCGTCGGCGCGTTTCTCGTCAACCTGGCGACCGCCGGATCGGCGCTCACGTCGGCGTCGATCGCGTTGGGGAACACGCTCGAGGCGGTGCTCGGCGCGCACCTCGTGACCCGCTTCGCCAACGGGCGAGACGCATTTCGTCGCGCCGAGGACGTGGTCAAGTTCGCGGCGCTCGCCGCCGTCGTCACGACCGCGTTGAGCGCCACGATCGGCGTGGCGACCCTCGTGTTCGGCGGCCTTGCCGACCGGTACGCCCTTGGCCCCGTGTGGCTCACCTGGTGGCTTGGGGACTCCGTGGGCGACCTCGTGGTGGCACCGCTCATTCTGCTCTGGGCCGCTCGACCGCGGCTCGGGTGGCGACTGGGTCAGGCCGTCGAAGCCTCGATGCTGCTGGGCGCGCTGATCGCCGCGGCGCTCGTGGTGTTCGGCGGCTTCGCGCCGGCGCGGACGATCAACTACCCGCTCGAATTCCTGTGCACCCCGATCGTGCTCTGGGTGGCCTATCGCTTCGGGCAGCGCGAAGCGGCCTCGGCGATCTTCGGGCTCGCCGCGATCGCGATCTGGGGCACGCTGCACGGGCAGGGGCCGTTCGGACATCACGCGCCGGAGGTGTCGCTGGTGCTGCTCCAGGCGTACATCGGCGTGACCGCCGTGATGAGTCTGGTGCTCGCCGCGCTCGCCTCGGAGCGGCGTGAGGCGGAGCGACGCCTGCGAGACCTCGCTTCGCGAGACCCGCTGACCGGTCTGGGGAACTACCGGCGCTTCACGGAGGTGCTCGCCGCAGAACTGCGGCGTGCATCGCGCACCGGACGCGCCTTCGCCGTGGTGTTCCTGGATCTCGACGGACTCAAGGTCGTCAACGACCGCTTCGGGCACGTGGCCGGCAACGAAGCCATATGCCGGGTGGCCGACGCCATTCGCGCGTCGTGCCGCGAGATGGATACGGCGGCGCGCTACGGCGGCGACGAGTTCGCGATCGTTCTGCCGGAGGCGGACGCCGCAGCGGCTTCTCGCGTCGGGGCGCGCATCGCGCTCGCCGTGGCTTCGAATCTCGAAGAACCGCGGGTCAGCGTGAGCATCGGAATCGCATTGCATCCGGACGACGGCGAAACCGCCGAGGAACTGATCCGGTCGGCGGACCGGGTCGTGTACCGGCAGAAGGCGGGTAGGGGAGGCGATCCCCGTGCGCCGGGCGAGTTGCGGCCAACGGGCGGCCGGCTGCCCGGGCCGTAAGTTCGGCGCGTTGGTGGACTGCCACCGCCCTAGGATCACCCGATGTTGCGCCGCGCGATTCCCGCGCATCCGGCGAATCTTCTATAGTTGCGAGTGCGGGCCGCAGGCGGCCTCCTGGAATCACGGCGCCGTGGCCCGATCGAGATTGGCTCTTGACAGAATCGTGGTTGGTTATACGTATTACCACCCGCCGAACGGCCCCGTTTGCCGGTCGGCCCGACGTTCGGGTCCGCCCCACGCACTTCGGCGGCCCGTGCGTTCCGGTCAACCCCTCCCTCCGAAACGTCCGCCCCACCCGCCACAGGAGTCTGGTATGTCGACGCGCAGTGCGACCGCTCGTTCGCTGACCATGGCGTTTGCGACGCTGTTCCTCGTCCCGCTCGCGCTCCGCGCGCAGACCGGGCGTGTCCTCGGCACCATCTCCGACGCGAACGGCGGCGCCATTGCCGGCGCCCGGGTGCAGCTCTCCGGCACGCGCTATTCCGCCACGGCCGACGCGAGTGGGCATTACACGCTCGACGCCGTGCCCGCCGGCAGCTACGAGCTGCGCGCCCAGCGCCTCGGATCCGCCCCGCGCCTCGTGCCCAACGTCGTCGTGCGCGCCGGCCAGGACACCCGCGTCGACGTGACGCTCGAAACCGTGGCCTTCGCCCTCGAGCCGATCGTCACCTCGGGCTCCCGCGCGCCGGAGAAGATCACCGACGCGCCGGCCACCATCACCAGCATCGACGCCTCCGCCATCGAGAACACCACGGGCAATTCCTTCGCCGGGGCGCTCAAGCAGGTGAAAGGGCTCGACTACGTCCAGACCGGCATCATCGCCGTGGGCGTGAACGCGCGCGGATTCAATTCCGCGTTCAACAACCGCATGCTGATGCTCGAGGACAACCGCATCGCGTCGCTGGTCGAGAGCGGACTGCCGGTGGGCCCGCTGACCACGCTGACCAAGCTCGACCTGGCGAAGATCGAAGTGCTGGTGGGCCCGGGTTCGGCGCTCTACGGCCCCGACGCGTCGAACGGCGTGATCACTCTCCAGACCAAGGACCCGCGCGACTTCCAGGGCACCACGGTGGATGTGTCGGGCGGCTCGCGCAGCTTCTACGACGCGCAGTTCCGCACCGCCCAGATGCTCACCGACCAGCTCGCGTTCAAACTCACCGGCGAGTACGAGTCGGCGAATGATTACGCGAACCACAACATCTACGCGCCGATCTCGGGATCGACCTCACCGTCCCCTGAAATCGGCGCGGACTTCAATACCAACGTGGCCCGCGGCAGCGGCGCGCTGGTCTATTACTTTCCCGGCGACGCCCGCCTCGAAGCCAACGCGGGCATGAGCCGGTTCAACGGCCTGGGCATGACCAGCGTGGGGCGCAATCAGCTCAACAACTACGAATACAAGGAAATGCAGGCGAAGTTCTCGAACGACAACTGGTTCGCGCAGGCGTACCACACGATCTCCAATGGCGGCCAGACGTACCAGCTCAACGGGTACGCGCAGAACCGCCTAGCCCACCCGACGATCAGCGACGACTCGGTGCGCGCGCTCTCGGCGTTCCCGGGCGAAGGCCAGCTCACCGCCACGGAAATCCAGAACAGCTTCCACATCGGCGCGCTCAACGACGCCCGCGCGACCTGGGGCTTCCAGTACCGCCACGACGACGTGACTTCCGACCGCCGGTGGCTCTCCGACCGGCAGACGGGCACCGACGTCACGAGCGACCAGCGTGGCGTCTACGGCCAGGTCGACGCGCCGCTCACCTCCATGCTGCGCCTCGTGGTGGCCGCGCGCTACGACAACCACAGCAACTACAGCGCGCAGTTCTCGCCCAAGGGTGGCATCCTCTTCACGCCGGCCACCGACCAGACCTTCCGCCTCACGTTCAACCGCGCCTTCAAGTCGCCCACCGTCCTCCAGACGAACTTCTTCTACCCGGACTTCGCGCCGTACGTCGGCGTATTCGGCGACCGCGACGGGTTCATCATCAAGAACGCCGCCGGCACGGTGGTGAACACGATCGCCCCGATCGAGCCCGAGACCAACAACACCTGGGAGTTGGGCTACAAGGGCGTGATCGACAACTCGTTCTTCGTCGACGTCACGGGGTACTACTCGCAGTTCAACCACTTCATGAGCCCGCTGGTCATCATCGCCAACTTCCTCACGCCGGCCTCGGCGGGCGGCCCGACGTTCGCCTTCGACGCCAAGACGGGCGCGGCCATTACGGGCGCCACCGGCGGACCGCAGATCCCGCTCACGTACTTCAACGTGGGCCAGGCGACAATGCACGGCATGGATCTGGGCCTGAAATGGGTGGTGGCGCCCACGGTCGAACTCAACGCCACGACGAGCATCCAGAAGCTCGATCACATCCAGCGCAAGCCCACGGACCCGGCGGAGGCGACGGCCTTCAACTCGCCGACGGCGAAGTTCACGCTAGGCGCCGACGTGACGGAACTCGGCGACAAGAACCTGAGCGGCGGCGTCGTTCTGCGCCACGCGAGCATGTACGATTTCCTCTCCGGGGTCAACGTGGGAACCATCCCTGGCTTCACGACCATGGACCTGTCGTTCAGCTACGCGCTGCCGTCGACGCGCGCGCACGTCAACCTCAGCCTCCAGAACATTCTGGGTTGCCGCAGCGGGACGTCGACGATCAATGGCTGGATCGCGGCGAACCACCCGTCCACGTACACGGCCGGCAGTCAGTGCGGCTTCGGCGAGCAGCACGTGGAGATGCTCAACTCTCCGCCGCTCGGCGCCGTGGCCTTCCTCGGCCTGCGCTGGGACATGTGAGCTAGCCGGTAGAGCGAGCGATGAACGTCGGTTCGCTTCTCGGCCACTGGGCGCGGCTGCGCCCGCGCCACACCGCGGTGGTGTGCGGCGAACGACGCCTGTCGTTCGCCGAAGCACAGGCGCGGGTGCACGCCCTGGCCAACGCCCTCCACGCGTTGGGCCTCCGCAAAGGCGACAAGCTGGCGCTCATCCTTCCGAACTGTCTCGAACTGCTCGACGCCTACCGGGCCGCGGCGCAGCTCGGCCTCGTGTCGGTGCCGCTCAGTCCGCTGCTCCGCGGGCCCGGCCTGCTCTCCCTCCTCCGGGATTCGGAAACCGCGGCAGTGATTTGCAACCGCGCGTCGATCGAGGCGTTGGACGAGGTGCGCGGCGAGCTGCCGGGCATCGCCGCCGGCCGGTACCTACTCGTGGACGACGACGCGGCGCCGGGCTATGCGAATCTGCGGGCGCTCGTCGCGGCGCAGCCCTTCGACCGGTCGCCGGCGCCCGACGTGGGCGACGGCGACCTGTACAACATCGTCTACAGCAGCGGCACGACGGGCCTGCCCAAGGGGATCGTGCACACGCACTACATCCGCGCGCTGTACGGCACCCAGTTCGGCAACGTCTTCCGGTTCACGCCGGAGAGCGTGGTGATGCACGCCGGTTCGCTCGTGTTCAACGGCGCTTTCGTCACGCTGATGCCGGCCTGGGCGCTCGGCTGCACGTACGTGCTCCAGGAGAAGTTCGACGCCGAAGCGTACCTGGCCGCGGTGGAGCGCGAAGGGGTGACGCACGTGATGCTGGTGCCGTCGCAGATCGTGGCGCTGCTGCATTCGCCGAACTTCACGGTGCGCACGCTGCGCTCCATCCAGATGTTCTGTTCGGTGGGCGCGCCGCTGCTGCGGGAGCACAAGGAGCGGTTGCAGGCCGTGATTCCCGGGGCGCTGTACGAACTGTACGGGCTGACCGAAGGGTTCATCACGGTGCTCGACGCCAAGGACTTCGCCACGCACATGGACTCCGTGGGCGTGCCGATTCCGTATACGGAGATGCGCATCGTCGGGGCCGACGGCCAGGACCTGCCCGCGGGCGAGGTGGGGGAGATCGTGGGACGTTCCTCGCTCCTCATGCCGGAGTATTACAAGCGGCCTGACCTCACGCGCGAGGCGATCCGCGACGGGTGGCTGTTCACGGGCGACCTCGGATTCGCCGATGCCGACGGGTTCCTGCATCTGGTGGATCGCAAGAAGGACATGATCATCTCGGGCGGCGTGAACGTCTATCCGCGCGACATCGAGGAGGTGGCCGCCACGCACCCCGCGGTGCGCGAGGTTGCCGTGTTCGGCGTACCGCACGAGAGGTGGGGCGAGGCGTCGGTGGCCGCCGTGCTGCTCCGCGAACCCGGGTCCGTGGAGGCCGAGGCGCTTAGGGAATGGATCAACGCGCGGGTGGCGGCCCGGTACCAGCGGGTGCAGGCCGTGATCGTCCTCGACGATTTCCCGCGCAGCACGGCGGGCAAGACGCTCAAGCGCGTGCTCCGCGAGCAGTGCGCGGCGTCGTTCGACTGGCCCGGGGGCTCCCGATGACCACCGATAGAATCGCCGCGAGCGTTCCGGAGGACCGATACGCCAGGGTCAACGGCATCCGGCTGCGCTATCTCGACTGGCCCGGCGGCGCGCCGACGATCGTGCTGCTCCACGGGTTGTCGGCGAACGCGAATTCGTTCGCCGGCGTGGCGGCCGCCGGGCTCGCGCCGCACTTCCGCGTGCTGGCGCCCGACCTGCGAGGCCGGGGGCGCAGCGACGCACCGCCGCAGGGCTTCCGCATGGCGGACCACGCCGCCGACGTGCTGGGCCTGCTCGACACGCTTGGGCTCGACCGCGTGGTGCTGGGCGGCCACTCTTTCGGGGCGTACCTGGCGATCTACCTCGCCGCGACAGCGCCCGAGCGTTTCGACCGGCTCGTGCTGCTCGACGCGGCGATGCGGATGAATCCGCAGGTGCGCGAGTTGATCAAGCCGTCGCTCGACCGCCTCACGGTGACGTATCCGTCGGCGGCGGCGTATCTCGACGAGATGCGGCGCGCGCCGCACGTGGGCGGCGCCTGGGACTGGTCGCTCGAGGGCTACTTCCGCGCCGAGATCGTGGAGCAGCCGGACGGCAGCGCCCGCTCGGCGACGAGCGCGTCGGCCATCGCGCAGGCGCTGGAGGGCGTCGTGTCGGAACCGTGGCCGGAGATCGTGGCGCGGGCGCGCCAGCCGGCCCTGGTGGTGAACGCGCCGGGTCCGTACGGCCCGCCCGGCACTTCGGCGCTCGTGCCCGAGGAGAACGCGCGAGAAACGGCCGAGGCGCTGCACGATGGACGGTACGTGCGCGTGCCGGGCAATCACCTCACGATGTTGTTCGGCGCGAACGCCGGCGAGGTCGCGCAAGCGATCGAGCGTTTCGTCGCCGTCACGTCCGCCGCGCGGCATCCGTGAGCGCGCGGCGATGCTTTCTGCCGAATCCGCCGACTGGTATCTTACGCGCATGTCTCCCGTCCCCTCCCGGCGCGTCACGTCGCGCGACGTCGCGGCGCGCGCCGGCGTGTCCCAGGCCACGGTGTCGCTCGTGCTCAGCGGCGCGCCGCGGGGCCGCATCGGACCGGCGGCACGGGAGCGGGTGCTGCAGGCGGCGCGCGAGCTGGGATACGAGCCGAACGTCGTTGCGCGGTCGCTCGTGCAGGGGCGGTCGTTCGCCATCGGCATCATCGTGCCGTCGTTGCGCGATCCGTTCTTCGCCGATGCCATCACCGGCGCGCAGCGGGTGGCGCGGGAAGAGGGCTACGCCGTGATCCTGGCCGAAGCCAACGAGACGGCCGTGGAGAGCACTGTGGCCATGCTGCGTGGACGGCAGATCGACGGTGTGCTCATCGACGCGGTCGGTACCGCGCTGGTGAGCGCGCCGGCGCTGGACGGGCTGACGGTCGTCTCGATCGACGACGTCTCGGGTCCGTGGCCGGGGGTCATGAGCGACGCCGAGGGAGCCGGACGCCTCGTCGCGCGCCATCTGGTGGATCTGGGCCACCGCCAGTTCGCGTTCCTGGGACCGCTCACCGAAGCGCACGCCTTCCGGCTGCGCGAGCGGGGATTCACGCAGACCCTTCGAGCGGCCGCCGCCACACCGCCGTCGGATTGGGTGCGCCGCGTACCGGCGACCGTGGCGGGCGGACGAACCGGGATGGCGGCGCTGCTGGCGCTCAAGGAGCGGCCGACGGCGGTGTTCTGCGCCAACGATCTGATCGCGTTCGGCGCGCTCAAGGCCTGCGCCCGCGCCGGCCTGCGGGTGCCGGACCAGATGTCGATCGTGGGCTGCGACGACATCGAGGGCGCGGAACTGGTGACGCCGGAGCTGACCACGGTGGCCGTGCGCCCCCGCGAACTCGGCGCCCGGGCGGCGCGCATGCTCTTGCAGACCATCGCCGGGCGCGGCGCGCCGAAGCGGCCGAAGGCGCTGGAGGTGAAGCTCGTGGTGCGCGGTACCACGGCGCCGCCGGCCCCGCGCGGGAGGCGGCGTGACCGCTGACTCGGGAGCGCGCGCCGCGAGCGCGCGCCGGAAGGGCGCCACGGCGAACGCCGCTGGGCGCGGCGGCGCGACGATCGCCCGCGGCTCGACGCTCTGCATGACCATGGACTTCCTGGCAATCGAGTGCTCGCCCGTCGAGATCGCCGAGATTCTCGGCCGCCTGGGCCCGGCCTCGCGCAAGCTCGTCGGCACGGCCACCGTCACCGACGAGGTGCCGCTTCGCGTGGCCCTCGAACTGTGGCGGAGCGTGGACCGGCTGCTGCACGACCGCGATCCGAAGTGGGTGGAGCGGGCCGGCGCCTACGCCATCGAGCAGGCGGGGCAGCGGCTCTACCGCGGGCTCCTGCGCAAGGCGTCGCCGCTGGAGTTCCTGACGCAGCAGATCTCGCTCTTCCAACGCTACTACCGGCCCGGCGACATGATCCTGATGGAGCAGGGGGACGGCTGGGCGTCCACGCGGCTGCTCGGGTTCTCGTCCGCCGATTCGCTCTTCTGCAGGCGTCTCACCGGCGGGTGGCGCGCGGCGCTCGAGATCGCGGGAGGGCGCAACGTGTCCGTGCGTCACCCCCGATGCGCGAACGAGGGCGACCTGTTCTGCGAATGGTCGCTGGTGTGGGAATAGCCCCAACTCAATGCCGATCACAAGACTCCGCGACATCGACGTCTACTACGAAGTGCACGGGGCCGGCGAGCCCGTGCTGCTGCTGCACGGCCTGGGCTCCAGCACCGAGGACTGGGAGTCGCAGGCGGGGCACCTGTCGCGCACCCGGCAGGTGATCACCTCCGACGTGCGAGGCCACGGGCGCACGTCGAAGCCGCGCGGTCGTTATACGATTCACCAATTCGCTGGCGACGCCGCGGCGCTGCTGGAATTCCTGGGTTGCGGCCCCGCCCACGTGGTCGGCCTGTCGATGGGCGGGTGCATCGCCTTCCAGCTGACCGTCGACCGCCCCGACCTCGTGCGCTCCCTCGTGATCGTGAACAGCGGGCCCGAGATGATCCTGCGCACATGGAAGGAGCGTCTGGCCATCCGGATGCGCGACGTGATCGTCCGATTCTCCGGTATGCGCAAGATGGGTGACGTGCTCGCGCCGCGGTTGCTTCCGGGCGACGACCGCGCCGAGCTGCGCCGGCGATTCGTCGAGCACTGGGCGCGCAACGACGGCCGCGCCTACCTGGCCGCGCTGCACGCCATGATCGGCTGGAGCGTGGCCGCGCGGCTCGGGGAGATCCGCTGTCCCACGCTGATCGTGGCGTCGGAATTCGACTATACGCCGACCAGCGCCAAGGCGGCGTACCTTCAACGCATCGCGGGAGCGCGGCTCGTGGAAATCCCCAGGGCGCACCACGCCGTGCCGATCGAGGATCCCGAGGCGCTGAACGCGGTGCTCGATCGCTTCCTGGACGGAGTCGGGCGATGACGGCACATGAAGCGGCGCGGGAATGCCGGAAGCTCGACGGGCGCGTGGCCCTGGTCACGGGCGCGGGGCGGGGCATCGGCCGCGCCATCGCGCTCAAGCTCGCCTCCGAGGGCGCACGCCTGGTGGTCAACGACGTCGACGAGGCCCCCGTTATGGAGACGGCCGACGCGATCCGGGCGATGGGCGCCGAGGCCGCCGTTTGCGTGGGAAGCGTGAGCGAGCCCGGATTCGGCGACCGCTTCGTGGGCACGGCGCTGGAGCGCTACGCGACGCTCGATATCATCGTCAACAACGCCGGCTTCACCTGGGACAACGTGATCCAGAAGATGACCGACGAACAGTTCCAGGCGATGCTGGACGTGCACGTCGTCGGGGCGTTCCGGATCCTGCGCGCCGCCGCCGACCCGATCCGCCGCTTCGCCAAGGCGGAGGCGGCGGCGGGGCGCGAGGTATTCCGGAAGGTCGTGAACATCTCGTCGGTGTCCGGCCTGGGCGGCAATGCCGGGCAGATCAACTACGCGGCGGCCAAGGCGGCGCTTGTCGGCATGACCAAGACGCTTGCCAAGGAGTGGGGCCGGTACCGCGTGAACGTGAACTGCGTCGCGTTCGGGTTCATCCGCACCCGCATGACGCAGCCCCTCACCGCCGCCGAGCCCAGCGTCGACGTCGGCGGCCGCGTCATCCCCACCGGTGTGCAGCCGAAGCTGATCGAGGCGTTGGAGACGCAGATGATCCCGCTTGGCCGGCTCGGGACACCCGAGGAGGCCGCCGGCGGCGTCTACCTCTTCTGCATCCCAGAGAGCGACTACATCTCCGGCCAGGTGATCACCGTCGGCGGCGGCGTTCGGTTCTGATTTCCGCGGCTCCCGCGTCCATCAATCGGCCAGCGTCTCCGCGAACAGCGCCAGCATCGTCGTCCAGTGCCGCTCGGCCTCGTCCTTGTTGTACACCGGGAGGTCGGCCATGGTGAAGCCGTGCGCCGCGTGATACAGCTCGATCGTATGCGGCACGTTGGCGTCGGTGAGCGACTTGTCGAGCAGCTCCCGCTGCGGCTCCTGGAATCCGTTGTCGTTCTCGGCGTACCCGACGTACACGCGGGCCTTCATCTTCGGCGCCAGCAGGTGCGGGCTGTCGGGCGCGTCGGTGGCCAGGCGCCCGCCGTGGTACGATGCCGCGGCGCGCACTCGGCCGGGGAAGCGGCCCGCCGCCGCGAGCGCGGCGCTTCCGCCCATGCAATAGCCCACCGTGCCGACTCGCGTGGCGTCGGCGGCCGGGTCGGCGTCGACGTGCGCGATGATCGCCCGCGTGTCGACGGCCAGCCCCGCCTGGGTCACCGACTTGATCAGCGCCATGAGCCGGGTGCGCTCGTCGGGATCGTTGAACACGGTGGCGCCGTTGAACGTCGCGTACGGGCCCGCCCGGTAAAACAGGTCGGGGAGCACCACGTAGTAGCCGTGTGATGCGAGGCGGCGTGCCATCTCGAACAGGATGGGACGGATGGCGACGCCATCCATATAGAAGATCACCACCGGCCAGGGACCCGCGCCGTCGGGGTGATAGGTGCGCGTGGGCATGACGCCGTCGGGCGTCTTCAGATTGACGGTTGCTTCGTACATCTGGCTTCCTCGATCTCGGGCGCGGACGGGGGGCGGACGGGAACGGGTTCATCCTACCATCCGTCGCGCCGCGCCGAAACCGCGGCCGGTCATTTAGCGCATCGGGTCGCGCTCCGGCGAACGCCGTGGCGAAGCGTGCTGTGGTGCCTGCCGTAGGTGACGTAGATGACCAGTCCGATGGCGAGCCAGACGAAGAGGCGAATCCAGGTGTCCACCGGCAGGGTCGCCATGAGTCCGAGGCAGGCGACGATGCCGGCGGTCGACACCACCGGCACCAGCGGCACGCGGAACGGCCGTTCGAGGTCGGGGCGAGCGCGGCGCAGTACCCACACGCCGGCGCAGACGATGACGAAGGCGAGGAGAGTGCCGATGTTCACCAACTGCCCGATGATCTGGATGGGGAAGAGCCCGGCGAAGAGGGCCACGGCGAGGCCGGTATAGATGGTGGACAGGTAGGGGGTGCGATAGCGAGGGTGCACGCGCCCGGCCCATGCTCCGAGGAGCCCGTCGCGCGACATGGAATAGAATACCCGCGACTGGCCGAGCATCATGACGAGGATCGTCGATCCCATGCCGAGCGCGGCGCCGATCGTGATCACGAAGCGGAACCACCCGAACTGCGGGATCCGGTCGACCACCATGATGACCGGCGAGGCCACGTTGAGTTCGCGATACGACACGAGCCCGGTGAGGACGAACGACACGAGCACGTAGAGCACCGTACAGATCGCGAGGGACGCGAGGATGCCGATCGGCATGTCGCGCTGCGGGTTCTTCGCCTCCTGGGCGGCGGTGCTCACGGCGTCGAAGCCGATGAAGGCGAAGAAGATGAGGCCGGCGCCTCGCAGCACGCCGCTCCAGCCGAAGTCGCCGAAATGGCCGGTGTTTGGCGGGATGAAGGGGTGCCAGTTCCCGGGGTGCACGTAGCGGAACCCGAAGGCGACGAACAGCAGGAGCACGCCGACCTTCACGAGCACGATCGCGCTGTTGAAGCTGGCCGATTCGCGGATGCCGACGACGAGCACCCAGGTGATGGCCAGCACGATCAGCACCGCGGGCACGTTGAGCAGGGCGCCGGTGGCGTGCCAGCCGGCGACGGCGCACCCCGGCACCGCGAGCGCCACTTGCGACGCCGTGCAGGCGATGAAGGGCGGATTGATGAACGCCGCCGGCGGGTTGATGCCGAACAGGTTCAACAGGCTCACGAAGGTCGCCGACCAGCCGACGCCGACGGTGGCGGCGCCCATGGCGTACTCGAGCACGAGGTCCCAGCCGATGATCCAGGCGACGAGTTCGCCGAGGGTGGCGTAGGCGTAGGTGTAGGCGCTGCCGGCCACCGGCACGGCGCTCGCCATCTCGGCGTAGCAGAGCCCGGCGAAGGCGCTGGCGATGCCGGCCGCGACCATGGAAAGGGGAATGGCGGGTCCGGCGTAGAGGGCCGCGGCGACGCCGGTGAGGACGAAGATGCCGGCGCCGACGATGGCGCCGATGCCGAGGGTGGTGAGGTGGAGGGGGCCGAGCGTGCGCCTGAGGGCGTGTTCGCCGGTTTCGGCGGCGGCGGCGCGGAGGTCGGCGATGGGCTTGGTGGCGAGGAGGGGGCGGGGCATGGGCGGGCCTCGTGGCATGCGTTATTGTATGCAAAAGACCCGCCCAAATTGTATTCCCACCTCCCCCCGCGCAAGCCCCGCGTCCGCGGAACTACGGCGCCAGCACCGCCAGCACGAGCTGGGCGTTCTCGCGCGTCGTGCCCTCGTAATAGAACACGTACACCTTGTGGGTCTTCTCGTCCACGCCGCAGGTGCGCGCGCCGCCGCCCATGGGCACCTTCTCCACCACCGTGAACTTGTCCGGGCTGTCCTCGTGGATCACGGTCAACGTGCTGTCGACGCGGTTCGGATTGAAGGCGAGCTTGGCGACGGGGTCGAAGCAGTTCATGTCGGCGCGGCTCGGCACGCCGATTCTCGCCACCACGTTGCCGTTGTCGGCGTTGACTACCATCACGTTCGTGTCGCAGGCCATGAACAGCCGGCGCGTCCGGGTGTCCATGGACAGCCCCTGCGCGTGCCCGCAGTTCGCGATCTTGAACACCGGGCCGATCTTGTAGGTGCGCGTGCTGACGCGCTCGACGAACCCGGAGTCCTCGACGTTGAGAAACATGTAGCCCTTGCCGTCGGCCACGCCCGATTCGAGCCCGTCGCCGATCGGCGTGGTGCCGACGAGCTTGCCGGTGCGCATGTCCACCTCCCACGCCTTCTCGCCCTCCCAGGCAAACGCCTTCTGCGTGGCGGGGTCGTAGCGGATGCCGTCGCCGTGGACATCCAGGTGGGCGGTGACGGCCAGCGTCTTGAGGTCGAAGACGACGCCGTTGCGGACGAGGCCGCGGTTGAGGTCGTGCGCCACCGCGTACCCGCCGCCGCCGCCGGCCACCGTGCCGATGATCGTGTCCTTGTCGACGTCGATGACGTTGTCGCCGAGGCCGTACAGGCGGCGGCCGACGGGATCGACGAGCACGTAGTCGGCGCGGGTCTTGCCGAGGTTGAGCGTCTTGATCACGTGGTAGTGGGACTGCTGGGCGGCGACACTGGACGCGGCGAGCATCGACAGGGCGCACGCGGCGAGCGCTGAAGCACGCAAGCGGGACACGGTAGCTCCTTGGAGAGTGGGCTTCGGGAACTGGAGCGAGTGACGCCGCGGGGGGTACCGGGTCGGCTCGTCGCGGAGGGCGGGGCCCTGGGCGACGCAAAACCTATACGCGCGAACCTTCCACCACGATGACAGCGGCTTCCCCGCTCAGAGCCAAACGAGCGCCACCAGCCCCAGGGCCGCGAGGGCGACGAGGAGCGCGGCGCTCCGCCGGCCGGTGACCGCGTCGGAGAAGGTGTGCGCGTAGATGGCCTTCACCACGTTATTGCTCGACGAGGCGATGACGATGGCCGTCGCGGCCTCCGACACGGGGATCGCGACGCCGTGGGCTTGCGAAAGTCCGAGGATGAACGGATCGACGTCGGTGACGCCCATGAGTCCGGCCAGCGAGTAGAGGCCCGCGTGGCCCATGTACTCGCGCACGAGCGTCGTTGCTACCAGAATGGCCACGAACGCCGCCGCGAACACGAACGCGGCCTTGAGTTCCAGCGGGTTCGACGCGGCCGCCTCCGGCGTTTCCGCGTCGGGGGCGCGGTCGGCGCGGCGAGACACGAGCCATCCGCCCCCGATGCCGGCCACGGCCGCGAGCGCGAAGCCGGGCGTGAGCACGCGGGCCAGCGCCGGGTTGAAGAACGCGATCAGCACGAGCAGCCGCACGTACATCACGCCCGACGCGGCGAGGATGCTGCCGGCGAACAGGTTCGGCCGCTCTCGGCCCTTGGCCCGGCGCGCGAGCACGACGGTCGTGACGGTGGACGAGTAGGCGCCCCCGAGCACCGCCGAGACCATGATGCCGCCCCGCCCCTTGAGCAGCCGCTGCACCACGTAGCTGCCGAACGACACGCCGCTCACGGCCACCACCACGAGCCAGGTCCGGAACGGGTTAATCGCGAACCGGGTGAAGTCGGTGTTGGGCACGATGGGCAGGATCACCACCGTGAGCACGAGGAACTGCGCCACCGTGGCGATCTCGCCCGACGCGACGTGGCGGGTGAGCCCTTCCAGCCCCTTCTTCAGTTCGAGCAGCAGCACGCTGACCACGGCGAGCGTGGCCGCCATCCAGTACATCTGGCGGAACACGAGTCCAGCCACGAGATAGACGACGAGGCCGCTCATCTCCGTGGTGATGCCGGCCTGCTCCGACGTGGCGAGCTTGCGGTTGTACGACAGGAGCATGAATCCGCCCACCACGGCGAAGCCGAGCGTCCAGGCGAGCAGGTCGGCGCCCGAGAGCAGGGCCAGCGAGTAGCTCACGAGCCCGATCAGGGGGAAGGTGCGGACCCCGCCGAAGATCCACGTCCCTTCGGACTTCTTCCGCTCCTCGCGCTCCAGCCCAATGAGGAACGAGAGCAGGAGCACGAGCGCGATCTGCGCGGCCGGGGCGGGAATGAGGGCGGTCACTGGAAGAGCTTGAGGCGGGCGGCGACACCGACGTACCCGAGCGCCAGCACGAAGAAGACGCCAAGCCCGGCGAGGATGGCGTTGCGCGACCCGACCTTGGGCGCGAGATACGCCACGGCGAGCATGTACGGCACCCACGAGACGATCGTGCCGGCGAGCACCCACTTGGCGTGCTGGCCGACGGCCGCCCCGCCCGAATTCTCGCCGATGAAGAAGTAGGCGACGAGCGTGAACACCGGGATCAGCGTGGCCAGGCCGGAGATGGTCCGCCTGCCGCTCTCCTCGAGCGCCACGATGAGCGTGGTGAAGAGGCCGCCGGTGACGAAATAGATGGCCAGGCTGGTCGGTTTCATGGACTCTCCGCTCCGGTTCCCACGATGTACATTACTGGCTCCCCCAGTGAATTGCAGGATCGGCCGCGCCCGCTGCCGGGCGATGGCCGACTCGTGCCGATCGGTTCCACTCCATTCACACGGGGTTCCGGGAAACCGGCCCACCGCGACCAGGAGGATCTGTCATGCGTTTCCGGCTGCTGCTGCTCGGCCTCGCCGCCACGTCGTTCGCCGTCGTACCCGCCGCCCAGGCCCAGGGCCGGGCCCGCGGCGGCGGTCCCGCCGCCATGGCGGGGGGCGGAGGCCGCGACTCCGTCGGCGTGCCCGCCGTGGAGAAGGTGTCCACCACGCACCACACGATCACGCTCGACGGCAAGCAGATCGCCTACACGGCGAACGCCGGCACGATGGTGATCCGCGACGGCGACGGGAAGCCCAAGGCCACCGTCTTCTACATCAGCTACACCAAGGACGGCGAGGACGCGGCCAAGCGTCCGGTCACCTTCTTCTACAACGGCGGCCCGGGCTCGGCGTCCATCTGGCTCGACATGGGCATCATGAGCCCGAAGCACCCGAACATGGGCCCCGACGGCTCGCAGCCGGCGCCTCCGTACGACCTGGTGGACAACCCGTATACGCCGCTCGCCACCACCGACCTGGTGCAGGTGGACGCGATGATGACCGGTTACTCGCGCCCCGCGCCGGGCGTGCCGGCCAGCGAGTTCACGGGTACCCAGAACGACATCAACATGTTCGGGCAGTTCATTCGCAACTACCTGGACAAGTACCAGCGGTGGGCGAGCCCCAAGTACCTCTACGGCGAGAGCTACGGCACCTTCCGCTCGGCCGGCCTGGCCAATGAACTGCAGGAGAGCGAGGGCATCTACCTCAACGGCGTGATGCTGCTGGGCACGGTGCTCGACCTCGGCAACATCGCGCCGTCGCCCTCGAACGACGAGGCGTACGCGATGTTCCTGCCCACGTACACGGCCACGGCGTGGTACCACAAGAAGCTCCCCGCCGACCTGCAGAAGCTGGCGCTGGCGCAGGTGGTGCAGCAGTCGCGCGACTACGCGTTCGGCGACTACCTGACCACGCTGGCCAAGGGGAACACGCTCAGCGACGCCGACCGGACGGCGGCGGCGCAGAAGCTGGCGCGCCTCACCGGCCTCTCGCAGCAGTTCCTGCTCAACACCAACCTGCGCGTGGACGCCAACACGTTCCGCACCGAGCTGATGCGTGACCAGCGCGAGATGCTCGGCCGCTACGACAGCCGGCTGATCGGCATCAACGG
Organism: uncultured Gemmatimonadaceae bacterium; assembly: GCA_963775915.1. Taxonomy (GTDB): domain Bacteria; phylum Gemmatimonadota; class Gemmatimonadetes; order Gemmatimonadales; family Gemmatimonadaceae; genus JAGWRI01. The sequence goes on from CAVZKH010000002.1 coordinate 102,224, forward strand.
CAACGCCGCCAGCCAGTACCAGGACTACGACCCCAGCGACGTGGCGCCGTCGGGCGCGTTCATGCAGGCGTTCATGCGCTACCTGCAGGGCGATCTCGACTACCACACGGATCTGCAGTACTACCTGGGCGGCAAGACCGGCCGCTGGGACTGGGGCCCGGGCGGCTACGCGGGCTTCCCGAGCACGAGCGAGGATCTGCGACAGGCGATGGCCAAGGATCCGTACCTGCATGTGATGGTGGGCGCCGGCTACTTCGACACGGCGACGCCGTTCGCGAACGCCGAGTACACCTTCCGGCACATGGGCTTCGACAAGACGTATCCCGACCGGGTGCAGTTCAAGTACTACGAGAGCGGCCACATGGCCTACCTCAACCAGACGTCGGCCAAGCAGCTGCAGGCCGACATCGAGCACTTCATCCAGTCGACGGTGCACGAGAACAAGTGATGGGTGGACAGCGGTGAAAGAGTGAGGGAGTGAGTGGGTGGGAACGGAACGCCGGGGGACCGAACGGTCCTCCGGCGTTGCGCTTTCCCGTCACGCCGCCGTTACCTCGCGTCCGCGGTTCCGTGACGCCTTCGCCCTAGTCTGCGCGGAACGCTCCCGCGCCCCATCGGGCCGGCGGGATGCAGTAAATTCCGACGATGCACGCTTCCGGAACTCCTCTCATGACCAGACTCCGCTCCGCCGCGCTCACGCTCGGCACCCTTGCCGCCGGTGCCCTTGCCGCCTCGTCGTGCACGAAGAAGGCCGTGTCCGCCAACGACCTGGCCACGGCGACGCCGATCAAGCATCTCGTTGTGATCTACGGGGAGAACATCTCCTTCGACCACTACTTCGGCACCTACCCGAACGCGAAGAACGCGCCGGGCGAGCCCGCGTTCACGCCGCTGCCCAACACGCCGAAGGTGAACGGCTACAACGATTCGCTGCTCACCAGGAATCCGAACTTCACGAACAAGGCCAACGTCGATGCCAGCAATCCGTTCCGCATCGCCCGGGTGCAGGCGGGCACGGCCGATCAGGCGCACGACTACACGTTCGAGCAGATGGCCTACGACGGCGGCAAGATGGACCTGTTCCCGGAGTTCACGGGACGCGGGCTCGTGGGCGCGCCGGGCGCCTTCGGCACCCCCGGGCTGGTGATGGGATACTTCGACGGCAACACGGTGACCGCGCTCTGGAACTACGCGCAGCACTACGCCATGAGCGACAACGCCTACAGCGACCAGTACGGCCCCTCCACGCCGGGCGCGCTCAATCTCATCTCGGGGCAGACGAACGGGGTGCGGGTGGTGCGGAGCAGCTACAAGACGTACTACGTGGACGACGGCCAGGGCGGCAAGACGATGATCAACGACGTCGACCCGGCGGGCGACGTCTGCTCCGATTCGCTCGACGCCGTCGCCATGACGGGGAAGAACATCGGCGATCTGCTCAACGCCGCCGAGGTGAGCTGGGGCTGGTTCGAGGGCGGCTTCGATCTCACGCTGGCCAACCAGAACAAGAGCAAGGGCTGCCTGCGCAGCACCTACTCGCCGGTGGCCAACTATCAGTCCGCCGACTACATCCCGCACCACGAGCCGTTCCAGTACTATGCGTCCACGGCCAACCCGACGCACGCGCGGCCGTCGTCGGTGGCGGCGATCGGTCAGCACGGCGACAGCGCCAACCATCAGTACGACCTGCACGATTTCTTCGACGCGGTGAAGGCGGGCAACTACCCGGCCGTCACCTTCCTCAAGGCGTCGGCGTTCCAGGACGGCCACGCCGGCTACTCGGACCCGCTCGACGAGCAGACGTTCTACGTGCAGGTGGTGAACTTCCTGATGCAGCAGCCGGACTGGAAGAGCACCGCGGTGCTCATCCTCTACGACGATTCCGACGGCTGGTACGACCACCAGTTCGCCGAGGCCACCAACGCGTCGTTCGACCCGCTGGCCGACCGGCTTCGCGGGCTCGGTGCCTGCGGCGTGAAGGGGAAGACGCCGCAGCTGCCCGGCGTGGGGGGCAAGGGGCCCGTGAACGGGCGCTGCGGCCCGGGCACGCGGCAGCCCTTCCTCGTGATCTCCCCGTGGGCCAGGCAGAACTACGTGGACCACACGCTGATCACGCAGTCGTCGGTGGTCGAGTTCATCGAGGATAACTGGCTCAAGGGCGAACGGATCGGCGGCGGAAGCTTCGACGCCGGGGCGGGGAAGATCGACGCAATGTTCGACTTCACTGCCGGCGGGAAGGCGCCTTCTCTCCTCCTGGATGACACGTTGGGGACGGTGGTGACGGCGGGGTCGGGGAGATTGCCGAATTGAGCGGTAGGTCGGTAGGTCGAAACTGCGAACGGCGGTGAAACTGCGAAACATCGCTCGACTTCTTGGCGTGGCGGCGGTAATCGGATGCAGGGCTCGGCCTGCGGCCCAATTGCCGACAGGGGTGAATCCGAATCCCGTCCGGCTCGTGCGCCCGGCGGTGGCGCCGCTGTCGCCGGTGGCGGCGATTGGGCGCGAGATCTTCTTCGACGTCCGGATGTCGCGGTCGGGCCGCCAGTCGTGCGCGTCGTGCCACAGCCCCGCCCATGCGTACGGTCCGCCCGACAGCGAAGCGGTGCAGCGGGGCGGTCCCGCCATGCGCGACGAGGGCGCGCGCGCGGTGCCGAGCCTGCGCTACCTGGACCGGGTGCCCAACTTCAGCATTGGACCGGACAACCCCGAGGCCGAGAACGTGAGTGCCGGCGGCATCGCGGCGGCCACGGGCATTGCCGCGGCGGCGGCCCGGAGCGCCGGAGCCGCGCGTCCCGTGAAGACGGCCGGCTCCACCGCGAGCGCGGCGGCCATGGTGCCGCGCGGCGGGCTCTTCTGGGACGGGCGGGTGAACACGCTCCAGGACCAGACGCTGGGGCCGCTGTTCAATCCGGTGGAGATGGCGAACGTCGACACCTCGCGGGTCGCGGCGCGTATCCGGCGCGTGTACGGTGCGCGGTTGGCGGTGGTGCTCGGCACTGAGAACGAGATTCCGGACCGGCGGCTGCTCGACGAGGCGATGTTCGCCGTCGCCCGCTTCCAGCTGGAGGATTCGACCTTTCATCCGTACGACAGCAAGTACGATGCGTACCTGGAAGGCCGCGCGGTGCTGACCCCGGCCGAAGCGCGTGGGCTGGCGCTGTTCGAGGACCCGGCCAAGGGGAACTGCGCGGCCTGTCACCCGTCGCGCCCCGGTCCCGACGGGCGGCCGCCGGTGTTCACCGATTATCAGTACGAGGCCCTCGGCGTCCCCCGGAACACGCAGCTCGCCGCCAACCGTTCGTCGTCGTACCACGACCTCGGGCTCTGCGGGCCCTTCCGCGCCGACCTGGCGGCGCAGACCCGGTTCTGCGGCATGTTCCGCACGCCGTCGCTGCGCAATGCGGCGGGGCGCGGAGTGTTCTTCCACAACGGGGTCTACCACACGCTGGCGCAGGTGCTGGCGTTCTACGACTATCGCGACGTCTTTCCCGACAGCATCTACCCGGCGCGGTCCGGGGGCGGCGTCGAACGGTACGACGATCTGCCGGCCGCGTACCGGGGCAATGTCGACACGATCGACGCACCCTTCGATCGCCGGGCGGGGCGGGCGCCGGCGCTGTCGCCGGCCGAACGGGCCGATATCAGCGCGTTCATTAGAACGCTGAGCGACGGATACCGGCGCTGAGGGCCGCGCGGCCCGCACCTTGCCCCGGGCGCTCCGGCGCGAGACATTACCGATTCCATAAGCAACGGAATGGACCCATGCTGGCCAACGCGATGCCGCTGTTGGAGCCGGTGGCGGGACTCGTGGGTGTCCGCTCCCCACGGGCGAGGGGCGGCCAACCGTCATGACGCTCGACACTTTCATCACGCCGCGGCTGCACGCCGAGCGGCTGCTGCCCGACCACCTGGCGGAGGTGAGGCGCATGCACCGGGACGCGCGCGTGATGGCGGAGCTGGGGGGCGTGCGCACCGAGGAGCAGACCCAGGAGTACCTGCAGCGGAACCTCGACCACTGGGAGCGCTACGGGTTCGGCATCTGGATCATGCGCAACGCCGGGCGGGACACGATCGTTGGGCGGGCGTGCGTGCGGCATCTCGACCTGGAGGGGCGGCCCGAGGTGGAGATCGGATATGCGCTCTATCCGGAATTCTGGGGGCAGGGGCTCGGCACCGAGATCGCGAACAAGTGCGTCGCCATCGGCCGACGCGAGCTGGGGCTCGATTCGCTGGTGGCGATCACGCGGCCCACGAACCGGGGGTCGCGGCGGGTGATGGAGAAGGCGGGGATGGTGTACGAGGGGGAGACGCTCCACGCGGGGGAGACGCATGTGGTCTACCGGACGGCGTCCCTGGATCCGACGAAACAGCGCAGGGCCGAAACCACGCAGGGCCGGTGAAACGCAGGGCCGAAGCCACGAAACCGCGGTGCGGCGCAGGGCACTTGGAGCGCGAGATTCGGAATCGGGCCTGCGGCCCGCAAACACCGGATGGGTGATGAAGCGAACCGCCCCTTCACCCATTCGCTGTTTGCCGAAATCCGAACCTCGCGCCCCTGTTGCCCTGCGTCGGTTTTCTGTTTCGTCGTTTCGGCCCTGCGTGGTGTCGGCCCTGCGTCGTTTCGGCCCTGCGCCGTTTTTGCGGTTCACGCGGTCGCGCCCTACCTTCCCTCCGTATTCCAATTCCGGCGCCGGAGCCTCGCCTTGCCCTCCTCCCTTCGCGATGACCTTCAAGCCGCGCTAGGCGACACCTACACCATCGAACGCGAACTGCCGCGCGGCGGCATGTCGCGCGTGTTCGCCGCCAGGGAGCGGGCGCTCGGGCGCACGGTGGTGATCAAGGTGCTGTCGCCCGAGCTGGTGGCAGGCCTGTCGTCGGACCGGTTCAAGCGCGAGATCGCGCTGGCGGCGCGGCTCCAGCACCCGCATATCGTGCCGCTGCTGCGCACGGGTGAGGCGGCCAACTCGCTCTACTACACCATGCCCCTGGTGGACGGCGAGTCGCTGCGCGAGCGCATGGGCCGCGAACGGCCGATGCCCATCGCCAACGTCAGCCGCATTCTCGAGGAAGTGGCCAGCGCGCTCGACTACGCGCACGAACTGGGCATCATCCACCGGGACATCAAGCCCGAGAACGTGATGTTCTTCCACGATCAGGCGGTGGTGCTCGACTTCGGCATCGGCAAGGCGATCAGCGCGGCGAGCGTGGAGGCCGACGACCCGGCCGCGGCCCGCATCACGCGCAGCGGCACCACGCTCGGCACCCCCACGTACATTCCGCCGGAGCAGGCGGCGGGCGATCCGAACCTCGACCACCGCGCCGACATCTACGCCCTGGGGGTGGTGGCGTACGAGATGCTGTGCGGCCATCCGCCGTTCTCCGGGCGAAACGTGGCGGTGGTGATGGCGGCCCACGCCAACGACGCGCCGCAGCCAATCAACCAGCGGCGCCCCGACGTGCCGGCGCCGCTGGCGCGCATCGTGATGCAGTGCCTGGAAAAAAGCCCGGCCAGGCGGCCACAGCGCGCCCGGGAGGTCGTGGAGGCCCTGCGGGGCCCGGCGGCGGGCGCGGCCGCGGCGGGCACGAAGTCGGGGCTGGCGGCGATCCCGCTCTGGGTGCCGTGGGCGATCGCTGCCCTGGCAACGGTGACCGCGATCATCTTCGCGCTGCGGTAGCACCCGGGGCCGATCCCAGGCAAACACTTGTGTCTTTGTATGCAATCGACGCAAGTTACGGGATCAGATAATTCGGATGCCCCGATGACGAAAGCGCCGGTGCCGCAGGTCGTGGGACACATCGCCGATCAGACCGAGCGCGCCCGCATTACGGGCGCGTTGCGGGGGTGGGCGCTGGTGCTCTGGGTCGGCGCGCTGTCGGATCTGCCCGACGCCGTGCGGGGCGCGAAGCCGGCGCCGCTGGCGGCGGTCGTGGGCGCGCACGCTGGGGCGGGCACCGAGGCCGCCGATGTCATCGCGCGCCTGCAGGCCGCGTGTCCCGACGTACCCATCGTCGCCTATTGCCAGACGGGCGTCCAGGCGGCCGGCGATGTTCGCCGGGTGGCCGAGGCCGGCGCCCACGAGTACCTGTTCGCCGGGGTCGACGACGACGGCGTGGCCGTGCGCGGGGTGTTCGCCGCGGCGCAGCGCGCCTGCGCGGCGCGCCGGGTGTCGGCGGCGCTCGAGCCCCTGCTGCCGGAACCGCTGGGCCGCGTCGCCCAGGCCTGCCTGACGCACCCGGTGGAGGCGCGCACGGTGACCGGGCTGGCGCGGCTGCTCGGCATCAACCGCAAGACGCTCCTCAACCACTGCGCGCGGCTGGGCGGGCCGCCGCCGGCCGAGTTCGTCGGCTGGTGCCGGCTGCTGCTGGCGGCGCATCTGCTGGCGGTAACGGGCGAAACGGTGGAATGGGTGGCGCTGGAGCTGGAGTACCCGTCGGACACCGCGCTGCGCAACACGATGAAGCGCTACACGGGGCTGCGCGCGGGCGACGTCGCCCTCCGGGGCGGGATGCCCGTCGTGCTCAAGGCGTTCCGGCGCCGGCTGCGCGAGCTGGCTTGACGGCTGGCTGACGCGGTGCCCCCAGATTGCTCCTGTGGCGTCTGCCCCGTGGTGTAACCCCGGCGCCGGATGCGCATCGTACATTGCCAATGATCCACCACTCGCGGACCGCTATCGCTTTTCCTTCCCCATGCGCGGGCTGCGGTTCGACCCTCAATCATGACTCCACGCCGAAAGTCCTCGCGAGCGCCGGTGCATCCGCCCAAGGTGCTGGTCGTGGGGCGCGTGCGCGCGCGCGCGGCGGCGGTGCGCAAGGCGCTGGAGCGCTACGGCATCCTCACCACGACGCTGGCCTGGCGGGCGTCGAGGTCCGGGCTCTGGCGGCTCGGGTCCGTGGCGCCGCACGTGATCGTCGTCGACCTTCCGGTGCCGGTGTCGGCCGACCACGTCGAGGTGCTCCAGCGGCTCCGCGACCGGTGGGAGCATGTGCCGCAGATCGTGATCACGTCCGGCGCCACGGCGTCGGTGCTCACGAGCCTGCTGGCGGTGGGCGTGGACGACTTCGTGTCGGACGCCAAGGCCTGGGGAGAGTTGATCGTTCGCCTGCGGCGGCAGTTGCGGCGGGTGTCCCCGCTGGCGATGCCGTTGACCATGGGCCCGGACGGCATGCAATTGGACGCCGTGCGGCGGACGGTGAGCGCCCACGGTCGTGAGGTGACGCTCACCGCCCGCGAATTCGACGTGTTCCGCTGCCTGACCGAGAGCGGGGGCACGACACTGTCCCGGGAGGAGATCCTCCGCCGGGTCTGGGGCAACGCAAAAGACCGCCCGTCGACGCCGGGCATCGTAGGAGTCTACGTGCTCTACGTGCGGCGCAAGCTGACCAAACTTGGGCTGGCGCACGCGCTCCGGACGGTCAAGTACCGCGGGTACAGCTTTCAGGCGCCCGGGGAATACTGGGCGCCCACCCGTGGGTCAGCGGCGCTTGGCGGCGCGGGAAGCCGGTCCGGCGCCCGTGATCTTCACCCGGCCGCCGCGGCGCGGCACACCGCGACTGACGATGATCTCGACGTCGCGGCCGAGGCGAAGCAGGATCCGGATGAGGCGGTTCGCCGAGAAGCCCTGTAGATGTCCCGACATCACGAGTGACATCTGGGACTGTGCTTCGCGGGCGACGGCCGCAGCCGCGGTCTGGGTCAGGCCCTTCTCGGCGATGACCTTCTTGATCTCGTCCGCCAGGCGCGCCTTCGAGACGACTTCGTTTTCCGAATGGGCGCCGGTCTTGGACGTACTGCGCTTTTTGGGTGGCACGATGGGTTCCGCGGGGCTCGAGTCGATGAGAGGTTGATGACCGGACAGCGCCATCGCCCGCCTTGTTCGGGGGGGCTGAGTTGCCGCCGGGGCTGGCAGACGCTCCAAAGTTAGAATTTTTTAATCCGGAACACAACCGGCATTTTCAAATTCCGTCTTCAGGGTCCCCTTACTCCTGGCGCAAAGCGAGCACGGGGTCAAGGGCCGCCGCGCGTTTCGCGGGAATCCATATGGCTGCCAGGGCCACCGTAAGCAGCACCGCCGGGACGGCCACGAACGTAACGGGGTCGAATCCGGAACCACCGTATAGTTGTCCCCGGATGGCCAGTGTGGCCGCCGCCGCGCCGGCCAGTCCCACGCCCGTGCCCAGGAGCACCAGGGCCATGCCCTGCCGCATCAGCAGGCGCGTCACCTCCCCGCCGGCGGCGCCGATGGCCATACGGATTCCGATCTCGCGCGTCCGCTGCGATACGGAATACGCCATGACCCCATAGATCCCCACTGACGCCAGCAGCAGCCCAAGCAGGCCGAAGATGCCGAGCACCCAGCCGGTAAGCCGGGCTGGCAGGAGGGCGATGCCGAGATGGCTTTCCATCGTCCGGACGTTGCCGAGCGGCAGGTCGGGGTCGAGCGCCGACACCGCGGTCCGGAGGGCCGGCACCACCGCCGTGGGAGCGCCCCGGGTCCGGATGGCCACCGTCATTCCGTAGTTCCACTGTTGCGCTTCGGAGAAGTACATGAAGGCCGTGGGCTCCTCGCCCAGCCGCTGGTACTTCCCGGTGGGCACGACGCCCACCACGGTGAAGTCGCGCCCGTGCACGTGGACCGTCTTGCCCAGCGGGTCCTGCGACGGCCAGAAGCGGTGCACGAACTGCTCGTTGACCACGAGGGCGCCGGGCTGAGTGCTGTCGTCCTGCGCCCGGAAGTCGCGCCCGGCGCGGAGAGGAATGCCCATGGCGGCGAAGTAGCCGGGCGTCACCGACGCATTCTGGATGCTCATGTTCTCATTCTGAGCCGGCGAGTAGCCGGGAATCCGTACGCCGCTGTCGCTCTCGCCCAGACCGAGTGGAATCGTGCTGGTGAATCCCACGGCGCCCACGTCGGGGTTGGCGGCCAGCTGCGCGGTGAGCCGGCGGTAGAACTCTTCGGCCCGCGCGCGCGAGTAGCCCTGCAGCCCGGGGTCGAGGCCGGCGATGAGCAGATGGTCGCTGTCGAATCCTTTGGGCACCGTCGTCGCCGCCTTGAGATTTCGCAAGAACAAGCCGGCCGACACCAGCAGCACGATCGACAACGCCACCTGGGCGACGACGAGCGTGCGCGTGGCCCGGGACCGCGACTCGCCGGCCGCTTCCTCGCCCTTGAGCGCCGGCACGAGCGACGGCCGCGTGGCCTGGAGCGCCGGCGCCAGTCCGAACAGCAGGCCCGTGACAAGGGTGACGCCGAAGGTGAACAGCAGCACCGGCGGGCTGATGCTCAGGTCGGGGCGGAAGTTGATGTCCATGGGAAGCGAGACGCGGTTGGCGAGGCCTATGGCCCAGGCGGCCACGGCGAGTCCGGCCACGCCGGAGAGGCCGGCGAAGAGCAGGCTCTCCACGAGCAACTGCCGCACCAGCACGGCGCGGCGCGCGCCGAGACTGAGCCGGATGGCCATCTCGCGGGCGCGGTCCCGCGCCCGGGCGAGGAACAGGTTGGCCACGTTGACGCAGGCGATGAGCAGCAGGATGGCGACGACTGCCATGACCACGGACGACAGTCCGACTTCGGCGCCCTTGAGCTCGGGGTGGATGCCCGCGTCGGCCTGCCGGACGAGGTAGATGCCGCTGTTCTTGTAGTCGTCGGGGAATTCGGCGCGCAGCGACTGGAGGATCGCCTGCATGCGATCTCCGGCTTGCGCGGCCGTGACGCCGGGCTTGAGGCGCGCGATGACGTTGAGGAAGTTCGATCCACGCTGCTCGAACAGGTTGCCGTCGCCCGGACGCAGGTCGTTGATCTGGGTGAGGGGCACGAACACTTCCGGCGTCACGATGGGGAGCGGTCCGCGGAAGTCGCGGGGGGTGATGCCGACGACCGTATAGGCGCGGCCGTCGAGGGTGACGCTGCGGCCGACGACGCCAGGATCGCCGCCGAAGAGCTGCTGCCAGCCGTCGTAGCTGAGCACGGCCACGGGGTGCGCGCCCAGCCCCTCGTCCTCGGCCGGCGCAAACGTGCGGCCGTGCAGCGGGTTGACCCCGTACACCGAGAAGAAGTTGGCCGAGGCGGTCATGCCGAACACGGTCTGCGCACGGCCGCCGGAGGACAGGTTCATCTGGACCCACGACCAGGCGGCGACGCCGGAGTAGACGTCGGCCGAGCGGTCGCGCAGGTCTCGGTAATGCGGGATGGAGTTGGAGCCGTAGTTCACGTTGCCGGGCCAGCTGCGGTAGACCTGGATCAGGTCGTCGGGGGCGCGCACGCCCGGCAGCGGCTTGAGCAGGAGCGTGTCGATGGCCGAGAAGACCGCCGTGTTGAGCCCGATGCCGACGGCGAGGGTGACGACGACGATGGCGGTGAAGAGCGGACTCTTGCGGAGGATCCGGCTGGCGTAGCGGAGATCCTGGCGGAGGGCGGTCATGGTCGGCTCGGCGTGCGGATGGGGCGGTGGCACCTGGGGTTGCGGGTTACCCTACGCGCGGGCCAGGGCGCGGTTTCGGCTTGCGGGCGGCATTAACTTGAAGCCCGCCATGCGAGACTTCGCCCAGTTCGCCCTCATCACCGTCACGTCGATCCTGTTCATCGTGGACCCGATCGCGGCGGTGCCGTCGTATCTGGTGGTCACGCAGAACGAGTCGCCGGTGGAGCGGCGGCGCACGGCGCTCCGGGCGTGCGTGGCGATGGCGCTCATGCTCGTCGTGTTCGCGGCGGGCGGGCGGTTCATCTTCCAGGCGTTCGGCATCACGCTGCCGGCGTTCCGCATCGCCGGCGGGCTCATTCTCTGGCTGGTGGCGCTGGACATGGTGCGCGCCAAGCGCAGCACGCAGGAGAGCAGCGAGGAGCTGAGCGAGGGCCAGGCCAAGGAAGACGTCGCGGTGACGCCGCTGGCCATCCCGATCCTCGCCGGCCCCGGCGCCATAAGCACGGTGATGGTGCTGGCCGGCGAGGTGCGCAGCGTGGCCCACGGCGTGGTGGTCTACGGCGCGATCGTGGCGACGGCGGGCGTGTCGTACGTGACGCTGCGGCTGGGCGAGCGCCTGATCGCCCTCATTGGACAGACGGGCATCCGCGTAATGACACGCATCATGGGCCTGCTGCTCGCCGCGGTGGCCACGCAGTTCATTCTGACCGGGCTCCGCGACGCGTTTCCGAAATAGTGGCGCGATCCGACCTCCAACTCCCCTCCCGATGACCTCCCCGGCGATCCAGGACTTCTACCCCGATGACTTCGCGACCTGCTACGGATGCGGGCGGCTGAACGCGCACGGCATGCAGATCAAGTCGCGCCGCGACGGGGAGAGCGACGACATGGTGGCGCGCTACCAGCCGCGCCCGGAGCAGATGGGCGTGTCGGGGTTCGCCTACGGCGGGCTCATCGCGTCGCTCATCGACTGCCACGCGATGGGCACGGCGGCGGCGGCGGCCGAGCGGGCGGCGGGGCGCGAGATCGGCCAGGGGCCGTCGCCGCGCTACGTGACGGCGTCGCTGAAGGTGGACTTCCTCAAGCCGACGCCCGCCGACGCCGAACTCGAGGTGCGCGCCCACGTGCGGGAACTGGGCGAGCGCAAGGCGATCGTGGAGGCGACGGTTTCGGCGAAGGGGATCGTGACGGCGAAGGGAGAGGTGGTCGCGGTGCGGATTCCGGAGACCATGGCCGGGAAACGGTAGGTCGGTAGGTCGGTACGTCGGGAGACGGCGTTTGCAGTTTACCGACCTACTGACCTACTGACTTACGGGTGGTTGGCGGACAGATACCAGATGCCAGCCGCCAGTGCGCAGGCGACGAGCACCGCGAACGTGATCTTCACCCAGCTCCACGGCCGCTCGCCCTGCACCTCGCCGGTGCGCGCGTTCACGACGAAGCGGTAGACCCTGTCGCGGAAGCGGTAGGAGCACACCCACATCGGCAGCAGCAGGTGCTTGAAGGTGACATCGCGGTAGTCGGTGCTCTCCTGCGAGATGCGCTGGTGGTCGCCGCCGATGTCGGCGCGGATGGCGGCGTCGATGACGGGCTGCATCACCTCCTTTGCCAGCCCGAATCCGGAGACGAGGTCGATGCGGTAGCTCTCGCTCTCGAAGCCGGCCAGGTACTCGTCGGCGAAGGGGACGAGCGCCGCGAGGTCCCACGGTTCGAGCCTGTCGACGATCGGGCGCGGCATCGCGCCGCCGGCGGGCACCAGCACATCGTCGAAGTGGTTGCTCACCCGGCCGCTGGCGCCGCTCCACCGCGTGTGCACCACGGTGCGCGTGCGCGTCACCGTCTGTCCGTTCTCGACGGCCGTGTACGATTCCGTGGTCGTGTAGTCGTCGCCGCGCTCGCCGGTGTAGTCGGTGGTGGTGTCGGCGTCGTACGTCCAGAACGGGAGATAGACGCCGCGCAGCCGCTGGGCATCGGGTTTGGCCATGCGCTTGAGCGCGTTGGGCGCGAACCAGAGCTTGCGGATCCACTGCTGGAAGAGCTCGAGCGAGCCGGCACGCGGCACGCGGAAGGGGAGGAGCCCCTGCGGCTTGATGAGCTTCTTCGAAGCGCCTTCGGCGGAGATGGCGGCGCCGCAAAAGGCGCAGTGGCCGGCGGTGAGGTTGGGCCCGAAGGTCGTCTCGGCGCCGCAGCGCCCACAGCGGACGACCAGCTGCTCGCGGAGGTCGGACTCGGCGGCGGCGCCGCCGGCCCACTGGGCGAAGTCGAGTTCGCGGATGAGGGCCGTGGACGCCGGCGGCGCGATGGTGGTACCGCAGTTCTTGCAGCGCTGCACGCCGGCGGCCGGGTCCCAGGTGACGTCGGCGCCGCAGTGGGGGCAGGGGAATTGCGCCTGGGTGGTGGGTGAATTGGGCAAGACGGAGTCGTTCGGTAGGTCGGTAGGTCAGTAAGTCGGTAGGTCGGTCAAACTACGAGATGACGGCCGACCTCGCGACCGTGCCCCAATACCAACTGATTACTGCCCCCCGCCGCCGGCCTTCTTCGGCGCGGGCTTCTTCTCGGCGGCCGCCTCCTTGGCCTCGTCGGCGGCGGACTCGTGGCCGATCTTGCCGACCTGTTTGCCGGTGACCGCGTCGATGTTGACCTCGTCGATGCCGCTCTTGCCGGCGGTCTTCATGTCGAACGAGTAGATGAGCTTGCCGCCCTCCTTCTCGAGTTCGGCCGAGGAGATCGCGGCGCCGGGGACGAGTTTGCGCGCCATGGCGGCGGCGTCGGCTTCCTTGATCCTGGCCTGCTTCACCAGCGCGGCGGGCATGTCGCGCTTGTAGGTCGCGGGCGGAGTCTGCTGGGCGCCGGCGGCCGAGGCGAGGGCGAGAAGCGAGAGAACGAGGGCGGTGGGCTTCATGGCGGGTTCCGGGAAAGGGGCGGTGAAGCGGTGGCGACGCAGAGTCTAGTTTCTCAAGCTGTCGGGCCTGTGACAGCGCGACCACGGGTGCACGGCTGAAGCCGGCGGTCTTGCTGACCCGGCAGGCGTTGGGCAGGATTCAGCACGCTGTCCGACTGTCCGACTGTCCGACTGTCCGACTGTCCGACTGTCCGACTGTCCCACACCCCACCGTCCCTCGCCGCGACAACCGCCTCCTTCATGCCCTCCATTCCCCGTCGCGAGTTCGTCCGCTCCGCCCTGGCCGGCGGGGCCGCGCTTGTACTGCCGAAGTTCACGCCGATGTCCGGGCTGTTCGCGGGCCGCGCTCGCTCGTCGCTCGCCGACTCGCACATCGACGTGCGGCTCGACACACCGATCGGGACCATTGCCCCGGAGATCTACGGGCACTTCACCGAGCACCTGGGCGGCGTGATCTACGACGGCGTGTGGGTGGGTGAGGACTCCAAGATCCCGAACGTGGGGGGCATCAGAAAGGCGCTGGTGGACGCGTTGAGGCTGATCAAGCCGAGCGTGATTCGCTGGCCGGGCGGGTGCTTTGCCGATTCGTACGACTGGCGCGACGGCGTGGGGCCGCGCTCGGAGCGGCCGACACGGACGAACTTCTGGGCCGACGACGCCGGACTCAAGGACGTGAAGGGCGGCCCCGCGAAGTTCGACCCGAACGCGTTCGGGACGAACGAGTTCATGCACTTCTGCCGGCTGGTCGGCGCGCAGCCGTATCTGGCCGCCAACGTGCGGTCGCTGGACGCACGGGCGTTCGACGAATGGATCGAATACTGCAACGCGCCGGGGGACGCGACGACCTGGTCGCGGATGCGCGCCGCCGCGGGCGATCGCGACCCGTACGGCGTGCAGTACTGGGGCGTGGGGAACGAAGCCTGGGGATGCGGCGGCAACTTCACGCCGGCGGAGTACGCCGAGGAGTTCCGGCGGTTCACGGCCGGCGGCGCGCCGCAGTACGGCGTGGATCTGCGCTACGTGGCGTCGGGGCCGAGCGGCACCGACCGCGAGTGGACCACGGGGCTGTTCGAGGCGCTGCGCGAGCGGCGCGCGGTGGGGAGTGTGTGGGGGCTCTCGGTGCACCACTACTCGAGTGCGAGCGACGCCGGCGCGGATGCGGTGGACTTCGACGAGCGCGGGTGGTACGACCTGCTGTCGAGCGCGAGCTACATGGACACGGTGATCGACACCACGTGGGCGATTCTCGCCGACACCGATCCGCGGCACCACGTGAAGCTGGTGATCGACGAGTGGGGCGCCTGGCACGCGAGCAAGCCGATCGCCGATTCCAGCCATCTGTTCGAGTCGCAGTCGACGATGCGGGACGCCGTGGTGGCCGCGCTCACGCTCAACATTTTCAATCGCCACGCCGACAAGGTGGCGATGGCCAACGTGGCGCAGATGATCAACTGCATCCAATCGGTGTTCCTGGCGCACGAGGACCGGTTCACGGTGACGCCGGTTTACCACGTGTTCGCGATGTACGCGGGGCACCAGGGCGGCCGGTCGGTGGAGACGGAGGTCTCGTCGCCCCGGCACACCTGGACGCGGAAGGACGGGACCGAAGCCGGGTTGCCGGCGCTCGGCGCGTCGGCGTCGGTGAAGAGCAAGACGCTGACGCTCACCGTGGCCAACGGCTCGATGACCGAGCCCCGCTCGACGGAGATCGCCGTACGGGGGTGGGGCGGGATGCGCTGGATGCGCTCGACGACGCTGGCGGCGGCCAGCGTGCACGACGTGAACAGCTTCACGAACCCCGACGCGGTGAGGCCGGTGACCGTCGACCTCCCGGTGAGCGGCTGGCCGGTGGTGCACGAGTTTCCTCCGGCGTCGGTGACGCAACTGGAGATCGGGCTGATCTAGCCGGGCCCGGCCGCGGCGGGGTCCGGCCGGTCTAGCGAGCGGGCGGTCCCGGCGGCCATACTAGGCGCACCCCCCTCCACGTTCCGACCGCCGCCATCCCCCGGGGACCGTCCCATGGCTCGCCGCTCCACGTTCAGGACACGGTTGCGCGCCGCAGCGGCCGCACTCGCGCCGCTGGCATTTCTCGCCGCGCCGGCCGGCGCGCAGGGCCGCGCCGCCGACTACGCTCGCGCCGCCGCGCTCAATTCGCACTACGAAGGGCTGGCCGTCGGCCTCATGGATCCGCCCGAGTGGATCGAGGGGACGCACCGCTTCTCCTATCGAAAGAGCGTGAAGGGCGGGTACGAGTTCGACCTCGTGAACGCCGACACGAAGGAGAAGCGCCCGGCTTTCGACCAAGCGAAGCTCGCGGCCACGCTCTCGGTGTCGCTCGATACGACGATCACCGCCGTAACGCTCCCGTTCGCGCGGTTCAGCTTCGCGAATGGCGGCCAGGCCATCGAGTTCGCGCGCGCCGGCGACATGTGGCAGTGCTCGCTCGACGACTATTCCTGCCGCAACACGGGTCCGGTGCGCAACGGACGCGGCGGCCGGGGCGGGCGCGGACGCGGGCCCGGACCGATCGGCACGCCGGCCGCCGGCGGGTCAGGGGGCGCACCGTACGTGTCGCCGTGGGTGAGCGACGACGCCGGCGCGGCCGCGGCCGACTCCACGCCCAACGAAGGACCCTGGCCCACGGAATGGACCGCCGAGGCGGAGGCCGCGGCGCAGCAGGCGCCGACCATTCGCGAGTCGCCCGAGGCCAAGCGGTCGCCCGACGGGAAATCCGAAGCGTACATCTGGAATTACAACGTCTACGTTCGGCCGGTGGGCGCGGCGTCTGGCACCGAACTCAGCTACGACGGCTCGGAGGGGAACTACTACTCCTTCCAGTCCATCGAGTGGGCGCCCGACTCGCGCCGGCTCGTGGCGTATCGCGTGGAGCCGGGCTATCACCGCGAAGTGCACTACGTGGTGTCGACGCCCCCCGACCAGCTGCAGCCCAAGGATTCGGTGCGCTTCTACCAGAAGCCCGGCGACCGGCTCGACGTTCGGCGGCCCGTGCTGTTCAACCTCGACACGCACCAGCAGACGCAGGTGGACGCCGCGCTCTTCCCCAACGCCTACAACATCACCGGCGCCGAATGGTGGAAGGACAGCCGAGCGTTCACGTTCGAGTACAACCAGCGCGGACACCAGGTGTACCGCGTGATCGAGGTGGACGGCACGACGGGCAGGGCCCGCACGATCGTCGACGAGCATTCCGACACCTTCATCGACTACCGGCGGGCCAGCGGCAACATCACCGACTCGGGGCGCGAGTTCCGCTACGACCTCGACGACGGCAGGCAGATGATCTGGGCGTCGGAGCGCGACGGGTGGAGCCACCTCTACCTCTACGACGACGCCACGGGGCAGGTGATCCGGCAGATCACCAAGGGGCCCTGGCTCGTGCGCCACGTGGAGCGGGTGGACACGGCGGCCAAGCAGATCTACTTCAGCGCGGCCGGGATGGATCCCACCGAGGATCCCTACTTCCTGCACTATTACCGGATCAACTTCGACGGCACGGGGCTGGTGTCGTACACCGCGGCCAAGGCGAACCACGCGGTCTATCCGTCGAGCGACGGCGAGTTCTACGTGGACCTGTATTCCCGGGTCGACCTGCCGCCGGTGGGTGAGCTGCGCCGCACCGGCGACCAGTCGCTTGTGATGCCGCTCGAAACCGGCGATATCTCGGCGCTCGCGGCGGCCGGGTGGAAGGCGCCCGAGGTGTTCGTCTCCAAGGCGCGCGACGGCAAGACGGACATCTACGGACTCATCTTCCGCCCCACGAACTTCGACCCGCGCAGGAAGTACCCGGTGATCGAGAACATTTACGCGGGGCCGCAGGGATCGTTCGTGCCGAAGAGCTTCCAGGTGTTGAACGGGATGCGCAACCTGGCCGAGCTGGGGTTCATCGTCGTGCAGATCGACGGCATGGGCACGGCCAACCGGTCGAAGGCGTTCCACGACGTGGCCTGGCACGACCTGGCCGACGCCGGATTCCCCGACCGCATTCTCTGGCACCAGGCGGTAGCGAAGAAGTACCCCTGGTACGACATCACGCGCGTCGGCGTCTACGGCACGTCGGCGGGCGGGCAGAACGCCATGGGCGCGCTGCTGTTCCATCCGGAGTTCTACCAGGTGGCCTATTCGGCGTCGGGGTGTCACGACAACCGGATGGACAAGATCTGGTGGAACGAGCTGTGGATGGGCTGGCCGCTGGGGCCGCAGTACGTGGCCAGTTCGAACATGGAGAACGCCTGGCGGCTCAGGGGCAAGCTGATGCTGGTGTTCGGCGAGCTGGACACCAACGTCGACCCGTCATCCACCGTGCAGGTGGTGAACGCGCTGATCAAGGCGAACAAGGTGTTCGACCTGCTGGAGATTCCGAACTCGGACCACACGTCGGGCGGCGCCTACGGCTCGATGAAGCGCGACGATTTCTTTGTGCACAACCTCCTGGGGGTTGAACCCCCGGATCGCAATGCGGAAGTTCTGACGTCCAACCCCATCAAGCACTGACCCGGGATGCTCTCATGATCGCCCTTCGACTTCGCTCGATTCTCGCCGGCCTTCTCATCGTTCCCATCGTCGCCGCGCCTTCGCTGGCGCAGCGCCGCGGCCGTGGGGGCGGAGCGCCGCCGGCGCCGCAGCCGCTGCATTTCACGTTCACCGGCCCGTCCAGCGGCGGGCGCATCGCCTCCATCGCCGGTGTGCCGGGCGACACCGCGGTGTGGTACCTCGGCTCCGCCTCGGGCGGCGTGTGGAAGTCCATCGACGGCGGGCACAGCTTCGGCCCGGTGTTCGACCGGGAGCCGGTGCAGGCCATCGGCGCGCTGGCCGTGGCGCCGTCCAACCGCGACATCGTGTGGGCGGGCACTGGTGAGGCCTGGGCCATCCGCGACGCCGACGTCATGGGCGACGGTATCTACAAGTCTACCGACGGCGGGATGCACTGGACGCACATGGGGCTCGAGCAGACGGGGCGCATCGGGCGCATCATCGTGAACCCGACCAACCCGGACATCGTGTACGTCTGCGCCCTGGGCCGCGTGACCGGCCCGCAGCAGGAGCGCGGCGTGTACCGCACGATGAACGGCGGCAAGACGTGGACGCGGGTGCTGTTCGTGAACGAGAACACGGGCTGCTCGGGGCTCTCGATCGACCTGCGCAATCCGGCGGTGCTGTTCGCGGGGATGTGGCAGGTGGAGATGCACACGTTCGCCGAGTACAACGGCGGACCGAGCAGCGGCATCTACGTGACGCGGGACAGCGGCGCCACCTGGACGCACGTGCAGGACGCGGGGCTGCCGCACGAGCCGCTGGGCAAGATCGACGTGGCGGTGGCGCCGACGGCGTCGAACCGCGTGTACGCGCTGATCCAGGCCCCCGACCAGGGCACGGTGTGGCGCTCGGACGACGGCGGCCATACCTGGCACGTGGTGAGCTACGACCGTCTGCTCATCGGACGGGCGGGCTACTACATCCACCTCGTGGTGAACAGCGGCAACGCCGACGAGGTGCTGATCTCGAACAGCTCGTTCTTCAAGTCGACCGACGGCGGCAAGACGTGGGAGACCCAGCCGTGGGGCGGCGACAACCACGACATCTGGATGGATCCGATCAGCCCGGATCACTTCGGCATCACGTACGACGGCGGCGCGAGCGTCACCAGCGATTACGGCCGTACGATGACGCGGATCGCGATTCCGAACGCGCAGATGTATCACGTGGCGGTGGACAATCAGGCGCCGTACTGGGTGTACGGCAACCGGCAGGACGACGGGACGATGCGCGGCCCGAGCGACGCGGTGGAAGCGCCGACGAGCAGCACGGAGATCATCGCCTTCGACACGGCCACCGGCGAGCCGGCGCGCGGGGGAAGGGGCGCGCCGGGGGGCGGCCGCGGAGGGCGCGGGGGGTTCGGCGGCCGGGGCGGCTTCGGCGGCGGGTTCACGCGCACCGCGACGTGGGATCACAATCTCGGCGGCTGCGAGTCCGGGTTCACGATTCCCGATCCGACCAACTCCGACATCGTGTGGGCGACGTGCTACGCGAACGAGGTCTCGCGCTTCGACGCGAAGACCGGGCTGGCGCGGGCGGTGAGCCCGTGGATCCACACGCTCGACTTCGCGCCCACCGAGGCGAAGTACCGCTGCCACTGGACGCCGCCGCTGGCGATCGACCCGTTCGATCACAACACCGTGTACTACGGCTGCCAGGTGATCTTCAAGACGAGCAACGAGGGACAGAGCTGGACGGTGATCAGCCCCGATCTGTCGACGCGCGACTCGAGCCGGATCGTGTCGTCGGGCGGACTGGTGGGGGACAACCTCGGGCAGTTCGCGGGCGAGGTGGTGTTCGCGATCGCGCCGTCGAGCCTCGAGCGCGGGTTGATCTGGGCTGGCACGAACGACGGCAAGGTGTGGAACACGCGCGACGGCGGTCTGCACTGGACCGACCTGACCAGGAACGTCGGCATGGCGACGTGGGGCACGGTGCGCGAGATCTGGCCTTCGGCGTTCGACGCCGGCACGGCGTACATGGTGGTGGACTACCACCTCATGGACGATCGCAAACCGTACCTGTTCAAGACCACGGACTACGGCAAGACGTGGAAGAGCGTCGTGGGGGACCTGCCGGCGACGCACCCGCTCGACTACGTGATGAGCGTGGCCGAGAATCCGAACCGGAAGGGGATGCTCTTCGCCGGCACCGGGCACGCGTTCTATTACTCGATGGACGACGGCGCGCACTGGACGCACTTCCAGGAGGGGCTGCCGGCGGCGCCGGTGTCGTGGATCCAGGTGCCGAAGCTGTGGCACGACGTGGTCGTGTCCACGTACGGGCGCGGCATCTACATCATGCACGACATCACGACGCTGGAGCAGCGTGACAAGGTCGCGGACGCGGCCGTGTACTTCTACGAGCCGCGCCCCGGATTCCGGAACGCGCGAAGCGGCAGCGCCGAATTCCTGTTCGAGGCCAAGGAGGCGCCACGCGATTCGGTGGAGCTGCAGATCGAGGACGCCCGGGGCACGGTGGTGCGGTCGATCAAGCAGGCGGGGCGGCGCGGGGAGAACCAGGTGACGTGGGATCTCCAGTACGACGGCCCGGCGCAGCCCGAATTGCGCACGGTGGCGCCGGACAATCCGCATGTCTGGGACGAACCGCGGTTCAAGGGGCAGGACACGCGCCCTGTGATGCACTGGGGCATCGAGGGCACGCAACGCCAGGGTCCGCTGGCGGTGCCGGGGAAGTACACGGCGAAACTGACCGTGGACGGGCAGAGCTTCACGCGGCCGTTCGAGATCATCGCCGATCCGGCGCTCAAGACGTCGCAGGCCGATCTCGAGGCGTCGCTGGCGGAGCAGATCCATATCCGCCACGACATCAACACGACCGTTGGGATGATCAACCGGCTCGAGGTGATGCGCCACGCGCTCGAAGTCGAGACGCAGAAGGCGGCGGGAAACGACGCGCGGCTCAAGGAGCTCGCGGCCATGAACGACAAGCTCATGAACGTCGAGCTGATGCTGATCACGAAGGAGAACCTGAACAGCGACGACAAGTGGTTCGTCAGCGCCGACAAGGTCTATCTCAATCTGATCTGGCTGTACGCGGAGACGGGACTCGGCGGCGGCGACGTAGCCGGCGGCGCCAACTATCGGCCGACAGACACGACGATCGAGGTCCTGAAGATGATCGAGCAGACGCTGAACGCCGGGAAGGCGGCGTACGACGCCCTGATGAAGAACGATCTGGCGGCGTTCAACAAGCTGACCAACGCGAAGATCATTCCGTAGGAACAGCGGGAAGCGCAACAGGAGGCCGTGAGCCGTCAGCTGACAGCTCACGGCCTTCAGTTGTTGTTGCGCTCCATCGCCGTGCGCAGTTCCGCTTCCTTCTCCGGCGAATACCGCCCGCGCGTCTTCCAGAGCACCTCCCCGCCGCGCTTCACGAGCACGACGGCGATCGAATCCTCGTCGGCAATGCCGAGCGCGCGCTCGAAGGGGCCCTTGTCGATGTACAGCGTGATCGTCGTGGCGCGGGTCGTGCTGTCGGGGATCCCACGCCGCATCCCGCCGTCAATCACCGGGCGGATCAGCCGGTAGCGGCGGGCCAGCGTCGGCAGTTCGTAGGACCGGAGCCCGGTGCCTGCGGCCAGGAGACTCTTGGCGAGCGGGGTCCAGGTATCGACGTCGGCCTGCTGGCCGCGCGTGAAGGCGATGAAGACGAGGTTCCGTTCGCCGGCGAAGTCGTCGGGCAGATGAAAGGTCCGGCCGGCGAGACTCTCGCCCTCGGCGGGCGGAAAGTGAAGTGAGTCGGGGCGCTGGGCGAGCATCGGCTGCAACGCGAAGAGCGAGAAGAGAAGCGCGGTACGGAACACGACCGAAAGATAATCGGGGGGCGGGGGGCGTTGATGCAACGGCCGAAGAGGGCGGAACCGAACAGGAGGCTGTGAGCTGTCAGCTGTGAGCTACCCGCAACAACGCTGGGAAGGACCATCGTCGAGCTCGGAAATGAAGCGGCCCCGGCATCGAAGGTCCGATGACAGGGCCGTTCCATGATCCGTCCGTGGGCAGTTGCGGTCAGCTCATAGCGGTCAGCTGACAGCACACAGCCTTCAGTTGCCGTTGCGGTTCCGCTACTCTCCGCCCCTTCCGCGGCCCCGTCCCCCCGGCGTTTCCGGCGGCTTGATCTCGAATTCCTTCGGCGGCGTGGCGCGGAGCAGATACCGGACGAAGTAATCCCACCGCCGGCGCATCATGTAGTTCGAGGCGTCGCCGTAGCCGTGGTGGACGTTGGGAATGAGCAGGAGATCGAAGTCCCTGTTGTACTTGATCAGCGAGTCGACCACGAGCAGGGTGTTGTAGGGCGGCACGTTGTCGTCGATCGTGCCGTGGGCGAGCAGCAGATGGCCCTTGAGATTCTTGGCCACGCTCTCGTTGGACTCCTTGTCGTAGCTCATGCCACCGCCGGCCAGCGGCAGGTTCAGGCCCTGCCATTTCTCGCCCCAGTCGTCCTCGTACTCCGTCTGGTCGTGGTTGCCCGATTCGGAAATGCCGACCTTGAAGAAGTCGGGGTAGCGGAACATCGCGTCGGCCGTGGCGAAGCCTCCGCCCGAGTGGCCGTAGATCCCGGCCCGGCCGATGTCGACGTACTTGTACCGCGCGGCGACCTGCTTCATGCCGGCGATCTGGTCGGGCAGCCCGTTGTCGGTGCCCATGTGGCCATAGTACGCCGCCTGGAAGGAATGCGACCGCCCGGGAGAGCCCATGGCGTCGAGTTCGAGCACCACGAAGCCAAGTTCGGCCAGCGACTGCGCGTCGCCGCGGGCCGCCGAGAAGCCCCAGCCGCCCACGCTGCCCGACTGCGGGCCCGGGTAGATGTGGTTGACGATCGGGTACTTCCGGTTGGGATCGAGGTGCGTCGGCGCGTAGAGCAGGCCGTAGAGATCCGTCTTCCCGTCCCGCGCCTTGACGACGACGGTCGTGGGCGGCTTCCACCCCGAGGCGACGAGTTTGGAGATGTCGGCCTTGTCGAGCGTCATGATCGTCTTGCCGTGGTCGTCGCGGAGCACGGTGACCGGCGGCGCCTGCGGCGTGGAGTAGGTGTCCACCAGGTACCGCCCGTCGGGCGAGAGGTCGACCGTGTGATTGGCGCTGTCGGGCGTGAGCGACCGGAGGTCCGAGCCGTCGAACTTCACGCTGTAGAAGTGGCTGAAGTACGGATTGCCCTTCTCGCGGCCGCCGGCGGTGAAGTAGAGGCGCCGGTTCTCGCGATCCACGCGGGTCACCTGCCACACCTTCCAGTTGCCCGTCGTGATCGCGTTCTTGAGCTTGCCCGTGGCGAGGTCGTAGAGGTAGAGCTGGCCCCAGTCGGTGCGCTCGGAGTACCAGATGAACTCGTTGGACTCGGGCAGGTAGTGCCAGTTGACCATGTTGTAGCCCGACTCGAAGTAGTCGGGCATCTTCTCCTCGTACACGTCGCGCACGTCGCCCGTGGCGGCATCGGCCACGCGGAGGTTCTCGTCGCGGTGGTCGCGCGAGGTGGACAGGAACATCAGCGACTTCCCGTCGGGGCTCCATTCGGCGTCGGAGAGCGTGTTGCCGCCGCACGAGATGTCGTCGCAGATCGAGGTGCGGTGCTGGTCGGACGGCATCTTGAACCGCACGACGCCGCCGTCGATGACGTTGACGATCACCCGCTGGATCATCGTGATGTCGGTGTCGCCGGGGAGCGGATACTTCCAGGACTGCAGCGTCGGATGGCCGACGTTGGTGACCACCAGGTACATGTCGCCCGTCTTGCGCTGGTCCTGCTGGTAGGTGGCGAACTGCTTGGAGTCGGGCGACCAGAGGCCGATCGCCTGGTCGGTGTGCTTCCAGCCGGCGTTGTCGGTGGCGTAGCCGAAGTTCTCGACGCCGTCGTGCGTGAGCTGGCGCTCCTGGCCGGTGGCCACGTCGCGCACCCAGAGGTTCCAGTCGCGGATGAACACGGCGTGCTGGCCGTCGGGCGACACGTTCTCGGGGGGACGCCCCGGCGTGGCGGCGGCGCCGCGCCCGCCGCCGCGACCGAAGCCGCGTCCGCCGCGTCCCGCGCCGCGGCCGGTGGCCGCGCCTTCATCGGTGCAGGCGCTGCCGCCGACGTCGCAGGAGTAGTGCCGGCGGTTGGCGTCGAAGGACACCGTGTGGAGGTCGTCGGAGAGTTCGATCGAACCAAAGGGCAGCGTGTTGGCGGTGTACGACTGGCCGGTCACCTTGGACAGCGTGGCAGCGAGCCTGGCGTGATTGAACGCGGGTTCCTTGGTCCCGTGCGCGGGATCGACGAGCAGGAACTCGGCGCCCTGCGGCGTGGTCTGGCGGTACCAGAAGCGGTCGCCGGCCATCCAGACGGGACTGACGAACCCGCCGCTGACGAGCGGGCTGGTGTTGAAGCTCAGGAACTTCTCGGCGTGCGCGTAGTCGGCGGCGGTAACGGCCCGCGGGTGCTGCGCGGCGACGGTGGAGGCGCCGGCGGCCAGCACCGCGAACAGGGCAACTCGGAATCGCATGGTGGTCCTCGATGGACGTCGATGGAGCGCGATTGGCATGGGGGGGTGGTGTAGGCCTGAACATGATTCGCCGGCCCGCCCGGGGCAACCGCGGCGCTTGATCCGGCCGGTTCCCGCCGGCACATTCGCCGGATGATTCGACGGGCACTTCTCCTCGGCTACGGCGCGCAGGGTCGCGCCGCGCTCCACGATCTCGTGCGCGGCGACGCGGACACCCACGTCACCGTGGCCGACGCCGACCCGGCGCTGGCGCCGCAGCTGGCGGCGTACGCTCCGGGGCGGGTCACGCCGCGCCAGCTGGACGCCGCCGATGAAGGGGCGGTGGAAACGCTGATGCGCGACGCCGACGTGGTGGTGGAAGCGCTGCCCGGTCCCTTCGCGCTGCCCATGGGGCGGATCGCCGCGCGCGTGGGCGTGCCGCTGGTGAGCAGCATGTACTACCGCGATCCGCAGGAGCGCGATCCGGGGCGCGCCGCGTTCACCGAGCGGGCGATCGCCGAGGTCGCGGCGCAGGCCCAACGGCGCGGCATCACCATCCTCACCGAATTCGGCCTCGACCCGGGTCTCGACCTGATCATGGGCGCGCGCGCGCTCGGCGAGTTCGACGAGGTGCGCGAGTTCCACGCTTATGGCGCGGGGCTTCCCGCCGAGGGGGCGCGCGACAATCCGCTGCGGTACAAGTTCTCCTGGTCGCCGATCGGGGTGATGCGGTCGTACAACCGGCCGGCACGCGTCATTCGCGACGGCATCGACGTCGACATCGATCCGGCGACGCTGTTCGAGCCGCAGCGGTACCACCTGCTCGACGTGCCGGCGGTGGGCGCGCCTATGGAGTGCTATCCCAACGGCGACGCCGTGCACTACGCCGAGCTGTTCGGCCTGCACGGCCGGGTGCGCGAGATGGCGCGCTATACCGGGCGGTACGCCGGCCATTGCGCCTTCTGGGACGTGATGGTCAAGTGCGGGTTCCTCGACCGCCGCCCGGTGACCGTGGCCGGCGGCGCGGTGGCGCCGATCGAATTCACGTCGGCGCTGCTGGCGTCGCAGCCGCGCTTCCAGTACGCCGACGGCGAGGCCGACCTGACGTTCGTGCGCGTGGACGTGCGCGGCATGAAGGCCGGCGCGGGGCGGCGGGTGATCTACGATCTCGTCGACCGGCGCGACTTCACGACGGGGTTCACGTCGATGCAGCGTACGGTGGGGTTCACGCTGGCGCTGGGCGCACGGCTCATCGCCGGCGGTCTGCTGGCCGGGCGCGGGCTGCTCACGCCGCTCGACGTGCCGTACGACCTGGTGTTCCCGTCGCTGGAGCGCCACGGCATCCGGGTGACCCGGCAGGAATCGGCGTGGCCCTGAGCCCGGCGCACTTGCAGCAGGCGCGGCATTGCCGGACATTCTGGAGGCGCCGCAGCCCTTGGCCGCCGCTCCCACCCTCACATCGCATGCCATGACACTCGCGCGCACGCTCTCCCTCACGCTGCTTGCGGCGGCCGTCGCCGGCGCCTGCTCCAAGTCCACGCCTGCCGCCGGCGCCGCCGCCGATCCCGCGGTGGCGCAGGCCGCGCAGGCGATCTCGGCCGATTCGCTGCTGCAGCACATCAAGGATCTGTCGGACGACTCCACCGAAGGCCGGGCGCCCGGCACGCCGGGCGAGGCCAAGGCAACGGCGTACATGCAGCGCCAGTTCGCGGCTCTCGGGCTCAAGCCGGGCAACCCCGATGGCAGCTGGTACCAGCCGGTGGAGCTCATCGGCTACACCGCGCACCCCACGGCGACGATCGTAGCCGGCGGCAAGACAGTCGCCATGAAGTACCCGGACGACTACGTGGCCGCGTCGCGGCATGCCCGGCCCGAAACCAAGGTCGACAACTCGGACGTCGTGTTCGTGGGGTACGGTGTGGTGGCCCCGGAGTACGGCTGGGACGACTACAAGGGCGTGGACGTGAAGGGCAAGACGATCCTGATGCTCGTCAACGATCCGCCGGTCCGCTCGGCCACCGACACGGCCCAGCTCGACTCGATGATGTTCAGGGGCAAGGCGATGACGTACTACGGGCGGTACACGTACAAGTACGAGATCGCGACGGCCAAGGGGGCGGCGGCGGCGATCGTCATCCATCAGACGGGACCGGCCGGGTATCCGTGGGCGGTGGTGCAGGGGAGCTTCTCCGTGGAGCAGTTCGACGTGCCGTCGGCCGGCGCCGAGCAGCGGGTGCCGGTGGAGGGGTGGATGACCGTCGACAAGACCCGGGAGCTGTTCAGGGACGCCGGGCTCGACTTCGATTCGCTCTACGCCGCGGCGCGCACCAAGGCGTTCAAGCCGGTGACGCTCAAGGCCAAGGCGAGCTGGGACATCAAGACCACCGTTCGCCAGATCACGTCCAAGAACGTGGCGGCGAAGATCGTGGGCTCGACCAAGCCCGACGAGTACGTGATCTACACGGCGCACTGGGATCACCTGGGGCGCGACACCACGCTCAAGGGCGACCAGATCTACAACGGCGCGCTGGACAACGCGTCGGGGTGCGCCGGGCTGATCGAGATCGCGCGCGCGTACACCAAGCTCGCCACGCCGCCCGAGCGGTCGATTCTCTTCCTCTCGGTCACCGGCGAGGAGAAGGGGCTGCTGGGGTCCAAGTACTACGCCGAGCATCCGCTGTATCCGCTCACGAAGACGCTGGCCGACATCAATATGGACGGGCTCAATCAGTGGGGCCGCACCAAGGACATCACGGTGATCGGCTACGGCAATTCGACGCTCGACGACGTGCTGACGAGCGTGCTGGCGGCCGACGGGCGCACCGTGCGGCCGGATCCCGAGACGGAGAAGGGGTTCTACTTCCGTTCCGACCACTTCAACTTCGCCGCCGTCGGCGTGCCGGCGCTCGATCCCGACGCCGGCATCGACTTCATCGGCAAGCCGGACGGCTACGGCATGCAGAAGCGCGACGAGTACACGGCCAACGACTACCACAAGCCGAGCGACCAGGTCAAACCGGACTGGGACCTGTCGGGCGCCGCCGAGGACCTGCGGGCGTTCTTCCGCGTGGGCGACCTGGTGGCAAACGGCTCGACCTACCCGCAGTGGAAGCCGGGCACCGAGTTCAAGGCCCGTCGCGATTCGATGATGGCGGGGGCGAAGCAGTAGCCGACTCACTCGCACCCTCTCACTCTCTCACCCTTTCACCCTCTCACGCCTTATGAGTCGCTCCGCTCTGCTCCTCGCCCTCGCCATTCCCGCCACCCTCGCCGCCCAACGCGGCGGCCGCGGGGCCATCGTGCCCGACACTGCCGCCGCACCGGCGAGCGCCGCCACGCCCAAGGAAGTCCACGTGGTCACACAGCACTCGTCGACGATCGGCGGCCAGAAGATCGACTACGACGCCACGGTGGGCAGCATCATCATCCGTGACGCCAGGGACGAGCCGATTGGCGAGATCTACTACACGGCATACACCAAGCGCGGCGTGACCGACGACACGCACCGCCCGCTGATGTTCGCCTACAACGGCGGACCGGGGTCGTCGTCGTTCTGGGTGCACATGGGGTTGCTCGGCCCCAAACGGGTGGACGTGCCCGACACGACGCACGGGGCGCCGCCGCCGTACAAGCTGGTGGACAACGAGTACAGCATGCTCGACAAGGCGGACCTCGTGTTCATCGATCCGGTGGGCACCGGCTTCAGCAAGCCGATCGGCAAGGGCAAGGGCTCGGACTTCTGGGGCGTGGACCAGGACGCGAATTCGCTGGCCCAGTTCGTGAGCCGCTATCTGAGCGAGACCGACCGCTGGAACTCGCCGCGCTATCTGATGGGCGAGAGCTACGGCACGACCCGCTCGGCCGCGCTGTCGGCGGTGCTGCAGCGGCGCAACATCGACCTCAACGGCGTCATCCTGCTCAGCTCGGTGCTGGACTTCCAGACCATCACCTTCGATCCGGGCAACGACGAGCCGTACATCCTGTACCTGCCCAGTTACGCGGCGGTGGCGTGGTATCACAACGCGCTGCCCACGAAGCCGGCGCAATTGCGGCCGTTCCTGAAGGAGGTCGAGCAGTTCGCGCTGCACGACTACACGACCGCGCTGTTCCAGGGCGACAACATGTCGGCGGCCGACCGCGCGAAGATTCTCGACAAGCTGCACCAGTACACCGGCCTCAGCCGCGATTACCTGGACAAGGCCGATCTGCGCGTGACCGCCAGCGAATTCGAGAAGGAACTGATGCGCGAGCAGGGCAAGGTGATCGGACGCCTCGACGCGCGGTTCACGGGCCGCACCGGCGACCTGCTGGAGCAGGACGCGCCGTACGATCCGCAGTCGGCCGACATCAGCTCGGCGTACGCCTCGCTGTTCATGAACTACCTGCACGAGGACCTGAACTACGGGCGCGACAAGATCTACGCCACGAGCGGCAATGTGAATCCGTGGGACTGGACGCACGGGCAGAGCCGCGGCTGGCCGGGGCACACCAACGTGGCCACCGACCTGGCGCAGGAACTGACGATGAATCCGCACGCGCACGTGATGCTCAACGCCGGGCTGTACGATCTGGCGACGCCCTACTTTGCCGCCGAATGGACGATGGACCACCTCGGCGTGCCGAAAGAGGTGCGCGCACAGATAACCGAGGCGGAGTACGAGAGCGGGCACATGGTGTACGTGAACGTGCCGTCGCTGGCGGCGTTCAAGAAGAACGTGGCGGCGTTCATTGACAAGACGCAGTAGGTCGGTAGGTCGGTAGGTCGGACAGTCCGACAGTCGGACAGTCAACGGCGGGGCATCCTCAAGCGGGGCGCCCCGCCGTGCTTCATTCGTCAGCCGCGTTCCCATTCCGCGATTCCGCCAGGCACGACGCGGAAGAGCGGATGGGGTTTGGCGGCTGCGGCCGACGGCAGTTCACTCAACCACTGGCGCCGACGGGAGCGGACCTTCTTCGTGAGATGAGCGAGTTCGAAGGCCACCTGACCGCGGGTGACTGTCAGCCGTGTTCGCGTGCGGCCGCGGCCGAGCTTCGAGCGGTTGAAGTGGTAGCCGCGTCGATCGGCCTCGTCGCAGATGGCGGCGAGATACGTATCGATCGCCGCGAGCGGGGCCCGCGCCTCCCTGAACCGGGCGAGCTGCGGATGGTGCTTGTACCCCCTGGTCTTTCCCGCGAGTACGGCGCGCGCCAGCAACCCCTCACGCCATACCGCGACGAGGCCGGCCGGATCGAGGTATGTCGGGTGCAAACTCCAGAGTCTCATTGGTTCAATCGTAGTATCGTGCTGTCCGACTGACCGCCTGTCCGACTAGCTCGAATAATACGCCGCGTTCTCGTCGATATACCCCTGCGTCAGGTCGCAGCCGAAGGCCGTGGCCGCGGCGCCGCCAACGCCGAGCGAGACTTCGAGGTTCACCTCGGGCGCCTTGAGCGTGGCGCGAAGGGCCGCCTCGTCGAAGTCGGCCCGCGTGCCGCTCGACACGACGGCGCGCCCGTTGATCGAGACGTCGGTGGTGGCGGGGTTGATCGTGCAGTCGAAGCACTTGCCCACGGCCATGAGCAGCCGCCCCACGTTCGGGTCGGCGCCGGCCACCATGGTCTTCACCAGCGGCGAGTTGACCAGCGACTTGGCCACGATGCGGGCGTCCCCGTCGCTCGCGGCGCCCGTGATGATCACGCGGATCAGGTGCTTGGCGCCCTCGCCGTCGCGCGCCAGCGTCTCGGCCATGCGGACGCACCCCACGGTGAGCGCGTCCTGGAATTCCGCCTCGGCCACCGGGCCGGCGATGCCGTTGGCCATGATGGCGCAGGTGTCGGACGTGCTGGTGTCGCTGTCCACGCTCAGCATGTTGAACGACACGTGCACGGCACGGCGCAGCATGCGGTCGAGCGTGGCGGCGTCGAAACGCGCGTCCGTGAAGATGTACACCAGCATCGTCGCCATATTGGGCTCGATCATCCCCGAGCCCTTGGCCACCCAGGTGATTGTGGCGCCGCCCACGGCGCACGACTGCGCCTTGGGGTGCGAGTCGGTGGTCATCATGCCGTGCACCCCGACGACGGGGTCCGCCTGCAGTTCCGCCGCCATGCCGCGCAGCCCCTGTTCGATTTTGTCGATGGGCAACGCCACGCCGATGACGCCGGTGGAACTCACCAGCACGCGCCCGGCGCCGGTGCCCACTTCGGCGGCCGCGGCCGCGGCCATGCGCCGGGCGTTCTCGACGCCGGGTGCTCCGGTGGCGACGTTGCTCACCTTGCTGTTGACGACGATGGCGCGAAGCAGGCCGGCCTTGATGGTCTCGCGGCCGAGCACCACCGGCGCCCCCGGGAACTGGTTGCGGGTGAACACGGCGGCCGCCGCGGCGTCCACGTCGCTCACGAAGAGGGCGAGGTCCTTTGCCTTGGGCTTGAGCCCGATGTGGCGGCTGGCGCAGCGGAAGCCTCGGGGGAGCACGGGCGTGTCGTGATACTTCATGTGGACGGGCGGTGGCGGAGGGTTGGGCGCGGGGCGAGCGAGGGAGGAAGAAGTTATCGTGCCGCCCCGCGGAGCCGCCACTGACGTGGCGAGGCAGGGCCCCACGAGACGCGAACGCGCGGCCGTTGGCTGGGGCGTGCGTTACGCCATAGGTTTGTTCCCAACCACACTGAGCCGCCGTGACCTCAAGCGAACGCCGCCCCGCGATCACCTTCATCTTCATCACCGTCGTCCTCGACGTGCTGGCGATGGGCGTCATGCTTCCCGTCCTTCCCGAACTGATCAAGCAGTTCATGGGCGGCAATACGGCGCGGGCGGCCGAGATCTTCGGCGTCTTCGGCACGGTGTGGGCGGCGATGCAGTTCATCTTCTCGCCGATCATGGGGGTGCTGTCCGACCGGTTCGGCCGGCGCCCCGTCATCCTGATCTCGAACTTCGCGCTCGGCTTCGACTATCTGGTGATGGCGCTGGCGCCGTCGCTCGGCTGGCTGTTCGTGGGGCGCGTGGTCTCGGGCATCGCCGGAGCCAGCTTCACGCCCGCCGGCGCCTACATCGCCGACGTGCTGCCGCCGGAGAAGCGCGCCCATGGGTTCGGGATCATCGGCGCCGCGTGGGGGCTGGGCTTCGTGCTCGGCCCCGCGATGGGGGGCGTGCTCGGCGCCATCGGCCTGCGGCTTCCCTTCTACGTGGCGGCGGGGCTCACGCTGCTGAACGCGATGTACGGGCTGTTCGTGCTTCCGGAATCGCTCAAGCCCGAGAATCGGCGGCCGCTCGACTTCAAGCGTGCGAGTCCCGTGGGGTCGCTCAAACTCGTGCGGCGCCACCGCGAGCTATTCGGGCTGACCACGGTGAACTTCCTCTACTACCTGGCCCATCAGGTGCTGCCGAGCGTGTACGTGCTGTACGTCGGCTACCGGTACGGCTGGGGCGAGCGGACGATCGGGCTCACGCTGGCGGGGGTGGGCGTGGCTACGGCCATCGTGCAGGGCGGGCTGGTGCGTCCGGTGGTGGCCCGGCTGGGCGAGCGCCGGTCGTTGATGCTCGGCCTGGGCGGCGGCACGATCGGACTCCTCTTCTTCGGGCTGGCGGCGACGCCGCTCGTGTTCTGGGTGGGGATCGTCCTGTCGGCCACGATGGGGTTCTACGGCCCGTCGGTGCAGGGGTTGATGACGCACCGCGTGAGCCCGTCGGAGCAGGGGCAGCTGCAGGGCGTGAACAGCAGCATCATGGGGATCACCGGCATGATCGGCCCCGGGGTGTTCACGGTGCTCTTCGCGCACTTCATCCGGCCGGGGAACCGCTGGCACCTGCCGGGGGCGCCCTTTCTGGTGGCGGCGGCCTGTCTGTTCGCGGCGATGTTCGTGGCGTGGGCGGCCACGCGGCCGGAGCGCGAGCCGGCGCCCGCCGCCGAGGCCGCGAAAGCCGCGTAGGCGCCACGCCGCGGCGACCCGGCGAGGCGTTGCGCGGCCGTGACGTGCGGTCGCTAGATTGGGATCGACCGGCGAATGGGCCGGTCGCCCGGCGATGGCGGACCCCGTGAGCGCCCGGCCGGTGGGCGCAGAGGAGATCATGGACGAGAAGCAGCTATTGGCGCTGGCCAAGAAGAACGCCGCGAAGTCGGTGGCGCCCAAGGGCAAGCGGCGCACGTACGATCCGACGCTCGACGCGACGCGGAGCACGGAAGGCGACGACGACGAAGAGCGCAAGCGCTTCTTCAAGGAAATGAAGACGCGGGAGTTCTGACCCGGCGTGACGCGGCGGGGACTCTTGCGTAAGCTCTACGTATGACCTTCGCCCCGATCACACCCCGCACGACGATCAAGCTCGGCGACGCCGCGGCTCGGCCGATGCGCGGCACCCCGTCGGACCGCTCCCTGGAGCGCGAGCTCGGCGAACAGACCGAGCGCATCTCCAGACTCCAACGGGTCTTCTACGCCGACGGGCGGTTTGCGCTGCTCATCGTGCTCCAGGGCCGCGACGCGGCGGGCAAGGACGGCACGATCCGCCACGTCTTCGGAGCCGTGAACCCGCAAGGATGCGAGGTGGCGAGCTTCAAGGGGCCCACCGATCTCGAGATGCGCCACGATTATCTCTGGCGCGTCCACGCCCGCGTCCCGGCGCGCGGCATGATCGCCATCTTCAATCGGTCGCACTACGAAGACGTGCTCGTGGAGCGCGTGCGCGGGATGGCGCCCAAGCAGGTGTGGCTGAACCGTTACCGGCAGATCAACGATTTCGAGCGCATGCTCGTCGAGAATCACGTAGTGATTCTCAAGTTCTTCCTGCACGTTTCGCGCGACGAGCAGCGACGGCGGCTGATGGCCCGACTGTCCGACCCGACGAAGAACTGGAAGTTCGATGCGGGCGACCTCGAAGACCGGCGGCACTGGCACCGCTACACGGCGGCTTATCGCGATGCGCTGCGCCGGTGCAGCACGCCATGGGCGCCCTGGTACTTCGTGCCCGCCGACGACAAGAAGGTGCGCAACTGGCTCATCGCCGGACAGATCGTGAAGACGCTGGAGGGCCTCAAGCTCCGCTATCCGAAAGGCGATCCGGAGATTCTCAAACTCAAGGTGACGTGATCCGATGTCCACGCCGCAGCTGACCCCCGAGTTGCTGGCCGATCCGGCCGAGCGGGCGGCGCGCGTGATTGCGCGTTCGCGGCTCGAGGCGTTGCAGGTGGCGTGGCCGCGGCTGGGCAAGGACGATCCCGAAGCACTGCACGACGTACGCGTCGCGCTGCGGCGGCTCCGCAGCTGGATCCAGGCGTACCGTCCGGCGCTGGACGACACGGTGGGCCGCCGGTCGCGCCGGGCACTCAAGAAGTTGGCTCGCGCCACCAATGCCGCGCGCGACGCCGAGGTGGCGCTGGCGTGGCTCGAAGCGCAGGCCGACCTGCCGCCGGCCGCGATGCGCGGGCACCGCGATCTCGTGGACCGCGTGGCGTCGGACCGGTTGCAGACAGAGCACTCGGTGGAGGAGTTTCTGGCCGCTCGGCTTCCACAGGTCGTCGACCGGCTGGAGCGGCAGCTCGCCTACTACTCGCTGAGCGTGCCGGTGGACGGCCCGGTGGTGGAGCCGTCGATGGCGCGGGTGACGGCGAAGCTCCTGCGGTCGCACGCCAAGCGGTTCGCGCGCGCGGTCAAGCGTGCCCGGGCGGCGCACGACGTCTCCTCCGCGCACCGGGCGCGAATCGCCGGCAAGCGGCTGCGCTACCTGCTGGAGCCGCTGGACGCGGACGGCCGCGCGGCGGCAATCGTCGGGCGGCTGACGATGCTGCAGGACCACCTGGGCGAGTTCCATGACGCGCAGCTCCTGGCGGAGCGGATCCTGCACGAGGTGGAGGAGATCGCGGGCGCCGCCGCGCGGCGGCGCGCCGTGGCGGCGGTGGAGCCCGGCCTGGTGTCGCCCGAACGGCGGCCGCCGTCGCGCCGCGGGCAGCGCGCGGGGCTGCTCGAGGTGGCGAAGCGTGCGCACCACGACGCGGCGCGATCGTTCGCCGAGTACCGCCGCGCCTGGTCGAGCGGCGCGCTCAACGCCGTGGTGCAGGACGTGAACGCGCTGGCCGACGAACTGCTTTCGCGCGCGGGCGGGGAGTAGGGACTGTCGCGCGGGCTCAGGTCAGCGGGGCGGGGTGCTCAGACCGAAGGGGCCACTACGCACGCGCCGTGACGGGGGGATACGGAACTTACGGAGGGCACGGACACTGCAACAGCAACCACAACTGCAACTGCAATATCATGGGAACTGCCGCGCCATTGAGATCGCCGCGGAGCGGCCAGATCCGAGTGGCGGGGCAGTTCCCAAAGCTCTTTCGTCGTTTGCCCTGTCGGTGCGGTCTTCCGTTCACCCCGTTCCACTCCGTATCCGACGCTGAAGGGCGCGGCACACGGGCGCGTTCGTAGTGACGCGCCAGGCTATCCCTTCCTCTTCGTCCGCCGCGTCGGCTCGGCCTCGAGCGGGTTGTCCGGCCAATAGTGCTTCGGGTACCGGCCCCGCAGATCCTTCCGCACGTCGAAGTAGCTGGTCTTCCAGAACCCGGCCAGATCCCGCGTTACCTGCACCGGCCGCCGCGCCGGCGAGAGCAGGTGCAGCGTCAGCGCCACGCGCCCGCCGGCGATGCGCGGCGTCTCGGCGAGGCCGAACATCTCCTGCAGCCGCACCGCCAGCACCGGCGATTCGGGCGCCGAGTAGTCGATGGCGATGCGCGAGCCCGTGGGAACAGCGACGTGCGTCGGCGCGAGCGTGTCGAGCGCGGCGCGCTGTTCCCACGTCAGCATGCCGCGCAGAGCCCCGCCCAGATCGAGCTTGCGAACGTCGTCCAACCGCCGGGCGCCCACCAAAAGTGGCGCCAGCCAGGCGTCCGCCGTGGCGCTCAGCGCCTCGTCCGACAGGTCGGGCCATGCCACGTCCACGGTACGAAGAAACGCGATGCGCTCCCGAATCGACCGCGCCTCGTCGCCCCACGGCAATTCGGCCATGCCCCGGCGGAGGAGCTCGCGCGCCAGGATCTCGGCGATTCGCGCCGCGTCGGGCCCGGCGATGCGCGACTCGGAAAGCGTGATCGCCCCCAGCCGCGTGGCGCGCCGGGCGTCGACGGCGGCGCGCTTCTCGTCCCACGCATACTCGTCGTGTTGCGTGATCTGATCGGCGAACTCCTGCTCGATGTCTTCGAGCGCAATCGGCGCGGCGAGGTAGATCCGGCTCTCCGGCTGCTTGCCGTCGGTTTCCGGAATCACCAGATACTCGGCGTCGCCGAACGCGGCCGCGTCGCCGAGCACGGCGCCCTGACCGTTGCGCATGAGATAGCGCGTGCGCTGTCCCGGCCGGCGCTGCGCGAGGCGATCGGGATACGCAAACGCGAGCAGAAGCCCGATGCTCGGTTCGCCGGCGCCGGCTGCGGCGCTCGCGCCCGTGGGCGCGCCGCGAAGTTCCGACCGCCACCGCGCCGCCAACTCGCGCACACGCCGCGCGCCATTGCCGTCGACGCGGGCGCCGGACAAATGCGCCGTTCCCTCCCGCCCCCGCAGCGCATCGACGCGCAGGGTGAAGTCGGCGGGCGGCGGACCGTTCTCCCCGCGCAGGATGTCCCGCTCCTCGAGCAGCGCCGCCACGGTGGCCGCGAGGTCGCCGGCACCCAGCTCCGCGCCGCGCAGCATGAGATGAGAAAGTCGAGGATGCGTGCCGAGCTCGGCGAGCCGCTTGCCGTGGGCCGTGAGCCGCGAGCGGTCATCCAGCGCGCCCAGCTCAGCCAACAGTTCGCGCGCCTGCCGGAACGCCGCGGCCGGCGGCGGATCGAGCCACTGCAACTCGGCCGGTTCAGCCACGCCGGCGGCCGCCAATTCAAGCGCCACCGGTGCCAGGTCGGCGGTGAGAATCTCCGGTTGGTCGTGCGCCACCAGATGATGGTCCTCGTGCTCGTCCCACAGCCGGCAGCAGACCCCGGGTGCCAGCCGTCCGGCGCGTCCGCGCCGCTGGTCGGCCGAGGCGCGCGAGACGCGCACGGTTTCGAGCCGCGTCATGCCGGTGCGCGGCGAGAAGCTGGGCACGCGCGTGAGGCCGGCGTCGATCACCACCCGCACACCCTCGATGGTGAGGCTGGTCTGCGCGATGCTGGTCGCGAGCACGATCTTTCGCTCGCCCGGCCGGCTCGGCTCGATGGCGCGGTCCTGATCGGCGCCGGGGAGGTCGCCGTAGAGGGGAAGCACGTGAGGCGGTGAGGCGGTGAGGCCGTGAGGTGGTGACTGCGTGAGGCGGGGCGTCAACAGCTCGGCGACGCGGCGGATCTCGCCCGCGCCGGGGAGGAACACCAGGATATCTCCTCCTTCTTCCGCCACCGCGCGCACGACGGCGGAGACGACGTCCTGCTCCACCCGCGACTCCGGTCGGCGCGGCAGGTATCGGGTCTCCACCGGGAAGGCGCGCCCCTCGCTGCGGATGACGGGCGCGCCGCCGAGCAGCGCGGCCACCGCGTCGCCGTCCAGCGTGGCCGACATGACGAGGATGCGCAGGTCGTCGCGCAGCACCGCCTGCGATTGCAGCGCCAGGGCGAGGCCCAGGTCGGCGTTCACGCTGCGTTCGTGGAATTCGTCGAAGATGAGCAGGCCGACGCCGTCGAGGTCCGGGTCGCGGCGGATGCGCCGGGTGAGGATGCCCTCGGTGACGACCTCGACGCGAGTGCCGCGCCCGACGCGCGACTCCCCGCGCACGCGAAAGCCGACGGTCTCGCCCGGGGATTGGCCAAGCAAGCGCGCCATGTACCGGGCGGCGGCGCGGGTGGCGAGGCGGCGCGGTTCGAGCATCACGATCGAGCGGCCGGCGAGCCAGGGCTCGTCCAGCAGGGCCAGCGGGACGCGCGTGGTCTTGCCGGCGCCGGGCGGGGCCTGGAGGACGGCGGTCGAGCGAGTCCGAAGGGCGGTCCGGAGCGCCGGGAGCGCTTCGTCGATCGGGAGGGGATTCACGTGGTGATGCGGTTGCCCTTCAAAATGGTTGTGCGAGGAGGGATGTTTAGAAGCGGAAACTGCGATAACGGCAACTGAAGGCTGTGAGCGGTGAACTGACAGCCGTCCGCTGACCGCAACTGCGACGGGACAGATCGGGAACGGGACCGGCGAGATGACCGAGCGGCTCTACCACAATGATGCGTACCTGACGTCCTTCGACGCCACGATCGTTGAAGTGGCGGATGAGGGACGGCGGGTGTATCTCGACCGCACGGCGCTCTATCCGACCTCCGGTGGGCAGCCGTTCGACACCGGAACGCTCGGCGGTCGTCGGGTGGTGGACGTGATCGACGAGGAGTCGCGCATCGCCCATGTGCTCGACGCGCCGCTGGCGCAGACGTCGGGCGCGGTGGAGGGGCGGGTGCACTGGCACCGCCGCTTCGACCACATGCAGCAGCACACGGGCCAGCATCTGCTCAGCGCGGTGCTCGAGGACCTCTACGGCTGGAAGACGGTGAGCGTGCACTTCGGCGACGCGCTCTCGACGCTCGACGTCGACGCCGGTGTCACGCCGCAGGCAAAGCTCGACGCCGCCGAGGATCGGGCGAACCTGATCGTCGCCGAGAACCGGGCGGTCACCGTATCGTTCGAGGAGGCGGCGGCCGCCATCGGGTTGCGCAAGCCGTCCGACCGGGAGGGCGAGATCCGCGTGGTGACCATCGCCGACCTGGATCGCAGCGCCTGCGGCGGCACGCACGTGCGCGCGACGGGGGAGATCGGCGGGCTGCTGCTGCGCCGCACCGAGAAGGTGAAGCAGGGCACGCGCCTCGAGTTCGTGTGCGGTCTGCGCGCGGTGGCGCGCGCGCGCGCCGACTACGCGGCGCTCTCGGGCATCGCGCAGGCGCTGTCGAGTTCGGTGGACGAAGCCGCGCCGCTGGTGGCGGCCAGGCTTGCGGCGGCGCAGGAGGCGGAGGCGTCGCGGCGGAAGCTGGCCAAGGAGTTGGATGCGTACCGGGCGCGCGAGCGTTACGATTCCACCCCGCCCGACGGGCGGGGCGTGCGCCGGATCGTGATGAAGCTGGGCGACGGGACGCTGGACGACCTTCGCGGACTCGCCCACGCCGTCTGCGCGCTGCCGAAGGCGGCGTTCGTGGGCGTGATCGCGAGCGCCGGCCAGGTGCTGGCCGGAACGTCGGAGGATTCGGGGCTCGCCGCGGGCGACGCGCTGAAGGCGGCGCTGGCGGCCGCCGGCGGGCGCGGCGGCGGATCTCCGCGCATGGCGCAGGGCGCGGCGGCGGGCGACCAGGTGGATTCCGTGGTGCAGGCGGTTCTCGCGGCATGGGACCGCAATTCGTGAACGCTGATAGGGAGACGACTGTGACGATCAAGCGATGGATTCTCGGCGGCGCGGCCGCCACGCTGGTGTCGGTGGCGCTGCCGTTTGCGGCGCGCGCCCAGAGCGCGACGTACGACTCCAGCCTGTGGGCGGGGATGCACTACCGGAACATCGGGCCCTTCCGCGGCGGCCGCGTGACCACGGTGACGGGCGTGGCCTCGCAGACGCGCACCTTCTACATGGGCTCCACGGGCGGCGGCGTCTGGAAGACCACCGACGCCGGCGCCACCTGGGACAACGTCTCCGACGGCTACTTCGCCGTGGGGTCGATGGGCGCGCTGGACGTCGCCAACTCGAACCCCAACGTCGTCTACGCGGGCACCGGCTCGTCGAAGATCCGCAGCAACGTCTCGGTGGGCCGGGGCATGTACAAGTCCACCGATGCCGGCCGCACCTGGAGCTTCGTCGGCCTCGAGAAGACCAGTCAGATCTCGACGATCCGCGTCGACCCCACCAATCCGGACATCGTCTACGTCGCGGCGCTCGGCAGCCCGTTCGTCAACAACGTCGACCGCGGCGTGTTCAAGACCGTCGACGGCGGCAGGTCGTGGAAGAAGGTGCTGTATCTCGGCGACAGCCTGGGCGCAGCCGACCTCGAACTGCAGCCGGGGAATCCGAACGTCGTGTTCGCCACCATGTGGCGCGGGCAGCGCAAGCCGTGGACGATCATCAGCGGGTCCGCCGCCGGCGGCATCTACAAGAGCACCGACGGCGGCGACACCTGGTCCAAGCTCGGCGGCGGCCTGCCCACCGGGCTGTTCGGCCGCGCCAACGTCGCGATCTCCAACGCGAATCCGAACCGCATCTACGCCGACATCGAGGCCAAGCCGGGCGGGGGCATCTACCGGTCGGAGGACGCCGGTGCTACGTGGGCGCTCGTCAACGGCGACCAGGAGCTGTGGACGCGTCCGTTCTACTACAACACGCTCGCCGTCGATCCGACCAATGCCGACGTGGTGTACGTGGGCGACGAGAACTGGTTCAAGAGCACGGACGGCGGCGCGACCTTCCACACCGAGCGCGCGCCGCACGGCGACAACCACGACATGTGGATCAATCCGACCAACTCGGATTTCATGATCCAGTCCAACGACGGCGGCGCCAATGTCTCCACCGACGGCGGGCGCACCTGGAGCACGCAGCTCAACCAGCCCACCGCCGAGATCTACCAGGTGGCGGTGGACAGCCAGTACCCGTACCGCGTCTATGGCGCGCAGCAGGACGACAACACGCTCATCGTGCCCAGCCTTTCGCTCGGCAACGGGCAAGAGTGGCGCGAGGGGCCGGGGTGCGAAACCGGACCGATCATTCCGAACATCAAGGCGCCCGACACCGTGTATGGCGGGTGCAAGGGCCAGTTCAGCCGGCTGAATCTGAAGACCGCCAACGAGCAGCAGTACTGGGTGGGCGGACAGTCGCTGTACGGCAACGGGGGGGCGACGCTGATCTACCGCTTCCAGCGCGTCTCGCCCATGGAGGTGTCGCCCTTCGACCAGAACACCGTGTACTACGGATCGCAGTATCTGCACCGGTCGCGCGACGAGGGGGCCAACTGGCAGACCATCAGCCCCGACCTCACGTGGAATCCGCCTGGCGAGCCGCAGGAGGCGAGCGGCATTCCGATCACGCGCGACGCCACCGGTGAGGAGATCTACAGCACGCTCTACACCATCCGTGAATCGCCGGTGCAGCGCGGGGTGATCTGGACCGGCTCCAACGACGGCATCGTGGCCGTCACGCGCGACGACGGCAAGACGTGGACGCGGGTGACGCCCAAGGGCCTCGAGCCCGGCGGGCGCGTCCAGAACATCGAGCCCGATCCGCACCGCGCCGGCACCGCCTACGTGGCGATCTATCGCTACCTGCTCGGCGACTTTGCGCCGTACATCTATCGCACCGACGATTTCGGCAAGAGCTGGACGCTGCTCACCGACGGCAAGAACGGAATCCCGGGCGACAGCCCGACGCGCGTGGTGCGCGTGGATCCCGACCGGGCCGGGTTGCTCTACGCCGGCACCGAGTTCGGCATGTACGTGTCGTTCGACAACGGGGCGCGCTGGCAGAGCTTCCAGATGAATCTGCCGATCACGCCGATCACCGACCTCAAGGTGGCGCACGACGCGCTCGTGATCTCGACGCAGGGCCGGTCGTTCTGGGTGCTCGACAACCTGTCGCCGCTGCACCAGTTGAGCGACAAGGTGGCGGCGTCGCCGGCGTATCTGTTCAAGCCGGAGACGGCCATCCGCCACGGGGGACGCGGCGGCTTCGGTGGATTCGGCCGCGGGGCCGGTCCGGAATATCCGGCGGCCGGAGCGCAGATCGACTACTACGTCGGCGCGCCGACGCCGGGCGAGATCTCGCTCGACGTTCTCGACGCGGCGGGCAAGGTGGTGAAGAGCTTCTCGAGCGCGGCGCCGGCGCTCGGAGCGGCGGGGCGGGGTGGGCGCGGCGGCGGCCGCGGCGGCCGCGGCGGCGGCGCGGCGCGCCTCGACAAGTCGGCCGGCATGCACCGGTTCACCTGGGATCTGCGCTATCCCGGCCCGTGGGAGAGCGCCTCACGGCCGGACGGCGGAAACGGGCCGGCGGCGGTGCCGGGGCGCTACTCGGTGCGGCTCACCGTGGGCTCCTACAAGAGCACGCAGCCGCTGACCGTGGTCGAGGATCCGCGGATCACGAAGGACGGCATCACGACCGCCATTCTGCGCGCGCAGTTCGAGCACAACATGCGGGTGCGCGAACTGGTGAGCGATGTGAACCGGCTGGTGGCGCGGGTCGAGGGCGCGCAGCGCCGGCTCCGCGGGGCGACTGGCGCGGCGGCGGATACGCTCGCGCGCGTTGATGCGCTGGCCGACAAGCTCGTGACGTCGAGCATCCGGTACAGCGAGCCCAAGCTGCAGACCCACATCGCGTATTTGTACGGCATGACGAACGGCGCCGATCAGAAGATCAGCAACGACGCGGTGGCGCGGTACAACACGCTGAAGAAGGAGCTGGAGGCGCGGTCGAAAGAAGCGGACGCGATTCTCGGGAAGGAATGAGGACGGCAAACCGCGAACTGCGGTAAGGACAACGGAAGGCTGTGAGCTATCCGCTCACAGCTGTCAGCTAACCGCAACTGCGCCACGAACGATCTCGGCAACTCCGGGAACCGTCGGTGGGCAGGTGCGGGCAATGGACGGCTGTCAGCTGACGGCTCACAGCCCTATGTTGGGGCGGGGCGGGGCCCGCCCTTACCGCTCCTTGATCCGCACTCCGCCGTTGACCGTCGTCGCCCGGACCATCGCGCCGCCCGTGCCGAGCGTCGTCGTGATCCGCTTGCCGAGCCGGCCCTGAATCGTGATTGGGAAATCGACGTCGAATCCACCGTTCGTCGTCCCCGTTTCGAGCCGGGCGTTGTAGCCCTTCGGAATCTCCAGCGTCACGCCCCCGTTGGTGGTCCGCAGGTCGAGGCCGGCGCCGTCCCAACTCGTCCCGCTCAGCGTCGCGCTCACGCCGCCGTTCGTCGTCTCGGCGCGCACGTCGCCGGCCACATCCGTGAGGTGGATGCCGCCGTTGACCGTGCCGAGATCGACCTTGCCCTTCACGCCATCGACGCTCACGCCGCCGTTCTTCGTACTCACGTCCAGCCCGGTCGTCTTCGGCAGATACAGGTCGTAGCTCACCGACCACCCCTGATGGCCGCGCGTCGAGGGTCCGGTGGATTCGATCCGCGCGCGTTCGGCGGTGATGCTGATGTGGCCGGCCACGTCCTTGGCGCCGGCGTCGTCATCGCCGTTAGCCTGGATCCTGGCCACCACCAGCATTGTCGACTTGTCCCAGCCGTGCACCGTCACCCCGCCGTTCGGGCCGGCGTCGACGCGGATGGAACTCGCCGGGTCGTTGATCGTGAACTGCTTGACGTCGCAGAACCGTCCGCGGTCCCCCCAATTGTCATGGCGGCAGTCGTTGAGCCATCGGTCGGCGCTCTCCTGCTGGGCCCGCGCGGGGGCGGCGGCTGCCGCGAGCGCGGCGCTCAGGGCGAGGGCGGCGGCCAATGAAGTCGGGGCGTGTCGCATGCGGTTCTCCGGTGGCTGGTGGGTGCGGGGGTTCGACAGCCGGCGGGGCGGCACGGTTTGAACCCGGCACCGCCCCGGCGTACTATTGGTCGGCCGACTGCTCCCCGCAGGCGGTCCCTCGCCCATATCCCCCACGCCATCTCATGAGCCACGTGCGCCTCTCCCGCCGGTTCCCGGCCACCGCGATGCTCCTCGCGGTTGCCCTGGCCGGCGCCGCGCCCTCCGCGGCCGCGCAGTC
The DNA here is from genome assembly GCA_963775915.1 of uncultured Gemmatimonadaceae bacterium. Lineage (GTDB taxonomy): Bacteria > Gemmatimonadota > Gemmatimonadetes > Gemmatimonadales > Gemmatimonadaceae > JAGWRI01. The sequence continues at coordinate 145,181 of CAVZKH010000002.1, forward strand.
CGCCAACTCGGCCGTCGCCCGCCAGTATCGCGCGGCTGCCGATCGCATCATCGCCGCGGCGATGGCCGACACCATGGCCTACAGCCGCCTGGCGACGATGACCGATACCTACGGCAGCCGGCTCAGCGGGTCGCCCGGCCTCGAGCAGGCCATCAATTGGGTATTGGCCCGCATGCAGGACGACAGCTTGGACAACGTCCGCGGCGAACCGGTGATGGTGCCGCACTGGGTCCGCGGCCAGGAATCGGCCACGCTTGTGTCGCCGCGGGAATGGAAGCTCCACATGCTCGGCCTCGGCGGCAGCGTCGGAACGCCGCCGGATGGCATCACGGCCCCCGTGCTCGTCGTCAAGAGTTTCGACGACCTCGCGGCGCACGCGGCCGACGCCAAGGGAAAGATTGTCCTGTTCGACGCACCCTTTCCGACCGACGTGGCGCCGATGGCGGCGTACGACATCAACGTCGCCTACCGCGGCGGCGCCGCATCGGCGGCGGCGAAAGTCGGCGCCGTGGCCGCGCTCATCCGCTCGGTGACGCCGCATTCGCAGCAGACGCCGCACACCGGATCGCTCCGTTACGAGGCCGGCGTTCCGCGGATCCCGTCGGCCGCGTTGACGGTGGAGGACGCCGAGCTGCTGCACCGCATGGAGGACCGCGGGCAGCCTGTCGCGGTGACGCTCAAGATGCAGGCCCGCACGCTGCCCGACGCGCCGTCGCGCAACGTCGTGGCCGAACTGCGCGGCTCGGAGAAGCCCGACGAGGTGGTCGTGCTGGGCGGCCACATCGATTCGTGGGATGTGGGCGAGGGCGCGATGGACGACGGCGGCGGCGCGTTCGCGGCGTGGGAGGCCGTGCGGCTGATCAAGGCGCTGGAACTCAAGCCCAAGCGCACGCTGCGCGTGGTCATGTGGGTGAACGAAGAGAACGGCGGGCGCGGCGGGCGCGCCTACCACGATCAGCATCTCGCCGAGCTGCCGAAGACGGTGGCCGCCATGGAATCCGACAACGGCGTGTTCAAGCCCACCGGATTCCGCTTCCAGGGCAGCCCCGAGGGGCTCGCGGTCGCCAAGCAGATCGGCGTCCTGCTGGACAGGATCGGCGCCGGCGGCGTGGACGCGGGCGACGGCGAGGCCGACGTCGGCCCGGTCATTCGCGAGGGCGTGCCCGGCTTCGCCCTCAACGTCGACGACTCGCAGTACTTCTGGTACCACCACACCGACGCCGACATGATGACCATGATCGACCGCGACGACTTCCGCCGCTGCATCGCGACCATGGCGGTGATGGCGTTCGTGTTGGCCGATATGCCGAGCCCGTTGCCGCGAACCGTAAGTCGGTAAGTCCGTATGCCGGTAGGTCAGCAGGTCAGTTCGTCGATAGCTCGGGACAACTGCGAACGCTGTCCCGACCTACCGGCCTACCGACCTGCCGACCTACGATCCGAAGGGCGAATCAATCTCAACGCTTCACGGGACTCCAAATGAGAACTGCACTCTTCACCGCCGCCATCCTCGCCGCGTCGATCGCCGCCCCCGCCCCCGCGTCCGCCCAGAAATGCGCGCACGACTCCGGGCTCATCCTCCCGCCGGGCTTCTGCGCCACGCTGTTCGCCGACAGCATTCCGCAGGCGCGGCACATGGCGGTCGCGCCCAACGGCGACGTGTTCGTGGCTACGCTGTCAGGGCGCACGGGGCGCGCCGTCGGCATCGTCGCCCTGCGCGACACCAACCACGACGGCACCGCCGACGTCCGCCGGTCGTGGGGCGAGTTCCGGTCGAGCGAGGTGCGCCTGTTCGACGGCTACCTGTACGCCGAGAACGGCACCGGCGTGGTGCGCTACAAGCTCGCCGCCGGCACCCTCGAACCCGCCGGCCAGCCCGACACCATCGTCAAGGGCCTGCCGCCGGGCGGCAACCACCCGCTCAAGACGTTCGTGATCGACGGCAACGGCCTGATGTACGTGAACGTCGGCACGGCCACCAACGCCTGCCAGTCAAAGGACCGGCAGAAGGGCGTGCCCGGCGTCGACCCCTGCGTGGAGCGCGAGACGCGCGGCGGCATCTGGAAGTTCAACGCCCGCAAGACGGATCAGACCCAGGCGATGGGCGAGCACTACGGCATCGGCATTCGCAACTCGGTGGGCATGGATCTCAACCCTGCCGACAACACGCTGTGGGTGATGCAGCACGGGCGCGACCAGCTCAACCTCTGGCCGGAGTACACCGATCCGGCGAGCGCCGAGTCGCCGGCCGAGGAGCTGATCCACGTGAGGGAGGGCGGCGACTACGGCTGGCCGTACTGCTACTTCGACGTGCCGAAGCAGCGGATGCTGCTCGCGCCCGAGTACGGCGGGCACGACGACCGGCAGGGACGCTGCGCATCGGTGCTTGGTCCGGTGGCGACCTTCCCCGGGCACTGGGCGCCCAACGGGCTGCTCTTCTACCGGGGCGGGAACTTCCCGGCCAGGTATCACAACGGCGTCTTCGTCGCGTTCCACGGATCGTGGAACCGGGCGCCGGAGCCGCAGGCCGGGTTCCGCGTGGTGTTCCAACCGCTCAAGGGGAACGAGCCGTCGGGCGCGTTCGAGACGTTCACCGGCGGGTTCTTCGATGCCGGCAAGCCGACCGCGGTGTCCGGCCGTCCCACCGGACTCGCCGAGGGGCCGGACGGCGCCCTCTACATCGCCGACGACCAACGCGGGCGGATCTGGCGCGTGGAGTACGTGGGCAACCGGTAGCGGCCGCGACTCGGCGCGGCGGCGCGTCCGTCACGCTACGGCAACAGCCGCGCGCGGCCCGGGGACGGCGGTGACGGTCTCCGGCCACGCGTGGTATGTTCACTGGAGTGGGAGGGGACACGCCCCTTCCGTCTCCATCGCAGAGCATGCTCATGGCATCCAACCGACTCCAGCGCCTCCACGACGCGGGCCAGTCCATCTGGCTCGACTTCATCGAACGCACGATGCTCCACAACGGCGACCTCACGCGCCGGATCGCCGAGGACGCCCTGACCGGGATGACCTCCAATCCGACGATCTTCGAGAAGGCGCTGGCCGAGGGGAGCGCATACGACGCCCAGATCAACGGCGCGACGGGCGAGCCGTCGGCGCAGCAGCTGTTCGAACTGCTCGCCACCACGGACGTCCGTGACGCCTGCGATGCCTACGCGGCCGTGTACGCCGCGACGAAGGGGGGGGACGGGTACGTGTCGATCGAGGTCTCGCCCGGCGCGGCCAACGACGCCGCGGCGACGATCGACGAAGCGCGCCGGCTGTGGAAGACGGTCGGCCGCCCGAACGTCATGATCAAAGTGCCGGGCACGGTGGAGGGGGCGAAGGCGGTGCGCCAGCTCATCGCCGACGGCCTCAACATCAACATCACGCTGCTGTTCGCGATCTCGGCGCACGACCGGGTGATCGACGCCTACATGAGTGGCCTGGAGGATCGCCTGGCGGCCGGCAATCCGATCGACGGCATCGCGTCGGTGGCGAGCTTCTTCGTGAGCCGCGTCGACTCCGAGGTGGACAAGCGTCTGGCCGCCCTCGGCGCACCTCCGGCGGCCAATGGCGCGCCATTGAACGGCAAGGCGGCGATCGCGAACGCCAAGTTGGCCTACGCCCTGTTCGCCGAACGATTCGCCTCCGGCCGCTGGCAGAAGCTCCGCGCCAGGGGCGGCCGGTTGCAGCGGCCGCTGTGGGCGAGCACGAGCACCAAGAACCCGGCCTACCGCGACGTGATGTACGTGGAGGAGCTGATCGGCCCCGACACGGTGAACACGATGCCGCCGGCCACGATCGACGCCTTCCGCGACCACGGCGAGGTGAAGCGCACCGTGGACGCCGACCTCGACCGCGCCCGGGCGGAGATCGCCGCCATCGAGGCCGCCGGCATTTCGATGGATGACGTGACGGCCAGGCTGCTCGCCGAGGGGCTGGCCAGCTTCCAGAAGTCGTATGACTCGCTGATCGCCGGCCTGGGCAAGAAGTCGCAGCAACTCGGCCGCCGGCTCGCCGCCCGTTGAGGTGCCACGCCGCGTGAATCCGAACGCCGCCGAATCCACGCCGTCGCGCGTGACGCCCCCGTGCAGCACCAAAATCGTCTGCACGCTGGGCCCGGCCACCGCCACCGAAGACGCTGTGCGCGGGCTGGTCGAGGCTGGCATGAACGTGGCCCGCATCAACTTCTCGCATGGCACGCACGACCAGCATCGCGAGACGGTCGCGCGGGTGCGCGCCGTGGCCGAGGCGATGCAGCGGCCGGTGGCGATCCTCGGCGACCTCCAGGGTCCGCGCATCCGGATCGGCGAGCTGTCGCGGCCGTTCGAACTGGCCGAGGGCTCGGAGATCGTGCTGGCGCCGGAAGCGCATGCGGCGGGCGGCGAGATCCCCGTGACGTACGACGCCCTCGCGCGCGACGTGACCGACGGCGATCGCATCCTCGTGGACGACGGGCTGCTGGAACTGATCGTGGCCGGCGTGCGGGGGGAGCGGGTGACGGCGCGGGTGATCCATGGCGGTCTGCTGCGAAGCCACAAGGGCATGAACCTGCCCGGCGTACAGGTGTCGGCGCCGTCGATCACCGAGAAGGACCGCGAGGACGTGTCGTTCGCGGTGGAGCAGGAGCTCGAGTACCTGGCGCTCAGCTTCGTGCGCCGGGCGGAGGACGTGGCGGCGCTGCGCAAGCTCATTCCGCGCGAAGTGCTCGTCATCGCCAAGATCGAGAAGGATTCGGCGCTGGAGAACATCGAGAGCATCGTCCAGGAGTCGGACGGCGTGATGGTGGCGCGCGGCGATCTGGGCGTGGAGCTGCCCTTCGAAGAGGTGCCGTTCGCCCAGAAGCGCATCATCGCCGTGGCCAACAAGCTCGGGCGGCCGGTGATCACCGCGACGCAGATGCTCGAATCCATGATCACCCATCCGCGGCCCACGCGCGCCGAGGCGAGCGACGTCGCCAACGCGATCCTCGACGGCACCGACGCGGTGATGCTCTCGGCGGAGACGGCCGCGGGCGAGTATCCGCGCCTCGCCGTCGAGGCGATGACGCGCATCATCCGCGAGATCGAGCGCCGCCGCAGCGCGCGGCCGCGCGAGGCCTGGCGCGAACTCGACGGCAAAGTGTCCAACGAATTCGCCATCGCGGCGGCCAGCGCCGCCGCCGTGAACATGCTGCACGCGCCGGTGCTGATCGTGTTCACCAAGAGCGGATTCAGCGCCCGCATCGTGGCCTCGCAGCGGCCGCCGGTGCCGATCCTGGTGCTCACCGACATTCCGCGCACCTACCGCCAGCTGGCCCTCGTCTGGGGCGTGGTGCCGGCGCTGGTGCCCCACTGCCAGACCTATCAGGAAATGGTCAACGTGGCGCTGGACGTGGTGCGCCGCCGCGAGCTCGCGCAGCCCGGCGACCGCGTGGTCGTCACCGCCGGCGTGCCCTTCGACGTGCCCGGCACCACCAACACGCTCAAGGTGGAGACGGTGTGAAGCTCACGTTCCTCGGCACCGGCACGAGCTTCGGCGTTCCGCAGTTGGGCTGCCACTGCGACGTGTGCAACTCGGCCGATCCGCGGGACAAGCGCACGCGCGTGGGAGCGGTGGTGGAGGTGCAGGGCGGGGCGCGGCTGCTCCTCGATACGCCGCCGGAGCTCCGCCTCCAGCTGGTGGCCGCCGGCATCGACCGCGTGGACGCGGTGCTTTTCACCCACGACCACGCCGATCACACCCACGGCATCGACGACATCCGCGCCATCACCGTGCGCCGCGACGGACCCCTGCCGTTCTACGGCGCCGCCGACACGCTGGCCAGCCTCGGCGCCAAGTTCGGCTACATCTTCGACGAGAACGTGCGGCCACTGCCCGGCACGTCCAAGCCGGAGGGATGCGCGATCGTGGTCCGCCACGGCGAGCCCTTCGGCGTGGCCGGCGTCGAAGTGCTTCCCCTGGCCGTGCCCCACGGACGGATCACGGTCACCGGATACCGCATCGGTCCGCTGGCCTACATCACCGACGCCAAATCCGTGCCCGACGACGTGCTGGCCGCCATTGCCGGCGTCAAGGTGCTGGTGCTGAACGCCCTCTTCCGCACCGCGCACCCCACGCACCTGAGCATTCCCGAAGCCGTGGGCGTGGCCGAGCGCGTCGGCGCCGAGCGGACGTATCTCACCCATCTCACGCACGACAACTTCCACGCCGACCTCGAAGCGGAACTGCCCCGCGGCATCACCCCTGCCTTCGACGGCCTCACGGTGAGGATCGACTGACCATGGCCATTCGCATCGACTACACCAACATGCTCGCCGGCGCCGTCTCCGGCGGCATTCCCGCGAACGCCTGGGACGCGGCGCAGCACGGATTCCCGGAGGTGCACGCGGCGGTGAAGCGGCTGCGCGCCACCGGGGGCCTCGGCTTTCTCGATCTGCCCCGCGACCGCGCCCTGCACGACCAGTCCCGGGAATTCGCCAAGCGCACCCGCGGCCGGTTCGACGATGTGGTGCTGCTCGGCATCGGCGGCTCGGCGCTGGGGCCCATCGCCCTGCACACCGCCCTCAGCCGGCGCGACTGGAACTCTCTCCCGAAGAAGGCGCGGCGCAACAAGCCGCGCTTCCACGTGCTCGACAACGTGGATCCGGGCACCATCGCCGATCTCCTGGCGCGGCTCGACCTCGACCGCGTCCTGTTCGTGGTGATCTCGAAGTCGGGCGGCACCGCCGAAACGATGGCGCAGTACCTGATCGTGCGCGGCGCTCTCAACGAGCGGTTCGGCGACGGCGCCTGCGACCATCTCGTGTTCGTCACCGATCCGGCCAACGGCGCGCTGCGCGACATCGCCCGCCAGGAAAGCGTGGCGGCGCTGGACATCCCGCCCAACGTGGGCGGACGGTTCAGTGTGCTCACGCCGGTGGGCGTGCTGCCCGCGGCCCTGCTCGGCATGAAGACCGTGCCGCTCCTCGCCGGTGCCGCCGACATGGAGAAGCGCTGCCGCGAGTCGAACCTGCTGCAGAATCCCGGCGCCGTGTTCGGCACGCTCCAGTGGCTGGCCGACACGCAGCTCGGGCGCGGCGTCCATGTGCTCATGCCCTACTCCGACACGCTGCGCGACCTCGCGCCCTGGTTCGTGCAGCTCTGGGCGGAGAGCCTCGGCAAGCACCGCGAGCCGGGCGACGCCGGTTACGGCCCCACGCCGCTGGCCGCGCGCGGCGCCACCGATCAGCACAGCCAGGTCCAGCTGTTCATGGAGGGCACGCCCAACAAGACGGTGAGCTTCATCCAGGTCGGCGAGCACCCGGTGGACGTCCCGATCCCGAAGCTGCACCAGGACGTTCCGGAGCTGGCGTACCTGGGCGGGCACCACCTGGGCGAGCTGATCGACATCGAACGGCGGGCCACGGCCGGCGCGCTGGCGCGGCGCGGCCGTCCCAATCTGACCATTCACGTCGACCACGCCGACGAATGGCACGTGGGCGGCCTGCTGATGCTGCTCGAGGTAGCCACGATCTACGCCGGCCAGCTCTACGGGGTGAATCCGCTCAACCAGCCGGGCGTCGAACTGGGCAAGCAGTTCACCTACGCCATGCTCGGACGGGCCGACGCCGAAGCGGCGCGGCGCGAGTGGGACACGCTCCCCAAGCCCGACGCCAACGCTTCGGTGTAATCACGGCTTGATCCCGACCGGGACTTCGGCCAAGTTGCATGGAGAGACTGACTTCCGGGCGCTGACGCGCGGTCGCGCGCGTCCGGTCCGGGTGCTGAGGATGCGATGCCAGATGCTATTGATGCCCTGAACGGCCTGTTCGGCGCCGCCGTCACGGTGACGAACGGCCGGGTGATGGTGAACGACGCCAGGCCGCTCGCCGGCACCACGATGGACCGGCTGGCCCGCGCCGCCGTATTCGGCGACGACGACGCCAAGGCGCACGCCCGCTGGCTGATCTGGGAGATCGGTCAGGCGGTGGGCGTCCAGCCGTCGTCCATTCAGGATCTCTACATGGCGCGCGGCCGCGGCGAGGTGCACGGGTTCACCGTGCCCGCCATCAATGTGCGCGGAATGGCATACGACACGGCGCGCTCGATCTTCCGCACCGCAGTCCGCATGGACGCCGGCGCCTTCCTGCTCGAGATCGCCCGTTCAGAGATCGCCTATACTGACCAGCGGCCCGCCGAGTACGTGGCGGTGATGCTGGCGGCGGCGCTGCGCGAGCGATTCCGCGGACCCGTGTTCATCCAGGGCGACCACTTCCAGGTGAACGCCAAGAAGTTCGCCGCCGACGCCACGGGCGAGGTGGACGGGGTCAAGCAGCTCGCCACCGAGGCCATCCACGCCGGCTTCCTGAACATCGACATCGACACGTCGACGCTGGTGGACATCGGCAAGCCCACGCTCGACGAGCAGCAGCGGCTGAACTACGAGGTGGGCACCGACATCCTGAAGCACGTGCGCGCGCTGGAGCCCCGGGGCGTGACGATCTCCGTGGGCGGCGAGATCGGCGAGGTGGGCACGGCCAACAGCACGGTGGAAGAGCTGCGGGCCTACATGGACGGCTTCATCCGCACCGCGCCCAAGGGCATGGTCGGCGTCTCGAAGATCAGCGTCCAGTCGGGCACGTCGCACGGCGGCGTGGTGCTGGCCGACGGATCGATTGCCGACGTGAAGCTGGACCTCGACACGCTGGAGCGGCTGTCGAAGGTGGCGCGCGACGAGTACGGGCTGTCGGGCGCCGTGCAGCACGGGGCGTCGACGCTGCCCGACAGCGCGTTCCACAACTTCCCCAAGCGGGAGACGGCCGAGATCCACCTGGCGACGAACTTCCAGAACATGCTCTTCGACCACATCCCCGACGCGCTACGCGGCGAGATCTACGCCTGGCTGTCGGAGAACGCGGCCGGGGAGCGCAAGGCGGGCGATTCCGACGAGCAGTTCTTCTACAAGACGCGCAAGAAGGCGCTGGGCCCGTTCAAACAGCGGTTCTGGGATCTGGACGACGCTACGAAGGCGACGCTGGCCCGCGTCTACGACGAGAAGTTCGGTTTCCTGTTCCAGCAGTTGGCCATCGGCCACACGGCGCCGATGGTCGCCAAGTACGTCAAGGCGCCGTCCATCCACCATCCCGCGCCGGACGGCGCGGCGGTGGGCGTGGCGGCGGCGCCCGACGATCCCGACGCGGGCGAGTGACGCGGCGGGCATCTCATTCAGCAAGGGGGGACTGATGACCGACGACATGCGTGACGACGATCGCCGTATCGTGATCGAGAAGTCCGGGTCCGGCGTCATGCCGTTCATTGCCGGCCTGGCCATCGGGGCCGGCCTGGCGCTGCTCTACGCGCCGCAGTCGGGCGAGCAGACGCGCCGCGATCTGGCGCGCAAGGGACGCCGAGTGAAGATGCGGGCCCAGGAGATGGCCGAGGACCTGCGCGACAAGGCCGGCGAAACGTTCACCGAAGCGCGGGCGCGGGTCGAGGACGGTCTCGATTCGGCGCGCGACGCCGTGGGACGCGGCCGGCGCAAGGTGTCGCATGCGGTCCGCGACGGGCGCCTGGCGGCGCACGAGGCGCGCGAGGATCTGGAGCGGCGGCTCTCGGCGGCCAAGTCGGCGTACAAGTCCGGCGTTGCCCCCGGTAACGGCGAAGGCGACGAGTAGCCGCCCCCGCGCCGCTCCCCGCCTCCGCGTTCCATTCGCCGAAGCATGACCTGGCGGCCACGCTTCTCCGACTTGCGGTGGGCGGCGCGGGACTACCTCGCGCGCATGTGGGACAATGCGTACGAGGACAACGTGCTGTTCCTGGCCAGCGGCATCTCGTTCGACGTGCTCCTGGCCGCGATCCCCTTCGTGATCACGCTCGTGTTCGGCGTCACGTTCGTGCTCAACCTGTCGCCGGCGACGTCGAACGCCGAAATCATCGACGTCGTCGATCGGATGCTGCCGCCCCACAGCGACGCGCTGGGGCTGCCCGTGCATCAGATCATCGACGAGGCCCTCAAGGCGCACCACGCCCTCGGCCTGTGGAGCGCCTTCATCTTCCTGTTCCTCTCCACGCGGCTGTTCGCGTCGCTCCGCACGGTGCTCGCCGATGTGTTCGACATCGAGTCCACGCGCGGGATCATTGCCGGCAAACTGTTCGACATCCGCATGACGCTGCTCGCCACCGTGTTGTTCTGCGCCAATACCGTCCTCTCCGCCTACCTCACGCTCGCCCGATCGCGGGGCGCCGAGATCCTCATGGACATCGGGTTCCGCCGCGACGTCATGGGGTCGGTCGAATACGCGCTGGGCCGCATGGTCGCGTTCGCGTTCCTGCTGCTGATGTTCTTCGCGATCTACCGGTATCTCCCGGCGGGCCGCGTCCGCTGGCAGACGGCGCTCGTGGCCTCGGCGTTCACGAGCGTGCTGTTCGAGGCGGCCAAGCAGCTGTTCTCCCTGTTCGTGCGCCATTTCGACACCGCCTCGGTGTATACGGGCACGCTGGCCGCGATCGTGGTGGTGGTCGTGTGGGTGTACTATTCGGCCATCGTGTTCATTCTCGGCGGCGAGTTCGGCCAGGTGTTCGAACTGCGCCGCACCCGGCGGCGGCAGCGCGAAGTCTTCACCGAATGATCCAGGATTCCGACGCATGACACCGATCGACCTGCGCAGCGATACCGTCACCCGCCCGTCGCCCGAGATGCGCCGCGCGATGGCCGAGGCCGAGGTGGGCGACGACGAGCGCGACGGCGATCCCACCACGCTCCGGCTCGAACGCCGAGTGGCCGAACTGCTGGGCAAGGAGCGGGCGCTGTTCTTCCCCAGCGGCGTGATGGCCAACCAGGCGTCGGTGAACCTGCACGCGCGACCGGGCACCGAGGTCATCCTCGACGCCGACTCGCACATCATCCAGTGGGAGATGGCCGGCGTCGCCGGGCTGAGCGGCGCCCAGATCCGGCCCGTTCTGCCAACGGGGATCGTCGCCACCGCCGCCGACATGCGGCGCTACGTGCGCCCCAAGGCACGCCACATGACCGCGCCGAGCCTCGTCTGCGTGGAGAACACGCACAACGGCGCCGGGGGCAAGATCGTCCCGCTGAGCGAGATGCGGGCCATCCGCGCGTTCGCCACCGAGCTGGGGCTGCCCGTGCACCTGGACGGCGCGCGCCTCTGGAACGCCTCGGTGGCCTCCGGCGTGTCGCTGGAGGACCTTGCCGCCTCGGCCGACACCGTGATGGTCGCCTTTTCCAAGGGCCTGGGCGCGCCCATCGGCGCGGCCGTGGCGTCGTCGGCCCCGATGGCCGATGAGCTGTGGCGCATCCGCAAGCGGTTCGGGGGCGCGATGCGCCAGTCGGGGATCATCGCCGCCGGCGCGCTGTACGGGCTGGAGCACAACCGGTCGCGGCTGGCCGAGGATCACGCCAACGCGCGCGCATTCGCCAAGCTGGTGGACGGCGCCGGCGGCGCGACGGTGGTGACGCCGGACACGAACATTGTCATGATCGACTTGCCCGCCGGGCGGACGGCGGCGCCGGTGGTGAAGGCCTGCGCCGTGGAGGGGGTGCTGCTGTCGGCATGGGCGCCGGCGCGGATCCGGGCCGTGACGCACCTGGACGTGAGCGCGGAACAGGTGAAGCGGGCGGGGGAAGTGTTGGGGAAGGCACTGGAAGGCGAGCGAGGGTGAGGCAGTGAGGCGGTGAAGCCGTGAAGCCGTGAAGGTGTGAACTGCACGTCTACCGCGTCACCGCTTCACACCTTGAGCGCCACCCCCCTTCCCAGTATCTTGCAATCGTTCCAGGCCCCGGAGGGCGACAGCCTTCTAACTCCGTCAGGGCCCCGCAGGCAGCAGCGGCATGAGGTGTCTGACGTCGCTTCGTCAGGCCTGGGACACTGCGCGGGCGGTCGATTTCCCCTGTGGGGAGATGCCGCCCGCGCTCCTTTTTTGCGCCGGGATTTGCATCACTTACGGCACGTGCGCGCACCTATAGATTGACCCGTGTCGACGGCCCGTGCCGCCGACTGTCCGGCTGTCCGACTCCCCGACCTGCCGACCTACCGCCCTACCGTCCGCCATGTCCCTCGCCCTCGCTCGCAAATACCGCCCCAAGACTTTCGCCGACGTCGCCGTGCAGTCGCACGTGGCGAATACGCTGAAGGGGGCGATCGCGCGCGGCCGGGTGGCCCACGGGTATCTGCTCTGCGGCCCGCGCGGCGTCGGCAAGACGACGCTGGCCCGCGTGCTGGCCATGGCCCTCAACTGCGAGAACAAGCAGGCCGACGGCGAACCGTGCGGCAAGTGCACCTCGTGCACGCGCATCTGGAGCGGTGGGGCGTCGCTGGACGTGGTGGAGATCGACGCCGCCAGCAACCGCGGCGTGGACGACGCCCGCGAGCTGCGCGAACGGGCCATGTACGCCCCGTCGGGGGAGCACGGGTACAAGGTCTACATCGTCGACGAAGCGCACATGCTCACGCGCGAGGCATGGAACGCGCTGCTCAAGATCCTCGAGGAGCCGCCCCCGCGCGTGGTCTTCGTGTTCGCCACCACCGAACCGCAGAAGATCGCCCAGGCCGCCGCGCCGGTGCTGAGCCGGCTGCAGCGGTTCGACTTCAAGCGCATGGGCGCCGGCGACATCCGCGAGCGCCTGGAATCGATCCTCGCCGCCGAGAAGGTCACCGCCGAGCCGGAAGCGCTGCTGATGATCGCCCGTGCGGCCGACGGCTCGATGCGCGACGCGCTGAGCATCACCGACCAGGTGCTGTCGATGGACGAGGGGGCCCTCACCGCGGCCCGGGTGCGCGAGGCGCTGGGGCTGGTGGCGGAGGACGAGTTCATCGCGCTGCTCGACATCATCGCCGATCGGCGGGGCGGCGACGTGTTCGCCTACGTCGCCCGGCTGGCCGACTCGGGCATCGACTTCGGCATCTTCCTCACCGGACTGGCCGACATGCTGCGCGCCGAGCTGGCGATCACGCTCGGCGGAACCGCCCCCGACGTCTCGGAAGCGGCGCGGCGCGCGCTTTCGGAACGCCTCGGCCGGCTGTCGGCCGGCGATCTGCTGCGGATGCTGAATGCGGTGGCCGACCTGGAGCCGCAGTTCCGGAAGAGCGGTCAGCAACAGGTCCTGATCGAGATGCTCCTGGTGCGATTCGCGCTCATGGACCGCACGGTGGAGCTGGAGGACGTGATCCGCGCGGTGGGCGGCGAGACGGGCGGCGAGACAGGCGGCGGGGGCGGCGGCGGTTCCATGCCCGCTCCGCGCCGGTCGGCGTCGCCGCCGGCAGCCCCGGCCCGGCCGACCACGGCCCGGGATGCCGCGCCCCAGCCGAGGGCGCCGGCGCCGGAGGCCGCGGTGCCCAGGCCCGTTCCGGTGCCGGACGTGCCGGCGCCGCGGCCCGCTCCGCCGGCGGTGCTGGCCGATGCCGCCCCGGACGCCGCCCCGCGTCCCGTGCCGCTCGACCTCAATCTGGTCACCGAGCGGTGGGACGAGTTGATCCAGCGGTGCCGTGCCTCCGGAAAGGCGGTGCTGGCCGACGCGCTGGAGAACGGCATGCCGTCGGCGGTGTCCGCCCGGGGCGGGGGGGAGATCGCCTTCCGCCAGGACGCCCCGAACCCGTTCCACGCCCAGGTGATCGAGGAGAAGCACGCCGACGTGGTGGCGATTCTGCGCGAATGGTTCACCGGGCTGGCGCGGCTCACCGTCTCGTCGGAGACCGGGGCGGACGCGCCCAAGCGACTGACCGACGCGATGATCCGCGGGGAACGGATGGCGAAGCTCCGGCTGCAGAACCCGCTGCTGGGGGCCGCCATCGACGTGCTCGACCTGGACGTGGTGGACTGACGCCGGCGTGCTTGCTTGACCCCCTCGGCGCGGGATACCTTAACTCTTCACCCCCGTAGTGGATTCGATGCGAGACTTCATGAAGATCCTGCAGCAGGCGCAGGAGATGCAGGGCAAGGTGCAGCAGGTGCAGGCCGAACTCGAGCAGATGACGGTTACCGGCGCCGCCGGCGGAGGGCTGGTCACGGCGGAGGTCAACGGCACCGGCGCGGTGCGGCGCGTGAAGATCGATCCGTCGGTGGTCAATCCGGCCGACGTCGAGATGCTGGAAGATTTGGTCGTGGTGGCGGTTACGGAGGCGCAGAAGAAGGCGCAGACGCAGGCCCAGGAGCGCATGGGTGCTCTGACCGGCGGACTCCAGCTCCCGTTCAAGCTGCCCTTCTGACGTGTCGGCGATCGACGAGCTGGCCACTGAGTTTTCCAGATTGCCGGGGATCGGCCGCAAGACCGCGCTCCGGCTGATCTACCATCTATTGAAACAGCCGCCCGAGCAGAGCCGTCGGTTGGGCGAGTCGTTGCAGACGTTGGTCGAGCGGGTGCGGCCGTGCGAGCGGTGCTTCAACCTCACGGAAGAGGCGCTGTGCGCGGTGTGCCGCGATCCGCGTCGGGACCAGTCGGTGGTGTGCGTGGTGGAGGAGGCGTCGGATATCGGCGCCATCGAACGGGCGGGGGAGTTTCGTGGAGTCTACCACGTGCTGGGCGGCCGGCTGTCGCCGCTCGAGGGCGTGGGTCCCGAGGACCTCACGCTGGACAAGCTGGTGGAGCGCGCGGCGCCGGGTGGCCCGGTGCGGGAGGTGATCGTGGCCACGAACCCCAGCCTCGAGGGCGAGGCGACGGCGCTGCTGGTGCGGCGGGAGTTGGCGGCGGCGGGCGCGTCGGCGGTGACGGTGACGCGGATCGCGCTGGGGCTGCCGGTGGGCGGCGATCTGGAGTATGCCGACGGCGTGACGATCGCGCGGGCCCTGTCGGCCCGGAGGGCGATGTGATGCGGCGGCGGGACCGGATGGCGCTGGCGGCCGGTTTCGCTGGCGGATTGGTGGTTGGACTCGTGGCGTGGAGCGCGCAGATTGAGCGTTCGCGGCGCGACTTGTTCAGTGCGAGCGCGGTGCGACGGGTGGCCGCGCTGGGTTATCTGGGCGCACGGCCGGGAGGGCAGGCGGCACGGTTGCTGGCCGAGTACGTGGAGTGGGAGCCGCTGCCCCTGCTCCGGCGGCGCGGCCGGCGGATGTTGCAGCGGATGCAGGCGTACCTCGACTAGACAGGCGAGATCCCATGCCCGTTGGTTCAGCGAGCTGGTCATTCACGGAAGAGGACTTCAACGCGATCACCACCGCGTTGCAGCATTTCCTGCTGGACAGCAGCGCGCGGTGCGCGATGCTGGTGGACCGGACCGGCCAGTTGGTGGCCACCGTGGGCGAGCAGCCGAAGTTCGACCCGACCACCTTCGCCACCCTCACGGCGGCCGACTTCAGCGCCAACGACCAGCTCGCCAAGCTGATCGGCGAGACCGACTTCAATTCGCTCTTTCACCAGGGCGAGAAGGAGTCGATGTATCTGGCGGACGTCGCGCGGCGGGTGATCCTCGTCGTATTGTTCGACAACCGCACCACCCTTGGCCTGGTTCGACTCAAGATGAAGCAGACCGTCGAAGAGCTCACGCGACTCTTCGAGGCAGTGTTCTCGCGCGGTGCGTCCGGCCAGCCGGTCGCCGCCCAACATTCTCGCCGGCGCCGACGACGAGATCGACAAGCTGTTCCAGTAACGGGAGACCCACAGCATGTCGATGATCAACTACGCGTCCCGCGAGATCAACTGCAAGATCGTCTACTACGGCCCCGGGTTGGGCGGCAAGACGACCAACCTCGAGCACGTGTACGGCAAGGTGCAGCCCGACACGCGGGGCAAGCTCATCTCGCTGGCCACCGAGACCGAGCGCACGCTCTTCTTCGACTTCCTGCCAGTGGACCTCGGCACGATCCGCGGGCTTCAAGACGCGCTTCCACCTCTACACCGTGCCCGGCCAGGTCTACTACAACGCCAGCCGCAAGCTCATCCTCAAGGGCGTGGACGGCATCGTGTTCGTGGCCGACTCGCAGCTCGAGCGCATGGAGGCGAATCAGGAGGCCATGCAGAACCTGTACGACAACATGGCCGAGTACGGGTACGATCTCACGAAGATGCCGTTCGTCATCCAGTACAACAAACGCGACCTGCCCAACGCGTCGACCGTGGCCGACCTCCAGGCGGCGCTCAATCCGGGCTGGGAAGTCGAGGACGCGGCCCGGCAGCGCGTCACCCCCGACCCGTATCACGCCGGCGAGATACCTCATCGCGCCAGCTGCCCACCGGAGAATGGATCGAGCGCGCGCAGTACTTCGAGGCGGTCGCGATCACCGGCGACGGCGTGTTCGAGACGTTCCGCGCCGTGAGCAAGCTCGTGCTCAAGTCGCTGGCGTGAGCCAGGCGGAAGTCCGGTGAATCTCCCGAATTGGCTGACCGCGGGGCGGATCGCCGCGACGCCGTTCATTGCCTGGCTGCCCTTCTCAGGATCGTCCACCTACCGGTTCGTCGCCTGGGCGCTGTTCGCGCTGGCGGCGATCACCGACTACATCGACGGCTACCTGGCGCGCACCCGCGCGCAGGAAACCGATCTGGGCCGCCTGCTCGATCCCGCCGCCGACAAGCTGCTGCTCGTGGCCACGTTCATCCCCCTGTTCGTGCTCACCGGCTCGGGCAGCTCGGCGTCGCTGTTCAGCCCGCTGCACACGCAGATGGTGGCCGGCGCGGTGGGCGCGGTGATGAAGCCGAGCGGACTGGCCGCGTTTCCGTTCGTGACGCCGTTCGGGCTGATCGGACTGCCCTGGTGGATTCCCGTGGTCATCGTCGGACGCGAGGCGTACATGTCGGTGTTCCGGCAGATCGCGCGCGCCCGCGGCGTGGTGATCAGCGCCATCGGCCCCGCCAAGTGGAAGACGGCCATGCAGCTCATCTGGGTGGGCTCGGCGTTCTTCTGGTTCTTCATCGCGACGGTGGCCATGAACCGCCGCTGGTCGGGCGACGGCTGGCGCTACTTCGCCTACTTCAACGGCGTGGTGGGCGTGCTGATGATGGTCGGCGCGACCGCGCTCACCATCTACTCGCTCTGGCTGTACATGAGCCGGTACGGCAAGCTGCTGCGCGCGGCACGGTGATTGGGCGCCTGCCCACACGAGCATCAACAACGAAGAGTGGGGACACGATCGATCAGGATGGATCGGATGGAATCCGGATCGAATGCTCGGGGACTTTCGGCGGCAAGCATCGCTCGCCACCCGAGGTGATCTCGCCCGAGAACCCCCCAGAACCTTTCTTCGTTTGATCCGGAGGATCGGATCTATCCTGATGCATCGAGTCCACACCCTCCGTTCTTGATGCCCGCCAGCGTGTAGATTGGTGGTGCCACACCGAACTCGCATGGATGCCGGCACATGAAGATCGAGCTGGTCACGATCGGTGACGAGCTGCTGCTCGGGTTCACGATCGATACGAACGCCGCGCACATCGCGCGGCACCTGGCCGACATCGGCGTCGAGATCGACCGCCGCACCACGGTCGGCGACGACGCGTCAGCCATCGCCCGCGCCGTGCGCGAGGGTCTCGATCGCGCCGGCGCGGTGATCACCACCGGCGGCCTCGGCCCCACCAGCGACGACCTCACCAAGCCGTCCATCGCCGAGCTGTTCGGACGCGAGATGCGGTTCGACGAGGAGCACTTCGCCTGGATGGCCGCGCGCTGGCGCGCGCGGTTCGGACGGGAGATCCCCGAGGCCAACCGCCAGCAGGCGATGATCCCCGAGGGCGCCGTGAAGCTGCGCAACAATCACGGCTCGGCCCCCGGCATCTGGCTGGAGGACGAGCGGGGCCGCTGGGTGGCGATGCTCCCCGGCGTGCCTCGCGAGATGCGGGGCATGCTCGCCGACACGCTGCTCCCGATGCTGCGCGAACGCGTGACGGGCGACCGCGTCGTACGCTCGCGCACCCTGCGCACCACGGGGCTCGCCGAGTCGCTCATTGCCCAGCGCGTCGCAGACATCGAGGGCGGCGTGCCCGACGTGTCGCTCGCCTACCTGCCCAACGTGGACGGCGTGGATCTGCGCGTCACGGCGCGCGGCCTGCCGGCGGCCGAAGCGGACCGTCGGCTCGGCGTGGCCGCCGGCATCCTCAAGCGCGCCTTCGCCGACGCCTTCTACGGTGAAGGCGAGGCCGACCTCGCCGCGGTGGTGCTCGAGATCTCCCGAGGGCGCGAGCTGAAGCTGGCGGTGGCTGAGAGCTGCACGGGGGGCATGGTGGGCGAGCGCCTCACGCGGATCCCGGGGGCGAGCGACGTGTTCCTGGGCGGCGTCATCGCCTACGCCAACGAGATCAAGTCGGGCCTGCTCGGCGTGCCCGGAAGCATGATTCGCGAGCACGGCGCGGTGAGCGAACAGGTGGCGTGCGCGCTGGCCGTGGGCGCCCGCGATCGCACCGGCGCCGAGATCGGTCTTGGCGTCACCGGTATTGCGGGCCCCGACGGCGGCACGCCGGAAAAGCCCGTCGGCACGGTGTGGATCGCGGTCGACTTCGCGGGCGACGTCGACGCGGTGCTGCTCAAGCTGTGGGGCGACCGGCAGGAGATCCGCCAGCGGGCGGCGCAGGCGGTGCTCAACCTGACCCGGAAGAAGCTCGGCGCCGCGAGCTGACGCGGCGCCGGTCGGTCACCTCGTGCCCGTCCAGAAGAAGATTGCGGCGCAGGCGTTTCCCACCGTCTCCACCGGCAGCGTCGACGACGACGGATAGACCTCGACCCCCTCGATGTCGCTCGGGCGCAAACTGCGCAGCGTGGCCAGCGGGTCGGACTCGGTCAGCCCGCCCATCGGGCCCCGGTCTCCGGCCATCATCGGCACGGCCAGCGAGGCGAGCGTGGCCGCCGCGCCACTGGTGGCGCCCGTAGGCCAGACCTTCTGGCCGTCCACCATGATCATGATCGTGTTCGTGGGGCAGCTCGGGAACCGCAATTCGGTGTTCCCGCCGTCATCCCACAGGCGGAGACCGGGGATGCGCCGCAGCACGTCGCGGATGTCCATCACACCCATGCGGTCGATATCCTCGCGGGTGTAGAAGTAGTCCGATCCGACGTTGAGGTGCCGCCGCATGTAGAAGTCGTCGAACTTGCCGGTGTAGGCGAGTCGGGCGGGTTTGTCGAACGGACCCACGGTGCGCGTCACTATCGTCTTCAGGACCACCGCCCCCGGCACCATGACGACCGGCGTGAGCGAGGTGTCGCGCGGCGTCTGAATGGCCACGTCCACGGGGCCGTAGCCGATCTTCCGCACCGAGAGCACGTGCGCGCCGTCAGGGACGTCCACCAGGCGGAAGCGGCCGTAGCCGTCGGTCGTCACCTGGAGCTTCAGCTCGGGGATCTCCACCGTGGCGCCGGTCACCGGTTGCACCAGCGAATCGATCACCCGGCCAAGCACCGTCACTCGGCGCTGCGCCTGCTGGGCGGCGCCCTGCGCCAGCGCCGGCCGCCCGGCGGCCAGGAGCACGACCGCGACGGCAATCCCGCGGGGTACGCGACGCAGACCTCGGATCCACTCCATGGAACCTCCGGGAGCAGCCGCGGCATTCCCGATCCGGCGCGGCCTTTACTCCACTCTAAAGTGCAATCCTGCGCGGCGGACGCAAGCGGCTGCTGGACCCTTTACAGTTTGCTTGCGCTCCCCGAGTCCCCCCGCATATTCGGTCTCCATGCGTCCGCGTGGCTTGGTCCTGATCCTGGTCGCCGCCTGCACGCGTCTCGCCGGAGCGCAGCGAGTGCACGGCGTGGTGCGCGATGCCCTGGGCGGGCAGCCGATTTCCGGGGCCGTGGTGTCGGCCCTCGGCGCCGGCGGCGCCTCGCTTTCGCGCGACCTCACCAACGCCGCCGGCGCCTACTCGCTCGATCTGCCGGCGGGCGCGGCCAGGCTGCGCGTCGTCCGCATCGGTTTCCACCCCGCCGACGCGGCGGTGTCCGCCACTTCCGCCGCCGACGTCACGCAGGATTTCACGCTGCAACCCCTCCCGTCGCTGCTCCAGAAAGTCTCGGTGAGCGAGGCCGAGCAGTGCCCGAAACGCGACGACCGCGACCGGGCCCTGGGCCTCTGGGAGCAGGCCCGCGCCGGGCTGCTCGCCTCGGTCGCGGCCCGCGACGCACGGCCGGGAGACATGTGGCTGCTCGACTACCGCCGTCTGTTCACCAACGATCGCATCCGCCTGCTCTGGCAGCAGGTGCAGGCCGACTCGGCCCGCACGTCGCGGCCGTTCGTTCCCATCGCGCCGGCCGCCGACTTCGCGGCTCGCGGTTACATGCTCGCCGGAATCGGGGGCGTGGAACTGGGAGCGCCCGATGCCGACGTCCTTCTGGACGACAGCTTCGCGGCCACGCACTGCTTCTCCATCGCCGCCCCCGACGTGCTCCACCCGGGCGATCTCGGGCTCGCGTTCGAGCCGGCGCCGGGGCGGACGCGCCTCGTGGACGTCCGCGGCGTGCTCTGGATCGACCGGTCGCATCCGGCGATCCGGGCGCTCGACTTCCGCTACACCGGGCTGTCACCCAACGACATCGAAGTCGGCGCCGGCGGCACGATCTCGTTCCGCTCCATGCCCAACGGCGTGGTGTTCATCGACGCGTGGAACATCGTGAGCGCCGAGGTCGCGGAGCGGGACATGGGCGGCTGGATGCCCCGGGCGGGCACCGTGCGCACGCGCGTGCGCGTGAGCGGCGGCCAGGTGACCAGGGCGCGGTGGGACGACGGCATGCACTGGGAGGTGCCGACGGCCTCGGCGCGCGGCCGGGCGGTGGCGGGGCGCGTCCGGAGCCACGGCCACGTCGAAGCGATTCCCGGCGTCGACACGGCGGGCGTTCGCGTGTGGCTGCCCGGCACCACCGACACGACGACCACCGATTCCACCGGCGGGTTCCGCTTCGACGGGCTCCTGCCTGGCCGCTATGCCGTGGAGGCGGCGACGCCGGTCCTCGCGCAGGCGGGCGTCGCCCAGAACATCGCGACCGACTCCGTGACGGCGATGCTCGACAACGCGGATTCGGCCATCGTCCATCTCGATTCGGCGGTGTTCGCGGCCCGGGCAATCTGCGGCGATCCGAGCCGGCCGATGGCCGGAACCGTGCTGTTCGTGCGCGTGGTGGACCCGGACAACTGGAACGTGCCCGGCGACAGCGTGTTTGCGACCTGGACGAAACCGCCCACCAGGATTCTCGGATTGACGTTCTCGCGCGAAGGGCGATTCGAAGGGAGGACGGACCACGACGGCCGCGTCGCGGTGTGCGATCCCCCGCGCGGGGAGCCCGTGTCGCTGATCGTCGGGCACGAGTCGAGACCACAGGTGTCCACGACGGTCACGCTGCCGGTGGAGAATCCCATCGCCATGGTGACCGTCCGCCTGCCGCGGCCTTCGTCGAACTGACGCCGCCGGATCAGTCGGCCACGACCTCCGCCGGGCCGGCGTGGTGGGCCTGGCGCGGCAACAGGAACACCAGCGGCACGACGACGGTGAAGGCGAGCGCCACCGTGAGAAAGATGCGATTGTACGACAGCACCGTCGCCTGATTCGCCACGCTCATGCCGAGGAGGGCCAGGGCGCGCCGCTGGGCTTCGTACGCGCTGGATCCCAGGGCCTGCATGGCCTGGGCCACCGAGCCCAGCCATGCGCGCGCCACCGGGCTCGACGAGTGCTCGGCCAGAATCGAGTAGTAGCGCTGCTGGCCGTGGGTGAGCATCGTCGCGATGACGGCGATGCCGATGCTTCCCATCACCTGCCGCACCACGTTGTACAGTCCCGTGGCGGCGGTCATCTCGGCGCGCGGAATCCTGGACAGGGCGGCCGTGCTCAACGCTGCGAACAGGAAGCTGAACCCGACCCCCGTGTAGGCCTGCGGCAGCGCGAGATTCCAGACGCTGGTCTCGAGCGTCATGTGGCCGAGTTGCCAGTAGCCGAGGACGATGAACGCGAGTCCGACCACGACCATCAGCCGGGGCCCGGTCCGGTTGTACAGGCGGCCGGCAATCGGCATCACGACCAGCATGGCGAGACTGCGCGGCATGAGCGCCAGCCCGGCGTCCATGGCGGTGTAGCCGAGCAACTGTTCCAGGAACAGCGGCAGGATGAACAGCGTGCCACTCAGGCCGGCGCCCATGACGCCGCCCAGGAACGTCGCGGCGCTGAAGGTCGAATTGCGGAGGATGCGCAGGTTCACCGCCGGCCGATCGACACGCAGCTCGCGCCAGAGGAAGAGCGCCATGCCCACGGCGGCGACCACGGCCAGCCGCACGATGAACGCCGACTCGAACCAGTCGTCGCGCTGGCCTTCCTCGAGCATCAACTGGAAGGCCCCGAGGCCGACGATCATGAGCCCAAGCCCCGGGAAGTCGATCTTCGCCTTCGTGCGCTCGAGATACGGCGGGTCCTCGAGCACGCGCTGCACCATCAGCAGATTGAGCAGGCCGATCGGCACGTTGATGAAGAACACCCAGGGCCACGAATAGCGGTCGGTGAGCCAGCCGCCGAGCGTGGGACCGATGGCGGGCGCGAGCACGACGCCCATGCCGTAGACCCCCATGGCCACGCCCTGCTGCTCGTACGGGAAGCTCTCGCGCAGCACCGCCTGGGGGACGGTGATCAGAATGCCGCCAGCGAGGCCCTGGAGCGCGCGGAAGAGCACCAGGGTGCCGAGGGTCGTGGAGACGCCGCAGGCCATGGAGGCGCTTGTGAAGACGGCGATCGAGAGCATGTACATCCGCTTGCGGCCGTAGCGGGCGCTGAGCATGCCGACGATCGGCATGACCAGCACGTTGGCCAGGATGTAGCCGGTGACGACCCAGGTGATCTCCTCGATGGTGGCGCCGAGGTTTCCGGCGATGTCGGGCAGCGCGACGTTGACGATGCTGGAGTCGAGCACCGCCATGATGTTCCCGATCATCACCGTGCCGGCGATGATCCACTTGTTGCGCTCGGCCGGGGCCATCAGCGATCCGGGTCGGCGTGGGCGCCGGCCACGAGCGGAAGCACGAGGCGAACGGCGCGCCGGACGGCGGCGCGGTCGCCCGCCGACAGGCCGCGCGTGCGTTCGGCGACGATGGCGCGGGCCCGCCCGAAGTAGTCGTCCAGGTGGGCGCGGCCCGCCTTGGTGAGCGAGAGCTGGAGCCGTCGCCGGTCGCCGGGGTGGGCGCGGCGGCTCACCAGGCGGCGCCGCACGAGCCCGTCGAGCAGGCGGGTGACCGCGGGCCGGCTGAGCATGAGGTACTCGGCGATCTGCGACGGGGCGCAGGCCGGGTCGGCGTTGACGAAGGCGAGCGCGCGGAGCTGGGGCAGGGTGAGCCCGCGCGGCGCGTGGCGCCGCATCTGGGCGCGCACCAGGCGCGACACGGCGAGCCCGAGGTCGACCAGCTCGGCCGAGCCGTCGGCCGGGGACGGCTTGCGGTTAGCGGAGGACAACTGTTGCATTGTGTGAACTATATGGACGGGCCGGCGGGCGCTCAAGGGCGGCCAGGGCTCGGGGGGCCGCCGGGCGCCCCGCCTCGAATCGATGGCCGCGGCGGGCAAACGATGGCGCCCCGGCGCCATCGCCGTGGCATGATGGGCCGTGCCCCATTGCGCGATTCCTCCCGCCGAGCGTAGCCTATGTCCATGGCCCCGGTTCTCACGCACCACTGGACGCCGGACGAAGTCCGCGCCCTTCCTGACGACGGCAAGCGGCACGAGTGCATCGACGGGGTGCTCCTCGTGACGCCGGCGCCGGCGGCCCGCCATCAGCGGGCGGTGGGACTGCTCTGGAACCTGCTGTTCCCGTATGTCGCCCGGTATCGACTGGGAGAACTGCTCATGTCGCCGGCCGACCTCGAGATCGAGCCAGGGTCGCTCGTCCAGCCCGATCTGTTCGTCTATCGGATCCCGCCGGCGGGGCTCGCCCAGACCGACTGGTCGACCATCACGGCGCTGCGTCTTGCGGTCGAAGTCCTCTCGCCGTCCACCGCGCGCTACGACCGCGGGATCAAGCGCGAATTCTACCTGCGGTCGCCCACCGACGAGTACTGGATCGTGGACCTCGACTCGCGGCTGGTCGAACGGTGGCGCCCGGGCGACCAGCGGCCGGAGGTGCTGGCCGGGGAGCTGGTCTGGCGGCCGGAGATCGCCGCCGAGCCGCTACGCATCGACCTCGGCCCCTTCTTCGCCGCCGTGCACGGCGACGTCGGGTAACGCCGAGGGCGCCACTCGGCGCGCCGGCTGCGCGCCGTCAGCCCGCCACCGCGTTCCGCACGCGCCCGCCTGCCACGACGCGGCCGCGCGCGATCGCGTACGACCCCGCCACCAGAGCCGCGGCCGCCGCCTGCGCGGCCAGCGACTGCACGGTGGGGAAGACGGCGAACCAGAGCCCCGCCCACGCCGGGATCACGGAGCGCAGCGCGGGAATCGTCGTCACCGGAATCCAGTGGGCGAGTTGCATCTCCTGCACCTGCTCGCCCACCATCACGAGGAGCACTCCGGCCAGCAGCACGCCGGTGAGCACGAGCATCCGCCGATAGGGCAGGTGTCGCTGCGCCACGAAGGTGAGCACGCCGACGATCGACGTCAGGGCGAGCCCCACGATCACGCCGCGCAGAACGATCGCGTTTCCCATCTGCAGCCGGTAGCTCTGCAGGAAGAGCACCACTTCCACGCCTTCACGGTAGAGCGACGTGAAGCCGAGCAGGGCCAGCCCCCAGAGCAGTCGCCGCCCGGAAACGGAAGGCCGCGCGGCGCCGCCGGCGTCGGCCCGGCGCCCCTCCGGCCGGCCGAGCAGGCGGTTGCGTCGCCGGGTGTGCAGCCCGATCCACCCCGTCCAGTAGACGCGGTGGAAGAACCAGTTCATCACAACCAGCAGGACGACGATGGCGATGAGCCCGGTGGCCGCCTGCAGGTCGAGCGCCGGCACGCTCTGCGCCAACTGATCGAGCACGCCAGCGGCCACCGCCCAGGTGCCGAGGGTGGCGACAAACGCCACGGCCGCCCCGAACGCCACCGGACGGCGGTGCCGCCGCTCGGGCCCCACCATGCTCGCCGTCACCGCGGCCAGCACGAGGATGCATTCCAGCCCTTCGCGAAACGTCAGCACGCCGATGTCGAAGATCGCGGCCAGCGACGTCGTGTGCGGCGCGGTCGGGTCGGGGTTCCCCGACGCGGTCATCGCCTGCCAGACCACCACGGCCGCCACCGCCAGCGTCGCCGCCACGAGGCCGGCGCGCGTCACGAAGCGTCGTGTGGCGCCGGAGCGCCGGTGGGCGCCCGGCGTGCCTCCGGCGCGCGGCCGGGCCTGTGGAGATTGCTGGGTGGCCATCTGGAATATTACCGAGCGAACTTATCGGAATTCAACCCGTACGTGCCCATCCGTGCGATCCCGCTGTGGTGGATCAACCGCAGCGGTCCGCGGCAACCGAGCCGCGCCGCCGCACATTCACTCCCCGCGCAACGCGGTGAGCGGCTCGATGCGCGTCGCCCGCCGCGCCGGCAGGTAGCTGGCCACCAGCGCCACGGCGCAGAGCAGCAGCGTCACGCTCACAAATGTGATGGGGTCGTGCGCCCGCACGCCGAACAGGATGCCGGACAGGAGGCGCGCCAGGGCATAGGCCCCCAGCGCGCCGACCAGCGCGCCGGCCACCGCAACCTTCATGCTCTCGGCGACCACGCTTCCCAGCAGCTGCGCGGGGCGCGCGCCCAACGCCAGGCGGAGTCCGATCTCGTGCGTACGGCGCGACACGCCGTAGCTCGTGACGCCGTAGATCCCCACGGCGGCCAGCACGAGCGCCACCACGGCGAAGGTCAGCAGCAGCGTCAGGTAGAAACGCGGACGCGCCGTGGCGTCGTGCATGACGGCGTCCATGGTCTCCACCGACGACACGGTGACCTGCGGGTCCAGGCCGGCGGCGGCGGCGCGCAACGCCCCGCCCACGGCGCCCGCATCGCACGGTTCCCGGCCGGGCGGGCACCCGACGCGCGCGACGACGGTTACGTAGCTGTAGTGCAGCTCCGAGCCCGACAGGTAGTCCGCCCGCTGTCGAATCGGGAGGTACATCTCCGGTTGCATCGGGTCGGTCAGCGTCTCCTGCGCGGCGTCGCGCACCACCCCCACCACGGTGAGCCAGTTGGGCGCGGCGCTGTCGTCGTCGGCGAGCGCGAGCCGTTTGCCGATCGCGTCTTCGCCGGGCCACGAACGGTCGGCGAGATGCTCGTTCACGATGACCACGCCGGGCGCGCCCATCGCGTCGCGGTCGGTGAAGTCGCGCCCGCGCACGAGCGGCAGACGCATGGCGGCGAAGTAGCCCGGGAATACGACCCGATAGACGGCTACGGGCCATATCCCGGACTTGGGCTCGCTGCGGCCTTCGGGACGGAAGCTGCGTCCCCAGAGGTCGCCCGCCAGCGGCAGGTGGTTGATCGCGCTCACCGCCGTCACGCCGGGCACGCCGCGCAGGCGGCCGAGCAGTGCGTCGTAGAATGCGAGGCGGGCGCCCGGCGCCGCCTCGGCCGTGCCCGCCACCGAGACCTGCGCCGACAGCACGTCGTGCGGATTGAACCCCGGGTCGTGCGACGTGAGCGCCGCGAAGGTGCGCACCATCAGCCCGGCTCCCACGAGCAGCACCAACGCCAGCGCGAATTCCGATACCACGAGCAGATTGCGCAGCCGCCCGCCGCTTCCGGCGTCGTTCGCCCCGCGATTTCCCTCCTTCAGCGATTCCGAAAGGTTCACGTGGGTCGCGCGGAGCGCCGGCACCAAGCCGAACGCGAGGGCAGTGCCGGCCGAGATGACCAGCGCGGCCACCAGCACGCGGAAGTCGACGGTGGTGCTCTGGACGCGCGGAATGCTCGTCGCGCCCAGGACGGAAAGGACGCGCACGCCGCCGATGGCGAGCAGGATGCCGGCGCAGCCGCCCACGAGCGCGAGCGCCAGACTCTCGGTCAGGAGTTGGCGCAGCGTCCGGCCCCGGCTGGCGCCGAGCGCCGCCCGCACGGCGATCTCGCGCTGCCGCGACGCGCCGCGCGCCAGCAGCATGTGGGCCACGTTGGCGCAGGCGATGAGCAGCACGAACGCCACGGCGCCGAGCACGACGTAGAGCGGCGTGCGCACCGACCCGACGACGAGGTCGGCCAGCGGCCGTACGCGCACGTCGTCGTTGGAATGCGGGAAGCGGCGCTCCATGTCGGCCGTGATCGACGCGATCTCGGCGCGCGCCGAAGCGAGCGAGTGGCCCGGCTTGAGCCGGCCGAACACTCGAAGGCTCCAGCCGCCGGTGTCGTACAGGCGCGGGCCCAGCGCGAGCGGCGCCCACAGCTCCGCGTGCGTTGCCCAGAACGGAGCAAAGGCGAAGTCGGCGGGCATCACGCCGATCACCGTGTACGGTTCCCCGTTGACGGTCACCACTCGGCCAATGACCCCGGGGTCCTTGCCGAACATCCGGGTCCAGAGCGCGTAGCCGAGCACGACGACGTGGTCGTGGCCCGGCTGGTCGGCGTCCGCGGACCACACGCGCCCGAGGAGCGGCGGCACTTCGAGCAGGGGCAGGACCTCGGCGGTCAGCCGGAGCGACGGCACCCGTTCGGGGCGGCCGTCCACGGTCATGGTGGACGTCCAGAACTCGGCGGCGCCGATGCCCGAGAACGAACTGGCGCGCGACCGCCATGCGGCGAAGCTGGCGGGGCCCACGGGCCCGGTGCCGTGGTTGAGGATCGTCACCAGCGCGCCGGGGTCGCCGTAGGCCAGCGGACGCAGGAGCACGGCGTCGACGACGCTCAGGATCGCCGTGTTGGCGCCGATGGCGAGGGCGAGCGTGGCGACGGCGGTGGCCGTGAACACCGGTTGCTTGACCAGCGTGCGGAGGGCGAAGCGCAGATCGCGGAGCGTGGTCTCGAGCGCGGCGCCGAAGCGCACGTCGCGCACCGCTTCCCTGGCCGGCTCGGCTCCTCCGGCTTCGGCAAGGGCGGCGCGCCGGGCCGCGTCCGGCGAGAGGCCGGCGCGCACCTTCTCGTCGGTGAGGAGGTCGACGTACGAGCGGAACTCGTCGCCGAACTCGGCATCCACCGCCGGGCGGTGGGCGACGTCGCGCCAGAGGGCGGACAGGCGGTCGCGGATGGACATGGGAAGCCCGGAGTCAGGTGGCCTGGAGGGCGAGCGCGATGGCGAGGGAGACGCGGTTCCACTGCGCGGCTTCGGTCCTGAGCTGGCGGCGGCCGGCCGCGGTGAGCCGGTAGAACTTGGCGCGCCGGTTATTCTCCGATTCGCCCCACTGCGCCACCAGCCACCCGGCGCGCTCCATGCGGTGGAGGGAGGGAAAGAGCGAGCCAGGCTTCACCTGGAACGTGTCGTGGGTGATCTGCTCCACGCGGCGGGCGATGCCGAGCCCGTGCATGGGCTGGAGCGAGAGTGCCTTGAGGATGAGCAGGTCGAGCGTGCCCTGGACGAGGGCGGGGGACTCGGCGGGTGGCGTTGACATACAGACGGTCTATAGGAAAGGGTACGGGTTTCGGGTGTCTGGTTCTCCGTATGACACTGCGGACCTGGAAAGGGTTGGGGAGGGTGGTGCGCGGTCGTATCGGCGGGCTATACGATCGCCGGCCGGCCTATTCGTCGCCGAGGTGCCAGACCTCGACGGCTACGAGACGCGTCGTGAGTATGCGGTGAATTACACCCGTGGCCGGCGTCACCAGCAGGAACCCGTCGATGAGTTCGTACCGGCAGCTGGGGTCCTCATGCCGCACGTTGGGCCGGCGTAAAGCGCCGAGCATCACCGAACAATCGCCGCCCGTACGTTTCCCTGCGCAAATCCGCGTGACCTGCTGCGCGCGATCTGACGCTGCGGCTACCCGGCGCGCGGGTGCGGCTCGCCGCTCCGTTGCACGCCACCCGCGCTCATCACCGCCTCCGCCAGCACCGCCGCGCAGCGCTCGATGCGGCCGTACACGCGATCGTAATCCGTCGCCGGCTGCCCGAACGGGTCGTCGATCCCGCGCGGCGCCCTGGGGTCGGGATCGAAATCGCCGAGCACGAGCACCTGGCCGACCGGCTTGCTGAACCGACGCCGGATCTCCCGCGCCTGCTCGGCGTCCATGGTGACCACGAGATCGGCGTCGCGCACCATGAGGCTGTTGACCTGCTTCGATCGATGCGTGGTCAGGTTGACGGTACGTCGGTGCGCGGCATGGATCGCCTCGGGCGGCGACTTGCGTCCCGGGCCCACGAACCCGGCCGACATCACCGACGTGCCGCCCGGCGCCAGCCACCGTCCGATGATTACCGCCGCGAAGGGGCTGCGGCACACGTTGCCGTGGCACACCACCAGCACCGATGCCGGACGCCGCCGGCCCCTCGACGCGGCGGCGCGCGCCGCGTAGCGACGAACCTCGTGCAGCACCCGGTCGGGTGCGTTCCAGACGGCTGTGAACAGCGATGACACCACTTCCCCCAACGTCTGCTGAAGCTGACCCGGCGCCCGCCGGACGACTACACGCTTGTCTTACCGCGCCTCGCCCGGACGGTTCCCACGGGCGCCCTTCCTTATCGTCAAATCTACTCGGCCCGGAGGGCGATCATCGGGTCGAGTTTTAGCGTCCGCCGGCTCGCCAGATGGCACGCGGCCAACGCCACCGCGGCGAATAGCCCGCACACCGCCACGTACACCACCGGCGAGAAGGGTGAAACGCCCCACAGCAGCGACCGCATCAACAGCGCGACCGGCACCGCCAGCACGACGCCGCCCGCCAGGCCGACCGCCACCACGCGCATCCCGCTGCCGGTGATGTGCGACCGGATCTGAGATGCCGTGCCGCCGAGGGCCAGCCGGATACCGATTTCGCGGCGGCGAAGCGCTATCGCGTAGCCGATCGACGCGTACAGGCCCACGATCGAGAGAAAGAGCGCGATGCCGGCGCAGAACCCGACGATCTCATCGGTGAGCCGCAGGACCATGTACGTCTCACCGCCGGCTGCGAGCGCCGGCGGCCGGATGAAGAACCCTTGCACCTCGGGTGACGCATACTGCATGCGCGACTCGATGAACGGCATCAGCGCCTCGGGACGTCCGGCGGCCCGGATCTCCAACATGAGAACATTAGTCGCCACGCCCTGCCGTTCCGAGACGAAAACGTTGGGCCAGCCGGCGGTCGTGATGCCGTCGGATGCCGAGACCGGGTCGTGCTGATCGGCGGTCATCCCGACCACGGTGACGAGCCTCGTGCCCGGTCCGAAGCTGAACTCCTTGCCGATGGGATCCTGCCCGGGCCAGACGAGCGCCGCGAACGCGTGCGACACCACCGCCACCGGAGGGGCTCCCGCCACGTCACCGGGGGCGAAGCCGCGCCCCGCGATCATCGAAATGCCCATCGTCTTGAAGTAGTTGTCCGAAACCACCCAGTCCATCGACGGAGGACGCGTGTATTTGAATGCTGGCGCGTGCGTGTCGCCGGCGCGGTATACGTAGGGGTCCCGCGGACGCGCTGTGTCGCCGCCGATCCACTGCCATCGGAAGTAGCCCTCCCGCGCCACGGAGCGGACCCGCGGATCCGCCGCGAGCGCTGGCAGCAGCGACACGTCGTACCCGGCCCGCATACCGTCGGGGTGCACGTCTGGGTCGCCGTTGAGCGACAGCTCCACGATCTGATCGCGCGCGTACCCGGGGTCCACCTTCACGAGACTCCTGTACGAGACGCCGAGCAGCACGGCGCTCATCACCAGCATGACCGACAGGGCGCTCTGCACGACGATGCCACGCCGTCCGCCCTCGATCACGCGCGCCGACGTGGCCCCGCCGTCGCCGCCCGTCTTGAGCGCGCGCACCAGATCGAACCGCATGCCTTCCAGCGCCGGGGAGAGGCCGATCATCAGCACGGTGAGCACCGTGAGCCCGGCGGCGAAGGCGAGCACTCGCCAGTCGACGCCCAACTGAAAGCTCGTGGGCATGTGCGACAGATCGACCAGCCGCGGCAGCAGGGCGATGAGCGCGCGGCAGAGAAAGACGCCGAGCGCCGCCGCCGCGGCGGCGAGCAGCAGGCTCTCGACGAGCGCCTGCCGCACCAGACGCGCTCGTCCGGCGCCGAGCGACGCCCGCACGGCCATTTCGCGCCGGCGCTCCGTGACGCGCATGAACATCAGGTTGGCCACGTTGCCGCAGGCGATAAGCAGCACCATGGCCCCGGCGCCGAAGAACAGAAGGAAGATGGGCAGCACGACACGCAGGTTGTTGTCGATCATGCCGTCCTGCATGTCGAGATGCACCGTGCGGTAGTGCGCGGGATCCGAGCGCGCGAGCTGCCGGCCGATCGTCAGGACCTCGGCCCGCGCCTGGTCGCGCGAGACGCCGGGCCGCAACTCCGCGAGCAG
Organism: uncultured Gemmatimonadaceae bacterium; assembly: GCA_963775915.1. Taxonomy (GTDB): domain Bacteria; phylum Gemmatimonadota; class Gemmatimonadetes; order Gemmatimonadales; family Gemmatimonadaceae; genus JAGWRI01. Next base: position 176,392 of record CAVZKH010000002.1, read on the forward strand.
GTAATAGTCCAGGCTGCGTTGGTCGGCGCTTGCCTCGATAGATGGCAGCGGCAGCCAGACGTCGGACCTCCCGTCGAAGCCGAATCCCGGAGGCATCACGCCGATCACCGTGTAGCGGTTCTGGCCGAATCGCAGCGAGGCGCCGAGCGCCGTGGGCGATTCACCGAACTGGGATCGCCAGAGCCCGTCGCTGATCACGGCCACGGCGGCCCGCGTGGCGATCTCGTCGCCGGTGAACACGCGCCCCAGTTCCGGCGCCACTCCCAGCATCGGTAGGACCACGCTGTCCACGCGCGTGGCAGTAACCGACCGCACCGTTCCGCCCGCGACCACCAGCCCGCCCGTGTGGTCGTACGCGGCCACCCCCTCGAAGGAGCGGGCGCCCTTCCGCAGCGCCTCGATGGTGGCGGCCGACGCATGGTTGAACGCGTAGAAGTTGGAGTTTTCGGCGATCCCGACGATCCGCCCGGCGTTCGGATATGGCGGGGGGCGCAGAATGGCCGTGTTCATGACGCTGAACATCGCCGTGACCACCGCGATCCCGATGGCGAGCGTGGCGATCGCAGTTAGGCTGACGCCGGGCGCCTTTCTGAGCGCCCGCACACCGAACCGGACGTCCTGCCACAGCTGTTCGAGGGAGAGCCCGTCGAACGGGTTACCGGACCGGAGGCCAGCCAGGGCGGCGCGGATGCGAGCGATCATCGGCACACCTGCGGGCGTTGGGAGTGGCTCACGATGCGGGGCCTCGTACGGGGAGTCAATAGGCCGGGGCGCCCTCGAACTCCGTCTTCCCGGCAGCTTCGGCGGGCATGGTCATTGCAACTGGACCCTCGGGGGACGAACTTTATGCCAATGACCCACAAGAAGAACTCCGCGAATCGCTCGGGCAGCTCGAAGCAGGACGAAGAGGCTCTGTCGGCCGGCGCTGGACAGACCTCGCAGGCGGCCGATCCGGCCGCCGATCCCGCTGCCGACCCACCGGCCCTTGACGCGCCCATTTCGGGCGCCGACACCGGCGGGTCGGCGATGCTTGCCCAGCTTGAGGCCGAGCTCGCCGACCAGCGCGACAAGTACCTGCGGCTGGCTGCCGAGTATGACAACTTCCGCAAGCGCGCGGCGCGTGAACGGCAGGACGCCGAACTGCGCGGCATGGGCGTGCTGGTGCGCGGAATGCTCGATGCGCTGGACGACCTGGGTCGCTTCGCCCACGTCGATCCGGCGACGGTCGATGCCGCGACGGTGGTGCAGGGCGCCGACATGGTGGAGAAGAAGCTGCTCAAGACGCTCGCCGGCCACGGGCTCGAGATCGTCAATCCGGTGGGCGCGGCCTTCGACCCGGCCCTCCATGAAGCGATTTCCGCGACCCGCGCCGAATTGCCCGAGCAGGATCACCGCGTGGCCCAGGTCTACCAGGTGGGCTACCTGTTCAACGGCCAGTTGCTTCGTCCCGCGCGCGTCGTCGTGGCGCAGTGGCACGAGGAACCCTAGCCCACGCGCATGCCGCCTACCAAGGACTACTACGCCGTCATCGGGGTGACCGCTTCCGCGACGCAGGACGAGATCAAGAAGCAGTACCGGAAGTTGGCCAAGAAATTCCACCCCGACGCGAACGCCAACGACCCGAAGGCCGCCGAGCGCTTCAAGGAAATCTCCGAAGCATACGGGGTCGTCGGGGACGTCGAGAAGCGGAAGCAGTACGACGAGATGCGCCGATTGGGCGCGTTCGGCGGCGGCTTCGGCTCGGCGCGCGGCGCGCGGCCGTCTCCGGGCGGCCCGCAGCCGGGGGCGTCGAACATCCATTTCGAAGACCTCGGCGACCTGGGCGGCCTGGGCGGGTTCGGCGACCTGTTCAGCTCGATGTTCGGCGGCGGGCGCTCGCGCTCGCGCGGCCCCGAGCGCGGACAGGACGTGGAGCGCTCGCTCGAAGTGCCCTTCCGCACCGCCGCCACCGGCGGCAAGGTGCCCGTGGAACTCGAGGTCACCGAGGAGTGCGAGACCTGCCACGGCACCGGCGGCGCGCCCGGGGCCAAGTTCGCCGGCTGTCCCGAGTGCGGCGGCCGGGGAACCATCTCGTTCGGCCAGGGCGGCTTCGCCGTGCAGCGTCCATGCCCGCAGTGCCTCGGGCGCGGGCAGGTGCCGAGCGAGCGGTGCGCCACCTGCGGCGGCAACGGCGAGGTGCGGGCGCGCCGCAAGGTGCTGATCAACGTGCCCGCGGGCGCCGATACGGGAACGCGCATCCGGCTCAAGGGACAGGGCGGGCGCGGCGCGCGCAACGGTCCCCCGGGCGACCTGCTGATCACCATCCAGGTGGCACCCGACCGGTTCTACGCGCGCGAGGGGCTCGACCTCGTGGCCAAGGTGCCGGTGAACATCGCGCAGGCGACGCTGGGCTCGAAGGTCGGCGTGCGGACGCTTGACGGAAAGAAGGTCGCGATCCGCATCCCCGCCGGCACGCCGTCGGGCAAGCGCTTTCGCATCAAGGGGCAGGGCATCGAGAAGGACGGCGCGCGCGGCGACCTGATCGTGCAGGCCGAGGTGACGGTGCCCGAGAAGCTGACGCCCGAGCAGGAGAAGATGATGCGGGAGTTCGCGGAGGCGGGGGGGTTGAAGTACTAGATCGGCGGACAGTCAGGCAGTCCGACAGTCAGACAGTCGGACAGTCAGGCAGTCAGGCAACGACGGGCAGCGCCATCCGCGCCGCGCGCTCGATGAACCCGCCGCCCAGCACCCGCTCACCGTCGTAGAACACCGCCGACTGGCCCGGCGTGATCGCGCTCACCGGCTCGTCCAGCGCCAACTCGATCTCGTCGCCGTCGATGCGCACGACTTCCGCCCTGGCCGCCGGCGCGCGGTGGCGGACCTGAACTTCGACGTGCGCGCCCACGCTCGGCGCGTCCGCCAGCCAGTTCACTTCGCGCGCCACGAGCCCGTGGCCCAGCAGCTCGTCGCGCGGACCGATCACCACCGCGCGATCGGCCGGCCGGATGGCGGTCACGAACATCGGCTCGGCGAATCCGCCGGGAAGGCCGCGCCGCTGGCCGATGGTGAACCGGGCGTGCCCGTCGTGGAAGCCCACCACCTCGCCGCTCGACGTCACGAACGGCCCGCGCGACAGGCTCGGCGCGTCGGCGCCGAGTTTGGCGCGGATGATCTTCGTGTGGTCGCCATCGGGCACAAAGCAGATGTCCTGGCTCTCCAGTTTGTCGGCCACCACTTCGAGCCCCAGCCGGTGCGCCACGGCGCGCGTCTCGGGCTTGGTCTGCGAGCCAACGGGCAGCAGCATGCGCGACAGCACGCCGCGGTCGATGCCCCAGAGGAAGTACGACTGATCCTTGGACCGGTCGACGCCGCGGTGCAGCACGCCGTCCACGACGCGCGCGTAATGGCCGGTGGCAAGCCAGCGGGCGTCCACGCCGTCGGCCTTGTGCACGAGGTCGCGGAACTTGGTGAAGGTGTTGCAGCGCACGCACGGGATGGGCGTGCGGCCGCGCGCGTACTCGCTCACGAAGTCGTCGATCACGTCGTGCGAGAAGGCGCTCTCGAGATTCAGCACGTAATGCGGAACCCCCAGCGCGTCGCACACGCGGCGGGCGTCGTTGATCGAATCGAGGGAGCAGCAGGGGCGGTCGACGATCTCGTCGCCGTAGCAGAACAGCTTCATCGTTGCGCCGACGACGTCGTAGCCCTGCTCGACGAGCATCGCCGCGGCCACCGACGAATCCACGCCGCCCGACATGGCGACCAGCACGCGCTCCTTCATGGTGGCCCGCCCCTCAGGCGGCGGCCACGCCGCGCGCCTTGGCGGCGAGCCGCGGGAACACCTCGGCCACGCGGTCGACGGCGGCGTCGTCGGTGAGCACGCCCAGGCTCATGCGGATGGCGGCGCCGGCCAGCGACGGCTTGACGCCGATGGCCGAGAGCACGTACGAGGGCGAATTGGCGCCGCTCTGGCACGCCGAGCCGCCGGAGCAGGCGATGCCTTGCAGGTCGAGCGCCATGAGCAGCGACTCGCTTTCAGTGCCCGGCACCGACACGTTGAGGATGTGCGGCGCGCGCGGCGCGTGGCGCGCGTGGACGACGAGGTCGGGGATGCGCGCCAGGAGCATGGCCTGCAGCCGGTCGCGCAGCGCCGTCAGCCGCTTCGACTCCGCCTCGTGCTCGGCGAGCGCCAGCTCGGCCGCCGTCGCGAGTGCGACCGCGAACGCGACGTTCTCGGTGCCGGGCCGGCGGCCGCGATCCTGCGTGCCGCCGTGGAAGAGCGGCTCGATGGGCGTGCCGCGGCGGATGAACAGCGCGCCGCACCCCTTCGGGGCGCCGATCTTGTGCCCCGAGATCGAGAGGATGTCGAAGGGAACCTTGGCCGCGTCGATCTCGACCTTGGAGAACGCCTGCACCGCGTCGGTGTGGAAGAGCACGCCGCGCTCGTGCGCCGTGGCCGCGAACTCCGGCACCGGCTGGATGGCGCCGATCTCGTTGTTCACCCACATCACCGAAGCGATGGCGACGTCGGGCCGGACCAGCTCGTCGAACGACGCGCGGTCGGCCACGCCGTCCGGGGTCATGCGGACGAGGCGCTCCTCGGCGCCCTCGTGGGCCGCGGTGTGCACCGCCTCGAGCACCGCCTTGTGCTCGATGGGCGTGGCGACGACGGCCGTCTTGCCGCGCTCGCGGGCCGACCGCCAGGCGCCGAGGACGGCGAGATTGTCGGACTCGGTGCCGCCGGAGGTGAAGCAGATCTCGTCGGCATTCGCGCCCAGGCACCGGGCCACGCGCTCGCGGGCCTCGTCCAGCGACACGCGCGCCTCGCGCCCCCACCGGTGGATGCTCGACGGGTTCCCGAAGCGCGGGCCGTAGAACGGCTGCATCGCGTCGAGCACCTCCGGTCGGACCGGGGTGGTGGCGGAATGGTCGAGGTAGATGGGGGCCGGCATGGGCCGAAATATATGGCGCGCCGGTTCGCCCGGCGAGCATCAAGAACGGAGGGGATGGACTCGATGCATCGTGACCGATCGAGGCCCTGCGCTGCGTTCTTGATGCCGGCCCGCTCAGAAGGTGGCCACGTCGAGCGTGGTCACGTCGTCCACGCGCATCGTCTCGGTAGTGAAGAAGGGCTCGCCGTAGCGTGTGCGGATGAGCGCGCCGTAGTAGGCCGCGTAGTGGCGGACGACGTCGTACAGCGGCTCGCCGTTGGGGTAGACCTCGCCGGCCTGGGTTACGCCGTCGAACTGCGACCCGTAGCAGCGGATCGCCTCGAGCTTGCGCTCGAACACCTCGGAGATGTCGACCACGAAGCTCGGCCGCTCGAAGTCCTGCCGGTAGGTGACGGCGTGGATGACCTTGTGCGGCCGGTGCACCGGGATGCCCGGCGACACCTTGGCAAGGCCGGCCACGAAGCAGGCGTCGCGCACCAGCTGCGCGGCGGCGATGTGGTCGGGGTGGCGGCCCTTGAGCGACGGGGCGATCACCACGCGCGGCTTGAGGCGGCGGATCACCCCCGCCACCATGGCCCGCGTCTCCGGCGAATTGACGATGCCGGCGTCGGGCAGCCCGAGGTTCTCGCGCACCGAAACGCCGAGGATCTTCGCCGCGCGGGCGGCCTCGTCGGCGCGGATGTCGGCCGAGCCGCGCGAGCCCGCCTCGCCCTGCGAGAGGTCGAGGATGCCGGTGGTGCGTCCCCTGTCCGCGGCCACGAGCAGCGTGCCGCCGCAGGTCAGTTCGACGTCGTCCCGGTGGGCGGCGATGGCCAATAAGTCGATGGGCATGGGGGGAATATATGGGTCGGACAGTCAGACAGTCGGACAGCCTGAAGGGCGCGGCGCCCTCACTCATAGCGAAGCGCCTCCACGGGGTCGAGCCGCGCCGCCCGCCGCGCCGGCAGCACGCCGAACACGAGGCCGATCCCCACCGAGACGGCGACGGCGATGAGCGTGAGGTCCACCGGCGGCGAGGCGTTGATGTTCATCGCCACCGTCGCGATGCGCCCGAGGCCGAGGCCGACGGCGATTCCGATGACGCCGCCGATGCCGGTGAGCGTGGCGGCCTCGACGAGGAACTGCTGCAGGATGTCGCGGCGCGTGGCGCCGACGGCCTTGCGGAGGCCGATCTCGTGCGTGCGTTCGGTGACGCTGATCATCATCACCGCCATCACGCCGATGCCGCCCACCAGCAGCGCCACGCCGCTCAGCACGATCATCACCAGGAAGAACACGCCGGTGAGCTTGTTGAACACGTCGAGGATCTGGTCCTGGGTGAGCAGGTCGAAGGTGTCGTGATCGGCCGGGTGCAGCCCGCGGGCCTCGCGCAGCGAGACGATGACGGCGCTCTGCGCGTCGTCGAGGGTGACGCTGGGGCGCGGCTTGACCGGGATGAACACCATGTTCGTCTTGTCCAGCGTGAACTGGTGGTCGAGCATGAGGTAGGGCACGATGGCGACCACCGTCTGGCCGGGCGGACTGAAGATGTTGGCGGCGGGCTGATAGAGGCCCACGACCTGCGCCGGCTTGGTGCCGATGTGGATCCACTTGCCGAGCGGATCGATGCTGCCGAACAGCGTCCGGGCCACGTCGACGTCGATCACGGCCACCGACGCGCCGCTCGACTCCTCAGAATGTGTGAACCAGCGGCCCGCGGCCAGACTGCCGCCCTGGATCTGCGTGAAATTCGCGTCGGCTCCCATGACCGTCTGGGTCTGCGTGCGCACGCCGGCGTACTCCACGCGGGCCATGTACTGCCCCCACATGCCGGCGTAAGCGATCTCGGGGAGCGCCTGGATGCGCCGCGCCTCCGCTACGGTGAGGTCGGGCCGGTCGCGCACCCACTTGGGCAGGTCCTGCGGGTTGAGCGGCGTCTGCGAGAACACCTTCATGACGTAGAACGTGGTCGGTCCGGCGATCTGGATCGTGGAGACGATCTGCTGCTGGATGCCCTGGACGATCGACGCCATGGCCATCACCGTCGACACGCCGATCACGACGCCGAGGATGGTGAGCGCCGAGCGGAGCTTGCTCACGCGCAGCGAATCGAACGCCACCGCGACGTTCTCGCGGAAGCTGTCGACGAGGCGCGTCCAGACGCTCATGACCCGGCGCTCATTCGGCGTGGAGGGCGGCCACGGGGTCGAGGCGGGCGGCGCGCGCCGCCGGATAGACGCCGAAGACGATTCCCACGCCGGCGCCCAGCGCCAGCGCGAGCACCACCGACCACGCGGTGACCCGGGCGGGCAGGGGCGAGAGCATAGTGATGGCCTGGGCGAACAGGAAGCCGCTGCCGGCGCCCAGCGCCCCGCCCAGCGTGGCCAGCATGATCGACTCGGCCAGGAACTGGCGCCGGATGTCGGCCTGCGTGGCGCCGATCGACTTGCGGATGCCGATCTCGTGCGTGCGCTCGCGCACCGCCATCAGCATGATGTTCATGATCACGATGCCGCCTACGAGGATGCCGACCGCGACCACGGCCGGCACGACCGCGAACAGCACGGCGGTGAGTTGCTTCCAGAACGACACGAAGGCGTCGGACGTCTCGACGGAGAAGTTGTCCTCCTGGCTCGGCCGCAGATGGTGGGCGACGCGCATCGCCTCCCGCGCCGCCGCCATGCCGCTCTCGATGCCCTCGGCGGTGGCCATCTTCACGGAGATCTGCGTGGTCTGGCGCCGGCCGTACACCGACTCGAACGTCGTGATCGGCATCAGCGCGAACCCGTCGAACGACTGGCCGAGCACGCGCCCCTTGGCCGCGATGACCCCGACTACGGTGAACTGCTGGCCGCGGATGCGCACCTGCTGCCCCACGGGCGATACGCCGGCGAACAAGTTGGTGGCCACGTCGGCGCCGACGGCGACCACGTACCGGTGCTCGCGCACGTCGATTTCGGAGATCGGCTGGCCTGCGGTGAAGCGGTAGTCCTGGACGGTCTGGTAGGCGGGCGTGACGCCGAACACGAGGACGCTGCCCAGCGTCTGCCCGTGCCAGTACATGTCGGACCGCGGCGTCGGCCACCCGGAGGTGAGGCCGACGGCCAGCGCGTTGGGGACGGCGGCCGCGACCACGTCGGCGTCGGCCATCGTGATCGGCGGCCGGCGGCGCGCCCGCTCCATCTCCTCGTCGCTGACGAGCCCGATCTGGATGGGCGAGCGCCGCACCATGAACGAGTTGGCGCCGACCATGTTGTCGGCGATGTTCTCCTTCACGTAGGCGTTCATCCCCTGGATGATCGCCACGACGGCCACCAGGAAGGCAACGCTCACCACGATGCCCAGCAGCGTGAAGAACGACCGCAGCTTGCTGACGCGGATCTGGTTGAACGCCGTGAGGAGGACGTCGGCGAAGCGCATGACTAAAGCTACCACGCCCCCGGGAAAGGGCGAACGGCAAACTACGCAACAGCAACAGAAGGCTGTGAGCCGTCAGCTGGCAGCCGTCCGCTGACCGCAACTACGCCGTTACGGGCCTACCTACCGACCTACCGTTGGCGGGTGCCCCGAACTCACTCGTACCGCAGCGCCTCGACGGGATCGAGACTGGCCGCCCGCACCGCCGGCAGCAGGCCGAACACGATGCCGGCGAACGCGCTGCCCGCGAGCGCGATCAGGATCGCCGCAGGCGGAGTGGTGGCGTCGATCGGCGTGGCGTGGCGCACGACGTACGTGAGCGCGCCGCCGACGGCCAGGCCGGCGATGGCGCCAAACGTGGTGAGCGTGGCCGCCTCGACGAGGAACTGCCAGAGAATCACGCCGCGCGTGGCGCCCATTGCCTTGCGGACCCCGATTTCGCGGGTGCGCTCCGTGACGCTGATCATCATGATCGCCACCACGCCGACGCCGCCCACCAGCAGGCCGATGGCCGACAGCGTGATCATCACGAGGAAGAACACGCCGACGATCTTGTTGTACAGCTCCATGATCTTCTCCGGCGTGGACACGAAGAAGTCGTTCTGGGCGGCCGGATGCAGATGGCGGCTCACCCGCAATTGCGCGATCGTCGCGTCCATCGCCGCGTCGCGGTCGACGCCCGGCTTGGGCTTGATGGTGAGATCCAGCCACCGCAGGCCGACGTCGAGCCGCCGGTATGCGGTGAGAATCGGCACCACTACCAATCCGTTGTCGCCGCTGGCGAAGGCGTTGGCGATGGGATCGTACACGCCGATGATCGTGAAGTCGGACCCGCCGAGCCGCACGTGCTTGCCCACGGCGTCGGCCCCGAGGTTCAGCCGTTCGACGACCTTGGAGTTGACCAGCGCCACCAGGGCCCCGCCATCATTCTCCTGCGGCGTGAAGTCGCGCCCTGATGAGATGTTCCCGCCGGACACCTCGAACCAGCCCGGCGTGTAGGCGTCGACCGTCACGCCCGACAGTTCACGGTCGGCGAACTTGATGGACGCGCTGCTGCCCACGTGCGCCGTGACCTGCTGCACTTCCGGAAGGGCGCCGATGAGTTTCGCCTGGTCGAGCGTCAGCGAAGGGTTGTGCCGCCAGGGGCAGGAATCGGCGGAGCCGTTGCAGCTGTTGATCTCGGCCGGCCAGCGCGTGATGAAGAAGGTCGTCGGGCCGGCGGCGGCGATGCTGCTCGAGACGCCGGCGTTGATGCCATGCACCGCCGCCGTCATCACGGTGACCACGAACACGCCGACGGCGATGCCGAGGATGGTGAGGCCCGCCCGCACGCGGTTGGAGCGGATGGAATCGAGGGCCATGCCGATGCCCTCGAGCAGCGCCGAGACTCTGGCCACGAAGTGCTTCATGCTATTCGGCCCGGATGGCGAGGATGGGGTCGAGCCGCGACGCGCGGCTGGCGGGGTAGGCCCCGGCAATGATGCCGACGCCGGCGCCGACACCCACGGCGACCGCGATCGACCAGGGCGCGACGGCCGCCGGCAGCGGCGACAGAACGGCGACCAGTTTGGCCAGCGCGATGCCGAGCCCCACGCCGACGAGCGCGCCGAAGCTGCTCAGCGTGGCGCTCTCGACGAGGAATTGCGCCAGGATGTCCCGGCGCCGAGCGCCCAGCGACTTGCGGATGCCGATCTCGCGCGTACGCTCGGCCACCGCTACGAGCATGATGTTCATGATCACGATGGCGCCGACGACGAGCCCGATGGCGGGCAGCGCGATGCCGGCGAGCACGAGGTACTTCTTGATCGTGGCCCACTGCGTCAGCGCCGTCTCCGAACTCTCCATCACGAAGTCGTCGGCCTCGGCGGGCCGCAGCTGGTGGCGGCGGCGCATCACCTCGCGCACCACCTCCTCCAGCGGCTGGAACTGCGCGGGGGTGGGCGACTGGACCACCACGCCGTATAGGTTCTGCCGAGCCCCGGTGAGCCGTGACATCTCGGAGTGGAAGGGCGCGAGCACCTGCTGGTCGAGGTTCAATCCGAATACCGTGCCCTGATGCACGAGCACCCCGATCACCTGGAAGGGGAAGCGCCCGACCTTGAGCGTGCGCCCGATGGGATCGAGGTTCGGGAAATACTGGCTGGCGATCGCGTCGCCGATCACGACCACGTTGGCCCCCACGGCGTCCTCCTGCTCGCCGAAGACGCGGCCTTCGGCCACCGCGAGGTCCTTGATCTGGAAGTACTGCGCGGTGGCCGCCTCGGCGAGCACCTGCGCGCCGCCGTTGGCGTACTCGGAGCCGACGTTCATCCACCGGACGTCGTGGATCGCCCACCGGGCGCCGTCGGGGAGCGCGGCCTTCACGGCCATCGCGTCCTCGATGGAGATCTTGGGCCGGCGCTGCCAGGCCTTCCACTCCTCGTCGGTCACGTTGCCGGTCTGGATGTCGGGAAACGGCCGCAGGTTGAAGGTGTTGATGCCGAGGAACTTGCCGGCGAAGTCCTGCTCGACGTAGACGCTCATCCCCTGCACGATGGAGACGACGGCGATGAGGAAGGTCACGCTGATCATGACGCCGATGAGCGTGAAGAAGCTCTTCAGCTTCTGGACCCGGATCTGGGCGAGCGCCAGACGGATGGCTTCGAAGATCTGCACGGAGCGCGGGGTGAAGGCGTGAATTGACCCCTCCCCCTACGGGCGCGGCACGTCGGAAGTGTCAAGCGGCGCGCCAATCTTCGGCCGGCACGCCCCACCAACAAATCCGGATGCATCCGGAGTGTCCTGATGCATCGTATCCAGCCTCTTGTTCTTGATGCCCGCCCGTCGCGGCGGAGGCGCTACTCGTACCGGAGCGCTTCCACCGGATCGAGCCGGGAGGCGCGCTCGGCGGGCAGGAGGCCGAACAGAACGCCCGTGACCGCGCTCGAGGCCAGCGCCGCGACGATGGCCAGCGGCGGCACCGACGCCGGCACCGGCGTGAGCTTATTCACCGCGAACGCCGCCACGACTCCCACGGCGAGTCCGATGATGGCGCCGATGCCGGTGAGCGTCACCGCCTCGACGAGGAACTGCCAGAGGATGTCGGCTCGGGTGGCCCCGATCGCCTTCCGCACGCCGATCTCGCGGGTGCGCTCGGTGACGCTGATCATCATGATCGCCACCACGCCCACGCCGCCGACGATGAGACCGATGGCCGAGAGGACGATCATGACCAGGAAGAACATGCCGAACACCTTGTTGTAGGTCTCGAACACCTTGTCCTGGGTGATGAGGGCGAAGTCGTTGTCGGCCGCGGGACGCAGGCCGTGGCGCTGCCGCATGAGGGCCGTGACCTCGTCCATCGCCTCGTCGCGCGTGACCGAGTCGCGCGGCACCACGGACAGCGACAGCTGGCTGCGGCCGGCGTTCAGCACCCGGAACGCCGTCTGGATTGGGATGATGGCCTGCGACCGGTCGCCCCCGGAGAGGAAGCTGGTCTCCGAGTGGTAGATGCCGATGACGTGGAACTGCTCGCCCCGGACCTCGATGTCCTTGTCCAGCGGGTCGCTGTCCCCGAACAGCTGCTTGGCCATCACGTCATTGATCACCGCCACGCGGGCGCCGGCGTCGGCCTCGTTCTGCGTCCAGCTGCGGCCGGGGTACACATCGCCGCCGCCGTTGATGATGATCCAGTTCGACGTGAAGGCGCTGATCTGGGCGCCGGTGAGCGAGCGGTCGGCGTACTTCACCGGGAGCCCCATGTCGAGCCGTGCGCCGGCGGCGAGCACCCCCGGCAGCTGGTCGATGACCTTCTGGTCGCCCATCGTGAGCGGCGGATTGTGCCGCCACTGGCAGGTGGCGTCGGTGCCGTCGCAGGCGGCCGCGAACACGATCGGGTAGCGCGAGATGAAGAACGTCTTGGGGCCCGCCGACTCGAGCGCGGTGGCGACGCTGGCGTTGATGCCGTGCACGGCGGCCGAGATGACGACGACCACGAAGACGCCGACGGCGATGCCGAGGATCGTGAGGCCGGCGCGCACCTTGTTGCCGCGAATCGACTCGACGGCGATGCCGACGCCCTCGGTGAGGTTGAAGGCCCAGGTGGCGAACATCGACGGCATGGGCTACTCCTGCCTCAGGGCGGCGATGGGGTCCAGCAGCGCGGCGCGGCTGGCCGGGTAGACCCCCGCGATGATGCCGACGCCGGCGCCCACCGACACGCCCAGGATCACCGACCACAGTTCCACCGCCGCCGGCAGCGGACTCAGCGCCGAGATGATCTTGGCGAATCCGAACCCCGCGGCGACGCCAATCGCGGCGCCGATCGTGGCCAGCGTCGTGCTCTCCACCAGGAACTGCCGCAGGATGTCGCGGCGCCGCGCGCCGAGCGCCTTGCGGATGCCGATCTCCCGCGTGCGTTCGGCCACGGCCACGAGCATGATGTTCATGATCACGATGGCGCCGACCACGAGGCCGATGGCCGGCAGGGCGACGCCGGCCACGACGAGATAGCTCTGGATCTTGCGCCAGAACGCGAGCGCCGAGTCCGACGTTTCCAGCGCGAAGTCATCGGCCTGCAGCGGGCGGAGCCCGTGGCGCACGCGCATGACTTCGCGCACGCGCTCTTCGTTGTCCGTGATCCCGGCCTCGGTGGGCGACTGCACCACCACTGCGTCGACGATGGCGCGCGGGTTCAGCACACGGCGAACCGGGGAGTGCGCCGGCGCGATCGCGAACGCGTCCAGCGACATCCCGAACACGCTGCCCTGCGTCTCGGCGACGCCGACCACGGTATAGGGGATCCCGGCGAGCCGCAACTCGCGGCCCACCGGGTTGAGGTTCGGGAAGAAGCGATCCTGAACATCCTTGCCGATCACGGCCACGGGGGCGCCGAGAGCGTACTCCTGCGGCGACGGCGGCCGGCCGAGGACGATGGCCATCCGCTTGATGGTGAAGTAGTCGTCGCTCACGCCGTAGGCGGTGATGCTGCGGGGGCTCGCATACCGCGATTCGGCCATCAGGCCGCTCTCGCTGTATTCGGCCCACAGGGTGCCGGGGGCGAGGGCATCGACGACGGACGGGATGTCGGCTTCGTAGATGGGCGGCCGGAGACGCCAGGCGCGCCGTTCCTCCGGATTCACGTCGCCCATGTTGAGGTTCGGGCGCTGCCGCAGCTCGAACGAGTTGAGGGCGATGAGCTTGCCCACGAGCTCGTCCTTCATGTAGTTGCCCATGCCGCTCACGATCGACACCACGGCGATGAGGAACATCACGCCAATCATCACGCCGAGGAGCGTGAAGAAGCTCTTCAGCTTCTGCACGCGGATCTGGGCGAAGGCGAGCCGGATGGCTTCGTAGAAGGGCACAGTGAGCCTGGCGAGAGCGGAGGAACGACTATCCCAAAACTAACGAGGCGGCGGAGGGTGCCTCCGCCGCCTTCCCCGGTAGTGGTCGGACGGGCGCTACATACCGACCCGTTCGGTGAATGCTTCGCGGCGGTCATCGGTGGCCACGAGCCCGTCGCGCAGCACCACGACGCGGCGCGCGTGGGCCGCGATGTCGGGCTCGTGGGTGACCATGATGACCGTCTGTCCGCTCGACGCGAGCTGCTCGAACACCTTCATGATCTCCTCGGAGGTGGCCGAGTCGAGGTTGCCCGTGGGCTCGTCGGCGAGGAGGATGGAGGGCCGGTTGACGAGGGCGCGGGCGATGGCCACGCGCTGGCGCTGGCCGCCCGACAGTTCGTTGGGCCGGTGGTCCATGCGCCCTTCGAGCTGCACGCTCTCCAGCGCTTCCTTGGCCCGCTTCTTCCGCTCGTCGGCGCTGATGCCGGCGTACACCAACGGCAGTTCCACGTTGTGAAGCGCCGTGGCTCGCGGCAGCAGGTTGAAGGTCTGGAAGACGAACCCGATCTCCTTGTTCCGGATCCGGGCCAGCTGGTCGTCCGACATCTCGGAGACGAGCGTGCCGTTCAGCCAGTACTCGCCCGCCGTGGGCGTATCGAGGCAGCCGATGACGTTCATGAGGGTCGACTTGCCCGAGCCCGACGGGCCCATGATGGCCACGTACTCGTTGCGCTGGATCGCGATGTCGACCCCGCGCAGAGCGCGGACGATCTCGCCGCCCATGTCGTAGTGCCGCTGGATGCCGCGCGTCACGATGACCCACTTGCTGTCCGGGGCCCTGCCGGCCTCGGAAACGACGACCGCGCGTTCGGCGGTGGAACTGACCGGGGCCTCAGCCGTTTGCTGGCTCACTTGGATCCGTCCTGGGGTTTCTTGGTATCGGTAGGGGTTGCCCGCACCGTCATCCCGTCCTTCAGATCGCGGATGGCCTGGTAGGTGCCGGCCACGATGCGCTCGCCTTCCTTGAGGCCGTCCAGCACCTCGAAGTCCTTCTCGCCGGCTATCCCTACCTTTACGGGCCGGAAGGTCACTTTGTTGTCGGCCCCGACCACGAAGACCCCTTCGACGTCCTTCTTGCCGACCTCGACCTTGGGCTTCGGGCGTCCGAGGCCCACGGCCGTGTCGGCATTCTGCAGCGCCTGGTTCTCGCGCACGGTCAGGGCGATGATCGGAATGGCCAGCACCTTGCTGCGCGTGGCGGTGATGACCTTGGCCGTGGCCGAGAAGTCAGGGCGCGTGTCCTGGGGGACGTTCAGCAGCCGGATGGTGACCTCATAATCTACCGCCTGATCGGTACTTGCGGTCGTCGTCGTAGCACCGGTCACGGAGCTGTTGGCGATCTCGGTGACGCGCCCCATGAACGTCGTGTCGGGGAAGGCGTCGATCTGGACGACGGCCGAGTCGCCAACGACGATGCGCGCCACGTCGGTCTCGTCGACCTTCACCTTGGTCTCGAGCTCGGACATGTCGCTGATGGTGAGCAGCGTGGCGGCGTCCTTGTTCAGCGTGCCCTGGATGGCCGTTTCACCCTGTTCGACGTTGAGTCGCGTGACGCGGCCCGACATGGGGGCGTAGATGGTCGTCTTGTCGAGCAGCGACTTGGCGTTGTCGAGCGAGGCCAGCGCCTGGTCCACCTGGTGGCCGGACGATTGCAGCAGCGCCTCGTTCACGTCCACGGCCGTCTTCAGCTGTTCCAGCTGCTCCGGCGTGACGAACTGGGCGTTGGCCTTCTTCAGGTCCATCGAGCGCTGGTAGGCGTTCTGGGCCTGCATCAGGTTGGCCTTGGCCTGCTCCTGCTGGGCCTTGGCGGAGGCGACGTTGGCCTCCCACTGCTTCACCGTGGCGGCGGCGGTCGACGGATCGATCTGAAGCAGGAACTGTCCCTGCTTCACTATGTCGCCCTCCTTCACGGAGAGCTTGGTGATCTTGCCCGACACGTCGGAGCTGACGTCGACCTTGGTGTGCGGACTCACCTGTCCGCTGGCCGTGACCGAGGCGACGAGATTCGCTCGCTGGACGGGCTCAATGCGGACCTCGACGGCGGCGCCGCTCTTCTTGGCCGCGGCGGCCACGACGACGGCGATGACGGCGATCAGGATCACGGCGAAAACGGACCACTTTACGCGCTTGCTCATGGAGTTCCCCGGGGGCTATCGGAGGGGGCGGCCGACCGCGCTTTCGAGCGCGGCGAACGCCTTCTGGTAATCGTAGATGGAACTCAGGCGATCGACTTCCGCCTGGACGTAGGTGCCGTGGGCCGTGGCCACGTCGAGATAGGTGGCCTGACCCACGCGATACCGGTCCTGCGCGAACTGGTACTGCTCCCGCGCCATGTCGGCGTTCTGCTGCCGCAGGGCGATCGTCTTGCCGGCGAGCTGCAGGTTGAGGTACGCTTGCGTGACCTGCGTGTGCGTCTGGAGCTGCTGCGCCTTCAACTGATAGCGGCTGGCGTCGTTGTTGGCGATCGCCTGCTGGATCTGCTGCTCGCGGACGAAGTTGTTGAAGATCGGCAGCGAAATGGTGGCAGAAAGCGATAGGGGCGACCGCGTGAACTTGAACGGGAAGACGTTGTTGGAGCTGCGGATGGCCGAGGCCTGGTCGGGGCTCAACGTGGGGGAAGGGCAGTTGAACCCCGAGAGCCCCACGCGGGTGCGGATCGAGTCGGTGGTCAGGCAGCTCGCGTAGGAGCTCTGGAGATTCGACTGGGCCACGTTCACCAGGTAGTCGTTGTTCGTGTACTGGTACGAGTTGCCGCCCCAGCCGGTGCTGAGGGAGAGCGTCGGCGTGTACTGCGATTCCGCGGTGCGGACGCCGATGGTCGCCGCCTGCTGTTGAGCGCGCAGCGCCTCGATGGCCGGGTTGCGCCCATCGGCGATGGCGAGCAGGGAGTCGAGGGCGAAGGTCGGCAGGTCGGCGGCGAACGTCGTCGTGAGGCGCACGCCGGCGGGTTCGGGGACGCCAATCTGCTGGTAAAGCGTCACCTTGGTCACCTCGGCGCTGTTGTGCGCCGTAAGCGCCGCGATCTGCGCCTGGCCCAGCGCCACTTCGGCGCTCCGCACGTCGAGGATCGTGCCCTGTCCGACCGCCATCTTCGCGTTGGCCAGGTCGAGCTGTCCCTGGGCCGTGATGACGAGCGTGTCCTGGAGGGCGGCGTTGGCCTGGGCGGCCAGCGCGTCCATGTACGCCGACGTGACGTTGGCCCGCACCTGCTCGGCCTGGCCGACGATGTTGGCCTCGGTGGCCTCGCGGTTGGCCTTCTGCAGCTTCGGGTTCATGAACGAGGCCGCGTTCAGGCTGTAGTTCACGCCCAGGCTGTAGTGCGACGTGATCGCGTCGGACGACCCGGTGAAGGTCAGGCCGTTGAATACCTGGCTGCCGGCCTGTTGGTACCCGGCGCCGAACGACGAGCTCACCGACGGCAGGAACGCTCCGTAGGCGGCGCGCACCGCGGCGTCGGCGGTGCGGCGCCCGGTGGTGGCCTGCAGGTAGGTCGGATTGTTCTCGCGCGCCAGAGCGATCGCTTCGGGCAGTGAGAGCGTGGGTCCGGGCGCGGGCGCGGCGCCCTGGGCGAACGCCCCGTGGACGCCGAGCACGAGCAGAGCTGCTGACACCGAAAGACGCATCGAGGGAGAGTCCTGTGGTGAAGGGTCGGCCTGCCGTACGGCGGCCGGCCGGGCCCGGTTTCAAGACGGTATGGACGCACCGAACTGCGGGCCGCGGCATCGCGGCCGACTGCGTGGAACGCGGCGCCGCCTCAGCGGGGCAGTTCGTCGCGCTGGGCAACCAGCCCCAGCGCCGGAATCGCCACGCGCAACAGCCGGCCCTGCGCATCCACCCAGATGTCGCGGCTGGCGCCCGAACGGGTGATCAGCGCGAAGTGCCGCGCGCTCGCCGCACCGCGGCCGACCCGGATGGTTTCCTGGCCCCGCTCTTCGAATCGGAATGTAGCCTGCGAACCGGCGCGCGGGTTGACAATCGAGAATTGGGCGCGCAGGGGGGGCAGCGCGGCGAAGAAGTACGGGTCGAAGGCGTCGTCGTCGAGCAGCAGCGGGTTCGGGCCCACCACGTAGTCGCGCGCCGCCTCGCCGTGGGGCGTCTTGGTGAGCGCGCTGAAGCGGCCCGGACGTCCGCTGCCGTCGACGTGCGCGGCGAGCACGGTACCCGTGCGCACCTCGGCCTCGTACGTGAGCGGGCCACCCGCCGAGTCCGTCGTGAGCCGCAGGGCGATGCGCAGCGAATCGAAGGAGATGATGGCCGTGGCGCGATAGGCCTGTCCCCCGCCGGCGGCCGCCCGCACGACGCGGTAGGCCTCGCGCCCCACCGGCGCGCCATTGCGGGAGATCACGAGCGTGCCCTCGTCGACCAGTGATTCCTGGGCGGCGGCGGCGCGCGGGGCGGCGCTCACGGCGGCGGCGAGGGCGAGGGCGATCGGGATCGGTCTCATACGATTCGGGGTACCCCGGGGTGTCGAACGGGTTCAGGCCGGCACGGCGGGCGCGAGGAAGATGCGCTCGCGCACACGAGTCCGGATGCGATCGTACAATAGCTTTCCCTTCTCCGGCGAGGCCAGCGTGGGCCGCCCGATGGATCCCGGACTCGCGGCCGGCACGCGCAACCATCCGCGCCGGTACCGTCGCACCGCGGCGGGTGCCATCATATAATCTTGTGCCAACGACATCTGCACGAGTTCCGGCGCCACGTGCAGCAGGAGCGACGTGTCCACCTCGTCACCGTGGAGAGGTTCCAGCTGCCCCTCCAGCAGATCCTTGAACGCGAGGCTGAAGATGTTCACCACCCGCACGCGCGCCGCCGTGGTGATCACGGTTTCCAGCGCCTCCAGGTGCGGGTCGTTCTCGTGCGCGGTGAGCAGGATGAATTCCCGGACGCCGCCCGCCTCCCACGCGTCGACGAGCTCGTTCAGCATCCGGTGCAACGTCTTGCGGCGCAGCGACGCGTTGCCCGCGAACACGCGTTCGGCGGCCGAATTCACGCCGTACTCCACGGTCGGCGCGCGCAGCACGGCGAATTCGGCCGACAGGTCGTCGGCCAGGCGTTCGACGACGAGCGTGTCGGCGCCCAGGGGCAGGTGGGGCCCGTGCTGTTCGCAGGTGCCGATCGGGACGATGAGGCGCGGATCGGCGGCCAGCGTGGCCGCGACCTCGGCCGGCCGCATCTCCTTCAGTCTGCGCGGACGCGGGGCGCCGGCATGGGTCGAAGCCATGGGCTCGTGGTGAGCGGATGAGCGGCGCCCGCACCGGAAGCCTGCGGGCCGCCTGGTGGCCGGTGGCGGCGGCGACGGCGCTCGTCGCCGCCAGCCAGTGGCTGAGCGGTACAAGCGTAGACTATCTCGCCGCGGCGGCGCTCGCCACCGGCGTGGCCTTGGCGGGGCTCCGGGCGGTGCCGGCGCGGGGCCGGTGGTGGGCCATTGCGTCGTCGAGCGCGTTGGTGCTCGGACTCGTGATCGCCGCGTATTCGCAGGCGAAGCTGTACCGCGTGGACCACCAGTGGGCCGACATCCGGTCGTCGCTGGGATCGGACGCCATGGCGGCGCTGGACCGGCAGGTGGACCAGGCAGGCGCGGAGATGCGGCGCGCGGCAGACCGCGCGCTCACGGTGCCCGGCGATACGGCGGCGGCGTTCGCCGCGCTCGCGCCCCTGGTCACGGGGCCGGACGACGGCGGAATCGTGCTCTACGATGGCGGGCGCCCGCTGGCGTGGGCGGGACAGGTGCAGGTGTCCACCGACTCTCTCACCGATTCGATCGGCGTGACGCGGAGCGCCTTCTACACCAGCCTGTTCGTCGTGGCGGAACGGGGCCGCCGGCGGGCGGTGGCCACGCGGCTGCTCGACGCCTCGCCGCCGGCCGATCGGCTGACGCGACCGATTGCCGGTGAGGTGGCGTCCCTCGTCGGCATTCCGGGCTTCGACTTCGCGGCCGAGCCCGATCCGGCGCACCCTGGGGAGTGGCAGGCGCTGTGGGCGCACACGCAGGTGCTGGCGTATGCGCGTCCCCAGCCGCTCTCGCAGGCCGTGGTGCGGCTGGAGATCCTGCAGGGCGCGCGGCTCCTCGTGGCGTCGATTCTGGCGGTGGCGCTGGTCGGGTTCTTGATCGGCGCGTGGCGGGTGGGCCGGTGGTTCCGGTGGCGGCTGGCGACGGTGGCGGTCGGCATCGCCTGCACGGCCCTGGCCCCCCTCGGCACCTTCTCCAATTCGTCGCGGCTGTTCGACGCGGGCCTTTACTACACGCCGCTCGGCGGGGCGCTGACGGCCAATGCGGGCGCCCTGACCATCACGAGCGTGCTGACCTTGCTGGCGCTGATGGCTGCCGTCCGCCGGATGGCGCGGCGCGCGCCGCGGGCGTGGTGGGGACTGGCGGTGCTCATGGTGGCCGGCCTCGGCCCCTTCCTTCTGCGCGACCTCGCGCGCGGCATCTCCATTCCGATCTATGGGGTGAACGCGTCGCTGTGGCTGATCTGGGAGGTGCCGATCTTCCTGGCCGGATGCGCCGTGCTGCTCGCCGGCGCGACGGCGGGCAGCGCCTCGCTGGGGCCCGAGCGGGGGCTGCCGCCGTGGATCGGGCCATCGATGGCCGCGGTGGCCGCCCTGCTCGCCCCGATCACGCTGGAGGCTTCGGGGCGCTGGCCCTGGTGGTACCCGGTGCCGTGGATCGTCGCCATCGCGGCGCTGGCGCTGTCGCGGCGGTCGCGCGCGATCGTGTCCAGCGCCGCGGCGGTCGCCGCCCTGGGCGCCACGACGCTGGTGTGGGGCGCGACGACGCGCGGCCGCATGGCGTTGGCAGAGAGCGACGTACGGGGATTGAGCCAGAACGACCCCGACGTCGTCAGGCTCGTGGAGCGGTTCGCGGCCACGGTGCGTGCGGGCGCGCCGCCGACGGCGTCGCGCCAGTGGCTGCTCCGCCAGTACGCCACCTCGCCGCTTTCGCCCGCCGGGTTCCCCGTGTGGCTGTCCGTCTGGACCGGCGATTCCGTGCCCGCCGCAGTGCTGCCGGCTACGCCCATGGAGGTTCCGCTCGAGCAGGTACGGGCCATCGCCAACCAGGCCCGGGCGGCCGATAGCACGGTCGAGTATCCGATCATCGCCCAGCCGGCGGTGCAGTTCGGGGTCGGCATCCCGACGCCCACAGGCGTAGTCGTGGTGGTGGCCGCCTCGCGCACGCGCCTCATACCGGCCGATCCGTTCGCCAAGCTGCTCGGCATCGACCAGCCGCCGGAAGCCGAGCCGCCTTACATGCTGCAGCTTGCCGAGGCGCCGCTCCATCCGCCGACCGGCCCGCCGTCGGTGGACTGGCGCCGCGAGGGCACGGCGCTGCACGGCGACTGGACAACGCGGGGCGGGCTCGGTCCGTCGCGGGTGCACATCGAGTTGGAGCTGCGATCCACCGATGCCCTCATCCAGCGGGGCGCGTTGATCGTGCTGTTCGACCTCACCATCGTGGGGTTGCTGTGGCTGGTGAGCGTGCTGGCCGACGGCGCCGTGGGGCGCTGGCTGCGCGACCGGCAGCGCCGGTGGCGGCGCAGCTACCGCACGCAGCTCACGCTGGCGCTGTTCGCCTTCTTCATGATTCCGGGCCTGGCGTTCGCCGCCTGGTCGTACCAGCAGCTCGCCTCGGACGCGGTGCAGCGGCGAGCGCTGCTGGTGGGGGAGACGCTCCGTGCCGTGGCGCCGGCGTCCAGCGATGCCAAATGGGTGGAGAGTGAGAGCCGCCGGCTCGACGCGCCGCTCCTCCTGTATCGGAACGGCGAACTGCGCTCGGCGAGCGACTCGCTGCTCGGCGCCCTCGCGCCGACGGGCCGCTTCCTGCCGCCGGCCATCGAGGTTGCTCTGGCGGTGCACGACGAGGTGGTGCAGAGCCGCGATCAGGGGATCGGAAACTCGCATGCGCTGTTCGGCTACCGCGCGATTGACGATCCGACGGGACCGGTGGTGCTGGCGGCGCCGGCCCGGGCCGACGAACTGACGCTCGAGCGCCGGCGCGGCGACCTGGGCGTGCTGGTGCTATTCGCCACCGCGGCCGGCGCGCTCGCCGCGTTCTGGCTGAGCGGCCTCGTCGCCCGCGGACTCGCCGGCCCGATCCGGTCGCTCCGGCAGGCAGCGCTGACGCTGGCCGCGGGGGGCGGCACGCCCACGCTCGAGGATAACCCCACCGAGGAATTCCGCCCGGTGTTCACGGCCTTCCGGCGAATGGCCACCGACCTCGAGGCGAGCCGCGCCGCCACCGCGCACGCCGAGCGCGTGCTGGCGTGGGGCGAGATGGCGCGCCAGGTGGCGCATGAGATCAAGAATCCCCTCACGCCGATACGGCTCGGCGTGCAGCACCTGCAGCGGGCGCGGGCCGACTCCCGCGTGGACTTCGACCGAGTGCTCGACGAGAACGTGCGCCGCATTCTCGCCGAGATCGACCACCTGGACGAGATCGCGCGGGCCTTCAGCCGCTACGGAGCGGCGCCCAACGCCCGTCCGCCCGTCGAGCCGACGGACGTGGCGGCGACGGTGCGGGATCTGATCGGGCTGGAGCGGATGGGCGAGGAGGGGATCCGGTGGGAGTTGGGGGGAGCCGACGGCCCGTGCATGGCCCAGGCCCAGCGCGACGAACTGCGCGAAGTGCTGCTGAACGTGTACGAGAACGCGCGCCTGGCCGGCGCCAGCCGGATATCCACCGCGGTGGCGAGCGGGGACGCGGTGGTGATCGAGGTGCGCGACGACGGCCACGGCATCCCGGCGGACATTCTCTCGCGCGTCTTCGAGCCGCACTTCTCCACGCGCACGAGCGGCAGCGGACTGGGCCTGGCGATCAGCCGCCAGCTGATCGAGGGCTGGGGCGGGGCGATCGACGTCGAGAGCGTCGAGGGGAAGGGAAGTCTGGTGCGGATCGTGCTGCGCCCCGCCTGAACTACAGCCGCACGCGCACCGTCTTCACGTTGACGAACTCGCGCAGGCCGAATGCGCTCAGCTCGCGGCCGTAGCCCGATGCCTTCACGCCGCCGAACGGGAACCGCGCGTCGGACGACACCATCGCGTTGACGAATACGCTGCCCGATTCCAGGTCGCGGGCGAACCGCTTGGCTTCGGCGGCGTCCCGCGTCCACGCGCTGGCGCCGAGCCCGAACCGCGTGCCGTTGGCGACGCGAATGGCGTCGTCGATGTCGCGAGCCACGAACACCGATGCCACGGGGCCGAACAGCTCGTCGACGTCCGCCGGCGAGCCGGCGGGGATGTCGGCGAGCACGGTGGGTTGGAAGAAGAAGCCCGGGCCCTCGATGCGCGCGCCGCCGCAGAGCACGCGGGCGCCCATCGCGACCGACCGGTTCACCTGCCGCTCGAGGTCGACCACGGCCTGGGCGCTGCACAGCGGCCCGACCTGGGTGGCCTCGTCCGTCGGATCGCCGACGACGAGCGAATCCATGGCGCGCACGAACCGCGCGGTGAAGTCGGCGGCGATGGCGGCGTGCACGATGAACCGTTTGGCGGCGATGCACGACTGTCCGTTGTTGATCGTGCGGGCGCGCACGGCCATCTCGACCGCCCGGTCGAGGTCGGCGCTCGGCATGACGATGAACGGATCGCTGCCGCCGAGTTCGAGCACCGTCTTCTTGAGGTGCCGCCCGGCAATCGCCGCGACCGGAGCCGCCGGCGCCCTCGCTGCCGGTGAGAGTCGCCGCGGCCACGCGCGCGTCAGCGAGCACGCGTTCCACGTCCGACGACGGGATCAGTAGCGTCTGGAACACGCCGGGCGGCGCGCCCGCCTCGGCGAACAGTTCCTCCAGGGCCAGGGCGCATTGCGGCACGTTGGACTGGCGTGCTTGAGCAGGCCCACGTTGCCGGCCACGAGGGCCGGCGCCGCGAAGCGGATGACCTGCCAGAAGGGGAAGTTCCACGGCATGACGGCGAGCACGACGCCCAGCGGATGGAACTCGACGCGCGCCTGCTCCCCCTCGACGGCCACGTGCTTGGCGGCGAGCATGCTGTGGGCGTGCTCGGCGTAGTAGCGGCACGTGGTGGCGCACTTCGCGGCCTCGTCGCGCGCGGCGGCCACGAGCTTTCCCATCTCAAGCGTCATCAGGCGGGCGTAGCGCTCGCGGTCGCGGTCGAGGATGGCGCCGGCGCGGGCCACGACGCGCGCGCGGTCGGCGGTGCGGGTCTCGCGCCAGACGCGGGCCGCGGCGGCGGCGCGGGCCAGCCGCGCCTCGATTTCGGCCGCCGCGTGCGGGGCGTACGACTGCACGCGCGTGCCCGTGGACGGATTGATCGTCTCGATAGCCATCTCGCCCCTCGTCGCTCCTCAGGCCCCAGCCGGCTCGTCCGATCCCCACATCCCGTCCTCGTCCTCGCCGCCGAGCCAGCGCCGCCACCAGGGCGCGCGCCGCTCGCGATGGGCCACGGCGCGCACCGCCTCGCGCCAAGCCCGCTGCATGACCGCCGCATCCTGATACCGCCGGCCGACATCGGGATCTAGTCCCTTGCGCAGCCAGTCGGCGATCTCGTCCGGAAACGGTGACAGATCGAGGTCGTGGGACATCGCGCGCCCAAGAATGCCGCGGACGTCGGCATCGCCGTATGGCGGCGTGCCCGACAGCGCGAAGTACACGATCGCCGCCAGCGAGTAGCAGTCGGCGGCGGTGTCCTGCGGTTCGCCCAGCAGCTGCTCGGGAGGCGCGAACGCCGGCGTGCCGCCCGAGGCCTGGGATTCCTGGCCCCAGATGTTGGCGATGCCGAAGTCGGCGATGCGCCAGCGGCGGTACCGGTCGATGACCACGTTCTCCGGCTTGAGGTCGCGGTGGATGACGCCGATGGAGTGCGCCGCGGCGAGTCCGTCGAGCACGAGATCCACCTGCGGGGCGAGCTCGGCGAGCGGGCGCGCGCCGGCGCGCTCCACAAGCTCGGCCACCGAGCCCGCCTCGGCGAGTTCCATGGTGTACCAGCTGACGTTGCCGCGCGAGTCGAAGTCGTAGATGGGCACGATGGCCGGATGGGCGAGCTGCGCGGCGAGTTGCGCCTCGCGGCGGAAGCGGCTCACCGCGACCTCGTCGCGGGCGATGTGCGGATGCAGCAGCTTGAGCGCCACCTCGCGGCCCAGCGAGAGATCGCGCACGCGCCACACCGAACCGAAGGAACCGGAGCCCAGCGGGGCGAGCACGTCGTAGTCGTCGCCGAGGGCCCAGCGCAGGCGCGCCTCCTCCGACTCCTCGGGGGCCGCCAACTCCTCGGCGCCGGTGATGAGCATGGTGCGGCTGCCGATGACGCGGTCGACGGCGCGAATCATCGCCGCCACGCTCGGGAAGCGGTCGGCGGGCTGCTCGCGGAGCGCGCGGTCGAGCACGGCGGCCACCGACTTCGGGCAGTCGGGGCGGACGAGGAGGATGGGCGGTACGTCGCGGGGCGGCGGCAGTTCGCCAGTGAGGGCGAAGAAACAGAGCGCGGCGAGCTGCCACTGGTCCGTCTGCGGCGTCGGCGTCCAGGGGGCGCCGACCCACTCGCCGGGCGTGGGGCTCCAGGCCGGATCGGGGGAGAGCGCGCCGGCGATCTCCGGGAGCGGAACGGCCCACTCCCAGCCCAGGATCCAGAGCCGGCCCATGGGCGCCACCCAGACGGTCTCCGGCGAGATCGCGCCGTGCGTCGAGCCGGAGTCGTGCAGGTAGGTGAGGGCCGAACCGACTTCGCGCATCACGCGGAGCATCGCCGGCACGTCGTCGGCGCCGGCGCGCCGCACGTGCGCGCCCACGGTCTCGCCGGCGATCCAGCGCCGCAGGTATCCGGGGCCATGGCGCGCCGTGCCGTAGGTGGCCCAGTAGTGGTATGTGGTGGGCACCGCCGGATGGTTGCGGTGCGCCAGATGCCGCGCCTCGCTGCCCAGCCAGGCTTCGTGCGCCGGGTCGGGCACGCTCACCAGCGACAGCGAGCGGCCGAGGGCGTCGACCAGCTCCTGGTAGTGCCGGTGGCCGAAGAGCAGCCCTTCGGCGCCCCATGCCCAGTCGGGCGGCAACACCCAGGTCGCGAGGTGCGGCGGCAACTGGTGCGTGACGGTGTACGGTTCGGACGATGCCGCGGGATTCACGTCGCGCTCCGCCTACATCCGGGATTCAGAGAGAATCTCCTGCGCTGTTTTCGTGAGGTCCGGCACGCCGATCACGTCGGGGCGAACGGCGACATCCACCAGCTGGACAGCGTGGGGCTTGGCGTCGCGGCGTCGGGACGACCGGATGGACGGCACATGGAGCGTGACCGAGACCACCCGCCAGCAGGTGCTCGGCCCGTCGAGCACCCCGTCGGCGTCGACCGCCTCGAGCAACAGAATCTCGCCGGTGGCGGGCACCACTGCGCTGACGACCTCGGCCAGGAGGTGATCGGGCCGGTCCTGTCGGGACACGCGCAGGGTGAACATGGGGAGGCTCCGGATCGGCGGGGCGGGCAGACGGGCAGACAGACGGACGGGTACGCAGACGGACAGATCAGGGGCGAACGGCGGCCAGCGAAAAGTTATCGGGCGGCCGATGGGGACACTAGTGTTTCGGGTCGCCGGCGGATCGAGTCGAAACCGCGGCCGGCGCGCTCCGTAGGGCTGAACAGAGAACGCAACCGGGAGACCCCGTGTTCCAATTCATAGGATTTGCGGCCACCGTCGGCGCCACCGTATTCGGGTACCTGACCGCGCGCCGCTTCGTGGAAGAGAAGCTGCGGTACGTAGACGGGATTCACACGCTCAAGGCACCGATCGTCGCGGGGGTCGTCGCCGGGCTCGTGGCGGCACCGATCGTGTGGCTGCTGCCGCTCGTGGGAGGCGGCACGGCGATTCTGTTCGGCGCCGGCGTCGCGTTCGGGGTGGCGAACGGAAGCCGTGAGATCCGCAAGCGGTTGAATGCGGGGTGAGGGAGACGGTCGAACAGTCAAACAGTCAGACAGTCAGATTCGGAAGGGCGCCCTGACGGGCGCCCTTCGTGTTGCTGCATGGCTTGGACGCGATCCGGGACAAAGTGATGATGGGCCGGCGCGCCGGGCACCGAACTTACGCCCATGCTCTCCGCCATCCGGTCCGGCGCCGTGCTCGGCATCGAGGCGTACGACGTCACCGTTGAAGTGGACGTGGCGCCGGGGCTCCCCCAGTGGAGCATCGTCGGGCTGGCGTCGAGTTCGGTGAAGGAGAGCCGCGAGCGGGTGATCGCGGCGCTGGCGAACTCGGGGATGACGCTGCCGCCGCGGCGGATCACGGTGGGCCTCTCCCCCGCCGACGTCCACAAGACCGGGTCGGCGTTCGACCTGCCCATCGCCATCGGACTCCTCACCGCCCTCGGCGTGGTACCGGAGACGGTTGCGGCGCGCATCGTCGTGCTGGGCGAACTGGGGCTGGACGGAAGCGTGCGGGCGGTGCGCGGAGTGCTTCCCGTCGCCCGGCGCGTCGCCGCCGGGGGCGAGGGGCGCACGCTGGTGCTCCCGCGGTCGAACGCCGGCGAGGCGGCGCTCGTACGGGGCGTCGCCGTGTGCGCTCCCGAAACGCTGGCCCAACTGGTGGAGTGGCTGCGCGGCGGCGTGCTGCCGGCGCCCGCGATCGATCGGGATGCGCCGATGGCGATCGAACGCGCCGACTTCTCCGAAGTCGTGGGGCAGGAGGGCGCCAAGCGCGCTCTGGAAATCGCCGCGGCGGGCGGCCACAACGTCTTGCTGGTTGGCCCGCCGGGCGCCGGCAAGACGATGCTCGCCCGCCGGCTGCCGTCGATTCTGCCGGCGCTCGCCGGCGACGAAGCGTTGGAGGTGACGGCCATCCACTCGGTGGCCGGACTCACCAACGGCACGGCGGCGCTGTGCGCGGACCGCCCCTTCCGGGCGCCGCACCACACGATCAGCGCCGCGGGGCTCGTGGGCGGCGGCAGCATTCCGCGCCCGGGCGAAGTGAGTCTCGCGCACCACGGCGTGCTCTTCCTGGACGAGATGCCGGAGTTCCCGCGCTACGTGCTGGAAGCGCTGCGCCAGCCAATGGAGGACGGGCGTGTCGTGATCGCGCGGGCGGCGCAGGCGGTGTGCTTTCCGGCGCGGTTCACGCTGGTGGGGGCGATGAACCCCTGTCCGTGCGGGCACTTCGGCTCGGGCGGCGGGCAGCCCTGCGTGTGCGCCGAGAGCGAGGTGCAGCGCTACCGGGCGCGGCTGTCGGGGCCGCTGCTCGACCGGATCGACATGCACGTCACGGTGGGGGCGGTGCCGACGGCCGATCTCGGCGCGCGGTCGCCCGTGAACGGCGAGCGGTCGGAGGCGATGCGGGCGCGAGTGGAGCGCTCGCGGGGCGTGCAGCGCGCGCGGTACCGCGAGCGCCCCGGGGTCGCGTGCAACGCGCACGCCAGCGGCCGGTGGCTCGACCTGCACGGCGGGTTGACCGGGCAGGGGCGCTCGGTGCTGACGAGCGCCGCCGACGCGTTGCGCCTGTCGGCGCGGGCGTACCATCGCGTGATCAAGGTGGCGCGGACGATCGCCGATCTGGCGGGGGAAAACGACGTAGCGCCTCCGCATGTGGCGGAGGCGCTACGTTACAGGCCGCGGGTGGAGTGAGGCGCGTTGCCTCGCGAGATCCTACCGACGCTCCTTCTCAACCGCTCGCGTGCGCCTTCCCCAGCAGAATCTCAGAAGGCCAGCCACGTGAAGAGATACAGCGTGTTGTTGTCGGACGCGGCGCGGCCGAAGCCGTCGTAGTTGCTGCCCGAACCATTGAACTTCGAGTACGCCACGTACTGGAGTCCCACCCGCATGTTCTGCCACATGTTGTACGTCACCTCGCCGACGAGCCCCTGGGTGTTCGGGCTTCCGGTGGCGCTGCCGCCCACGGCGCCGGGCTGGTAGAGCAGGGCGTCGGAGGTGCCCTTGGTCTGGAAGAACCCGAGCGTCGCGCCATACTTGAGCGACGTGGCGAGGGAGATGTTCGCGCGAATGGACGTCAGATTGTCGTGCTGGTTGGCCGCCGCCGGGTCGTTGGCCGTCACGTCGGCCACGCGATCCTGCGTTTCGTGGATGTACGTGGCGTGGCCGATGATCGCGCCGGCGCCGGTGGGGTGCTCGTACTGCGCGTCGAAGCCGAGGTCGTTGTACTGATTGGTGGGCCCGGTCACGCCGGCCGGATAGAGTTCCGCGTGGAGGCCGAAGGTGCCCAGCATCAGGTAGTCGTTGCTCATCTGCTTCTGGTAGGCGACGCGCCAGTAGGGGATGGCACCCTGGGCGGTGTTCACGGCTGACGAATCGAGTGGCAGCGCGGCGCCCTGCGGCGCCGAGCGGTAGAGGGTCACCTCGGCGTAGAGCTGGTTGTCGTACATGGTGTACGCGCCGAGCCCGACCACAGCCTGTCCCAGCGTGCCTTCGACGACGGAGCTGGCGACCGGGCCGGGGGCGACCGACGAACTCATGTACGGCGCGCTCCACGCGGGCACGGTGTTCCAGACGTCCTGCACCGTCGGGTTGTTGTTCAGCGTCAACCCAAGCAGCAGATCCTTTCCGTTTGCCTGCTCATGCGTCGCGTAGCGCAGGTCGATGTTGTCGACGCCAAACGAGCCGTCGGCGGCGGCGTAGGTGAACTGCGAGAAGATGCCGACGTTGGGGGTGATCGCGCCGCCGATGAACAGGCTCGCCTGTTCGGGGAACTGCACGGTATTGTTCTGCGTGCCGGGCACGGCCTTCGCGGTGTTGGACATCGAGCCGACGAACATCGCGGCCATCGGCGGGATGGTGAGCAGTTTCAGGCTCGGATCGCTGGCCGAGTCCGCCTGCGCGACGATCGCGGCCAGGCCGGTCATCGTGTAGCCGTTCAGCTTGAACATCCGGCCGAAGGGCGTAAGGGCCGGAAACTGGTAGTGGCACACGCTGCAGGCGAGGCCGGTCTGCCTCGAGAAGGCCGGGATGTTCGCGTGGATCCTGGCCAGGGCCGCGCCCAGAGCGCGGTTCATCACCGCGCGATCGGGCCGTACGCCGAGGGTGGGGGCGGCGGCAGCGGGCCCCGTCGCCGCACGCGCGACCGACGGGCCGGCGAGCGAGGCGAGGACGACGGCCAGATACCCGAGCCGGACCCATCCACGGCGCGGTGAGGTGTGCGGCGCATATTTGAAACGCGAAGTCATGGTTTCGCTCCTGAGTGGTTGACCGCCCATACGTAGGCCGCGACCTTGGCGGCGAGGGCGTCGCTGATCCCATTGGGGTGCGCGATCATCAGAGTTCCCGGAACCCCGTGGGTCACGACCGTGAA
This sequence comes from uncultured Gemmatimonadaceae bacterium, assembly GCA_963775915.1. Classification (GTDB taxonomy): domain Bacteria; phylum Gemmatimonadota; class Gemmatimonadetes; order Gemmatimonadales; family Gemmatimonadaceae; genus JAGWRI01. The sequence continues at coordinate 206,334 of CAVZKH010000002.1, forward strand.
GATCGCCTGGTACGTGCCGCCGGTAGCGGCGATCCAGGGTTTGCCTTTCTTGTCGAGGGGAGGGGCGACGGCGGATCCCTGCAACGCGGTCCCGTGACAGGCGAAACAACCGCCCTGCCCGTGGAAGATTCCGCGGCCAGCGTCCACCATGGCCGGGGTCACGCTGGCGCCGTCGGCACTGCCGCCGGCGGCGACCCGGCTGGTGTCGGCCTTGGCGCCGCGCTGCGCAGTCGCGGTCCACGCGACGGCGGGCGCCGTTGTTGCCAGGGCGGCGCCAAGAACTGCACTGAGCAATCCCGCGAATCGAAGCATGCAATGACCCCTCTCGGCCGAGCGGCGGAGTAGTTGATTGATCAATTATCCGCGTGGCGCACTATGCGGTCATCGGCTTGGTGGCGCAGTCGGAGAATTGCCTTCGTCTTGTGGCGGAGACCCCTACATGGAACCATGTCGTCGTGGGGGGCCGACTGTCGCGGCGCCTCCGTCGCGCCGCACGCGACTACGCGGCCGCTGTCTGGGGCTGCGGGGCGCTGCCGTAGACGTATCCCACCACGGCGCCGTAGACGAGGTGGCCAAGGAGCCCGCCCGCGAGCAGCTCGAGATCGCCTCCCGAGAACACGCCGTTGCCGGTGAGCGGCGCGAAGATCAGCTGCGCCAATACGAACAGCCCGCATCCGAACAGCAGACCCCGCGCAATGGCGCCGCCGGGAAGCCGGGCGTTCAGATACCTGGCATAGATCAGCGCGAATGCGATCCCCAGAATGGCGTCGATAACCCAGCCGCCGGCGGCGCCAATGGCCGTGACCGATGACACCGCCGACATGCTGCTGCTGAGGATTTCACCGATGGCGATCTTCGGCAGCCCAATGGAGGGCTCGACCATCAGGAGCGCCGTCATCGATGCTGTGGCAATGATGCCTGCAGCCGCGGCACGTCTCGTGTCCATCACGCCACCTCCGTTGCGGGGAATGTGCACTACGTGAGGCCACGTTAGGCCCGCCCGGAGCCGGATGGCAAGAAAGCTGTCAGGATCTTTGTGCAGGCGGCGGAAGCTGCCGGCAAGACGATGCGAGCCCGGTGCGGAATCGCACCGGGCTCGCATCGTCTGATCGGGCAGCGTGAGGCTGTCCGGGTTTGCCTTATCGTTCAGTTCGTCTTCGAAGTCGCCATCGCCTTCACGACTCCTGCCAGCGCGCGCACGCGCCTGGCGTCGGCAGCACCGGCCGCCTCCTTGTCGAGATCGGCGCCCAGCGCCTTGAGCGCCGAAGCCCGCGACGCGCCGGTGGCCTTCTGCGCGTTGTCGAGCGCGGTCTTGATGGCCGCGGTGCGCGCGGCCGGCAGCCCCTTGTCGCGCACGAGCTGATCCAGATAGGCGCGTGCCACCGGAAACGCGGCCGGCCAGACGAGTTTGGGCTGCAGCTGCGGATTGTACTGGTCGAAGCGCACCAGCGCCGCGGCGTCGATCTCGTTCTGCGTGAGGTCGGCGGAGGGTGTGAGCTTGAACACGTCGAGGCCGCGGGCGATCTCGGAGCCGTAGATGTAGCCGTTGTAGTAGTAGCCGGCCCAGAAGCCGCCGGTCACCATCTTCGTGGAATCGATGGGGCCGCGGTCGAAGTACGCGATCTCCTTGGGGTGCGCGGGATCGGTGAAGTCGAAGACAGAGATGCCGCCCTGGTACCAGCCCTGCACCATGATGTCGCGGCCGGGCACGGGCACGAGCCCGCCGTTGTGGGCGACGCAGTTCTCGTCCACGGTCTGGGCCGCCGGCATCTTGAAGTAGCCGACGTGCTTGATCTGCTTGTTGCGGATCGTGAAGATCGCGTCGGCGCCCCAATCGATGGGATCGGTGGCACGGCACTTGGCCTGCGTGCCGCCGCCCCACTCGTCGGTGAACAGCATCGTCGTGGCGTCGTTGTTGAACGTGGCCGAGTGCCAGAACGAGAAGTTGGAGTCGGCCACGGCCTGGATACGCACCGGGTTCACGGGATCTCTGATGTCGAGCAGGAGTCCGTAGCCGGAGCAGGCGCCGCCGGCCAGCCCGGCCGCCGGATACACGGTGATGTCGTGGCACTGCGACGGCCCGCCCAGTCCGCGCGGCATCGGAGCCGGAATGCGCACCGGCACGCCCATCTTCTCCAGCGTGTCGGACACCGCCTTGAACGTCGCCGGGTCGTTCCGCGAAGCGGCCATCAACTTGGAGAACAGGTCCTCGATGCGCGCCGAGTCGGCGGCCGAGGCATTGGCCGGAATCTGCGGCCCGAACCGGCCGCCCCGCCCGCCGCGGCCGCGCTGGCCGGCGCCGCCGGCGGTGTCGGCGTACGCCAGGCCGTGCGTGGGCGGCGCCGTCAGGTCGTTGAAGATGCGCGGCGAACTGACGATCTTCGCCTGCTCCGGATGCGCCAGCGGCACCCGGATCACCTCGATGCGGAAGAGCGCCGAGTTGGGATCGCTCAGATCGCCCGCGTCGCAACCCGGCATCTCGTTCGGCGAGCGGACGCGGGCCAGTCCCGAGACGTAGACGTAGACGACGCCCTTGTCCTTGGGATCGGGAACCAGCGTGTGCGTGTGCGATCCGCGGCAGGTCTGCACGTCGGCCACCTGCTTCGGGTTCCTGGGGTCGGAGACGTCGAAGATGCGGACGCCGAGGATCCGCTGGTTGCTCACCGTGTCCTTGATCCCGGTGGTGGCGCAGTCGAGCCGGCTGCCGGTGTTCTCGGCGGAGACGAACAGCAGGTGGCCGTAGATGGAGACGTCGCCCTGCTCGGTGAAGCAGACCGGCGACGAGGTGAGCACCGGCTTGGCCGGGTTGCTCACGTCCCAGATCTGGAGGCCGCTGAAGTTGCCCTGGTACACGTAGTGGCCGCCAAACGCGAAATCGGAGTTGGCGTAGGTCAACCCGCCTGGCTCGTTGGGGTGAAACACGTCGGGCTTGTTGCGGTGGGCCACCAGTTCCATGCCCTTGGCGGCGACGCCGGCGTCGTACAGGCCGGCCTTGAGGCCGGCGCGTGGATCCTTCGTGTCCGACTGGGCGCGGAGCGGAGCCGCCGCGAGCGGCAGCGCGGCGCCGAGCAGCAGGGTGAAGCCGGCGAAGCGGAGGCGGGCGGGCGTGGGGTTTCTCATCGTTTGGCACTCGGGGTGAGCGTGTTGAGCATGCCTTGCATGCGGGCGATTTCGGCGCGTTGGCCGGCATCGATGTCGGTGGCGAAGCCGAACAGTTCGGGCTGCTGGCCGCCGCCGGGGGTTGCGAACAGGGCGGCGACCATTTCGATGGCCCCCTGGTGGTGCCTGATCATGCCGGTGAGGTAGAGGCTGTCGAACTTCGTGCCCCGCGCGGCGTCGAGCTGCCGCATCTGCGCCGGCGTGAGCATGCCGGACATCATCATCGGCTGGCTGCCCATATCCATGCCCGGCATGTGCATGGAGCTCCGGTCGACGACCGGACCCTTGTGCGGGTGGAGCATGTCGAGCGGGTCGGGCGCGCCGAGGTGCCGCGCCTGGAGCCAGTGCTGCATGAGATCGATCTCGTCGTACTGCGAGAGCGCGATGCGCTTGCACAGCGTGCGCACGTCGGGCCGCGCGCCGTGGCTCGCGGCCCAGTTCGACATCACCACCGCCTGCGCGTGGTGCACGATCATCATCTGGATGAAACTGACGTCGGCCGGCGTATAGTCCTTGCCGGCCGAGCCGCCGGTCTGGGCGCTCAGCGGGCGAACCGCGACGGCCAAGGCAGCGACGGCGAACACGAGTGAAAGAGGCGCGGTGGCGCCTCGAACGCGGATGGCATGCATGGCGGGATCCCCCTGGTGGGGCGAAACGGGACTCTGGTCGAGGGGAGCGACCGGTGTGCACCGCTGGCCGCGAACCATGCCCCCGCGGCCAGCGCGCGTCAAGGGTGGGGGCGACGGGTGTCCACGCACAGGAGAAATGTCCCCCGCAGCCGTACTGAGCGCGGGCCCGACGCGCGAATCCGCTGGCGTCGGCGCGATTTCGATGATGGCCCGAGTCCGCGATGGCCGTACCATGGCCCCACGAACCCCCGCTCCCGACTCATGCCCATTCCATCGACGGTCCCCGCCAAGATCCGCGCGATCATACTCACGTCCCTCATTGGCGCCGCGGCGCCCCTCGGGGCGCCGGCCGCGCAGGGCACCGCCGCCGCCTGCTCAACCGGCGGTTGGACCGCGCCCCGTCCGCTAACGACGGCCGACGGCCGTCCGGTCTACGTGGAGGCGCCCTTTCCGGTGGCCTTCCGGGGAGGGATCGCGCTCTTTGGAACGCCCACGTGGGTCTGGCGCTCGCCGACGGTGTTCGCCGATACCGCGCCGCTGCCTCCCGGAACGGGCATCGCCTTTGACACCCTGGCCGGCATCGTGGCGGTGCCGGGCGGGGACGTGCGTCTGATCGGCATGCCGCCGCACACGCGGCGGATGCTGGCCCCGCGGCCGGTCGCCGCGCCGGACGGGGCGCTGGACCTGTTCTGGGGCGCGTCGGCGGACACGAGCGTGGAATCGATGTTCCGGGTGACGGATGTGTGGCATGCACGCTACGGCGCGGCGGGCTGGAGCGAGCCGGAACAGATCCTCGCCTGGCCGGAGATCGAGTGGAACCGCACCGACCCCGACGTCGGATTCAGTGGCGGAGAGCCGGCGTTCGCGGTGCCGGTGTCGCGGCATCTGCGGAACGGGGATTCCGTTGGCGTGCTCGTCGTGACGCACGACGGCGGGGGGTGGCGGCAGGCGCTCGTCTCGATCGGTTCGACGCTCCCCAAAGGCGCGGCACTCATCGACGCCGCCGATTCCGGGCTCGTGGTGGCGTTCACCGGGTCGATGTTCAACGCGAAACCGAATCCGATCGCGAACGGGTTGTTCGCCGCGCGGTCGGCGGACGGCGGTCGGACGTGGAGTCCGCCGCAGCTCGTGCAGGACGCCGGCTTGGCGTACCTGGCCGACATCCGGGCGCTGCACACACCGGACGGCCGTGTGCAGCTGCTGTGGATCGAGGACAGCACGCGTGCCCCTTCTGGAGGTGGGGCGGGGGTTGCTCGCGCCGTCTCGCGCGACGGCGGGCGCAGCTGGCGGCGGGTGCCCGGACTGGCGTTCGATGCGCCGGGTGACGCGCTGTCGGCCGCGGCGGTCGGGAACCGCATCGTCGCCGTGGCGCGCCGGCAAAGCGACCGCGCGCTCTTCACCGGGATGTTCGATGACGGAGGGGCGCCGCACTGGACGCGCCTGCCCGTCGAACCGTCGGTGTCGATTCCGCGGATGGGCCGTTCGGCGTTCGGGGCCCCGCTGCTCGTTTGGGGCGTGCTGAAATCGGGGTCCTACCCCGCATTCCCCGCGTTCTCCGTGCCGCTGCTCCTGGCGTCCGGCTTCGCGTTGGAGTGCGCGCCTGGCCCCTGACCGTTCCGGCGCGAGCGGCGGGCCGGGCGCCCGCTCGCGCCATTCGTACCCTGCCGGACCGGGCGGCATTGGGTTTCTCATCCCTCACCATAGGAGAACTCTCAATGACAACCACCCGGAACCTTGGCTGGGCCGTGCTCGGCGCGTCGCTGCTCGCGGCAGCGGGGTGCGATCGCTCGCCGACCCAGTCGTCACGCGAGCCGTCCGCGCGCGGCGCGCCCACCCCGCCGCCCGCACTGGCCCCCGGCCGCCGCGGCAACGTCGCCTTCGCCGGCGGCGCCGATGCCGACACGCTGGTGCGCCACACCGCGGCGCGCTGGGCGGCCGAAGGGCATCGAGCCCTGCGGGCCTATGTCGATACCTCCCGGCTGTGGGACGGCTATCGCCCCGCGTCCGTGCCGGAGTCGCCCGCCCGCGACGCCGCGCCGACTCCCACCGACCTCTCGGGGCTGGTGGCCGAGATCATGAGCATCGAGGCCCAGGTGAGCGTCAACGGCACGCACGCGATCGCGTCGGCGAGCGCGGGATACCACGGCACCGACGCCCACCTGGACATGCGCTACGGCGCCGACTTCGTGGGTGGCGGCCCGGACATTGCCGAGTGGTCCCAGGGCTTCGACGACGGCCACTTCTGGCAAAAGACGGTGTGCGCCGGGGAGCTGATGAGTTTTCAGCAGCCGCCGGTGGATTGTCTGGTCTGGACGGGCACCGTGCGCGGCGTGGCGGCTCTGACGCTCGCCCGGGATTGCGGAGAGACCGTGCACGCGTCGGCGTCGGCCTACGCGTGGTACGAACTCCCCGTGCCGATTCCGACCGTCAGCACCGGCGGGGCCGGCGCCTCCTTTCAATGGAAGCGCTTCGGCCAGAGCGTCACGGCCTCGATCGGCAACCGTTACGCGAATCAGCCGGAGTGCCCGAAGCAGGTCGTCACGACGCCGACCTGCCCGCAGCAGATCATCTCCGACGGCTCGCCGTGCGATCCGATGGCCGGGGACCCGTTCGATCCGTCGAACGGCACGGGCGGCGGCACCGGTTGCGCCTACTTCCTGGTTAAATATGAAATCTCATATGACCACGGCCAGACGTGGCAGGTGGTCTACAGCTACATCCAGCAGGTCTGCTGATCGCGCGTCTCCATCCACCCGTCACTTCACGAGGTATCTCATGCGTAAGACTCTCGGCGCCCTTGCCGGCGCCATGCTCGTCCTCGCCGCGGCGCCTGCCGCCGTGCTCGCACAGACCGCGGGCGTCGCGCCCGGCGGCCGGATCGGCGTGACCGTGGCCGTCACCGACTCGGCGCCCTTCGGCCAGGACGTCGTCATCCTGCGCCGCCCCGACGCGGACTCGCCCAATCTGATCGTGATGGCGCGCGCGGCCGCGACGCCGGAGCGGCTGGCCGCCGCGGCGGCGGCGCTCACCACGATCATCGCCCGGGAGGGCGACCGTCCCACGGCCGAGGCGCTCTACCGGGTGCCTGCCGACGCCGAGGCGCCCGCGAGCGAGCTGCGCAGCGCACGCGACGCGCTGGAACGGCTCGCCCCCGGCGCCCCTGCCGACACGCCACTGCCGGGCGTCGGCGCGGCCCGCACCACCCGGCTGTATCTGCTCAACCGGCAGAGCATCGACGAATTGGGCCGGTCCGGCCGGTTCCAGATGCGGGTGCAACGCGGTTCGGGGGGCGGCGGCCGCCGCTAGTCACTGGAGGGAGTGGGGCCGGCGCCACACGCCGGCCCCGCGTCCCGCCTTCGGGTATTCCCACTGGCCTGGCGCCGGTCCCGCCACGCATTATGTGGCCTCTCCCATGCGCCCATCCCTCGCGCTCATCGTCGGGCTGTTCATCTGCGCCGCGCCGCTTTCCGCGCAGGACGGATTCGTCACGCAGGTGATTCTCGTCCCGACGTTTCACGGCCCCGACCGCGGCAACGCGCACCGCGCCGCCGACATCGTGCGCAATCGGGTGGCCGACGCCTTTCACAACAAGGGCGTGCGCGTGGTGTCGGCGGGCGACGTGGCCAGCTATCTGGAGAAGTCCGGCTACGACGAGGACATGGTGCTCCTGCCGTCGGAGCAGGAGAATGTCTCGCGGCATTTCAGGGCCGACGAGGAGATCTTCGGCACCGTGGCGCGGACCGCGTCGGGATACCGGGTGAGCGCGCGCATCGTGTTGCCGCGCGACGTCCGCATGGTGCAGCCGCTCGAATCGGAGTCGGCGTCGCTCGACCAGGCGGCCGAAGCCGTGGCTCGCGACGCGATTGCCGCCCGCGGCCAGATGATCCCGTTGCGGGAGTGCGAGAACGCCGTGCGGGACGGGCACTACGCGGCCGCCGCGCAGGCGGCCTCCCGCGCGGTGGCCGCGTACCCCCGAGCCACGCTGGCCCGCGACTGCCTGCTCAACGCGCTGTTCGGGCTTCCCGACAGCCATACGGATTCCGTGGTGGCGGTCTCGCGCGCGGTGCTGGCCATCTCGCCGGCCGACCCGATCGCGCTGGAATACCTGGCCGGCGCGCTCGAAGCCAGGGGCGACATGCCGGAAGCTGGGCAGACCTGGCTGCAGCTGCTGGCCACCGATTCGTTGAACCACGGCCTCCTGCGGACCGTCGTCGAAGCGCTCTCGCGCGAGCGCAACGCGGCGGAGGCCGAGCCGATCATCATCCGCGCGACCAAGGCATTTCCCGACGATCTGGAGCTGCTCAAACTGCGCTGGCTGGTGCACCTGGCGACGTCCAATTGGGAGAGTGCGATCGCCGTCGGCGAGGAGCTGCGGGCGCGCGACGCGGCGGCGCAGGCCGACCCGGACTTCTATCGGCGGCTGGCCGCGGCCTACCGCGCCGACAGCCAGCCGGTGCAGGCGATGGCGGTGGCCGCGGCCGGCGTCGCGAAGTTCGGCCACGACGCGCCGCTGTATTCCCTGTACCTGCAGCTGCTGCGCGACGAGAACGAAGCGGCGCTGCCGCGCGGACTGCTCGAGTTTCCCGAGGACGCCGACCTGCACGCCATCGCCGCGCAGACGCTGAAGGCGCAGGGCGCGATGGGGCCGGCGGCCGCCGAGATGCGCCGCGCGCTCGCCGCCAACCCGCGGATCGCGCACGGGTGGATCCAGCTGGCGGACTATGACCTGGCGCTCAAGCGCGCGGACAGCGCCTTCACGGCGCTGAACCACGCGCTGTCCAACGGTGAGGCGAAGTCCACGGTCGCTCAATTCGCGCTCGCACGCGGCAACGAACTGTTCACCAGCGCCAACGGGACCAAGCAGCGCGGGGATTTCGAGCAGGCGCGCCGGTTCCTCGAACTCGCCAACCGGCTCGAGCCCTCGCCGCAGGCCGCCTTCCTCCTCGGCGCCTCCGCGCTCTCGGTGAGCCAGGCGGCGGCCACGGAAGGGCCCGCCGCCAAGAGCTGTGACCTCGTGCGCCTCGCCGACTCGTCGCTCACCGAGGCGGAGCAGAACCTGACGGCCGGCCGTTCCGTGGCGCCCGACGCCGCCCAGCAGTTCCTCGATTACGCGACCACACTGCGGCCGTACCTGGCCAGCCAGATCAAGGCGCTGTGCCCGGCGGACGGGACGCGCTGATGGTGTCGCGCGCCGCCGGCGGCGGCTCGATGAAGCAGACTTTCAACCAAGCGCCGGCGCGAGAAGCGTTCCACCACGCGCCCTGCCGGGCGAGGGCGGGGGAAACTACAATTCGCACATGCCGGTTTCCCTCCCGTCCGCCGCGCCCGATGCCCGCGAGCGCGAAGAAGCGCTGGTGGCGTGGCTGCGCGCGCGCCGCCGCATAGCGATCGGGTTCAGCGGCGGCGTCGACTCCGCCTACCTGGCCTGCGTCGCGGTCGAGACGCTAGGGTCCGCCGACGTGCTGGCGATCATCGGCCGCAGCGCGTCGTACCCGGCGGCGCAGTGGGAGGCCGCGCGGCGCGTGGCCGCCGACTTCGACGTGCCGGTCCTCGAGCTCGACACCGACGAGTTGCACGACCCGCGGTACGCCGCCAACCCGGTGAACCGCTGCTACTTCTGCAAGACCGAACTCTGGACGCGCCTGCTTCCCGCGGCCCGCGCCCGCGGGTTCGACGTCGTGGCCGACGGCACGAACGCCGACGACGGGGCCGACTACCGGCCCGGCGCCGCCGCGGGGCGCGAGCACGGCGTGGCCTCGCCGCTGGCCGCGGCGGGGCTCACCAAGGCCGATATCCGCGAGCGGTCGCGCGTGCGCGGCATCCCCACCTGGCAGCAACCCTCCTCGCCCTGCCTCTCGTCGCGGCTCCCCTACGGCACGGCGGTCACGGTGGAGCGGTTGCGCCAGATCGAGGTGGCCGAATCCGAGCTCCGGCGGCTCGGCGTGGCCGGCGACCTGCGCGTGCGGCACCATGGCGACCGGGCGCGCGTGGAGATCGACCGCCGGGAACTGGCCCACTGGACGGAGCCGGCGCAGGCGGCGCGCGTTCGGGCGGCGGTCGTGAGCGCCGGATTCGACCAGGTGGAGATCGATCCCCGCGGCTACCGGTCGGGCTCGCTCAACGTACTGGCCGGCGTGTCGGCGGCGGCCGCACCCTCAGCCGCCGCCGGTGCGTCTCTTCCTCGCGATTAATCTCGAGCCCGACCTCCGCGCCGCGGTGCACGCGGCGGCGGAACCGCTGCGCGCGGCGGCCCCGGAGTTGGCGTGGCTCGACGCGCCACGGCTGCACCTCACACTCAAGTTCCTCGGTGAGCAGCCGGCGGACGCCGTGCCGGGGCTGGCCGCGGCGATGGACGGCGTCGGCCCCCGGTTCGCGGCGATCGAGACGTCGCTGGGCGAATTCGGGGCATTTCCGAACTTTCGGCGTCCTCAGGTCGTATGGATCGGCATGGACGCCGACCCGCGGCTCGAACTGCTGCACCACGACGTCGAGGTGGCGTGCGACGCGCTGGGATATCCCGTCGAGGGACGCGCCTTCCGGCCGCACGTGACGCTGGCGCGGGTCCGGCATCGCCCGGCGCGGGAGACGCTCCGCGGCCTGGCGCGCGAGGCGCGCCGGGCCGGCCGCCGCCGGTTCGCCGTCACCGTCCGCAGCATCGATCTCATGCGCAGCACGCTTCGCCCCGAGGGCGCGGCGTACGCGCTGCTCCATTCCTCGCCGCTCCGGGACCACTGACCCATGGGCTGCATCGCCCGACTCGGTTGCCTCGTGCTGCTGAGCCTGCTCGGCCTCGCCGCCTGGATCGCGCGCGACCGGTGGACGCCGTACCTGCCCCACGCCGCGCGCCCGGCGGCGGCCCTTCCGATCGACTGGCAGCCGCTGACGCCGGCGGGCGCCGCGCGCGCCCAGGCAGCGCTCGATACGCTGGGGCGCGTGAAGGGGCCGGTGTTCCAGAACGTCGGTGCCGGCGACGCGTCCGCGTACGTCATGAAGTCGCTGCTCCACCGCACGCCTGAAGCCGCCGACAGCGCGGCGGCCGCCGTGGTGGGCGACGAGCTGTACGTCCGCGCGGACGTGAAGCTGGACGATCTCGGGGGCGCCGACGTGCTCGGGCCGCTGGCGTCGATGCTCGGCAGCCGGGAGCGGCTGCAGCTGGCCGGCACCTTCCGCGTGGTGCGGCCCGGGCTCACCGAATTCCGGGTGAAACAGGTGAAGCTCGGCACCCTGTCGGTGCCGGCGGCGGTGATCCCGAAGCTGCTCGGTCGCATCGCGCGCGGCGCCGGCCTCGACTCCGTGTCGGCGGACGCGTTGCCGATCCCGACGCCCCGGTATCTCGTGGACATTCGCGTGGCCGACGGGCGTCTGACGCTGTACAAGGGCCACCCGTGAGCGGGGCGTCGTTGGCCGGCGCGGCCCGCCCCGGTAGCTTTCGACGATGAACCGGTACCCGCCGCGCTGGGCATGAGCCGCCGCATTCTCATCATCGACGACGAGCAGGGCATTCGCGCCGCGCTCACGCAGCTCCTCGAGTTCGAGGGTTACGAGGTGCGGGGCGCGCCCAACGGCAGCGACGGCATCGCCGAGTACAAGCGGTGGCGGCCGCAGCTCGTGTTCCTCGACGTGAAGATGGCGGGGATCGACGGGCTGGAGGCGCTGCGCCGGCTGCGCGACCTCGACCCGGCGGCGGTGGTGGTGATGATCAGCGGGCACGCCACCATCCAGACCGCGGTGGAGGCCACGCAGCTCGGCGCCTACGACATCCTCGAGAAGCCGCTCGACACCGACCGCATCCTGGTGACGCTGCGGAACGCGCTCTCGCACCTCGAGCTGCACGAGGAAAACACGCGGCTGCGCCGGACGATCGAATCGCGCTACGAGATCGTGGGCAGGTCGCGCGCCATTCGCGCCGTGATCGAGCAGATCGAGAAGGTAGGGGCGACGCCGGCGCGCGTGCTCATCACCGGCGAGAACGGCACCGGGAAGGAGCTGGTGGCGCGCGCCCTCCACCGCCGGTCACCGCGGGCCGCCAAGCCGTTCGTCGAGGTGAACTGCGCCGCCATTCCCGGCGAGCTCATCGAGAGCGAGCTGTTCGGCCACATGCGCGGGTCGTTCACCGGGGCCGTGGCCGACCGCGCCGGCAAGTTCGAACAGGCCGACAAGGGGACGCTGTTCCTCGACGAGGTCGGCGACATGAGCCTGGCCGCCCAGGCCAAGGTGCTGCGCGTGCTGCAGGACGGCGTGGTGACGCGCATCGGCGGCTCGAAGCCCATCGCCGTGGCCGTGCGGGTGCTCTCGGCGACCAACAAGAAGCTGGAGGACGAGATCGCGGCCGGCCGGTTCCGGGAGGATCTGTTCTACCGGCTGCACGTGGTGCCGATCCACGTGCCGGCGCTGCGCGAACGGCGGGAGGACATTCCGCTGCTCGTGGCGCACTTCGCGGCCGTGCTCACGGAGCGCGAAGGCGTGCCGCCGCGCACGATCGCGCCGGGGGCCGTCGAGCGCCTCTCGGAGCTCGACTGGCCGGGGAACGTGCGCGAACTGCGCAACACCATCGAGCGGCTCCTGATCCTGGCCTCCGGGGCCGAGGTCGCGGCGGACGATGTGGAGCGGCTGGTGGGTTCGGCGGGCGTCGCCCGCAGGGATGGCGGCGGCGCGCTGGGCCCGGTGCTGCAGTGCCGCACCTTCGAGGAATTCAAGCACGCGGCCGAGCGGGCGTTTCTGCTCGCCAAGCTTCGCGAGTACGATTGGAACGTGTCCGAAACGGCCCGCGGCCTGGAGATGCCGCGATCGAATCTCTACAAGAAGATCGAGCGGTACGGGCTGAGCCGCGAGAACGCGGGCTGACCGCCGCCCCACACCAGCCAAGGAGCCGCCGTGGCCGAACGCGACTGGTCGAAGGAACTGGCCAAGATCGACAAGCAACTGGAATCGATGCCCGACGAGGAGCCGGCACCGCGGGAGCTCGCCCGCGCCGCCGAGCCGCGCGGCCGTGGGGCCGCGTCGGCGCCGGCGGGCGGCGCCGCGCTCGGCGACCGTCCGGCGAGGAAGGGGGGCAAGCCGGCGCGGGAGACCGCCGGGTTCGGCGTGTACGCCCGGCTCACGCTCTCGGTGGTGCTGGGCGTGGCGATCGTGCTCTGGCCGTACGAATCGCGGTGCGGTTTCGGCCTGGCGGCGTATCTGGCGGCGGTGGGCGTGGTGGCCGTGAGCGGCGGCTGGAGCGCGGTCTGGACCTGGCGCCACCGTGCGGCTCGCGCGCACGTGCTGTCCCTGTTAATCCTCCTCTGGGGGCTGGTCCTCGGCGCAATGGAGGTACTGCCCCGGATCGGATATGCCAAGGCGGATCTGCAGCACCCGGCGGGCTGGGTGTGCAAGTAGGGGCGCCGTGATGGCGCTGGAATCTTTGACCATGAGATCATGACGACAACGTTCAAGAACTTCATTGGCGGAGCCTGGGTCGCGCCGGCGAGCGGCGGCCACTTCGAGAACCGGAATCCAGCGGACCGGGACGATCTGATCGGCCTGTTTCCCAAGTCCGACGCCCGGGACGTGCAGCGGGCGGTGGAGTCGGCGCGGCGCGGATTCGAGCAATGGCGGCGGACGCCGGCGCCGGCGCGCGGCGACGTGATGCGGCGGGCCGGGGACATCCTGGTCACGCGCAAGGACGAGATCGCCGACCTGATGACCCGCGAGATGGGCAAGCCGCTGACCGAGACGAAGGGCGACGTGCAGGAGGGTATCGACACCGCGTACTACGCGGCCACCGAGGGGCGGCGCCTGTTCGGGCATACCGTGCCCAGCGAGTTGCGCAACAAGTGGGCGATGAGCTTCCGGCGGCCGATCGGCGTGGCCGGGATCATCACGCCGTTCAACTTCCCGCTGGCCATCCCCACCTGGAAGATCTTCCCGGCGCTGCTGTGCGGGAACGCGGTCGTGTTCAAGCCCGCCGAGGACGTGCCGCACACCGGCCATGTATTCGTCGAGATCCTGCTCGAGGCCGGTGTGCCGCCCGAGGCGGTGCAGCTCGTGCACGGGCTGGGCGAGCAGGCGGGCAAGGCGATCGTCGAACACCCGGACGTGGCGCTGGTGTCCTTCACCGGGTCCACCGACACCGGGAAGCTGGTGGGCGAGACCTGCGGGCGGATGCACAAGCGGCTGTCGCTCGAGATGGGCGGAAAAAACGCGATGATCGTGCTCGACGACGCCGACCTGGATCTGGCGCTGGACGGCGTGCTCTGGGGCGCCTTCGGCACGACGGGGCAGCGGTGCACCGCGACGAGCCGGTTGATCCTGCAGGGCGGGGTACACGACCGGTTCCTCGGCATGCTCGTGGAGCGGGTGAAGAAGCTGAAGCTCGGCGACGGGCGGCAGGCAGGGACCGACGTCGGGCCGATGATCAACGAGGCGGCGGTCCGGAAGGCGGAGCATTACGTGGACGTGGGGCAGTCGGAGGGCGCCGACCTGCTGTGCGGCGGCCGCCGGGCGACGGGCAAGGGGCTGGAGAAGGGGTGGTACTTCGAGCCCACGATCTTCGCCCGCGTGCAGCCGGGCTCGCGGCTGGAGCAGGAGGAGATCTTCGGGCCGGTCCTGTCGGTGGTGCGGGTGGACGGCGCCGACGAGGCGTTCGCGGTGAACAACGACGTGAAGTACGGCCTGTCGTCGTCCCTCTACACGCGCGACGTCAACCTCGCATTCCGGGCGTTGAACGAACTGGACAATGGGATCACGTACATTAACGCGCCAACCATCGGCGCCGAGGCGCATCTGCCCTTTGGCGGCGTGAAGCAGACGGGAAACGGGCACCGCGAGGGCGGCTGGGAGGTATACGAGTTTTACTCAGAGACGAAGGTCGGGTACGTGGACTTCTCGGGGGCGCTGCAGCGCGCCCAGATCGACAACTACTAGGATGGCGACGGGCGGCGCGGGCGGCGGCGGGGCGGGCACCGCTTGCATCCCGTGCCCGGCCCGCTTAATTCCACAGTGTTCTCCCACGGCAGCACGCGCGCGCCGGCCCCTCCCATCCATCCCCCTACCGGCCTCGACTCGCGCAGGAGCAGGACCACGGACCGTATGGAAGTGAACGACACCGAATCCTCCGCCACGCCGGCCGGCCCGTCTCGCACGGTGACGCCGGAGCAGCGCCTTGACGCGTTGCGGGAAGCGAACGGCGGATCGCGCCCGCTCGCCTTCCTCTGGGAGTGGACCAAGATCTTCTGGATCTCGGTGGCCCTCTTCCTCGTCATCCGCACGTTCTTCATCGAGGCGTTCCACATTCCGACGGGCAGCATGGAGAACACCATCCTGCCCGGCGACTTCCTGCTCGTGAACAAGCTCGCCTATGGCGCCGAGGTGCCGTTCACGCACGAGCGGCTGCCGGCGCTGGAGCGGCCGAAGTTCGGCGATGTGATCGTGTTCGACTACCCCGTGGACCCCACGCAGAACTTCGTGAAGCGGCTCGTGGGGCTGCCCGGCGACACGCTGGCCATGCGCGACGGCGTGCTGATCCGGGACGGGCACAGCGTTTCCGAGGCGTACGTGCGGCGCGAGGATCCCGCCATCGATCCGTCGGGCGAGGAATTCGACTGGCAGCGCGACTATCTGGTGCGGAGCGCCAATGCCGCCCCGAGCTACCACCCGTCGCGCAACAACTGGGGGCCGCTGGTCGTTCCGCCGAAGCATTACTTCGTGCTGGGCGACAATCGCGACAATTCGCTGGACAGCCGTTACTGGGGTTTCGTGCCGGACTCCCTTGTCACCGGGCGGCCCCTGCTGATCTATTACAGTTATGCACCGGACTCGAACCAGGCACTCGCCTGGGTGAGCCACATCCGCTGGAAGCGGCTGGGCGAGTTCGTGCGCTGATGTCGTGATCCCACCTTTCGCAGTCCAGCCCGGGCGGCGCGCCTAAGCGCCGGAGTTGGTCGCTACCAGGAGTCGTCGTTCGTATGCCCACGCCTGGCCCCAAGAAGACGTCGTACGAGGAAGGGTCGCTCGATCAGTACCTGCGCGACATCAGCGCCTACCCCCTCATCTCCCGCGAAGAGGAGGTGGAGCTCGCCAAGCGCATCCGCAAGCACGACCAGGAAGCGCTCGACAAGCTCGTCCGCTCGAACCTGCGCTTCGTCGTCTCCGTGGCCAAGAAGTACCAGAATCAGGGCGTGTCGCTCTCCGACCTGATCAACGAGGGCAACCTCGGGCTGATCCGCGCGGCCCACAAGTTCGACGAGACCAAGGGGATCAAGTTCATCTCCTATGCCGTGTGGTGGATCCGGCAGGCCATCCTCCAGGCGCTGGCCGAGCAGTCGCGGATCGTGCGGGTGCCGCTCAACCGCGCCGGCACGCTGCACCGGATCGGCAAGCGGGCCAACGTGCTGCTGCAGGAATTGGGGCGCGAGGCCACCCACGCCGAGATCGCCGACGGGATGGACATCACCGAGGAAGAGGTCGCGAAGACGATGTCCATCTCGCAGACCCACCTCTCCCTCGACGCGCCGATGACGCCCGGCGAGGACAACAAGCTCCTCGACTACCTGCCCGACAACCTCAACCCGACGCCGGACGAGCAGACCTTCGAGAAGGCGCTCACGGAGTCGATCGAGGAGGCGCTCTCGCACCTCAAGGAGCGCGAATCCAAGATCCTGCGCCTCTACTTCGGCCTGGGCGACAAGGCGGAGCCGATGACGCTGGAGGAGATCGGAGCGTTGCTGGGGATCACGCGGGAGCGGGTGCGGCAGATCAAGGAGAAGGCGTTGTCGCGCCTGCGGCATGTGTCGCGGGCGCGGGCGTTGGAGTCGTATTTGGGCTAGTAGGTCGGTAGGCCGGAAACGGCGGCTAGGTCCGCCATTCCTCCTTCGGTCGGTCGGGCCGCCGCCGAAGAGTGGAGATCAAGCGTGCCAGCATTCGCCTGACACGAGCCGCTTGTCCGGCAAGCGCGGCACAGGCCTCCTGGCTCCCAAGTCCCAACTCCGTTGCAACTCGGGCCTGGAATCCCAACTCGCCCGCAGAGCCCAGGGCGATGTGCAAGAACGAAACGAGCGCGGTATTGCCCCGCCGGCCGCACCCCTCCTCGATATTCGCGCCCACTGAGATTGCCGCGCGGCGCATCTGAGCCGAGAGTTCGAAACGCTCCGTGGCCGGCAAGGTGGCGGTAAACCGGTACGTGAAAACGGCGAGCGTCAGGGCCTCGCGTGTGACCTCGAGATTTGCGGGATTCTGCATGCCGAAAGGACAGAACGGCTTTCCAAAGCCCATGGTACCATGGGCTGGCGGGCCTCATCATTTCGTTGCATCCTGCAATCACCGACCTACCGACCTACCGACCTACCGACCTACCGACCTACCGACCTACCGACCTACCGACCTACCGACCTACCGACCTACCGACCTACCGACCTACCGACCTACCGACCTACCGACCTACCGACCTACCGACTTCCCCAACCATGGCCACTACGAATTCCTTTGATGTCACGACCGGCGTTGACCTCCAGGAGGTCGACAATGCGGTCAACCAAGCCCAGAAGGAAATTGCGCAACGATATGACTTCAAGGGTTCGAAAGCGACCATCGAATTCAAGCGCGCCGAAGCCGTGCTCGTTCTCGTGGCGGACAGCGACTTCCAAATGAAGTCGCTATTCGACGTGGTGCAAACGCGACTCATCAAGCGAGGCGTGCCGGTGAAGAACCTCGACATTGGCGAGATCAAACCGGCCGGCGGAGACACGGTCCACCGGGACATCAAACTGAAGACGTCGCTGGACGGCGACACGGCAAAGAAGGTCGCCGCGGCAATCAAAGAGGCCAAGCTCAAGAAGGTGCAGGCCGCGATCCAAGGCGACCAGGTCCGCGTGAGCTCGCCGTCAAAGGACGACCTTCAGGACGCCATGGCGCTCCTCCGGAGCAAGGACTTCGGCGTGGAGTTGAAGTTCGGCAATTATCGGTAGCGTACCGACCTACCGACCTACCGACCTCCGGTCGAACTGCCCCGATGACGGAAAGCGCACTAGCTTTCCCCCCGTGAAAGTCTCGTTTATCACCCTGGGCTGCGACAAGAACACCGTCGACTCCGAACGCTACCTCGCCCAACTCGCCGACCGCGGCGCCGAGTTCGCCGAGGACGCCGAGCAGGCCGACGTCATCGTCATCAACACCTGCGGCTTCATCGACGCCGCCAAGCGCGAGTCCATCGACGCCATCGTCGAGGCCGCCGAGTACAAGCGCCGCGGCAGCGCCCGCGCCGTGGTCGCCGTGGGGTGCATGGTCCAGCGCCACAAGGACGAACTCGCCGCCGAGCTCCCCGAGGTGGACCTTTTCCTCGGCGCCGCCGAGATGGACCGGCTGATCCCCGAACTCGAGGCGCGCGGGCTCATCGACGGCGCGCCGCGGCCGCACCCCGGCGTGCGACTGTTCACCGGCCAGATTCCCCACGTCCGCTACCTCAAGATCAGCGAGGGGTGCGACCACGGGTGCGCCTTCTGCGCCATTCCGCTCATGCGCGGCCGGCACCGGTCGTTCGCGCTGGCCGACGTGGTGCACGAGGCGCAGCTGCTCGAAGCGCAGGGCGCCCGCGAGATCAACCTCGTGGCCCAGGACCTGGCCCACTATGGGCGCGACGTCCGCGACGGCGTCCAGCTGCCGCAGCTGCTCGACGCGCTGGTACGGGAGACGTCCATCCCCTGGATCCGCATGCTCTACGTCTACTCGGCGGGGCTCACGCCGGCGCTGCTCGACCTCGTGGCGCGCGAGCCGCGCATCGTGCCCTACGTGGACATGCCCATCCAGCACGGCGCCGACGCCGTGCTGGCGCGCATGCGGCGCCCCGAGCGCAACGCGACCATCCGCGAGCGCGTGGCCGGCATCCGCGCCGCCGTGCCCGACGTCGCCATCCGCACCACCTGCATCGTCGGGTTCCCGGGCGAGACGGACGAGGACTTCGCTACGCTGCTGGCGCTGCTCGAGGAGGTGCAGTTCGACCGCGTGGGCGCATTCACGTATTCGGCCCAGGAGGGCACCCGCGCCGCCGAGCTGACCGACGACGTGCCGGAATCGCTCAAGCAGGAGCGGCTGGAGCGCCTGAACGAACTGCAGCGGCTGGTCACGGGCGAGCGCTACGAGGCCCGCATCGGCCGCACGGCGCGGGCGATGATCGATCGCGTCCATGAGGACGGCGCGGTGCAGGCGCGCACGATCTGGCAGGCGGACGACATCGACGGCGTGACCTGGCTGCCCGCGGGCGCCGGAGCACCCGGCGCGCTGCTCGACGTCCGCATCGACGGCGTGGACGACTACGACTTCCAGGCGTCGGTGGTCGGCGTCGTCTCGGTGCCGGCCGCGGCGCCGGTCCGGCGGCGCGAACTGCCGCTCGCCGCAATGGCCTCGATGGGGAGCTTCGGCCGATGACGCGCGACGCGAAATCCACGGAGATCATGCGCCGGTCGCGGGAGATCTTCCCCGGCGGCGTGAATTCACCGGTGCGCGCCTTCGGCGGCGTGGGCGGCACGCCGGTGGTGGCGGCGCGGGGCGAGGGGTGCCGGCTGTTCGACGCCGACGGCAACGAATACATCGACTTCGTGCTGTCGTGGGGGCCGCTGGTGCTCGGCCACGCGCCCCCGGCGGTGCTCGACGCGCTCGAAGCGACAATGGCGGCCGGCACGAGCTTCGGCATGCCCACCGAACTGGAACTGCGGCTCGGCGAACTGATCCGCGAGCGGATGCCGCACCTGGAGCGCCTGCGCTTCGTGTCCAGCGGCACCGAGGCCACGATGAGCGCGGTGCGTGTGGCCCGCGCCCACACGCGTCGCGACGGCATTCTCAAGTTCGACGGCTGCTATCACGGCCACGCCGATTCGTTCCTGGTCAGGGCCGGCTCGGGCGTGGCCACGCTCGGCCTCCCCAACTCGCCGGGCGTGCCCGCGGCGCTGGCCGAGCTGACCTTCGTGGCGCCGTTCAACGACGTCGAGGCGGTCGAGCGGCTGATGGCCGAGCAGGGGCACCGGATCGCCGCGATCATCGTCGAGCCGGTGGTGGGCAACGCCGGGTTCATTCCGCCCGACCCGGGTTTCCTGCCGGCGCTGCGCAAGCTGGCCGACGCCAACGGCGCGGTGCTCATCTTCGACGAGGTCATGACGGGCTTCCGCATCGCGCCCGGCGGCGCCCGCGAGCGGTTTGGCGTCACGCCGGACCTCACGACGCTCGGCAAGGTGATCGGCGGCGGCCTGCCGGTGGCGGCGTACGGCGGCCGCGCGGACCTCATGGAAGAGGTCGCTCCCGCGGGGCCGGTGTATCAGGCCGGCACGCTCTCCGGCAACCCGCTGGCGATGGCGGGCGGGCTGGCGACACTCGCCATGCTCACGCGCGACCTCCACGCGAAGATCGAAACCCGCACGGCCCACCTGGTGCAGGGCATGCGCGAGATCGCCGCCCGCCGCGGCGTGCCCTTCAATGCCCAGCACGCCGGGTCGATGTGGGGATTCTTCTTCCGCGCCGAACCGGTGCGCAACTTCGCCGACGCGCGCACGTCCGACACCGACCTGTTCAAGCGGTTCTTCCACGAAGCGCTGGCGCGCGGCGTGTATCTCGCGCCGTCCCCGTTCGAGGCGGCGTTCATGTCGGCTGCCCACGGGGACGCCGACGTCGCCGAAGCGTTGGACCGCATGGATGCGGCGCTCGGGGCGGCGCGTGGATAAACGGGTCGGGACGCTGGCGTTCGGCGCCCTTCTCGCGTGTTCCACGGTCATGCACGGCCGCCCGTCCGACCCGGACGCCGGTGGCCTGGGCACGGGGCTGCTTCGGGTGCCGGCCCCGCAGGGCGTCGCGCCGCACATGATCCGCGTCGCGCTGAACACGACGGCGTCGTCCGTGCGCATCTCGTCCACCGGGACCTGGCGATTCTACGAGGCCGACGGGCAGTCGTTCGTGGAGCGGGGCGCCGCCGGGGAGAGCTGGCGCGTGCAGCACAACGGTGCCGACGTGCGCGCCGTGCGTCCGGACGGCAAGCCGACGGTGTGGAAGCGGCGGGCGATGGTGGCGCGTGCCGACGATCCCGCGTCACTCATGCTCGTGGACGGCAAGCGATACCACGGTGAACTGCGGCTCGTGGGCACCGACTTCGGGCTCCAGGTGATCGAGACGCTGCCGGTGGAGGAATATCTGCGCGGCGTGGTGCCGCTGGAGATCGGCGACCGGACCCCCGGCGACTCGGCGGCCATCGAGGCGCAGGCGGTCTCGGCGCGCAGCTACGCCTACACCCATCTCACCGACGTCGCGGGCCTCGATTACGACCTCACGGCGGGCGTCGGCGACCAGGTGTACGGCGGCGTGGACGCCGAGACGCCGGTGAGCAACGCCGCCGTGGCGGCCACCGACGGCATCGTGGTGATCTACGGCGGACGCGTGGTGAACGCGCCCTACCACTCGACGTGCGGCGGCAAGACGGCGGGCGCCGAGGAGGTGTGGCACAGCCCGACCGTGCCCTACCTGCGCCCCGTGAGTGACCTGATTCCGGGGACGAACCGTTACTACTGTGACATCTCGCCGCGCTTCGCGTGGACCCGCACGCTCACGGGGAGCGACCTGAACGGGGCGGTGGCGCGGTACCTCAGCCTGTACGTGGCCGTCCCCGGGGGCGAGCCGGGGCTGGTGCGCGACCTGGCGGTGACGAATCGCACCGAATCGGGGCGCGTGGCGACGTTGAATGTGCAGACGACGGCCGGTTCGTTCACCCTGCGCGGGAACGACATGCGATACTTGTTGCGGAAAGTCGGTGGCGAGATTCTGAACAGCACGTACTTTTCCCTCGCTGTCGAGCGCGGCGAAAACGGCGCGCTGACGCGTGTGGTGCTCGATGGCCGTGGATACGGCCACGGGGTGGGGATGTGCCAGTGGGGGGCGATCGGGCGGGCGCGGGCCGGACAGGATTTCCGGACGATCCTGCGGACCTACTATCCCGGCACGGCCCTCGGCGTCGTGCAATAGGATCGGCTGACGATGGGAGAGACTCGCGAAAATTCGGACCCGGTGAGGATCGGCCTCGTGGGGGCCGGTGCCATCGCCCAGTTGGCGCATCTGCCGGTGCTCGGCAAGATGCGCGGGGCGCGGGTGGCCGCCATCTGCGACAACGACCGCGCCAAGGCGCAGGCGCTGGCCGAGCGGTTCGACATCCCCGACGTGGTCGAGGACGTCGAGGATCTGCTCGAGGTGGAGGAGATCGACGCCGTGGTGGTCGCCACGCCCAACCACCTGCACGAGCCGCACGTGCTGAGCGCGCTGGCGGCTGGCAAGCACGTGCTCTGCGAGCGCCCGCTGGCGCTGTCGGCCCGCGGCATCGAACGGCTGCTCGCCGCCGCCGAGCGCGCCGAACGCTATGTGATGGTGGCCAACAACCACCGGTTCCGCACCGACGTGCAGGCGCTCGACCGCTTTCTGCGGGTGGGCGAACTGGGGCCGGTGAGCGCGGTGCGCGCCGGCGCCTATCACTTCCGGCGTCCCGACGCCGGCTGGCGGCTCCGGCGGCCGGAGTCCGGGGGCGGGGCGTTCTTCGACTATGGCATTCCGCTGCTCGATCTGGCGCTCTGGCTGGGCGAATTTCCAGAGCCCCGCCGGGTGACCGCGTACATGCACCGGCGGGCGGGCGCGGCAGCCGTAGAAGACCAGATGCTCGTGCAGCTGGAATGTGTCAACGGCGTCTCCTGCGCCTTCGACGTGTCGGGGGCCTACGTGGGGCCCGAAGAGCGGTGGTGGTTTGAGGTGCTCGCGGAGGCGGGCAGCGCGCGGCTCTCGCCGCTGCGCGTGATGAAGGAGCTGAACGGCCGCCCGTTCGACGTGTCGCCCAGCGGGGCGGCGGGGCGGGACAGCCCGTTCATCCAGTCGTACCGCGCCGAGCTGGCGCACTTTCTGGCCGTCGTCCGCGGCGACGCCCCCTACGAGCCGCCGGCCGACCAGGTGACGCTGCACCGGATCGTCGAGGCCATCTACCGGTCGGCCGACGAGGGGCACGAAATCCTGCTGTGACGACCCGCCTGTTCCGCCCCACGCGCGGCGATCTCGCGGCAACCTCGCTGTCGGCGCTGCTGTTCTTCTTCGCGTTCCCGCCCTTCCGGCTGGTGGGGCCGGTGTTCGTCTGCCTGGTGCCCCTGGCGGTGGCCGTCGCTCGCGCCGCCGACGCCGGCGATTCCGCGTGGCGCGGCGTGCGGCTCGGCATGTGGTTCTCGATCCTGGCCTACGGGTCCACGCTGTACTGGTTGGTGACGGCGCTCCTCATCTTCACCAACCTGGCGATCCTGGGGTACCTCGGGGCGCTGGTCGTCATCACGGTCACGATGGCGGCTACGGGCGGCGCGCTGCTCGCGGCCCGGCGCATCACCCGTTGGCCGATGGCGGCGCTGCTGCCGTTCGTCTGGGTCGCGTCGGAGATGGCGTTCAATCACATGTCCGACCTCGCCTTTCCCTGGCTGCCGCTCGGACTGGGCGTGACGCACACGCCGGTGCTGGTCCAGATCGCCGATCTGAGCGGCGTGCACGGGGTGAGCTTCTGGATTGCGCTCACCAACGGGCTGGTGGCGGACATGTGGCTCGAGCGCGGAAGGCGGCGCACCAACGTGATGCGCGGCGCGGCGATCGTCGCGATGGTGTGCGCGGTGGCCGGCTACGGCGAGTGGCGGATGCACACGGTGAAGCTGCGGCCGCTGGGGAGCGTCGGCATCGTGCAGCCGAACATCGCCGAGGACCAGAAGTGGGACTCGACCAGCATCGCGAACATCATAAATGTGATGGCCCGGGGGACGCACGAGGCGGAATCCAAGGACCACCCGCAGCTCGTCGTCTGGCCCGAGGCCACGCTCAACGACTATCTGTACCGGCATCCGGCGTGGACGGACACGCTGCGC
The DNA here is from genome assembly GCA_963775915.1 of uncultured Gemmatimonadaceae bacterium. Lineage (GTDB taxonomy): Bacteria > Gemmatimonadota > Gemmatimonadetes > Gemmatimonadales > Gemmatimonadaceae > JAGWRI01. Next base: position 230,002 of record CAVZKH010000002.1, read on the forward strand.
GCGCTGGCGTCCTCTTCCAATACGCCGCTGCTCACCGGCATGATCGACCTCACCGTGCGCTCCAGCACCGACTACGACTATTTCAACGCCGCGATGCTCGTGGACGGCGACGGGCGCGTGACGCAGCCGATCTATCACAAGCGGCGGCTGGTGCCGATCGTGGAGCGCGTGCCCTTCCTGAATCCCCGCTGGTTCGCCTGGGCCGGACAGTACTTCGGCGGCTTCGGCATCGGCGACGGGCCCACCGTCTACGACGTGCCGTTCGGCAGGTTCGGTGTGCTGGTCTGCTACGAATCCATCTTCCCGCTCGAGTCGCGCCAGTACCGAAACGACGGCGCCGACTTTCTCATCAACATCACCAACGACGCCTGGTTCGGGCACAGCGTGGCGCCCTACGAGCACTACTCGCACCTCGTGCTGCGCGCCATCGAGAACCGCACGGCCATCGTGCGCGCCGCGAACACCGGCATCTCGGGGTGGATCGATCCGCTGGGCCGCATCCGCGCCGCCACGCCGATCTTCGAGCCGGCGGCGGAGAGTTACGCGCTCGAAACGAGCGACGCTCGCACGCCGTTCGACCTGCTCGGCGACTTCGTGGGGCTGCTCTCGGTGGCGGTGACGCTGGCGCTGGTGGGGCGCGACTGGTGGAGCCGCCGCGGCCACGCGAGGCGCGCCGCATGAGCGCCTCGGTCGGCATCGACGTCGGCGGCACGTTCACCGATCTGGTCGCCATCGACGCGGACGGCGCGGTGGAGACGCGCAAGGTGCTGAGCACCCCCGCCGACCAGAGCGTGGGCGTGGAGGCGTCGCTGCGCGAACTCGGCCGCGCCGACGTGTCGCGCGTGGTGCACGGCACCACCGTGGCCACCAACATGCTGCTGGAGCGCGCCGGCGCCCGCGTGGTGCTCTGCGCCACGGCGGGATTCACCGACCTGCTCGAACTCCGCCGCCAGGTGCGTGCGTCGCTGTACGACCTCACGCGGCACCATCCGTCGCCCCTGGTGAGCGCCGGACACGTGGTGCCGGTGGACGAACGGATGGGGCCCGATGGCGTGCTCCGGCCGCTGCTGGCGCCGGCGATCACCGAGGCGGTGGACCGCGTTCAGGCGCTCGAGCCCGCCATCATCGCCGTCGGGCTGCTGCACGCTTATCGCGACCCGTCGCACGAGCAGGCGCTGGCCGCCGCGCTCCGCGCCCGGATGACCGGTGTGGACGTCGTCTGCTCCTCGGACGTGTTCCCGGAAATCCGCGAGTACGAGCGCACCACCACCACCGTCGCCGAAGCGTATCTGCGTCCCGGCGTGGCGCGTTACGTGCGCCGGCTCGCCGAGCGCCTGCGCGCGATGTCGCTGCCGGCGTTGGGGGTCATGACCTCCAACGGCGGCATGCGCACGGCCGCCGATGCGTCGTCGAGCGCCGCGCAGCTGGCGCTGTCGGGGCCGGCCGGGGGCGTGGTGGGGGCCGCCGCCGTCCTCCGCGCCGCCGGGCTCTCGCGGGCGCTCACCATCGACATCGGCGGCACCAGCGCCGACGTCGGCCTCATTCTCGACGGCGAACCGCTGGTGGAGCCGGGCGGCGAGGTGGCGGGCGTGCCGATCGCGCTGCCGCGCGTGCTCGTGGAGACCGTGTCGGCGGGGGGCGGGAGCATCGCCTGGATCGACGACGGCGGCGCGCTGCGCGTCGGCCCGCGCAGCGCCGGCGTGGTGCCCGGCCCGATCGCCTTCGGGCGCGGCGGCACGCGACCCACGGTCACCGACGCCCACGTGATGCTCGGCAACATCCGCGCCGCGCGGATGAGCGGCGGCGTTCAGCTCGACGTGAAGGGCGCCCGCGCCGGCGTCGAGGCGATCGCGAAGAAGCTCGGCCGCAGCGCCGAAGACACGGCGCGGGCCATCATCGCTACGGCCGACGCCACGATGGCGCGCGCGCTCAGGCGGGTGAGCGTGGAGCGCGGGGTCGATCCGCGGCAGTGCGCGCTCGTCGCCTTCGGCGGCGGCGGGCCGCTCCACGCCTGCGGGCTGGCCGAAATCGTGGGCGCGGCGAAGGTGCTGGTGCCCCCGCATGCCGGTGTGCTGAGCGCGCTCGGTCTGGCGATGACGGCCGAGCGCCGCGAGGGAATGGTGAGCGTCATGGCGCGGGCGGGCGAGACCGACGCCGACATGCTCTCGGCGGCCATGCGGCGGGCCGAAGCGCGCTGCGAGGCGGAGCTGGGCTGGTCGCACGCCTGGTTCCTGCGGGCGCGCTTCGTCGGCCAGGGGCATGAGCTGGACGTTCCGGCCACGCCGGGCGACGAGCCGGCGGCGATTCGCGACCGGTTCGCCGCGCTGCACCGTTCGCGCGTGGGCTTCGATCTGCCGGTGGACGTGGAGATCGTGAGCGCCCGGTGCGTGGTGAGCGACCTGCCGCGCACCGTGCGCCTGATGCGCGCCGGTGCGCCGGGCTGGAATGCCGGGTCGTTCACCGACGGCGGCGGTCCCTGCGACGTGACCATCGCCGGGCCGGCGTCCGTGGTGCTGCCCGACGCGACGATGCTGGTGTCGGCCGGATGGAAGGCGACGGCGCTGCCCATGGGCGGCTGGATGCTGGAGCGCGCGCGATGAGCGAATTCGACGTCCTCGAACTGAGCGTGATGGCCAACGCCTTCGCGATGATCGCCGAGGAGATGGGCACGGTGCTCGTGCGCAGCTCGCTGTCGCCGAACATCCGCGAGCGGCGCGACGCGTCGGCGGCGCTTTTCGACGAACGGGGACGGATGGTGGCGCAGGCGGCGCACATCCCGGTGCATCTCGGCGCGATGCCGGAGTCGGTGCGGGCGGTGATGGCGCATCGTCCGGCGCCCGGCGACGTGTTCATCCTCAACGATCCCTATCGGGGCGGGTCGCACCTGCCCGACCTCACGCTCGTCGAGGCGATTGCCGACGGCGGCCGCACGGTGGGGTACGCGGCCGTGCGGGCGCACCACGCCGACGTGGGGGGGATGAGCCCGGGCAGCATGCCGCAGGGCGCGACGGAGCTGGTGCAGGAAGGGCTGATCATTCCGCCGGTGCGGTTGGTGGCGCAGGGGACGCTGGACGAGATGATCCTGGAGTTCATTCTCGCCAACGTGCGCACGCCCGACGAGCGGCGGGGCGACCTGCGGGCGCAGCTGGCGGCGTGCGCGGCGGGCGCGGCTGGGTGGCGGGCGCTGCTGGCGCGCGAGGGCGCGGATCGGGTGGCGGCGGCCGCGGATGCGGTGCTCGACTACACGGAGACGCGGGCGCGGGCTCGCATCGCCGCGCTCGGCGCCCTGGACAGCACCGCGCGCGACGCGCTGGAGGGCGACGGCGTCACCGAGGATCCGGTGCCCGTGGTGGTGCGCGCCCAGGCGGTGGGCGACACGCTGCGCCTGGATTTCACCGGCAGTTCGCCGAGCGTCCGCGGGAACGTGAACTGTCCCATCGCCGTCACGCGGGCGGCGGCGGTGTTCGTGCTGCGGACCCTGCTCGACGACGACGTGCCGACCAACGAGGGCATCGCGCGGGCCATCGAACTGATCGTGCCCGACGATTGCGCGTTGAACGCCCGCTGGCCGGCGGCCGTGGCCGGGGGCAACGTGGAGATGTCGCAGCGGATCACCGACACGCTGATGCTCGCGCTGGCGAACGCCGGCGTGCCGGTGGCGGCGCAGGGGCAGGGGACGATGAACAACATCACTTTCGGCGGCGCCGGGTGGACGTTCTACGAAACGCTGGGGGGCGGGCAGGGGGCGAGCGCGAAGGACGACGGGCCCGACGCGGTGCATGTGGGGATGAGCAATACGCTCAACACGCCGATCGAGTCGCTGGAGACGGCGTATCCGCTGCGGATCGAGGAGTACGCGGTGCGGCGCGGATCGGGCGGCACGGGGACGCACCGGGGCGGAGACGGAGTGGTGCGGCGGTACCGGGCGCTGGAGCGGTGCACGGTCACGCTGCTCACCGAACGGCGGCGGACGGCGCCGCACGGCGCGGCCGGCGGCGGCGAGGGACGGCACGGGCGGAATTCGCTCAACGGGGAGACGATACCGGCGAAGTGCCGGATCGAGCTCAAGGCGGGGGATGTGGTGACGGTGGAGACGCCCGGGGGCGGAGGGTACGGGTAACGGCGGGAAGGGGCGCAACTGCAACAGAAACCTGTGAGCTGTGAGCTGACAGCTGTCAGCTACCCGCAACGGCGCCGGGAAAGATCCTACTCCCGATCGGCAGGGGCGGGGTCGGCGGATTCGACGCGCGCGAGTTCGGCTTCGCGTCTGAGGTTTTCGCGAATCCGGTGGCCGACCACGGAGGCGCGCAGGCGCGCTTCGCGGACGGTGCCCCACGTGGCCGCCTCACCGCCGATCGCGAGAAACAAGGAGGTCACGGTCGCCTGCAAGAGCCGATGCGCCAGCGACTCGCTGGCTGCGTCTCTGAGCATGATGCCGACGAAGAACGGTGCGGCCATCAGCAGCATGTACCTGACCCGGTGCTTTCGTCGGACCGACTTCTTTTCCACCTCCCACCAGGCGAGTTCCTCTGGGGTGGGCGGAGGGTCGAGCGGCGGGGCGGCTTGATTGAGCCGGGCGCGGAGCCGCGAAAGGGTCATCGCGGCGCCCGGCTGGCGAGGTCGTTGAAGCGCGCCAGCACCGCGGGCGGCAGCATCATGCCGTCCGAGATGGCGGCGATTTCCTCGGCCAGCTCCCATTCCTGGACGAGCGCATCCAATTCACCGTCCAGCGCGCGGCGTTCGGTCTCCTCGTGGAGGGCCATTTCCAGCGCGAGCGTGACGTCCGGACCGAGCCAGTGGATCTTCGACTCGCCGGCGCGACTCGCGGCGCGGGCCAGCCGCTCGATATAGGTGTCGGAGCTTCCGGCCTGGTCGAGCTGGTCGACCGCGCGCGCGATCCGGGAGCCGCGCGCTCCCTGAAAATTCTGCGCGGTGAGAATGGCGCGCAGCGCGTGGCGCGCCGGCGCACCCTCGCTCGTGACCGGACCGGCGGGCCCATCGTATTGAAGCGCCCACCCCCGGGGGCCGGCCGGGAGCAGCAGGACTTCCGAGATATTCTTCGCCGAGAGCGTGGCGATGGTGCCGTCCGGCTGCGCGACGCGGGCTCGAAAACCCCTGGCGAGCGTGAGGGCGGTGGCGCCGACGGCCGCCCCGAGCACGGACCACACGAGGACCGGGCTGAACAGCTCGGCGATATTGAGCGCCTGCGCGCCCGTGAACACGACGGCCGCCCCCGTCAGCGGCAGGCCGACGGTCACCCACCTTCGCTTGAACTCCCGCGCATACCGCCACGCCGCCATCTCGGGCCGCTGCGGCTTGCCGACGCGCACGAGTTCGAGCCCCTCGCGGACCTTCGCCAGCCCGATGTTGTCGGTGGACGCGCGGAGCCGGGTGCCGCGGAACTGCCGCTCGCATTCCTCGATGGCTTCCCAGCGCTCTTCCAGCGGCGTCAGGTTCCACCGGTGGCATTTGGGGCAGACGACCCACAGCCGCCCCCTGGCCGCGTCGAAGGCCAGCCGGCGCCCGACGGGGAAGATCTCGATGACCTCGTTGGCCCCGAGCTTCGCGTTGCAGTGGATGCAGGTGGAGTACATGCAGGGGATAGGCGGGGGTATCAAAAAACTGATAACCAATATCGGGCGCGCCCGCGTCGGCGCAATAGCCGCGGCTACCCCACCCCAACAGAAGGCTGTGAGCTATGAGCTATCAGCGGTCAGCCAACAGCAACAGCGCCGGGAAGGCGCCGTCCCGCAACCCGGAAAGATCCGTCTGTGCGCAGTTGCCGTTAGCTGACAGCTCTCAGCCGATAGCTCGCAGCCTTCAGTAGCCGTTCCGCCGTTTCCCGCCTTATCGGTCCCTTGCCACGGCGTGAAACACCCCGGCCTCGATGAAGGTCTCCAGCAGATCCCGGTCGAGCATCCCCTCCTTCGCCTCCATGGAGAGGATGTCCAGCGCCCGGTCGTGGCTCACCGCCCGCTTGTAGGGCCGGTCGGTGGCGGTCAGCGCGTCGAAGATGTCCGAGATCGTCATCATCCGCGTCTGCACCGGGATCTGGTCGGCCTTGATCTGCCGCGGATAGCCGCGCCCGTCGAGCTTCTCGTGATGGCCGTAGGCGATCGAGGGAATCCCCTTCAGCTCGCGCGTCCACGGGATCTGCCCCAGGAACCGGTAGGTATGCGTCACGTGCGACTCGATCTCGCGCCGCTCGCGCTCGTCCAGATTCCCCTTGCGGATCATCAGGAACTGCAGCTCGTCGTCGTGGAGCAGCGGCCGCTCCAGGCCGTCGATGTCGAGATAAGTCCGGTTGTTGATCTCGTACAATTCGTCGAACGTCCCCTCGGGCAGGATCGTCGGCTCGTTGGCCTTGACGATCGCGTCGAGAAAACGCTGCAGCTCGGCGCGCTTGGCGCGGCGCCCCTCGTCCAGCCGCGCGACCGCCTGATCGTACATCGACGGTCCGTACTCCAGCAGGTAGTTCGCGCGCTCTCGCTCGAACTGCAGTTCGGCTCGCTGCAGCAGGTACGCGAACCGGTGGCGGATCAGATCGAGGTCGGGCCCGTAGAGCTTCTTCTGCTTCACCAGCACCTGCTCGCGCACGCCGACCTTGCCGAAGTCGTGCAGCAGACCGGCGTAGCGGATCTCCCGGATCTGCTCGGCGCTGAATCGCAGCGCCTTGTACGGGCCCGTGCCGCCGCGGCTCACCGCCTCGGCCAGCCCGACGGTGAGCGTGGCGACGCGACCGGAATGGCCCGAGGTGGTCGGGTCCCGCGATTCGATGGCGGTGACCGCGGCGGTGACGAATCCCTCGAACAGCTTCTCGATGTCCTCGTAGAGCAGGCTGTTCTCGATGGCCACGCCCGCCTGCGCGGCCAGCGCGCTCACCAGTTCGAGGTCGTGCCGGGCGTACGGCAGCACCTCGCGTTCGGCGGCGTCAGGGCTGGAGAGCACCGTGTCGAACTTCCGCTTGCGGTTGATGAGCTGCAGCACCGCGATCACCTCCTCGCGGTGGGTCTTCATCGGAATCACCAGCATCGACTTGGTGCGGTAGCCGAACTTGTCGTCGAAGCTGCGGTTCTGATGGTAGGGCACGTCCTCCGGCAGCGCGTACACGTCCTCGATGGCCATCGGCTCGCCCGTGGACGCAGCGTAGCCGGCCAGGCTCGTGTGGTCGATGGGGACCGTGAACTCGCTGAACGGAATGTCGGGCAGGGAGTGGTTCTGCGACAGCTTGAACGTCAGAGTCGTGGCGGGGCGCCCGTCGTCGTGGCGCTCCACCAGATACAAGGACGCGGCATCGCTCCAGGTGATGCGCCGCGACTGGCTCAGGATCATCTCCAGCAGCGTGGTCAGATCGCGTTCGGTGGAGAGCGCGGCGCCCACCTGCGTGAGGTCGGTCAGCTCGCGGCGGCTTCGCTGTTCGGCGTAGCGGGCGGTGTCGGCCTCGGCCAGGGCGGCGGCGTGCCGGAAGGCGCCGCGGAGTTGGGTGGCGATCAGGCCAGGCTTTGCGTCGCCGGGGAGGAAGCTGGTCAGCAGATCCGCGGGGAACTCAGCGGGCGGTTCGGCCTGCCCGGGTTCGCCCACACCGAGTAGCGCTGCGCGGGCAGCCAGGGGCGCCAGGTTGCCGGCCTCGGCGAGCAGGGCCCGGTCGAGCAACACAACCGTGGGCCGGCGAGGATCGAGGCTGGCGGCCGCGGGGAGCGCCTGCACGCGCAACACGTCTACGCCCCCCTCCTGTTCCAGCGGGGGCGTGCCCAGGGTGCGGCCTTCGGCCAGAATCAGAAGCGGCTTCATGTCGGCGACGGGGTGGGGAAAACGCGAAGTCGCCGGCAGCCCGTGATCCTGTGGGCCGCCGGCGACTCCAATATGCCGCGTGGAACGTCAGTCGCTAGACTTGCCGAGCTTGTCGAGGTGATCCTGGGCCGGCGTGTAGTCGGGGAACTTGTGCAGCACCTGGTTGAACAGTTCCGTCGCCTTGGCCTTGTCACCGTTGTCCTGGGCGTCGAGCGCCTTGGAATACAGCATCGCGGTGCGCAGGTCCATCTTCACGTCCTTGCTGCCCATCTTCTCGGCGGGCTTGGGGTCGTCCTTCATCATCCCCATGCCGCTGCCATGGTTCATGGCCGGCAGTTTCATGTCCTTGGACACCTTCTCGGACAGCTGGGCCATGATGCCGAGCACGTCGGTGTCGTTCCCCGAGATCTTTTCCGGGTTGCTCACCTGCGACGTCTCGACGTTGATCGAGTAGGCGGTCGCCACGACCTTGCCGCGGCCATCGCTCATGAAGCCGCCCGTGATCATGTACTGTGCGCCGAGCAGCTTGCCGATGCGCACGGCCGTCTGGGGATCGATCATCCCCTGCTTGGCCATGTTCTGCTCCTGCAGCACCTGCTGGATGCGATCGCGATCCACAACGGTCATGCTGGAGTTGCCGACGAGGTCGTTGGTCAGGAAGTCCTGCAGTCCCTTTCCGATGCCCTCGTAATCGGCGTGATCCTTTCCGATCGAGTTGTTGTTGAACGCCAACACCGCCACCACGGGCTTGTTGGCCTGGGCCGCGGCCATCGCCGGCGCGACAAACGCGCCTACAAGTGCCAGCGCCCACGCCGTGCGAACGTAACGCTTCATGGTCTCCTCCTGAGACACGGACATAAGTGACTGCTACACCGTCAACGTCATGCCTTCAGCGGCGGCTACGACTTCGAGCCGTGCCCCGCGTTCCTTCACCAATCGGCGACACTCCGCCACCCGCTCGTCCACCTCGTCGTCGCTGCGCTCCGGCTTGTGATGGAACAGCACCAGCTGCTCCACCCCCGCCTCGATCGCCAGCGCCACGGCGTCGGCGTACGTCGAGTGGCCCCACCCGCGGAAGTGGTCGTACTCCTCCGCGGTGTACGTCGTGTCGTGCACCAGCACCCGCGCGCCCTCGGCGAACTTCACCAGTCCGTCCCGCCACCCGTCCGGCGTGTCGTACTTGCCACCGGCGCCGAGTTCGTTGTCCGAAACGTAGACCAGCGCCTTCGCGCCGGCCCGCGACTCCTTGAACCGGTACCCGAGGGCTCCCCCCGGGTGCCGCACCGGATAGGCCGACACCTCGTAGCCGTGCCGGCGCTCGGTCTCCTGCGCAATCTCCGAAAAATCGATCCGGGCGTCCAGTTCCTCGAACGTCACCGGGAAGACCACGGGATTCATCTGATCCCGCACCACCCGGTCGATGCTCGTTTCCAGCGTCTTCGAACCCCAGATCGTGAAGTGATTCCCGCGTTGAAAGAGCGGCCCGAAGAACGGGATGCCCTGAATGTGGTCCCAGTGCGCGTGCGTGAGAAAGATGTCCCCGACGATCGGCGCTCCGTTGGCCCGGGCGATCAGCGATCGCCCGAGTTCCCTGAGCCCCGTGCCGGCATCCAGAATGATCAGCCAGCCGTCCGACGTCCGAACTTCCACGGAGGGCGTATTGCCCCCGTAGCGCACCGTCTGCGGGCCCGGGCTCGGGATCGATCCCCGGGTGCCCCAGAATTGAAGTCGCAAGCTCATGTCCGCCTGTATCGGTGCGTCATATCAAGATGGGCTCGGGCGCGCGCGCGCGGCTACGCGGGGTGTCACCGCGGCGCGGTGACTGCGGTCACACCCGAACCTGCGCCCGCCGTTCCAGGGCTGGCCGATCGACCACGCTGATGCGCCGCCGTTCCACGGAAATCCACCCCGATTCCTGGAACTCCTTCATCGCGCGTGACACCGTCTCGCGGCTGGCGCCGATCATCTGGGCGATGGTCTGGTGGGTGAGCGACTTCTCGATCTGGGGGCCGCCCGCCTCGTCGGCCAGGTCGAGCAGCAGCCGCGAGATGCGCCCCGGCACGTCGAGCAGCACCAGCCCGCCGATCTTGTCGTCCGCCCGGCGCAGCCGCCGCGACAGCTCGATAAGCAGCGACCAGGCCACCTGCGGGCTCGATTCGACCCGGGCCCGGAAATCGTCCCGGCGCAGCACCAGCAGGTCGGCGTCTTCCATCGCGATCACGTGCGCCGACCGCGGCCGGTCGTCGATCAGGGCCAGCTCGCCGAAGTGCTCTCCCACGCCCAACACGCCGAGAATCACCTCGCGGCCGTCCTCGCCGATCAGCACCACCTTGACCCGTCCCTTCCGCACCACGAACAGCGAGTCGCCGGGGTCGTCCTCGAACAGGATCACGCTGCCGCGCGGGTAGGACTTCTCCCGCGTCAGCTCGGCGAAGTGCTGGAGCTCCTGGCGGTCCAGGCCGCTGAACAGGGGCACGGTGGCGAGGAAATCGGCGGTGGTCTGGGTCATGCGGTGCGGGGGCTGCCGCGGGCAAGGGTCGGCGTGGCGGGACATTGCCGGGGATCAGGCGCGAAATTACCCCCTCCCGGTCGTGAAGTCAATTCGGCAACCCGTTGCACGCTTGTCTTTTACGCCGAGCATTTGCTATATTTCCTTGCTCTGCAATACCCATGAATTCGAGGTTTCCCGTGAAGACCGACATCCATCCCGAGTACGCGACGGCCACTGTGAAGTGCGCCTGCGGCAATACGTTCCAGACGCGCTCCACCCAGGCCGAGATCCACACCGACGTATGCTCGGAATGCCATCCGTTCTACACGGGCAAGCAGCGCCTCGTGGATACGGCCGGTCGCGTCGAGCGCTTCCGCCAGAAGTTCGGGAAGAAGGCCTGAGCCTCCGGGACCGTCTCGCCGAGCAGCTGGCCCGCGCCGCGGACGTCGAGCGTGCGCTGTCCGACCCGGGGTCGCTCCGCGATTCCAAGAAGCTGGCCGAACTCGGACGCGAACATCGACGGCTGGCTCCGCTCGTAGCGCTGGCCACCCGGCTCGAGAAACAGGAAGACGAGCTCGTGCAGGCGCGCGAGCTCGTTTCCGTTGATGACCCCGAGATGGCCGCGGAAGCGGCCGCCGAGGTCGAACGCCTTGAAACGTCCATCGCGAAGATGGAGGCGGACCTCAAGCCGCTGATCGTGCCCCACGACCCGCTCGACGACCGCAACGCGATCGTCGAGATCCGGGCCGGCACCGGCGGCGACGAGGCCGCGCTCTTCGCCGCCGACCTCTACCGCATGTACACCCGCTACTGCGAACGGCAGGGGTGGAAGCTCGAGGTCATGTCGTACTCCGAGGGCACGCTCGGCGGCATCAAGGAAGTCATCTTCAAGGTGGCCGGCGAAGGCGCCTTCGGCGCCATGCGCTGGGAGTCGGGCGTGCACCGCGTGCAGCGCGTGCCCGCCACCGAGGCCCAGGGGCGCATCCACACATCGGCGGCCACGGTGGCGGTGCTGCCCGAAGCCGAGGAAGTGGACGTGAAGATCGAGGACAAGGACCTCCGCATCGACGTCTTCCGCGCCTCGGGACCGGGCGGGCAGGGGGTCAACACCACCGACTCCGCCGTGCGCATCACGCACCTGCCCACCGGCATGGTGATCAGCCAGCAGGATCAGCGCTCGCAGATCCAGAACAAGGCGCGCGCCATGGACGTGCTCCGCGCCCGCCTGCTCGACCTGCGCCTCGCTGAGCGGGAGGCCGAGCGCGCCCGCATGCGCAAGACGCAGGTGGGCACCGGCGACCGCTCGGCGAAGATCCGCACCTACAATTTTCCGCAGAGCCGGATCACCGATCACCGCATCGGCTACACGACGCACGACCTGCACGGCCTGCTCGAAGGCGACATCGGCGACCTCATCGAAGCCCTGCGCCTGGCCGACGTCGAGGAGCGGCTGAGCGGTGGCTGACGAACGCCGATCACGGTCGCGCGCGCCGCGCGGCGCCGCCGCTCCGCTGGCCGTCGACGCCCGCGCGCTCACGGTGGCCGCGGTGGTGCGCCGTGTGGAAGACGACCTGGCCCGCGGCGGCGTGGCCGAGCCGGGGTCGCAGGCGCGCGAGGTGGTGGCCGCGCTGCTCGACGTGGGCCGCCACTGGACCGCCACGCACGCCGGCGATCACGCCGACGTGATGCTGCTGGCGCGCGCGCTCGACGCCGCGCACCGCCTGTCGGCGGGCATGCCGTTCCAGTACGCGGTGGGGCGCGCCAGCTTCCGGCAACTGACGCTCGAAGTCGACCAGCGGGTGCTGATCCCGCGGCCGGAAACCGAGCAGCTCGTGGAGCTGGTGCTGGAATTGACGGCGGCCGCGAAGGGCGGCATCGCCGTCGACGTCGGCACGGGGTCGGGCGCGATCGCGCTGGCGCTGGCGCAGGAGGGGACGTTCGACCGCGTGATCGGCACCGACGTGTCGACGGACGCGCTGGACGTGGCCCGCTACAACGCCAACGCCCTGGCGGCGCGGCTCCGGGCGCCGGTGGAGTTCCGGCAGGGATCGCTGCTGGGGCCGCTGGCCGGCGTGCGGGCACGGGCAATCGTGTCGAACCCTCCCTACGTTGCGTTCGAGGAGGCCGCGGCCCTGCCTGCCTCGGTGCGCGACTGGGAGCCGGTGACGGCGCTGCTCAGCGGGGAGAACGGATTGGCCGCCACGCGCGCGCTGGTGCGTGGCGCCGCGGCCCGGTTGGAAGGCGGGGGGGTGCTGGCGCTCGAGGTCGACGCGCGGCGCGCCTCGCTGGTGGCGGAGATGGTCTCCGCCGATGCAACTTTTGCGGACGTCTCGGTGCGGTTCGACCTCGCCGGGCGCGAACGGTTCGTACTCGCACGCCGACGGGAGTGACGATGATCGAAGAGAAAGCCAAGGAACTCGGCCGGTTGATCGGCCAGAGCACGGAATATCAGGCCCTGAAGCGCTCCAACGAGGCGCTGGCCGAGGATCAGGCCGCCGTGGCGCTGCTCAAGCAGATGGAGCAGCTCCGGCTGGACGCGCAGCGCATGATCGCGCGCGGCGAGCGCCCGACGCAGGACATGGAGCAGCAGCTCGACGGCCTGCTCGGCCAGGTGCAGGGGCAGGCCGTGTACCAGCGGCTGATCGTGGCGCAGGAGAACTTCGACAAGACGATGCAGAAGGTGAACGATTGGATTCTCGACGGCATCGAGAAGGGCGCCGCGAGTCCGATCATCATGCTGGGGTGACATGGCGCGAGGGCCGCTGATCGTATTCGAGGGGGCGGAGGGCGCCGGGAAATCGACGCAGCTCCGCCGTCTCGCATCGTGGCTGGAGTCGGGCGGTCGCGTGGTGCACGCCTTCCGTGAGCCCGGCGGCACGCCGCTTGGCGACGAGATCCGGCGGATCCTGCTCGATCCCGACTCGATCATCGCGCCGCGCGCCGAGGCGCTGCTGTTCATGGCGTCGCGTGCCCAGCTGGTGGAAGCGCTGGTGCGGCCGGCGCTCGACGCCGGCCACGTGGTGCTGCTCGACCGCTTCTTCCTCTCCACCTACGCGTATCAGGGCGCGGGGCGCGGGCTGCCCGAGCCCGAAGTGCGCCAGGCCAACGCCGTGGCCACGCGCGGCCTGGTGCCCGATCTCACTCTGCTCATGACCCTGCCGGTGGCCGAGGGGCTCTCGCGCGCCGGGCAGCGGGGCGCGCGCGACCGGATGGAGCGTGCCGCTGACGACTTCCACCACCGGGTGGCCGACGCCTTTGCCCGGTTCGCGGCGCCCGGCTGGCAGGCCGATCATCCCGAGTGCGGGCCGATCGTCATCGTGGATGCGTCGGGCGCCGAGGACGAAGTCTTCGCGCGGGTGCGGGCGATCGTCGGGGGCCGGCTCGGCCTGGAGTAGGGCGCGCGATCAGCCTAGTCAGCGTTGCGCTTGAGCGTTGACGCGTCGTCACCGTCGTGGCGCCCGGGATCGCTCACCACCTGAACCACCAGCAGCGCGAGCACCAGGACGTGGATTGCCGTGCACCAGAGGCAGATCTTCCCCACCACGCCAATCTCCTGGTACACGAACCAGAGCACCATCGCCGTGCCGCCGAGCACCCAGGCCAGGCCGGCGTTGCGCAGCCACGCCGGCTCCGGCGCGACGCGGGCGCGCAGCGAGAACGCCACGAGCGCGAGTTCGACCGCGAACCAGGCCAGCCCCCACGCCGCCACCGGAACGCCGAACAGCATCGACGACGCGCTGGAGAGCACCTGCTCGCAGTCCACCACCGCGCCGGCGCTGCACACCAGCGGCACGTTGGTGTCGTAGTGCAGGATGGTGAGGTACGCCGCGATCGCCAGGCCGAGGAGCGTGAGCGCGAGGCGCAGGCGATCGTGGGCGCGGACCGTCATCAGGGCACTTTGGCGGGCAGCGCCTTGATGGCCTGCCGCACCGCCGCGCTGGAACAGACCGACGCCGGCTTCTGTCCGTCCACCGCGCAGATCGCGGCCGTGATCTCGTTGGCGTTGGCGAGAATCGCCTGCGCCGCGTCGCCGGATCCGGCGGGGAGCGTGGCCGCGATGTCGGCCTGCGTGCGGTTGGCGAGCACGGCGGGGCTGAACGGCGATCCGCTCCACATGTAGCGTCCGCCGATGAGGATGAAGGGAATGCCACCGGCGCTCGCCTGATCGAGGTAGGGCGGGCCGTCGTACTTCCGGATCAGCACCTCCTGCGCCGGCGTGGGCGTCTCGAGGGGCGGGTAGCGGCCATTGATCGACTCGGCGCCCTCGAGCTCCACGGCCTGGAGGTCGACGTAGTCGCTGGTGTACGTGCCGCCGTGGAACGAGAAGGTCGGCGTGCTGGGGTAAACGTCGGTGCTCGACGACGCCGAATAGCTGAGCCCCGAGAAGTGCCCGAAGCGCGACAGCGCGGCGATGACGGACCAGCGCGCCGCGGCGCAGTACGGGCAGTAGAGCGAGCCGATGTAGAGCATCGCCGGCTTGCCGGTGGACGCGTCGGCGGTGCCGACGAAGACGGGCTTGGTGGCGCCCTGGGAACCCGCCTGTTCCCACACGGCCGCGGGAATCGACGCGAGGTCGGCCATCACGGCGTCGGGTACGGGCACCGGAATCGCCGGCGCGCTCGCCACCACGGGGGCGGGGGGCGGCGCGCTGTGGCGCTCGACCGCGTACGCCACCGTGGCCACGAGCGCGACGGCGACCACCACCAGCACCCAGTTCAGCGAGCCGGACCGCTTCGCGGGCTCCGTGCGCTTGCCGCCCGATGGGCGGGGGGCGGATTTGCCAGCCATGAATCGTCTCCGGAGTATGAGATCGGACGCCTGCGCCGCGCCTCAGCGCTCGACGACGCGGGAACCCTTGGGAACCACGAACCGAAATGCCGTGTCGTCCGTCGGCACGTTGACCTGGAGGGCGGTGAGGCGCACTCGGCGGGTCACGCCGTTGGCCTGCTCCACCTCGAATTGCCGGATGTATCCGTCGCCGGCGTCGATCCAGACCTTTGCGCGGGTGAAGTCCGTGGGGCCGCCCGCCTTGGGCGTGAGCACCACGGCGCGCGCGGCGCGGCCGTCCACCGAGTCGGCGCCGGCGTCGGCGATGTCGTACCGCTCGAAGGGGCGGTCGAGGAACTCGGCCGTCACGTCCACGGTGCCGCTGCCCTGCGCCGGCTGGGCGCGCTTGATCACCTGGTTGGGCGCGCTGCTCGGCAGATACAGCCAGAGCCAGGTGCCGTCGGCCACGATGCGGTCGCCGTCGGGATCCTGGAAGCGCACCGAGAGGCGGTCGGGCCGGCGCTGCTGGTACTCGCCGCGGGCGTGGGCGGAGGAGCCGGTGAGCGCGTTGGTCACCGTCTGCTCGAACGACGCGCGCACGGTGTGCACGCCGCTCCAGGCGCTCACGGCGTGGGCGACCGCGGCGCGGGCCGCGGCCGCGTCGCCGCCCGCGCGCTGGGCGCGGGCGGCGAGCGGGTACGCCACGCAGAGCGCGGCGAGCGCGGCGCGGAAGCGGCGTCCGGTGGGGCTACGCGACGGCAATGGGCGCGGTGCCGGGCGTGGGCAGGACGGAGCGGCCGATCGCCGCGGCGATGGCGCGGATCTCGACCACCAGCCGGGCGAACTGCTCCGGATAGAGCGACTGCCCGCCGTCTGAGAGCGCGCGGTCGGGCGTCGGGTGCACCTCGACGATGATGCCGTCGGCGCCGGCGGCGATGGCGGCACGCGCCATCGGTGTCACCTTCTCGCGCAGCCCCGTGCCGTGGCTCGGGTCGGCGATCATCGGCAGGTGCGAGAGCTTCTGCACCACCGGCACGGCCGTCAGGTCGAACAGGTTGCGGGTGGTGGTGTCGAAGCTGCGGATGCCGCGCTCGCACAGCACCACCTGGTTGTTGCCCTCGGCCAGGATGTACTCGGCGCTCATCAGCAATTCGGTAATGGTGGCGGCCATGCCGCGCTTGAGCAGCACGGGCTTGCCGATGCGGCCCACGGCGCGCAGCAGGGAGTAGTTCTGCATGTTGCGGGCGCCGATCTGGATCATGTCGGCCACCTGCGCCACGAGGTGCGCGCCTTCCTCATCGAGGGCCTCGGTGACGATGGGCAGGCCCGTCTCGCGCTTGGCCAGGGCCAGCATCTCAAGCCCCTTCTTGCCCAGCCCCTGGAAGGCGTACGGCGAGCTGCGCGGCTTGAACGCGCCGCCGCGGAGGGCGGTGGCGCCGGCGGCCCGTACGGCGCGGGCGGCGGTGACGATCTGATGCTCGTTCTCCACCGAGCAGGGGCCGGCGATGATCGCCACGTCGCGGCCGCCGAACGTCACCCCGGGCGCGATCGTGACCACCGTGTTCTCGGGCTGCCATTCGCGCGACACCTGCTTGTACGGCTTGGAGACGTGTATGACCTCGGCCACGCCGGGCAGGGCCTCGATGCGCGACGAGTCGACGCGCCCGTCGTTGCCCACGAGCCCCACGGCGGTGCGCTGTTCGCCCGGCATGGAGCGCGCCTGGTAGCCCATCTCCTCGATGACCTGGACGACGCGCTCGATCTGTTCCGGACTCGCGCCGTGCTGCATCACGACCAGCATGTCAACTCCTCAGATATCGGTCTGCCATCCGTCGCGGGCGACGGTGACCGGCCCGTGGTAACGCGCCGCGACCGCGGCGGCGATGTCGACTTCTTCCACCGGCGGATAGAGGTGCGTGAGCACCAGCCGCCGGGGTGCGGCTATCTCCGCGAGCGCGCCGCACTGCTCCGGCGTCAGATGCTCCGCGATGGCCAGGCCTTCGGGAAGCGAGCACTCGCACAGCAGGACGTCGCACCCGTGGGCCCATGCGGCGAGTCCGGGGTCGAACCCTGTGTCTCCCGTATAGACGAGCCGATGCGCGCCGGCCGTTACGGAATATGCCACACTTTCCGCCGTATGGGGAACCTTCAGCGCTTCCAGCGCCACCCCGTCCCCCAGCGCCGCCGGCGCGCCGGGCGCCAGTTCGGTCACGTGGACGGGGAATCCCGGGTTGGTGACCCAGGGGCCGTAGGCGGCGGCCAGCCGCTGCAGCAGGTCCGCCGTGCCCACCGGTCCGAGGATCTCCAGCGGGGCGCTGCGGGGCGGGAGCCGGCCGTACTTCCAGGCGAAGATCAGCGTCGGCAGGTCGCCGTGGTGGTCGATGTGGAAGTGCGTGAGCGCCACATGGGTGATGGCCGGCCAGGGCAGGGCGAGTTCGGCCAGCCGGCGGGTCACGCCGCAGCCGCAGTCCAGCAGCAGCCGGGTGTCGCCCTGCTCCACGAGATAGCCGGCGCAGGCCCGGCCCGGCGAGAGCGCGATGGTGCCGGTGCCCAGCACGGTGAGCCGCATCAGCGCCCCAGGAACACGATCTTCTTCAGCTGGTCGACGCCGTTGGCCCGCAGGCGGATGAGGTAGACGCCCGGCGGCACCAGGTGGCCGGAGCGGTCGGTGCCGTCCCATTGGAAGCGCGGGTCGCAGCCGCTCTGCCCCTGGTCGCCGTTCCGCCCGTACTCGCCGGCCGTCATCGCGCCCGGCTGCTTGGGGCCGGGCACGATCGTCGTCACCGGGTCGCCGCGCAGGTTGTAGATGTCCAGCCGCACCTTGGCGTCCGTAGCGAGGTCGAACCAGATGCAGGTCACCGTCGAGCCGGCCGACGGGAACGGATTGGGGAAATTCTGATAGAGCAGCGTGGTGCGCGCCGTGCCGAGGATGACGAAGGTGGCGTTGCTCGGCACGATCGTCGTGTCGGTGGGCCCGCCCTGGGCCAGGCGCGCGACGACGTTCCACCGGTACGACGTCTGCGCCTGGAGCACGTCGGCGGGCAGCGTGTAGCTCGTGTCGATGAGCGACTGGGTGAAGAATTCGGTGACGCCGGTGTTGGCGTTGATCACGCTGAGATCGTAGAGCCAGGGGCCGGGCGGCACGGTGGCGTGGCTGCTGTGCCAGATGAAGGTCGGGCGGAGCGTGGCCACCGACACGTTGTTGAAGCCGTTCGGCGAGAGCAGCGACAGCCAGGTCTGCACGATGCGCGGCGTGCTCACCTCGTTCGAGAACTCGCGCCCGCCGGCCGTGAACCCGCGCAGCCGGAAGTAGACGGTGCTGTGCTCCTTGAGCGGGTGGGGCAGGAAGAAGCTGGCCGTGTCGCCCTGGCGCGTTGCCGAGTACACGGGGTTGGCGAAGTCGGGAGAGTTGGCGATCTCGAGCACCAGCGTCACCGGCCGGATGGAGTCCGTCACGCCGCTGGTCTGGGCCGACAGGAAGGGCGCCGCCGGAATGCTGTCGCCGCCGGGCAGGGCGAGCGAGGCCAGTTGCGCGGCGGCGGGCGTGGCGCCGAAGAAGGCCAGGGCGGCGGCGAGCGCCGCCGCCCGCACGGCGGGGGCGGGGCTCATGCCGTGGCGGCGGTCTCCGCGCGGCGGGCCGGCGCCGAGTCGTCCACCGACGCCCCCTTCATCCGCACGCTCACCAGCGACGACACGCCCGGCTCCTGCATGGTGACGCCGAACACGGCGTCGGCGGCTTCGGTGGTGGTGCGCGGGTTGTGCGTGATGACGATGAACTGCGTCTTCGACTTGAACTCGGTGAGCATGCGCACGAAGCGTCCGATGTTGGCGTCGTCGAGCGGCGCGTCGACCTCGTCGAGCAGGCAGAAGGGGCTCGGCTTGGTGAGGAAGATGCCGAACAGCAGCGACAGCGCGACCAGCGCCCGCTCGCCGCTCGACAGCAGATGGATGCGCTGGGTGCGCTTGCCGCGCGGCGAGGCGTGGATCTCGATGTCGCAGTCCAGCGGCGCCTCGGGGTTCTCCAGCCGCAGGTCGCATTCGCCGCCGCCGAACAGCGTCATGAAGATCTGACGGAAGTTTTCGCGCACCTGCACGAACGTCTGCAGGAAGAGGTCCCGCGCAGTGGCGTCGATCTCGCGGATCGCCTGGACGAGCGAGTTCTTCGCTTCGGTGAGATCGTTCCGCTGGGCGGTGAGGAAATCGAGGCGCTTCACGGTCTCGTCGTGCTCCTCGATGGCGAGCACGTTCACGGCGCCCAACTGTTCGATCTGCTGGCGCAGGTCGTCGGCCTCGGCCCGCAGCGCGTCGTCGTCGAGGTCCAGCGGTTCGGCGGCGGCGAGCATCGCGTCGAGCGGCTTGCGCCACTCGGTCTCCAGGCGCTCGCGGATGGCGGCCCGGCGTCCCGACAGTTCGGTGAACCGGAGCTCGGCGTGGTGCAGTTCGTCGGCGCCGGCGCTCGCTTCGTGCCGCGAGCGGTCGAGGGCGTGCTCGGCCTCGGTGAGCGCGGCATCCGTAGTCGCCACACGGCGCTCCGCGGCGCTCAACCGCTGTTCCGCGTCGCCCAGCGCGGCCTGCCGGGCGTCGAGATCCACGCGCCACGCCGCCATCTGTTCGGTGAGCTTCGCGTCGCTGCTCGTGATATCCCCGAGCTCCGCGCTCAGCAGCTCGAGTTGCTCGGAGGCCGAGCGCAGCTCCTCGCGCAGCCGGTGCTCGCGCTCGCCAGCCACCTGCGCGCGGGCCTGGGCCTGCGCCTGCTCCACCTGCCACGCCGCCCGCTGTTCGCGGGCGCGCTCCTGTTCCGCCTCGGCCGTGACCAGCGTGGCCCGGGCGTTGGCGATATCGGACTCGCGCTCGGCCACGCCGACGCGCAGGGCGGCGGCTTCCTCGTCGAACCCGGCGAGCGCGCCCCCCAAATCTTCCTGGCGGCGGGCCAGCCGCCCGGCGAGTTCAGCTGCGGCGGCGCTGTCGAGCTCGGCGTGCTGCGCCGCCCGCGCGGCGTCGGCCTGCCGCGCCGATGCCGCTCCCAATGCCTGCTGGGCGTCGGCGGCCGCTTCGGCCGCGGCGGCCACACGCTGCTCGGCGGCTTGCAGGGCCAGCGCCGCCGACCGAGCCGAGTCCCCGGCGCCGGTCCGCGCGTTCTCGCTGGCCGCGAGTTCGCCGCGCAGCGCGAACAGCTCGGCGCGGCGGCGCAGGGGCCCGGGGCCGCCGCCGGCGCCGGGCAGCCACATCGCCCCGCGGCCGTCGATGAACGCCGTGCCTTCGGCTTCGGCTCGCACCTGGCCCAGGAGCGCCTTCACCCACGACCCGGCGGGCGCCGCGGCCTGCACACCGGCCGCGAGCGCGTCCGTGGCCGTCGCGGTGGTGGGCGCGGCGTCGAGCGGCAGCAGCAGCAGGGAGCCGGGGTTCTCGCGCTGGTGCCAGGCGCGCACCGCCTCGGCGGCGGCGCGGTCGCGCACGAGCACGGCATGCACGGTGGCGCCGAGGAATCGCTCGACGAGAACCGCGGAAGCCTGATCGGTGGAGAGGAAATCGCTGAGCGGGCCGACCACGGCCCCGTCGCCGAACTGATCGCGCTCCCGCAGCAGGCGGGCCGCGGCGGGGGCCAGGCCGACGCGTTCGCGTTCGAGTCCTTCGAGCGCGTGCACCTTGCCCTCGATGGCCGTGAGCGACTGCTCGAGGCGGGCGAGGGCGGAGCGCGCTTCGCCCTCGCGCTCGCGCGCGGCGCGCTCGGCCTCGCGCGCGGATTGGAGCTCGGCGTCAGCGGCCGACGCGGCGTGGCGGGCGGCGTCGAACGCGGCGGTGGACGACTCCAGCGCGCGCTGAGCGGATGCGAGGGCGTCGGCCAGCGCGGCGCGCTCCTCGGCGAGGGTCGCCGCGCGCTGCGCGGTCTCGTCGAGTTCGCGCTGCGAGCGCTCGCGGTCGAGTTCGATGCGGCGGGCGCGGTCCTGCGCGGCCCGCAGCGCCGTCTCGGCGTGCTCGGCCGCCCTGCGGGCGGCCGCCACCGCCTCGCGGCTCGCGTCCTCGCGGCGCTGGCGCTCGGCCAGCTCGGCCTCGAGCGCGCGCAGCGCCGTGTCGAGCTGCTGCTTCTCCGCGGCGGCCTGATTCAGCTCCTCGTCCAGCCGCGCCCGCGCCGACTGGCCGCGCGAGGCGTCGGCCTCGGCCCGCTCGCGGCGCAACTGCTCGTTGCGGCGCCGTTCCTCGGCCACGGCCATCTCGCCGCGGATGTGCTGCACGTGCTCCCGCTGCTCGGACACCAGGCGCGAAAGTTCGCCGCGCTCGGCCTCGGCGGTGGCTCGCGCGTCGTGGGCGGCGTCGCGGGCGCGCTCGGCCCCGGCGACGCCGGACTCCCACCCCGGAAGCAGCGCGCGCAGTTCGGCGACGCGCGTCTCGAGGCGGGCGAGTTCGTCGCGCCATGCCTGCATCTCGCGGGCGGCGAGGGCGATCTCTACGGTGTAGCGGCGCCCGCTCAGTTCCGAGTAGCGCTCGGCGCGGCGGCGCTGGCGCGCCAGCGAGCGGACCTGCGTGGTCACCTCGCTGATCAGGTCGTCCAGCCGCTGCAGGTCGACCGTCGTTTCCTCGAGCCGGCGCTCGGTGGTGCGCCGGCGGTCGCGGTACAGCCCGACGCCGGCCGCCTCTTCGAACAGCTCGCGGCGGTCGTCGGGGCGGTCGGAGAGCAGGGCGTCGATCATCTTGCTCTCGATCACCACGCCGGTGTCGGCCCCGAGCCCGGTGCCGCGCAGCAGATCGTGGATGTCGCGCAGGCGGCAGGGGGCGCCGTTGAGCAGGTAGTCGCTCTCGCCCGAGCGCGACAGCCGCCGCGAGATGACCACTTCGCGGAAGGCGATGGGGAGTCCGCCGTCGGTGTTGTCGAAGTGCAGCGACACTTCGGCCACGTTGACGGCGCTGCGCGCCGACGACCCCTGGAAGATGACCTCTTCCATTTTGGCGCCGCGCAAGAGGCGGGCCCGCTGTTCGCCGAGCACCCAGCGCACGGCATCCGACACGTTGGACTTGCCGCATCCGTTCGGTCCGACGATGGCGGTGACGCCCTGGTCGAACGTCAGCGTGGTTTCGTCGGCGAACGACTTGAAGCCGTGCATCTCGAGCTTGGTCAAACGCACTAGAAAGGTCTCCCCGTACGATAGGCGAGCGTGACGTGCAGCCCCGCGTCCCGTAGCGTGCGGGCCAGCGACGCCGTGTCGGCCGCCGCGGCAAAGGCGCCGGCCAGGATCCAGGCCGTGCCGTCGGCCTGGCGCAGCGCGTACGCCGGCAGGCCGCGCGCCACGGAGGCCGCCACGCGGCCCGCCGCGGCCGCGGCGGGCACGTCCCGCTCGATCAAGAATGCCAGCGGGAGGCGAACCACCGTCCCGCCCGTTTCACTGAGTTGGCCGTGCGCTCTCAGGCTGCGGAGCAGCGCGTCGGCGTCGTTGGACTTGTTGAAGGCGCCGGTGAACACCGCGTAGGCGCCGTCGCTGCGGTCGGGAATCGGGGCATAGGTGCCGGACGGCGCCGCCGCCCCGATTTGCTGCAGGCGTAAGATAGCACCTGCCGGCGTCTGCGCATCGCCGACGCGCACCGCGTATTCGGCGGGGTGCAGCCCGTCGCCGGGCATGGGCGCCAGCGGCGCCGCCCCGGTGCCGGCGACCGCCGGGATGCCGGCCGATGTCATGATCGCCGCCGCGGCGCCGCGGCTGGCCGTGGGGGGGGCCTGATAGTAGGGGCCGTGGCCCCGCACCAGCGGCCGTTCGGCCAGCCACCAGCCGAGCGCAACCACCACGATGGCGAGCACGACGCCGAGCACATTCGGCGCGACCCGCCGCACGCGATCCGTTCCCGAGCCCATCGTGAGCGCCGTCATGGCGTTGCCTCGTAGACCCAATAGGTGTGTTGGGAGGCCCGGCCCACCCGGTCCGCCTCGTCGCGTGTCGGGTAGGGGCCGAGCACGACCCGGTAGATCGGCGTGTCGCCGCGCACCGACTCCACGATCCTGGCCTTCTTCCCCTCAACGGTAATCTGCGTCGCCAGATCCTGCGCGCGAGTCTCGGAGAGCAGGGCGGCGAACGACACCAGGTAGCCCACCTGCGCCACGGCGGTATCGCGACGGGCGGGGCCGCGCCCGCGCGGGGCGGCGCTGTCGGCCCGCTGCGCGGCGCGGGCAGCCGCATCCGCCGCCGCCGCGTCGATGGCCGTACGGGCGCTGTCGGCGGCGGCCAGGTTGAAGCTCACCGGCTGGTCGAGCGACGAGGCGCGGGGGCGGAAGCCGTTCCAGTGAAACTGGTACCAGGTATCCCGCGCGCCCCCGCTCACCCGGACGGCCGGCCGCAGGGTCTCGCCGTCGATGAAGGTGACGTCGTTGCCGGTGGCGAGCGCGATGGCGCCGTCGGGACCCACGAAGGGCAGGTCGTCCCGCCAGCCCGTGGCCACGGCGCCGAGGACGTGGTAGGTGCCCACGGCCACCACCCACGCCGAGTCGCGGCCGGCCGCGCGGGCCAGCAGGTAGCGCCCCAGCGGGTCGACCCGCAGCGCGCTCGCCTGGCCGGGCAGCCGGATGCGGTCGGCCACGTCGTCGGTGTAGCGGTCCACCACGCTGATCGTCGGGCTGGAGTCGTTCAGCACGAACACCCGGTCGCCGCTCGGCGTCGACACCGCCGCGGCGATGCCGTGGCCGAACCCGATCGGGGCGTTCCACTTGAGCGTGCGGGTGTTGAGGCTGACGAGTCCGGAGTCGACCACGAGGTACAGCCGCTCGCCCTCCTGTTCCGGGAGAGGCCGCCAGGTGGAGGGAAAGGCCGCCGAGTCGACGATCTTGGATTCGGGCGGAAAGAGCCTCCACACCGTTGTCTGTTCGTTGCGTCCGCCCACTACGAGCAGCGACCCGTCGTCCTGGGGGAAGACGGCGCGCGCCGGCCGCGGCGGCTTGTACGTCCAACTGGCGGATACGGTGAACCGGACCACCATGCCCCGCTCGTCGACGCCGTACACCGACGCGCCGTCTGCGGAGACGGCGCCAAGCACGGGCTCGGCGGTCACGTGCTCGGATTCTCCCGTGCGGAAGTCGAGGCGCACCGGCCGGTTCTGGTCGTCGGCGAACACCAGTGATCCCGCGTCGTCGTCGAATGCCAGCACGCGGGTCAGGGGCGGCGCGGCGCCGCCGGCGGTCCACACCACGGAGTCGAGGTGGGTGTACGAGTAGACGCGCGGGGTGCCGCCGCCGAGCGCTTCGCGCAGGACAAGGGCGTCGGGGCCGCTCTGCGACCCGCTGCCGGCGGCGCTCACCGGCACGAGGCCGCGGGGCTCGCCGCCGCACGCGGTCGCGAGCGCGGCCGCGGCCGCGGCCACGAGCGCGCGCCGGCTCAGAAGCTTGGCCATAGCGACCATGTCCAGAATCCGTGGCGCCCCGGCTGGTCGAGCGGAATGGCGTAGTCCCAGCTCACGAGGGCGTAGTTGAACAGGTTGAGCCGCACGCCCACGCCGTAGCTGCGGAGCGGGTAGCGCTGGCGGGTGAGATCGTAGTTGGGCGGCTGCGACCCATACACCGTCTGGCCGCGCGACCAGGCCAGCCCTTCGTCATAGAAGAACACGCCGTTCAGCGACGGCAGCGAGAAGGGGAGGAGGCCGAGGTTGTCGCCCCGCACGAGGGGAAACCGCAGCTCGGCGTTGGCCACGAGCACGCGGCTGCCCAGCAGCTGCAGCGCCGTGCAGTTGCTGGGATTGGCGCCGATCACCGGGCAGCTCGAATAGAACTGGTTGTTGCGGTCGTAGCCGCGCACGAAATCGGAGCGCGCGATGTACTTGGGGAAGGCGCTCTCGTCGCGCCCCACGGCGACGTTGGCGTAGAGCCGCGTGGCGACGGTGACGTAGTTGAAGAGAATCGGATCGTAGCGGCGGTAGTCCGCCAGATATTCCACCCAGTCGTAGGCGCCCATCACCGGCGTCACCTGGAGGCGGTAGCGCCGGCCGGCGATGGGGCCGGTGACGGTGTACACCGAATTGTCGAACACGTAGGCGAACTGCGCGTCGAGGTAGTCGAGGCTGTGGTCGCGGAACGTGCTGTCGAATTTGAACGGCGACACCGAGATGCCGTTGTTGAGTGAGCGGCTGATGAACCAGCGCTCGCGGTCGATGTTGTTGAATCCGCCGCCGACCTCGATGCGCGAGAACCGGTCGAAGGGGTAGGAGGCCAGGCCGTACACCTGCCGCGCCACGTAGGTGCTGATCTCCTGGTGCTCGGTGCCGTTGGACGGCTGCGTGGGATTGGTGGTGATCGAGTCGGCGGTGAGGAAGTAGAACGGCGACTGCGCGAAGCCGCCGGTGTACTGCCAGCGGTGGGCGAGGTTCGTATACCCCAGATAGACGCGGGCCTCGCTCAAGCGGCCGTTGATCTCCCCCGAGAAGGCCACGCGGTGGTCGCCCAGCATGTCGCTGAGCACGATCGTCGTGCCGCCGAACAGGTTCCGCCCGTAGTTGTCGGGCGCGTAGCCGATGGTGGGGCGGGCCACGTAGTCGGGATGGAAATGCACGCCGTAGGCGGCGTCGCGGAAGCGCGTCGTGTCGGGCAGGCCGAGCGTCATGCTGTCGAGCATCGCGGCCACGCTGACGAACGCCGAATCGGAGTGCTGGCGCAGCGACGTCGAATCGCGGCGGGCGGGCGGCGGGGCGGGCACCGCCGCCGCCACCGCCGGCGTCCGGTAGGGCGTCGTGGCGAGCCGCTCGGGATTGTCCAGCGTCCACACCGTGTACTTGGCGTCGGCGTAGTACGTGAACGCCAGCCGGTCGGCGTCGCGCGCCCACGAGATGGCCGGGCTGTACTCGGTGATGCCCGTGACGGCGCCGGTGAGATTGGTGAGCTGATAGTGCTCGTGCGTCGCCAGCCGGTAGAGGAAGATGTTGGCCGTGCCGGTGCGATCGCTGACGTAGGCGATGGACGCGCCGTCCGGCGCCCACTGGGGATTCAGGTTGAGCCCCTCCTGCCCGG
This sequence comes from uncultured Gemmatimonadaceae bacterium, assembly GCA_963775915.1. Lineage (GTDB taxonomy): Bacteria > Gemmatimonadota > Gemmatimonadetes > Gemmatimonadales > Gemmatimonadaceae > JAGWRI01. Next base: position 256,026 of record CAVZKH010000002.1, read on the forward strand.
GCACCAGCCGGATCTCCCGCGTCGCCAGATCGTAGAGCGCGATGCGCCACTTCGGGAATCGCAGCTCGGCGAAGCTGGCCCCCGGCCCGCGGTCGGTGACGAACGCGATCGTGCGCCCGTCGGGCGACCACGCCGGCTGGAGCTCGGCGAACTGATCGGTGGTGAGCCGCTCGAGACCGGTGCCGTCGGCGTTCACGATGCAGAGGTCGGTGAAGCCGCCCTGGCTGGCGCTGAACGCGAGGCGCCGGCCGTCCGGCGACCAGGTGGGGCTGGTGACCGACTCGAAGGGCAGGCGGCCGAGGCGCGCCACCACGCGCCGCGTGGCCACGTCGAGCACGTACAGCACGTCGCGTCCGGCGTACTCGGCGGTGAAGGCGAGCCGCCGGCCGTCGGGCGAGAACGCGGCCTGCGAATAGAGCACCCGCAGTTCTTCGAAGTCGACGTTCGTGGTGCTCTTCACCAGGCGGTCGAGGCGCTCGCCAGTGGTCGCGTCGGCGAGCCAGAGGTCGACGAACACCTGGCCGCGGAGGGCGTTGCCGTTGGCGAAGAATGCCACGCGCTTCCCGTCGGGCGACAGCGCCGGCGCCAGGAAGATGTCGCCGCCGCTCTGCTTCGGGTTGAGCAGCGGCTTGGCCACGTCGCGCACGCGGGAAAGATCGGCGATGGCCGGCAGGTACCGCTTCTGCAGATATTCCTTCCACGACTCGCCCAGCTCGTCGAGCGTCTCGCCCGTCTCGCGCTTGATCGCCTTCTCCACGCCCAGGCTGGGCGTGGCGCGCAGGATCTGGCCGATGGCGTCGTCCCCCCACCGGGCGCCGATGTAGGCCCAGAGCGAGTGGCCGTACCGGTAGGGGAAGTACTTGTCGGGGTCGTCGGCCATCTGGCCGATGGTCGGGATGCTGCCGTTGAGCGCGGCGTCGCGCATCCAGGCGTCGGTGAGCGACGACGTGGGGCCCAGCGACAGGTACTCGGCCATCCCCTCGGTGAACCACTGCGGCGGATTCACCTGGGCCAGCGTCTGCAGGCCGCTGCCGGCGTGGCCGCGCGCGAACATGTCGAACTGGAACGCATGCACCATCTCGTGCATCAGCACGTGGTCGAAGCTGCGCAGGTCGCCGGTGAAGTTGAGCAGCATGCGGTGGCGCAGCGCTTCGGTCACGCCGCCGGTGGCCTCGCCCAGGTCGCCGGTCACGTTGTTCTGGCCGAAGTCGATGCGCGTGGCGAACAGCACGATCGGCTTCTTCTCCAGGAACTTGTGGTCGAGAATGCGCGACAGCCGCGCGTAGTCGCGCTCGGCCATCCGCGCCGCGTCCATCGCCGCGGCGTGCTCCGCCGGGTAGTAGTAGACCAGGAAGTGGTCGGTCTCGATGGTGTGCCAGTCGAAGTGCGTGTACTGCACCTGGTTCTGGCCGAAGTAATCCTGCGCGCCGAGCGGCCCCGCGACCATCGCGGCGAGGGCGACCCCGACCAGCGCCGCCGCGCGGCGTGTCACGCACCCGCCCTCGCGGCGCGCACCGGCACGACGGCGGCGTCGCCCCACAGGCGTTCGATCTGGTAGAACTCGCGGAGCGAGGGGTGAAACACGTGGACCACGAAGTCCACGTAGTCGAGCAGCACCCAGCGTCCCTTCTCCAGCCCCTCCTCGTGTTCGGGACGCTGGCCCACGGCCGCCAAATCGTCCACCACGTGGTTGCCCAGCGCGCGCACGTGCGTGTCCGACGTGCCGCTGGCGATCACGAAGTAGTCCGTCATGTCGGAGACGCCGCGCAGATCGAGAATCATGACGCGGTCGGCGCGGTTGTCCGCGCACGCGCGCGCCGCGCGCTGGACCAGGTCGGCGATCGTCGGAGAGGGCGAAGTGGAGGGCATGTCGTAGAGTAACGCCGCCCCGGGGGCGGCGGGAGCCTGAACGACGCGCCGCCGACCGCGGAGCGGCCGGCGGCGCACGATGAACGGGAACGGCGGTCCGGCGCGGGCGCCGTTACTGCTTGATCACCCACACGCGGATTTCGGGCTTCACGTCGGCGTGCAGGCGGATCGGCACCTTGTACACGCCCAGCGCCTTGATCGGCTCGTGCAGATCGATTTGCCGGCGCTCGATCTTGATGCCCTGCGCTTCGAGCTGCGTGGCGATGTCGGCCGCGGTCACCGACCCGAACAGCTTACCCTCCTCGCCGACGCGCGCCGAGAAGGTGAGCGAGACCTGCTCCAGCGTGACGGCGAAGCCCTGCGCCGCCTCGCGGCGCTCGTTCTCCGCGGCCTCGAGGCGCGAACGCTCCTGCGCGATGCGCTTGAGGTTGCCCGGCGTCGCCTCGTAGGCGAGCCCGCGGGGCAGCAGGAAGTTGCGGGCGTAACCCGCGCGAACCGCGACCACGTCTCCGGGCTTGCCGAGATCTTCGATGGCCTGGCGTAGGATGATTTCCATAGGGGTATCCGAGAACGGTTACGGAGTGGGACGAGCGCGGTTCCGCCAGTCGGCCCAGGTATCTCCCAGGCCTAGACCGAACGCCGCGACAGCGAGCAGCAGGAATCCGAGAATGGCGACGGCGTTGAGGAACGGCGCCCACAGCATGGCGAAACCCACGGTGCCGACGACCGCCAGCGCCCCGGGGGCGAGAAACCAGGCCAGCACGCCCAGCCCGCGGACGGCGTACAGCGCGCCGAAGAACACGAGCATGTTCTGGCCGAAGACATCGAACGCCGACAGCGTCGGCACAAAGCGTATCGTGAGGCCCACCAGCAGCCCCCAGACGAGTTGATCGTTGAACCGGAATTCGCGGAGCGGCGCCAGCGGCGGGCCCAGCCGCGCCCGCCCCAGGCGATGGTACGTCGCCCAGGCAATGGCCAGCGCCACCAGCGATTCCAACAGCAGCAGCGACGGGTAGAGCGTGGCGCCGGCGCCGGCCAGGGTGCCTAACTGCTTCTCGGTCTCCACCGGCACCTGCGCCAGCTGGGGCACCTTCTGCACGATCCGGTTCCAGTCGTCGGGGTACTGCGCGATGAGCGCGTTCAACTTGTCCATCGTGTCCAGATTGCGCTGCTTGAGCTCGGCCGACACCGACTTCTGCACCTCGGCGCCGGTCACCGGACCGAGGCCGCTCATGACGACCGCCAGCAGCAGCGCCACGCCGGAGGCGACCAGCCCCCGCACGAACATCGGCCGCCGTACGCCGAACAGGCACACGAGGCCGAAGGCGCCGGCGAGGAGCAGGCTCCACCCGCTCTGGAGATTGACGAACACCGACGGCACGTCGGGCCGCTGCATGATCGCGTACGTGGCCAGCGCCGTGCACGCGAGCGCCAGCGTGAGACGGCCGCCCGCCCACCAGCCCACGAATCCGCACACCGCGAGCGCCGGCAGGAGCAACACGAGGGTGTCCTCCACCGGCAGCAGCGCCCGGAACTGGGGGATGGTGGGAACCGCGACGAAGACCAGGATCGCGAGGAGGAGTTTCCCCCACCCTCGTTCGACCCGGGCCGGCGCCGGGGCAGCGGGCGCCGTCATGCTAGCCCTGCGTGCCGCTCGTGTACGGAATCAACGCCAGATAGCGCGCCCGCTTGACGGCGGTCGCGAGCTGGCGCTGGTGGCGGGCGCAGGTGCCGCTCAACCGGCTCGGCAGGATCTTGCCGTGGTCGGTGATGAATCGGCCGAGGGTGCGGTCGTCCTTGTAGTCGACGAACCGCACGCGGCCTTCGCAGAAGGGACAGCTCTTGTGTTGGCGGCGCATGGGTTAGTCCTCGTCGTCGTCGTCGTCACGGCGGCGCGCGGCGGCCGCCATGTCTTCCTCGCTCATCGGCGGAGCGCCCGTCTCGCGTTCGTGCAGCGAGAGCAGATAGCGCACCACGCCCTCGTCGAGCCTGAGCGCGCGCTCGTACTCGGGGAGCACGAGCGGGTCCGCGGTGAACCGGGATACCACGTAGTAGCCCGTGTCCTTGCGGCCGATCTGATAGGCGAACTGGCGGCGGCCCCAGTGGTCGACCGTCAGGTCGGCGGGGTTGCCCAGGAGTTCCTGGAAGCGGGCCAGCTTCTCGTTGATGGCGGTGTCCTCGAGCGTGGAGTCGAGGATATAGACCGCCTCGTAGGGGCGAGTCATGTCGCGGCAATCCTCCCTTTGGTCGTTCCGCCCCCCGCTGGTTGCCTGAGCAGGAGGAGGGTGCTTGTTGTGCCGGCCGCGGGTCGCGGCCGGATGAACTGAGAAACCTAAACGATTGTGGGGCGCAGAGTAAGGGTCACTGTTGCCATTGGACCTACGCAGCCACGCCCGCGGCCTCCGACGCCGGAACCGACTGGCCGTCGAATGCCTCCACCAGCGCCCGACCCTCGTAGATCGGCGGCGGCGCAACGCCCAGCGCCCAGAGCACGGTCGCCGGCACGTCCAGAATCGTCGTGCCCGCTCGCAGGCGGCCGGGCATCACCGAGCCGCCGGCCACGACGATCGGAATCGTCCGGTCCAGCGGATGCGCGCTGTTGTGGTCGTTCGATTTCGTGCCGCCGCCCCCGTGGTCGGCCAGCGCGATCAGCACGGTCGACGGATCGTGCTCCAGTCCCGTGAAATCCACCAGCCGGCCCAGCGCCGCGTCCATCGCCCGCGCCGCCTCCCCGTACGCCGGCGACATCCAACCGTGGGCGTGCCCCGCGCGGTCGGCATCGGGCCAGTGAAAAAGAAGAAGGCCCGACCGCTGGGACGTCAGCCAGGGCCGGGCCACCCGCAGGATCTCGTCGGCGGCGCCGCCGTCGAACGACGGTCGCGCCACGCCGAGTCGTCGCGCCAGCGCTCGGGCGATGCGCCGGTAGAGCAGGGGCACCTCCGCCATGCAGGCCGTCGTGCGGTAGCCGGCTTCCTCGAGCAGGCGCGGCAGCGGCGACACCGGCCCCTGCGATCGCGGGATATGGAAGCGGTCGCTGGTCAGGCCGTGGCGCTCCGGCGAGACGCCGGTGAGCAGCGATCCCATCGCGGCCGCGGTCACGCTCGGCGTCACGGTGGTGGCCGAGAAGGTGTGCGCGTGCCGCTCGGCCAGGCCGCGCAGGTTGCTCAGGTCGAAGGCGTCGATGGCGTCGGGGCGCAGTCCGTCGAGAACCACCACGATGACGCGTCGGATCAGTCGGTGCCGTGTCATACAGTCTCCGGTCGGGCGACGTTGGGAGTGTCGTGTCCGGACCGAACGATCGGGGGGCAAGGCCACGACGCGCCCACCGAACGGTCGCCAACGTGTCACAAATGTGAGGTCACGCGGGGCGCGTTCGCGGCCCGCCGTCACCGATCCGTGACTCAGTCATCGCGGAAGCGCGACGCGGCGAAGCGAAGTTGACGCGTGTGGCGCCCGCCACCGCCCCGGCCCCCCGCCGAAGGCGCCGAACCCCACGCGATCTGCCCATGCCCAATCGGCCACCGCGCGTCCTTTACTGCACCGATACCTACCCGCCCCAGGTGAACGGGGTGTCGGTGGTGACCGCGATATCGGTGCGCGGGCTGACCGACCGCGGCTGGCGGTGCCACGTCGTGGCGCCGCGCTACCCGGCCGACATGGAGGGCACGCCGGTGGCCGGGGTGGCGCTCACCGGCGAGACCATCACCGACGTGGCCAGCGTGGCGCTTCCCGTGTATCCCGACCTCCGCCTCTCGGCGCCGGCGCTCAGGCGCGTGACCCGCGCCATGCGCGAGTTCGCCCCCGACCTCGTGCACTGCGAGACGGAATTCGTGCTCGGCCGCATGGGACAGCTGGCCGCGCGCCGGCTCGGCATTCCCGTGGTCACCTCGTACCATACGGATTTCGGTAAGTACGCGGCCTCGTACGGGGTGCCCTGGCTGCGCGGGGTCGTGTCGTCGTACATCGCCCGCTTCCACCGGCGCGCGCGCCGCACCTACACGCCCTCCGAGGCGGCCGCCGGCGAGCTGCGCCGCCTGGGCATCACGCGCGCCGAGGTCTGGGGCCGCGGGGTGGACACCGTGGCGTTCTCCCCCCGCCACCGCTCGCTGACGTTGCGGGAAGCGGTCGCCGCCGATCCCGGGGCGTTCACCTTCCTGTACGTGGGACGGCTGGCCGCCGAGAAGAGCGTGGATCGCGTGCTCGCCGCCTACCGCGCGGCCGCCGACCGGCTGCCCGCGGGCAGCGTGCGGCTGGTGATCGCCGGGGCCGGCCCCCGCGAAGCGGCGCTGCGCGAGGCCGCCCCCGCGTCGGTGGTCTTCCTCGGCTACCTCGATCGCGAGAAGTCGCTGCCGCAGCTCTACGCCAGCGCCGACGCCTTCGTGTTCGCGTCGGAAACCGAGACGCTCGGGCTCGTCGTGCTCGAGGCGATGGCCAGCGGACTGCCGGTGGTGGCCGTGCCGGCGGGCGGCGTGGCCGAGCACCTGCGCGACGACGTGAACGGACTGGCAGTGCCCTCGGGCGACGTCGACGCGATGACCGCCGCGTTGATCCGGCTCGCCACCGACCAGAGTCTGCAGCGCCGTCTGGCCATGGGCGCGCTGCGCACCGCCGATGCGCTGACGTGGAGCGCCGAGCTGGACCGGCTGGACGCCAGCTACCGCCGGGTGCTCAGCCCCGGGGAACCGGCCGAAGCCGTCGAGGGCGCGGCCGTCACACGTTGAAGCGGAAGAGGAGCACGTCGCCGTCCTTCACGACGTATTCCTTGCCCTCCGACCGAACCACGCCCTTCTCGCGCGCCCCCTTCCACCCGTCGCTCGCCACGAAGTCGTCGTAGCTCACCGTCTCGGCGCGAATGAACCCGCGCTCGAAGTCGGTGTGAATTACGCCCGCCGCCACCGGCGCGGTGTCGCCGCGGTGGATCGTCCAGGCGCGCACCTCCGGTTCGCCGGCGGTGAAGTAGGTCTGCAGGCCCAGCAGGTGGTAGCCCGCCCGGATCAGCCGGTCGAGCCCCGCCGATTCGATGCCCATCGACCCCAGGAACTCGGCGCGCTCTTCCGCGGGTAGTTCGGCCAGCTCGGCTTCGATCTTGGCGGAGAAGGGGACGATCTCGGCGTGTTCGCCGCTGGCCTTCACCGCGTCGCGGAGTGCGCGCAGGTAGGGGCCCTCGTGTCCCGAGAGTTCGGCGTCGGTGACGTTGGCGGCGTAGAGCACCGGCTTGGTGGTGAGCAGCGACAGCGGCTTGAGGAAGGCGAGCTGCTCGCCGGTGAGGCCGGCGTGCCAGAGCGCGGTGCCGTTCTTGAGGGCCTCGTTGGCGATCTCGAGCGCCGGCAGTTCCGCCTTGGCGTCCTTGTCGCCGGTGCGGGCGGCGCGCTGCGTCCGGTCGAGGCGCTTCTCGACGACGCCCAAATCGGCGAGGGCGAGTTCGAATTCGATGACCTCGCGGTCGCGCACGGGGTCGACGGCGCCCATGACGTGGGTGACGTCGGGGTCGTCGAAGCAGCGGACGACGTGGACGATGGCGTCGGTCTCGCGGATGTTGGCGAGGAATTTGTTGCCGAGGCCTTCGCCGTCGGCGGCGCCCTTGACGAGCCCGGCGATGTCGACGAACTGGACGACGGCGGGCACCGTCTTCTTGGGCTGGACGATGCGGGCGAGGACCGCGAGGCGGGGGTCGGGGACCTCGACCATGCCGACGTTGGGATCGACGGTGCAGAACGGGTAGTTCGCTGCGTCGGCCTTGGCGGCGGTGAGGGCGTTGAAGAGGGTGGATTTGCCGACGTTGGGAAGGCCGACGATGCCGAGGCTGAGCATGAAATGGGGCGAGGGAAGGGGCGGAACCACAACTGAAGGCTGTGAGCGGTCAGCTGACAGCCGTGAGCTTACGGCAAAGGCGCCGGGACAGATTGGTGCGGTGGAAAGGTAACCACTGCAATAAAACGGTTGCGCACGGCACCTCGTGCGATGGCATCCTATGCGCGAGCGAAGCGGAGGGGATCCTGCGGGACTTCAAAGGACTGCAGGTTTGGAAAAAGGCGCACGCGCTGGCCCTGAACATCTTTGAGGAGTCACGGGTTCCGATGGGGGATCGGGCCAACTCGGGGCTCAAGGGCCAGTCGCGTCGCGCCGCAATTTCCATTGCCGCCAATATCGCTGAAGGGTGCGGCCGCGATTCTCAGCGCGAATTCGTCAAGTTCCTCAACATCGCCTTCGGCTCGGCGACGGAACTCGAGTACCACATGATCCTCGCGCGGGATCTGGGACTGATTACGGCGTCCCGGTTCCGCTCGATCTCCGATCAAATCGAGGAAGTCCGCCGGACGCTCACCGGCCTCATCCAGCGCATTCGCTCCGCGGAGTCTCCCGGCTCGACGAGCCGGTCCTCGCCCCGCAGCGCACCAGACCCGCCCTCACCTTCGGATTGATCTTTCCCCGCGCGGTTGCCGTTAGCTGACAGCTGCCAGCTGACCGCTCACAGCCTTCAGTTGTCGTTCCGCTCCTGCCCGCCGTTGAACCGATTCATCGCCGTCTCCACCCCGTCCTTCGCCCAGCACTCCACCGCCTCGGCGATTCTCGGCATCAGATCTTCCACCAGCACCGTATCCCGCCGCCCGAACTCGTCGAGCACGAAATCGGCCAGATCCCCGCGCAGTCTCCGTTCGTCCTCGGGCCGTATCCCCACCCGCAGCCGCGCGTATTCCTGCGCCCCCAGCGCCGCCTGGATGCTCTTGAGCCCGTTGTGGCCGCCCGCCGAGCCCTGGGCGCGGATCCGGAACGTCCCCACCGGCAGGGCGACGTCGTCCGTGATCACCAGCAGATCCTTGGCTGCCTGCCACGCCGGCCGCCGCAGATAGGGCTTGAGCACGGCCCCGCTCAGATTCATGTACGTCAGCGGCTTCACCAGCCGCACGCGCGTGCCCTGTTCGACGCCGCTCGCCACCAGCGCCTGGCCGTCCTTCTTCCACCCCTGCAGACGCCAAACGTCGGCCAGGTGATCGAGGATCCACCAGCCGACGTTGTGGCGTGTGCGGTCGTACTCCGGACCGGGATTGCCGAGGCCGACGATGACTTTCATCGGGTCGTCGCGCGCCGGATCCCGGTGGCCGAGCAGGGAGCGGAACAGGGAGCCGAGAATTACTTCTCCGCCTCCTCTTCCTCAGGCTTCGCCTTGCGGATGAGTTCCGGTTCGGCCGGAGCCTCGGGAACCGCGCCCTCCACGGGCACCACGGTCTCCTCGACGACGGCCTTCGGCGCGGTCACGACGCAGACCGTCGCGTCCGCGTCATCCAGCACCTCGACGCCTTCGGGAAGCTTGAGGTCGCGCACGTGCAGGCCGTGTCCGATCGCCAGCGCCGTCACCTCGAGATCGATGTGGTTCGGAATCGCCGACGGATCGACGCGGATCTCGACCTCGTGCACGATCTGGTCGAGCACGCCGCCGCCGTTGCGCACGCCGTCGGGAATGCCCACGAACACGATCGGCACGTTCACCGTCACCTTCTCGCCGGCCACCAGCTCCTGGAAGTCGACGTGGAGGATCTCCTTCTTGAACGGGTGGCGCTGGATGTCGCGGATCAGCGTCATCGCCACCGTGCCGTTCACGTCGAGCTCGATGACGGTGCTGGCGTACGAGATGCGGGAGAGCAGCTTGTCGAACTCGCGGGCGTTGAGGGCGAGCGACTGCGGCTCGCGGCCGTGGCCGTAGATCACCGCGGGCACCATGCCGGTGCGGCGGAGTTTGCGCGCGTGGCCGGTGCCGGCGTTGCTGCGCGGCTCGGCGGGAAATTGTGCGGATGCCATGGTCGGTAATTTCCTGGAAATCAGTCAATCCATGCAGCGAACCCGGAACACTCGGCGCAACTCTCAGGAGGCTGCGTCCTCCTTACCATACCGAACCGCGGTACGTCGGTAGGGCTGTATGTCGGTAGGTCGGATAACCGCGTTACGCAGTCTACCGACCTACTGACCTACCGACCTACTGACTTACCGGTCGTCCCGGGGTACTCCCCATCAATCAAACAGCGAACTCACGCTCTGTTCCGCGTGCGTGAACCGGATCGCCTTCGACAACAGCTCGCCGACCGACAGAATGGTCAGCTTGTCGAACCGGCGCTCCATCGGCAGCGCGATCGTGTCGGTCACCGCGACCTCCTCGATCGGCGCGTTCATCAGCCGCTCGCGGGCCGGGCCCGAGAGCAACGCGTGCGTGGCGCACACGTACACCGAGGTGGCCCCGAGCAGCTTCAGCGCCCGCGCCGCCTCCGACACCGTGCCCGCCGTATCGATCATGTCGTCGGCCAGGATACAGTCCTTGCCTTCGACCTCACCCACCACGTTCACCACTTCCGCGACGTTGGCCGCCGGCCGGCGCTTGTCGATGATCGCCAGCGACGCGTTGAGCCGCTTCGCGAACCCGCGCGCCATCTTCGCCGATCCCACGTCGGGAGCCACCACCACGATGTCGTGCAGCTGCTTCTTGCGGTAATGCGTCGTGAACACCGGCATCGCGTACAGATGGTCCACCGGAATGTCGAAAAACCCCTGCAGCTGGTGCTGGTGGAAGTCGATCCCCAGCACCCGGTGCGCCCCCGCCGCCATGATCATGTTGGCCAGCAGCTTCGCGCCGATCGCCACCCGCGGCTGGTCCTTCCGGTCCTGCCGAGAATAGCCGTAGTACGGCATCACCACGGTGACCCGCGCCGCCGACGCCCGTTTGGCGGCGTCGATGAGCAGCAGCAGCTCCAGAATGTTCTCCGCCGGCGGGTTCGTCGGCTGGACGATGAACACGTCGTCGCCGCGCACGTTCTCGTCGATGCGAACGAAGATCTCGCCGTCGGCGAACCGCGTCAGCGTGACCTTGCACAGGTCCACGCCGATGTGGTGCGCGATCTCCTCGGCAAGCGCCCGGTTCGCGGTCCCGGAGAGCAGCTTAAACCCGTGGCTCGGTACGGAAAGGCCGTCCATGGTCTAGCCCGGAAAAATACCGGGTGGGCAGAGGTTATTCAACGTGGGAGAAACGCCTGCGCGGGGCATTGCCCCCGGTGGATTCGAACCACCATTCTCGGATCCAAAGTCCGATGTCCTGCCATTGGACGAGGGGGCAGCGGCGGCCCCCACAACCTACTCGATCATCCGGACCGGTACAACGTGAGCCGCCGTTCGCGTTTCGATGAGCCGCGCCCCGTCCTGGTCCCCCGACGGCAGCCCCCGCGCGCCCTCCTCGAACACGCCGAACACCGTAGACCCCGACCCGGCCAGCATCGCGATCCGGGCCCCGGCGCGCTCGAGCGCCTTCCGGTAGCCCGCGATCTCCGGATACCGCGCCTCGACCACAGCCTCGAACTGGTTCTCGGCCACCTCGTCCACTTCGGGCCAACTCAGCAGCGCCGCCGCCGGCAGCAGCGACCCCGACGGCTCGTACGCGCCGCGGGACTCCGACAGCCACCGATACGCGTCCGCCGTCGGCACCCCGAAGGGCGGCACCAGCAGCTGCACCTTGCGCCGGGGCAGCGCCGTGAGCCCGAGCATCCGCTCGCCCCGGCCCCACGCGCAGGCCAGCGGAGTCTCGGTGGCCATGAAGGGCACGTCGGCGCCCAGCCGCGCCGCCAGTTCGAGCACGCGCACACCCATCGGCCGCGGCGCCAGCGCGTCCAGAATGCGCAGCACGGCGCCGGCGTCGGCGCTGCCGCCGCCCAGACCGCCGCCCACCGGAATCCGTTTCGTGATCTCGATGGCGAATCCCTCCGGCCAGCCGGCGGCCGCGCGGTACGCTTCGGCGGCGCGGAAGGCCAGATTCTGCTCCGGCGCCCCCAGCCCGCCCGCGGGGATCACGTCCCCCGCGCAGTCGATGGCGCGGCCCGCTACGTCGGTGCGCACCGTGACCTCGTCCGCGAGATCGAGCCGCTGGAACACCGTCTCGATCTGATGGTAGCCCGACGTCTCACGCCCGAGGACGCGCAGGATCAGGTTGACCTTGGCCTGGGCCGCCGCCCTGGCGGCGCGGGCGGCGGGCAGAGGCCGGGCCGGCGTCGGCGTCGCGTCGGGGGTCACGGAGCGGTTCCCGCGGTTCCGGGTCTGCCTTCGCCGGCCTGGCGGATCTCGCCGTAGGTGATGCCGGCGCGGGTCAGGTACCAGGCGCCGATTACGGTGATCGGGATGTACGAGACCACGTGGAAGGCGATGGCCCAGGCCACGGCGGCGCTGGGCGCGATGCCGTACGCCGCCAGCCCCAGGCTGCCCCCCGCTTCGAACACCCCCGCGAACCCGGGCGTGGACGGAATCGACACGAAGGCGACGATGATTCCCTGCACGAACAGCGCCGCCGAGAAGGGCGCGTCGATGTGCATGGCGCGGAAGGCGAGCCAGAACGCGAACCCGTTGAGCAGCCAGTGCAACACGGCCCACCAGAGGACGGCGGCGAACCGCCCCGGGCTGCGCAGCACGCTCAGACCGCCGGCGAAGGATGCCAGGATCGCGCTGCCGCGGGCCTCCATGGCCGGCGCCACACGGCGCGCGAACGCCTCGTACAGCGCGATCGTGCGCCGCGGATAGCTGGCCAGCAGGAACAGCCCGAGGAAGGCGACGATCGTCAGGCCGATCACCACCACGGCGGCGCTCTGCAGCGACCAGCCGCCGATGTCGTGCACCCCCAGGAACCCGGGGTCGAGCATCGCCGCGCCCATGAGCAGCAGCACCGCGGCGCCGTCGAAGAGCCGGTCCACGACGAGTGACGCGAGTGACGTCGAGAAGGCCACCTCGGGGCGTTCACGCGTCAGAGCGTAGGCGCGCGCCAACTCGCCGGCGCGCGCCGGCAGCACGTTGTTCACCATCATGCCGATGGCCACCGACCGCCAGAGCGGCCCGAAGGGCAGTCCCGGCGCCACCGGCTCGAGGATGATCCGCCAGCGGATGGCCCGCACCGGGAAGATCGACGTCGCCGCGACGGCGCACAGCAGCAGCAGCGGAACGTTGGCGTCGCGAAGGCGCTCGATCAGATCGTGCCAGGGCACGCCGTGCAGCGCCCACCAGAGTCCGGCCGCGCTCAGCGCGATGCCGAGCGCGCCCTGCCACCGACGTTTCACCGGCTACTCCGCGAGGGCGAGGTCGAGCAGGTCGAACAGCTCGCCGAGCAGTTCGGGGGCCGGCGCGCCGCCGGCCTGGCGGATCTGATCGCGCACCTCGATGGCGCGCTCCACCGCGGCGCGGCCCCGGTAGACCAGCGCGTCGATCGGCACCGTGGACTCCTCGATCGGCGCCGGCTCGGCGAACGGCTGTGCCGCGAACGAATCGAACGCCGCGATTCCCTCGTCGAGCGCGCTGGCCGCGCCCATGGCCGGCGCCGACATCGCGGGCGTGGGCCGGGCCGGCGTCGGGACGGCGGCGGCCATCGGCGCCACCGGCGTCATTGAAGCCACGGGCGTCATCGAGGCCAGCGGCGTCGACGGCCGCTTCGGCACCGCCGGCCGCTGCACGATCGGCGTCGGCGCCGAGGGCGACACCGGCGCGTCGGGGTAGGCGATGGTCTGCACGATGCGCTCGATGGTCGCCAGCGACGCGTCGTCCAGCGTGTCGGCCACGTTGGCGCGCGAGGCGATCAGGCTCACCACGCTGTCCTCGCCGAAGCTTTCCGCCGCCTGCTTGATGTTGCGCAGCGCGCGACGGATGTCGCGGCGCGTCCGCTCGCGGACCTGCGGATCGGGCGTCGCGCGCACCGACGCCACCAGCCCCTTGAGATGCTCGGCGAGGCTCACCGCCTCCATGCGGAAGCGCTGCTGCGCAGTGGTCGGCGGGTTCGGCGCCCGCGAGACCACGTGCGGGCCGTCGTCCTCATAGAAGAGCGCGGCGATCGGCACGATGCGCGCGTCGCCCATGTTCTCCAGCGCTTCCGAGGCGGCCACGAACTGCTCGTACTCCTCCGACGGCTCGCTGGTGGGACGGTGGTCGGCGAGCGCGGCGGCGATGCGCCGGAGCAGGGCGGCCGCGGCGCGCAGCAATTCCACGCGCTCCAGCGACAGCCGCGCTTCGCCGAGTTCCAGCGGACGCGCGGCGTTCTCGGCGGCCTCGGCGACTTCGGGCAGCGGCGGGAGGTCGCGGAGGCCGGCCACTCCGCGCAGGGCTCGGAGGCGGCTCAGCACGGCACCCACGCCGGCGCGGTTGTCGGGGCGAGTGACGAGCAGTTCGAGGCCGGCGGCGATATTCGTGGCCTCGCCCGCCAGATAGGCCGGGGGCGCTGGGGCCGCCGACACGGCGGTGCTGCGCCGCGGGGCGGGGGCGAACCCCGCCAATTCGCGCTTCCGCGTCTCGGCCCGCTGGACCTCGGTGTCGCTCCAGCCGCGGGCGCCGCGCACCAGGATCTTGAGGTCGTCGATCGTCGACACCATCGCGGCGCGCAGCGCCGGGGTCCATTCGATCACGCCGTCGCGGCTGGCGCGGCCGATCCCTTCCACGGCCGCGGCCAGCTCGGCGAATGCCGGGAGCTTGGCCATCGTCGCCGCGCCGCGCAGGGCGCGGGCGGTGCGCTGCATCGCCTCGCCCTCGGGCGCGCCGTCGCGCGCCTGCAACATGAGCGCATCGAGTTGCTCGATGTACTCACTTGCTTCCAGCACGAAGAAGTCGATGAACCCGCCTGGCGACGTCATGCCCGCTCCCCTGAGTTTCCCGCGCCCCGAAGTTAGGCCGACCGGCGCGCCGCGTCCATTGCCTGCCGCATCTCCGTGACCGCGGCGGCGAGCCCCACGAACACCGCTCTACTGACGATCGAGTGGCCGATGTTGAGTTCCTCGCACGCGGCGATGGCCGCCACCGGGCCGACGTTCGACACCGTGAGGCCGTGGCCGGCGTGCACCGCGAGTCCCAGCGACGCGCCCAGCTCGGCGGCGCGGGCGAGCGCCGCCAGCGGCGCCGGGTCGCCCGGGCGGTTGGCGTAGGTGCCGGTGTGCAGCTCGATGGCGCGGGCGCCGAGGGCGTGCGACCGCCGCACCGCGTCCTCGTCGGGGTCGATGAACAGGCTGGTCCGGATGCCGGCGCGGTTGAGCCGCGCGATGCCGGCGGCGAGGCGATGCTCGTCGCGGCCCACGTCGAGGCCGCCCTCCGTGGTGATCTCCTCGCGCTTCTCCGGCACCAGCGTCGCCTGGTGCGGCTTCAGTCGTTCGGCGATGCCGAGCATTTCGTCGGTGCAGGCCATCTCGAGGTTGAACGCGGTGCGGATCCCGGCGCTGATGCGGTCGATGTCGGCGTCCTGGATGTGCCGCCGGTCCTCGCGCAGATGGGCGGTGATGCCGTCGGCGCCGGCGGCTTCGCAGGCCAGCGCGGCGGCGAAGGGGTCGGGCTCCGAGCCGCGGCGCGCCTGCCGCAGCGTGGCCACGTGATCGATGTTGATGTACAGGCGCTGGTGGCGCGCGGCCCCGCCGGCGCCGTCTGTTGCTCGCATGGACACGCCCCGTTAGGTTCGCTGCAAGACCCAGGTGGAGAGACGCGTGAGGAAGTTAATCATCGGTTTGGTGCTCGCGGTGGGGTGTCGCTCGGGAGCCACGATGGCGTCGACTCCGGTGGGGCCGGCCGGACCGACCGGCAACATCACCGGCGCCTCCACGCCGCATACGGCCATCGACGCGTTCATGGCGGCGATCAAGGCCGAGGACCTACAGGCGATGGGCGCCATCTGGGGCACGGCCGACGGGCCGGCCCGCTCGCAGATGAGCATGGATCAGCTCCAGGAACGCGAGCTCACCATGATGTGCTACCTGGTGCACGATTCCTTCCGGATCCTCACCGACGCGCCGGCGCTGAACGGCACGCGCAACTTTGCGGTCGAGGTCAAGTTCCGCGAGATGTCGCACACCGGACAGTTCAACGTGGGTCGGGCGTCGGACGGTCGCTACTACGTATTCTCGGTGGTGAACTTCGGCGAGTTCCAGGACTTCTGCGCCAGGAAGCGCAAGGGCTGACCCGGGGTGACCACCGAGCTGTCAGTACTCGCTCAGTTCCACCAACACGCCACCCGTCGAGGCCGGATGCAGGAACGCGATACGCTTCCCTTCGGCGCCGAGGCGCGGGCGCTCGTCGATGAGGCGCAGCCCGGCCGCGCGGCAGCGCGCCAGCGTGGCGTCGAGGTCGTCCACCGCGAAGCACACGTGGTGGATGCCGGCCCCGCGCTTGGCGAGGAACTTTCCGATCGGCGAGTCGGTTTGCTCGGGCTCGAGCAGTTCGACCAGCGACTCGCCCGCGGCCACGCCGGCAATGCGGGCGCCGTCGGAGTCGTCGAGCGGCACCTCGGGCATGCCGAGGACGTCACGATAGAAGGGCAGGATCGCGTCGAGCGCGCTCACGGCAATCCCGATGTGGGCGATGCGGGTGCCGCGTGGCGGAGATGCGGACATGGGAAGCGCTCCAACAAGGCGTGGGCGCTCTTAACATAATGATGGGCGCCGCTCCGAGCAGGGGCGGACCTGGGAGATTGGGATGGCCAATACGACGGCAGTAAACGACGCGAACTTCGAAGCCGAAGTCGAAAAGCAGCCCGGCCTTACGATCGTGGACTTCTGGGCCACGTGGTGCGGCCCCTGCCGCATGATCGCGCCGGTGCTCGACCAGCTCGCCACGGAGTACCAGGGCAAGGTCAAGGTGGCCAAGCTCGACGTGGACACGAACATCAAGACGGCCACGCGCTTCAACGTGCGGTCCATTCCGCTCCTGCTGTTCTTCAAGGACGGCAAGGTGGTGGATCAGATCGTCGGCGCGGTGCCGCGCCAGCACATCGAGTCGAAATTGCAGCAGCACGCCGCCTGAACCGTATTGCCACCGGTTGGGCCGGAAGGCATGTTTCGCCTGGAAGGCCGACGGCGGTCTTCCAGGCGTTTCATTTGCCGGTCGATTCGCCAGGACAAGCCGCGGGCGCCGTTGCGGCTCCGTCTCACCGTCTCACCGCCTCACCGCCTCACTGCCTCACCGCCTCACCGTCCACGCCGGATGCCGTCCAACGTCGCCGCCCTACGCTTTCCGCACGTGCGCGTGCTCCTGCCGCGTACGCGGCTGGCGTACATCCACGTACGCAATCTGCTTTCCGATGCGAAGCGCGACCGGTCGGCGCGGGTGTCGGGCTACGTGGCGATCTGGCTGCCCGAGGAATTCGTCGTCTTCTACCTCCGTCGCGGCGAGGTGGTGAACGCCACGATTTCCGATGCCGAGGGCGCCCGGGCCGCGGGCATCGCCAGGGCGCTGGAGCGCATTCCCTCCGAGCCCGAGTACGGCGACATCTGCTTCCACGAGGCCGACGAGGAACAGCTCGCCTGCATGTTCGCCTCGCTGTCGCGTCCCGACGAACCCTGGTCGTCGGGCATGAACGTCTCCGATCCGGCGGAGCTCTTTCCATACCTCGACGCGATGACCTTCGACGGGTTCACCGAGATCGTCGCCGACGGCACGGTGAACTACCTCGTGTTCCACAACGGCACGGTGAAGCGGGCCTTCCTGTCCACCACGCACCACGGCACGACAGTGGATCGGGTGGCCAAGATGTTCGCGCGCGAGGGGCGCGTCGAGGGCACGCGGGTGCGGCGCTGGGCCGGCCTCGAATCGCTGCCCACCCAGGCGCCGCCGGCGCTGGTGCAGGCCTACCGCGAGCTCGCCGCGGCGCTCGTCGAGCGGCTCTCCGTCGGCGGGCACGACAGCGTGGGCGCGCTCGCGGAGCAGGCGCGGCAGAACCTGGTCGAAGCGCACGCCGTGCTCGACGGGCTGACGTTCAACGGGCGCGAGGCAGGTGACGTGATCTGCGACACGCACCAGCTCACCGGCGCCTTCGCGGCCTGGCTCAAGGAATTCCTGTTCGCCGCCGCGGACCTCGAAGCCTCGTCGCCCGAAACGGTGCTCAAGGACCTGACCTGGAGCCGGCGGCACATGTTCCAATCGGCCGGCCTCTACGAGTTGCTCCCGTGGAAGATCCTCTGACCGGCCGATCCGCCGGGGCGGGTGGCACGACGCCGGGCCGCCTGTTCGTCGTCAGCACCCCCATCGGCCACATGGGGGATTTTTCTTTTCGGGGGGTCGACGTGCTCCGCGGCGCCGCGCTGGTGCTCGCCGAGGACACGCGCCACTCCCGGCACCTGCTGGACCGGTACGAGGTGACCACGCCGATGCAGCCGTACCACGAGCACAACGAGGCGAAGCAGACGCCGCGCGTGCTCGACCGGCTCCGCGCCGGAGACGACGTGGCGCTGGTGAGCGACGCCGGCACGCCGCTGCTCTCCGATCCGGGCGCGCGCCTGGTGCGGGCCGCCATCGACGCCGGCTTCGACGTGGTGCCGGTGCCCGGCGCCTCGGCGCTGCTGGCCGCCCTCGTGGCCGCGGGGCTCTCCGTCGAGCCCTTCACCTTCTTCGGCTTTCTCCCGCGCGGCGGCCCCGACCGGGCGCAGCGCCTGGTCGCGGTGGCCCAGTCGCCCTTCACCTCGGTGCTCTACGAGGCGCCCGGGCGCGTGGCCGACACGCTCGCCGCGGTGGCCGAGCGGACGGGCGATCGCCGCCACGCGGCCGTGGCGCGGGAACTGACGAAGATGCACGAGGAGGTGCGCCGGGGAACGCTGGCCGAATTGGTGGCGTACTATTCGGAGACGCCGCCGAAGGGGGAGGTCGTGATCGTGATTGCCGGCGCGCCCGCGCCCGTGCTCGACGAGGCCGCGCTCCGGGAGCGCGCGCGCGAGCTGCGCGCGCAGGGGTACTCGGTGCGCGACACCGCCGCCGAACTGGCGCGGGAGTTCGACACCGGGCGGAACCTGGCGTACCGCATCGCGCAGGACGCGGCCGAATGAAACGGCTGGCGGTGCGCGGCGCGCGGTGGGCGGTGACCGCGCTGGCGGTGCTGCCGCTCGGCGGCGCGCGGCCCGCGGCGTCGGTCGCGCCGGCGGCCGCCGCGATGACGGCGCCGCGCCTGACCATCGCCCGCCTGCAGTACGACGGCGGCGGCGACTGGTACGCCAACCCGTCCAGCCTGCCCAACCTGCTGGAGGCCATCCGCGAGCGCACGTCGCTCAACGTGGACCGCACCGAGGCGCGCGTGACGCTGATGGACGACAAGCTGTTCGACTACCCGTTCATCCACCTCACCGGCCACGGCAACATCCACTTCAGCGACGCCGAGATCGTGCGGCTGCGCAAGTACCTGGAGCGCGGCGGCTTCCTGCACGCCGACGACAACTACGGGCTCGATCCGTACTTCCGGCGCGAGATCAAGCGCGTCTTTCCCGACCGCCCGCTGGTGGACGTGCCCCTGTCGCACCCGATCTACCACATCGTATACGATTTCCCGAAAGGCCTGCCCAAGATCCACGTCCACGACGGCCTGCCGGCCCGCGGCTTCGGCATCTTCCTCGGAAACCGGCTGGCCGTGTACTACTCCTTCTCCAGCGATCTCGGCAACGGATGGGAGGACCCCGACGTGTATCACGATCCGCCGGCGCTGCACGAGGCGGCCTTGCGGATGGGAGTGAACCTGTTCGTCTACGCGGTCACCAGCCGGCCCGTGCCATGACCATCGTCGAGCTGGTCGAGCGGGAGCGCGCGCGGGCGCGGTGGCTGGAGGCCGGTGCCGGCGCGGCGCTCGCCGTGGCCGTGGCCTGCGGACTGGTGGCGGGGGGCACCCTGCTGCTGGGACACGCCCGCTGGCTGTCGCTGCCGCGCGCGCTGCCGCTGGTCGTCTGGGCGCTGCTCGCCGGCGCCCTCGGCGCCGTGGCCTGGGCCACGCGGCGCCGCCTCGGCGCCTGCACGTCGCGCGGCGAGATCGCCGCCGCCATCGAACGCGAACGCTCCCTGCGCGCCGGCGCCCTGCGCGGCGCCATCGAAGTGGCCGACAGCGGCCCCTTCGGCCGCCGGGCCGCGGCGCTCCTTGCCCAATCGCTGGGCCCGCACGCCGGCGCGCTGGCGCCCGCGCTTCAGGCCCGCGGGCGGCGGCGCGCGCTCCGGGTGGGCGCGGTGGCGCTCGTCACCGCGGCGCTGCTCGCCATCGTGGCGCCGCTCCGCAGCGACGGACTGCTCGCCATCCTGCGGCCGGTGAGCGCCTGGCGCGGCACCCTGCTCGCGCCGCTCGGCTTCCGTCACCTGCCGGCCGTCGTCATGCGCGGCGACACCCTGCGCGTCACCGTCGCCGCCGCCGGACGCGCGTCGGTGCAGCTGCAGAGCCGCACCACGGGCGAGGGGTGGACCACGCAGGCGCTCGACGTGTCGCCCGCCACCGGCCTGGCGACGCTCGCGCTGGGCCCCCTGCGCGGCGACCTCAGCCTCGTCGTCACCGATGGACGTTCCCGGAGCGACACCGCGCTCGTGCGCGTCACCGACCGTCCGTTCGTGGGCGCGATCACGATGCGCGCCGTCTACCCGGCCTACCTCGAGCGGCCGGCTGAAACGCTGCCCGTGGGCGAACCCGTGGTGGTGCCGCGCGGCACCGCCATCGAGCTCGCCGGCCGCGCCTCGACGCCCCTGGTGGCCGTGGGCCTCGCGCACGATCGCGACACCGTGGCGCTCGCCGCCGCCGACCGGTCGTTCACCGGACGGTTCGCTCCCGCCGCGTCGGGCAGCTGGTCGTGGTACGCGCGCGGCGCCGACGCGGCCGTTCGGGACCTGCCGGCCGCGCTCGACGTGACGGTGGTGCCCGATTCGGCGCCGCGCGTGGACATCCTGGCGCCGCAGACGGATACGCTCGTCGCCTCGCTCGACAAGGTGGCGGTGCAGGGCGCCGCCTCCGACGACCACGGGCTTGCGGCAATCGAGTTGCACGCCTGGCGCCCCGGGCCCGGCGGCACGCGCATCGAGTCGACGCTCAAGCTGGCCGCGAACCAGGGACCGGCGTGGGGCGGCACGGCGGTCATCGACCTCGCCGCGCAGCAGCTCAAGCCCGGCGACGCACTCCACGTGACCCTCTCGGCCACCGACAACTCGCCGTGGGCGCAGCGCGGCACGAGCCGCGAACTGCTGCTCAAGGTGCCGAGCGTGGAAGAGCGCCGGCAGCTGGCCCGCGACGCCGCCGACTCGGCGGTGCAGGCGGTGCAGCGCACGGCCACCGATGAACAGGGGCTGCAGCAGCGCACCAGCGAAGCGGCGCGCCAGCGCATGAACCACCCGGCGGAGAACCCGCAGACCCGCGCGGGCGACCGGAGCGGCCAGAATCCCAACGCGCTGAGCTACGAATCGGCGGAGAAGGCCAAGGCGCTGGCCAAGGAGCAGCAGAACCTGGCCGACCGCGTGGGCCAGCTGCAGCAGGCGGCCGATCAGCTGCGCGAGCAGCTCAAGCAGGCCGGCGCCATGGACAGCTCGCTGTCCCGGCAGCTGCAGGAGGCGCAGAAGATGCTGCGCGACGCGCTCACCCCGCAGCTCATGGAGGAGATGAAGAAGCTCCAGTCGGCGGCCCAGCAGTTGAGCGCCGATCAGGCCCAGCAGTCGCTCGCCAACCTGGCCGAACTGCAGAAGCAGCTGCGCGCGCAGCTCGAGAAAAGCGCGCAGATGCTGCAGCGGGCGGCGTTCGAAGGGCAGATGCAGACCCTGCACGACGAAGCGAAGGACATCGCGGGGGCGGAGAAGAAGCTGGCCGACTCGAGCGCGAGCGCCGCCACCGCCAACCGCGCGCCGCCATCCGCCGCCGCGCCCGCTCCCACCATCGACGCGCCGCGCGCCCTGGCCGATCGATCCGACCGGCTGTCGAACGCCATCAAGCAGCTCCAGCAGAAGCTCGCCGATCAGAACGCCAACGCGGGCGCCAAGAACGCCGACCAGGCCCACACCTTCGCCTCCGCGTCCGAACAGTCGATGCGCCAGCGCGCCGACGCCGGGACCGCGGCCAGCGAGATGCAGCGCGCCGCGCAGGCCATGCAGCAGGCCCGCGACCAGCAAGTGGCCGAATGGAAGGACGAACTGACTTCCGAACTCGACCGCGCCGTGCAGGAACTGCTCCAGATGTCGCGGCAGGAGCAGCGCATGGAGCAGCAGGCGCGCGCCGGGCTCGCCAGGCCGGAGGATCTGCGCGGCGACCAGAGCGCGGTGCAGCAGGGCGTGGACCAGACGCAGCAGCGGCTGCAGCAGCAGGCGCAGAAGACCACCCTGCTGTCGGGGCGCGCCCAGCGGGCCATGGCCGAGGCGCAGCAGAAGGTGGCGCAGGCCACCAAGTCGGCCAGCGATCCGCGCAACGCCGCGCAGACTCCGGGCGCCATGGGCGACGCGTCGGACGCGCTCAACCGCGCCGCGGCCGCGCTCGCCCGCGACCGCCAGCACGCCAACACTTCGAGTTCGGCGTCTGGCTTCGCCGAGATGCTGCAGCAGCTGCAGGAAGCCGCGAAGAAGCAGGGGTCGATCAACGCCCAGGCGCAGGGGCTGCTGCCGATGCCGGGGCAGGCGCAGATGGCGCCCGACGCCCAGGCCACGGCGCGCATGCTCGCCAACGAGGAGCGCCGTCTGGCTCAGCAACTCGACGACATGAGCGACGCCGCCGGGGGCGACCGGGCGGCGCAGCTCTCGCGCGAGGCGCGCGCCGTGGCCGACGCGCTGGAGCAGGGACGCGTGGACGCCGCCACGGTGGCCCGCCAGGAGCAGCTGCTCCAGCACATGCTCGACGCCGGCCGCTCGCTGCAGAAGGACGAGCGCGACGACTCCGGCAAGCGCCAGGCGGAATCCGCGGTGAACCCCAAGCTCTTCGCGCCGCAGAACGGCGACGCGTCCGGATCGGCCGCCGTCAAGTATCGCGAGCCCACCTGGGACGAGCTGCGCGGGCTCTCGGCCGACGAGCGCCGCGCCATCCTGGAATACTTCAAGCGGATCAATGGCGGCTCGCATCCGTAGGGCCGCCGCCGCCCTCGCGCTCCTCGCGCTGCTCGTGCCTGCGGCCGCGCGCGCGCAGCAGGCCGACACCAGCGCCTTTTATCGCGCGCTCGACCTCGAGGGGGCGGGCAAGTACAAGGAGGCGGCGGCGCTCTACCGCCAGGCGCTGGCCAAGCCGGCCAACCGCGTGAGCGCACTGCTCGGCCTCGAGCGCGCCTACGCCGAGCTGAACTGGACCGACTCGCTGCTCGCGCCCCTCGACTCGCTCATCGCGCTCGATCCGCGGGAGCCGACGTTTCGCAGCGTCCAGCTGCGCGCCTACACCATGCTCGCGCGCGATGCCGATGCGCGGCGGGCGTTCGACACCTGGGTGCAGCAGGCGCCGGGCACTCCCGACCCATACCGCGAGTACGCCCGGCTGCTGCTCGAGCGGGGTCGCGCCGCAGCGGCCGACTCGATCGTCCAGCTCGGCGGCCGCGCCCTGCACACGACGTCGTCCCTCAGCATGGAACTCGCCCTGTCGCAAGCCGCCCTCGGCAAGTGGGGCGCGTCGGCCGTCGCCTGGCGCGGCGCGCTCGCCGCGACGCCCGACCTCGATCAGTCGGCGGCCTACTCGCTGGCGCCCGCGAGCCAGGCGGCGCGCGACTCGATCCGCGCCATCTTCCTCTCGCTGCCCGTGGACGTCGGCGCCCGGCGCGCCCTGTCCCAGCTCGAGATCAACTGGGGCTCGGCCGCCGACGGCTGGGCGGCGCTGCGCGACCTGCCGCCCGACAGCGCCAGCGCCGAAGCGTGGCTCGACTTCGCCAAGCGCGCCGAATCCGACGAGCAGTGGCCGCTGGTGCGCGACGCGCTGGTGGCCGTGCTGCGCTGGCATCAGGATCCCGACATCGCGCTCCGGGCGGCGACCGCGGCGCTCAACGCCGGCGATCCGCGGGCCGCGCTCGCGCTCGTGCCCCGCGCCGGGCTCGACTCGGCCCGCGCCGCGGCCACCGTGCTGCCGCTCCGCGTGCAGGCGCTCTCGGCGTACGGGCGTCCCGCCGACGCCGAGGCGCTGGTGGAGGCGTTCGCGCATCTGCTCTCGCCGCTGCAGCGCGCCTCGCTCGAACGCTCGGTGGCGTTCGGCTGGGTGCGGAGCGGCAACCTCGGCCGCGCGCGACAGGCGCTGGCGCGCGCCGGCCCCGACGCCGATTCGAGCGATGCCGCCGGCTGGCTTGCGCTGTACGAGGGCAACCTCGCCGGGGCCCGCGCCATGCTCAGGAACTCCGGCGACGCGTCGCCGCAGCTCGCCGAGGCGCTGGGGCTCATCACCCGCATGAGCGAGGACAGCGCCGGCGACGTGGGCGCGGCCTTCCTCGCGCTGGCGCGGCTCGATTCGGCGGGCGCGTCCGCGGCGTTCGTGGCGGCGGCGGCGCGTCACGCCGACGCCGCCTCGGCGATGCTCGCGCTCGCCTCGCAGATCGACGCCGGCCGCCGCGACGACGCCGGCGCGGCGGCGCTCTACGGGCGCATCCTCAAGGAGTACGCCGACTCGCCCGAGGCGGCCGGCGCCGAGTTGGCGTGGGCCCGGCAGCTCCGCCGCAAGGGCGACGCGGCCGGCGCCATGGCGCATCTGGAGCACCTGATCCTCACGTACACCGAGAGCGCGCTGGTGCCGCAGGCACGGCGGGAGCTGGAACTCGCGCGGCAGGCGATCCCCGGCGGCGGCAACGGGGGGCGGCATGAACCGCGGCCGCGGCGCAGCAACCAGGCGGGCGCATGAATAGGCGCGATTGGCTGCGGCAGGCGGCGATGTTCGCCGTCGCGGCGCGGCAGGCGCGCGGCGGGCGCTTCGCCCTCCCGCGTGCCGACGCCGACCATCTGCTCGTGCCGATGGACGACGCGCAGTCGGACCATCTCAAGGCGTACGGCCTCGCCTACGCCACGCTGAAGATGAGCTTGAAGTCGGAGTGGCTGCTCAACTACCGGGGCGGTTCGTTCCTGCTCCCCGACGTGCCCGAGATCCGCAAGGAGGCGGCGCTCTCCGGCGTGGCGCTGGAGGAGATGAGCGACGCCAACCTGGCGCAGGTGCGCACGCTGATCCAGAACTCGAACATGGACTCGGTGCCGCTGGAGAAGGCGCCGCGGGTGGCGGTATACACGCCGCCCGACGCCGCGCCGTGGGACGACGCGGTGACGCTGGCGCTCAAGTACGCCGGCATCTCGTACACCGCCGTCTGCGACGACGAGGTGGAGCGCGGCGACCTCAGCAAATTCGACTGGCTGCACCTGCACCACGAGGACTTCACCGGCCAGTTCAACAAGTTCTACCTGGGCTATCGCGACGCGCCCTGGTTCATCGAGATGGTGCAGACGGCGCTCAAGACGGCGCAGAAGTACGGGTTCGCCAACGTTCCGGCGCTCAAGAAGGACGTCGCCGAGCGCATCCGGCAGTTCGTGACGAACGGCGGCTTCCTGTTCGCGATGTGCGGTGCCACCGAGACGCTCGACCTCGCGCTGGCGGGCCACGACGTGGACATCGCGCAGCCCTTCTCCGACGGCACGCCGATGGATCCCAGACGCCGATGCGAAGATGGACTGGTCGCGGGCGCTGGCCTTCCGCGACGCGCATCTGGAGATGTCGCCGTACGTGAACTCGATGAGCGACATCGACGGGCACCAGGTGAACGACCCGGCGCGCCGCCAGCCGCTGGGCACGTTCACGCTGTTCAACTTCTCGGCCAAGTTCGACCCTGTGGCGTCGATGCTCGTGCAGGACCACCGCAGCGTGATCAACGACTTCTACGGCGTCACCACGAGCTTCACGCAAGGCCACGCTCAAGCCGGGCGACATCGTGCTGGCGTTCGAGGAAGGGCACGCCGTGGGTGAAGTACATCCACGGCGACTACGGCAAGGGCACGTGGACGTACTTGGCGGGCACGACCCCGAGGATCCCGAGCATGCCATCGGCAATCCGCCCACCGATCTGTCGCTGCACAAGAACTCGCCCGGATACCGGCTGATTCTGAACAACGTGCTCTTTCCGGCGGCGAAGAAGAAGCCGCTCAAGACGTAGGCCGGCCGCTCAGGCTTCGCCCGGCGCACGCCCGCGCCGCGATGCACGGATTTGGCGATGCCCGCCCCGCAGCGCCCCGCTAAGTTTGGGGCATGCCCGAACCTCGCCTGAGCCCCAAGGTCGCCGCCGCGCTGCGGGCGGCCATCGGGCTCGCCGGGGGCCGCGAAGTCTGTTTCGTCTGCGCCGAAGACGCCGACGGCGTGCTGCAGACCGCCCGCGTCGTCGCCCGCGGCGACGTCTCCGGCGTGCTCGCGCTGCCCGGCTTCGCCCAGCGCGGCGAGATGCTGGTGCACAACCACCCCTGCGGCCTGCTCGAACCGTCAGAGGCCGACCTCGCCATCGCCGCGCGGATGCACGACGACGGCATCGGCTTCGCCATCGTCGACAACGAGGCGGCCCGGCTGTACGTGGTGGTCGAGACGCCGCGCGAGGTGCAGCACGCGCCGCTCGACCTCGACGCCGTGGCCGCTGACCTCGGCAGCGGCGGCCCCGTCGCCGCGCTCCACGCACGCTACGAGGACCGCCCGGCGCAGCGCGACATGGCGCGCCTCATCGCCGAGGCCTACAACGACGGCGGCGTCGTGCTGCATCGAGGCCGGCACCGGCATCGGCAAGTCGCTCGGCTACCTCGTGCCGGCGCTGCGCTGGGCCGCCGCCAACGGCGAGCGCACCATCGTGTCCACCAATACGATCAACCTGCAGGAGCAGCTCGTCGGCAAGGATCTGCCCTTCCTGGCCCGCGCCTTCACCGACCAGAAGGTCCGGTTCGCGCTGCTCAAGGGCTGGCGCAACTACCTGTGCCTGGCGCGCCTCGAGCAGGCGCGCGCGTCGGGATCGTCGCTGTTCGAGGACGGCGTGCAGCGACGAGCTCGCCACCATCTCCGCCTGGGCCCGCCGCACCAGCGACGGATCGGTGGCCGACCTCGCCACGCCGCCGTCGCCCGAGGTCTGGGATGAGGTGGCCGCCGAGCCCGATCTCTGCACGCGCTGCAGTGCCCGCACTTCAACGACTGCTTCGTGTTCAAGGCGCGACGCGCCGCCGCTCAGGCCGACGTCGTCGTCGTCAACCACCACCTGCTGCTCGCCGACATCGCCGTGCGCCGCGCGTCGCAGAACTGGGAGGAGGCCGCCGTGCTGCCCTCCTACCGGCGCATCGTCGTGGACGAGGGCCACCACCTCGAGGACGCCGCCGCCGCCCACCTCGGCGCCACCGTCACCCGGCGCGGCCTGCAGCGGCTGTTCAACCGGCTCGAGCGCCGCGGCCGCGGGCTGCTTCCCGCGCTCGTGGCCCGCCTCATGTCCACGCGCGACCTGCTGAGCGAGGCGAGCCTCGATCTCATCACGGGGCGGCTCGAACCCTCGGTGCGCGCCGCGCCGCGACAAGAGCGCCATCCTGTTCGACGTGCTCGACGAGGTGCTGGCCCAGTCGGGCCAGCCGGTGCTCCGGCTCACCGACGACTTCGCCACGCACCCGGCCTGGCGCGGCGGGCTGCGCGTGTCGCTCGAGAACACGCTCGGCGAGCTCGCCCTGCTCGACGAGGGGCTGGAGCGGGTGCGCGAACGGCTCGAGGCCGGACCGCGCGCCGATGATACTAGTTCGTTAATTGGCGAGATGCGCGCCGTGTCGCGCCGCCTGCAGAGCGCCGGCGACGCCCTGCGCGAGGCCCTGGACCCCTCGCCCGGCGGCGAGACCGTGCGCTGGATCGAGACCCGCGGCCGCGACCGCGCCGTGGCCGTGTCCAGCGTGCCGCTCGACCTGGCGCCCATCCTCCGCGACGACCTGTTCGCCCGCGTGAAGACCGCCGTGGTCACCAGCGCCACGCTGGCCGCCGAGGGACGGTTCGACTTCATGGCCGGCCGGCTGGGGCTCACGTCGTCGGAACTCGAACCGGTCACGGCCATCCTGCCGTCGCCCTTCGACTACCCGCGCCAGGCCCTGCTCGCCATCCCCACCGACATTCCGACGCCCAACCGCGACGTCGACCGCCACGCCCACGCCGTGGCGCGCATCACCCTCGACCTGGCCGACGCGGCCGACGGCGGCGTGTTCGTGCTGTTCACCAGCCACCGCGAGGTGCGGCGTGCCGCCGAACTGCTGCGGGCCAAGCACGTCGACCGCCGCTGGCCGCTGCTCGTGCACGGCGAGGACGGCCGCGACAAGCTGCTCACGCGCTTCCAGCAGTCGGGGCGCGGCATCCTCCTCGGCACCACCTCGTTCTGGGAGGGCGTGGACGTGCCCGGCGAACCGCTGCGGGCCCTGCTCATCGCCAAGCTGCCCTTCCGCGTGCCCAGCGAGCCGCTCACCGCCGCCCGCTGCGAGGCCATCGAGCAGCACGGCGGCGACGCCTTCGCCGAGTACATGATTCCCGACGCCGCGCTCAGGCTCAAGCAGGGCTTCGGCCGGCTCATCCGGTCGAGCAGCGACCGGGGCGCGGTGGTCATCGCCGACTCGCGCATCGCCACCGCGCGCTACGGCGCGGAGCTGCTGCGCGGCCTGCCGCCGGCGCGGCGCGAGATGGGCGCCTGGGAGGACCTGGTGCCGATGGTCCGGGCCTTCTACACCTAGTTCGGGTGGCGGCGGCGCAACACCGCCGTCACCCCCACGGTGTCCGCCGGAGCCGCCGACACCCGCAGCGACGCGGTATCGTAGCCCTGCTTCACCATCGTCAGCACGCCGCCCAGCCGCGAGATGAAGTCCAGCCGCATCGTCCCCGTGGGCGACGTGCGGCGCGCACGGCCCGTGATCGAGTCGGTCACCAGCACGTCGTCGATCGGCTCGCCCGTCTCCTCGTCGAACACGCCGAGAATCCGCGCAACCTCGGGCGGCCGCGCGCTGAACGGCGCTACGACCGGCGCCACGTCGGCGATGCGGGCGTCGGGCGGCCGCTTCCCCGTGAACTCCACGCGGATCCGGCGCCGCTCCTCCTCGTTCGCCACGGCCGCGGCCGAATCGTCGGTGGGCCTGAGGTGCACCCTCGACACGATGTCGGCCACGAACGGCACCCCCGGCAGCAGTTCGTCGAACCGCGTCGTGATGAACGCCGAATCGCCGCGCGTCAGCACGCGGTCAGCCTCGGTGAGTTGGAGCACCGAGCGGATGATGAGGTAACTGCGCGGGTCGAGGTACAGCGATCCGCTCAGATCGGGGTCGTGGATGCGGTCGGCGGCGCGGAAGTCGACGCGCAGCAGCGTGTCGCCGTCCACCGGCTCCAGCCCGGCGTTCCGGAAGCAGTGCGCCCCGATGAACCGATCCTGCGCGAACACGTCGAGCGTCGGCACGTTCACCATCGCGCCGTTCGTCCCGCGCGCCCGCACCACCCGGCCGGGCGCGTAGTCCCATCGCGCGGTGCTCTCCACGCGCGCCGTCTGCTCGGAGATCGTGGCCTGCACCCGCGTGCCGCGAACCACGCCGTTGGTGATCTCGTACGTGGCCACGGTGGGGTATTCCCGCATCAGCAACTCGTACCGGTCGGCGTTCTGGCGCAGTTGGTCGAACACCATCCAGAGCACGGAGTCGGCGGCCGCGTCGGGCGGGCCCGGCGCCAGGCACCGCCAGTCGGCCTCGGTGCGCACCGTGGTCAACTGGATCGTCAGGTGGGTCAGCTCCACCCGCATACGCGTGGTCGCGTCCGCCGCGACGTTCACCGTCACCGTGCGGGGCGTGTAGCCGAGGCGGCGCACGCGGATCTGCGCCGGGCCCGCCGGCACCTCGACGATCGTGAATACGCCCGAATCGTTGGCGAACCGCCGGCTGCCGTCGCCAAGCAGGGTCACGTCGCTGTAGGGCAGTGGCACGCCGCCCAGCGCTGCCACCACCACCCCCCGGATCGTCCCCGTCTGCGCGGATCCGGGGCGCGCCATCCACGCGATCATCGCCGCCGCGACGAGCCCGGCCCGGCCTGCGGATCGTATTCGAATGCTCATAAGGGCACCCCTCGGGCACAGAATCGCTCGACTGATAGCCGCCGTCAATGGCCGAGCGCGCCAGGCCGGCTTGGTACGCTCTGGGATGCCCCCCGAATGGCCGGCCGCCTGCCGCGCGGCTAGCTTTCACCCCATGCCCTCACGCCCCCCGCTTCCCTTCGCCCGGCCCTCGAAGATCGTCTGCATCGGCCGCAACTACGCCGAGCACGCCAAGGAAATGGGCAATGCCGTGCCCACCGAGCCGCTCTTCTTCCTCAAGCCGCCCTCCAGCCTGATCGCCTCCGGGGAATCCATTGTCCTGCCCGCGGTGTCGAACCAGGTCGAATACGAGGGGGAAATCGGGGTGCTCATCGGGCGTACGCTGACCCACGCGTCGGAACAGGAATCCGCCGCCGCCGTCGCTGGCGTCTTCGCCGCCAACGACGTGACCGCCCGCGACCTGCAGCGGTCCGACTCCCAGTGGACCCGTGCCAAGGGGTTCGACACCTTCTGCGCCGTGGGCTCGCCGCACGAGCCGCCCGCCGACCTGTCCACCCTGTCCGTGGTCACCCATGTGAACGGCAAGGAACGCCAGCGGGGAAGCGCCTCGGACATGGTATTCACGATTCCGGCCGCTCTGTCGTATATCTCAAGGGTGATGACGCTCGAACCCGGCGACATTCTGCTCACCGGATCGCCGGCGGGCGTCGGGACCCTTGCCCCCGGTGACGAGGTACAAGTGGACGTCCCCGGCTTCAGCACCGTTCGCAATCCCGTGAGGATGCATCCCTAACGTGCCAAAATCCGCCGGCCGCCTGGACACCCTCCCCGAATACGCCATGGCCCGCGTGCCACAGCGCAAGCGGGAATTGCTGGCCGCCGGCGTGGACGTCATCGACCTCGGGCCGGGCGACGCCGATCTCATGCCGCCGCCCGCCGCGCAGGCGCGCCTCGCCGAGGCGGCCGCCGTGCCGGCCATGAACCGCTACGGCTTCGGACTCGGGCTCGTCGAATTCCGCGAGGCGGTGGCCACGTGGATGGGCAGGCGGTTCAACCTCCGCTTCGATCCGCTCACCGAGATCGTCCCGCTCATCGGCAGCAAGGAGGGGATCTCGCACCTCGCCCTCGCCTACGTCGATCCGGGGCAGGTGACGATCGTTCCCGAGCCCGGCTACAACTCGTACGCCGGCGGCACCCGCCTGGCCGGCGGCGAGCCGTACCGATACGCCCTGCGCCCGCGCACCAACTTCCTCGTCGACCTGGACGACATCCCGGCCGACGTGCTCCGCCGCGCGCGCATTCTCTACCTCAACTATCCGAACAACCCGACGGGCGCCATCGCGCCCCGCGATTACCTGGAGCGCACGGTGCGCCGGTGCCGCGAACTCGATCTGCTGCTCGTCTACGACAACGCCTACTCCGAGCTCGCCTACGACGGCTACGTGCCGCCCAGCATCTTCGAGATCGACGGCGCGCGCGACGTCGCCGTCGAGTTCCACTCGATGTCGAAGACGTACAACATGACTGGCTGGCGCTGCGGCTGGGCGGTGGCCCGGCCCGAGATCGCCGCCGCGCTGGCCCGCGTGAAGACCTTCGTCGACACCGGGTCGTTCCAGGCGGTGCAGGCGGCGGCGGTGGCGGCGCTCGAGAGCTACGACGAGTTCGTGCCCCGCAACGTGGCCACGTTCAAGGAACGCCGCGACGCCGCCGTGGCCGCCTTCCGCGCCGCCGGTTTCCAGTGCGAGACGCCGCGCGCCACGATGTACCTCTGGATCCCGCTGCCCGAGGGGATCCCGAGCGCGATGTTCGCCGAGCGCCTTATGGAAGAGGAAGGGGTGATCGTCCTCGCCGGCTCCGGATTCGGCGAGGGCGGCGAGGGGTTCTTCCGCATCTCGTTCATCACCGGTCCCGAACGGCTAGCCGAAGCGGCCCGGCGCGCCGGACGCGTGCTGCAGTCGCTGACGGCGGGCGTGGGGGCCGCATGAGACGAGACTTCAAGCAGAAGGAACGCTCGCGCGGCGGCCTCATCGCGTCCATTGCCGTCCACGTGGTGGTGATCCTCGCCCTCACGCAGATGGTATTCCGTTATCCGCTCGGCCAGCTCATCGGCCTCTCGCCCGATCGCACCGCGCCGCCCGAGGAGATCCACTACATCCGCGTCGCGCCGTCGCCACCGCCGGCGTCGTCGCGGCCGCAGCAGGCCAAGGCCCAGCCCAAGGGCGGCGCGCCGGCCCCGCTCATCGCGCCCAGCGCCATCCCCACCATGGTGCCCCCGGCGATGGCCAAGGTCGAGGCGCCGGCGGAAGCGGCCGGCGGCACCGGTAACGGCCTCGGCGTGGCCGGCGGCGCCGGTGTCGCCACGGGCATGGTGCCCGCCGTGCCCGACGCGCGCATCAAGGTGATCCCCCAGGGCTACTTCGCCATGCCCACCAAGACGCCCGCCGAGAAGATCGACAGCATCGTCGCCGACGCGCTCGGGATCTACATCGATTCGCTCGAGGCGGCGTCCCATCAGCGCAAGCCCGGCGACTGGACCATCACCACCAAGGACGGCAAGAAGTACGGATGGGATCAGCAGGGCATTCAGCTCGGAAAGTTCTTCATTCCGAACGCCCTCTTCGCGCTGCTGCCGCTCAAGATCCAGGCCAATCCGACGCTGCATTCACGGCTGGGCGACCAGCAGGCCGCCGATGTGCTCTTCCAGGGGCGGCTGCAGGTGACCGAGGATCAGTTCAACGAGGCCGTGAAGCGGATCCGCGAGCGGAACGAGAAGCTCCACGAGGAGCAGCAGAAGGCGAAGGCGAGACCGGACTCGAGTTCGAACTAGCGGCGGGCCCGGCCCCCACTCCCCAAAGAAGGCTGTGAGCTGTCAGCTGATCGCTCACAGCCTTCTCGTCGCAGTTTCCAGGGCGGCGGGCCGTCGGTGATCGCCGCTATTCCGTTCCCGCTTCTTCGGGTTCCACCGGTTCCTCGATCTCGACGTACGGCCGGAACACCCCGCACACCACGCCGAGTATCGCGAAATCGTCCGTCGGCCCGACCTCGATCGGCGCCATCGCCGTTCCCGTCGCCTCGAGCACGATCGTGGCCCCCCGATGCGTCAGCATCCGCACCACCGCCCGGCCGCCGACCCGCGCCGCCACCAGATCCCCGTCCTTCGCCCGTGCCGACGGCGACACCATCACGTAGTCGCCGCTCAGGATCCCGCGCCCGCTCATCGCGTCGTCGGTGGCCCGCAGATACATCACATCGTCGCTCGGCAGGAACCGCCGGTTCATCGTGATGTAGCGCTCCGCGGTCCGCGGCGCCGTCGCATCGGTGGCCGTGGCCGCCGAGATCACCGGCACCGGCTGCGTCGCTCCCGCGGCCGCGAAGCCGAAGATGTGCACGCCGCGCGACCGCGATTCGTCGCGCTGGATGAACCCCTTCGCCTCCAGCGAATGCAGGAGATCGGAAACGGTCTTCGTGGACTTGATGCGGAACTTCTTCGCGATCTCGCGAATGCTCGGCTGGTAGGTATGCTCGGCGAGAAAGTCTATCAGATAGTGATAGACGCGCCGTTCCAGCTGCGTGAGTGGCTCAGTCATCGGCCCGGCCTCGTCCGCGGCGGAGGCGCCGATCGCCAGGGGAACGTCGGCGTGCTCTGCGTTCGCGTTCGAATGTACGCGGATGCGTCCGAACCGGTCAACAGATGTTTCCGCCTACCGCGCCGTCGGGCTTCCCACCACGGCGCGCTGGGTCAGCCGGCGCCGGGCGCCTCGAGCCGGCTGACGGCGGCATCAATCCGGGCCAGCGACCGCTCGCGCCCCAGCAGCACCAGCACCTCGAAGATGCCCGGGCTCACGGCGAGCCCGGTGAGCGCCACGCGCAGCGGCTGGAACACCTTGCCCCCGGCCAGCCCCCGCGCCTCGCCCAGCGCCCGCAGCGACTCCTCCATCGCCGCCGGTTCCCACGCCGAAAGCGCCGACAGCGACTCGCCCACGGCGCGCAGCAGCTCGGCCGTGGCCGGACGGTCCTTCCACTGCTTGGCCTCGGCGGCCGGATCGTACTCGATCTCGTCGCGCAGGAAGGGCGTCGCCTGCCGCACGATGTCGTCGATTGTCCGCGAGCGCACTTTGAGCTGGTCCAGCAGCGACAGGTACCAGTCGCGCCGGCCGCGCAGCTCGGCGGCCGTGGCCAGCCCCGCCTTCTCGATGGGCGGCGTCACCCACGGCTCGATCTCGGCGCTCGACAGCAGGCTCAGGTGCTGCCCGTTCATCCACTCCAGCTTGGCCGTATCGAACACCGCCGCCTTCTTGAGCAGCCCGTCGGCGCTGAACAGTTCGATCATCTGCGGCACCGTCATCACTTCGATGTCGTGGCCGGGGGACCAGCCGAGCAGGGCGAGGAAGTTGAGCATCGCCTGGGGCAGGATGCCCATGTGCTGGTAGTCGGCCACCGCCGTGGCGCCGTGCCGTTTGCTCAGCTTCTTGCCGTCCATCCCGTGGATCATCGGCAGGTGCGCGAAGGTGGGCAGTTCGGCCCCCAGGGCCCGGTAGAGCATGATCTGCTTGGGCGTGTTCGAGATGTGGTCGTCGCCCCGCATCACAATTGTGATCGCCATGGCGATGTCGTCCGAGACCACCGCCAGGTTGTAGATCGGCGTGCCGTCGGAGCGGAGGATGACGAAGTCCTCGATGTCCTTGTTCGGGAAGCTGATCGTCTCGTGCACCAGGTCGTCCCAGCTCGTCTCCCCTTCGGGCACGCGGAAGCGGATGACGAAGGGCATGCCGGCGGCCACGCGGCGGTCCACCTCGCCGCGGCTGAGCGCGTCGCAGCGGCGGTCGTATTTGAACGGCTCCTTGCGAGCGTCGGCCTCGGCGCGGCGCGCGTCGAGTTCCTCGCGGGTGCAGAAGCAGCGGTAGGCGGCGCCGGCGTCGAGCATCCGCTGGGCGTCGGCCTGGTGGCGGGGCAGGTTGGCGCCCTGGTAGACGACCTGCTCGTCCCACAGGAGCCCCAGCCACTCGAGGCCTTCGAAGATGGCGCGCGTGCTCTCGTCGGTGCTCCGCGCCTTGTCGGTGTCCTCGATGCGCAGCAGGAACTGGCCGCCGTACTTCTTGGCGTAGAGCCAGTTGAAGAGCGCGGTCCGGGCGCCGCCGACGTGGAGGTAGCCGGTGGGGGAGGGGGCGAAGCGGAGGCGGGGTGCGGTCATCGGGTGAGGCGAGGTGGAGACTGTCCGACTGTCCGACTGTCGGACAGCGAGACAGGCAGACAGTCGGACAGGCAAAAGCGACGAAATAGGAAAGGCCCGCTCATCGCGGGCCTCAACGGAGACGGAGGGATTCGAACCCTCGATAGAGCTTTTAGGCCCTATAACGGTTTAGCAAACCGCCGCCTTCAGCCTCTCGGCCACGTCTCCAGCGGTGCGAGACGCGCAATCTAGGTGCGTGCGCCCAGTGGTACAACCGCACGTCGACGTCCGCGGCACGCATGCGCGCCCCGCACTGGCCGGTCAGCCCGTGTCTCGATTGCGAACCGACAATTGCGTGACGTGTTCAGTATAACTCCTTGTGCAGGAATGAGATAACTACATTTCTCGAACCTGTCACGAATATTACAACGGTTGTCATGCACGTCGCGTAGACTGCGTAAGTGCACGCTCCGCACCCTCCGGTTCCCCCAAGATTCGAGGTCATGCGTCGATGAAGAGGCTTCTCTCCTTCCTGCTCGTTTTCTGCCTGCCCGTCGCGCTGCACGCGCAGGTGTCCATTCGCGGCACCGTGACCGATCAACAGACGGGAGCGCCGGTGGTCGGCGCGACGGTCTCGATCCCCGGAACCGCCACTGCCGCGACCACCGACCAGTCGGGCGCTTTCGCGCTCACGTCGGCGGCGGCCGTTTCGCGGATCACCGTGTCCCGCGCCGGCTACATCTCCAAGGACGTCGCGGCGGCCAGCGGTGGCGAACCGCTGGTCATCCAACTCACGCCCACTGCCACGAAGCTGCCCGGCGTGCAGGTGGTGGCAAACAAGCCGACGCCGTCCACGGCGGTGCTCACCGCCGCCGATCTCGACCGCGACAACGGCACGCAGCTCGAAGGCGCCATCAATACGGTGCCGGGCCTGTTCATGCAGTCGCGCACGCCCTTCGGCGGCGCCCGCATCACCATCCGCGGCTACTACCCGAGCACCAGCGGCAACAGCCCGAACTCCAACGGGCTCGGCTATCAGGTATTCCTGAATGACATTCCGATCACCGACGCCACGGGCACCACGGTGCTCGACGACATCGACTATTCCACGCTCGGCAACGTCGAGGTGACCAAGGGACCGGCGTCGAGCCAGTGGGGCAGCTTCATCGGCGGCGCGGTGCGCTTCAGCACCCAGCGGCCGCCGCTCAACGAGACCAGCATGGCCCAGCAGGTGCTGAGCGGCACCGACGGGCTGTTGCGCACCAACACCAGCTTCCAGACGGCCGACAATACCTCGGACCTCACCGTCAACTACGGGCACCAGAACTACGACTCCTTCCGCCCGCACAGCGCGTCGCTCAAGGACTACTGGCGCGCCAACGGCGACTTCCAGGTGGGCGACAAGCAGACCGTCGGCGCCTACTTCGCCTATAACCGCTCCTTCGAGGAGCTGGCCGGCGAGATCGACAGCAGCGACTTCTACGCCCGCAACCCGATCGACAATCCGCTGTACGCCGCCAACGACTCGCACATCGCGCTCACCGACGTGATTGCCGGCGTGTCGGATCACTACCGGATCAACGACCAGTTCACCAACCAAACCACCGTGTTTGGCAGCGGCCGGGCGACCGGCCAGCCCTTCGCGCACGGCTTCACCGACGTCAACCAAGTCAACGCCGGCTTCCGCTCGGTATTCGGATACCAGGCGCAGCTCGACGACGGCGTCGGCGTGAACGGCACCCTGGGGGCGACCATGCAGCATTCGGCGCTCACGTCGAACGGCGTGTTCATCGTTCCCGCGCCGCCGTACACCGAGCGCCCCACGGCCCAGGAGAACTACGCCAGCACGGCGTCGATCTTCACCGAGTGGGAGTTCACGATGCCCAGCGACGTGTCGGTCACCGTGGGCGCCAGCCTGAACAAGAATCAGTTCGGCATCCGCAACATGCTCAAGAGCAACGTCCTGTACGACACCACGAGCACCGTGGTCCGGTCGTTCGACTGGGTGCTCACGCCGCGCCTCACCGTGAGCAAGGGGCTCGGGCGCTCGGCGTCGGTGTACGCCAGCGTCAGCACGGGCTACACGCCGCCGCTGCTCAGCAACACGATCGCCAACAACGGAACGGTGGACCTCTCGCTCAAGCCCGAACTTGCCGTGCAGTACGAGATCGGCACGCAGGGCAGCTTCCTCGACGACAAGCTGTCGGCTTCGGTGGCGTTGTTCGACATCGAGAACACCGACAAGCTGGTCTCGGAGACGTCGAATTCGGTGACGTTCACCACCAACGCCGGCAAGCAGCAGAACCGGGGCGCCGAAGTATCGCTGTCCGCGCTCGCCATCAACGACAAGTCGCAGACGCTGTCGCTGCTCCGCCCCTGGCTGTCGTACAGCTACACCGATGCCACGTTCGTGAGCTTCATGAGCGACAACAACAACAGTGCGGCCACGGTGGACTTCTCCGGCCGCGCCGTGCCGCGCGTGCCGAAGAGCACGGTCAGTCTCGGCATCGACGGGGCCACCAACAGCGGCTTCACCTTCAATGGCACGTATCAGTACGTGGACAAGGTGCCGGTGACCTACGACAACTCGACGTACGTGAAGGGGTACGGGCTGCTCGGCGCACGGGCGGGTTACACGCAGAAGCTCGACCGGAACTGGGTGCTCGACCTGTTCGCCGGCGGCACCAACCTCACCAGCGCCACGTCGTACTCGTTCCTGTTCGTCGGCCCGAACTACAAGGGGCTGGCGCAGAGCAAGGACGGCGGCACGGGCGACGGGTACATCATTCCCGCGCCGTACACGCCGCAGCTCTACGGCAACGTGACACTGCGGTACGTGTTCTGATCTGACCGGCGCCGGGAGCCGCGCGTCCTCCCGGGAACGCGCGACGGGGCCGGAGCGAACCGCTCCGGCCCCGTCGTGTGTCCGCCAGCGGAGGGCACAGGATTCGAACCTGTAAGCCGCTTTCGCGGCGCCGGTTTTCAAGACCGGTGCAATAGCCGTTCTGCCAGCCCTCCTGGAGTCAAAGATCGCGGAGCGTGCGATCAGACGCAACGCAACACAGTCTTGTCGTCCATAAGAGCGAAACCTGACCCTCTGGACCGCGTCATCGGCGCGAAAGTACGGTCCTATGTGCGGTGCAGCTGACGTGACCCCCGAAAGCTGATCCAGTTATAATGTCCCGGCCAGCCGAGGGGCCTGGGTCCCTGAAAAGTGGTCCAGCGGGCGTCCCGTTTTGACAGAGGGCTGAGGCGAGGCCAGACTCTCGGAAGAGAGGAGGCCAGGAATGCGGAAAAGCAAGTTCACACCGGAGCAGATCATCCAGGCGCTGCGGCAAGCCCGCGCCCGGTCCTGCGCCAATCAGGACTGAGCGCTTTGCCGCGGGGGGGGAGCCCGACGAGCAACCCCGCGGCTGGACCTCGTACCTCGAGCCACGCCGCCAGCGCTGCCGCCGTTTGGTGGGGGCAACTCGATGCGCTGGCGTTCAAGGTCAGTCGAAAGGTCACCGTCGGTGCGTCGAACGACCACGTCCACGATCGACTACGGTCGGGGTCTGGCTACCGGCGAGCCTTTCCTCGCGAATGGTCGCAAGACCTGCTTGATCACATCAGCCGCGTGTCCCCCAACTCCCCCCCAAAAACCGCCGCCCACATAATCGAACACGCACGACCCCGGCGAATCCACGGACTGCAGGAGGGCAAATGATGTGTCATAGAACTCTACCTTGCAGTCGTCGCCACTGATAACCGCATTGTTGCCTCCAAGCGCCGAGTACGCCAGACTGCCTGATGTCACGGCAAACTCGCTCTCAAGGTCGTTCATTGAAAGCCCATAGATCCGCCGCCCGGTGAAAGTGTGAAGCAGAGTCGGCGTGAAGATGTGCGTGTCGAGTTGATATATGCTTGTTCCCGCGCTGTCCGGCACGGTTACAAAGATCCGTCCCCCTTTCGGCGCGAACGCCCCAATGAAAGGACCAATCGTATCGGGAGATGTCGTGAATGTATGTCGAACCGTTTGATCGAAGTTGACGGTGTCTGGTACTAGCACGTTGATGTGCATGGTAGTTTCATACGGATAGTCCAGCCCCCAAAGCAGGACGACCAGCGAGTCGCCACCCTCCGATGCGCCTGAAAGCAGGTTGAACATCGCGTTGTTGTCGGGACTGACGTGTCCCCAATCCGCGGCCGCGGCCGCCGTGTCATCCGTCCAACTCTGGCTCGCGGCATGGTAGGTCAATTCACCGAACTTATACGTGTACGCTTGTAGGCTTCGATAGAAGATCGTGTGGCCACCTTGCTGCGGCGCGAGCCAATCAATTGGGCCGGGGAGGGCCGTAGGGATGGAATCCACCGTGCCATTGCGTTGGATTATGACCGAGTTCCCGTCTTGCCAGAGGCGATTGCCGCAGACGGGGGTGTGGGGCAGTCCAGCGACGGCGCGGAGCGCGCCGTACGCGTCTAAGAGTCGGTTACCACCGGCCGATGCGGGTGTTCGCGCGCTTTGGATGATTAGGGATCGTAGTTGACTTGCTGAGAGGTTCGGATCGAACGCCAACATGAGTCCGGCAACGCCAGATCCCAATGGTGCGGAGAAAGACGTGCCATTGAGCGGAACGGGATCCAAGAAGATGCCGAATGACCAGACAGAGTCAGCAGGAGCGTAGATGTCAACCAGCGACCCGGTGTTGGAAGAATCCCATACCGTCTGCGCGGCCGTCGAACCACCCACGACGAGGACTTGGTTCGGATAGTCGAGCTTGGA
This sequence comes from uncultured Gemmatimonadaceae bacterium, assembly GCA_963775915.1. Classification (GTDB taxonomy): domain Bacteria; phylum Gemmatimonadota; class Gemmatimonadetes; order Gemmatimonadales; family Gemmatimonadaceae; genus JAGWRI01. The sequence goes on from CAVZKH010000002.1 coordinate 295,573, forward strand.
TTCCGTGTAACCGGACCACTTTGCATCGATTCCATCGTTGCCGGCCGCCAGCACAAGAAGCGGCGTGTGCCCCGCCGCCTGCAACGCCTTCAGCGCGTCATTGATTGCATGTCGCTCGCCCTCACGCCACCGCACGGCCATGGTATCAGTAGCGGACGGCGCACCGTGTTTCCACGCGTCGCCGGCAGAGACATTGATCACCGCTGCACCGGCCAAACCCGCTCGTTCGATGTAGTGCTTTAGGCGGAGAGTGAAGTTGTCCTGCGTTGTGAATGGCAAGCTGTTAGTCGGCGCTTTGGGGTCGACCGTGATGTCCCAAGGCGCGAGTCGTGCACGCCACATCATACCGGTAGAGCGGTCGCTGTCATTGCCGACCGCCGCCAATAGCTCCGACATACGACTCCCGTGATCTCCCACAGGATTCGGCGGAGCCGGAGTATTGTAGTATTGTCCACCAGAGAAATTGCCATAGGCGGGGCTGTTCTGCGCAATCCCGCCATCGACGATCGCGAGTTCCGTAGTCGTATCGCCCGTACTACAACCCCATGCCATAGGGGCCGAGGTTGCTTCAAGTGCCCAATTCATCCGTGCAGCGGACGTCGAGTCTGGACGAAGCGCCCACGACTGCCAGCCAGTGCCGTCGTGCGGCCGCCGATAAAGGAAGTGCGGAATTGTGTCAACAACGGCTGGCCCGGCAGCGTCAACCTGCGGAAGTCCAGCAAGCGCGTCCATCGCGCGAGCCATTCCGGCGAGGCTGGTATCGGCAATCCGAACAAAGTAGTCGCCTTCGCCAATTGGAGCCTGATTGCCACCAACGACAAATCCACCAACCGCATCGAGGGCGGCCTGTCGCGCGTCTTGGCTCACCCCTTGGTTGAACACAACATCAAGAAGGCTTCTGATCCACGGCGGGCCGGTGTAAGCGACTCTGGTGATGGTGCCGAGCGTGTCAACCAACGCGCTGGAAAGGGAGTCGGGAGCAGTTGCGGGAACGTATGCGGTCGGCGACGAGCGATCAAAATTGAATGTCGTGACAACGCCGCTTATGCCGATCGTAAGCGCGTCGACATTGCCGGTGAACGAGCTCCAACCCGAGCCCGCTTTGAGGACAACAGCGCCATACCGCGTGTGAATGCCGATGTTCGGGAAGTAGGTGAGTACCTGGCTCCACGTGCAGGGCGTCGCCTGAAGACAAGGATTGGTAACTTGTGTTCCCTGCCTCCAAACTGAGGTCTTCGTTCCCCACCATTTCCCCTGCAAGGCGTTCCATATCTGCCAGGTTGTGTCCGGCACTTCACCGCCGTTCGTGAGGTATGGCTCGTACACCAGCCGCCCTTGCCAAGCCGTCGCTGAATCGGTCAGGTCGTAATCGACGTTGAACTGCAATGAAATAGCTAGATTGGCTCCTGGGTCGCGCGACTGCCGGAACGTTGCATATGACAGCGCCGAGATGTCATCAAGGCGCGTGCCGCCGTAATCCGGTAGAAGCAGCGCCTTCCCGTCGGACGCACTGTCGAGCTTCAATCGGGCGGATCCCGATCCCAAGGGCATCCCTCGGGGACCGTCAGTGAGCGCACAGAACGTGGTATCGGTGCAGAGGGTGTCGTGCTGGTCATCATAGAACAGCCACCCGTGCATATCCTGAGGTGAAACCGTCACCATGCCCGCAGGATTTATGAGGAAGGCCGGTCTTATGGGATTCTGTGCCGGACGCCGAGGCGCGACCATGTCATTGCAGGCCCAAACGCCAACCACCGTCGCCAACAGGCAGGCGATCACAGCACGAGTTTGACGTGTTTGCATCGGGGGTGACCTCGCGCAACAAATTAGGTTGAGTCACGCACCCAGGCGCACCCGAGCAACTCGGCGAAGGACTTAGGAAAGGACTTAGGAGCGGATCCAATCGCCTATGAAGGCCTCCGGCGGAATCGATTGGTCGTGTCGACGACCAATGGGTCAGCGTGGTCCACCTGTGGGAGATGGTTCAGCGTGTCCATCACACGAACCAAGCCGTTGAGAGTGGTGTCGGGCACTTGGATGAAATACACACCTTCTCCAATCGGAGGCCTCTTACCTCCTACCACGTGGCCCTTGACCAACCTTACGGCTTCCCGGCGCGCATCCTGGGTCGCGTATTCCCGGAAGACGACGCTGACGACGCTTCTCACCCACGGGTGCTCAGGTGCGCTTGGAGATGAGATCACGCCTAAAGCGCGGAGCAAGCCCTGCGGCAGCGAATCAGGTGCGATGGCAGATACGTCCGCCAATGTCGCGGGCCCCGGCGCCGGCGTTCGCCCTCTTGCGACACCCTGACACGCTAACACGATTGAACACGAGCTTAGTACCAGACCGGTCCATCTAATTGCCCGAGCCATCGGTCGTCTCACCTGGTTGTGGGACAACGAGCGCATGGCTAGCCCGGCGTCACCATTCGGCAGAAGGTCCGGCGGTGCGGTCCCCCTTGTGGCAGTCGCGCCGGATTGCATCCCCAACCAGCTCGGTTCAGACGTGTCTCGCTCCGACGTTCGCGGACCCGCCGTCGGCAGATGGCTGGCGCGCGCGCCCCTCAGGACTCCGTTCGCGATCACCATTTCACGTGTGCTCCCTACCTCGACAGTTGACATAACGGTCGCAAGAGTGCCGTCGTCACGGGCGGCCACGCACATCGGCACCATACAATATGGCTGATTGCCCAAGGTGGCAAGAGGCGATCGAGTGGTGAATGATTGGTCGATCACCCAGCGTAATGCAGACACCACGTGAAATCGTCCCGCCTCTAGCGAATCGGGCCGTGGCGCCGTGCGGGCCGGCGAGCGAGTCACGGTGGCGGCGGGGGGGGGCGCATGCTTCCACCGCCACCCACGCGTGGTAACAAGAGTCGACTATGGTGTCAGGCCCGACGCCGGGCGGGATGTCGATGGTAAAATACTTATTCAGTAGGGCCTCACACCGCAGGCCGTGTGTCGCAAGCTCGTGCACAAGAGCCTGCTGGGTAGCTGCGGTCCGCGATCCATCGACCACACACCGCACGGTGCGGTGCCTGCTCTTCGCGACGACCCGCACGAACGTCAGCATGCCCCCCGTGTGCTCCCGCGCTTCCACGACGTCGTAACGGGACACGCCGAGGGCGGAAAACGAGATGTTCTCCAGCCGGTAGCGATCGGCGCCCACATGCTCCGCATTGAGGGTCTCGTCTGCACCGTCTTCATCGAACAGGACGTTGCATCGGAAGTACGTACGCATATGCGTTCCGAAAGAGCACCGGTAGAAAGAAGTGGCGGACCGAGGGACATGAGCCGCACACCGTAATCCGGGTGGACTGTTCCGGGGCGTAGACGATAGGGCCGGCGAAGGTGCCGACACCTTCGTTCTGCCTGTCCCTGGCGCCGGCGGAGGGGATCCGTCGCCCGGTCGCACGTGCCATGATGGCCCGACCGACCGAGGGTCCCGGGGTTCGCGATAGCGGACCGAGCGCCTGGGCTACGCCGCTTTGACCTCTCCCGCAAAATCGGCGAGTCGCGTCTCGCAATCGCGGAGGTCCGCCCCGAGACGGCACCACGCGTTGTGGAAGGCGTCGGTCAGGTGGTCCAGCACGGTGAGGTGCGCGAACTCGTGGATCAGCAACTGGTTGATGGCCGTTTCAGTCGTCCACCAGCCCCGGGGGAGTTCTGCCACGTTCAACAGCAGCTCGCCCGCCGGGCTGCACGCCCCGGCGAAGCGCGGATCGCGGACGCGATAGATGCGTACGGCGATCTCGCGGACCGTCAACTCGAGGCAGAGCGCCGCCGCGTACCGCGCCACGCGGCGCCAGCTCGGCCGCCATTCGCGTTCCGGGATCGGGGGCGCACCGTCCGGCAACACCTGGAGGTCCCCGCGCAGTTCGAGGTAATGTCCGGCCGGGTGGAGGATGCCGGTGTCCTTGATCACGTCCCAGACATCGCTCGGATAGGCACCGCCGTGCACGACGGCGCGGCCGACATTGATCGCCTGCTTCGTGGCCTCGGGGCAGGAGGGGTCGGCGATCACCGCGGTATCACCGTAGACCATATGGACGACGGCGCGGAGCGTCTCCGGTTGGGTGTCCGCGAGCGCTGCGGTGACCCACGGCGCCTTGCCGCCTCGCGCCGAGAGCAGGTCGGCGGCCGTATCGAGCACCGCGGCATGGACCGCCCGGAGATACGCCGGGGTCGCCGCATCGCGGCTCCGCGCCAGCGGCACTTTCTGGTGCACGTCGATGTGCCAGGCCCCGGCATGCGCGACGACGGGGATGCCCAGCTCGAACAGGGTTGGCGTCTCGCCCGGCCCCACCTCGTGCAGCGTGAGCGTCGTCCGGCGGCGGCTCGGGCGCAGCACGCCGGCGGCATCCGCCAACACGGTGGGCAACTCGACATCCGTCGCCTCGCGGAGGACGGCGCGGGGTGGCAGGACCATGCGATCACCATTCAACTCACGGATAGGAATCTGAATCCCGGTCTGGCCTGACGAAAGCAGGCTGTCGGCGGCGGGTCGGGCCTCACCGGGCCGGGCCGCGGGCCCCTGCGGGCGTCGGGGCGCCCAATCGACGGGTGGTGGCCCTTGGCGAGCCAGCGCCGCGGGGGGCGCCCGGGGTGACGGGTAGCCCACGAATCCCCCCGGGCCGCCGCCGGGGGTTAGTCAGGATGAGACGCGGGGGGCGCGCCAAGCGGTCGACGCTGCGGGCTGGTGGTCCGGTGGGGGCCCCCGCCCCCGCGCGGAACGGCGCAGGTGCGCCAGGATCCGATCGATCACCGCAGCCTCGGTGATGAAGGCGAGGATGCGCATCGCGCCGCCGCACGCCGGGCAGACGAGCGGGTCCACTTCATAGATGTGGCGCAAGAGCTCGGCCCAGCGCCGCCGCGCCTCGCGGAGCGGGAGCGGCTCCGAGGCGGCCACCGGGACCGGCACGATGGGTGCAGATGCGCGGTCGGCCGCCGCGGCCTGGCGCCGGATGCCCCGCGCGCGGTTGGCATACCAACCGTTGTAGCGCGTCATGAGGGCCTTCCGAATTCATGTGCCGTGCACGGCCGGAAGTATCGGGACGACGCAGTCGATCAGCGCCGCCTCGTGGGGCGAGAGTTGGTCGGGCGTCAGTCGCGTCGAGTGGATCGGCAGGGGACGAGCCGGCGGAACGGAACCGCGTGCGAACGCTCCGCCGCCGATCGGGAATCCACGAGACACGACCGGCGGGCCTGCGGCCGCCATGTCCACTGGGCGAGCCTGCGTGGGTTGGTCGCAGAACGGGCGGCTCGGCGGCATCGGGGAGGATTGCGCGGCGAGCGTCCCGGCGGCGAGCAGTACCAAGCAAAGCGTCCGCCCGATGATCATGCGACTTATGATATGCCGATGGCTCAGACCCGCCAGTGGCCACCGAACATCTGCTCGCCGGAATCAGCGCAGCGCCCGTCGCGGTTCTCCAACACGAGGAGATGGAGACCCGAGCCGACGGGTCCAGCGACGCGATCGAATAGCCACATCGCTGCCACAATCACCACGTCTGCGCGTCGGTGATCTGGTCGGCAATTGCAGCAGGCACATAGACTTCGCCTTGCTGCGGCGATTCGATTCGACACCAGCTTTCAAGACCGGTGCAATAGCCGTTCTGCCAGCCCTCCTACCGGAGCCAATCTAATCCCGGTGGATGCCGCGGGGCGAGGATCGTCGGCGCGTGCTACTGCGGTCGGCGACTCAGTCGCCCCGTGCGTGGCGTTGCCGCGTCCATCTACGCGCTCAACCATCTCTGAGTGGCGGCGCAAGACCCCACTCCTTCCACCAGGAGTATAGGGCGGGGATCACCACGAGCGTGAGCACGGTGCTCGACACCATACCGCCGACCATGGGCGCGGCGATGCGCTTCATCACACTGGCACCCGTGCCGTTGCCCCAGAGAATCGGCAGCAGCCCGGCCATGATCGCGACCACGGTCATCATCTTGGGCCGGACGCGATCGACGGCGCCCTCGATGACCGCGGCGTACAGGTCGCGCGCCGTCGGCGTGCCGCCGCGCGCAAGTCGCGCCTCCCACGCCTGGTTCAGGTAGATGAGCATCACCACGCCCGTCTCGGCGGCGACGCCCGCCAGCGCGATGAATCCGATGGCCACCGCCACCGACCAGTTGTAGCCCAGCCACCACACGAACCAGAGGCCGCCCACGAGCGCGAACGGCAGCGACGCCATCACCAGCAGCGTGTCGCCGGCCGTCCTGAAGTTGAGATAGAGCAGCAGGAAGATGATGGCGAGTGTCCCCGGAATCACGATGGTCAGGCGCGCCTTGGCCCGCTGCATGTATTCGTACTCCCCGCTCCATTCGAGCCGGTAGCCCGCGGGCAGCGCGACCAGTCGCTCCACCGTACGCCGGGCATCGGCGACGTAGCCCCCGAGATCGCGCCCCGCGACGTCGATGTACACCCAGGCCGTGGGCGTCGCATTCTCCGTGCGCACCACCATCGGCCCGGACTCCTGCCGGATCGTGGCAACCTCGCCCAGCGGCACCTGGCCGACTCGCCCGGCCATCGTCGGCAGCGGACCCTCCGCGGCCGACGCCGCGGGCATGGCTGCCGAGGCCGGCGTCGTCCCCGGCGGCCGGCCGGCCTGATGGGCCATGGGCACGAGCACCTCGGCGAGTCGTTCCGGCGTGTCCCGCAATTCCTGCGGGTACCGCACGCGCACGGCGTAGCGCTCCCGCCCCTCGACGGTCTGCGTAACCGTCACACCGCCGATCGCGGCGGCGATCACGCTCTGGACGTCGCCGATGTCGAGGCCCAAGCGCGCCGCCTTTTCGCGGTCGATGCTGATGTCCACGTAATAGCCCGACACCGCCCGCTCGGCGAACGCGCTTCGCGTGCCAGGCACCGTCAGGGCGGCACGCTCCACGTCGCGGCCGATGCGCTGCAGCGTGTCCAGGTCCGGGCCGAAGATCTTCACGCCCACGGGCGTGCGGATCCCCGTGGCCAGCATGTCCATTCGCCCCTTGATCGGCATCGTCCATGAAGGGACGATGCCCGGAGTCCGCACCGCCGAGTCCACGGCGGCAATGAGCTCGTCGGGCGTCGTTCCCGCGGGCCACTCCGACTCCGGCTTGAGGGTGATCGTGGTCTCGGTCATGTCGAGCCCGGCCGGATCCGTGGCCGTGTTGGCGCGGCCGGTCTTGCCGAACACGTGCTCGACCTCCGGGAAGCGCTTGAGGATGGAGTCCTCCACCTGGAGCATCTCGCGCGCTCGGGCTACGCTGATGCCGGGCGTAGTCGTGGGCATGTACAGCAACGACCCCTCGTACAGGGGCGGCATGAACTCGCTCCCCATGCGCGACCAGGGCACCCAGCTGAGCGCGAGGATCGCCACGGCGCCCGTGACGACGGCGAGCCGGTGGCGGAGGACGCCGTCGATGATCGGCCGATAGAGCCGGATCAGCCACCGGTTGACCGGATTAGCGCGCTCGCGGTAGATGCGCCCGCGAATGAACAGCCCCATGGCGACCGGCACGAGCGTGACGGAGAGCAGACTGGCGGCGGCCATCGCGAAGGTCTTCGTGAACGCGAGCGGACGGAACAGCCGCCCCTCCTGGCCCTGCAGCGTGAACACGGGCAGAAAGGAGACGGTGATCACCAGGAGCGAGAAGAAGAGCGACGGCCCGACCTCGCGAGCCGCGTCGAGCGCCACCTGCCAACGCTGGGCGGCGCTGAGGGTCCGCGTATCGAACGCCCGGTCGCCGGCGCCGCCGTCGCCCGGCCCCGCGGCGCGCTCCAGATGCTTGTGCATGTTCTCGATCATCACGATCGCCGCGTCGATCATCGCCCCGATCGCGATGGCGATGCCGCCCAGACTCATTATGTCGGCGCCCACGCCGGCCACGCGCATGGCGATGAACCCGAGCAGGATCCCGACGGGCAGCGTCAGAATGGCCACCAGTGCTGACTGCGCGTGGAGCAGGAAGATCACGCACACGAGCGCGACGATGAGCGTCTCGTCGAACAGTTTGCCGCGCAGCGTGTCGATCGCGCGCTCGATGAGCGTGCTGCGGTCGTATACGGGCACCACCACCACGCCGCGCGGCAGCGAAGCGGCCACCTCGGCCAGCCGCTGCTTCACCGCACGTATGGTGGTCAGCGCGTTCTGGCCGAAGCGCATGATCACGATGCCGCCCACGGCATCGCCGCGGCCGTCGAGATCGGCGATCCCGCGGCGGACCGCCGGCCCGACGGTCACGTTCGCCACGTCGCGCACCGTGATCGGGGTGCCGCTGGCCGTGGCGCCGACGCCGACGTTCTCGATGTCGGCCACGGACTTCAGGTAGCCGAGCCCGCGGACCATGTTCTCCCGCTCGGAGAGTTCCATGACCATCGCGCCGACGTCGCTGTTGGCGTTCCGAATGGCGTCCATCACGCGCGTGATGGGAATTCCGTACGCCAGCAGCTTGGCCGGATCGACGTCCACCTGGTACTGCTTCTCGAAGCCTCCGATCGAGGCCACTTCCGAAACGCCTGGCACTCCGGTGAGCGCGTAGCGGATGTTCCAGTCCTGCAGACTGCGTAGGTCGGCAATCGACATGCGGCCACTGGTGTCTTCGAGCGCATACTGGTACACCCAGCCCAGACCGGTGGCATCGGGCCCCAGCACGGGCGTGACGCTGGGCGGGAGCTTGGCCTTGATGCCACTCAGATATTCGAGCACGCGCGAGCGCGCCCAGTAGAGATCCGTGCCGTCTTCGAAAATCACGTAGACGAACGACACCCCGAAAAAGGAGTACCCGCGCACGGTCTTGGCGCCGGGAACCTTGAGCATCTCGGCGGCCACGGGATAGGTGATCTGGTCCTCGACGATGCGTGGCGCCTGCCCTTCGTAATCGGCCTGGACAATCACCTGCACGTCGCTGAGATCGGGGAGCGCGTCGAGCGGCGTGCGCTCCATTGCCATGATGCCGAACACCACCGCTGCGGCCGTGCCGAAAAGCACGAGAAGCGGATTGCGGACCGACCAGCCGATGACGCGATTCAACATGGTCGTCTCCTAACGGTGGCCGCCGGCGGCGGGCTTGGGGGCGGGCATCCCGGGCATGGACGGCGTCGGCTTGGTCGTATCGGGCCGGGCGGGCGCGGGCGCCTTCTTCCCCGGCGGCGACATATCCATCCCGGGCATGCCGCCCATTCCGCCCATGGCTTCGGCGAGATTCGATTCGGCATCCACGAGGAAGGTGGCGGACGCCACCACGGTGTCTCCCATCGCGAGTCCATGGAGTACGGTCACGCGCTCGTCGCCGGCCATGCCGAGCGTTACCTCCCGGGGCTCGAGCATCCCGTCCGGCCGTTTCACGAACACCACGTTGCGTTCGCCAGTCGAGAGCACGGCGTTGCGGGGCACGCTCAGCGCGTTCGGATCCTCGTGCACGTCCGCGGTGAGCGTGGCGTACATCCCGGGCTTGAGCGCGAGATCGGCGTTGGCCAGCGCCACCCGCACGCGAGCCGTGCGCGTGTCGGGGTTGATCTCGGGGTCGATGAAGGTGATCCGCCCCGTGCGGACCGCGCCCGGGAGCGCCTCGAACGTCGCGTCCACGCGCTGTCCGAGACGCACGGCGGGCAGATCGCGCTCGAACACTTCGCCCTGCACCCAGACCGTGCGCAGGTCCACGATCTGGTAGAGCGCCTGGCCGGCCATGATGCGCTGACCGGCCACGACCAACTTCTGCACGACGACGCCGGTGGCCGGCGAGCGCAGCGTGAGGGTCTTGCGCACGACCCCCGTGGATTCGATCTGCGCGATGTCGGACGCCGCGATGTCCCAGTACGCCAGCCGGCGCCGAGCGCCGGCGAGCAGGTCGTCGGCGCCGCTCCGCGCGTCGCCGGTCCCCTGCGCCACCCGCTCGCGCAGCTGTCGCGCGAGCACGAGTTCCTCCTCCGCGGCCACCGCCATCGGCGCGTAGATCGTGAGCAGTGGTTCTCCGCGCCTTACCGTCTGTCCGGTGTAATTCACGAACAGGGAATCCACCCACCCGTCCAACTTGGGCGCGATGGTGGTGACCTTCTGCTCGTCGTACGACACCTGGCCGACGGTGCGCACCTGGCGCACGACCGGGCCCAGGGCCACCGCCGCATATGTCACGCCAATGCGGTGGGCCGCGGCGGGCGACAGCATCACCGTCTGGCGGCCGGCGACCCCGGTCGAATCGGACGCTGTCGCCATCGGGGCGGATGGCGGTTGCGGCTTCCGGCCGAAGTACACAGCGCCCACGACTGCGACCGTGACGACCGCCACACTGGCGCCCCAACGGAGGATTGCTCCGCGACGCCCGCCGCGAGGCTGGAGAATTACGCTCATTGTGAACCTCCGGACGCGGACGCGCCCGTGGAATTGGCGTTGACGAGATTCCGGGCGACGAGCGCCTCGAGCTGCGCCCACGCCTTGCCCTCGTCGGATTCGAGTTGATAAAGCTCCTGTTCGTACTGGTTCACGGTCATGCGATCGTCGAGCACGGTCATGAAGTCGACGTGGCCCACGCGATAGCTGGCCAGCGCGGAGGTCGCGGCCGCATCGGCCTGCGGGAGGATGGTATTCCGATACAGCGCGGTGAGCCGGCGGGCGCGGAGGAGGTCGGCGTACGCGGCGAGCACCGCCGTGCGCGTGTCGGCCTCGGCGGCCCGGAGGTCGGCCCGGCTCATCTGCGTTATCGCCGCGGCGGCGTCCCGCGCGCCGTCCTGCCGGGCGTGCGCGAACACCGGAATCGATGCGCCGACCATCAGACTCCCCATCAGGTTGCCCGTGCCGCCGGACTGCCGCCCGAGTTGGACGCCCACCGCAATGTCCGGCCAGACGTCGCGCGCCGTGAGGTCGTGCTGGCGCTCCTCAGCCATGACGTCGGCGCGGCCGGCCTGCACGACGGGACGGTGGCGTGTGGCGAGCGCGACCAGCGAATCCTGGGCAGGGGCGGTGTCAGGGAACGCCGGAAGAATGGGCGTGCCGAGCGCGGTGTCGGCCATTTGGTCGAGCTGGGCGTCGAACCGGGCCGCCGCGGCACTCCGCATGGCGACCATGCGTAGCGTGTCCTCGGTCATCCGCGCGATCTCCACCTGGGCGCGCAGGACGTCGGGCTGACTCGCTTGGCCGACGCGGTACATCGCCTGCGCCGTCTGCTCGATGTCGCCGAGCAGGGCCACCGTGCGCCGTGCGACGCCGAGTTGCGCGCCGATGCGGTACAGATCGTAGAACGCGTCGGCGACATCGAGGCGCGCCGCCCAGTACATGCCGTCGGCCCGGTCGTGCGCCGCGTCGCTTCGCGCGCGAGCGACGCGCCCCGCCAACGCCAGCTTGCCGGGCAGCGGGATCATCTCCATCACCTGGAGTTGGAGCATCCCCAGCGGCGCCATCGGCCGGAGGTCCGGCAGGGCGTAGTTCATGATTCCGAACTGGACCTGCGGATCGGGCGGGAGCGACGCCGAGCGCACCGTGGCCTCGGCCGCGGCGGCGAGCGCTCTGGCCGCGCCGATACGCGGACTGCGGCTGGCAAGTTGGCCATAGGCGTCGCCCAACCGGAGCGCGCGCCCCGTGCTGTCAGCCTGCGCCGAAGCCGGGCGGGTGGCACCCACGGCGAGCGCGGCGAACGCGCCTCCGGTCAAGCCGCATGCCCGGACGGCATGGCGGGCACGGCGCGCAACGCGCCGCGTGATTGCGTGCATGGTCGTCTCCCGATTGCGCTCGACCGCATCAGCGGAGCGCAGTTCCGTGGGCCGCGGGCGCGGGATGCGCTGCGGCGGTGCCTGTCAAATGGGGAGGACTAGGCCCGCGGAGGGGGAGGTTCGGGCGCGCGGATCACCGTGCCCGGGGTGGCGACGATCATCACGGACTTCGCGACCGTGAGCGTCGGCTCGACGGTCTTCGCCGCCGTGCGCACCGCCATGACCGGGACGCCGCACGCGGTCATGGTCGCGCATTCGCCCTGCGACATGGGGCGCGAGCAGGGCGGCTGGTGGTGCGTGCCGGATGGGGGCGGCGCATGCTGATGCGACGCCATGGCCGGCATCCCGCCCATTGAGCCCGTGTCCTGCATCCCGCACACGCACAGCCCCGCGCCCATCGCCACCGCAATCTGCGTGCAGACGAGGGCCACGGTGAGCGCGCTGGCGCGGAAGATCCGGGATCGCATGGGCGAAAATAAGTGCAGGTGATGAACGCGGTGCTGTCGGGTACTTGCCGATCCACCATAGGGCATGTCCCGACGCCGAGCCGTGGGCGCGCGGCATCCGAGTTGCCAACCTCCTGAAATAGCCACGGCCGTGCCGTAATAGCAACGGCAGACGCATTGAGGCCCGCCGGGGCGACCGGGCCACAGCCGCGCGCTATGGCTCTCCGCGGCCGCGGCCCACAGATTCTCCCCGCATGAATCCCGACGCCCCCGCCCGAGTCATCCCCCGCCGCGCCGTCGTCAGCTGGATGCTGTACGACCTCGCCAACGTCATCTTCTCCATGGGCGTGATCTCGCTCTACTTCTCGCTCTACGTCAGGGCGCAGGTGGGGTCCGACCGCGCCGACAGCCTGTTGGGCGGCATCAGCGCGCTATCCATGGGCATCATGTTCTGCCTCTCGCCGTTGCTCGGCGCGATGACGGACCGCGCGCGGCGGCGGATGCCCTTTCTGGTCTGGGCCACGCTCATCTGCTGCGCCGGCACGGCGCTCATCGCCCGCGGGCCGTTCGCGCTGAGCGCGGTGCTGTTCGTCGTCGCCAACGGCGCCTATCAGGCGGGCGTGCAGTTCTACGACTCGCTGCTGCCAGACGTGACCACCGAGCAGAACCGCGGCCGCATCAACGGCGCCGCCATCGGCCTCGGATACTTCGGATCGTACATCGCGGTCGGCGGCGGGCTGCTCATGTCGCGGGGCCGCGCCGAGTTTCCCTTTCCGGCGTACTTCCTGTTCGTCGCCGTCGCGTTCCTCGCGCTCGCGCTCCCCTGCTTCCTGTTCGTGGGCGAGCAGATCAACGAGCACCCGCGGCCGATCTTCACCTGGGGGGCGATCACCGAGTCGGCGCGGCAGACGCTCCGCACGCTGAAATCCGGCCAGAAATATCCGGGCCTGCTGCGCTTTCTCGTCGGCCGCGCGTTCTACACCGACGCCATCAACACCGTGATCCTCTTCATGTCGCTCTACACGGTGAACGTCGCCATCGCCACGGGGCTCACCAAGGAGGACGGCCAGCAGAAGGCGCAGCTCGTGCTGATGTCCGCCATCACCGCCGCGATCCTCGGCGGCATCGTCTGGGGGTTCGTCGTCGACCGGCTCGGCTCCAAGCGGACGCTCATGATCGTGCTTTCCGGATGGATGGCCACCTTCGTGCTCGCCGCCGCGGTCGGGTTCATGAACCTCCACATCGGATGGCTGTTCGTCGTCGCCTGCCTGGCCGGCATCTGCCTCGGCGGCACCTGGGCGTCCGACCGGCCGCTGATGCTGCGCCTCACGCCCCCCGACCGCGTGGGCGAGTTCTACGGACTCTACGGCATGGTCGGCCGCTTCTCGGCCGTCACCGGCCCGCTCATCTGGGGCGCGACCACCTGGCTCACCGTGGAGCAGGGCCACATGCCCGTGCTGCGGGGCGAGGCGTTCGCCATTCTGTCGCTGCTGGCGATGATCCTCGTGGCCTTTTCGATCGTGCGTCCGGTCACGGATCATCCGCGCGACTGGAACGCATTGGGCGCGATCGCCGAGAGTTAGCGACGGCGCCTGACTCCGGCGTCAGCCCAGGAACGGATTCGCGTACCGTACGGGCGGGCCGAGGGTGTCGATGCCGTCCCGGCGGGCGAGCAGGAGCGACGCCGCCATTCGCTCGCGTAGCGTGGCGAGCAGCGGCCCGTGGTCGGCGCCGGGCTCGACCACCAGCGGCTCGCAGACGCGCACGAACAGGTCGCGCGGCGCCACCGCGCGCGGAACGAAGCGCGTCACGGTGTCGCGCCGAGTGCCGCGGAGCCAGTCCATCCGCAGCCGCTTGATGCGCTCGGCGACCTGCTCCTGGGTGATCGTCGGCTCGCCCGCCGCGGACGGGAGCAGATGCAGCATCTTGTCGAGCGCGTCGATCTGCCGGCGGAACTCCGACGGCGGATCCGCTATACGGCGCGCCGCCGAGCGCCACGCACGGACCGCGGCGTCCGGCGGGGCGGGAAGCTCGGGCGGACGGTAGTCGGGCCACAGATCCGGCATGCGCTGGACCGCGTGGGTGAGCCCGAGTTCGAAACGCCGCGTGAATCCGTCTTCGCGCGGGCCGAGTTCGATGCCGAATGCGTGCGCCTCGCGCTCGATGAGCGTGTGGTAGAGCGCGCCGACGCGTTCGGCGGGGTTGGCGTCAGGCGTGTCGCGCGCGCCGAGTCGCGATTCCACGTAGTCGAGTTCGCGGTGCAAGCCGGCCGTCGCGTCGCGGCGAAAGCGGAGAAACCAGGTGAGCGGCGCCACGTGCGCCGGGCGGCCGACCAGCGCTGCGCCACGCTCGGCGATGCGCACCGCGCCCGCGCGCATCGTGCCCAGCGATTCGTTGTCCCAGTTCACTTCGCCTTCGGGGTGGATGAGCGCGCCGTGTCCGCGCGCGAGGCACTCGGCGGAGTACCCCAGCGCCTTGTCCAGCTCGCGTCCGCGCGCGGCGGCCACAAGGCCGTTCGAGAGCCAGAGCCAGGTCATGGCGCGTCCCATGCCGTTCACCACGCCCGGGTCGGCCCAGCACGCGGCGAGCGGCGCGAACCGCGCGGTGAGCCACTTGTCCACCATCCAGTCGGTGAAGTACTCGGGGTGATTGGGGCAGAGCACGAACGGCGCCGCCACCGCCTCGCGCAGCCGCGCGGCGTCGTCGGTGGGCAGGTGGATCTGCCGCACGCGCGCCACGTACGGCAGCACGAGCCGGTCGGTGATGACGCCCAGCGCGCGCATGAGCGCGGGGCGGGGGTGCGGGGTGTGGAAGCGGTCGATGGACACGGGTGTCGGGGGCCGCGGATGATGGTATGCGCGGACCGTCCTGACCGCCACCCTCGCGGCGACAGGGCTGTCGGATACATTGAAGGGCAGTCCCATCCGCCCGTCGCGTACATGGCCGAGAAAGCTCCCGTCAACAAATGGGTTGTCGCCGGCACGGTGCTCATCGGCACGATGATGGCCGTGCTCGACTCGAGCATCGTCAACGTCGCGCTCCCCGACATGCGCGGCACGCTCGGCGCCACGGTGGACGAGATCACCTGGGTCGTCACCGGGTACATCCTGTCCAACGTGATCATCATGCCGATCGTCGGCATGCTGAGTTCGCGCTTCGGCCGCAAGAACTTCTACCTGGCGAGCATCGGCAGCTTCACCGTCGCCTCCATGGCCTGCGGCGTGTCCACCACGCTCGGCGCCATCGTCGTCTGGCGCATCGTGCAGGGCATCGGCGGCGGCGTGCTGATCACCGTGTCGCAGGCGATTCTCCGCGAGACCTTCCCGCCCCAGGAGCAGGGCCTCGCCATGGGCATCTACGGCATGGGCGTGGTGCTCGCGCCGGCGTTCGGCCCCACGCTCGGCGGGTGGATCACCGACCAGTACTCGTGGCCGTGGGTGTTCTTCATCAACGTGCCCATCGGCATCGTCAACATCTTCATGGTGAGCCGGTTCATCGAGGATCCGTCGTATCTCGTGCGGTCAAAGGCGCGCATCGACTGGAGCGGGCTGGCGCTGCTCATGGTCGGGCTCGGTTCGCTGCAGCTGATGCTCGAGAACGGCGAGAAGGACGGATGGTTCGACTCCCGGTATATTACCTGGCTCGCGGTCATTGCCGCCATCGGAATCCTGTTGTTCATCGTCCGCGAGCTTCGGGCCAGGGTGCCGGCCGTGGACTTGCGGCTGTTCAAGAACAGCGCGTTCGCGTCGGCCACGGCCATCGGCGCGATTCTGGGGCTCGGGCTCTATGCGGCGCTGTTTCTCCTGCCGCTGTTCCTGCAGAGCACGCTCGGCTACAGCGCGCTGGAATCGGGTCTCGTGCTCATGCCGCGCGGACTGGCGATGGCGGTGCTGATGCCCATAGCCGGCCGCGCCTACAACAAGGTCGGACCGCGCGTGCTGGTGGGCGTCGGCCTCGTGGTGAGCGGATATTCGTTCTGGGCGCTGTCACGGCTCACGACGGACGTCGGCTTCTGGGACCTGTTCTGGCCGCAGATGTGGCAGGGCGTGGGGTTCGGACTCATATTCGTCGCGCTCAGCACCGCGGCGCTGGCCACCATCGAGAAGCCGCGGATGACCGCCGCCGCCGGCCTGTACAACGTGGTGCGCCAGGTGGCGGGGAGCGTCGGCGTGGCCGTGTCGGCCACCCAGCTCACGAGCGGCATCTCCCGCTACCACGACATCCTCATCCAGCACGTCACGGCCACGAATCCGGTCACGCGGTCGTGGCTCTACATGGTCGAGGGCGGCATGCGCGCCGCCGGCGCCGATGCCTACACGGCCACGCAGCGGGCGCTGGCCCTGCTCGACGGGACGGTGTACCAGCAGGCGGCGGTGATCGCGTACAACCACGTGTTCGTGCTGATCACCGGGCTGTTCGTCATCTCCATTCCGCTCGTGGTCTTCCTCAAGGGCGTGGAGCACGCCCACGGAATGCCGGAGATCATCGCAGACTAGCGGCGGGCGCTCGGATCTCGCCTGGGTCTACGGCGTACGGGCATCGGCGGGTTCGATACGGAAGCTACAGACAGCAACCGAGAACAGCACCGAGACAGCAAACTACGAAGCTTCAATGGGAACGGCCCTGCCCTTGAGGTCTCGGCGCACTCCCGCGATCCCAATGGCGGAGTAGTTCCCATCAGCAGTTCGTCGTTTGCCGTGTCCGTGCAGTTGTCCGTCCATTGGCCGTTCCAGTCCGTATCGATTTCCATGCGTCCCGAACGGTCTGAGCTCCAGGTCGCGGCCTGAGCGCTCGCCGGGCCGGCAACGCCGCGATACACCCGGCACGGAATTGAATACGGCCCGACTCGGCTCTATGCTTACGATGGGTGGTCACTCAGCGGAGGACCACCCATGGCCGTTGCCGTCAAGCTGTCGCGCAAGCTCTACGAAACCCTCGGGGACGAGGCCGCCGAAGCGATGGTGACCTGGATGGACTCCATGGAGCGCAACCGCGCCGAACTCCGCGAGACCAGCGACATGGCTTTCGCGCGGATCGACGCGCGCTTCGGCGAGATGGACGCGCGCATCGACGCACGATTCGCGGAGGCCGAATCCAGGATGGACGCCCGATTCCGGGAGTTCGAGATTCACTTCACTCGAGAGTTGGCCCGGGTCGAGATGAAGATCGACCAGCGCTTCGCCGACCTGCTGAAATGGTCCTTCACTTTCTGGGTCGGCTCGACGCTCACGCTCGCCGGCGCGCTGGTCGTTCTCTCCCGCTTCAGCCGTTGACTGTCCGACTGTCCGACTTTCAGTACTTCACCACCGTCGGATCGACGTCATCCGACCAGGCCAGGATCCCGCCCACCAGATTCCGCGCCCGCGTGAACCCGCGCTGCTCCAGCGCCTGCACCGCGAATCCGCTCCTCTGTCCTGACCGGCACATGACCACGATTTCGCGCGCCGGATTCAGGCTCGGAATCGCCGCCTCGAATTGCCCCAGCGGAATGAGCCGCGCTCCGGGTATCCGGGCGATGTCCAGCTCCTGCGGCTCGCGGACGTCGATGAGGTCAAAATCGTCGCCCTTCCGGAGTTTCTCAGCCAACTCTCTCGGCGTGATGTCGCCAGCGTGCACTTCGACCTCGACGTGTGGAACGGTTCCAGGAATCCCGCAGTACTCCTCGTACTCTTCCAGGTGCGTGATGGTCCGCGTGCCGCATGCGGGGCACTCCGGATCGCGCTTCAATTTCACCGTCCGGAACTGCATGTCCAGTGTGTTCACCAGCAGCAGCCGCCCGGCCAGCGTCGTGCCGATGCCGAGCAGGAGCTTGATAGTCTCGGTGGCCTGAATGGTTCCGATCAGGCCGGGCAGCACGCCCAGCACGCCCCCCTCGGCGCAGCTCGGCACCATCCCCGGCGGGGGCGGCACCGGAAAGAGGCAGCGGTAGCACGGCCCGTCGGGCATCGCGAACACGCTCGCCTGGCCCTCGAAACGGAAGATGCTTCCGTATACGTTCGGCTTGCCGAGCAAGACGGACACGTCGTTGGTCAGGTAGCGCGTGCCGAAGTTGTCGGTGCCGTCCACGATCACGTCGTAGTCGCGCGCGATCTCCTCGGCGTTGGCGGCGCGAAAAGGCACGTCGTACGTCTCGACGTGCACGTGCGGGTTCAGGTCGTGCAGTCGGTCGCGCGCGCTCTCCACCTTGCGGTGCCCGATGGTGGACGTGCCGTGCACGATCTGGCGCTGGAGGTTGGTCGCGTCGACTACATCGAAATCGACGAGCCCGATCGTGCCGACGCCGGCGGCGGCCAGGTACAGGGACGTGGGACTTCCCAGCCCGCCGGCGCCGATCAACAGGACGCGCGAGCCCTTGAGCTTGCGCTGGCCGTCCAGGCCCACATCGGGCAGAAGCAGGTGGCGGGCGTAGCGGAGCACCTCGTCGGAGTTCAGCTCCGGCAATTCGCGTTCCGTCTGGTTGCCGCGTCCCACGGTATCCGTCACGATAGATCCCCCGACCATGGTCAGCCCCCCGCGATGGCAGGGACGATCGTCACCTCGTCGCCGTCCCGCACCGTGGCGGCGAACCCTCCGCTGAACCTGATGTCGTTGTCGTTCAGATAGAAGGTGACGAAGGGATAGGGCTGGCCCCCGTCGTCGCGCAAGCGGGGGCCCAGGCCGGGGTACCGGTCGGCGAGTTCGGATACGACGGCGCCCACCGTGCCGGCGCTGGTTTCGACGCTGCGCGAGCCGTCGGCAAGCTTGGAGAGGATGCTGGGCAGATTCACGGTTACGGGCATGCGATGCTCCTGGGAAGGTGGATCGGCTGCGCCGATCCGTGGGTCGGTAGGTCGGTAGCTCGGTTGGTCGGGGAAACAACGGTGAGTCCCGCCTGGCAGACGCCGGTGGAGAACGCCCGGGTCTCGACGCCTGCGTCGCGCCACGCCTCGGCCATGGCGGCGGCCACCGACGGCCCGGCGGGGCGGGGGACGACGGCGAGTATCGACGACCCCGATCCACTGAGCGTGGCGCCGAAGGCGCCCGCCGAGAGCGCGGCGTCGACCACGAGGTCGTAGTGCGGCACGAGGGATTTGCGCGTCGGCACGTGAAGCACGTCGCCCAGGCCGGCGGCGAGCAGCGCGGCGTCAGCGGTGTGCAGTCCGCGCACCAGCGAGGCGGACCTCGCGGCCGCGCTCACCGCCGTGGCGAACGGGACGTTGGCCGGCAGCGCCGCGCGGGCGCGGTCGGTGCGCGTCTCGAACTCCGGCACCGCGAACGCGAAGCCCAGCCCCTCGTGCACCGGGAGCGGGGAGAAGCAGTGGCCCCTCGCGCCGGGCGCCACGAGCACCGCGCCGCCGAACGCCGCGGCGCCGACGTTGTCGCCGTGTCCTTCAAGCCGGGCGCAGACCTGCGCGAGTTCGTCCGCGCCAAGCCCGAGTCCCAGGGTGGCGTTGGCCAGCGCTGCCCCGGCGAGCAGCGCGGCCGCTGAAGACCCCAGACCCTTGCCGATCGGGATATCGGAGCTTGCCTCGAAGTGGAGCGACCCGCTGAATCCGCCACGTCCGCGTTGCACCTCGTTGAACCCCTTCCAGATGAGATCCTCACGCGGCTCCGAGAGGCCGGCACGGTCCAGTTCGCGGAGAGTGCCGGTCCGGTGGAACGTCACCAATCCCTGATCGTCGGAGGTGTCGTTACGGAGTTCGGCGGACACGCGGAGCCACTTATCGATTGCAACCCCGATGCAGTCGAAGCCGGCGCCGAGGTTGGCGGTGCTGGCGGGCACGCGCACCGAGGCGCGGGCGATAACGTGGGCGCTCATGACCGCGCCTCCACCAGCTTCCGCACTTCGCGGAGCTTGGGGTCGATGATCGGCGCGTCCGGCACCGGGCCGTACGCCGGGTCGGTGATCGCTTCGATGGTCTTGAGGCCGTTGCCGGTGATGCAGAGAACGACCTCGTCGTCCGGGCCGAACGCGCCCTGCGCGGCGAGCGCCAGCGCGCCGGCCACCGTCACGCCGCCGGCGGTCTCGGTGAAGATGCCCGTCGATTCGGCGAGCAGCCGGATGCCGGCCACGAGGTCGACGTCCGAAACGGACACGGCCGTTCCGCCGGATCCGAGGATCGCCTTCTTCGCGAACGGGCCGTCGGCCGGATTCCCGATCGCGATGGAGCGGGCGATCGTGTTCGGCACCACCGGCGTGATCTGTTCGTCGCCGGAGTGAACGAGGTTGACTATGGGCGCGCAGCCCTCGGCCTGAGTGCCGTAGATGCGCGGGCGGTTGCCCGTGGCCAGCCCCGCCTCGGCCACCTCGCCGAAGCCCTTTCCGAGCTTGGTGACCAGTGAGCCGCCGGCCATTGGTGCGACTACCGCCGAGGGGAATCGCCAGCCGAGCTGCTCGGCGATCTCGAACGCCATCGTCTTGGAGCCTTCGCCGTAGTAGGCGCGGAGGTTGACGTTGACGATGCCCCAGCCGAACGCGTCGGCCACCTGGGCGCAGAGTCGGTTGACGTCGTCGTAATTTCCGCGGATGCGCACCAGGTTCGGGTTGTAGACCTGCGTGCCCACCACCTTGCCGAGTTCGAGGTCGTGCGGAATGAAGATCCAGGCCGGGAGTCCGGCCCGAGCGGCGTGAGCGGCCACGGCGTTGGCCAAGTTGCCCGTGCTGGCGCAGCCGACGGTATCAAGGCCAAAGGCGTGGGCGGCGTTGATGGCCGCGGCTACTACGCGGTCCTTAAACGAGAGCGACGGGTGTGAGACCGCGTCGTTCTTGATCCAGCAGCGGGCGACGCCCAGGCGGTCGGCCAGGCGTGGGGCATCGACCAGCGGGGTGAAGCCCGTGTCGGGGGAAAGCGGGGCGACGAATGGGTCTCCGACCGCGGCGGTTGAGGTGAACGGGAGCCACTCGCGGTAGCGCCAGAGGTTGGGGGCGCGTGACGCGATCGTTTCACGATTCGGTAATGCGCGGTTAGCCGGCGGGGCCGGCTGGAGCGGGCCCAGGCAGTGTTCGCAGATGGCCGTGGGGCCGGCGGGGGCGGCCGTGTGGCAGAGCTTGCAAACCAGATCCCAGGGGGTCAGGGCGGACGGCGGTGTGGTGCCGACGCGGTTGTCGTCGTGCTGGACGGTGGCGACTTCTTCGACTGTGGACATGCGCGGGCCTCGGGTGAATCTTGGGCCCCGCGGTGGGTGTCCGGATTGCGGCCGGCGTCAGACAATTCGCTCAGGCCGGGGAGGCCGGGTGCCCTGCTCGCCTCTCTCGGAGGGAGCGGGTCCGGTACCGGAAAAACACAAAGCCCGCGGAACGACCGCGGGCCAAGAGCTTTTTAGCGAGTTGTTTAACGTGGCTGCAATACGCGGCAAATCACCACGGGAACGGTTGTAACCGCAAGCGTAGGGGGTTTGCAGTCCTCAGTCAAGGGGTGGCACCAAAGTTCTGCCGGGAGCAGCATCGCTTTTTGCCCCCGCCAAGAGCGCCCGTTGGCTTCTTGAGCTCTAAGATCGCGCTCGGTTCACGCCCCACGCCCGGCGAAATCCCCCATGCATTCGCCCCTCCCGCACCCCTGTCCCCCACCGTAGTTTCGCCCGCGTGATAGACCGACCCACCTCCGACCGGGCACTCGGGTGACCTCAGCACCAACAATCTGCATCCGCAGGGCTCAGGCATGACCCTCCCTCGCGCCCTCCGCTGGTTCGACGCCCCCGCGCTCGAATCCCCGGAGGCCTCGCGACGCGCGCGGGCGCTGTGGAAGCTCCAGTGGAGCTTCTTGGGCGTCGTCGTCTCGCTGTTCGGCGTCGCCACGGCCCTGATGCCCGAGACGATCGAACGGCGCGGGGTGTCGATCCTGGCAGTTGCCGCGCTGACGCTCGTGATCCATGCCATCAACCGGGCCGGCCGTACCAACCTCGCGAGTTGGCTCCTGGTGCTCGGCCTCACCGCGGTGCTCACCCAACGCGCCTGGATCACCGGCGGTGTGCACTCGCCGGTGGACGTGTTCTACCTGCTGTTCGTGCTCATGGCGGCCGGTCTCCTCGGATCGCGCGGCAGCATGGTCACCGCCGCGGTGTGCCTGCTGTGCGCCATCGCCTTGGCGGTCGGCGCGCCCACGGAATTCGCCGCTCCGATCGGCGGACCGCGACTGATCGCGGTGTACCTGCTGGTGATCATCTTGGGCTTGGCCGGAACGCTGGTGGCCCTCACGCTGCTCCTCAAACAGGCCAAGCGGTCGGCCACGGACGACCTGATCCAGATGTTCGTGCACGACATGCGCTCCCCGCTCACCGTCATCACCGGCAGCCTCGCGCTGCTCCGCGATGACGTGCCCCCCGGTTCGGAGATGGCCGAGCACGTGGACGGGGCCCGCGCCAGCGCGATCAGATTGAACGAGCTGGCCAACAACTTCCTGGACGTGCACCGCATGGAGGCGGGATCCATGCCCGTGCGTCGTGCACCGACGGACGTGGCGGAACTGGCCAGGGACGTCGTCGCAAGCCTCCAGGTCCTGAGCCCCACCCGGCAGATCGAGGTCCGCGCGCCCCGCCCGGCCGTGTGTGACTGCGACCGGCAAATCGTCCGCCGCGTGATCGAGAACCTGCTCGGCAATGCGATCAAGCACACGCCCGTCGACTCGGCAATATGGATTGACATATCGGCCAACGATGAGCGCGTGCAGGTGGCGGTGCGCGACGAGGGGCCGGGCATACCGGCGGATGTGCGCGCCCGCCTGTTCGAACGCTATTCGGCGTCCGCCATCGCTTCGGACCGCGGCGCGCACTCGGCGGGGCTAGGGCTGGCCTTCTGCGCCCTCGCCGTCAAAGCGCACGGGGGCTCCATGCGCGTGGAAAGCGGGGAGCCCCGTGGCAGCGTCTTCATCGTCGAGCTTCCCACGAGGGCCGACGCGTAGTATCGCCGGCCCCCGCATGGGTTGAGGAGCCGCTGTCCGGCTACTGTCCCCCTCTCGACCGCGGCGCCGGCACCGCCGGCATCGAATCCTTCGCGAACCTCGGCAGCATCTCATCGCGGTTCGCCAGGCCCAGCACCACGGCCGCGGTGAGCACCGCGTTGTGCATCACGTCCTCGGGCACGATGCGCTCGTAGGTGTCGAGATCGGTGTGCCAGGTGGTGCTGTTGTACTCGATGCCGTCCTGCTGCGTGCCGATGCCGGGCAGGCCGGCCACGGCAAAGGCGCCGTTGTCGCTGCCGCCCTCCACGCGCGCCGTCGACGCCGCGGCGCCGAACACGCCCCAGTCCTCGAACGGCTTCAGATACTGCGCCAGACGATGGACGCCGCCTCGGGCGGCCCGAAGATGCTGGCGCCGCGCACGCGGCCGGTGCCGTCGTCGATGTTCCAGTAGGCGTCGAGCTTGTTGAATTCCTTCGAGGGCTCCTCGGCGCTCCCGAAATGGTTTTTAACGTATGCGAATGAGCCGAGCAGGCCCTCTTCCTCGCCGCTCCAGAGGGCCACGCGAATGGTGCGCCGCGGCTTGGCGCCCACGGCCTCCAGAATGCGCGCCGCCTCCATCATGATCGCGCACCCGATGGCGTTATCGGTGGCGCCGGTGGCGCTGGTCCAGCTGTCCAGGTGCCCGCCGAGCATCACCACCTCGTCGGCCTTGTCGGTGCCCGGAATCTCGGCCACCGTCACGTAGCTCGTCTTGCCCTCGGGGAAATACTGGTTCTGCACATTGAACTCCACGTTCACCGGCGTGCCGTCGGCCATCAGCCGGTAGATGCGGCCGGCGTCGTCGTTGCGCAGGATCACCGCCGGCGGCTGCGGCGTGGTGTCGTCGTAGATCTGCCCGGGCCCGTTCTGCGCCACGATCGCTCCGGGAATGCGCCCGGGCCCCTGCGCGTTGAGGCGCAGCGCGGGCATGTGAGTCTTGAGAAACTCGGTGACCCGCATGTTTACGTCGCGCGCCGAGAGATGACCCTCCGGCACCGGCGCCCCGCCGCGGCCGCGTCCGAAGCCGCGTCCGCCGCGCGCCGGGGCGTTCGGATCCTGCGGCGCATAGCGCGCGCGCACCTGATCGTCGGGCGTGCGCAGAGCCCGCGGGTTGAAGTTCACCGGCACCTCGGCCGGACGGCCCACCATCACCATGCCGCCGGTGACCTTGCTCGCCATCGATGCGAGGTAGGCGTCCAGCTCCTGGGACGTGGGCGTGTCCGGCGGGTCGAGAAGCACCACGTTGCCGCGCACCGTGCCCTTGGTGGACGGCGACCAGGGCACGGCCTCGAACTTGATGTTCGCCGTCACGGGCGAGGTGATGTAGCCGCTCGCCTTGCCCGGAAGCCACCCCACGCCGCGCCAGGTGAACGGCTCCAGGTGCGCGTTCTTCATCCCGAAGCCGGTCATGGTCTTCACGGCCCACTTGGCGGCGGCCACCTGATTCGGGGAGCCGATGGGGCGGGGGCCATACACGTCGGCCAGGTTGTGCTCGATCCACATGATCTTCGAGTCGTTCATCCCTTCGGCGCGGATCTTCGCGTTCATCGCCGAGTCGATCGGCTCGTGGGGCGCCTGGGCCTTGAGCGCGGAGCTGCCGGCCGCGAGAGTGGCGGCGAGCAGAACGGTGAGGGCGCCAAGCGGCAGCGAGGCGGACCGGCGGGAGAGGGTCGGCATGGCGGGCATCCGGGGGTGGGTGGGGAGTGCAGGGGTCACGGACACCCTATCATACGCGGCGGACCGGTCGGACGTTTGGGGCCTCGCTACGGCGTCCGCACGATCAGCTTGCTGACCGACAGCAGCGACGCCGAGACGTACCAGCCTTCGACCTCGACCCGGGCTCCCACCAGCCACCCGTCTTCGTCCGAGTACACGCCGTAGAGCGCGACCGTCGTGCCGTCGTCTTCGCGGAGGGCGAATCTGGTCCGGGTCCGGCCGTCGCGGTTGTGGATCACCCGGCCCCGCAGTGCCACCATCCGATGGCGATCGGGCGTCGCGTGGTTTGGGCGTGCGGCGTCGGGCGCGTTCCCGGAGGTCCCCTGCTCGGCGGGTTCGACCCGGGCCGTCGCGATCGGGCGCTTCATACGAATGTCCTCTATGGTGTGGGTCCGCCAACGGGCCACGGCGCCACGTTGCTGCAGGAAAGGGTATCGACGCCCGGTTCCCTGGCCGTTTGTCCGGCGTTCCGCCAACGTTCTTTTGGCGTTCTTGATGCGTCGTGGCGACGGGGCCACTTTTTTCGGCATCCCCTTACCCTTCCGCTCCGCCGCCTCCATGCCATCCGCCGCCGACCGTTCGACACCCCGATTGTTGCTCCTTGGCGGGATCGATCTGCGGGGTCTGCCGGCCCCATCGACCCACACGCTGCTCGCTCAACCCAAGATCGTGGCGTTTCTCGCCCTCCTGGCGCTCGCGCCCGAACGGCGATTCCAGCGGCGCGACCGGTTGTGCGGGCTGCTCTGGCCGGAACTCGACCAGACGCGCGCGCGCGCCGCGCTTCGCAAGACGTTGCACGCGGTGCGCGCGGTGCTTGGCGCCGAGAGCGTGGTCGGGCGGGGTGACGAGGATCTGGCGCTCGCCGCCGACGCGCTGCGTTGCGACGCCGAAGCGTTCGTGGCCCTCGCGGATTCCGGTAGTGTCGCACCCGCCATCGAGATCTATCGGGGAGATCTGATGCCGGGCTTCCACCTGTCCGGGTGCGCCGAATTCGACTATTGGCTCACCGAGCAGCGCAACGCGCTGCGCGAGCGAATGGCCGCGGCCGCGTGGGCGCTGGCGTGCCGTCTGGAGAGCGAGGAACGGCACACCGACGCCGGCGCCTGGGCGCGCCGCGCCGTGCACTACACGGGCACCGACGAGCGCGTGCTGCGGCGCGCCGTGCAGATGCTGGCGCGGCTCGGGGACCGTGCGGGCGCGCTGCGTCTGTACGCCGACTTCGCCAAACGCGTGCGCGAGACGCTGGACGTGGAGCCTTCGCCCGAGACGGTGGCGCTGATCGAGTCGCTGCGCCGCGGCTAGCGTCCCTTACGTGGGCCGCCGGCGAATTGTCCGGTGAACGTTCCGAGGAAGTAGTTCCAGCCGCTCTCGTGTGACCTGGCCTTGTCGTGATCGGGCAGGCCCGCATGCACGAGCGTCATCAGCGTGTCGTCCCCCTTCTTCTCGAAGGTCACGGTAACCGTGGACTCTTCTCCCAGCGTGTTCGGGGACACCCACGTGTACTGCATGCGTCCGGGGCGCTTCACTTCCGTGAATCGGCCGTAATGGGCGGTTCCCCTGATGAGCCAGTAGAAGAACCCGTCCACCTTGGGGTTCAGGATCAGCTTGTCGGCTTCCTGCCAGGTCGTTCCCGGGACTTTCGGGTCGAGCCACGCATCGAAGACTTCAGCGGGCGGGGCGGGGATCGTCCGTTCGAACTTGAACTCCAGCGTCTTCTTCGGTGCGTTCGTCATTTCTTCTCCTTTTTCGGCTTCCTGCCTGTGAAGTGCTGCTCGAACCGGTCGAGATGCTCGTTCCAGAACCGCTCGTACTCGTGCACCCATCCCGCGACTGCCTTGAGCGGCTCGGGCCGAAGCGAGATGAGCACCTCACGCCCCTGCTTCTGCCGCTCGATCAGTCCGGCCCGCTCCAACAGCTTCAAGTGCTTGGTCGTGGCATTGAGCGAGGTGTCGAAGCGGTCGGCGACGTCGAGGAACCGCGCGGGCCCCCTGGCGAGCTGCTTGATGATCGCCCGCCGGGAGGGGTGAGAAATCGCTGTGAGGACGCTGGTCAATTGATCCATGGCGGATATTATACCCTAGGGTGTAATGTTTGGCAAGAGGGCCCGGCTGGTCGGCATGAACAACCCCGGCACCCCCGCTTACCCTACCGCCCCACCTCCGCGAGCATCCCCCTCACCGCCGGCTCCGCATCCTTCCACGCCGCCTTCGCATACTCTCCATACACCTTCGCACTATCGGGCATCCCCGCCGCCCCGAACGCCTTCGCCATCCACCAATCCAGCTCGCTCCGGGTCACGTACCGTCCCATCGCGTCCACCGGCGCCGTATACGCGTCGCGCAATGCGGCAATCGCCTCCGCGGCCTTGTGCTCGGCCAGCAGCGTCCTCGCCAGTTCCACGTTCGTCCGCGTCCAACCACCCGCCGCCCACTCGGCGGCCCGCAGCTCCCGCTCCGCGTCGGCGTAATGCCCCTGCGCGTAGTCGAGCATGCCGAGCACGTGGTGGTACAGAATCCGGTCCCGCCCGTAGTAACTCTGCCGGCCGGAGTTCATGAGCGAATCCACGAGCGCCCGCGCCGTCGCGGTGTCACCCGTGCGCATCAGCGCGTCGGCCTCCAGCGCGTGTGACCAGGTAAACCCGCGGGCCTCGGACGGCGTGTACTGCCCGGTCCTCGCCGAGCCCGGCGGGTGGCCGATGAATTCATAGATTTTCCTGGCCTCGCCCATCCGCCCTTCGCGCGCCAGACAATCGGCGCGCACGAGGGTGAGCCCGTTGCTCATCGGCAGCACGGCCAGCGTCCTGAGCGCGTCCGCGCACTGCCCGCGCTCCCTCTGCAGTATGGACTCGAGATCCACCGCGCCCTCGGCCAGCACGGGATCGGTGGTGCCCCGCCAGCTCCGCACCAGGGAGTCGGCGATTTCGGGATGACGCGCCGCGATCATGGTCCGCCCGAACTCCACGGCCGCCGGCGGATCGTGCGACAGCGCCACATAATGAAAGCCGGCCTGCATCGACTCCGCGGACTTGCCCACGGCCGCGAGAGTGGCCGAGAGATTGCGCCACGTGGCGGGCACGTCGGGCTGCAGCGCCACCCACCGCCGCGCTGCCGCCTCGGCGCCCGCGCGGTCGCCCTCCTCCAGCCGCACCTGCGACAGCCGCCGGTACACCTCGCACGGCGTGCACGGACCGTCGCCCGCCGAGATGGCCAGCGAGTCGAGCGCCAGCTCGCGCACGAGCACGCTGTCGGCCGCCGCCCACTGCCCGCGGTTGGACATCAGGTCGGCGCTCAGACTGTACCCGCGCGGATCGTGCGGAAAGCGCTCGATCAGTTCGTGCGACATCGCGTCGGCCCGCGCCCGTTCGCCAAGACTGTCGAGTTCCTCCACCTGATCGCTCATCCGGTCGAACTCGGGCAGCCGCGCCGCATACCGGCGTTCGAGGCCCGAGAGCCGCCGCTGCAGCGCGGTGTCGCCGAGGGTGACCGCGATCTCGTGACGCGCCCTCAACGCGACCACGAACCCGGAGTCGAGCAGAATCGCCGCGTCGAAGTCGCGCGCCGCGTCGCGCCACAGCTCGGCGTCCACGGCCAGCATCCCGCGTACGTAGTTGCGGTACGCCTCGGGGCTCGTGGTTTCGATGCCGGAATACCGGGGCGCGCTGCCCGAGGCCGCGATATTGAGCATCGACGCGAGCCGCGCGGCCGCCTGCCGGCCCAGGTCAACGGGGTTGGCGGCCTGAATGACGAAGCTCTGCGCCGGCCGGTCGTCGTGCGCGACGTCGCGCACCGTGACGTCGAGCAGGTAGCCGCCCCTGGTGGCCGACACGCCGCCGGTGACGACCCACGACGCGCCCAGCCGCCGCGCCAGGTTGGCCGACTGCTCCTGCGTGATCTGCGGCGTGGGCGAACCGGCGAGCCGCACGAGCACTTCGCGCACGCGCGTGGGCGGCACGACCTCCACCTCGCCCATGCCGGCCAGGTCCACCGCGATCATCCCCGGCAGTCCCGCGCGGAGCCAGGTGATCGAGGTGTCGCCGCGCACGTCGTCGATGGTGGTCACCGCCACCACCGGAGGGCCCGGCGCTCGCGACACGCCGAAGGGACGGGCCAGCCAGATCGCGACGGACGCCAGAATCGCCGGAACGCCGATGGCCGCCACCGGCCAGAGACGCGGCGCGCGGCGGCGAGGCGCGCTCGCGCCACCCGACCGGCGAGCCGCGGCGGCCGCGGCCGGCGCATCGTGCGCCCCCGGGCGAGATCCGGACGGCGCCGACGCGGCCTGCCGCGGCTGCTCGGAGAGCTGGGCGCGCAACCGGTCGGCGAGTTCCACCACGCTGGCGTCGGGGCGAATGTCGTAGGTGTCGAACAGCGATCGCGACACGCGGTCGAACGCGGCGAGCGCGGAGGCGAGCGCCACCGGCGTGCCGGCCCCGGCGTGCGCCTTGAGCAGCGCGACGAACGGCGCCGGCGCGCTGGGCGAGACGTCGAGCCAACGCTCGGCGAGCGCCGCGGCCTCGTTCCATGCGCCGCCGGCCAGCCGCGCGGGAACCCGGCGCTCGCACGCTTGGAGAAAGAGCCGCTCCAGCCGCCCGCGCTCGCGCGACACCCAGGCGTCGAACTCCGGCGCGTCGCTCACGTGGACGCCCGACAGGAAGGGACCCGCGTACAGCGCCACCGCGCGGGTGTCGTCACCGGCCTCGCACGCCGCCGCGAATTGCAGGGCGTCCACTTCCAGCGGCACCTGGTCGCCCAGCGCGATGCGGTCCTTGCGTGCGGTCGCGGCGTCGGGGCCGAGCAGGGCGCGCAGGCCGGAGAGCGCATTGCTCAGCGAATGACGCGCCCGCGATTCCGTCTCGCCGCCCCAGAACATCTCCACCATCGCGTCGCGCGAAAGGGGCCGGCGGGAGAGCGCCAGCACGGCCAGCACGGCCAGGTGCCGCGGCCGCACCGGCGCCGCCGTCTCGACCTCACCAACGACGGAAGCAACGGAGAGCTGGCCCAGCGTTCGAAGCCGAAAGTAGCGGCGCGGCAACATGTTGACTTGGTGAGGTCGTGGGGATCGGGCCTGCTAATATACGCGCGCTTTTCCCACGCCGCGCGACCCGCCGTCGCCCCACCGCATAGCCAAGGCAGGATTCCAATGCGCTCCCATTTTTCCCTATTGTTCGCCCTCCGGCCGACTCTCGCGAGCCGGGCGATGAGTCTGGCACTTCTCGCCGCGCTGGCGGCCGTGCCGGCCGCCCTGGTTCCGGCGCCCGCCGCGGCGCAGGGGTTCATGGACCGGCTCAAGCAGAAGGTGCAGGACCGGGTGAACAACGCCGAGGACAGTCTCACCGATGCGGCGCTCGACGCCGCCACCGGCGCGGTGACCTGCGCCGCGTCGAACACCGGTTGCATCCAGAAGGTGTTCAAGGCCGGCAAGACGGTGAAGCTGGTGGACGCCAAGGGGAATCCGGTGTCGCCGGACGATTCGGCAAAGGCGGTGGCGAAGGCCGGCGGCGTGCCGGCGAACGTGACCGCGAACGCCGCGGCGGCGAGCGCGCCGGCCGCCACATCGGATTCGGCGGCGGCTCCGCCGGCGACGGCCTTCGTGAACTACGACTTCGTGCCCGGCGACAAGGTGCTGTTCGCCGAGGACTTCTCCACCGACAAGGTGGGCGACATCCCGAAGCGGGTGCAGATCCTGAGCGGCAACTTCGAGATCGCCGACGTCGGGGGGCGGCGCATGCTCCGCTCCTCGAGCGGCGGGCGCGTCATGGTCCCGCTGCCCAGCCAGCTTCCCGACAAGTTCACCGTCGAACTCGACCTCATCCATTCCTGGGGGTGGAACACCGACGTCCACTTCGTCGACGCCGACCATTTGGACGGGCTCGACTACGTCACGTTCGGCGGCTCGTCGGGCATCGGGC
Organism: uncultured Gemmatimonadaceae bacterium; assembly: GCA_963775915.1. Lineage (GTDB taxonomy): Bacteria > Gemmatimonadota > Gemmatimonadetes > Gemmatimonadales > Gemmatimonadaceae > JAGWRI01. The sequence goes on from CAVZKH010000002.1 coordinate 326,240, forward strand.
AATTCCAATCGGAGCCGCTCGAGGACAAGTCCAGCAAGTTGTACACGGCGCGGATCATGGCCGACGGCGGCCACGTGAAGGTGTACGTGGACGGAAAGCGCGTGGCCAACGTGCCGCAGTCGAAGCTGGGCCGCACGAACGCGATCTGGATCGACGGCCCGGGAAACGACTCCGACCCGTTCTACATCGCCAGCATTCGCGTGGCGGCCAGCGACCGGTCGCTGTTCGACGCGCTGACGGCCGACGGCCGCGTGTCCACGCACGGCATCCTGTTCGCCACCAACAGCGACGCTATTCAGCCCGAGTCGGCGCCCACCCTGCAGGAGATCGGCGACATGCTGCGGCAGCACGCCGACCTCAAGCTCACCATCGAGGGGCACACCGACAACGTGGGCACGGCGGCGGCCAATCAGGCGCTGAGCGACCGGCGCGCGGCGGCGGTGCGGCAGTATCTCATCTCGCACTTCCAGATCGACGGCGGCCGGCTGTCCAGCAAGGGCTACGGCGCCACGAAGCCCGTCGCATCCAACGACACGCCCGAAGGCCGCCAGCAGAACCGCCGCGTCGAACTGGTCAGGAACTGAGCCCGTCACCCCCTGGAGGATTTGTCGATGACGTTCATTCGCCGGAAGGCGGCGCGGGCCGCGGCGCTGGCGGTGTGTCTTGCCGCGCTGGCCGCGCCGCGGGCCAGGGCGCAGGGCGAGGACCCGGCGTCGCACCCCGGCACGCTCTCGATGCGCGCCGACGGACAGTTGGGGCTTGTCATCGCCTCGCCCGCGGCGCGCCGGGCGGCGTTCACCGCCGTCGACGCGATCGTGGCGCTGCTTCGCGCCGACCCGGCCATCGCGAAACCCGTGGGCTACTCGGTGTCGGTCAAGCGCGTGGCCGGGTACACGCAGCTTCAGCCCGACGGCGCGCCGATCACCGCGCGGCCCGTGTACGGCGTGAACGCGTCGCTCCACTACTTCGCGCTGGCGGACGATGGGCACCAGATCAGCGACCAGGGGGGCATCGTGCCGTTCAGCGTGGTGGTCAACATGCCGGGACGGTACACCGACGCCGAGGAGATCTCGACGGAGCTCGACCACGGCCCCAGCATCCTGAGCGATCTGCGGCAGACGGGCGAGTATCGCGGGCACCCGATCTACAACGGCGAGTGCATCACGGTAACCGGGCGGGCCGAGCCGCCCTTCGTGCCGTTGACGATGGAACGCTATTACAAATTGATGATCGCCAACTTCCGGCGCGACTCCACGCAGAACGCCGCGCGCCAGCGGAAGGACGACGCGGCGGCGGCGTCGCAGGCAGCCGCCGAGAACTCCTCCGCCGAGCGGGCCAAGCGGCTGGCCGACATGCAGCAGACGTACGAACAGCTCAAGAAAGTGGACCCGCAAAGCGCCCAGCAGTACCTAGACGCGGCCAAGGCGGCGGACGCGGAGATCCAGGCCCGGGCCAGGTCCGGCGGGCAGGACCGCTCCGCGTATGCCGACGTCGTGCGGCGCGGGGTGGAGGGCGAGGGGCAGGGGATCGCGAACTACCAGGCGAAGCTCGACGCGCTCTCCCCGGAAGAAAGGCGGGCGCCCGTGGCGGTCATCACGCACCACGGTACCTGGAGCTACCGCGACGACGAACTGGCCGACATCAACGACCCCGAGTCGTCGCCGCTGGTGCAGCTCAACCCCACGTTCTTCGACCGGACCCGGCCGGCCACGGCGCCGCAGATCGTGACCGTCTGCATTCCGGGAATCCAGGGGCTGGAGAACAAGGCATACGAGCGGCTCGCCGAGGGATCCGAGCGCGACCAGGAACGCCGCTCGCTGGAGCAGCAGACGCGAGACGCGGTGCGCATCCGCGATCACCTCGACTGGGCGGCGTTGGAAGCGATGGTGAAGCAGTGACCGCGCGCCGGCTCTTCTGGGCGTACGTCGTCGCGGCCGCGTGCGCCGCGGCGCTGGCCGCGAGCCCGCGCGCGGCGCACGCCCAGAATCCGCCCAGGGTGCAGCTGCCCGCCATCCCGGGGATGTCCGGCGCGCCTCCCGAGATCCAGGCGATCTGGAAGAAGGTCGCGAGCGGCGGAGTGCCCACGCAGCAGGAGGCGGCCAAGCTCTCGGCCTGGATGGCGGCGAACAAGGACAACATCGTCAAAGCCGCGACGGCGAAGTCCGACTCGGTCCAGAAGGCGGTGGGTGGTCCGGCGATCGGCGTCCCGGCCAGCGCCCAGCACGATTGTCCGCGGAAGGTCGCGCTCCCCGCGTCGCTTGCCCTCACGCCAACACCCGCCGGCGCGGCGAAGCTTCTCGATTCGCTGAAGGCGGCCTACACTGCGAAGCTTACGCCCGACGGTGCGAAGCTGGTGCAGAAGGTGCTGAGCAAGGCAACCGACGCCGCGCAGCTGAACGTGGCCGGCGGCACGCTGCTCATGAAGGGATACGCCGCGACGGCAATCGTCGTGTACATCGGCGAGATCTCGCGTGCCAAGGGCACCGGCATCGCCGCGGCGTGGGCCGACCTCGGCGCCGCGCTCATCTCCGCCCACGATTGGCTGCACGCCGTGCCGGTCGTGCGCCAGGCGATCTTCCTGGGCGGACGCACGGCGCCGTTCGTGAGCGACCTCGGCGTGGCGTACGCCGACCTCGGCGATCTCAACACCGCGCAGACGGTGCTCGCCGAAGCGACGCGCACCGATCCCAGGTGGAGCCAGGCGTGGGACGCGCTGGGCCGCGTGGAGTCGTGCGAGGGGAACAAGATTCCCGCCGCCCGGGCGCTGGGCCGGGCGCAGGACGGCGACTGGGATTCGAACCGCCAGGACGCGATCGACAAACTGAACACCGACCCGTCCAGCGACGACGACGCGACCCAGGCGGCCCTGCCGCTGCCGACGCCGCCCGGCCCGTCGCCGTTTCCGCCGCCACCGGGCGGCGGTTCGCCCGGTCACTTCGCCGCGTACACGCCAAAGCTGGGGCAAACCTGGCAGGAGCAGCGGGACGTGCAGGCGTATGACGCGAGGATGCAGGTCGCGTACATGGAGCTGGCCCGGCAGATCCTGGCCGAGCGGAGCCCGCAGTCGGTGACGCAGGGACCCGGTGGGCTGGAGGCGGGCGCCATGGATGTCGTCGTGATCCTGGACAACGACCGGCAGGCCAGCGCCGGCGCGCAGCTCGTCCGGCACCGCGCCGGCGCGCGGATGAACATGATGATGGCCGCGTGGGTGCACAGTGATAGCCTGGCGCTCGGAACGGCGGCGGCGCGGGCCGGGCCGGTGAGCATGAAGAAGCAGCAATGCGACGCGAGCGTACGGGCGCCGGACGAACCGACGAAGTGTCTCAAGCCGTACTGCGACGCGATGACGTCCATCGTGGGCGAGGCGTTCGCTGCCCGGCGCGGCGCGGCCGCCACGTTCGTCGGCGGTGTCGAGGGGCTGAGCGGCAAGTTCTCGCAGGCCATGAATGCCTGGTTCGACTACGCCGGCGAGCCGGCCACCCGGCGCGACATCGATCGCCAGCGGCGGGCCGAACTGGCGTCCATGCTGGAGATGGCCTACGGGCCGGCCTCGGCTGCGCAGGCCGCGCCGCCCGAGGAGTGCATCGATTTGCCGGCCGTCCTCGAGCGCCAGGCCAAGGCCAAGGCCGAGGCCGAGGCGAAGCGGGACGAGGGCGAGTGCACGAAGGTGTCGATCGACATTCCGATGTTCGCTAAAATGGAAGCCGACTGCCACGAGATGAAGATGAGCGCCGAGATTCTCTCCGATTACATCGGGGGCGCCGGCACGCCGACGCTCGAGATCACGCGTGCGTCGGGCGACAAGAACGGGAAGTTCTTCATCGGCGTGACGCGCGACGCATCGGGCGGGAGCGCGCTCGGCGGCTGGTCGGCGAGCGCCGGGGCCGGGTTGCAGGTCACCTGGGACAATCAGGGGTGGGTGCAGTCGTCCGGCGGCGTTGTCCGCGGCGAAGCGGGCGCGGAGGCCGGGGTCTCCGGCGTTGCCGACGCCTCGGCGCACGCGAGCGGCGATCTGCTGGTCAGCGCGCGCAACACCGGTCCGGCCGTTTCGGGGAGCGGCACGATGGGCGGCAGTGTCGACTCGCCGGGCGTCAGCTTCGCGCCGTCGGTGAGCTTCGGCGGGTAGCAGACGGCCGCGGCGGTCGCGGCAGACACCTCCCGGCGGGGCGGTCGCCGATTCCCTACCTCCCGTCTCATCCCTTTGTGCGACTTAATCTCACCCGCGTCGCAACGTACCCTTCTATAGAAACAGGCGGTACGGGCGGGTCGACGGCGGGGTTCACCATGTGGTCGGGATATCGGCGGGTGCGGATGGGGGTCGTCGCGACGGCGGGAGCCATCGGCCTGGCCGCGTGCAGCAAAGCCGCGAGCCCCGCGGCGGACATCGAGACGGCGCCGGTCACGCAGCAGGACATCGTGGTCAACGTCGAAGCCACGGGGGTCATCGAACCCGTGGACGCGGTGCAGGTGAAGTCCAAAGCCTCGGGCCAGATCGTGAAGATGCCGATCGTGGTCGGATCGCGCGTCAAGGCGGGAGACCTGCTGGTCGGCGTCGATCCCCGGCAGATGCAGAGCGAATACAACGCCACGCTGGCGTCGCTCAAGGCCGCCCAGGCGAATCTCCTGATGCAGAACGCGCAGTTGACGCGTGAGGACAGCATGATGCGCCAGAAGGTCGTGACGCAGGTGGAGTACGAGGCGGCGGTCGCGGCGCAGGCCGGCGCCCTCGCCACCGTGGCCAGCGCGCAGGCCAACGTGGACGTCGACGCGATCAATCTGGCGGATGCCACCGTGGTCTCGCCCGTCACCGGCACGGTGATCGACAAGAGCGTATCGGTTGGGCAGGTCATCGCCTCGGCCACCAACACCGTGGGCGGCGGAACCACGCTGCTCACCGTCGCCGACCTCAGCCACGTGCTGGACAGCGCCCTCGTGAACGAGAGCGACATCGGCCGCATCAAGATCGGCCAGGACGTGGCCGTGACCGTGTCGGCCTACCCGAACCAGACCTTTCAGGGCAAGGTCCTGCGCATCTCGCCCGAGGCGATCGTGCAGCAGAGCGTGATCATGTTCCCGGTGCTGATCAGCCTGGACAACCAACAAGGGCTGCTGCTGCCGGGCATGAGCACAGACGCCACGGTCGACATCACGCGGCTCGTGGGCGTGGTGGCGGTGCCCAACGACGCCATCGGCACCGTGCAGGAGTCGGCCATGCTCGCGGCCGTGCTCGGCATAACGGCCGTCGATTCCGTAGCGCCGAAGACCGTCACGGGCGCCGGCGGTGGCGGCGGCGGCGGGCGCGGCCGCGGCCGCGGGGCGGCGGCGAAAGCGACCGCGACGGGCGCCTCACCGGCCGACAGCAGCCGGCAGGCGGTGGTGTTCGTACAGGACTCGGCCACCGGCAAGTACTCGATGCGCGTCATCGCCATCGGCGGCGGAAACTATGAAGTCACCCGCGTCCTGTCCGGCGTGAAGCCGGGGGAGCGCGTAGCCCTGCTCAGCGGCGTGCGCATGGCGGCCAGTCGTGACACGACGCTGACGCGTCTTGCGGGCCGGTCCGGCATCTCCGGCGTGTTGGGCGGCGCCACGGGCGGCGGCGGAGGACGTGGCGGCGGGGGCCGCTGACGATGCTCTTCGCCGATACGATTCGTGTGGCGCTCGAGTCCCTGCGCGTGAACGTGGTGCGATCGATGCTCACCATGCTCGGCATCGTGATCGGCGTGGGTGCGGTGATCGCCATGGAAGCGCTGGGCCGCGGGGCGCAGGACGCCGTGAGTTCGCGCATCGCCGCGCTCGGCACCACGCTGCTCATGGTCGTTCCGGGTCAGCTGCAGGTGGCCGGCGTGGTGTCGCAGACCAACCGTGCTCCTCTGAATGTGGCGGACGCGCAGGCGCTGGTGGCGCAGGGGCAGAACATCGCGGGCGTGGAGCCCGAGATGCCCAAGCAGCTCCAGGTCCAGTTCGGCAACGTCAACACCTCGACGCAGGTCATCGGCACCAGCGCCAACTATGCCGAGGTGCGCAAGTACGTGCTGGCCGCCGGCGCCATGTTCACCACCGGCGACGACGACGGCCGCCGGCGCGTAGCCGTGCTCGGGGCGACCGTGGTCGCGAACCTCCACACGATTGCGGCCGCGCTCATCGACTCGACAATTCGCATTGGCGGCATTCCGTTCACGGTCACCGGCGTGCTGGCGGCCAAGGGCGGGGCTACCGGATTCTCCGATCCCGACGACGAGATTCTCATCCCGCTGAGCACTGCGCAGTTTCGCGTGATGGATACCAAGAGTCTGCGCACCATCGGCATTCTCGCGCCGTCGGAGGCGATGCTTCCCCGCACGATGGCCGAGGTGGAGCGCATCATGCGGCTGTCGCACCGCCTCATGCCCGGAGCGCCGGACGACTTCCAGATCCGGAACATGTCCGATTATCTGAACGCCTCGGCGGCCACCACCCAGTCGTTCACGCTGCTGCTGGCCGGCATCGCCGCGGTGAGCCTGTTGGTGGGCGGCATCGGCATCATGAACATCATGCTGGTGTCGGTCACCGAGCGCACGCGCGAGATCGGGATTCGCAAGTCCGTCGGCGCCACGCGGCGCGTGATCATGGTGCAGTTTCTCGTCGAGGCCGTCGTGCTGTCGCTCGTCGGTGGAATTGCCGGTGTGCTGCTGGGCGTGGGCGCGGCGCGGATATTGAGCGTCGCCGCGGGGTGGAACACCACGGTATCCGTGGGCTCGGTGCTGATGTCGTTCTCATTCGCGGCGCTGATCGGCGTGGGCTTCGGTGTATGGCCGGCGCGTCGCGCCGCCAGTCTCGATCCCGTCGAGTCGTTGCGGTACGAGTGACGGGCCGTCCGCGTGAGTCTCGGCGCGGAGTACGTGGCGTACCGCACCGACGTTGTCCCGTCACCCAGCCGTCACGTCGTCCTCGGCATCCGGCCTCGTACTTTCGTCTTTCGGAATGTCGGAGCCCGGGTCGTCGTTGCTCCCCCCGCGGAACCCACCGGCGAAGTGCTCGGCGCCAACCCTGGCGAACAGCGCGCCCAGGCTCTCACGCGTGGCACTTGCGCCACCCGGCAATGCCTTCGGCAGGGGAGTGCCGCCGTCGAGTCGTGGCGTATCGGGGCGCGTCGTGCCGGCGCCGACAGTGCCGGCACTCGCGAGCTTGGGACTGGTCATGCCGTGTGCAGGCGTACAACGCGGGCTCTGAACCACAGTGGCCTTCCTGTCCGTCTTCGACTGCTTGGGCGTTGCCATGACGGGCGCGGGCGAAGCGGTCGGCTGCGACGTGGATGTGTCCATTGCATCTCCGTGTTGCGGCCACAGTCGTGCGCCGTAACCGGAAGCTATGCCCGCTACGAAGCGCCGGGCATCGCCCAAACGGGTGACTCTCGGGGTACACCCGAGTATCTTCAGGCAACCGCCCGGTCGCTGGCGAGAGTCGTGCTTCGTTGCTGCCCCGGCCACCGCCTCCATCCATGATCCGCTGGTTGATGCGCCGCCATCGCGACGAGATCCGCCGCCGCCCGTTTCCGGCGGCCTGGCGCGCGATCGTTGACCGCAACGTGCCCTACGCGGCTCTGCTGCCGCCGGCCGACCGTGACGAACTCGACGGCCACATCCAGGTCTTCCTGGCCGAGAAGCAGTTCGAAGGCTGCAACGGCCTGGAGATCACCGACGAGATTCGCGTCACGATCGCGGCCCAGGCGTGCATCCTGTTGCTGCACCGCCAGACGGACGACTTCTCCAAACTCGTGTCGATTCTCGTGTACCCGTCGGCGTACGTGGCGTCCGAGGGCCGGCGACTGGGGGGCGGATTGATGTCGGACGATCCGCAGGTGCGGCTCGGGGAGTCGTGGGTCACGGGCGTCGTGGTACTCGCGTGGGACAACGTGCGCGCCTCGGCCGGCGACATCCACGACGGACACAACGTGGTGCTGCACGAATTCGCGCACCAGTTGGATCAGGAGTCGGGCGCCAGCGACGGGGCGCCGCTCCTCCCCCGGCGCTCGATGTACGTGGCCTGGGCGCGCGTGCTGGGCCACGACTTCGAGCAGTTGGTGCGCGACGCCGAACACCGGCACCGCACGCTCATCGACGCGTACGGGGCCACCAATCCCGCGGAGTTCTTCGCCGTGGCCACCGAAACCTTCTTCGAGAAACCGCGGCAATTGAAAGAAAAGTTTCCCGAACTCTACGGGCAGTTGCAGGGATTCTACCAGCAGGATCCGGCGGCGCTGGTTAGGGCAAAGTGATGACGTTGCCGGTGCCCAGGGTCACTGCGGCGTTCAACGCCAACGCGCGCCCCAGGATGGTCGCGCCGTCGTTGAGCGTGATGGCCGTGAGCGCGATGATGTCGCCCCTCATGGCGCTGCCGGTACCGATCGTCGCCGAGCTGCCCACGAGCCAGTAGACGTTCTTGGCCTGCGCGCCGTTCACCAGGGTGACCTGCGCGCCGGCGGTGATGAGCGTGGTGCCGGCCTTGATGACGAACGACGCGTTGGGGTCGCCTTGGGCGTCGAGAATCACCGTGCCGGTGAGCGCCTGCGACGCTGCCGCGCAGTAGACGCCGGGCGTGAGCGTCTGGCCGGAGAGATCGGCACTCGGTGTGGCGCCGCACGCCATCGCCGCGAGCTGGGCGTACGCGGCGGTGAGGGCGGTCTGCGCCGTCTGGGCGGTCGCGTCGCCGGCGTGTTTCGTTCCCGTGAGGGTGCAAGTCGGGAATCCGGTGATCGCGGTGCCCGGCCAGACGCCCACGTCGGCATTCACGGTGCCCGAAGCGGTGCACCCCACCGCTGAGCCGCCGAGGACGCCGTATGTGGCCGCCGCGCCCAGGTCAACGAGCGGCGGTGGTGCGGCGATCACGACGGTTGCGTTGCCTGAGATGGCGCCGCTGGTGGCCTGGACCGTATTGGTGAACGTGCCATCCACGAGTCCGGCGGTGAACAGACCGCCGCCGGTGATCGCGCCGCCGCCGGCCACGACCGACCAGGTGGGCGTGATGGCGATGACGTTACCCCCGGCGTCCTTGCCCACGGCCGTGAATTGCTGCGTGCCGTGGACGGCGAGCGTCGCGGGATTGGGCATGACGATGATCGTGGCCAGGGCGCCGGTGGTGACGGTGACCGTTGCGCTGCCGGAGACGGCGCCGCTCGTGGCCTGGACCGTATTGGTGAACGTGCCCGCCGCCGTGCCGGCGGTGAACAGACCGCCGCTGGTGATGGATCCGCCGCCGGCCACGACCGTCCACGTCGCGGCGGTCGGCACGGTGTTGCCGTTGACGTCCCGGCCGACGGCCGTGAACGTCTGGCTGCCGTTGATGGCCAGCGTGGCGGGGTTCGGCGTGACGGTGATGGTCGCCAGCGCCCCGGCGGTCACGACCACGGTGGCGGTGCCGGCCACCGCGCCGCTGGTGGCGGTCACGGTATTGGTGAACGTGCCCGACGCGAGGCCGGCGGTGAAGAGACCGGCGCTGCCGATCGAGCCGCCGCCGGCGACGACGGTCCACGTCGGCGCGATGGCGACGACGTTGCCGTCGGCGTCCCGGCCCACGGCGGTGAACTGCTGAGTGCCCCCGACGGCGAGCATGGCCGGATTCGGCGTGACCGAGATGCTCGCCAGCGGGCCCGCGGCCACGACGACGGTGGCAGCGCCCGACACCGCGCCGCTCGTGGCCTGGACCGTATTCGTGAACGTGCCCGGCAGCGTGCCGGCGGTGAACAGCCCGGCGCCGTCCACGGCGCCGCCGCCCGCGACCACCGACCAGACGGGCGCGATCGGGACGACGTTACCGGCGGCGTCCTTCCCGACGGCGGTGAACGACTGCGTGGCTCCCACGGCGAGCGCGGCCGGGTTCGGCGTGACGGTGATGCTCGCCAGCGGCCCAGTGGTCACGGTGACGGTGGCGGCGCCCGAGACGGCGCCGCTCGTGGCCGTCACGGTGTTCGTATAGGCGCCCGGCACGGCGCCCGCCGTGAACAGGCCGCCGCTGGTGATCGCGCCGCCCCCGGCCACGACCGACCAGGTGGGCGCGATGGCGACGACGTTGCCGCCGGCGTCCTTCCCGACGGCGGTGAACGACTGCGTGCCGCCCACGGCGAGCGTCGCCGGGTTGGGCGTGATGGTGATGCTGGCCAGCGGTCCGGTGGTCACGGTGACGGTGGCGGTGCCGGAGAGCGCGCCGCTGGTGGCCGTCACGGTATTCGTATAGGTGCCCGGTACGCCACCCGCCGTGAACAAGCCGCCGCTGGTGATCGCGCCGCCGCCGGCCGCGATCGTCCATGCCACCGCGATCGGCACGGTGTTGCCGTTGGCGTCCCGGCCCACGGCCGTGAACTGCTGCGTGCCGTTGATCGGCAGCGTCACCGGGTTCGGCGTCACGGTGATGCTGGCCAGCGGCCCGGCGGTGACGGTGACGGTGGCGGCGCCCGAGATCGCCCCGCTCGTGGCCCGCACGGTATTCGCGAAGATGCCCGGCACGGTGCCGGCGGTGAACAGCCCGGCGCCGTCCACGGATCCGCCGCCGGCCACCACCGACCAGGTGGCCGAAATCGGGATCGTATTGCCATCGACGTCCCGGCCCACGGCGACGAACTGTTGCGTGCCATTGACGACGAGCGCGGCCGGATCCGGCGTCACGGTGATACTGGCCAGCAGGCCGGCCGTTACGGTGACCGTGGCGGTGCCGGATATGGCGCCGCTTGTGGCCGTCACGGTATTCGTATAGGTGCCCGGCACCGTGCCGGCGGTGAACAGCCCGGCGCCGGTGATCGCGCCGCCGCCGGCGGCCACCGACCAGGCGGGTGTGATCGCCACCGGGTTGCCGTTGGCGTCTCGGCCCACGGCCGTGAACTGCCGCGTGCCGTTGGCCGCCAGCGTGGTCGGATTCGGCGTCACGGTGATGGTGGCCAGCGGCCCGGCGGTCACGGTGACCGTGGCGGTGCCGGATATGGCGCCGCTTGTGGCCGTCACGGTATTCGGATAGGCGCCCGCTACCGTGCCGGCGGTGAACAAGCCGCTGCCGTTCACGGTGCCGCCGCCCGCGACCACCGACCACGTCGGGACGATCGGCACGGTGTTGCCGTTGACGTCCCGGCCCACGGCGGCGAACTGCTGCGTGCCGGTGGCGACGAGCGACACCGGGTTCGGCGTGAGCGTGATGCTCGCCAGCGACCCGGCGCTCACGACCACCGTGGCGGCGGCCGAGACGGCGCCGCTCGTGGCCCGAACCGTATTGGTGAAGGTGCCCGCCGCGAGACCAGCGGTGAACAGTCCACCGCTGGTGATCGCGCCGCCGCCGGCCACCACCGACCAGCTGGGCGCGATGGCGACGACGTTGCCATTGATATCCCGGCCCACGGCGGCGAACTGCTGCGTGCCGTTGGCGGATAGCGACGCCGGGTTCGGGGCGATCGTGAGGCTCGCCAGCGCGCCCGCGGTCACGGTGACGGTGGCGGCGCCGGAGAGCGCGCCGCTCGTGGCGCGGACGGTATTGGGGAACGTGCCCGTCACCGCGCCGGCGGTGAACATACCGGCGCCGTCCACGGCGCCACCGCCGGCGACGACCGACCAGGTAGGCGCGATCGGAACGACGTTGCCGCCGGCGTCCGTACCCACGGCGGTGAACTGCTGCGTACCGCTCACGGCCAGCGACACGGGGTTCGGCGATACGGCGATGCTGGCCAGCGGACCCGCCATCACGACCACGGTGGCGGTGCCCGAGACGGCGCCACTCGTGGCGCGCACCGTGTTCGGGAACGTGCCCGCCGCCGCGCCGGCGGTGAACAGACCGCCGCTGGTGATGGATCCGCCGCCGGCCACGACGGTCCACGTCGCGGCGATCGGCACGGTGTTGCCGTTGACGTCCCGGCCGACGGCCGTGAACGTCTGGCTGCCGTTGATGGGCAGCGTGCCGGGGTTCGGGGTCACGGTAATGCTCGCCAGCGACCCGGCGGTCACGACCACGGTGGCGGTGCCGGACACCGCGCCGCTCGTGGCACGGACGGTGTTGGTGAAGGTGCCCGCCGCGACGCCGGCCGTGAACAGACCCGCGCTGCCGATCGAGCCGCCGCCGGCGGCGACGGTCCACGCGGGGGCTATCGTGACGACGTTGCCGCCGGCGTCATGGCCCACGGCGGTGAACTGTTGCGTGCCCCCGATGGCGAGCGTGGCCGGAGTCGGCGTCACCGTGATGCTCGCCAGGGGCCCAGGGGTCACGACCACGGTGGCGTTACCTAACACCGCTCCGCTCGTTGCCTGCACCGTGGCCGTGAATGTGCCCGAGACCGCGCCGGCGGTGAACAGCCCGGCGCCGTCGATTGCTCCACCGCCCGCCACCACCGACCAGATCGGGGCGATCGGGACGACGTTGCCGCCGGCGTCCTTTCCGACGGCGGTGAACGATTGCGTGCCGCCCACGGCCAGCGCGGCCGGGTTGGGCGTGACAGTGATGCTGGCCAGCGGGCCGGCGGTCACGGTGACGGTGGCCGTACCCGATACCGCGCCGCTGGTGGCCGTCACGGTATTCGTATAGGTGCCCGGCACGGCGCCCGCCGTGAACGATCCTCCGCTGGTGATCGCGCCGCCGCCGGCCACCACCGACCAGGTGGGCGCGATGGCGACGACGTTGCCGCTCGCGTCCTTCCCGACGGCGGTGAACGACTGCGTGCCGCCCACGGCGAGCGTGGCCGGGTTGGGCGTGACGGTGATGGTGGCCAGCGGGCCCGTGGTCACGGTGACGGTAGCGGTGCCGGAGAGCGCGCCGCTGGTGGCCGTCACGGTATTCGTATAGGTGCCCGGTACCGTGCCCGCCGTGAACAGCCCGCCGCTGGTGATCGAGCCGCCGCCGGCCGCGACCGTCCATGCCACCGCAATCGCTACGGTGTTGCCGTTGACGTCCCGGCCCACGGCGGTGAACTGCTGCATGCCGGTGACGGGAAGCGTCACGGGGGTCGGCGTCACGGTGATGGTGGCCAGTGCGCCGGCCGTGACGGTGACCGTCGCGGTTCCAGTCACAGCGCCGCTCGCCGCCTGCACGGTGTTGCTGAAGATGCCCGGCACCGCGCCCGCGGTGAACAGCCCGCTGCCGTTCACGGCGCCGCCGCCGGCCACCACCGACCAGGTGGGGGTGATCGCGACCGTGTTGCCATTGATGTCCCGGCCCACCGCGGTGAACTGCTGCGTGCCGTTGGCGACGAGCGACACGGGGTTCGGCGTCACGGTGATGCTCGCCAGCGAGCCGGCGGTCACGGTGACGGAAGCGGTGCCGGAGACGGCGCCGCTCGTGGCCTGGACGGTGTTGGTGAACGTGCCCGGCACCGCGCCGGCGGTGAACAACCCGGTGCCGTTCATGGCGCCGCCCCCGGCGACGACGGACCACGTGGGCGTGATCGCCACGGTATTGCCGTTCGCATCCCGGCCCACGGCTGTGAACTGCTGCGTGCCGTTGACGACGAGGGTCACCGGGTTCGGCGTCACGGTGATGCTCGTCAGCGGGCCGGCGGTGACGGTGACGGTGGCGGTTCCGGTCACGGCGCCGCTCGCGGCCTGCACGGTATTGGTGAAGATGCCCGGCACCACGCCGGCCGTGAACAGCCCGCTGCCGTTCACGGCGCCGCCGCCGGCCACCACCGACCACGTGGGCAGGATCGGCACCAGGTTGCCGTTGATGTCACGGCCCACGGCGGTGAACTGCTGCGTGCCGTTGGCGACGAGCGACACCGGGTTCGGGGTCACGGTGATGCTCGCCAACGAGCCGGTGGTCACGACGACCGTGGCGGTCGCCGACAGGGCCCCGCTCGTTGCCTGAACCGTGTTGGTGAAAGTCCCGGCGGCAAGCGCCGCGGTGAACAGACCCGTCCCGTTGATGACTCCGCCGCCCGCCACGACCGACCACGTCGGGAGGATCGGCACCACGTTGCCATTGATGTCTCGGCCCACGGCGGCGAACTGCTGCGTGCCCCCCGGCAGGAGCGTTGACGGGTTCGGCGCGATCGAAATGCTCGCCAGCGATCCCGCGGTCACGGTGACGGTGGCGGCGCCGGAGAGCGCGCCGCTCGTGGCCCGCACGGTGTTGGTGAACGTGCCCGGCGCGACGCCGGCGGTGAACAGCCCGGCGCCGTCCACGGCGCCGCCGCCCGCGACGACCGACCAGACCGGCGTGATGGGGACGACGTTACCCCCGGCGTCCTTGCCCACCGCCGTGAATTGTTGCGTGCCGTTCGCGGGGAGCGTGGTTGAGTTCGGCGTGACGGTGACGCTGGCCAGCGGCCCGACAGTTACCGTGACGCTGGCGGCGCCGGACACGGCGCCGCTCGTGGCCTGGACGGTGTTGGTGAAGGTGCCCGGCACTGCTCCGGCCGTGAACACGCCGCCGCTGGTGATCGAGCCGCCGCCGGCCACGACGGTCCACGTTGCGGCGATCGGCACGGCATTGCCATCGACGTCTCGGCCTGCCGCGGTGAATGGCTGCGTGCCGTTGATGGCGAGGACGCCCGGATTCGGCGTCACGACGATGCTCGCCAGCGGTCCGGCGGTCACGACCACGCTCGCCGCGCCCGACAGCGCGCCGCTCGTGGCGCGGACGGTGTTCGTGAACGTGCCCGGCACCGCGCCGGCGGTGAACAGTCCGGTGCCGTTCACGACACCACCGCCGGCCACCGCCGCCCACGTCGGCGTGATCGGCACGACGTTGCCGTTGGCGTCGCGGCCCACGGCGGTGAACTGCTGCGTCCCGCTCACGAGCAGCGACACCGGGTTCGGGGTCACGGTGATGCTGGCCAACGGGCCCGCGGCCACCACAACGGTAGCGGTGCCGGTCACCGCGCCGTTCGTAGCGCGGACGGTATTGGTAAACGTGCCCGGCACCGCGCCGGCCGTGAACAGCCCCGCGCCGTCCACGGCGCCGCCGCCCGCCACCACCGCCCATGTGGGCGTGATCGGTACGGCGTTGCCGCTGGCATCACGGCCCACGGCGAGGAACTGCTGCGTGCCATTCACCGACAGTGCGGCCGGGTTCGGAGTGACGGTGATGCTTGCCAGCGCTCCGGCGGTCACGACCACGGTGGCGGTGCCCGCCACCGCCGCGCTCGTGGCGACGACGGTATTGGTGAACGTGCCCGGCACCGAGCCCGCCGTGAACAGGCCCGCGCTGCCGATCGTGCCGCCGCCGGCGACGATGGTCCACGTGGGCGCGACGGTGACGACGTTGCCGTAGGCGTCACGGCCCACGGCGGCGAACTGCCGCGTGGCGCTGGCGGCGAGCGTGGCCGGATTGGGCGTGACGGTGATGCTCGCCAGCGGGCCGGCGATCAACGTGACGCTGGCGGCGCCGGAGACCGCGCCGCTCGTGGCCTGGACGGTGTTCGTGAACGTGCCCGGCACCGCGCCGGCTGTGAACAGCCCGGCGCCGTCCACGGCGCCGCCGCCGGCGACCACCGACCAGACGGGCGCGACCGGGACGACGTTGCCGCCGGCGTCCTTGCCCACGGCGGTGAACGACCGGGTGGCTCCTACAGCGAGCGTGGCTGGGTTGGGCGTGACGGTGATGCTCGCCAGCGGCCCAGTGGTCACGGTGACCGTGGCGGTGCCCGAGAGCGCGCCGCTCGTGGCCTGCACGGTGTTCGTATAGGTGCCCGGGACGGCACCCGCCGTGAACAGCCCCCCGCTGGTGATCGCCCCGCCGCCGGCCACCACCGACCAGGTGGGCGCGATGGCGACGACGTTACCCGCGGCGTCCTTCCCCACGGCGGTGAACGACTGCGTGCCGTTGATGGGCAGCGTCGCGGGGTTCGGCGTCACGGTGACACTGGCCAGCGGGCCGGTGGTCACCGTGACGGTGGCGGTGCCGGAGAGCGCTCCGCTGGTGGCCGTCACGGTATTCGTATAGGTGCCCGGCACCCCGCCCGCCGTGAACAGGCCGCCGCCGGTGATCGAGCCGCCGCCGGCCACGACGGTCCAGGCCGCCGCGATCGGCACGGTATTGCCGTTGACATCCCGGCCCACGGCCGAGAACTGCTGCGTGCCGCTGATGGGCAGGGTGACGGGGTTGGGCGTGACGGTGATGCTCGCCAGCGGGCCGGCCGTGACGGTGACGGTGGCGGCCCCGGAGATCGCCCCGCTCGTGGCGCGCACGGTATTCGTGAAGATGCCCGGCACGGTGCCCGCGGTGAACAGCCCGGCGCCGCTCACGGCGCCGCCGCCCGCCACCACCGACCAGGCGGGCGTGATCGGCACGACGTTGCCGTTGGCGTCGGTGCCTACGGCGGCGAACTGCTGGGCGCCGTTCACGACGAGCGCGGCCGGATTCGGGGTCACGGTGATGGCGGCCAGCGGCCCGGCGGTGACCACCACCGTTGCCGAACCCGACAGCGCGCCGAGCGTGGCCTTTATTGTATTGGTATAGGTGCCGGCCAGCGCGCCCGCCGTGAAGAGGCCCGTGCTCGCGATGGAGCCGCCGCCGGCCACCACCGACCAGGCCGGCGCGATGGGGATGGCATTGCCGTCGACGTCCCGGCCCACGGCCACGAATTGCTGCGCCCCACCGGCCGCCACCGACGCCGGGTTCGGCGTCACGGTGATGCTCGCCAGCGGCCCGGCGGTGATGTTGACGGTGGCGGTGGCCGACAAGGCGCCGCTCGTCGCCTTAATGGTATTCGGATAGGCGCCCGGCAACGCGCCGGCCGTGAACAGACCGCCGCTGCTGATCGAGCCGCCGCCGGCGACCACCGACCAGGTGACGGCGACCGGGACCACGTTGCCGCTCGCGTCCGTTCCCGCGGCCACGAACTGCTGCGTGCCATTCACCACCAGCGCCGCCGGGCTGGGGGTCACGGTCACGCTCGCCAGCGGGCCGGCGGACACGACGACGGTGGCGGCGCCGGAGACCGCGCCGCTCGTGGCCTGCACGCTGTTCGTGAACGTGCCCGGTACGGCGCCGGCGGTGAACAACCCACCGCTGGCGATCGCGCCGCCGCCGGCCACCACCGACCAGGTCGGCGTGATCGGCACGAGGTTGCCGCTGGCGTCCTTGCCGACGGCCGCGAACTGCTGCGTGCCGCCGATGGACAACGATGCCGGGTTGGGCGCCACCGTGATGCTTGCCAGCGCTCCGGCGGTCACGACGACAGTCGCGGTGCCGGAGAGGGCGCCGCTCGTGGCCCGGACGGTATTGGAGAACGTGCCGGTCGTCGTACCGGCCGTGAACATCCCGGCGCTCGTGATGGCGCCCCCGCCCGCGACCACCGACCAGGTGGCCGCGATCGGCACGGTGTTGCCGTTGATGTCCCTGCCCACGGCCACGAATTGCTGCGTGCCATTGACGATCAGCGACGCCGGGCTCGGCGTCACCACGACGCTGGCCAGCGGCCCGGCGGTCACGTTGACGGTGGCGGCGCCCGTGATCGCGCCGCTCGCGGCCTGCACGGTGTTCGGGAACGTGCCGGGCGTCGGCCCGGCAACGAACAGCCCGGTGCCGTCCACCGCGCCGCCGCCGGCCACCACCGACCAGACGGGCGTGATCGGCACGGTATTGCCGCTCGCATCCTTGCCCACGGCGGTGAACGATTGCGTACCGTTCACGAGCATCGTGCTTGGATTCGGCGCCACGGTGATGGTCGCCAGCGGGCCGGCGGTCACGACGACCGTGGCCGTCGTGGAGAGCGCGCCGCTCGTCGCCCGCACGGTACTGGCGAACGTGCCCGCCACCCCGCCGGCGGTGAACAGACCCGTGCTGCTGATCGATCCGCCGCCGGCCACGACCGCCCATGCCGCCGCGATCGGCGTCGTGTTGCCGTTCGCATCCCGCCCCACGGCCACGAACTGCTGCGTGCCGTTGACGGGCATCGTGGCCGGGTTGGGCGTCACAGTCATCGTCGCGAGCGGCCCGGCGGTCACGTTCACCGTCACCGTTCCCGACAGCGCGCCGCTCGTGGCTTGCACGGTGTTCGCGAAGGTGCCCGTGACCGCGCCGGCGGTGAACAGCCCGCCGCCATCCACGGCGCCGCCGCCCGCCACCACCGCCCAGACGGGCGTGATGGACACGGTGTCGCCGTTGGCATCCAGGCCCACGGCGGTGAACTGCTGCACGCCGTTCACGAGGAGATTGGCCGGACTCGGCGCCACGACGATGCGCGCCAGCGGTCCGGCGGTCACGACGACGGTGGCCGTCCCCGACAGGGCGCCGCTCGTGGCCATCACGGTATTGCTATAGGTGCCCGGCGTGGCCCCGGCGGTGAACAGTCCGCTGGTATCCACGGTGCCGCCCCCAGCCACGACCGACCACGTGGCCGCGATCGGTACACTGTTGCCGTCGACATCGGTGCCCACCGCCACGAACTGTTGCCGCCCGTGCACGGCCAGCGTTGCCGGGTCCGGCGTCACGGTGATCGTGGCCATCTTCCCGGCGGTCACGGTAACCGTCGCGAACCCCTTGATGCCGGCGTTCGACGCCTGCACCGTGTTCGTGAAGGTGCCAACCGCGCTGCCCGCGGTGAACCGGCCGGCCTGATCGACCGAGCCGCCGCCCGCCACGACCGACCAGGTCGGCGTGAAGGCAACGACGTTGCCCGCCGAGTCCTTGCCCACGGCGGCGAACTGCTGCGCCGCGCCGACGACCAGGGTGACCGGGCTGGGCGTGACGGTGATGGATGCGAGGGGCCCTGCGATCACGGTGACGGCCGCGGTTGCCGAGGCGCCGCCGAGGGAGGCCGTGACGGCGCCGGGGTAGGTCCCCGGAACGGTGCCGGCCGTGAACAGGCCCGCGTTCGTGATCGCGCCGCGCCCGGCCGCTACCGACCACGTGGGCACGATCGGAAATGCGATGCCGTCGGCGTCCAGGCCCATGGCCGTGAACTGCTGCGTGCCTTTGATGGCGAGGGTGGCCGCGTTCGGCGTGAGCGTGATGCCGACCAGCCGGCCGGGCCCCGTGGGCGAGTGCACGTCGCAGGCGGCGAATGCCACCAAGGTCGCCACGATCGCGAACGCCATGGCCACCGCGCCCCGTGCGGTTGACCGGCGGCCGCCCGCCTTGCGCGCCATGAATCAGCCTCGCACCGACTGGGAACCGTACGTCGCGTTGGCGCTCGGGTCTGCCGGCATGCCGTTAACGAAGGTTCGAGGGAGTGATGCGACCGCGCGGCCGTGGCCGCCGTCGCACGAGCGCGCCGGGGGGGGCGCCGTCGTCGCGGGCAGCGGTCGAATGACGAACGATACGCCGGAGCGATTGGCGTCTGTATCGCACAAAAGTGTTAGAGCGGGATGACCCTCGTCCGAGCGGGTGACGCGCCGCCCCAGCGCTGCTAACATTCGAGCCTGAGAGCACGCACCCCGGCCGAGTAAGGAGCCGCCATGCCATTCGACGCTGCGCACCTGCACCTGATGGTGAACCATTTCCCTGTTGTCCTGAGCATCGTCGGGGTGGCGTCGATCGTCGTCGGCGCCGTCTGGCGACGGGATTTCTACTGGAGGGCGGGGCTGAACCTGATGGTGCTGGCCGGTATCGCGGCCGTCGTCGCCATCCTCACGGGTGAGTCCGCCTCCGACGAGATTCGGCAGCGTGCCTTCGTGGTGGGCGGGACCATCGGGGCGCATTCGTCGGCGGCGTACGCAGCGCTCTGGGCCCTGCTCATCGGCGGCGCCATCGCGGCATACGCCTGGTGGCGGGCCCGTGCCAGCGACGTGATGGTGCTGCCGGCATGGCTGCGTGAGCTCGTGCTGATCTCGGCGCTCGTCGGGGCCGCCCTCGTGTCGTACGCCGCGTATCGCGGCGGGATCATCGTCCAGGACGCGCCGGTGCTGCAGACGCTCAAGGCGCCACCGGCGCCCTGAGCGCCGACGCGCCGCGTCACCCGCTAGTCACGCGCCGGCTGGCGGGGCCCGAGGGTCGTGTACTCGTGGGCGATCAGCGCGATGACGACCACGTCGAGGATCGTCACCACCCAGAGAAACGCCGACGGCCGGACCGCGATCCGATATGACTGATACACCGCGAACCCGCCGAACACCACGACGGCAACCGGGTACGCCCACCGCCGGTGCCTCGCCACCGCCGCCACCAGCACGAGCTTGATCAGGCCGTGCGATACGAGCAGGAGCCCGGCGAAGATCTGGACGCGCATCACCCCCTGGCCGGCCCGGAGAAACCCGTGGGCCAGGAGCTGCCGGGGATCCTCCCGCAATTCCGCGCGGACGAGGAACAGGATGACGGCGTTGAGGGCGGCGGGGGAGAGGAGCAGCAGGGCGAGGCCGGCGCCGGATTGCAGCGCGCCATCCACGGCTTTGGCGAGCATCCCGAACCGGAACAGCTCGTGCCAGGCGTGCGGGCTGAGGGACCCGGGTCTCGTCAAGATGGATCGCTCCCAGTGCGAGGTGATTCCGGCACGTCGAGCGGCCGGGACCGACGGCGACTTCGCGACCCGACGTAGTATATGTCAACGAGCGCGTGTCGTGGTCCCGGGCGAGCGCGGCGGGCGCTCAGCCTCGTGCCACGGGCGGTGGCGCGATGGGGGGCGCCGGCGGACGTAGTTCCCTCGGACCATGCGCCCTCCTCCGTTCGATGGATGTCGCCGGCGAGTATTTCGGCGTAGACTTACGTGGTTGCCCCAATGCAGCGCTCGCCCACAACCCCGGAGTTCAACATGCGTACCGTCACCTTCGCACTGGGTCTGGCGCTTGTCGCCGGATGCGCCAAGGAGAAGCCCGCGGTCCAGGCCGCTCCCCCGCCGCCGCCGCCGGCCGCGCCGGCACCCATCAATCTCGCCGACGTCGCTGGTGACTGGACGGTGGCGGTCATGCCCGCAGCGAGCGACAGCGTGGTGCTGACGTACAAGCTGCACGCGACCGCGGCGGATACGGGGTGGACGGTCACGTTCCCGGGGCGGAAGCCGATGGCGGTCCAGATTACGACCACGGGCGACAGCATCATGACGACCATGGCCGCGTACGAGAGCGTCCTGCGCAAGCACACCAAGGTGTCCACCAACGGTGTCATGCACCTCGTGAACGGACAGCTCGTGGGCACGACGACGGCGCACTACGCCACCACCAAGCCGGATTCGGTGGTGAACCTCAGGATGAACGGCACCAAAGCGCCGTAAGGAGCACGACATGGGGAAAGCCACCAAGCAAGTCGCCAAGCGCGCCAAGGCCGCGACCAAAGAGGCCTATGACACGGTCGAGTCGAAAGTGATGGCCGCCGTGGGCCGGAGCACGGTCAAGCGCAAGGTGAAGCGCGTCAAAGCCGTGGCGGCGAGTGCAGGCAAGTCGGCGCTGATCGCCGGAGGCCTCGCGGCGGCCGGTGTCGTAATGTCCGAAATCAGGAAGCGCCGCAAGCCGGCTTGACGACTGCTCCAAAGCCCACGCCACGCTGGCCGCCAATGCCACCGCTGACGGGCCCGGCGCGCGTTTGTGCCGGGTCCGGCCTCTGACCGTGTCGCTCCCGCTCTTGGTCGGATTGTTTGTCGTGTCGGCCGCCGCGATCTGGGTGGCCGGCACGGGCCTTTCCAACGCCACCGACATACTGGCCGTGCGCTTACGCCTCGGCGAAGCGCTGGGCGGCATGATCCTGCTCGCGATCGCGACCAACCTGCCGGAGATCGCCATCACGGTGAGCGCCGCCCTGCATCGCGACCTCGCCCTCGCCGTTGGCAACATCCTGGGCGGCATCGCGTTGCAGACGGTGGTGCTCGTCTTCCTCGATGTCTTCGGGTTGAAGCGGGAAGATCCGCTGACGTACAAGGCCGCGTCGCTGGTGCTGGTGCTCGAAGGCGTGCTCGTCGTGGCCGTGCTCACGCTCGTCGTGGTGGGGAATCAACTCGCGTCGCCCCTGCTGTTCGGGTGGTTCCCTCCGGTCGAGGCGCTCATCGCCGTCGTCTGGGTGGGCGGCGTCTATCTCATCGCCCGGGCGCGAAAGGGGCTGCCGTGGCACGGACGCGGCGTGGCGCCCCCGGACGGACAGCGGGAGCCCCGCGGCCATTCACGGATCAAGACGCACGAGGCCGCCGAGAAGCAGGGCATCACCACCGGCCGGGTCGCCGCGCGCTTCGTCGTCGCCTCAGTGGTGACGCTCGTCGCCGGCGTCGCGCTCGAACTCACGAGCAACGCCATCGCCGCGCGCGTCGGCATGGACGGGCTCATCTTCGGCGCGACGGTCCTCGCTGCGGCCACATCGCTGCCGGAAGTCTCCACGGGCATGCAGGCGGTGAGGCTCCACGACTATCAGATGGCGTTCAGCGACATCTTCGGCGGCAATGCCTTCCTGCCCGTGCTCTTCCTGCTGGCCGTTCTCCTGTCCGGCACCAACGTGCTGCAGCTGGCGCGCCGGGCGGACGTCTATCTAGCCGCGGTGGGCATCCTGCTGACGCTCGTGTACCTCTGGGGGCTCATCTTCCGGCCCCGGCGGCAGATTCTCCGCATGGGCATCGACTCGCTGGCCGTGCTCGTCATCTATGTGCTCGGGGCGGCGGGGCTTCTGTTCGTGTCGAAGCGGTAGGAACGTGTTGAACCACGGCCACCGGCATACGGCTCAACTTCGTATAGATGCGGCCCCGCCGCCGCAGCGGCCACCAATCGTATAGGTAGATCTGCATCGGCCGCCACATCGCGACCCAGCCGGCGATCGTCAGGCTCTCGCGCAGCACGCCGGCCCAGGTGCCCGCGTCTCCTGTCAGCAGCGTCCTGATCACCATGAGGCAGGCGACCAGGAACAGCAAACCGATCATCAGGCTCGTGCGCCCCTGCTTCATCAACCGGTGGAACTCCAGCCGGGTCAACTCGGCGCGGTGGGCGAAGTAGTGGTGCACGGCTTGCCGGATCAGCTCCGTCGGGTCTTCGGCCGGCCACTGGTCCAGATGCACGCGGAGCTTCACCGGCGTGCCGGGCGGCAGCTCCTGAGCCCAGCTCACGATGAATTCCTCCGCGTCGTCGTCGAGGTCCTTCTCGATGAACGGCGAGGGGTCCATCGAATTGAAGAGCTGGCTCATGTCCCGCAACTTCAACTCGATGTTGTGCGTGTGCGGCGGGTCCGCCGAAGCTCTATGGGTCCTCGACGAGGCCATGACTCACGCTCCGCATGATGCCGCGCGCCCGAGCCCGCCTAGGCGGACCGCGCCGGATTCGCCGCCGTCTGTTCGCGCGCTGCCCGGGCGACGCATGCCGCCGTGAGCGCGACCAGCGTTCGCGATGCTTTGGGCGCATCGGCCGCCGTCTCGCTCGGGTGAGCCAGCACGCAGCGCGCCAGCGCCCCCGCAACCGCGTCGGGCGTGAGCCCGCTCAGGAGCATCTGCCGGGCCAGCGAGGTCGTGATGATCTCGAGGCCGGTCGTCGCGCCCCAGGTTCCGCGATGCACTCGCGCGATCTGGTTCGCAATCCGGCGTTCGGCCAGTCCGGTGATCGCGCAATCGGGCCCGTGTGTCATGCAGTGAATACTACCTCCGGCACGCAGTCCGCGCCCGATCGCGATTCGGCCCCGCTAGACGGCCGTAACATCCTCCTCGGCGTCCGGCCTCGTATTCGCGTCTTTCGGGAGGTCCGATCCCGAATCGTCGTCGCTCCCGCCGCTGAAACCATCCGCGAAATGCTCGGCGGTGTCACCGGCGAACAGTGCGGTCAGATCCTCGCTCGTTCCGCTCGCCCGGCCGGTCAGCTCCCCGGGAAGGGGCTTCCCATCTACGAGGATCGGCGCTTTGCGGCGCTTCGTGCCGGCGCCGGCATGCCGGACGCGGTCCCGGTTGCGCGTCTTGGGGTGCTTGGACATACGAATCTCCGGTTAGTCGGCTTCGGGGCCGGGTTCGTTCTCGGCGCCACCGCTGCCGGCGCTGCCGAACTTGGGACTGGTCATGCCGTGCTTGGTCGTGAAGGGCGGATTCTGAACGACCTTCGCCTTCTTCTCCGTCTTCGCATCCTTGGGCTTCGGCACGGCGGACGACGGGGTCGGTTTCGATTTGGGCGTGTCCATACAACCTCCGTGTGGTGGGCACTACTACGTGCGCTCCACACAAGGTACCCACACTCCCGGGATCAGGGCATCGCACGAACGGGGGACTCGCGGCCTGCTTTGCCTGGGCGCCGAAGCGCATCCACCGGGCCCGCCACGCTAGAACGTCACCTGCACGCCCGTCGTCAACAGGCGGTCCGTCGTCCCGAAGGTGGCCGGCGGATTGCTGTTGTACTGCACCGCGTAGCCGACCTTGATGCCGATGTGCGCCGAGATCGGCGCGACGAGCGACGACTGGGTGTTCACCCGGTAGGCGCCGCTGGTCTTGAGGTCGGGCAGATACTCCGCGAGCTGCTGGAAGTACGCCGACTTGCTGAAGCTGTGCTTGTAGCTCACGGCCACCCGCGCGGCGGGATAGTTCTCCGTGCTGTCGGACACGCGCGAAAGTGTAGTCCGTGCGTCCCGCCACCAGGAACTGGTTGGCGGTCTCCACGCCCTTGGTCTCGCCCTGCACGTACGCCGCGGTCTACGTGACGGTCCAGAGGCCGCTCGTATATACGATCTGGTCGCCCGCGTTGATCGTGGACAGGCGTGCGTTGCCGGTGGCGCGCAGCGTGCCTCCGGTCAATGCCCGGCGCCGGCCGGCGCCTTCTCGAAGTGCGTCCCGAACCAGTTGAAGATCCGCGTCCAGTGGTCCTTGAATTCGTCCACGGTTCCGGCGCGCCCGGCCCCGTGGCCGGCGTGCCAGTACTGCACCCACACCGCCTCCCGGCCCAGCCGCCGCAGGGCGTAGTACATCTCGCGCTCGTTCGTGTACGGCACGTTCCAGTCGTCCTTGCCGGTGAGCATGAGAAGCGGCGTGTGGATCCGGTCGGCGTACATGACCGCCGAGTGCTGGATGTACTTGAGCGGCGCCTCCCACAGCGTGGCGCCGATGCGGTCCTGACCGTTCTCGGCGGCGCTGTAGTTGCGCGTGCCGATCTTGGGACTGTCGCCCAGGAAGGAGATCATGTCCACCTTCCCGGAGATGTTGACGGCCGCCGCGAAGCGGTCGGTCTGCGTGATCAGCAGGTTGGTGGCGTAGCCGCCGTAGCTCTGCCCCTCGACGCCGAGCTTGCTGCCGTCCACCAGGCCCTTGTCCTCGAGGCTGTTGATGCCGTCGGTCACGCCCTTCACCCACGCCTCGCCGGGGTAGCCGATGTGCAGGTCGACGGACGGGTGGAACACGAACCAGCCGTTGGCCGCCAGCAGGTTCATGTTCTCGTTGTACCCGTTGTCGAAGAAGGTCTCGTAGACCTCCGCCACCAGCGGATACTTCCTGCCCGGCTGGTAGCCGTACGGATAGTAGAGCACGCCGTAGAGCTTCTTGCCGTCCACGTCGCGGTAGCTCACCAGTTCCGAGTGCGTGAGCGCGACGCCGGCGAGCTGCGGGTTGAGGTTGGTGAGCGCGTGAGCGCCGGCGAAATCGCGTCCCGCCGAGTACACCTCGTTCGGCCGGTCGCCGTCGGAGCGCTCGAATACGAAGCGTGATCCGTCGTCGGACACGTGCCACGACCCGTAGACGTTGGCGTCGCTCGCCAGCGCGGCCGCCTGTCTGGTCTCGAGGTCGTAGCGCTCGAGGCCACGCGCCCAGTGGTCGTGCGCCGAGGTGGAGAGGAAGAGATAGCGCCCGTCATGGCTCCACGCCGTGTAGTTGCGCGTGGGGCGCGCCGACGAGTCGGCCTCGAACGGATAGACCAGCGACATCGAATCGGTATGCGCGTCGAGCAGGTGGTAGCCGTCCTTGGCGCTCACCAGCAGCGCGCCGCCGTCGGGGCGCCAGGCGACGAGCGCGTACGACGACCGCGTCGTATCGGTCTTGGATTCCGGCATGCGGTATCGGGCCGTCAGGTTCCTGGCGCTGTCGGCGTCGAGCCAGCGCACGAACACGTTCCCCTTGTCGGCGTATGCGAACGCGGTCGCGGCGTCGTTCCACCGCACGGCAATGCGGTGTTCGGCGGGCTTCATCAGCGTGTCGGGTTTGGCGCCGGCGGCCAGCGAGATCCTGAACACGCCGTACGCGGTGCCCGAGTTGTTGTCGTACGACGTCTTCTTCGGCTCGGCGGTGGAGTAGGCGAGGTACGATCCGTCGGCGGAGAACTGCGCGCCGCGGATCGGCGTCTCGGGCAGGATCTCGCGCACCGCGCCGTCGGCCAGCGTCACCAGGGCGGGAATCTGCCGGTCGCCGATGTTGCGCACGCTGTCCCAGGCCAGGAAGGGAAGTCTGGCGTCCTGCACGACAATCGGGCCGTCGGTCATGTGGTCGAACGCCGCACGCGCGCCGGCCGCCCAGCCGTCGGGGCGGAGCGTCACGAGCACCGACTTGCCGTCGGGCGCCCACACGAGCGGCGAGTTGGAGGCGATCTGCCGGGTGGTGTGCGCGGTGACGACGCGCGGGTGGTTGGAGGCGACGTCGTCCACCACCAGCGACCATTCGTCGCCCTCGCGCAGGAAGTAGGCGAGTTGG
Source organism: uncultured Gemmatimonadaceae bacterium (assembly GCA_963775915.1). Taxonomy (GTDB): domain Bacteria; phylum Gemmatimonadota; class Gemmatimonadetes; order Gemmatimonadales; family Gemmatimonadaceae; genus JAGWRI01. The sequence continues at coordinate 352,674 of CAVZKH010000002.1, forward strand.
CTGCCGTCCTTGGTGAAGCTCACCGCTCGGACGTCGGCCTTGGCGGGGTAGACCGGGCGCGTCTGACCGTTGGCGGCGTCTATCAACTCGAACTCCGCCGGATTGGGCGCGACATACGTCGGGTCGCCGAAGCGGGCGTTGTCCACGCCCAGTCCATCGCGCCGCAGGTGCACCGTGAGCGCGATCCACCGCCCGTCGGCGCTGACGTCCTCGATGCGACCCGAGCGGACGTTGAGCGCGTCGTCGATGGTGTAGGCGCGGCCGCCGGTCTGCTGCGCCGGCGCCGGCATGGCGAAGGCGGCGAGAGCGAGCGCGGAGGCGGCGAGAGTGCGGCGGAGGGCGGAGCGGGGCGGGCGGGCGGACATGAAGGGCTCCCGGCGGGGTGGGGTTTGCGGCGTGCCAGCGGAGAGTATGCCGAGCCCGCCGGAGGGTGGCAACCGGTCGGCGGAGGACGCGGACCAGTCGGCGGAGAGGCCTGCACGGTCGGCGGAAGACGCGGACCAGTTGGCGGAGAAGCGTGACCGGTCTGTCGAGGACCCGGACCGGTCGGCGGGGAACGCGGACCAGTCAGCGGAGCAACCTGACCGGCCAGCGGAGGACCCGGACCAGGCGGCGGAGGGCGCGGACTGGTCGGCGGAGAACGCGGACCAGTCGGCGGAGGACCCGGACCGGTCGGCGGAGGACGCGGAGCAGTCAGCGGATGACGCGGACCAGTCAGCGGAGGACGCGGACCAGTCGGCGGAGAAGCCGGACCGGTCAGTGGAGAAGCCTGACCGGCCGGCGGAGGACCCGGACCGGCCGGCGGAGGACGCGGACCGGTCGGCGGAGAACGCGGACCAGTCGGCGGAGGAGCCTCACCGGGCGGCGGAGGACCCGGACCGGTCGGCGAAGCTCGCCGTCCCCGCGGTGCTCCTCGCGGTCACCATCTGGTGGGCCGTCGTCGGCGACTGGCGCCGCGCGGCGGCCGCGCCCCCTAGATGATGATGTCCGCCATCGGAATCTGGGGCTCGCGTTCCCGCTCGAACTCCGGCGGCACGTAGCCGGGGTTCGCATCGCCCAGCCGCGCGAACAGCGCCTGCGTGGTCGTCTTCATCAGTGCCGCGCTCCACTCCAGGGTGGCCTCCGACTTCTCCGACGCCGGAGACACGGTCCTGGCGCCGGTGAGCCAGATCGTCATCTCCCCGCCGGTCGCGTCCACATGGAACGACGACTGATACACGTTGGCGTCGAACTGCGGCACCGCGCCTGGCGCGAGCACCGGCGTGCCGAAGGTCGTCCAGGTGACGCCGTCGGCGCTGGTGGCGAGAAAGAGACTCGTCCGGTTGCAGTCGCTGCCCTTGGGAAAGGCGGCGAACAGGGCCCAGTATTCATGGCGTGCTTCGACGAACCGCACGCCAACGTGCCATACGGTATATCCGGGCTGCGCCAGTCGCACCGGAACCGCCACCGACCAGATCACCCCGTCGGTGGACCCGCGGCGGACGACGCGCGTGGCCCTGGCGTCGCACCCGTTCGCGCCGGCGTCCACTTGCCACATGCTCCAGTCGCCGGCGGCCCGGCGCACCACGCTGGGCGAGACCACGTAGCGCCCGCTGTCGCTCACCAGGGTCTGCGGATCGCCCCACTGCACGCCGTCGGTGCTCGCCGTCATCACCACGTCGTCCGAGACGTGCACCTTGCTGTGCCCCTGGTCCACCATCCGGACGACCTCGCGGTAGTAGAGCCGCAGGGCGTCGGCGTCGGGGTCGTACACCAGGCTGGGGTCGGAGAGATAGCCGTTGGCGCTTCGCTCCAGCGGATTGGTGACGCCGTCGGGCACGCTCCAGACGCGCCCCGTGCGGCTCACGTACAGCGAGGGGTTCTCGTGCCGGGCGTCGCTGAACGGATAGGGGGTGAGCGCCATCCAGTAGCGGTAGCCGTTCCACGGTTCCGGAAACACGACGGCGGACGGGTGCGTCACCTGGCCCATGCTGTCGTAGGTCGCGAACCGGATGCGCTGGAACTCGGTGGCGCCGAGCTGCTCCAGGGTCTTCGCCGCCACGGGTCGGGCCCCCAGCCGCCGGGCGAGATTCCGGGACGCCCACGATGCCTGCGCCCAGGCGACGATCGCCACGGCGGCGCAGATGGCGCAGACCTTCCAGACGATCTCCCAGCCGGTGACACCGCGACCGCGTCCCATTCGGATGCTCCTTCGAGCGTACCTGTGACTCGCCCCGCGCGACCTTGCGATCGCGCGGGGCGGGTAACCACTTGGCCGCTTTCGCGGCGCCGCGGGTTTAGCGGCCGAGCTTGGTCACGTTTTCCGCCGCCGGGCCCTTCTGGCCCTGCACGACGTCAAACGACACCTTCTCGCCTTCGGCCAGCGACTTGAAGCCGCCGCCCTGGATCGCCGAGTGATGCACGAAGCAATCCTTCGAGCCGTCATCGGGCGTGATGAAGCCGAAGCCCTTCGCATCGTTGAACCACTTGACTGTCCCGGTCGTACTCATGTTCGAACTCCTGAAATGTGGTGTGTCGGAGTCCGGTGTTGCCGTCCTGGCCGACGTACCTGTGTGTTCGTGAACGACACCGTCACGACGGCCTCCCGACGGGAGCTCCCTAAAGCAAAAAAGGACCCTTAACGTACGGGTCCTGTTTCACCCCTGGGATGTCCGGCGCCGCTCGGCGCCGTTCCTACGTTGCTTAACGTTAGCACCTTTCCCCGTCCAGCGCCATACCCCCCATTTCCCGCCCCCCACGGGGCCCCCCCCGGGGGCCCCTCGGCCAGTCGGATGCGCCGGAAGGCGTCAGTCGCTGGTCATGATGAACAGGGGGGCGTGGTCGAAGTCGTAAATGGGGCGCAACCGCTCCGTATTATAGTATTTGGCCACGTTCACCACCTTCTTGTCCGCCGTCACGCTTTCCATGGGCACGCTGTCGTAGAAGCCCCGGTGGACGCTCACCAGCCGGCCGTACTCCTTCTTCATGATCAGGTCGATGGCCAGGTTGCCGAAGGCCATGGGCACGATCGAATCGAGGCCGTCGGGGTCGCCCGACCGCACCAGATAGCCCAGCCGCTGGTTGACCACCTCGATGCGCCGGCCGTTGTTGTATTTGGCCGACGCCGCCTTGAGCCCGGCTGCCACCTGCTCGCCGATGCCCCCCAGCTTGCGGTGGCCGAACATGTCCGCCTCCTCGCTCTCGAAGCTCATGCCGTCGCTGGTGGCCAGCCGCGCCCCTTCCGACACGAGCACCACGGCGTAGCGGCTGGGGTTCCGGTTGCGGTCCGCCGTGAGCAGCTCGGCCAGGCGCTCCACGTCCACCGGATGCTCGGGAATCACGCACCGGTCGGCCGCCCCGGCCATCGTGGGCAGCAGCGCCGTGAACCCGGCATACCGCCCGAACACCTCGATCACCAGGAAGCGCTCGTGCGAGCCCGCCGACGTGCGCAGGCGGTGGGTCAGCTCGATGGTGCGGGTGACGCAGGTGCTGAACCCGATGCAGTAGTCGGTGCCGTGCACGTCGTTGTCCATCGTCTTCGGGATGGCGACGACGTTCACCCCCTCGTCGTGCAGCCGCTTGCCGTAGCTCAGCGTGTCGTCGCCGCCGATCGGAATGAGCACGTCCACGCCCAGGTGCTCGAGGTTCCGGAGCACGTCCCTGGTGATGTCGTTGATCGGCGCGTCGTAGCCGCTCAGGTGCTCGGGCACCCGCTCGCGGGGCAGGTGGCTGGGCCGCGCCCGCGCCGTGTGCAGGAAGGTGCCGCCGGTGCGGGCGGCGCGATTCACGATCGCCTCCGAAAGCACCTGGACGTGGTCGCTGTTGTCCACCGTGTCGTCGGGTACGTAGTCCACGAGCCCGGCCCAGCCGCGCCGGATGCCCAGCACGCGGTACCCATCGCGCACGGCGCGGATGGTGATGGCGCGGATGGCCGGGTTCAGTCCCGGCACGTCTCCGCCTCCGGTGAGAATCGCGATCGTGCGCTGGTTGCCTGCCATCCGGTCCCCCGTGATTCGTGCGGCCCCCGCCTTCGGCGCCCCCCGTGACTCCTCGGCCGGTGTCCGGGTCTGGCCGGACAGGGTCCGCGGCGGCTATATCGATGGGGCCGTCACCATATCAATCTAGAACTCCGGAACTCACGATCCATGCTCTCGTTGAACCGTTACGTCCGCACGCTTTCCGCCGCGCTGTTCGGCGCGGCGCTGGCCGCCGCCGCCATGCCGGCCCCGCTCGCCGCCCAGGCCTCGCCGCGGATCGTCGGGCCGCGCCCGGCGGCCCCGCAGCGGGCCGATCATGACGGCCGCACCCTCCTGCCGATGAAGGTGGCGCGCAGCATCGCCTTCCGCTCCATCGGCCCCGCGATGAGCGGGGGGCGCGTGTCGGCGGTGGCGGGCGTGCCCGGCCAGAACGACACGTACTACGTGGGCACGGCCGACGGCGGCGTCTTCCGCACCACGAACGGGGGCATCACCTGGACGGCGGAGTTCCAGCACCAGCACGAGCTGTCCATCGGGGCGCTGGCCGTGGATCCGGTGAATCCCGAAGTCGTCTGGGCGGGCACGGGTGAGGGAAACGTGCGCAACAACGTCTCGTTCGGCGACGGCGTCTACAAGTCCACCGACGGCGGCGCGCACTGGACGCACCTCGGGCTCGACGCCGCGCTCCAGATTCCGCGCATCGTCATCGACCCGAACGATCCGAACACGGTTCTCGTGGCGGCGATGGGCAACCCGTGGAAGGACGACCCCGAGCGCGGCGTCTTCCGGACGCAGGACGGCGGCGCCACCTGGCAGAAGGTGCTCTACATCGCGCCCGACGTGGGCGCCGCCGACATCGCCATGGACCCGGTGAACCCGCTGGTGCTCTACGCCGCGACGTACAAGTTCCGGCGCACGCCGTGGAGCTTCTCCGACGGCGGCCTCGAGGACGCGATCTACAAGTCGATCGACGGTGGCACGACGTGGACGCGGCTCGTGGGGCACGGCCTGCCCACGACGCCGATGAGCCGCATCGGGCTCGCGATCGCGCCCAGCCAGCACGATCGCGTGTACGCCGCCATCGGCAGCACCGAGGGCGCGATCTGGCGCTCCGACGACGCCGGCGCCAACTGGACGATGGTGAGCGACGACCAGGAGGCCGACGTCCGCTCCTTCTACTTCTCGCGCGTGGCGGTGGATCCGACCAACCCCGAGCACGTCTTCACGCTCTCGATGTTCCTGATGGACTCGCACGACGGCGGGCAGCACTTCACGCCCATCGCGACGCAGGACCACGTGGACAACCACGCGATCTGGATCGATCCCTCGGGCTCGGGGCGCATCATCGAGGGCAACGACGGCGGCGTGATCCTGTCGCGCGACGACGGCGCCCACTGGCAGTTCGTGCACAACCTGGCCATCGGCCAGCTCTACCACGTGAGCGCCGACGGCGAGTTTCCGTATCTCGTATGCGGCGGCCTCCAGGACAACAGCGCGTGGTGCGGTCCCGGCTGGTCGCAGGATCCCACGGGCATTCTCGACCGCGACTGGTTTGCGACCAACGGCGGCGACGGCATCTACGCCATTCCGGCCCCCGACGATCCTAAACTGATCTACAACAGCACGCAGAACGGCTATCTGATGACGTACGACCGCGCCACGCGGCAGGTCCACGACATGGAGCCGTATCCGTTCGACTTCGGCGGCGACGGCGTGGCGAAGGTGAAGTACCGGCAGGACTGGGACGCCGGCTTCGCCGTGTCGCCGCAGAATCCGCGCGTGCTCTACGCCGGCGCCAACGTGGTCTTCAAGAGCGCCGACCGCGGGCGCACCTGGGCGCCGATCAGCCCCGACCTCACCCTCGACGACAAGACCAAGCAGGGCTCGTCGGGCGGCGACGTGATGAAGGACAATTCGGGCGCCGAGGTGTACGACGCGATCCTGATCGTGGAACCGTCGCCGAGCGACGCCAGCGTGCTGTGGGTGGGCACCAACGACGGCCAGGTGCAGGTGACGCGCGACGGCGGCGCGCAATGGACGAACGTCACCGCGCACATCCCGAACCTGCCGGCCTGGGGGCGCGTGGAGTCGGTGAAGGTGTCGGCGACGAACGCCGGCGAGGCGGTGATCGCGGTGGACCGGCACTTCAGCGGCGACTTCAAGCCGTACCTGTACGCCACGTCGGACTTCGGTGCCACCTGGCGGTCGATCGTGGGCAATCTGCCGGGCGACGTGTACGCGCGTTCGGTGATGCGCGATCCGAAGAACCAGCGCCTGGTCTACGCCGGCCTCGAGAACGGCCTGTACGCCAGCTGGGACGACGGCGCGCACTGGTACCTGATGGGACTCGGGCTGCCCAACGTCTCGATCTACGACATGTCCATCCAGCCCCAGTGGAACGACCTGGTGCTGGCCACGCACGGGCGCTCGGTGTGGGTACTGGACGACCTGACGCCGTTCGAGACGTACACGCCCGAGATCGGCCGCGCCCCGCTGCACCTGTTCCCGATTCGCCGCGCGTACCGCTACTGGCGGTGGTCCGAGGTCGAGGAGTCGGGGGACGGCGCCTTCTACGGCGCCAACCCGCCGTACGGCGCGCTCATCACGTACACGCTGGCCGACTCGGCGGCCGCGCCTGGCAAGCTCGTGATCACCGACGCCGCGGGGAAGGTGGTGCGGACCATGGAGGGGATGCGCGAACTCGGGCCCACCGAGAGCGCGCCCGACGAGACGGTGCCGACCGGCGACTCCATTCCGCCGCTGCCCAGGCCCGACACCGTGAAGCACGGCGGCGAGGCCCCGTGGGTGCCGACGAACGCCGGCATGCACCGGATTGCCTGGGATCTCCGCGCCGACGGCCCGGTGCGCTGGAACGGCACCAAGGATTTCAACAAGGGGCCGCAGAGCGGCGCCCTGGTGCCGCCCGGCACCTACACGGCCACGCTCACCGTGAACGGGCATACCGAGTCGCAGACGTTCCAGGTGCTGGCCGATCCGCGCTCCAAGGCCACCGCCGCCGAACTGCAGGCGGAGTACGCGTTCTCGTCGGGGCTGCTGCACGAGACGTCGGATCTGGACGGCGTGCTCAACCGGCTGGACGGCATGCGCGAGCAGGTGAAGGCGCTGCAGACGGTGGTGAAGGGAACCGCGAATGCCGCGCCGTTCGCCGCGGCAAGGACGAAGCTCGACGCGGCCATGGATTCGGTGGAGGCCAGCATCACGAGCAACCCGCAGGCCATCGAGTCCACCGTGCGCTACCCCGACATGATCCGCGAGCATCTGCAGATTCTGATGGGCGGCGCGGAGGGGTCGGACCAGGCGCCCACGGCCGCGCAAGTGGAGCAGAAGGGGGTGCTCGACCCGCAGTACCGCGCGGCGATGCAGGGCTTCGACAACTTCATCGGCGGCGAACTGGCGAAGTTCAACGCCACGATGCAACAGCTCGGGCTCTCCGTGCTGGTGGGCAGGGCGCCGTTGCATCCGTAACCGGCGCGCCGCTGCCGCTGCATATTCACGCATGACCTCCCGTCGAGAGTTCATCCAGCGGAGCGCCGGCGCGGTGCTCGCGTCGGCGCTGCCGGTGCGACTGCTGCGCCGGTGGCCCGGCCCCGAACGGGAGTACGTGGACCTCATGCGGCCGCCCGACGGCGTGATCGCCGAGACCGCGGGCGGGGTGCAGCGGCTCCGCGCCGCGCCGGGCGGCGGCGGGCGGTGGGTAGGATCGGGCGTCGCGGTCACGCTCGCCGGCGCTTCAGGCCCGACACGCGTGGAGCTTTCGGCGCCGGCCGTTGGCGTCACGCGGATGGCGCTCCGGTGGAACGGCCGCCTCGACGCCACGCGTTTGCTGGTGGGCGATGCCTGGGAGCGCGGCTACGGCGACCTCGAGTGGCGCGGGTTCGTTCCCGACCGCGTGATGCCCTGGTACGTGATGACGTGGGGCGACGAGGGCGCGGACGGCTACGGCGTGCGCACCGGCGCCAATGCGTTCTGCTACTGGCAGGTGGACCCCGAGGGCATCTGGCTGTGGGCTGACGTGCGCAGCGGCGGCACACCCCTGCAGCTCGGCCCGCGCGTGTTGACCGTCTGCGAGATCGTGTGCCGCGCCGGCGGGGCGGGCGAGTCCGCATTCGAAGCGGAGCGCGCGTTCTGCCGGCAGATGTGCGCCGCGCCCCGCATGCCGGCGGCGCCGGTGTACGGGCACAACGATTGGTACTACGCCTACGGGGACAACAGCGCCGACACCATGCGCGCTGACGCCGAGCACGTCGTGGAACTCTCGCCTACGGGCGCCAACCGCCCCTTCGTTGTGATCGACGACGGGTGGCAGCCGGGGCGCGGCGCGAGCAAGGACGGCGCGGGCACGTGGGATCGCGGCAACGAAAAGTTCCCCGACCTTCCGTCGCTCGTGGCCGACGTGCGACGGATCGGCGGCCGCGCGGGCGCGTGGATCCGTCCGCTGCAGGCGCCCGCCGCCGCGCCCGGCAGCTGGCGTCTGGCCCGCGACCAGGGCGTGCTCGATCCCACCGTGGCCGGCTCGCGCGAGAAGATCGCCGCCGACGTGGCGCGGCTGCGCGGCTGGGGTTTCGAATTGATCAAGCACGACTACTCTACGTACGACCTCATGGGCCGCTGGGGGCGCCAGATGGGCTCGGCGCTCACGCGCGACGGGTGGACGTTCGTCGAGGGCCCGGGGCGGACCACCGCCGAGGTGATCAATGAGCTGTACGGCGTCATTCGCGAGGCGGCCGGCGACTCGCTCGTCATCGGGTGCAACACCGTGGGCCATCTGTCGGCGGGCCGGTTCGAGATGTGCCGCATCGGCGACGACACCAGCGGCACCGACTGGTCGCGCACGCGGACGATGGGGGTGAACTCGCTCGCCTTCCGCGCCGCCCAGCACGGCGCGTTCTACGCGGCGGACCCCGACTGCGCGGGGATCACCACCAGGGTGCCGTGGGAGTCGAACCGGCAGTGGCTCGACCTGCTGTCGCGCAGCGGGACGATGCTGTTCGTGTCGCTGGCGCCCGACGCGCTGGGTGCGGCGCAGAAGGACGCGGTGCGGCGGGCGCTGGCGCTGGCGGCGGTGCCGCAGCCGCTGGGCGAGCCGCTGGACTGGCAGCTCACGACCTGCCCGTCGCGGTGGCGGCTGATGGGCGCCGAGCGAAGCTACGACTGGGGATTCGCCGCCGGTCAGTGATGGGAGGCGCCGGAGCGCCAGGCGTCGAAATCGCTGCGCACGTCGTCGGCCATCGCCGCGGCGGCGCGGACGAGCCAGTTCTTCGGGCGGCGCTTGAGGTCGGCCAGCAGCACGCGTCCGCCGGCGGTGCCCAGATGCACGTTCGCGGTCTCCCACCCCATGGCGTGCAGCAGGTGCCGTTCGTCGCGATCGCGCGGGAGGCTCGTGAGTTCGACGCGCGAGCAGTCGGGCGCCAGCCGGCGGGCGATCCAGCCCTCGTGCACGGTGACGAACGGGTCGGCGCACCGCACCGTCTTGGCCAGCGCGGTAGCGTAGAGCGCGCGTCCGGTGCGGCGGCTGCCGGTCGCCCACGCCGCGGCCGACACGGCGAGTCCCTTGGCCTCGCGCGCGATGCGTCCGCCGCGCCATTCGGCGAGGGCCACGTATCGCTGGCGGCCGAGGCTGCCCAGTCCGGCGATGCGGTGGACGACGCGGCAGGCGAGGCCGCGCGCCGGCCAGAGCTTGGCGAGCGCCGCTTGCGCCTCGCGGGGAATCGCCCGGCGGACCGGTCCGGCGTCGTCCAGCTTCTGCCAGAACTCCTCGGGGTCGCGCAGCCGGGCCACCGCCATCAGGCGAAGCGCGTGGTGCCGCTCGGCGAGGACGATCGGTTCCCCTCCGGCGGCGAGCGAATCGCGATAGCCGTCGAGCAGGAACGCCGCCGCGTCCTTGGGGTCGAGCCGCAGCTCGGATGCGTCGGCGGCCAGCGTGATGCTCGCGGCGAGCCGCACGAGATCGTTGGTGTAGGGAAGCCGCCACGCCTCGTCGAAGTCGTTGACCCCCCACACGAGACGCCCCTCGGCGTCGCGCCAGGTGCCGAAGTTCTCGACGTGCAGGTCGCCCGCCGCGAGGACCACCGGCGCGTCGGTGAGATCGTGGCAGGCGACCGGCCAGCGCTGCGCCCAGCGGAAGTAGGTGGCGCGGAGAAAGGGGAAGGCCCCCTGGCGCATCCGCTCGTGCTTGAGGTCGAGGTCGGCGGCGATGAGGGGCAGGCGGCCGCCGAGCCAGGTTTCGTATTCCGCGACGGATTCGTGGATGTTCATGCTGTTGGACCATGGGGCGTGATTGGTGTTGCCGCCGGGGGAGGCCGCCGGTAGCGTACTAGTCTATCACCCGCCGCCGCCGACCGGCGACGGCATCGCGCGCCGACCTCCACACCTGGCTTCCATGCATCGCCTCCGACTGCTCGCCTGCCTCGCCGGGGCTTCGGCCTGCCTGCCGCTCTCCGCATCCGCCCAGCGCTTCGAGATCTCGTTTCCCGCGTCGGCGCACGCCGCTCCCATCACCGGCCGCGTGTACGTCGCGCTCTCGCGCACCAGCGACGTGCGCCGCACGCCCATTGACCAGACGGGAGAGGACGGGGTGCCGCTGTTCGGCGTGGACGTGACGAGTCTGAATCCGGGCCAGCCCGTAACCGTCGACGCGTCGGCATTCGGATACCCGGTGCGTTCGCTGGCCGACGTTCCCGCCGGCACGTATTGGGCGCAGGCGTTCGTCAACGTGTACACCGAGTTCCACCGCGCCGACGGGCACAGCGTGTGGATGCACATGGACCAGTGGGAGGGGCAGAACTGGAAGCGGTCGCCTGGCAACCTGTTCGGCGCGCCGGTGAAGATCACCTTCGATCCGAAGTCGGCGAAACCGGCGGCGCTCGTGGCCGACCAGGTGATCCCGCCCGTGGCCGAGCCGGCCGACGACCAGTACGTGAAGCACCTCAAGATTCAGAGCGCGATTCTCACCAGGTGGTGGGGGCACCCGATGTACCTGGGCGCGACGGTGCTGCTGCCCCGGGGGTACGACGCGCATCCGGACGTGAAGTATCCGATCGTCTACGACGAGGGGCATTTCTCGCTGCGCGCGCCGGGCGGTGGGGCGACGGCGGCCTGGCTCTCCGACTCGACGCCGCGCGTGATCCTGGTGACGCTGCAGCATCCGTCGCCCTTCTACGACGACTCGTACGACGTGAATTCCGCCAACGAGGGGCCGTACGACGACGCGATCATGCAGGAGCTGATCCCGGCGGTGGAGCGGAAGTTCCGGGTCATCGGGCAGCCGTGGGCGCGGCTGTTGACCGGCGGTTCCACCGGCGGGTGGATCTCGCTGGCGCAGCAGGTGTTCCATCCCGACTTCTACGGCGGCACCTGGTCGCTCTGTCCCGACGCCGTGGACTTCCGCTACCACCAGATCGTGAACGTCTACGCCGATTCCAACGCCTACTGGCTGGACAAGGGGTGGATGAAGGTGGACCGGCCCGACGTGCGCCGCCCGGACGGCAACATCGAGACGATGATGAAGGACGAGAACTGGTTCGAGCTCGCCGTGGGCGACCGCTCGCGATCGGGCGGCCAGTGGGACATCTGGGAGGCGGCGTACGGTCCGGTGGGCGCCGACGGGTACCCGCGGCGCATCTGGGACAAGCGGACGGGCGTGATCGACCACCAGGTGGCCGACTACTGGAAGCAGCACTTCGACCTGCGCTACCGCCTCGAGACCAACTGGGCGACGCTGGGCCCCAAGCTGGCCGACAAGATCAACGTGTACGTGGGCGACGCCGATACGTATTATCTGAACAACGCCGTGCACCTGCTCGACGACTTTCTCGCGCAGACGAGCTCGCCGACGTGGACGGGGGAGATCGTCTTTCAGCCCGGGGCGCCCCACTGCTGGGGGCCGCCGCTGCCGGCGCTGCTGCAGAAGATGGCGGCACACATGGAGCGCGCGGCGCCGGCGGGCGCGGACACGAAGAGCTGGCGGTACTGACGTGGTGGCCACGCCGTCGATGGCGGGGTCAGGTCTTGTGTGACCTTCCCGGAGTGATCATGGCCAAGGCTCTGCGTTCGCTCGCCGCGCTGGTTGTCCTCGTCGCCCTCGCCGCCTGCTCGTCCAAGCCCGCCGACCCGGCGGTGCAGTTCGCCACGATCGGCTTCGTCGTGCAGCTGCCGCCGGCCATGCAGGCGGCGCTCGACGCGGCGATGCCCGGATTCCGCATCCTCACGCCGGACAAGTTCCGCTCCGATGTGTCGCAGCAGTCGGCCCTGGGCAGCGGCCGGCTGGAGCCGCTGTTCGCCACGATCGCCGACTTCGACGGCGACGGCGCCAAGGACGCGGTGGTAGAGGGCTCGGTGCCGGGCGACTCGGCGCTGCACGTGGTGGCAATCATGAACGGCAAGAAGCCGCACGCGTTCGAGGTGACCAACGTCCCGGTCTACGACGCCGACGCCGTGGGCGTCTACCTGTCGTCGGCGCCGGAGGGGAAGGCGGGCGCCTTCGAGCTGATCAACTACCCGGACCAGTCGACGCTCTACACGTACAAGGCGGGCGGGTTCGTGGGTACGAAGCTGGGGAACTGAGCGCCGCTCAGAACTCGTGCATCACGCGCATCACCATCGCGGCCGCCGAGAGTGCGCTGGCGTACACCGCGGCCATTGAAGGCCGCAGCCGCACCGGCACCGGGGCCCGCCCGTCGGTGCCCGTGCACTCGTAGACGAACGCCGGCGGGGTGTTGCGCACCGTGAACCGCACGTCGACGTCGGAGTAGCGGTCGGCGAGCTTGGGGTAGCTGCTGAGGCTGTACTGGTACTGGTGGAAGCGCCCGTCGGGGCGCAGGCACTCGCGGCTCACGTCGAGGATGCGGTCTACCAGTTGGTCGTCCATGATCTTGAGCGGCAGGCTGGACACCACGGCATCCACGAGACCGATCCCTTCGGCGTCGAGAATGGCCCGCAGGCTGCCGGCGCACGCCACGCGAAGGCTGAGACGCGGATCGCGGAACCGACGCCGGGCGTCGCGCACGAATTCGGGGTTGATCTCCAGCGACACCAGCCGCGCGTCGGGGCGCATGCGGCGCAGGATCTCGCGGGTGACGCAACCCGTGCCGACGCCGAGTTCCACGACGTCGGTGGCCCGCGTGAAGTCGATGCCGGCCAGCAACCGGTTCACCAGGAACCGCGAGCTCGGCATGATCGTGCCCGACGTGCGGATGTTCGCGATGTGCTTGATCAGGGCGCGCTCCTTGGGGAGGTGCTACACCTCGGCGGGGGAAGCGTTCGGACGTGCCCGGCGGGAGGAAGATCGATTCCCGTGAATCTCGCCCCCCTCGCGATTTCGCACCAGTCCCGGCGGGAACGCCGGCGGCGCCCGGCCCCGGCCCCGGCTCCGCGCCTCCGGCCCGATCCGGCGGGGCGTCCGGCGGCCCCTACCGTCCCGCGGCCGGTTCCCCCGGCAGGACGGTCAACTTGGCCACGCCGAACACCCGGTCGCTCTGCGTTCGCAGGATGACCTCGTACCGGCCGGGGGACACCGCGCCGTCCGGCGGGCGCCAACCGTCCCACACGCGGAACCCGGGCGCGCGGGCGACGATCTCGATGGTGCGCGACTGCCGCACCGTGATGCCGTCGCGCCGCCATTCCAGGGCCACCTCGGTCGGGAGCGCCGACGGCGCAAACACCTCGACCACCACCACGAGCTCGCCGCCGACCTCGGCCGAGGACACCGGCGAGCGCAGCGTGTCGTCGAGGGCCAGCGTCCGCGGATCGATGCGCGGCGCGAACGTCGCGCTCTGGAGGCGCAATGGCACCGGCGGGATGAGTTCGGGGAAGCCGACCGGGAGCGCCACGAACGCGACCGCGGCCGCGGCGAGCCGGGCGCGCCCGTAGCCGTGCCGCTGGGCCACGATTCGATGGGCGAGCGGCACCGCGGCGGCCAGCGCGAGCAGAGCCGCCGCCGGCGTGGCGAATCGCAGCCGCAGGCCGAGCAGGAGCGGCAGCAGCAGGTTCAGCGCCGCGAACGCCACCACGGCGAAGAACGTGAGCCCGAAGATCGGGCGGGTGCGAAGCCAGCGGTCGAACACGAGATCGATGCACGAGAACGCCGCCAATCCTCCCAGCAGCGCCAGGAACAGCACGTTGGGCGAGTCGACGACCGTGGAGTACGTGTAGAACGGCAGCAGGAAGAAGAGCGTCTCCTGGTACATCACCCGCGTGAAATAGGACGTGACCTCGTGCGCCATGGTCGGCGGCGCGCGGCGACGGTCCACGCCGGGCAGCCAGGCCGGCTCGGCGCCGGCGCCGCGCCCGAAGAACAGCGTCGACCCCCACGTCAGGACGAGAAACAGCACCACCCAGAGCACCAGGTGGTACCGCTCGCGCGCGATGATCACGACGGCGATGCCCGAGAGCAGGGCCCATGTCGAGTGCAGCATCCAGAACAGCCGGCGGCGCCGCACCCAGAAGTCGTGGAGCGCCGCCAGCCGGCGTGTCGATCGCGGCGCGTCGCCGCGTCCGGGGCCGGTGCCGGCGGCAGTGGAGGGCTTGGGCTCAGCGCTCATGCGAATGGGTGCTCCGACTCGAGGGGACGAATCGGAGTCTAGGGGGGCGGCGCGGGAAAGTGAAAACTCGAACGGCCGAATGGGCGCGTCCTGACGAGCGGGGGTTGCTATACTTTGCGCTGTAAAGCACTATGTGGGAGCCGGCCCGTCGTTTCCACCCGCTCCGGAGAGGCCCGTGACCGAAATCGCGCGCAACGGCCCGTCCCATTCCACGGTTCGCGACTCCGTGCGCTACTGGGAGTGGCGTCGCATTCCGTACAACGCGCTCCTCGCGGCGCTCTGCGTGGCCTGGGTCGTGGCCACCTGGCCGCACTTCCAGCCGGCGTTCAACCTCCCCGACTTCGGCCGAGTGCTGGTGTTGGGGCTCATCGCCAACGTCTGCTACTCCACCGCCTATGTGATCGACCTCCCGCTGCAGACCGCGTTCGGCGAGAGCTGGCTCCGCCACCGGTGGGCGCTCTGGCTGGCGGGCACGCTGTTCGCCCTGCTGCTTGCCTACTATTGGATAGGCGACGAGATCTATCCGTCGGTGGGCCTGGGGTAGGCGGCGCCCGTGACGGGCCCCGGGCGATCGCTCGCGGCGGCGTACCAGTGCTCCTCGGCGGGAAACGCCCCCGATCGCACCTCGCGTGCATACGCGCCGAAGGCCCGTTCGACGTCGGCGCCCACGCAGGCGTGCCGTTTCACGAACCGCGGCGAGATGTCGCCCACGAAGTTGCCGAGCATGTCGTGCGAGATGACGAGCTGTCCGTCCACGCGCGGGCCGGCGCCGATGCCGTACACGATCAGGTCCACGCGCTCGCGCACGCGGGCCGCGGCATCGGGCGGCAGGGCTTCGAGCAGGATCGCGAAGGCGCCAGCGTCCTGCAGCGCCAGCGCGTCGTCGATGAGACGGTCCACGGCGGCGGCCGACCGTCCCTGCACCCGGTAGCCGCCGAGCTGGGCGAGGCTCTGCGGCGTGAGGCCGAGGTGGCCCATCACGCAGATGCCGGCGTCCACCATCGCGCGCACACGCGGGGCGACGCGAGCGCCGCCCTCGCACTTCACGGCGTCGCAGCCGAGGGCGACGAACCGGCCGGCGTTGCGCACGGCCTCCTCGTCGCTCACCTGGTACGAGAGAAAGGGCAGGTCGCCGACCACGAACGCGCGCGGCGCGGCGCGGCAGACGCACTTCACGAACAGCGCCATCTCGTCCATGGTGATGCCGACCGTGGAGGGCAGGCCCATCATCGTCATGGCGGCCGAATCGCCGACGAGAATGAGATCGACGCCGGCGCGGTCGGCGAAGACGGCGGTGGGGTAGTCGTAGGCGGTGACGAACACCGCCTTCTCGCCCCGGGCGCGGAGGCGCTCGAGGGTGTGGGTCGTGATCTTGGGACGGACGACGGTCACGGGGACCTCCCAGAAAACACGAGGCCCACGGAGCGACCGCGGGCCAGTGCTTTTTAGCGAATTGTTTAACGTGGCTGCAATACGCGGCAAATCACCACGGAATCGGTTGTAAAGGGAACGCTAGACGCGGAGGGGCGCGGCGTCAACCCGGGCGCGAGCAGTTGCGAACCTGCGCCGCGCCCGGTGTATTCTCCGGGAACGGAGGTCGCCATGAAGCTTTCCCTCTCCCGCTGGCGCGCCGGGCATCTGCTCGCGGCCTGGACGGCGTACTGGGCGGGACTCACCGCCGTGACGATCACGCCGATTGTGCTGGCGCTGCTGCGCGCCGCGCGCAGCGGCGCCGGGCCCGGCTCGTCTTCGATGTCGGCATCGTTCGGCGACGCCGGCATCAGCGTCACCGTGACCCAATACGGCAAGGCGATGATCGAACGTTCCGCGGGGTTCGGCGCCATGGCGGCGTGGATCGCCGTGCCGCCGCTCGCCCTGTGGGCGCTATGGCTGTACCGGCGATCGTGCGGCATCGAGGCCGGCGAGATGGCGCCGCCGTCGCCTCCCCCGGAACCCGCGGCGCTCGGTGAGCCGGCGCCCGAGTGGCGCGCTCCGTCACGCGGGGCGAGCCGGGTGGAGCGTTGATCCGGCCGGCGCTCGGTCGCGTGATGCGCGTCAACCTCGTCCTGCGCGGGGCCACCGCGGGCGGCGGAGGAGCCGGTCCCTTGACTTTGGATCGACGACTGCCGATACTGACTTCCGACAACAGAACGCTCGTGGTGATTTGCCGCCTATTGCTGCCACGTTAAACAAGAGCTAAAACGCGAGCGCCCGGGCGGCCATCATTCGCTCGGGCCTTTTCGTTGACGCGACCTCGGTTTCGGGATTCGCCATCCCAGCGCCGCGTTCATGTCACGCCGTTTCCGGCGGCTGTCTCCAGCCAGGAACGCCGACATGAGCCGCACGCCGCAATACCCGATCGCGATCTACCACGAGCACCCCGACTGGTTCAAGCCGCTATTCGCGGCGCTGGACCGACGGGGAGTTCCCTATGTCCGCCTTGACGCGGCCGCGCACGCCTTCGACCCCGGGGAGACGCGCGATGCGGTGCCCTACGCGCTGGTGTTCAACCGGGCCAGCCCGTCGGCCTATCTGCGCGGTCATGCGCAGTCGACGTTCTACACGCTTCACTGGCTCCGCCACCTGCGGCGGCTGGGCGTGCCTGTGGTGAACGGCGCCGACGTCTACGCCTTCGAACTGTCCAAGACGGCGCAGCTCGATCTGACCGCGTCGCTGGGCCTGCCCTTTCCCCGGGCGCACGCCATCAACAATCCGTCGCAGGCGGTGGAGGCGGCGCGCCGCGGCGGGCTCCGCTACCCGGTGCTGGTGAAGGCCAACGTCGGCGGCTCCGGCGCCGGCATCGTGCGGTACGAGACCGAGGAGGCACTGGCCGGCGCCGTGGCGCGCGGCGAGGTGCAGCTCGGGATCGACGGCGTGTCGTTGGTGCAGGAGTCGGCGCCGCTGCGCGACGGGCACATCACGCGCGTCGAGACGCTAGGCGGCAAGTACCTCTATGCCATCAACGTGTTCCCCGCGGTGGGCTCGTTCGACCTCTGCCCGGCCGACGCCTGCCAACGCGCTGACGGCGTTGAACTCGTGCGGTCGGCGTGCGCGGTGGACGCGCCGAAGACCGGCCTTCGCGTCGAGGCGTATACGCCGCCCCCGCCGATCGTCGCGGAAGTCGAGCGCATCGCCCGCGAGACGCACCTGGACGTCGGCGGCATCGAGTACCTCGTGGACGACCGCGACGGCCGTCACTACTTCTACGACGTCAATGCGCTCTCGAACTTCGTGGCCGACGCCGTGAACGTGATCGGCTTCGATCCGCACGAGAGGCTGGTGGACTACCTGGTGGAGCGCGCCGCCGCCGCCGATCACGGTGGAGCGGCGGCGCGTGAGGCGGATCGGCCGCGCCGCGCGGCCAGCCTGCGGGAGGCGGCCCTCCCATGAAATACGGATACTGGCTCCCCGTGTTCGGCGGCTGGCTGCGCAACGTCCCCGATGAGGGGATGGACGCGAGTTGGGAGTACGTGAAGCGCCTCGCCCGGCGCAGCGAGGAGATCGGCTTCGACCTCACGCTCGTGGCCGAACTGCTGCTCAACGACATCAAGGGGATCGAGGCGCCGTCGCTCGACGCCTGGTCCACCGCTGCGGCGCTGGCGGCCGTGACCGAGCGGCTGGAACTCATGGTGGCCGTGCGGCCGTCGTTCCATCCGCCGGCGATCTTCGCCAAGCAGGCGGCGACGATCGACCGCATCGCCAACGGCCGGCTGGCGCTCAACGTCGTCTCGGCGTGGTGGAAGGACGAGGCGCGCCGGTACGGCGCCGCGTTCGACGAGCACGACGACCGCTACGCGCGCACCGCGGAATGGATCGACGTGGTGGATGGCGCCTGGAGCCGCGACGACTTCAGCTACGCGGGCCGCGTGTACCAGACCGAGAACCTGGTGCTGCAGCCGAAGCCCGTGGCCACGGCGGCGCGGGGCGGGCGGGCCCGGCCGACGATCTACGCCGGCGGCGAGTCGGAGAAGGCCAAGGACACGATTGCCGCCAAGTGCAACGCGTACGTGATGCACGGCGATCCGCCGGATCGTGTCGCGGAAAAGATCGCCGACCTCAGGCGGCGACGCGAGGTGGCGTCCGTCCGGCTGTACGAGCGGACGGGCGAGACCCTCCCGCCGCTGCAGTTCGGCGTGGCGGGCTACGCGATCGTGCGCGACGACGAGCGGCAGGCGGCGGCCGAGGTCGAGCGCATCACAAATGTGACGCCGGGCTCGCCCGGATACGGCAACTATCAGGACTGGGTGCAGAACACCAAGCTCGATCAGCAGGTGAGCATCCGCGACTATTCCGTGAGCAATCGCGGCCTGCGGGCCGGTCTCACCGGCACGGCGGAGCAGGTGGCCGAGCGGGTGCGCGAGTTCGCCGAGGCGGGGGTGGATCTCTTATTGCTGCAGTGCAGTCCGCAGCTCGAGGAGATGGAGCGATTGGGGGCGGAGCTGATTCCGTTGACCGAGGGAGCCACGGTAGGTCGGTAAGACAGCAGGTCGGTAGATCGGAAAGGCGGCAAGACGGTAGGTCGTGAGGTCGGTAGGCACAGGCCCGCCCGATCACCGACCGCCGGCTTGCCTCCTGGCGGGCGGGAGTCAAGATTTGTGGCGCGGTCCAGGCCGCACCCCGTCCGCGGAAAGGGATGATCCCACCTGCGTCGTACTCGCGGTACCGAGCATCGACCTCACTTCTGCCCGAAGCCAGCGGACGCTGGGCGTTACGGAAGGAGGAATCATGTCTCGTGTATTGCCCGCGCGGCCCAGTCTCGAACACCTGAGGAAGCAGGCCAAGGCGCTGCTGCGCGACTTCAACGGGGGAGACGCCGATGCCATCGCGGCGTTCGGCCCCCGCCGACCCACCGCCCCCGCGGCCAAACTCGCCGATGCGCAGCACGCGCTGGCGCGCGGGTATGGCTTCCCGAACTGGGCCACGCTCAAGCATCACGTCGAGTCGCTTGCCGGCGACGATCCCGCCGCTGCGCTCGGCGCGGCCGTGCGATTGGACGACGCGCGGCGCGTCCGCGACGTGTTGGCGCGTTTTCCGTCGCTCAAGGGTCGTCTCGACGAACCGATGCAGGGCGGGGCGTTCGGCGCCACGCCGCTCATCGCCGCCGTGCACCTGCGCAACGCCGAGCTGGTGGACGTGCTCCTCGACGCCGGCGCGAACATCGACCAACGCTCGCACTGGTGGGCGGGCTCGTTCGGCGTGCTCGGCATCGATCCGGCGATGAACGCTCACCTCATCGCGCGCGGCGCCACGGTGGACGCCCACGCCGCCGCGCAGCTGGGCATGCTCGACCGCGTGCGGGAGCGGGTGGACGCCGACCCAATGGTGGTGCACGCGCGCTTCGGCGACGGGCAGACGCCCCTGCACGTCGCGGCCACGCCGGAGATCGCGGCCTATCTCCTCGACCATGGCGCCGACATCGACGCGTTGGACATCGATCACGAGTCGACGCCGGCGCAGTATCTCATTCGCGACCGTCAGGACGTCGTGCGGCTGCTGGTCGCGCGCGGATGCCGCACCGATGTCCTCATGGCCTGCGCGCTCGGCGACGTCGAGCTGGTGCGGCGCCACCTCGACGCGGATCCCGAATCGGTGCGGACCGTGGTGTCGCCGCGCTGGTTCCCGATGCGCAACGCGCGTGCCGGCGGCACCATCTACATCTGGTCGCTGGGCAACGGAATGAGCGCCCACGTGGTGGCGCGCGCGTTCGCGCGCGACGACATCCATCGGCTGCTCGTCGAGCGGACCCCGGACGACCTCCTGGTGGCGACGGCGTGTGAGTCGGGTGATGGCGACCAGGTGGCGCGCCTGTTGGCGCGGCGGCCCGGCCTCATCGCGTCGCTGCCCCCGGACACGCTGATGCGGCTGCCGGCAGCGGCGCAGCGCGAAGAGGTGCGGACGGTCCAGCTGATGCTGGGTGCCGGGTGGCCGGCGTCGACGACGAACGAGTCGGGGGCGACGGCCTTGCACTGGGCGGCATATCGCGGCAACGCCGAGCTGGTGCGGTTGCTGCTCGATCACGGCGCCGATGCGACAGCCGTGGAGCCGCGCTTCGGCGGCACGCCGCTTGGGTGGGCGAAAGTCGGCGTCGGTGACTGGAACGGCAAGGCGCCGCGGGACTACGAGGGCGTGTTCGACCTGCTGTCCGCCCGGAACGCGTAGCTCCCAAAGACGGCGGGACCGTGGGACGGCGCGCTCGCGCTCGTCCCCCGGTCCCGCTGACCTACCGACTTACCGACCTACTTCTTCTTGACCTTCACCGGCGTCCCCACTGCCGAGTCACCCGACGGCACCACCGGCACCGTGGGCGGTTGTTCGAAGCTCGGGAAGTACTGCTGCAGGTTGAGCGCCGTGACCATGGTCTTGGTGGAATTCATGATCGGCGCCACATCCTGTGGCTTGCCTACCGCGTTGAGGGTCTGTGCGAGTTCGATGCCGGTGGCGATGTAGAGATAGGGAATGCCGATCGACGGGCGGTCCACCCAGCCGTTGCGCCGGGCCAACGACGCCGGCGCCTTGAAGACGCTGTCCCAGAGCGCGAGGGTGCGGGGCACGTCCATCCACCCGTCGCCCTGCACGGCCACCGTGTCGGCGCTCGCGGTCTTTGGCGGGATGAACACCTTCTGCGCCAGCCCCTGCGTGAGCACGTTGTTGCCGAGGCCCAGCTGCTCGGCGTAGTTGCCCGCCGTGCGGCTGATGTAGATCGGCCGATCGTTGTAAGAGTCGGCGATCATGCGCAGCACGAACACCGACGCGCGGTCCAAGTACCCGGTGTGGGCCTCATCCTGCGGCAGCAACTTGGGATCGATCGTGGCCGTGATCGGGCCGAGGTTGTACGTGGTCGGCGTCCGAATGGGGAAGTATTCGGGCACGGCGTCGGCCTGGTCCATCGTCATGTGCAGCGGCGACGTCGTCGGCTTGGGCCACGCCTTGCCGCCGTAGATGTTGGGCGCGTTGCGCGGATCCTTGGGGTCGTACGCGTAGATCGGGCGCCGGATGAGCTGCCGAACGTACCAGTCGGTGTTGAGCAGCGAGGTGTTGGCCACCACCACGTCCTTGCGCACGCCGAGCACGTCCTGGGCAAACCAGAGCGGGAAGGTGTCGTTGTCACCGACCACGACGAGCACGCCATACGGCTCGACGGAGTTCAGCATGTCGATGGCGAAGTCGCGCGTGTCGGTCTGGCCGGCGCGCGACGCCCACTGCCAGTTGGCGAACAGCGGGATGATCGCGATGAGCAGCACCGGCGACCCGGCGAGCCAGCCGTTGCGCGTCGGCTGGTCCGCCGTCTCGCCGCCGACCCTGACCTTCTCGGTGCCGAACAGGGAGCCGATGGACTCCCAGACGAACATCAGGCCGAGCGCGGCCCACACGCCCCACGGCGAGAAGCTCCAGATGAAGAAGTAGTCCCGGTCACGCACCTCGCGGGCCACCGAGTCGCCGAGCTGCGGCGACTGCGACGCGCCGTACTTGAAGTTCAGGTAGTAGATCAGGCAGAGCGTGACGGTGAACATCAACCCGGCGAAATACCACCAACTTCGTGGGTCGCGTTTGTAATGCACCCAGCCGCCGAAGAGTCCCAGCACCAGGAAGACCGCGGCGAGCATGCTCTGCAGGCCCGCGTGTTGGTCCAGCGCGTCGCGCATCCACTGCCACTTGAAGTACCACCACCACATGCCCACCTGGCCGCTGACGAAGGGCGCCTGGCGGTCACCGAGCGCGGGCTTGCCGTACTGCCCGCGGTTGAAGTTGTACATGAAGGCGTCGTACGTGCCCTTGCTGAACGTGCACGAGAGGTGCAGGCCGTCGCGGCATGCCGTCGGTTCGCCCTCGTTCATCGCCGGGTAGTAGGCGGCGCGGATGGGCTGCATCGCGAACGGGGTGAGCCCGAAACCGAGGGCCAGGAGCGAGGCGAGGATGAGCTTCCACCGCAGCAGGAAGCGCGGGCGCCGCACGATGATGGCGAGGCCCACCGCCGGCGCGGCGAGCATGCCGGCCATGTGGTTGGCGTAGCCGAGCCCGAGCAGGTAGGCGACGAGAACGACGGTCCGGTCGGCCTTGCGGCCGTCGGGGTCGTCGCACCAGCGGATCATCAGCCACGAGATGATCGCGATGCCCGCCAGAGAAATGGTATAGACCTTCTCGTTCACCACCGACTGGTTCCACACGGTGAACGCGGTGGCGCCGATGATCGTGGCCACCGCTGCGCCGACGATGCGGCGCCACCGCTCCGGGAACCAGCCCACGAGCACCCGCTCCGTGGTCAGGAACCACATCGCGGCTGCCACCGCGCTGCACACGGCGGCGAAGATGTTGATCCGCATCGCCACCGATCCGGCGATCGGGAGCAGCGACATCACTCGCCCCAGCAGCACGAACAGCGGATTGCCCGGAGGGTGGGGGAGCCCGAGCGTGTACGCGGCGGCGAGGTATTCGCTCGTGTCCCACATCGCGGTGGTGGGCGCCAGCGTGATGAGGTAGAGCAGGAAGACCAGCGCGCCGGCGATGGTGGCGGCCAGATAGGACGGGCGGTAGTCGAGTTCGGGCTTGGAAGTCGCGGCCATGTCGCTCATCTATGGAAACGGACAGCAGACGCCCCGCCACGGAGCGGGGCGCGGGCAAGATACTCAAAGATGCGGTGGGACCGTGAGTTATGAAAGGGAACCACACATCAGAAGACCGTGAGGATACCCGGCGCAGGATCCGATTGTTCGATTGGCCGGGCGCTTGAAGTTTCGGCGTTTCTTCGGTATCATGTCTCCTCTCGCCCCTTCGATCGGTCACCCGCAGCGAGGAGGATTTCGTGAACGCCGACGCCGACGATCTTCGGTTCAAGCAACTCACGCCCGTGATGGTGGTGGAAGCCGTGGAGCCTTGCCTGTCGTTCTGGACCGATCGACTCGGGTTCACGGTCGAGAACCAGGTCCCGGGCCCCGACGGCCGGCTCGTCTTCGCCAGCGCCAAGCGCGGCGCCGTCGAGGTGATGTACCAGACCCGGGCGAGCGTCGTCGCGGACGACCCCGGGATGGCGGCGAGACTCGAGGGCCACTCGGTGACGCTGTTCATCACGGTTCAGGATCTGGACCCGGTGGAGCGGGCGCTGGCCGGCGCGCCCGTGGTGAAGGCGCGGCACGAGACCTTCTACGGCAGCACGGAGATCTACGTGCGCGAGCCGGGGGGAAGTACGGTAGGGTTCTCGGCGTTCAAGTAGGTCCCGGCGCCCCTCCGGCGTTCGTCGCGTCCGGCCGGCATCAAGAACATCTGGAACAACGATGATTCAGGAAACGACTGAACCTGCCGGATCACTCCTTGGGGGTCTCACCGGGAGGTCCTCTCCGCCTTGACGAGATTTGATTTCTCTGAAGGCCCAAGTCCTCGTCCGGTGGTTTCCGGATCCTCCCGAATCATCGTGTCCCAGCCTCCGTTCTTGATGCTCGTCGGGCACCGAGATCGGCGATGGCCCGCTGGTCAGTGGCGGAACTGCCGCTTGCCGGTGAACACCATCGCCATTCCGTGCTCGTCGGCGGCGGCGATGACCTCGGGGTCGCGCACGCTGCCGCCCGGCTGGATGATGGCCTTCACGCCGGCCTCGGCGGCCTGGTCGATGCCGTCGCGGAAGGGGAAGAAGGCGTCGGAGCCCATGACGGAGCCGTTCGTGTCGTGGCCCTGCGTGCGCGCCTTGTGCACGGCGATGAATGAGGCGTCGACGCGGGACATCTGGCCGGCGCCGATGCCGATGGTCGCGCCGCCGCGCGTGAGCACGATGGCGTTGCTCTTGACGCTGGCCACGGCGCGCCAGGCGAAGAGCAGGTCGGCCAGTTCGTCGGTGGTCGGGTTCCGCTTCGTCGGCACGGTCCACCCCGCGTCGTCGATCACGCTCGCCGCGCGCTCCTGCACCAGCACGCCGCCGCGCACGCGCTTGTAGTCCAGGCTGTGGGGCGGCCACGCCGCCTTGCCCTCCAGCACGCGCAGGTTCTTCTTGCGACCCAGCACCTCGATGGCCTCGGCCGCAAACCCGGGCGCCACGATGCACTCGACGAACAGGCTGGCGATGGCGTTTGCCGTCCCCTCGTCCACCGGCACGTTGAAGGCGATGATCGAGCCGAACGCGGACACGGGATCGCAGGCCAGCGCCTTCTCGTACGCCTCGTGCGCCGTGGCGCCCACCGCGAGCCCGCAGGGCGTCGTGTGCTTGACGATGGCGCACGCCGTCTGCTTGCCGAAGGGCTCGATGGCGAGCAGGGCGCCCTCGAGGTCGATGAGGTTGTTGAACGACAGCTCCTTGCCGCCCCGCTGCGCCAGCGCGGCCAGGCCGGCCCCCGGCCGTTCGACGTAGAACGCCGCCGCCTGATCGGGGTTCTCGCCGTAGCGCAGCGACTGGGCGCGCTCGAAGCTCATGGCGACCGTCTGCGGAAACAGTTCGCCGCGCTCGCGCGCGAACCAGGTGGCGATGGCTGCGTCGTAACTCGCCGTATGCGCGTACACCCTGCCGGCCAGCAGGCGGCGCAGGTCCAGATCGTCGTCGCCCGCCTGCAGCGTGGCCAGCACGCGCGCGTAATCCGCCGGATCGACCACCACGTACACGGAGGCGAAGTTCTTGGCCGCCGAGCGAAGCATGCTGGGGCCGCCGATGTCGATCTTCTCGATGACCTCTTCCGGCGTGACGTCCGCCTTGGCGGCGGTCTCGCGGAAGGGGTACAGGTTCACCACCACGAGGTCGATGGGCGCGATGTCGTGCTCGGCCAGCGCCGCCATGTGCTCGCTCAGGTCGCGGCGCGCCAGCAGGCCGCCGTGCACCGTGGGGTGCAGCGTCTTCACGCGGCCATCGAGCATCTCGGGGAATCCCGTGACGTCGCTGACGTCGGCAACCGCGAGCCCCGCCTCGCGCAGCACGCGCGCCGTGCCGCCGGTGGAGATGAGATCCCAGCCGAGGGCGGCGAGCCCCTGGGCGAATTCGACGAGGCCGGACTTGTCGGAAACCGAGAGCAATGCGCGTGGCATGATCTTCCCTATGGTGTGGATGGCGCCGCCGCCATCGCCGCCACGAGCCGCGCCAGCGAGTGCACGTCCCGCAGATCGATGACTTCCGCCGGCGAGTGGCTGTAGCGCAGCGGCCAGCCGATGGGAATATCGATGGCGCCGTAACGCGTGAACTCCGACCCGTCGTTGCCGCCGTTCGTGGTGCCGTACTGCACGGCGATGTGGCCGGCGGCGGCGATGCGGAGCAGGCGGGCCATCTCGGCGGGCGGCGTGACGCTGGAATTGTCCAACATGCGGGCCACGGCGCCGTCGCCGATCGGCGTGTCGGCGAAGCGCGGCGACTCGATCGGCGAGTCGGACGAGACGAAGGTGTCGATCGCCAGCACCCGGCGCACCGACGTCCCGAACTCGGCGGCCAGCGCGGCGGCGCCGTCGAGTCCCACCTCCTCGCGCGTCGAGAAGGCGAAGATCACCTTGTGGCCGAGCTTCGACGGGTCGAGCGCGCGCATGGCGAACAGCAGCGCCGCGTCGCCCGCCCGGTCGTCGATGGAGCGGGCGGTAAACCGGTAGCGGCCGAGGCGGGTGGCGCACTTGTAGCCGGTGACCGTCATGCCGGGCTTGACGCCAACGGCGGCCGGCTCGCGGCCGAACCAGGCGTAGACGCCGCGCCCGGAGGCGGCGACAGTGGCGCTGTTGAGGATGCCGAACACGCCGGGGCGGGACGACGCGCTGGTCGCGGCGCAATTCCGCACCGACGGGGCGGGCAGGGAATCGGTGTCGGCGTGCATGAGCGCCGGCTGGCCGGCGAAGACGGTGGTGATCGACCCGCCGCGCGCGCGGAGAGCGACGCGGCCGTCGGATTCGATGCCGGTGACCTCGAAGCCGATCTCGTCCATGTGGGCGACGACGACCAGCGTGTCGCGGTTCGGTCCGACGGCGACGTACAGGTTGCCCGCCGTGTCGACGTTGGCGAGCGGTCGCGCCCACGCCGGCAGCTCGGACCGGATCAGGTCGCGCACCGGCTTCTCGTGCCCCGACACCGCGTAGCGGTCGGTGAGGCGGGCGAGCAGGTCCGCGTACGGCGTGAGGCTGTCGCGGGCTTCGGGCACCACCGGCATCGCGGGGTCGGGGATCACCGCGGGCCCCGGGGCGCCGACGCCGGCCGCCCCCGCCACGGCCTGGAACAGCGTGAACAGGTCGGCGTCGGCCACGCGCTCGATGAGCGTATTCGGATCGTCGGACCGGACGGTGAGCATGCGCGCGCTGCCCACGGACGCGCCGGCCGGCGTGTTGAAGCGGAAGGCCGCGGTGCGTACGGCCGCCGTATCGTCGGCGCGCCCCGGCGACTGGTCGACCACGACGAGCGAATCGACGTGTCCGGTGCGGGCGATGACGGCCGAGAGGCCGGCCCAGGTGAACCGGCTCTGAGCCGAGATCACAAATATGGTGCGCCCCTCGGCGGGCGACGCGTTGGCGGCGGCGGCGACGGCGGCGCAGCCGGCGCGTGACGCGGCCTCGGGCCCCGAAACGCGGTACCGAATGTGCGAGGCGGTGATGTCGCGGAACACGGGATCGAGCAACTTGATGCCCATGCGGGCGACGTCGGCGCGGCTCTGGGCTCCGACGTCGATCCAGAGATCCTCGATGCCGGTGGGACCCGCGTGGGGCTCGCGCCCGCGCCACAGGTGCACGCTGCGCACGCCGAACACGCCGGGCACCATCTGCACGCGGGCGGCGGTGGCCGGATCACCGGTCATGACCAGGATGCGCTGGCCCTCGTGGAACTGGTCCCACAGGGCCCGCCGCGGTCCGTTGCCGTCCATCTGGACTCTCAGATAGCCGTCGTCGGTGATGGCGCTCACCACGTAGGCCGGGTCGTCGAGCCCGCAGGCGACGACGCGCACCGGGGCGCCGGCGCCGCGCACCTTCACCAGGTCGCCGAGCGCGTC
The DNA here is from genome assembly GCA_963775915.1 of uncultured Gemmatimonadaceae bacterium. Classification (GTDB taxonomy): domain Bacteria; phylum Gemmatimonadota; class Gemmatimonadetes; order Gemmatimonadales; family Gemmatimonadaceae; genus JAGWRI01. Next base: position 380,115 of record CAVZKH010000002.1, read on the forward strand.
GCGGGTCCATCCGCGATCGGCGGCCTGGATCCGGTCGGTGGCGGCCCGCTCGTGTCCCGGGGCCGCGCGCAGCGCGATCCACGGCATCACGGCGGGGATGAGGGTCTTCTGCGCGGCGGCGGCGCCGGGCCACGCGGCCAGCGCCGCGAGGCAACCGTCGATGGTGAGTCTAGTAACCCAGCGCATGCTCGATGTCCTGGATGATGGTCCGGTCGTCCAACTGGTCGGCGTCTCCGAGGCGGGGCGGGTCGCCCGGGCGGACGCGCCCGGCGGCCAGCGCCTGCACCACGCGCGGGTAGAGCAAATGCTCCACGCGCAGCACGCGCGCCGCCAGCGCGTCCGCCGAGTCGGCGGGGTCCACCGGCACGCGCCATTGGGCGATGACGGCGCCGTGATCGAACTGCTCGTCCACGAAGTGCACCGTCGGCCCGCTCTCCCGCTCGCCGGCGGCGATCACCGCTTCATGCACGCGATGCCCGTACATTCCGGCGCCGCCGAACGCCGGCAGCAGCCCCGGATGCACGTTCACGATGCGCCCCGGAAACGCCCGCACCACGTCTTCCGGAACGAGCCGAAGGTACCCCGCCAGCACCACGTAGTCCACCCGCGCCTCGCGCAGCAGCTCGAGCAGCGGGCGGCCGCCGGGATTCGCCCTCGTGCGGATGGCCGCGGTTGCGATGCCGCGGCGGCGGGCGCGGTCGAGCGCGCCCGCGCCAGGCCGGTCGGAGGCCACGAGCACCACGTCGCCCGCCCGGGCGTCGCCGAGGGCGGCCAAGTGGTCGAGAATGGCCTGGAGGTTCGTGCCGCCGCCCGAGGCGAGCACGGCGAGCCGCGCGCTCACGCGCCGCCTCCGAGAAAGCGCGTCACGGCGTCGTCCAGCGTGTTCACGACCAGCGCGCTCTCGCCCGCCGCGGCGACGTCGGCCGCCGGCGTCTCGCTGGTGGGCACCAGGATGCCGTGGCCGCCCAGCGTGAGCCCGGGCTGCACGTCCCGGAACCGGTCCCCGATGTACACCGAGCGGGTGACGTCGAGCCCGTGGTCGCGGGCGGCGCGCTCGAACAGCAGCGTGCCCGGCTTGCGGCAGGCGCAGGGCCCGGAGAAATCGGGATGATGCGGGCACACGTAGAGATCATCGTAGCGCGCGCCATCGGCCGTGAGCAGTTCCTGCAGCCGCCGATCGACGCGCTCGGCGTCGGCCATGGTGAAGAAGCCGCGCGCGATGCCCGATTGGTTGGTGACCACGATGACCGGCACGCCGGCCGCGTTGAGCCGGTGCACGGCATGGGCGGCGCCGCCCAGGAGCAGCACGTCCTCCGGCTGATCGGTGTAGTGAAAGTCGACCATCAGCGTGCCGTCGCGGTCGAGAAACGCCGCCGGCCGTCCGCTCATGCGAGCAGGGCCCGGCTGATCGCGCCGACCACGGCGCGGTCGTCGCGCTCCGGAACGGCGCGCAGGTCGATGAGCAGGCGGCCGTCGTGCATCCGGCCGAGCAGGGCCGGTTCGCCCGTGCGCAGCCGTTCCTCCAGCGCCGTCGCGTCGCCGCCCAGCGAGACCGCCACCGAGCGGATGCGAGCCGTTGGAAACGCACCGCCGCCCACCGTGGCCTCGCTGGAGACGACGCGGGCGTCGGCCGACGGGGGCAGGGCCTCGCGCACCTTCTCGCCCCTGGTCATGAGCTCCTCGAATGCGATGCCCAGCATGCGCAGCGTGGGGATCTCGGCGAAGGCGCGGTCGGGTTCGCGGTAGAGCGCCAGCGTGGCCTCGAGCGCCGCGAGCGTGAGCTTGTCCACCCGCACCGCGCGCGTGAGCGGATTCTCGCGCACGCGGCCGATCGCGGCGGCGGTGCCGACGACGATGCCGGCCTGCGGGCCGCCGAGCAGCTTGTCGCCGCTCATCGTGACCAGCGAGGCGCCGGCGGCCACCATGTCGGCTGCCGTGGGCTCACCCGTGAGGCCGATGCGGTCGAGTGGAATCAGCAGTCCGCTGCCCAAGTCGTGCAGCACCGGAATGCCGAGCGGCGCGGCGAGCTTCACCAGCGCGTCCACGGGCACCTCCGCAACGAACCCGTCGATGGCGAAGTTGCTGCGGTGGATCTTGGCGATCGCGGCGGTGTCGGGGCCGATGGCGCGTTCGTAGTCGTCCAGGTGGGTGCGGTTGGTGGTGCCCACCTCGACGAGCCGGGCGCCGCTCTTGGCCATGATGTCGGGCACGCGGAAGCTGCCGCCGATCTCCACCAGTTCGCCGCGCGAGACGATGACCTCGCGGCCGTCGGCGAATGTACTGAGGGCGAGCATGATCGCGGCGGCGCCGTTGTTGACCACGATCGCGTCCTCGGCGCCGGTCAGTTCGCGCAGCAGCCCCACGCAATGCGCGTACCGCGACCCGCGGTGTCCGGTGTCGAGATCGTATTCGAGATTGCTGTAGCCGCCGGCGATGCGCCGGATGGCGCTCACGGCGGCATCGGCCAGCGGGGCGCGGCCGAGGTTGGTGTGGAGCACGACGCCGGTGCCGTTGAGCACGGGGCGGAGCGAGGGACGGCGCGCCAGCGCGACGGCGCTGGCCACGCGGGGCGCCCAATCGGCCTCGGCCACGGGCGCGCCGCCCACGCGAGCCTCGTCGAGCACGCCGCGCACCGCGTTCACCACGAGTTCGCGCGGGTTGGTGAGCGCCAATTGCCGCACATCGGGGAGTTCGAGCAGCGCGCTGACGCTGGGAAGGGCGCGGCGGGGGTCGGTCATCGGCCGCCGCGGCCGCCGCCGCCCGGTTTTTTGGGGGCCGCGGTCCTCGACGTATCGGGGGGCAGCTTGACCTTGGCGCTGTCGCCCGGCGCCCTCGCCCTGGAGGTGTCCGCCGGCAGTTTCGCCTTTGTCGTATCGGATTTCTCGGGCGGCTTGGGCGTGGCGAAGACGCGCGTGGACCCGCGCTTGTATCCGAGCAGGTTGACGATATCGGTGGCGGTCACGCGAATCTGCTTCTGCGGCGGCAACTGCGAGCCCAGCGCGAGGTCGATCATGACGACCGTGGCCGGCGCGGGCTTCGACGGTTTGGGCGGTCCGGAGTCGGTCTTGGCCGCCGGCTTGGGGGCCGGGGGACGCGCCGCGCGCTTCGTGGTGTCGCGCAGCGCGGCCAGCGAATCGGCCACGCGCACCGAGTCGGCGCGCTCCCTGGCCCGATCCGCCTGGTACTGGGCGAGCGTCCGGGCGGAGAGCATGGTGAGGTGCACGGAGTCCGCGGTCATCAGGCGGAAGTGCGAGGTGTCGATCGGGGCATTGGGGTCGAGCGGCTTGTCGAAGGTCACGCGAATCGTGACGCTGTCGGCCTCTTCCGCCGCGGCGATCGCGGGCCCGATCGTGTCGCGTTTGGCGGCGAGCATCTCGAGGTACGGCTGCGTGGTGGTGATGTCGACCTGGGTGCTGTCCCAGAGCTCGGTGACGCCGCGCTGGAGGTCGTGGTTCTGGTCGATGAAGGCGACGATCGTGTACTTGCCGGCGGCGAAGGGGCCGAGCCGGAACTGGCCGGTGCTGTCGGCCATGGCGACGTAGACCACGCTGTCGGGGCGCGAGATGGCCTCGACCACGGCGTTGGGCGCGATCTGCTGCGCGCTCCAGTCGAACACGCGACCGAGGGCGCCGAAGGCGGGAATCGTGGGGCCGGTGCTGAAGACCACGGAATAGCGGTCCTTCATCACGTTGTTGCTGAGGTCGGCGAGCCCCGGCAGCAGGGTGACGGTGTAGGCGGTGTTGGGCAGCCACTTGCCTTTGGGCCGCACGTCGATGTGGTCGCGGTGCCAGTCGATGTGCGGCGCCCCGTCGCGCGGCGAGATGAGGAACAGGCCGTTCAGATCCTGGGTGGGGCCGGAGCGGTCGCTCACGACGCCGTCGAACTTGAATTCGACGCTCTTGCCGTGGAAATCGACGGCATTGGTGTCGGGGGTGACGCTGACGACCTTGGGCGGAACCTTGTCTTCCGGCCCGCCGGGAATGGGGGCCATGGAGGCGCAGCCGACGAGGAGCGCGAGCGCGATCAGCCGCCGCACAGGGCCTCGACGGCTTGCTGGAGCTGGCCCCGTCGCTCCGTCCACACGCCGAGCTTGCCGCGCTCCGCGGCGACGACGTGCTCCGGCGCGCGCGACACGAACTTCTCGCTCGACAGGCGCCCGGCGAGCGACGCGATCTGCGTTTCCAGATTCGCGAGCTCCGTTTTGAGACGGGCGCACTCCTTCTCCACGTCCACCAGCCCGGCCAGCGGCACGACCAGCGTCATGCCCCCCGACAGGATGGCGCGCGCGGCGCTGTCCGACGGCGGCGTGTCGCGCAGCTGCACGGACGCGCGCGCCAGGCGGCCGAACGTCCCCGACTCCTCGACGAACAGCGCGGTCATCGCGGGCGGGAAGCTCCCGGTGCTGCCCGGCACGAGCACGACGTCGACCGCCTTGCCCGGCGGCACGGCGTACTGCGAACGAATCTGGCGAACGGCCGCGATGACCTCCTTCACCAATTCGAATTCCGCGCCGCCGGCACCGGCCCGATTCGCCGGCCGCGGCCAGGCCGCGCGCATCAACAGCGCGCCCTCGTCGCGCGACGGCAGCCGCTGCCAGATGGCCTCGGTGATGAACGGCACGATCGGGTGCAGCAGCCGGAGCGCGCTGTCGAAGGCGTGCACGAGAACCGAGCGCGCCACCGCGCCGTCGTCGCCGCCCGCCGCCAGCCGGCCCTTGATTGCTTCCACGTACCAGTCGGCGAGCTCGCTCCAGACGAAGCGGCGGGCCGTCTCCGCGTACTCGTTGAGCCGCATGCCTTGATAGCGCTGCTCGGGGCGCCAAGCCACGGCGTCGGCGCCGGCCAGCGGGGCCGTTGGACGCAACGGGCCGAGGGCGGCGTCGCACTCGGCGATCGCGGCGTCGAGACGCGCCAGGATCCAGGCGTCGGCGCGGGTGAGACGTTCGGGCGCGATCGTGTCGAGCGGCGGGACCGGGGCATCGCCCACGTTGGACAGCAGGAACCGCCCGATGTTCCACAGCTTGGTGGCGAAGTTCCGCCCCGTCGCGAACGACTTGTCCAGATCGTCGGGGTCCAGGATGACGTCGGCGCCGAGGCCCATGCCGGAGATCAGCGTCCAGCGCAGCGCGTCGGCGCCGTACAGGCGGATGACGTCGAGCGGGTCGATGCCGTTGCCGAGCGACTTGGACATCTTCACGTGGTTCGTGTCGCGCACCGTGCCGTGCAACAGCACCGTGTGGAAGGGGGCGCGCCCCTTGAACTCGAATCCGGCCATGATCATCCGCGCCACCCAGAAGAACAGGATCTCCGGCGCGGTGACGAGCACGTCCGTCGGGTAGAACGCCTTCAGGTCGCGCGACGCCTCATCGGGCCAGCCGAGCGTGGAGACCGGCCAGAGCCAGCTGGAGAACCAGGTGTCGAGCACGTCCTCGTCCTGCCGCACCGGGCACCCGCAGTTCGGGCACTCGGTGAGATCCTCGCGGCTGGCGAAGGTGTTGGGCGGATCGCACTCGTCGCAGTACCAGACGGGCACGCGATGCCCCCACCAGAGCTGGCGCGAGATGTTCCAGTCGCGGATGTTCTCGAGCCAGTTCACGTACACGGCTTCCCACCGTTCGGGCAGGATGCGGATGGCCCCGTCGCGCACGGCCTGCAGCGCGGGGTGGGCGAGCGGTTCCATCTTCACGAACCACTGGTCGGACAGCCGCGGCTCCACCACGGTGTCGCAGCGGTAGCAGTGGCGTACGTTGTGCGCGTGCGTTTCGGTCTTCACGAGCGCACCCGAGGTCCGGAGCGCGTCGACGATGCGGTCGCGCGCGTCGAACCGGTCGAGCCCATGCAGCCACGCTGGCACGCGCCCGCCGGCGTCGGCCACCTCGGCCATGCGCGCCGTCTCGTCGATCACCACCGGCATCGGCAGGTGGTGCCGCCGGCCGACCTCGAAGTCGTTGGCGTCGTGCGCCGGCGTGATCTTCACCACGCCGGTGCCGAACGCCGGATCGACGTACTCGTCGGCGATGATGGGGATGTCGCGGTCGACGATCGGCAGACGCACCGACTTTCCAATAAGGTCGCGGTACCGCTCGTCGTCCGGGTTCACCGCCACCGCGACGTCGCCCAGCATCGTCTCGGGGCGCGTCGTGGCGACCACGAGCGTCCGCGACGGATCGCCGGACATGGGATAGGCGATGTGGTAAAGCTGCCCGGTCTCCTCCTGGAACTCCGCCTCCTCGTCGCTCAGCGAGGTGAGGCAGCGCGGGCACCAGTGGATCACGCGGTGGCCGCGGTAGATCAGCCCCTTCTCGTACAGGCGCACGAACGCTTCGCGCACGCCGCGCGAGAGTTCGGGGCTGAACGTGTACGCGGTGCGCGACCAGTCGGCGCTGCAGCCGAGCGCGGCCAGCTGTTCGAGGATCGTGCCGCCGGTTTCGGCCACGAAGATCTCGCGTGCGCCTGACGAACGCCTCGCGGCCGAGGTCGAAGCGCGTCCTGCCCTCGGCGGCGAGTTGCTTCTCGACGACGTTCTGGGTGGCGATGCCGGCGTGGTCGGTGCCGGGCACCCAGAGGGCCTCGGTGCCGCGCTGCATGCGCGCCCAGCGGATGAGGACGTCCTGGACCGTGTTGTTGAGGCCGTGGCCCACGTGCAGCACCGCGGTGACGTTGGGCGGCGGCATGACGAGCGTGTACGGCTGGCGCGTGCCTCCGGCGCGCTCGGAGGCATCGGCGTCGGCGCCGAACGCGCCGGCGTCGCGCCAGCGGCGGTAGATCTCCGCCTCGGTGGCGGCGGGATCGTAGCGGTCGGGCAGTTCGGTGGTTTTCGAGCTGGCCATCGAGATAGGCGTGCGGGAAGAGGCGCCGGAACCCTCAAAGCTAACGCTCGGAGGGAAGGGCATGAAGAGCAGCGCGCCGCTCGGGCGTGGCGGAGGACTATGTGGGGGCCGGCGTCCGCGTCCGGTGGTCCACGTCCAGCCGGGTGACCACGTGGCGTACGCCGGGCACGCCGCCGGCGATGGTCGCGGCGTAGCGCACCTCGCCTTGGGCGTCCACGCATCCCGACAACTCGATCGTCGCGTCGGGGCCGACCTCGATGTCGATGGCGCGTTCGACGAGCGTCGGATCGTTGCGGAATGCTTCGAGCACGCGTTCGCCCAGCGCGTCGTCCGCGCTCCGGGCGTCGTCGTCGTTCCAGTCGTCGGCCAGGTCGTCGTCCGCCTCGTCGTCGTCGCCGGCGGAGTCGAGGGTCATTCCCAACTCGTCGGCGGCGGCGCGCCCGAGGCGCGCCGCGATGCCGCTCCACCCGCCGAAGAGCTGCGCCAGCACGAGACCGGCGGCGAAGCCCGCGGCGCCGCCGGCCAGCGCGCTGGCGAACTGCGAGGCGGTGGTCGATCGGTCGGCGTGTTTCGCGTGCGTGGACATGAGTCGGCCCGTGGCGGAGGTACCCGGAGAACGATAACTTGTGGGGTGGCGTCGAGCGACCGGCAGCGATGCCGGAGTGCCCGCGCCGCCCTCCCGATTTCCCGACAGGCCGCCGATGCGCGTTTCGCGATTGTACAAGAAGGAACCCGAGGTCGACGCCGAGATCTTTCCGGTGCCGCGCGTCGTGGGCTGGGTGGTGGTCGGGCTGGTGATCGTGGCGGCCATTGCGCTCTACTTCCGGTATGAGCGCTTCATGACCCCGCTTCTCTAAACCGTCAACGAACGATGATCGATCGGACGCCGGACATGCTGACGCTCACGCTGCCCGACGGCGCGACACGCGAAGTCGCCGCGCGGCGACGCTGCCGGACGAGGTGGTGCGGTCCATCGGCGAGGGGCTGTTCAAGGCCGCGCTCGCCGTGGAAGTCGACGGCAAGGTGCAGGACCTGATGACGCCGCTCCGCGAGGGCGGGCGCGTTTCGCGTCCTCACGGCGACGCGACGCCCGGCGCTCTGGACGTGCTGCGCCACTCCGCGCGCCCACATGCTGGCGACGGCGGTGCGCCGCCTGCGTCCCGGAGGCGAAGATCGGCTTCGGCCCGTCCATCGAGGACGGCTTCTACTACGACTTCGAGGTCGACGCAGCCGTTCACTCCCGAGGACCTGGCGAAGTTCGAAGCGGAGATGCGCAAGGTCGCCGGCCGAGAAGCTTCCGTTCGTGCGCGAGGAGGTCGTCGCGGACCGAGGCCGAGCAGGCGCTTCGCCGACGATCCGCTCAAGCTCGAGCGGCTCGCGGAGCTCGGGGCACGGACGAGGTGATCTCGACCTACACCGACGGCCCGTTCGTCGACCTGTGCCGCGGCCCGCACGTGCCCGACACGTCGTACCTCAAGCACTTCAAGCTGCTGCACGCGGCCGGCGCCTACTGGCGCGGCGACGAGCGCCGCCAGATGCTGCAGCGCATCTACGGCACCGCGTGGTTCAAGAAGGAGGACCTCGACGCGTACCTGCACCGGATCGAGGAGGCCAAGAAGCGCGACCACCGCATGCTCGGCCGGCAGCTCGACCTGTTCATGTTCCACCCGTATTCGCCCGGGCGTCGCCGTTCTGGACGGAGCGCGGCACGACGCTGCATCAACGCGATCAACGAGCTACGTGCGCGAGCTGCAGCGCGACGAGTTACCAGGAGATCGTGCACGCCGCTGCTGTACAACAAGGGGCTGTGGGAGATCTCGGGCCACTGGGGCAAGTACCGCGAGAACATGTTCCTCGTGCACGACAACGAGACCGGCGAGCACGATTACGTCGCTCAAGCCGATGAACTGCCCGTCGCACTATCCTGCTCTACCGCGTCGAAGAAGCATTCGTACCGCGAGCTGCCCCTGCGCTACGTCACCTTCGACACGCTGCACCGCAACGAGGTGACGGGCGCGCTGTCCGGGCTCACCCGCGTGCGCCAGTTCCACCAGGACGACTGCCACGTCTTCCTGATGCGAGGACCAGATCGCCGAGCGAGGTGCGGTGTCTGGCGCAGTTCATCGTGGACTACTACGAGACCTTCGGTCTCCAGCCGACGGTGCAGCTTCGCCACGCGGCCCGAAGAGCGCATCGGCGAGCGACGCGCTGTGGGACACGCGCCGAGGGCGCGCTGAAGGCGGCGCTCGAAGCCACCGGCATGCCGTACGAGTTGAAGCCCGGCGACGGCGCGTTCTACGGGCCCAAGATCGACTTCGACGTCACCGACTCGATCGGCCGGCACTGGCAGCTGGGCACGATCCAGCTCGACTACAACGCCGCCCGAGCGGTTCGACCTCGAATACGTGGGCGAGGACAACGCCATGCACCGGCCGGTGGTGATCCACCGCGCCGTGAGCGGGATCGTTCGAGCGCTTCATCGCCATTCTCATCGAGCACTTCGCCGGCGCCTTCCCGGTGTGGCTCTCGCCGGAGCAGGTGCGCGTGCTGCCGATCACCGACGAGCTGGCCGACGTGGCGGCGCAGATCGTGCGCCAGCTGCGCGACGCCGGCATCCGGGCCCATCTCGACGACCGCAAGGAGACGCTGAACTACCGCATCCGCGACGCGGAGATGCTCAAGGTGCCCTACATGGCGGTGATCGGGAAACGCGAGGCGGAATCCAACGCGGTGGCGGTGCGGGTGCGTGGGGCAGGGGAAGAAGCAGGAGATCGTGCCGGTGGCGGAGTTCATCGAACGGGTTCGGGGGGAAGCGGCGGAGCGGAAGCTGGTTCCCTAGGAACCGACGAACGACGCAGGGCCGTCGATCAGTTTACGCCCCTTTGCACGGTAGGTAGTATTCAGTCCATGTCCAACCCCTCCACCACTCCCGTCATCGTCGCCGCCGCTCGCACTCCGATCGCGAAGTTCCTCGGCGGCCTTTCGTCTCTCTCCGCGCCCGACCTCGGCGCCGCCGCCATTCGGGCCGCGCTCGAGCGCAGCGGCGTTCCCGCCGCCGACGTCCAGGAAGTGATCATGGGCAACGTGGTGCAGGGCGGCGTCGGCCAGGCGCCCGCGCGGCAGGCCCAGCTCAAGGCCGGCATCCCGGCCGGCGTTTCGGCGCTCACCGTGAACAAGGTGTGCGGTTCCGGGCTCAAGGCTGTGATGCTCGCCGCCCAGGCCATCAAGGCCGGCGACCGCGAGGTGATCGTGGCCGGCGGGCAGGAGTCGATGTCCAACGCCCCGTACTACGTATATGGTATGCGGAACGGGGTGAAGCTCGGCGATCAGACCATGGTCGACGGCATGATCCGCGACGGTCTCTGGTGCGCGGCCTGCGACGTGCACATGGGCGGGCACGCCGAGTACACGGCGCGCAAGGCGAAGATCACGCGGCAGATGCAGGACGAATTCGCCGCCAACTCTCACCGGAAGGCCGTGGCCGCCATGGAAGCGGGCCGGTTCAAGGCCGAGATCGTGCCGGTCGAGCGTGCCCGGCCGCAAGGGCCCGACCATCGTCGACACCGACGAGGGCCCGCGCAAGGACACGACCGTGGAAGCGCTGGCCAAATTGCGGCCCGCGTTCCCCGGCAAGAACGGCAAGACCGAAGAGCTGACGGTGACCGCCGCCAACGCGTCGAGCCTGAACGACGGCGGAGCCGCGCTGGTGGTCACGTCCGAAGCGTACGCCAACGCCCACGGGCTGAAGATCATGGCGCGCATCAGCGCCTACGCCACCGGCGGCCGTGCGAACCGAAGGAATTGTTCTTCGCGCCGATCTACGCCGTGCAGAACCTCATGAAGCTCTCCGGCACCACGATCGGCGACTACGATCTCATCGAAGCGAACGAAGCGTTCGCGTCGCAGGCGCTCGCCGACGGCGCGGGGCTGGGCTGGGACTGGGACCGCGTCAACGTGAACGGCGGCGCGATCGCCCTCGGCCACCCCATCGGCGCCAGCGGCGCCCGCGTGCTGACCACGCTTCTGTACGCGATGCAGGACCGCGGTGCGCATTCCGGACTCGCCACGCTGTGTCTGGGTGGCGGCGACGCGGTGGCCCTCAGTGTGACCCGGGACTAACGACCATGAAAACTGCCGTCCTCATCGAAGACCGCCGTCTGGCCCTGCTCGGCGTGGCCGGGTTCGCCGCCGCGCTGGCCGCCGCCTCGCAGGTGGCCCTCCCGATTCCCGGCACCCCGGTGCCGATCACGCTGCAGCCGCTGCTCGTCGTGCTGGCCGGCATGATGCTCGGGCCCGCGTACGGCGCGGCCAGCATGGTGCTCTACCTGGCGGCGGGGGCGGCCGGCCTGCCCGTATTCGCGCCCATCGGCGCGCCCGGCGCGCTGCGCCTGATCGGTCCCACGGGCGGCTACCTGCTGGCCTATCCGGTAGCGGCGTGGGCGGCCGGCGTGCTGGCGGCGCGGTCCGCCGGCTTCGCCGGACGCGCGCTGGCGGCCTGGTCGGGCGTGCTGCTGCTCTACCTCGGCGGACTGGCGCAACTGGCCGTCCTCACCGGGAGCCTTACCCGCGCCGCCCTCTGGGGCGTGGTTCCGTTCGTGGCGCTGGACGCCGTCAAGTCGCTCGTCGCGGCTGCCGTGACGCGTTCGCCGGCGCTCGACCGGACGCGTTGACCCGCTCCCGGTTCCTGTTCGCGCCGTCCGGCGCGCTCCGGTCGCCATGGCGCATCGCGATCTTCCTCGCGGTGACGCTGGCGGCGCTGTTCGTGTTCTCGGCGCTCTTCTCGCCGCTCGTCAGCCACCTCGCGGCCGCGACCGGCGGCCTCGGCGCCGCGAGCAGCGTGATTGCGGCCGCGGCGCTTCTCGCCGGCACCTGGATCTGCGTTCGCTTCGTTGACTGCCGGTCGTGGGACGCGGTATGGATGGGGCGAGCGGCGGCCCGGCCGGCGGCGTGGGGCGAGGGTTGGCTCCTCGGCGCGCTGGCCATCGGAATTCCCTGCCTGGCGCTGGTGGCGGCGGGCGAGATGCGCTTCGGGGCCGCGCCCTCCGGCGACTGGTGGGCCGCGGCGGCGCGCGTTACCTGGTTCCTGCTGCCGGCGGCGCTGCTCGAAGAGCTGCTCACGCGCGGATATCTGTTCGCCGTGCTCCGCGAGTCGCTTGGCTGGCGTCCCGCGCTCGCCGTCACCAGCCTGATTTTCGGACTGCTCCACGTGCCCAACAACGGCGCCACCTTGGAGACGATCACCATGGTGACCCTGGCCGGCGTTCTTCTAGGCGCCGTGGTGTTGGCGACGGGCAGTCTGTACGCCGCCTGGATGGCCCACTTCGGGTGGAACTGGGCGATGGCCGTGCCCATACATTCCCCGGTGAGCGGATTTCCGCTCGCCACGCCAAATTATCAGCTGGTGGATGCCGGCCCTCGTTGGCTGACCGGTGGCGCCTGGGGGCCGGAAGGCGGCCTGGCGGCCGCCGTGGGGTTGATAGCGGGACTGACCTATCTCTACGCGCGACAGCGTCGTCGCGAGGAGTCATAGCATGACCGAACGGATCGCGGTGCTCGGGGCCGGCCAGATGGGCAACGGCATCGCGCACGTGTTCGCCCAGGCCGGATATCCGGTGGCGATGATCGACATCTCGAAGGGCGCGCTCGCCAAGGGGCGGGAGACGATCGCGAAGAACCTCGATCGCCAGCTCAAGAAGGGCGCCATCCAGCAGGCCGACAAGGAGGCGACACTCGGCCGCATCACCGACTACGATTCGCTGGACGCGGTGAAGGACGCGACGCTGGTGATCGAGGCGGTGACCGAGAACCGCGAGCTCAAGGTGAAGATCTTCGCGGAGATCGACGCCAAGGCGCCCGTCGGCGCCATTCTGGCCACGAACACCAGCTCCATCTCGATCACCGAGATCGCCGGGCGCACCACGCGTCCCGAGTCGGTGATCGGCATGCACTTCATGAATCCGGTGCCGGTGATGCAGCTCGTCGAGATCATACGCGGCATCGCCACCAGCGACGCGGCCACGGCCAAGGTCGTCGAGCTGAGCAAGGCCGTTGGCAAGACGCCGGTGGAGGTGAACGACTATCCCGGCTTCATCGCCAACCGGATCCTGATGCCGATGATCAACGAAGCGGTCTACTGCCTCATGGAAGGCGTGGGCACGGCCGAGGCGATCGATACGGTGATGAAGCTCGGCATGAACCACCCCATGGGCCCGCTTACGCTGGCCGACTTCATCGGGCTCGATACCTGCCTGGCGATCCTCGAGGTGATGCACGACGGGCTCGGCGATCCGAAGTACCGTCCCTGCCCGCTGCTGCGGAAGTACGTGGCCGCCGGGTGGCTGGGCCGGAAGTCGGGACGCGGCTTCTACCAGTACTGATGCGATGACCTGGGCGCTCACCCCCCTCAGCGAAGAGCAGCGGGAGATCCAGAAGGTGGCGCGCGACTTCGCGCTGGCGGAAATCGCGCCCCACAGCGCCGCGTGGGACCGCGACGCGTACTTCGAGCCGGCGCTGGTGCCCAAGATGGGCGCGCTCGGGTTCCTCGGCATGATGATTCCCGAGGAGTACGACGGCCTCGGGCTCGACACGCTGACCTATCTGCTGGCGCTCGAGGAGATCGCCACGGTGGACGCGTCGGTGGCGGTGATGATGAGCGTCCACAATTCGCTGCCCACGCAGATGCTCCTGCGCTGGGGCAACGAGGATCAGAAGCGGCGGTACCTGAAACCGATGGCGCGCGGCGAGATGCTGGGCGCCTTCGCGCTGTCGGAGCCCGACGCCGGCTCGGACGCGGCGTCGCTGCGCACGCAGGCCCAGCGCGACGGCGACCACTGGGTGCTGAACGGCACCAAGGCGTGGGTGTCGAGCGGCACCAAAGGCGACGTGATCCTGGCCATGGCGCGCACCGACAGCCCCGGCGACCGGCGCGGCGCCCGCGGCATCAGCACCTTCATCGTCACGCCCGACATGCCCGGTTTCACGATGGGCAAGAAGGAAGACAAGATGGGGCTCCGGGCCTCGCCCACGGTGCAGCTGGCGTTCGACAACCTGCGCGTGCCGGCGGAGAATCTGCTCGGCGAGGCGGGGCACGGGTTCATCTACGCCATGCAGTCGCTGGACAACGGACGGCTCGGTATCGCGGCGCAGTCGGTGGGCATCGCCCGCGCGGCGCTGGAGCACGCCGCGGCGTACGCCGCCGAGCGGCGGCAGTTCGGCAAGCCGATCAAGGAGTTCCAGGCGATCCAGTTCCGGCTCGCCGACATGGCCACGCGGGTGTCGGCGTCGCGGGCGCTGCTGCACGCGGCGGCCACGGCCAAGGATCGCGGGCAGCACGTGACACAGTTCAGTTCCATGGCCAAGCTGATGGCCAGCGAGACCGCCATGTGGGTGACCACGCAGGCGGTGCAGATCTTCGGCGGGTACGGCTACGTGAAGGACTATCCCGTCGAGCGGTTGTTCCGCGACGCGAAGGTGACGGAGATCTACGAGGGCACCTCGGAGATCCAGCGCATCGTCATCGCGCGCGAATTGTACTCCCAGCTTGGTTCCTCTTCCCTCTGATCTCGAGCACTCTTCCATGAAGATTTTCGATACGATCGCCGGCATCGGCCACGAGCAGCTGGTCCTCTGCCAGGACGCGGCCTCCGGCTACCGGGGCATCATCGCGATCCACAACACGACGCTCGGGCCCGCCCTCGGCGGCACGCGCTTCTGGAGCTACGCCTCCGACGAGGATGCCATCGTCGACGCCCTGCGCCTGTCGCGCGGCATGACGTACAAGAACGCCGTGGCCGGCCTCAACCTGGGCGGCGGCAAGTCGGTGATCATCGGCGACAACAAGACCGCCGACCGCGAGATGCTGTTCCGCGCCCACGGCCGGTTCGTCGAGTCGCTGGGCGGCCGCTACATCACCGCCGAGGACGTGGGCACGAGCACGGCCGACATGGACTTCGTGCACATGGAGACCGACTACGTGAGCGGGCTCGCCGGCCGCTCGGGCGATCCGAGCCCGGTGACGGCGCACGGCGTGTTCCGGTCGATCCAGGCGTCGGCCAAGGAGAAGTGGGGGAGCGACGACCTCGCCGGGCGCACCGTGTCGGTGCAGGGATGCGGCCACGTCGGCTACTACCTGTCCAAGGAACTGCACGAGGCCGGGGCCAAGCTGATCGCCTCGGACATCGACGCCGAGCGCGTGAAGCGCGTCGTCACCGACTTCGGGGCCCGCGGCGTCGAGGGCGACGACATCTACACCGCCCAGGCCGACATCTTCGCGCCCTGCGCGCTGGGCGCGGTGATCAACGACAAGACGATCCCCATGCTCAAGGTGGAGATCGTGGCCGGCGCCGCCAACAACCAGCTGCTCGAGGCCGAGCGGCACGGCACCGCGCTGGAGAAGAAGGGCATCCTCTACGCGCCCGACTACGTGGCCAACGCCGGCGGCGTGATCAACGTGTACAGCGAGCTGGCGGGCTGGACCTCGGAGCGCGCCTTCCGCAAGGCCGACGAGATCTACGACACCGTGCTGCGGGTGTTCCACATCGCCAAGCACGACAGGGTGCCGACGTACGAGGCGGCCGACCGGCTGGCCGAACTACGCATCAAAACGGTGGGCGCGATGGTGCGCACCTGGCCGCAGTGGCCGAACAAGTAGGCGCCGTGGCCGGCGCCCGGCGCATCGCGATCGCCTCGGACCACGCCGGGTTCGAGCTGAAGGAGAAGCTCGAGGCGGTGCTCCGACGCCTGGGGTTCGAGGTCGAGGACCTGGGCGCCGAGTCGGCGGCGTCGGCGGACTACGCCGACTTCGCGCACCCGCTGGCCGAGCGCGTGTCGCGGGGCGAGGTGCCCCGCGGCGTGCTGCTGTGCGGCACCGGGCTCGGCATGTCGTACGTGGCCAACCGCTATCCGCGCGTGCGGGCGGCGGTGTCCTGGGCGCCCGAGATCGCCGAGCTCTCGCGCCGCCACAATGACGCGAACGTGCTGGTGCTGCCGGCGCGGTTCGTGGACGAGGACGAAGCGGTGGAGATCCTGAAGGTGTGGCTCGATACGCCGTTCGAGGGCGGCCGCCACGAGCGGCGCGTCGTGAAGATCGAACGGCCCTCTCACGCGGATGGACCGCAACCATGAATCACTGGGCCGACTGGGACCGCTGTCCGCCGGGGGGCGCGCTGCGCGCCACCGACCCCGAGATCGCGGGTCTCATCATGCAGGAGATCACGCGGCAGAACGACGGCATCGAACTCATCGCCAGCGAGAACTTCGTCTCGCCCGCGGTGCTCGAAGCCCTGGGCTCGCCGCTCACCAACAAGTACGCCGAAGGCCTGCCCGGCAAGCGCTACTACGGCGGCTGCGAGATCGTCGATCAGGTGGAGCAGCTGGCCATCGACCGCGCCAAGCGGCTGTTCGGCGCCGAGCACGCCAACGTGCAGCCGCACGCCGGCGCCCAGGCCAACATGGCCGTGTTCATGGCGGCGCTGAAGCCCGGCGACACCTTCCTCGGCATGGCGCTCTCCAACGGGGGGCACCTCACCCACGGGTCGCCGGTGAACTACTCCGGGCTCCTCTACAACGCCAAGTCGTACGGGGTCACCGACGAGGGGCTGATCGACTACGACGAGGTGCGGGCCAAGGCGCGCGAGCACAACCCGAAGATGATCATCGCCGGCTACAGCGCCTATTCGCGCGTCATCGACTTCGCTGCCTTCGAAGCGATCGCCAACGAAGTCGGCGCCCTGCTCATGGTCGACATGGCGCACTTCGCCGGCCTCGTGGCCACGGGCGTGTATCCGTCGCCGGTGCCGCACGCCGACTTCGTCACCACCACAACGCACAAGACGCTGCGCGGGCCGCGCGGCGGGCTCATCCTCTGCAAGGCCGAGCACGCCAAGGCCGTGGACAAGGCGGTGTTCCCCGGCACCCAGGGCGGGCCGCTTGAACACGTCATCGCCGCCAAGGCCGTGGCGTTCAAGGAGGCGCTGGAGCCGTCGTTCCGCGCCTACTGCGAGCGCGTCGTGCGCAACGCCAGGGCGCTGTCCGCCGCGCTCGTGGGCCGCGGCTTCCAGGTCGTGTCGGGCGGCACCGACAACCACCTGATGCTCGTGGACCTGCGCAACCGCGGCGAAGCGCTCACCGGCAAGGTGGCCGAGACGGCGCTCAACGCGGCCGGCATCACGGTGAACAAGAACACCGTGCCCCGCGAGACGCAGTCGCCCTTCGTCACCAGCGGCATTCGCCTGGGCACGCCGGCCGTGACCACGCGCGGCATGAACGAGCCCGAGATGGCGTGCATCGCCGCCCTCATCGACCGCGTGCTCGCCGCGCCCGCCGATGCCGCGGTGATCGACGCCGTGCGCGGCGAAGTGCACGAGCTGGCCGGCGCGTTCCCGCTCTATCCGGCGCCCGAGGTCTCGGTCGGCGCGTGACCGCCCTCGCGGAACGCGGCGCGCTGCCGAGACGCCTGGGCTTCTGGAGCGCCGTCGCCGTTCTCGTGGGATCCACGATCGGGTCGGGCATCTTCCGGTCGCCGGCCAGCATCGCCGACCGGCTGCCCGGTCCGCTGCCGCTCGCCGCGGTGTGGGTCACGGGCGGCCTGTTCGCCCTCTGCGGCGCGCTCACGCTGGCCGAGGTCGGCTCGGCGTACCCCGAGACCGGCGGCGTGTACGTGTACATCCGCGAGGGGTTCGGGCGGATGCCGGCGTTCCTGTTCGGCTGGTCGGAGCTGACGGTCATCCGCGCCGCGTCGCTCGGCGCCATCGCCATCACCTTCGCCGAATACGCGCTGCGCGTGGCCGGCTTCGATCCGGCCCTGGCGCCCTACGACGCCTACGCGCACTACATCGCCGCCGTGGGCATCGGGCTGCTCGGCACGGTGAACATCGTCGGCGTGAAGTGGAGTTCGCTCGTGCTGAACGCCACCACTGTGGCCAAGTACGGCGCGCTGGTGTTCATCATCCTGTTCGCCATGGCCATCGGCCTGCCGCGCACGGGCGGATATTTCACACCCGCCACGCCGGCGGGCAGCTTCACCCTGCCGGCGTTCGGGCTGGCGCTGGTGAGCACGCTCTGGGCCTACGACGGATGGGCAGACCTGAGCTTCGTGGCCGGCGAGGTGCGGGACCCGCAGCGCAACCTGCCGCGGGCGCTCATCACCGGCACGCTGGCGGTGATCGGCGTCTACCTGCTGGCCAACATCGCCTACCTGGCCGTGATGCCGGTGGACCAGGTGCGGCATTCGCCGCTGGTGGCGGCCGACGTGGCGCAGCGGCTCATGGGCCAGCCCGGCGTGGCGTTCGTCGGCATCACGGTGATGCTCTCCACCTTCGGCACGCTCACCGGGAGTCTGCTCACGGCGCCGCGCATCTTCTTCGCGATGGCCGACGACGGGCTGTTCTTCCGCGGCGTCGCCGCCGTGCATCCGCGATTCCAGACCCCGTGGGTGGCCATCGGGCTGAGCAGCGCGCTCGGCATCGTGTTCGTGCTGCTGCGCAGCTTCGACCAGCTGGCCGACACCTTCGTGACGGCGATCGTGCCCTTCTACGCGCTGGGCGTGGCCGCCGTGTTCGTCCTGCGGCGGCGCCGAGGGTACGCGCCGTCGTACCGCGTGCCCGGGTATCCCGTGGTGCCGGCGCTGTTCGTGCTGTCCACCGTGTATCTGCTGGCCAACGCGCTCTGGTCGCCGTCCAGCCGGTGGGGCACCGCGGCGGTGCTCGGCGTGGTCGTGGCGGGGATCCCCGTCTACTACCTGACCGTGGGCCGCCGCCGCTGACGAGCGTCGCCGGACCGTCGGCCGCCATTGCACGAATCGCGCCACGCGGGTGACCGCGCGGGAGTTGTGAACCCGGGCGAAAGCCCACATTATGTGCGTGTCGGGCATGGGGCCCGGCACGAGTGGCATCGGACGTTTTTCCGCACGATCCCGTGAACGATCTGACCTTCCGCGACGGCATCATGGACCGCATCCGGCTGCACGAGCCGCGGTTCGACGAGCGCGCGTACCTGTTCGTGCTCGCCGCGCTGGAGTTCTGCCAGCAGCGGCTTCCCGAGCGGCGGCACATCTCGGGACGCGAACTCGCCCACGCCTGCCGCGACCTGGCCATCGAACGGTTCGGCGTGACGGCCCGTCTGGTGCTCGAACACTGGGGGGTGCGGAGCAGCGCCGACATCGGCGACGTCGTGTTCACGCTCGTCGATCTGGACCTCCTGCTCAGCCAGCCCGACGACCGCCGCGACGAGTTCGTCGGCGCGTTCGACTTCGACGACGCGTTCGAACGGGGCTACCCGTGGTGCGGAGCGATCCACGCATGACCGCGGCCACCGTCGAATGGCCGGCCTGCCGCAAGTGCGGCGCCGGCGTGCTGCTGCCGGTCAGCGACTACGGGCGCGACGGCGCGCCGATCATGTACAAGGCCTGGGCCTGCAGCAACCCGGAATGCGGCTTCAACGTCCGCATCGACAACGGCGAACTGAGCTACGGCCGCACCGTCGGCACGTCGCAGAAGTAGCGGCGGACGGCCGCGCGGCACCGCGCGGCGCCGCCCTCGCCCCATGACTGCATCTCGTCTCCTCGTTCGCGTCGTCACCGCCGCGCAGGCCGCGCTCCGCGACGATGCCGCCATCGCCGCCGGCACGCCGTCGCCGGTGCTCATGGACCGCGCCGGCACCGGCACGGCGCGCGAGATCGCCCGGCGGCTCGGGCCCCTCGACGGCCGGCGCGTGCTCGTGCTGTGCGGACCGGGCAACAACGGCGGCGACGGCTGGGTGGTGGCCCGCGCGCTCGCCGCAGCCGGGGTCGAGGTGGACGTGTGCGAGGCGATGCCGGCCAAGTCCGGCGACGCCGTCGAGGCCCGCGACCGCGCCCGCCGCGAAGGCGGCCTGCGTCTTCGCGAATGCACGCCCGACGACGCGCGCTCGCGCACCTACGTCGTGATCGTCGACGCGCTGCTGGGCACCGGCTCCACCGGCGCCCCGCGGGGCGCGATCGTCGCGGGACTCGAGCTCCTGGCGTTGCACCGCGCCGCCGGCGCCCGCGTGGCCGCCGTCGATCTGCCCACCGGCCTCGACGCCACCACCGGGGTCGCCGGGCACGCCGTGCCCGCCGACCTCACGGTGACGTACGGAACCGTGAAGCGGGGCCAGCTCGTCTCGCGCGGCGTGTGCGGCGCGCTCGTCGTGCTCGACATCGGACTGGGCGCGCATGCCGCGCTCTCCGACGAGGCGCCCCTGCTCGCCGACGAGCCGTGGGTGGCCGCGCAGGTGCCGGTGATCCACGCCGACGCGCACAAGGGAACGCGGCGGAAGGTCGTGATCGTCGGCGGCGGCCCCGGCATGTCGGGCGCCGTCATCCTCGCCGCGCGCGCCGCGCTCCGCAGCGGCGCCGGGATGGTCAAGGTGCTTGCCGACGCGGCGTCGCTCGATCCGGTGCGGGAGGCGGTGCCGGCGGCGCTCACCGGCGCCTGGCCCGAGTACGACGCCGACGTGGCGCGCGAAATCGCCGCCTGGGCCGACGCCGTCGCCGTGGGTCCCGGCCTCGGCGACACGCCGCGCGCACGCGCCGTGGTGGAGCGCGTCCTCACCGGCTGGCGCGGCCCGGTCGTGCTCGACGCCGACGGGCTCAACGTCTTCCGCGACGCTGTGGACCGCCTGGCCGAACTGCTCGGCGACCGCAGCGCGGTGCTCACCCCGCATCCGGGCGAATTCGCGCGCCTCACCGGCACGACCATCGCCAAGGTGCTCGCGGCACGGTTCGAGATCGGACGCCGGCCGGCGGCACGGCTCCGCGCCGCGATCCTGCTCAAGGGCACTCCCACGGTGGTGTTCTCGCCCGACGGCGTGGCGCGCATGGTGAGCGCCAGCGGTACCCCGGTGCTCGCCACCGGCGGCAGCGGCGACCTGCTCACCGGCATCGCGGTGACGCTGCTGGCGCAGATCGGACATGCGGCGGCGGCCGCCGCCGCGGCGGCATGGGTGCACGGCCGGGCGGCCGAGCTCGCGCAATTCGGCCGCGACGCTGATGCCGAGGAGCCCTTTTCCGCCGATCTCGACGAATCGCTCGACGACGCCGACCACCGCTCCGGCGCGCGCCGCGCCTCCCCGGCCGCGGCCATCGACTTGCCGCCGCGTCGCGACGCCCGCGGTCTGACGCTCGACGACGTGCTGGCCGCGCTCGCCGACGCCTGGCGCCTCCGCGCCGCGCCGCCCGCGGCGCCGGTGCTCGTGGCACTGCCCGCCGTGGAAGCGCGTCCGTGACCGACGCCCGCCACGTCGCGCTCGGCCCGGGCGCCGAGTTCGACGCCATCCGCCGCCTGCTCGACCAGTGGGGGCCGCACAGCACCGGCACCGGCGACGACGCGGCAGTGGTGGACGTGCCCGCGGGCGAACGGCTCGTGGTCAGCGTCGACACGTCGATCGAGGGCGTGCACTTCCGCCGCGCCTGGCTCACCCCGGCCGAGATCGGATACCGCGCCGTGACCGCGGCGCTCAGCGACCTCGCCGCCATGGGCGCCGCGCCCCTCGGCGTGCTCGCGGCGTTCGCGCTCAGCGAACCGTGGCGCGACCGGCTGTCCGAGCTGGCGGAGGGGGTGGGAACGGCGGTGGCCGACGCGGAGACCGTGGTGCTCGGGGGCAATCTCTCCGCGGGTCCGGAGCTGAGCATCACGACGACCGTGTTGGGTCACGCGCGCCGGCCGCTTCGCCGCGATGCCGTGCGCGCCGGAGACACCATGTACGTCACCGGCCGCCTGGGCGGCCCAGGCGCCGCGCTCGCCGCCTTCGTGGCCGGCCGCGCCCCGGCGGCGGACCACCGCGCCCGGTTCGCGCACCCCGTGGCGCGCATCGCCGAGGCGCGGTGGCTCGCCGACGCCGGCGCGCATGCCGCGGTGGATATCTCCGATGGACTGATCGCCGACGCGCGCCATCTGGCCACCGCCGGCGCGGTGGGCCTCGACCTCGACTTGCGCGCGGTTCCCGTGATGGACGGGATCGCGCCGCGCGACGCGCTGGTGAGCGGCGAGGAGTACGAGCTGCTGGTCGCGGCCGCCGGCCCCATCGACGCCGACGCCTTTCAGGCACGGTTCGGAGCCCCGCTCACTCCCATCGGCCGGGCGGTGGCGGCGCATCCGGGCGAGGTCGAGGTGCTCGACGGCGGTCGCCGCGTTGCGGCCGGGCAGGGGCACGACCACTTTCACCCCTGATGCGAACGCTCTGGACGTTCCTCGTCGTCACGCTGGCCACCGCGACGCTTGGCCCCACCGTGCTCGTGGCGGCGCTGCTGCAGGTGCGCGACAAACCCGACGGCGTCTACCAGTGGTGCATGCACACCTGGGCCCGGCTGGGCATATGGGCGGCCGGGGTGCGCGTCGAATTGCACCACCCCGAACGCATGTCGGCCGACCGCGGCGTGGTCTACATCGCCAACCACGTGAGCTGGTTCGACGTGCTGGCCCTGGCGGCGACGCTGCCGCGGTACAGCTTCGTGGCCAAGCGGGAACTGCGGCGCATTCCGATATTCGGACCGGCGGCGGGCGCCGCCGGCATCGTCTACCTCGACCGGGACAACCGGAAGCGGGCGTTCGATTCGTATGAGGACGCGGCGGTGCAGGTGCGCGCCGGCAAGTCGGTGGTGGTCTACCCCGAGGGAACCCGGGGGAAGGACTATCCGCTGCGTCCGTTCAAGAAGGGCCCGTTCGTGCTGGCCATCGCCGCCCAGGCGGCCATCGTGCCGACCGTCGTCTACGGCGCGCGCGAGGTGATGCCGCGCGGATCGTTCCGCGTCCGCCGCGGCGTCATTCATGTACATTTCCTGGAGCCGGTCCCGACCGTGGGGATGACGTACGACCAGCGCGGAGAGTTGGTGACGCTCGTCTGGCATCGCATGGCCGACGCGCTGCACGAACACTACGGGGTCCGGATCGCCGAACGCGCCATCGCCAGAGCCAACGAACGCGTCATCTGACCCGAGCACTGTTCCCATGACCACGATCTCCCACGTCCACGCCCGCGAGATTCTCGACAGCCGCGGCAACCCGACCGTCGAAGCCGACGTCTTCCTGACCAACGGCATGCACGCCCGCGCCGCGGTACCCAGCGGCGCCAGCACGGGCGAGAACGAAGCGGTGGAACTCCGCGACGGCGACGCCGAGCGCTACGGCGGCAAGGGTGTGCTGACGGCCGTGCAGAACGTGGAGGAGACCATCGGGCCGGCCATTGCCGGCATGGATCCCACGCGGCAGCTGGAGATCGACGCGGCGATGATCGAACTCGACGGCACCGAGAACAAATCGAACCTCGGCGCCAACGCGATCCTCGCCGTCTCGATGGCCAACGCCCGCGCCGCCGCGCAGCTCACGGATCTGCCCCTGTACCGCTATCTGGGCGGCCCGCTGGCGCGCGTGATGCCCGTGCCGATGATGAACGTGGTGAACGGCGGCGCGCACGCGGGCAACAACGTGGACTTCCAGGAGTTCATGATCGTGCCGGTGGGCGCGGAGTCGTTCACCGAGGCGCTGCGCATGGGGGCCGAGGTGTTCCACGCCCTCAAGAAGGTGCTCTCCAAGCGGAAGCTCTCCACCGGCGTCGGCGACGAGGGCGGCTTCGCCCCCGACCTGGCCAACGACGAGGAGGCGCTGCGCGTCGTGATCGAGGGCATCGAGGCCGCCGGCTACGCGCCCGGCCAGGACGTGGCGCTGGCGCTCGACCCGGCGGCGAGCGAGCTCTGGTCCGACGGCACGTACGTGTTCAAGAAGAGCGGCGGCCATAAGAAGGACGCCGACGCGATGATCGAACTCTACACGCGGTGGATCGACGAGTATCCGATCGTGTCGATCGAGGACGGGCTGGCCGAGAACGACTGGGACGGCTGGCAGAAACTCACCGCCGCGATCGGCGACCGCTGCCAGCTCGTGGGCGACGACATCTTCTGCACCAACCCCGACCTGCTGTCGCGCGGCATCGAGACCGGCGTCGCCAACTCGATTCTGATCAAGGTCAACCAGATCGGCACGCTCAGCGAAACGCTGGAGACCATCGACATGGCGCGCGGCGCCGGCTACCTGTCGGTGATCTCGCACCGCTCGGGCGAGACGGAAGACACGTTCATCGCCGACCTCGCCGTGGCCGTGGGCGTGGGCCAGATCAAGACCGGTTCGGCCAGCCGCACCGACCGCATCGCCAAGTACAACCAGCTGCTCCGCATCGAGGAGGAGTTGGGCGGCGCCGCGGAGTACCCGGGCGGCTCGATCTACGGACTGTGAGCCCGGCTCGCCGCCTTCCGCCGGGCGTCAAGGCGCTCCTGTGGGCCATCGTGGGCGTCGTCGCGCTCACCTTCGCCGTGCAGGGCGGCGAGTACAGCACGCTCGACCTGCTGCGCCAGCGCAGTCAGGCCGGCGAGCTGCGCCAGTCCATCGACTCGCTGCAGCGCATCGTCGACTCCCTCGGCCACTATCGAGACCGCGTGCTGCACGACCCGGCGCTCCAGGAGCGGATCGGGCGCGAGGAGTTCGGGTGGGTGCGGGGCGACAAGGAGTTGCTCTACCGGTTCGACGCGCCCGACAGCAGTTCCCGCTAGGCGCGGCGGAGCCGCCCGTCGGGCGTTCCCCGGCACAGGTGCGGGGAATCGGTGACGGCGTTTCCCCGGCGCGCGGCGCATGGTACGAATGGTCACGCAGTTCGCGCGGCTCCGGCCGCCGGAGGACATATGCCCACGACATCGTCGCCGCCCCGCCGTCGGTTCTCCACTCTGCTCCTTGCCAGCGACGGGTCGCCGGGCATGGAGGCTACCATCACCATGGCGCGGCTGATCGCCGAGCGCGACGGGTGCGCCGTGCACGTGGTGACCGCCGTGGAACCGCTGCCCGCGGTGAGCCCCGAGGGAAACCTGCCGTTCACGCCGGAGGTGGAGGAGAGCCGCCGGAGTGGCCTGGCGGCCCATGTTCTGAAGCAGCTCCTCGACGCCGCGCCGGAGTCGCGCGCCTGGACGGTGCGCCAACTCGACGGCCATCCCGACGCCACGATCATGCGCTCGGCCCACGAGGCGGGCGCGGACCTGATCGTGCTCGGCCTCGGGGAGCACGGCATCGTCGACCGGTGGTTCGGCGGCGAGACCGCGCTTCGCGTGCTCCGGGTGGCGGACGTCCCGGTGCTGGTGGTGGCCCCGTCGGCGGTGGCGCTGCCGGTGAAGGCGCTCGTGGCCATGGACTTCAGCGAGACGAGCGAGCGGGCGCTGGCGGCGGCCATGCCGCTGCTCGGGCCGTCGGCGCGGATCACGCTGGCGCACGTGGTGCCGCGCGACATCTCGATGGGCGTCTGGCCGGCGTGGGACGAGGCCTACGAGAACGCGGTGAAGGCGAGCTTCGCCGAACTGCGACGGAGGCTCGAGGTGCCGGAATCGGCGTACGCCGAGGAACTCGTGCTCTACGGCGATCCGGCGCGCGAGCTGCTGGAACAGGCCGACCGCATGCACGCCGATCTCATCGTCACCGGCACGCACGGGCAAGGGCTCGTGGCCCGGACGCTGCTCGGCCGCGTGTCCACCAAGCTCATCCGCGGTGCGCGCTGCTCGGTGTTCGCGCTGCCGCCGGAGACGCGTGCCCATTGACCGGGTGAGAATTCGCGCCGTCGCCGTTCCGGTCGCCACGCTCGTGGTGATCGGGATGGGGGCGGTCGCCCATCTCTCGGTTCGTGAGGCGCCGGCTGGCCATTGGGTCTGGCTCGGCGGGCTGGTCGTGGTGGGCGCGCCCGTGGTGTGGCGCACGCTGCGCGACGCCATGCGGGGGCACTTCGCCACCGACCTGGTGGCGATGCTGGCCATCGCCGGCGCGGTGCTGCTCGCGGAGCCGCTGGCGGGCCTCGTGGTCGTGCTCATGCAGACCGGCGGCGAGGCACTGGAGCACTACGCCGAGGGGCGCGCGTCGCGCGCCATCCGCGACCTCGAGGCCGCGGCGCCCCGCACCGCGCACCGTCTGAACGGCGCCGGCGTGGCCGACATCGACGCCGACGACATCGGCGTGGGCGACCTGTTGCTCGTGCGGCCCGGCGAACTAGTGCCCTGCGATGGCGTGGTGACCGATGGGCATTCGCTCATCGATGCATCGCGCCTCACCGGCGAGCCCATGCCGGTGAATGCGGCGGTCGGCACCGCGCTCATGAGCGGCAGCGTGAACGGCGACGGGGCGCTCACCATGCGCGCCACGGCACTCGCCGCCGAGAGCCAGTACGCGCGCATCGTCGAACTCGTGCGCCACGCGCAGGCGAGCAAGTCGCCACTGCAGCGGCTGGCCGATCGCTACGCGGTCTGGTTCACGCCGCTGACGCTGCTGGTGTGCGCAGCCGCCTACGTCGCGACCGGCGATGCCGTGCGCGTGCTGGCGGTGCTCGTCGTGGCGACGCCCTGTCCGCTGATCCTCGCCACGCCCATCGCCATCATCGGCGGCATCAACGCCGCGGCGCGGCGCATGGTGATCGTGCGCAACGGCGGCGCGCTGGAGCAGCTGAGCCGCGTCGACACCGCCGTCTTCGACAAGACGGGCACGCTCACGGTGGGCATGCCCGCCGTGCATCGGGTGGTGGCGGCCGCGGGGTTCACCGAGGACGACGTACTGCGGCTCGCCGGCGCGGTGGAGCAGGGCTCGGGGCATCTGCTGGCGCGAAGCATCGTGCGCGCGGCGGAGGCGCGGCTGGACGGACTGCCGGCCGCGCATCACCTGCACGAGACGGCTGGACGGGGGCTCGCTGGCGACGTCGACGGCCGCGACGTCGTGGTGGGCGCGCGGTCGTACGTGCTCGAGCAGCCCGGCGTGACGGCCGAGGCGCTCGCGGCGCTGGAGCGCGGTGGCGACGGATTGCGCGCGTACGTGGCCGTGGACGGCCAGCTGGCGGGGATCGTGGACTACGCCGACGAGATCCGGCCCGGGCTGGCGGCGGTGTTCGGCGAGTTGGCGGGGCTCGGCGTGCGCCGTCTGTTGCTGCTGTCGGGCGACCACACGCCCAATGCCCGGGCCGTGGCGGCGGCGGTGGGCATCCACGAGGTACACGGCGACCTGCTGCCCGAGGACAAGGTGGCGGTGGTGAACCGGTTGCGGCACGAGGGCGCGCACGTGGCGATGGTGGGCGACGGGACCAACGACGCGCCGGCGCTGTCCGCGGCCGATGTCGGGATCGCGCTGGCGGGCCACGGGGGCGGGATCACGGCGGAAGCGGCGGACGTGGTGATCCTGGTGGACGAACCGGCGCGCGTGGTGGAGGCGATCCGCATCGGGCAGCGGACCATGCGCGTGGCGCGGCAGAGCATTCTGGTGGGGCTGGGGCTGAGCGCGGTGGCGATGGTGTTCGCGGCGCGGGGGGACATCGCGCCCACGGTGGGCGCGCTATTGCAGGAGGCGATCGACGTCGCGGTGATCCTCAATGCGCTGCGGACGAGCGCGCCGTCCCACCCTTGACCGGCACCCCCCGGCGGCTACCTTTCAGTCACTGACGCGGGGTGGAGCAGCCTGGTAGCTCGTCGGGCTCATAACCCGAAGGTCGCGGGTTCAAATCCCGCCCCCGCTATTAACCGGCCGGTCCGAAAGGGCCGGCCGGTTTCTGTCGGTAGGGGCCGCGATTAGCTTTCGCGGCCGGAGACGGGGCAGGGTAGCTCAGGTGGTTAGAGCACGGCACTCATAATGCCGGGGTCGTGGGTTCGAGTCCCACCCCTGCTATCAAGTAAGTCCTTGTCAGCAAATGCCTTGTCGGAGCGATCCGGCGGGGCATTTTGCTGTTCGGAATCGGCTGAACCATTGGCTGAACCATGCTCCGGGGCCGGTTCCCTCTTGGCGTCGGGATTCGAGCGGGAAGTCATCGTGCGGCCCTCGGCTTGTCCTGGGAAGCCGCGAGGTCGTGGAACCGCTTGATTTCGTCGCTGGAAGGCCGGTAGCGGGCATAGACCCGCGCTACCATCGCGGTGTCCCGGTGTCCGAGCTGGCGGGCCACGATTTCAAAGGGTGCTCCCGCGCGGACAGCCCTGACCGCGTACGTGTGCCGGGCGTCCCGCACCTGGTAGTTCGCGATCTTCACAGCCTTGCATGCTTCGTTCTGGGCTTTGCTGACTGCCCACCGATTGATCCCCGGGAACACTGGCGCGTTCGGAAGGAGCCGCCGCGACCGGATGAACCGGCGCAAGAAGGCGAGTGCCCATGGTTCGACGTGGTTCGTTCGATCACGGTAGGCGGTTTTGGTTCCCCGCAGCCGTATCGTTCCCGCCTTCGTGTCAATGTCGCGACGGTCCACGCCGATCAGCGCCGAGACATCAGCCCCGGAGCCGTGGAGAACAGCGGAGATTGTGCGAAACGGTTCCGCCTGTGCATCCACCAACTTGAGAACGTCGTCGTGTTCGAGATAGCGATCTCGCGGGCGTCCCGGCGCCGGAGCCTTCACGTCGCGCATCGGGTTCGCTCCGATCACTCGCCGCAATTTCAAGTACTGGCAGAAAGACGACATTGCCGCGTGATACTTTCGGCGCGTGCCGTCCGAATGTTCGAGGTCAGCGAGCCACTTACCCAGCCGTTCGAACGTGAGCGACGAACGAGGGAACGGCTTGCCTTCGGGAATTAGCGAGCGGACGTGAAATTTGTAGTGTTCTCCCGTGTCCGGGGCGACTCTCCCGCCGAGTGATGCCAGCCAGTCCGCCACAAGCGGTGACACGTCGGTGTCGTCAAGCCGCTTCCGGAGTCCGTCCAGATCATTCGCCGAATGTGCGGAGAAAAGCTGCGGGACGCTCAGGCGGCCGTCGCGGACCGCCTCCAGCAAGTCCCACACCTGTCGGCCGCGCGGGCCAAGTTCGTCTAGCATGCGCGCCATGCGGCGAGCGAGCGAGGCGTCGCGCGTGCGTGTAGTCCGTTTGTGCCACCGTCCCGCGCTGTCGGGGAATCCGACGTAGTAGACGCCTCCCCGGCTATAGAGAGTGCTCACTGTTCACCTCCGACGAGCTGGTGAGACAAGTGAGTGGCAGCGTAGTCGCGAAGGTCTCTCGGTCTGTAACGCCGCGAGCGGCCGAGACGGACGAACGGAACGTCGCTGGTGCGAATCCAACTTGCAGACATTCCCAAAATGGCCGCTGCCTCGTTGGCATCGACCAATCGCTCGTTGACTTCTGGATCGGGGCCGCCGATCTTTCCGACAATAGGGGTACGCATGGCGCGATCTCGCTAGTGTGATTCCTCTCTCGAATGCGCTCGCACGGTTTCCAGCCGCCTGCGGGCGCATCGTCATTTACTCCGGGTCCTCGTCCTCGTCGCTTTCGTCTTCGTCCTCGTCGGCATCGTCATCCCATCCAAGCGCTTTGTCGATGACGTTACGCGCCGCTTCAAGTGCCTCGTCTCGCTCGGCGAGCGCCGCCTCCAATTCAGCCTTTGACATTCGGCTCATTCTCTCTCACCCCCTCTCGGTTTAGGTCCAGCGCAATTCGCTTCCTCTGCTCGGCTGCTTCCGGGTCTGGCCATTGCCAGCTTGGGTCGTTCGGGTCGAAGTCCGTGAGCATTTTGTTGATCCGACTTTTGAGCTTTCTCTCGCTCCAATCTGGTTCGATTTCTTCTTCCAACTTGCGCTCGATGGCGAGTTCAACCAACACGGGATGCGCGGAGTCGGGCCAATCCCATGTCTTTTCGGTCAAGTAGCGTCGAGCTTTCCCCATTAGCCGGTCTACTCGCGAATCGCGCTTGGGAGGGCGTTGCCGGTAGTCCTTTTCAAGATCGAGCGCGTCCCCTTCCGCGACCATCACGCTTCGGCGTCCCCTTGGAACTGCAAGCTGCTGATCAATCGCAAACTGGTAGAGGTTACCAACGCGGATGACCTGAAAGTCGTTGTACTTTCGAGTCTTAATTCGCTTGTCGCGGACCCACCGATTCATCTTCATGATCGGGACGCCGAGCAGGTTTGCAGCGTCGCCTTGCGATACGTAGTCGTTGAGGCCGATCTCACGCTCCCACCGGAATCCTTGTCGGTCTCGGTGGACGAGAACACACCGAGCACCCTTTCCACCGGCGAGAAGCGTACGCCAACCTGTTACGTCGGTGGTGTGCGCGACCGCTTCCGGGGTGAGTCGCTTGTGCCAGTCGTCCTTTTTATGGCCTTCGGGCGGCAGTCGCTTCTGGCCTGGATATCCGTGGAGCGTGCCGGACATATCGATCCAGTATGCGGAATAGGTGTCGGGGCGACGTGGCATTGATATCCAAGGTGAGTCCGATATCCGAAGATATCACCGGCCGGGGACCCGTCAAGGGGTCTGGTTTACGCTCCGTTTGCGCTGGGTCGCGAGGGACGCGGAAACCGCGAGGAACCGGAGCGGAGTTTTGCTGCCCTCCGGGCCGCTTTTCCCGTCCGGCGAGCATCCGGGGTTTTCCGGGGAATTGCCGGGAATTTTCCCGGGAGCGGACCGGCGAACCTCCGGGGTGTGGTGGGGGCTCCACCAAGACTCGCGTCTGCCCATCCTACGCGAATCGTTAGCGGATTCCGTAGTGAATTCGATGGGGCCATGGTAGGCGTTGCGCGTAGCGTTCTTGCTGAGGCCAAGGCAGCCGTTTTCGCCGAAGTTATTCCTTCCCTTTCGGCTTCGCGTAGCGGCTGAAATCGTGGCGGCTCCGCGCTACTCCTGGAATCCGGCGGTATCCAGCAGGAGAACCGGCAGACCATTCCGCACGGGTTTCCGAAAGGATTCTGCAAGCGTTTCCGCAACGGATTCCGCAGGGCGGGCTTGGGTTTTCGCCAGGGTCTTGCCTGGGTTGCGCCTCGGGGCATCGCCGGAACGCGGTCTCGCGAGCTGTCTCTCGCCCAGAGACAACCGCTCCGGACCGTCGGTGTTCAAAACCACGACACCGAACGAAGATGCGTCAGAGCCGATGTATCGCCCGACCCGTCATACAATTGCAGAGTTTCTGGGGTAGGTGAGCGCGCAATAACTTTGCGATGGGATGAAGTTGTCGGGCTTACGTCGATATTGACAGATGTTCCATAACGCCCTACGCTAGCCTCAGTATGTGAAGGGGCGAGTCGGCAATTTCACGCATATCCGTATGGAACGACAGCGACTGCGCGTAAGCCAAGGTCAAGGCATCTGCCGCGGTCGTCGCCTGGTCCGCCAATAGGCAGCGTAGTCGAGCGAGGTCGGAAAGTGCCCTGCTACATGCACGCGCGATGTGTCGATCTGAATGGTTGGCCGCTGGCAAGGGGCCGCGCGACGGACAAGGTCGCGGCGCGGTTTCGGTCACGAGCCGATCGATAGATGCCGGCGATTGCCGGCGGAGCGTAAACCTCAGCAGGGAGGACGGATCATGAGTCGTCGACATGGAATGTTGTTGCGCGGCAGCGCCGTTCTTGTCATGGGACTGATGTCCATGGCGATGGGGCGGAGCAGGCAGTCTGTGCGCGCAGACGCGGCGATGGGCAGTTGCATCACAGGATGTTGCGCTTGTTTCGAGTCCGATGAGTGGGATTGCGGGACCGTTTGTCTCATGTACGGCTGGGGCACGCCCATCGTTTGCGACCTCGGGGACGCTACGCCGGATGAGTGCCAAGCAGGCGGCGACAGCTTTGTCGAGTGCACGTGCTAGGGTCGTAGCCTTGGCGAGCGCGGGACCTACTGGCCGCGCGCTGGAGAGAGTGCGCCGGCAGGCCCCATGTGTATTGCGACGCGGGCCTGCTGAGCGCACAGCTTGAATGCGGATGGAGGAGCCTGTTAGCCGGACTAGAGGAACGAATAATGACTGAGCGATTTGAACGGGCCGCAAATGCGCTGGTCGTCGTTGCGGCTCTGGCGCTCGCGGTGAGCGTAGTTCACCATGAATTTTTCGCCTCGGATGTAAGCGGCCAACGCCGCGCACCTCAGAAACCGGTGACGGTGAAGAATTGGCCAGAGCTGCTTCGCAGTGGAACGTTGATTGGTGACTCATCCGCCGCCGTAAAGATTGTAGAATTTGGCGACTTCGAGTGCCCGTTCTGCCGCAGATTTGAACAGAGCTACGACGCGGCGCGCCGGAGGTTTGGCCATGACGTGGCACTCGTATTCGTCGAATTCCCGCTATCGTCGATTCATCGCTCCGCGGCCGCAGCAGCAAGGGCGGCAGAGTGTGCCGGCAGCCAGGGACGGTTCGAAGCATTCCACGACTTGCTTTATCAACAGCAGGACTCCCTCGGACTCAAGTCCTGGTCGGCATTTTCTCGTGAGGCTCGTGTCCCCGATGAGAAGCTGTTTGAAAAATGTGTCAAGGATACGATACCAGTAGCTGCTATTGAGAAGGGGCGGGCAATTGCCAAGGAGATGGGAATACAGGCCACACCGACAATTGTCCTCAATGGAATGCGGTATTTCGCTCCGCCAGACGACTCGACGTTGGAGGCCATAATCACGAGTGAACTCGCCAAAGCTCGCCGTGGTTGATCAGCGCAGCGAATTGTTCGTGGTCGGACGATCTGTCATGAGCTGCAGCGCGTACCGGGCGGAAGGGGCAGACGCTCATCAGTTGTGAATGCGCGCTCTGCCACAAGTCTAAGCCGGCATTTTGACCTTCGCCGGGTGGATATTCGATGTGTTGTTTCGACTAGAAGGAGGTCGCTCAATGGCCGGGAGTTGCGTCTGATCCCGAGAGTGCCGGGATGGCTTGATACCGCCCGCGGCGCGTTCAGAGTCTTGTCTGGTCACGCGGAAGGCGCCACTACGTCGACGCCGCACTCGGGCAGGATGCTCGACGAGCTCGGACGAGCACCAGGGCACAAGGGGCTGCTCGAATGGCGAGAAGCATACTATGTCGCCGGTCAGTCGCGCATTGTGCGACGCTTTGTAATCGTAGTTGCGATGTTAACCGTTTCCGTTTCAACCACGATTGCGCAACTCACCTCTTCCGCGATCGTCATGGTTCGGGTGGCCGATACTGCGCGGATTGGCATTGGCGATGCCGAGTTAGTGCTCGCAACCGGCGATTCAACCATCACGGTAGTACGCACTGACTCAGACGGCCATCGAACAATCAAAATCCCGGTGCGCACGGAGCCATACCGGCTGACGGTGCTGAAGCTTGGCTACATCTCGACGCGCCGTCTTGTGCAAGTCTCCACTGACGATACGTTGCTCGTAGACATTAGGCTTCTGGCGATTCCGGAGTCGAAGGCCGTTGCACTGCCGGCCGTGAAGACTGAGGCCAGTCGCGGGCGTGAGCCGGCAGACACGTTTCCCGAATTGGAAAGGGCCGGATTCTACGAGCGAAAACGTAGTGCGCTCGCTCCGCAAACGGCATTCGTCACAGCCGACCAGATGCTGCATTGGAACGTAAATCGTCTCCCTGACATTGACGTCATTTCGGGACGTAGCGTGATGAAGTGCTCCATCTACCTGAACGGTGCCTATGTCCCACTCGACAGCGCCTCGCTTGAACAAAACATCCAAGTGAGTGACTTGGAGGGTGTCGAAGTTTACAGACCGATTGAGGCGCCCATCCAGTACCCCGTTCGCGGGAGGTCAACTTGCGTGGCGCTTCTCTGGCTTAAGTGAGTGCCGGAGCCTGAAAGAACGCATGCCAACTGCACGAACGGGTAGCCGAAGGGTGAAATCAGCGGTTCATGCTCCGTCGCCGCGGACGGCGACGGAGCATGAATGAGTCAAGGTTGAGCGAAGGGCAGGTCGTGTCGCACCCCGCTTAGTTAATCCTTGCCGCCTTTGACGCCTAGGTTCATTGTCGGCGTCGCGGCATCGGATGCGCGCGAATCGCTCGAATTGCTGGCTCGCCTTCGGTCTCGGCCGCAACAAGAAGGGCGAGCTTCATCCCGGGGACATCGCGGAACGCATCCCATTCAGCGCCCGGTATGCGCGAAACCGTAAGCTCTTCTGCGCTCTCGCCTTCCACGATGTCCTCGTCAGTCTTCTTAACATTGAGCCCCGCTGCGTGTCGAAGCCCGCGCGTCCAAGTCAGCATCTTCGCCCCGAACATCCCCTTGCTGTACATCCACCAGATAGCCAAGTCGGCTTCGTCGCCGTCCGCCGCGAAATCGGCCGCGACCTGGAACGGTGACCGATTGCTCCCGCGTCCCGATTTCCCGGCGGGCGCGGTGACTTCAAGGCCGAGTTTCGCGATGTAGTCGGCCTTGGCGCACATCCGAAGATCAACCCCGCGCTCCGCGTTCGGGCGTGCCGACTCACCGAGAATGCCTACGATTGCCCGAGCCCAACGGCCTGCGAGCCACGTTTCCAGTTCGCGTAATTCCGCGTCATCGAGTCGCCGGAGCAGGAGAATGATGTGGAGGTGCGGGTGGAACCCGTTCGCGCCGTGGGTCACCTCCATGCCGCGAATCGCTCCCACAAGCCGGTATTTCTTGCGCATTCGCTTCCACGGCTCGCCCGCCTGGAGCTTCCGCCACGCAAGGGCTACCGCGCGTCGAATTTCGGCAAGGTCGTCGCCAAGGCCGTGTGCGATTGTTGCCGTAAGGAGATACGCGGCATCCCGCCCGTGCCATTCAACGACGTGCCTAACCTCGGCGGCGCGCCCCGTCCGAATTGACAGACCGCAGACGGGGCAGGCCCAAACGTTCGCGCAGCGCATCAGTTCGTGATAGTGCGCCTTGCCATTCCGGAGCGCGATCTCAACTTCGTGCGCGACCCGGACGCGTCCGCACTTGCTCACACGCCGGGACTGGAAGGGACGAAGCACGTCGGCCAACTCGTACATCGCGTTTCGTGCGCTTCGCCCGGAGGCGGGCGGGGAAACCTTACTGGTGTTCTTTCCAAGGGGCCCGGCGCTGCGCGCCGGGCGCGGGGGCTCTGCCCCCGCACCCCCGGAAAGCCTTTGATTGGGGCGCACCCGGCGGGCCGTACCGCGCCCGCCAGGCAACACCCCCGCATCCCGTTGCCGGTATGCGCCCACGCCGCTCGGGAGGCTTTCAGGAACCCGTCGGCGCACCTGTGGGGCCCTTGTGCGGGCCCGCGTTCGCACTGAACCACTGGCTGAACCAAACTCGGTGTCAGTCGGTGTTGTTCTGTGTCGCTTGGTGTTGCGTCGTGAGAGGGAAGGGGACTCGGTGCGAGAGAGCGATACCGCTCTCATAATGCCGGGGTCGTGGGTTCGAGTCCCACCCCTGCTATCAACGAGGAGCGGCCAACTGGAATCCAGTTGGCCGCTTCGTCGTTCTCGTCCGGCCCGCGCGCCGCGCCCTACTTCGCCGCCAGCCCCTTGTTCACCACGTCGTACAGCATCTTCTCGAGTTGGCCTGTGGACTCGCAATCCAGCCGCGCATTGGTGGTACCGCTCATATCCACCGCCACCGGCGTCACCGTGGTCACGAGCTTCGTGTGGGTCGCGTCGATTGCCGTGAGCACGGTGACCACCGAGAAGTACACGCGGGCCGAGTTGGCGCGCGGCCCTTCTGGGCCGTTCCCGCAGTTGGCGAACTGCGACAGTGGCATGCCGTTCAGATGGCCCGTCTTGTAGAAGTTCGTATTGCCCATCTGATGGCCGCGCGTGTCGTTCACGGTCACCGGAATGTCGAGCGCCGCGTAGGCTGCCTGCAGCGCGGGCCAGACCTTCGCTGCCGGCGCCGCGAATGCGACGCCCGAGGCCGACGCGTCGTCGGTGCGCATCACCGACCCATTCTCGTCCACGAGGACGGTGCGTGGCGCGGGAGCCGGGTCCTGTCCGCCCCCCGAAGCGCAACCGGCGGCAACCAGAGCAACGAGCGCGGGTACGGCGAGGCGACGAAGCATGTATGCAATCCTGTGTTCAGGGTGAGACCACGCTGCACTATGCTGGGCGGACCGGCGGGCGTCAATCGCCGGCGAATGGCCGCTCCCACCGCGGTGGCCGCGCCACTCCTTGCGGTCCCAGGTAACACACTGCTCCCGGCAATAATGTCCTCAACTATCGGGTAAAAAGCGCGTGATTCGGTAAAAATGCCCGTAGAATCGGGCATCTTGTCGCTGTATAGCGTGAATTGTGCATAGTATATCGCTTGGACAATTGACACTCACCTCAAAGGCCACAAACTGTGTGACGTCAGCTGCGACGACGCGCTGCAACGATCAGAATCGCCCGCCCGGACAGACGCCGAGTCCACGATGTACACGCAGCCAATTCCTCCGCAACGCAGCTCCGGCCGTGCGCGGTCCGCACGCCGCGGCAACTTCGCCCTGGCCAGGGGCGGCGTTTCGTTCGCGCGCTGGGCTGCGCTTGCTGCACTCGCCTCCTCCGCCGCCTGCGCGTCGCTGTCCCTGAACGAGCCCGCCTACCGCGTGATCGGTTACGCTCCGTTCCCGCAGGCGCCGGACTTCGCGCCCGTTGCCAGTTCCTTCGCCACCGCGGCGCCGGTTCGCCGCGCGGCGCCGGCGAAGCCGCGGGCCAACGCCCCCTTCAGCGCGCCGAACCTGGTGATCCGCGACTCCCTGCTCGCGGCCACGGTGCAGCGGCTGCGCAGCGGGTCGCCGTCCTTCGACTCCGCGATCGTCGCCATCGAGCAGGCCGGCGTTCCGGTGGTGATCGGCACGTCGTCGCAGCTCAAGGACCAGTTGCCGCCGGGCTACGGCTCCGTGACCGGCTGGCAGGCCCTCACGGCCATCTACCCGCTGACGCCCGCCAACGCACCGGGTCGCCCGATCGACCACTTCTCGGTGATCATCCGGCTTTCCGACCTGCGCGCCGCGCTCACGGCCAGCCACAGCGCCGCCGATACGGCCCTGTTCGACCGGTACATCGAGCGCGTGGTGGCGCACGAGATCTACGGGCATCTGATCCCGCAGCTCCGGTTCGGCAAGACGACGCCGATCGTCTGCGACGACCCCGAGAGCGCCGCCGACTGGTACAGCGCCTGCGTCATGCAGCGCGAGCGCCACGTGATGACGCAACTCGTCGAGTCGCGCGGCACCTACGCCATTCTCGGCACCCGCTAGCCGCGCTCCGCGCGGGCGGTGCCGGCGATCCGGGCCGGGGGTCTGACCGGGATCTGAGCGCGGGCGGCTTTCCGTTTGCGCGCCGGCGGCGCATCTTCGCCCATGCCGCGATCCGTCGCGGATCGGATATTCTTCCCCGCGAGGATGCCCGTTCGTGAATTTCCCGACTTCCCACACGCCGTGCGCATACTGATCGTCGAGGATGATCCCGCGCTGTCGCGCGCCCTGCGCGACGGCTTCCGCGATCAGCGCATCGAGGCCGCCATCGCCGGCACCTTCGGCGAGGGGCGCGAGCGCGCGTTGCTTGGCGCGCACGACGTGATCGTGCTCGACATCATGCTGCCCGGCGGATCCGGCATCGACCTCTGCCGCGAACTGCGCGACCGCGGCATCGAGACGCCCATCATCATGCTGACCGCGCGCGACGCCGTGGAGGACCGCGTCCACGGCCTCGACGCCGGCGCCGACGACTACCTCGCCAAGCCCTTCGCCTTTCGCGAACTCGCGGCGCGCGTGCGCGCCCTCGCCCGCCGCGCGCCGGCCGTGCTGGCGGAACGTGTGGACGTGGCGGATCTGTCGGTCGACCTCGCCACCCGCCAGGTGCAGCGCGCCGGACGCGACATCGAACTCACGGCGAAGGAGTTCGCGCTGCTCGAAGTCTTCGTCCGCCACGCCGGCCACGTGCTCGACCGCGCCGCGATTACCGCCCACGTCTGGGACGAGAATCACGACCCGTTCACCAACGTCCTCGAGGTGCTCGTGCGCCGGCTGCGCCGCAAGATCGACGACGACTTCGAACCGAAGCTCATCCACACCCTGCGCGGCGCCGGCTACCGGTTCGGGCCCTGACCATGGCCATGCAGCCGCTGACCGCGCTGCGGTTGCGCCTCACCGCGTGGTACGTGGTCACCCTCGGGCTCATCCTCGTGCTGCTCGGCCTGGGGTTGTTCGTCGTCATTCGCCGCCAGTTCGCCCGCCAACTCGGCGCCTCGCTGGAGCAGGCGACGCTGGAGTTGCAGCGCGCGGCCCGCATCCGGGAGCAGGAGGCGCTCACCGCCCGCGGGTCGGTGGTCGACGCGGTGGACGAACTGCACATTCCCGACCGCGACCTCTTCCTGTTTGACACGGCGGGCACGCCGGTGAAGCCGTCCGTCGCTCCGGACTGGATTCGCACCGCGGCCCGGCTGGCGGCGGCGTCGGGGCGCTTCGATCAGCGGCGGCACGTGCGGCACGAGGGCAACCTGCTGCTGCACGCCGAGCGATTCAGGCTGCCGAGCCGCACACCCATGGTCACGGTGGTCGTCGCCGACCAGGTGGAGCTGGAGGACCAGTACGCGGCGCTCATCGTGTCGTTCGGCGGCGCGGCGCTGGCGGCGCTCGTGCTCGTGGCCGCCGGCGGTTACTTCCTGTCGCGAAAGTCCACCGAGCCCGTGGAGCGCAACATCGCCCAGATGCGCCAGTTCATGGCGGACGCCGCGCACGAGCTCCGCACGCCGGTGGCGGTGCTCCGGACCACGGCCGAGGTGACGCTGCAGCAGGACCGCGGCGCCGAGGAGTATCGCGGCGCTCTCGGTTCGGTGGAGCGCGAGGCGGAGCGGCTGGGTGGGATCGTGGACGATCTGCTGACGCTGGCCCGCGCCGACGCCGGGGAGCGCCCGATCCGCAAGCAGAAGGCGTTTCTCGACGACATCGCGCTCGACGCCGCCGAGGCGGCCAGCGCGCTCGCCGCGTCGAAGGGCGTGGTGCTCGACATCGGCGAGTTCGAGCAGGCGACGATCGACGCCGATCCCACGCTCGTCCGCCAGCTGGTGATGAACCTGCTGCAGAACGCCGTCAAGTTCACTCCGGCGGGCGGCCGCGTGCGCGTCGATGTCTCGGAGCGCGACGGGCGGCCGCTGCTCGTCATCGCCGATACCGGCATCGGCATCGATCCCGAGCACCTCCCGCACGTGTTCGATCGCTTCTTCCGCGGCGATCCGGCCCGCGTGCGCGCCGAGGGCGCGGGCCTCGGGCTCTCGATCGCGCAGTGGATCGCGCGGGAGCACGGCGCCGACATCCAACTCACCTCCACGCCGGGCGAAGGCACGCGCGCGGAGGTGTCGTTTCCGCGGTATGCGCGCGCTCCCGTGTCATCGACCTGACAGGTGATGGCGATAGCCTTCGTGCGATCTTCTACCGACGGATCCATGGTGCGATTTCCCTTCGCCGCGGCGTGCGCGGCGATTCTCGTGATGACGGCCCGTCCGGCCGGTGCGCAGCATCCGGTGACGCGCGCCGATGCCGTCGCGGCGGCGCTGGCCGCGGGGCCGCGCCTGCCGCTGGCGGCGGCCGACACCGCGGCCTCGCGGGCGGCGCTGCTCGGCGCGCGGGCCTATGCCAATCCGACGCTCAACCTGAGCGCCACCAAGGACGCGCCGCAGCGCCACATCTACGCCGACATCCCGTTGGATTTCCCGTGGCTGCGCAGCGCCCGCATCGCCAGCGCCGGTGCCGCCCACGGCGCGTCGCTCGACCGGTTCGCCCTCGAGCGGGCGGCGGTGGTGTTCGACGCGGAGACAACGTACGTGAACGCCGTGGTAGCCGACGCGCGGGCGCGGCTGTCGCGGCGCAACGCGCTGGACGCCGATTCACTGCGCCGGATGGCCGTGGCGCGCCGCGCCGTCGGTGACGCCAGCGACCTCGACGTCGAACTGGCGGCGATCGCCGCCGGGCAGCAGGAGAATCAGGCGCTCGCGGATTCGCTCGACGCCACGTCGGCGCTGCTCGATCTCCAGACGGTCATGGGCGCGCCGAGCACGCGGGTGACGATCAGCCTTGCCGACACGCTCTCGCTCTCCGACACCGGCGTGGCGGCGGGCGGCACGCCCTACGCCGTGCGCGCCGCCGAGCAGGCGGTGACGGCGGCCGACGAAGCAGTGCGTGCGGAGCGGCGCAGCGTGTGGGGATCGGCGTCGCTGCAGCTGGGCGTCGATTACCACGATCCCACCCAGAGCGGGTTCCTGCCGCTGGTCGGCCTGGCGATTCCGCTGCCGCTATTCAACCGCAACGGCAGCGGCGTGGCGGCGGCCGAAGCGGAGCGCGACCGGGCCCGGGCGCAGTTGCGGCTCACGCAGTTGGAGAGCCAGCGCGACATTGCCCGGGTGAGCGAGGCGCGGGCCATTGCCCTGCAGCGCGTGGCGCGCGACCGCACCCTGTTGGCGAGCGCCAACCGCGTGGCGGCGATGGCGCTCACCGCGTATCGCGAGGGCGCCGCTCCCGTTGCCACGGTGCTCCAGGCCCAGAGCAACGCCCGCGACACCCTCGGCCAGTACATCCTCGACGTCGGCACGGCCAACGCGGCCGCGGCGGCGTTGCGACTTCTCACGGCTTCGGCCCCCCGCACCCCATGACGAAATACGCATCGTTGCTCCTCCCACTGCTCGCCGTCGCGGCCTGCTCGAAAGGCCCGTCCGGCGAGGGCACGTCCGGTGAGATCCAACCGGTCGTGGGCGCGCACACCGCCGTGGTGGGCAGGCGAGACTTCATCGAGACCGTGGCCGCCATTGGCGAGGTGACCCAGCGCCCGGGGCACTTCGCGGCGATGGCCGCGCCGGCGCCGACGCGTGTGTCCCGCGTGTTCGTGGCCGTCGGCCAGCCGGTGAAGGCCGGCGATCCCCTGGTCGAGTTCGAGCAGCAGACCTTCGCCGCCGCTCTGCAGAGCGCGCAGGCGGGGCTGGAAAACGCGCAACAGGAGTACGACCGCGCGCAGCGGTTGGCGCAGGAGGGCATCGCCGCGCGCAAGGACGTCGAACAGGCGTCGGCGACGCTGGCCCAGGCCAAGGCGGCCGAGGTCGCGGCGCGGCGCGACCAGGAACTCTCCACCCTGCGCTCGCCGATCGACGGCGTGGTGACGGTCATGACCGCGGTGCTCGGCGCGTCGGCAGACATGAACACGATGCTCGT
Source organism: uncultured Gemmatimonadaceae bacterium (assembly GCA_963775915.1). Taxonomy (GTDB): domain Bacteria; phylum Gemmatimonadota; class Gemmatimonadetes; order Gemmatimonadales; family Gemmatimonadaceae; genus JAGWRI01. Next base: position 420,770 of record CAVZKH010000002.1, read on the forward strand.
GGAAGTCACCGATCCGCACGCGCTCGACGTGACGCTGCAGCTCACCGCCGATCAGGCCGGGCGAGTGCGGGCCGGCCAGGCGGTGGCCGTCGCGGCGGGACAGTCGCCGTCCGGCGAATCGTTGGGCACGGGGCGGGTGGCGAGCGTGGGCGCCGAGCTCGATTCGGCCACGCACACCGTGCCGGTGCGTGTCGTGGTCGCGCGCCCGACGCGGCCGCTGACGGTGGGCGAGACCGTGATGGGGAGCATCGCCGTCGGCACCCACCCGAAGGCGATCGCCGTGCCGCTCGAAGGGCTCGTGCCGGAGGGGGAGGGATACCGGGTGTTCGTGGTGGACTCGACCGGAATGGCGCACGCGCGCGACGTGACGATCGGCGCCCGCGGCGAGCAGTACGTGGAGATCGTGAAGGGGCTCTCGGCCGGTGAGACCGTGGTGACCTACGGCGCCTACGGCGTCACCGACAGCGCGAAGATCGTCCGGGAGAAGCCGTGAGCGGACAGCGGTCGATGTTCGGAATCGTCGCGTCGCAGCGGCGATTCCTCTACCTGGCCGTCACGCTGCTGAGCGCCGCCGGCCTGTGGGAGGCCACGCGGCTCCCGTCGGCCATCTATCCCGAGCTGCAGTTCCCGCGGGTCACGGTCCTCGCCGGCGGCTCCGCGCTGGGCGCGCAGCAGCAGATGTTCAGCGTCACCCGGCCGCTGGAGGAAGCGCTCAGCACGGTGCTCTACGTGCGGCGCGTGGATTCCAAGTCGATCCGCGGCCAGACCGAGATCCAGATGCTGTTCGCGCCGAACACGGATATGATCTACGCGCTGCAGCTCGTGCGCGCCGCGATCGCCGAGGTGCAGCCGGACCTGCCGCCGGGGGTCACCGTCACCGCCGACCGGATCACGCCGTCGGTCTACCCGATCCTTTCGTACAACGTCGAGGGCGGCAACCCGGCGCAGCTGTACGACATCGCTCGCTACCAGATCAAGCCGATCGTTTCCCGCGTGCCGAACGTGGGGCAGGTGGAGGTGCAGGGCTCCGACGTCAGCGAAGTGGAGGTCGTGGCCGATCCGGTGCGGCTGGCCGCGCACGGCATGAGCTACGACGATTTCGGCGCGGCCATCAGCCACGCGATCGGAGTCAACGCCATCGGCCGCGTGGACCGCGACTACCAGCAGTTCCTGGTGGTGACGGCGAATGAAGCGCACGCCGTGGACGACATCGCGGGCGTGGTCGTCGCGCCGGGCGTGCGCGTGCGCGACCTCGCCACGGTGACCATGGGGAGCGAGGACCATACCACGGTCATCGCCGGCGACGGGCGTCCCGCCGCGCTCATCAACATCACGCGGCAGATCGGCGGCAACACGCTGGCGATCGCCGACAGCGTGGCGAGTGCCATGCGCACCATCTCCGCCACGCTCCCGCCCGGCGTTCATCTCAAACCGGTCTACGATCAGTCGGAGTTGGTGCGCGACGCGGTGAAGTCCGTCCGCGACGCGATCATCATCGGGTCGGTGCTGGCGATCATCATCCTCCTGCTCTTCCTGCGCCACGTCCGCATCACCGCGATCAGCGCCACGTCCATCCCCCTCACGATGATGATCACGCTGTTCGTGATGGGGATGTTGAACCAGACGTTGAACCTGATGACGCTGGGGGCCATGGCGATCGCCATCGGACTGGTGATCGACGACGCGGTGGTGATCACCGAGAACATCGTCCGCCACCTGCATCTCGATCCCGACCGGACGTCGGCCATTCGCGAGGCGGTGCAGGAGCTGATCTGGGCCGTGACGTCGTCCACGCTGACCACGGTGGTCGTGTTCCTGCCGCTGGGGCTGCTCGAGGGCGTGGTGGGCCAGTTCTTCAAGGCGCTGTCGCTCACGCTCACCATTGCCGTCCTCGTATCGCTGGTGCTCGCGTTCACGATCATCCCGCTGCTCAGCGAGCAGTACGTGACCGAGCGCGACGCCGAGTTTGAGCCGGCGGCGGGTACGCCGGCGGGGCGCGGCATCCTGCACGCCGTGGGGCGCGCGGTGGATGCGCTCTCCGACCGGTACCAACAGGCGCTGGGCGCGGTGCTCCACCACAAGGGCTGGGTGCTCGCCGCCGGCGTGGTGCTCGTGGCGGGCGGATACCTCGGCTACCGCACGGCGTCCACCGGCTTCCTGCCGGACATGGACGAGGGGGCGTTCATCCTCGACTACTGGTTGCCGCAGGGCACGTCGCTGGCCGAGTCGGACCGGGAATTGCGGCAGGTGGAACACATCGTGTCCGAGGTGCCCGAGGTTGCCGGCACCTCCCGGCGCCTGGGCGCCGAGTTGGGGCTGTTCGCCACGCAGCAGAACCGCGGCGACATGACGGTGCGGCTGGTGCCGCCGAGCCAGCGGAGCCGGACGATTTTCCAGGTCATCGCCCAACTGCGGGACACGCTCGCCGTCGCGACGCCGCATGTGCGCATCGAGTTCGTGCAGATCCTGTCCGACGCGCTGAACGACATGGCCGGCGTCACCAATCCCGTCGAGATCAAGCTGTTCGGCGGCAACCTCGACTCGCTCGAGGCGTACGCGGCGTCGCTTCAGGACCCGGTCGGGAACGTGCCCGGCGTGGAAGACCTGTTCGACGGCGTGGTGGACCCGACTCCGGAGCTGGCGGTGCACGTGCACGAGGCGCAGGCGGCCCGGCTGGGGCTCACGCCGGCCGATGTCGCGGGGCAGGTGGCCGCCGCCCTGCTCGGGGCACCCGCGGGCCAGATGTACCTGCCCGACCGCGTGATCGGCGTTCGCGTGCGGGCGCCCGACTCCGTGCGCTACAACCCGGCGGATCTGGGGACGATTCCGGTCGTTCGGTCCGGCGGCGGCACCGCGCCGCTCGCCTCGCTGGCCTCCATCTCGCGCGTCGAGTCGCGGAGCGAACTCACCCGCGAGAACCAGCAGCAGATGATCACGATGACCTCGGACCTGGGCGATCGCGCGCTCGGAGACGTCATCAAGGACGTCAAGGGCGTGTTCGCCGCCCACCCGGCCCCGAGTGGCGTGCGCGTGGAACTGGCCGGCCAGTACGAGAGCCAGCAGAACGCCTTCCGGCAGATGCTCCTGGTGCTGGCGCTGGCCGCGGCCAGCGTGGTGGCCGTGATGCTGATCCAGTTCCGGTCGTTCGTCGAGCCGCTCTCGATCCTGCTGGCCGCGCCGCTGTCGTTCGTGGGCGCGATGGCGCTGCTCCTGGTCACCGGCACCGCGCTCAACGTGTCATCGCTGATGGGAATGATCCTGCTGGTGGGACTCATCGTGAAGAACGGCATCATCCTGCTCGACTTCACCCGTTGGCGGATGACGCACAACGACATGGATCTCGAGTCGGCGATCCTCGACGCGGCCCGCGTGCGGCTGCGCCCCATCCTCATGACCACGCTCTGCACCCTGTTCGGACTGCTCCCTCTGGCGCTGGGGCTCGGCGCGGGGAGCGAATTGCAGAAACCGTTGGCCCTGGCCGTGATCGGCGGTTTGGGGCTGTCCACGCCGATCACGCTGTTCGTGGTGCCGACGCTGCTGGTGGCGATCCGCGGGCGCGGCTACCGGCTGCCGCAGGACATCGCGTAGGGCTTCGGCCGCTGGCAGCCAGGGGTCCGGCTCCGTAGAATTGATTGAGGAGCCGTCGCGCATCCCCCGAGGACCATCGCATGACCGTGCCCACATTTCGCGAGCTGACGCCGGAAGAGTGTGAGGCCCTGCTGGCCGTGAATCATGTCGGCCGCGTCGCCTTCTCGTTCAAGGACCGCACCGACATCGAGCCGATTCACTATGCGTTCGATAACGGGTGGATCTTCGGACGCACCGCGGAGGGCAGCAAGCTGGACACGATCGGGCACCATCCCTACGTGGCGTTCGAGGTGGATGAGGTGCACGACATCTTCGACTGGCGCAGCGTCGTCGCGCACGGCACCGTCTATCTGCTGGCGGCGCAGGGTGCCGAAGCGGAGGTGGCGCAGTTCGAGCGCGCGCTGGACCTGTTGCGGCGGTTCCTGCCGACGACGCTGAAGCCGGGGGATCCGGTGCCCTTCCGGACCGTCATGTTCGGCATCCACGTCGACGAATTGCAGGGGCGCGAGGCGCGGCAGGGCAAACGGCGCCGGCCCTACCGGGAACGGGCCGCCAAGTAGCGCCGCGGGGGGTTGGCCGGGGGGGCCGCGGGCCGGGCACTGGCCCTGGAAGCACTACCATTTGCGCCATGGCCCGCCCATCTTGCACCGTACGTGCGACGCGCCGGCGACGTCTGCCGGCGTGCGCTTCCCACCCGTACTCCCGCCGCTCATGCCGAAGACCAAGTCCGCCGCGGCCGCCGCGCCGGCGTCCGATCCGCCGAGTTCCCGCGTCGCCATCGCCGACGCGATGTGCCGGGCCGCGTCCGAATGCTGCCGCCAGCACGACCGCGTGGCTCGCATCGTCGAGAAATCGGACGTCGAGATCGAGGTGACGTTCGCGCAGCAGTTCTGCGAGGTGATGCACGACGGCCTCGGGCGGCTGCTCGACGCGTACGAGCGCGCGGCCGCCGGCGATGCCGCCACCGCCGAGCCCTGGCACCAGCGGGCCAATGCCCTGGCCGTGGCGGCCCGCGACTACCTGCGGCGCCACAACGCCTGCGACCAGGCGGCGCGCAAGCTCCAGCACCACGACTCCCAGCTGCTGGCCACGCTGGCCATGGAGTTCGAATTCGAGGCCTCGGCGCTGCTGGCCCTTCGCCACACCACCGAGGCATATCGCAAGGAGCGGCCGGACGCCGTCTGATCCTCCTCACGCTCTTACCGGCAGGTCATGACGAAACGCACAGCCGCCGGGCGGCGGCCGAACCGCTGGTTCCGGCTTCGCCGCTCGCGCATTCAAGGCACGGGCGCCTTTGCGATCGTGGACATTCCCAAGGGGACGCGCATCATCGAGTACGTGGGCGAGCGCATCACGAGCGCCGAAGCCGACCGTCGCTATCCCGATGACGATCCGTCGGTTCGCCACCACACCTTTCTCTTCACGCTGAACCAGCGCACCGTCATCGACGCGGCGCACCAGGGCAACGCGGCCCGGTTCATCAACCATTCGTGCGATCCGAACTGTGACGCCGTCATCGAACGCGGCCACATCTGGATCTTCGCGATCCAGGACATCCCCAAGGGCGCCGAGCTCGCGTACGACTACCAGTTCGAGCACCTGCCCGAGTACACCGAGGAGGATCTGGCGCTCTACCACTGCCGGTGCGGGAGCGCCAACTGCCGGGGCACGATCGTGAAAGTCGACCGCCGGCGGAAGTTGACCAAGCGCTGGGAAGCAAAGCGCAGCGGCGCGACGCCGCTGCACCATCACGCGCCCAGCCGCCACGCCAGCCGGAAGGCCGCGCACTCGTGACGGCCCCGGCTTCCGCGTCTCCGGCTCTCGCCGCACTGCTCGCGCGCGTCGTCGACTACGCGGGGCTCTTCCCGCCGGCGCGGCTGTCCATGGGCGACGCGGTGCGCGCCTACGCCGATTACCGCGAGGGCTCCGAGGCGTGGATGCTCGGCCGGTTCATCGTGCCGGCGGGCCGGCTCGAGGAGTTCGACGAGGCGGGCGGCGAGATCCTGCCGCAGGCCGCGTCCCGGTCGTGGGCCCTCAGCGCCCTGCTCGGCGCCGATGCGGAGCTCGACGCCGGCTCGATCGGCCGGTTCAACGACCGGCATCGCGACGTCCGCCGCGGCGCCGTCCACGTCGACACCGTCGAACTGCGCGCCACGCGCCCGGACGAGATCGTGGCCGTCGGCGAATTCGTCGGGGGATACGACGCGTTCGTCGAGGTGCCGGTAGTCGAAGACCCCGGGCCGCTCATTGCCGCCATCGGCGAGATCGGGGCGAAGGCCAAGATCCGCACCGGGGGGCTGACGCCGGACGCCATTCCAGGTCCACGGCACGTGGTGCGATTCCTCCGCCGCTGCCTCGAACACGAGGTCGCGTTCAAGGCCACCGCCGGCCTCCACCACCCGCTGCGCGCCGAGTATCCGCTCACCTACGAACCCGGCGCGCCGCGCGCCGTCATGTACGGCTTTCTGAACGTGCTGCTCGCGGCCGCGCTGATGCGCGCCGGTCTCGATGACGCCGGCGCGCTCGACCTGCTCGACGAGCGCGACCCGTTGGCCATTCGCGTCGACGCCGACCGGATCGCCTGGCACGGCCATTCCGTCGACGTCGAGGCCCTGCGGCTGGCGCGGCACGACGCCGTCTCGTTCGGCGCCTGCTCCTTCAACGAGCCGGTGGACGACCTGCGACGGCTGGGACTGCTGTGACGGCGGCGGTGGACGAGACGCACGATGCGGCGCTGCGCTCCTGGGTCGAGAGCGCCAACGCGCCGGGCACCGATTTCCCGATCCAGAATCTGCCGTTCGGCGTGTTTCGCGAACGGGGCAGCGGCAAGCCGCCGCGCGTGGGCGTGGCCATCGGCGACATGGTGCTCGACGTCGGCGCGCTGGCCACACTCGGCCTCGTCACGGGCGATGCCCTGGCGGCGGCGCATGCCTGCGACGCCGACGCGCTGAACGCGCTCATGGCGCTCGGTCCGCGGCCGGCGCGGGCGCTGCGGCGCGCGCTGAGCGCGCTGCTGCGCCAGGGCGCCGACGCCGCGCCGTCGGTACGGCTGGCGCTGGTGCCGATCGGCGACGCCGAACTCTCCGTGCCCGCGCACATCGGCGACTACACCGACTTCTACGCGTCCATCTACCACGCCACGAACGTCGGATCGATGTTCCGCCCCGACCAGCCGCTGCTGCCGAACTACAAGTACGTCCCGATCGGCTACCACGGGCGGGCGTCGTCGATCGTGGCCAGCGGCGCCGCCGTGGTGCGCCCGTGGGGCCAGAGCCGCGACGATGCGACGGCGGCGCCGCGCTTCGGCCCGTCGCGGCGCCTGGACTACGAGCTGGAGGTCGGCGCGTACATCGGGGCCGGCAACGCGCTCGGGACACCGATCCCAGTGGCCGACGCCGAGGCGCACGTGTTCGGTCTCGGGCTCGTCAACGACTGGTCGGCGCGCGACATACAGACCTGGGAGTACCAGCCCCTCGGCCCCTTCCTGGCCAAGAACTTCGCCACCACGGCCTCGCCCTGGGTGGTGACCGTGGACGCGCTGGCGCCGTTCCGTGCGCCCGCCTTCCGTCGCGCCGAGGGGGATCCGGCGCCGCTGCCGCACCTGGTCGACGCGCCGGAAGCCGCCGGGTTCGACATCGCGCTGGAGGTGTGGCTTACCACGGCGGCAATGCGCGCCGCCGGCACGCCGCCCTTCCTGGTGAGCCGCGGCAGCTTCACCGACATGTACTGGACGGTGGCGCAGCTCGTGGCGCACCACGCGAGCAACGGGTGCAACCTGCGCCCGGGCGACCTGCTCGCCAGCGGCACTGTGTCCGGGGCGGCCAAGGAGTCGCGCGGCTGCCTGCTGGAACGCACGTGGAAGGGCACCGAGCCGCTCGTCCTGCCCGGTGGGGAATCGCGGGCCTTCCTGGAAGATGGCGACGAGGTGGCGCTGCGCGCCTACTGCGCACGCGAAGGGCGCGTGCGCATCGGGTTCGGGGAGTGCCGCGGCCGGATCGCGCCGGCCGCGGCCGCCAACCCCTAGTTCACGCGCTCGATCTTCGACGTGGCGCTGGTGCCGATGTCGTAGGCGACGCCGGCGTCGGTGAGCGTGAGCTTCACGGCCTGATCTTCCTGTCCGATGCCGCCGAGGAAGATGCCGTCGTGTGAGAGCAGCACCATTCCGGTGCCCTTCGACGTGCCGTCCATGGACGCCTGCTGGCCCTGGATCTGGCCGCTGCCCGACAGCGTCGCCGTGGAGGCGCGGTTCACCTTCCATGCCGTCGTCCCGCCGACGGTGGTGTCGCCCTGCACCGTGTAGACCGAGATCACCTGCCGCTTGACCTCCAGGCCGCCCTGCGACTGCGAGGAGTTCGTCGTGTCGGTCCACGTGGCCTTGGCGGCGAGCGCGATGCGGATCCGCGGCAGCACGTGGACGAGCTGGTCGGCCACGCTGGCGAGCGCCGCCACGCTGTCGACACCGGGCGAGTTCATGGCGTAGAACTCACCGGCTGGCGAGAGGGTCGCCTTGACCTGCTTGCCGATCAGAGCGGCCATGCCGGGCACCGGTCCCATCTGGCCCATGTTCTGCGCGATGGAGTCGATCGTGACCGTCATCGCCAGCGTGTCCGACGCCTGGCGGGCGAGGGCCATGGTGAACTTCTGCCCCGACGACATGTCGGTCTCGTTGGACTGTCCCATCACGGTCTGCGTGATCTTGGCTTCCACGGACATGCGGTACTGGTTGGTGCCCGGCGCGTAGTGGAAGCTCTGGGCGCCGGCGATGCCGACGGGCAGGGCCAACGCACAGGCGAGCGCCGCGGGGGTGATGGCGCGAGCGAACATGGGGTCTCCTGAAGGGTAGGGTGGCGCGACGGCCCGAGGTCCCGCTCGGGAGCCGCCGCGCCGTCGCCTCAAAACTAGTATCGCGGCCGGAGCCGTGCCACGCGCCGCCGGGAACGCCTCAGAAACGTCCGGTGGAGCCGAATCCCTCGCGGCCGGTCGCTTCCGCATCGAGCGGCGGGGTACGGATCACGCGCGGGTGCGCGCAGAGCACGAACACCAGTTGGGCGATGCGCTCGCCGTGCGTCACCACCTGCGGTTCGCGCCCGTCGTTGCGCAGCATGAGCTTGATCTCGCGCCCGACGTAGGCCCGGTCCACGAGCCCGGGCGAGTTGCGGATGGTCAGACTGCGCTTGCCCGTGGACGAGCGCGGCAACACCAGCATGGCCACGTGCTTGGGGAAGGTCTGCGTGACGTACAAGCCCGTGCCCACCGTCGCCTCGTCCCCGGGCGCCAGCGCCAGCGATTCGGGAGTGACGCCCGCGTCGTCGGCCGGCAGACAGGCGCGCACGTCGTACCCCTCGCTCTCGTCGGCGGCCGCCGGCAGCCAGCGGTCGTCGTCGTCGCGGGTGGAGAAGCCGAGGTCGAAGCGGGTGAGATCTGGGAGTTCCATGTGCGGTGGACGGTAGACGGTTGGCGGTGCTTGGCTGGTGGAACGGCGGAGTATGGGCCGGCGCACGCCCCGGCGGTACCCCGCCGGCCGGGGGACGCGCGCCGCCGGGCAACTTTCAACCGGCGGGCGCGTAGGTTTGGGTGATGCCGCAATCCACCGCCGTCGCCGCCGCCGGGTCGCGCCGCCAGTCGTATTGGGCGGCGAGCCGTTCTCCGCGCTACAGCCTGCTGTTCGCGCTGCCGCTGTTGCTGTTCTACGAAGCGCTGGCGGTGGCGCGCCCGGTGCGCGTGAACGGCGGCGACGTCCGCAATGGCGCGGACGTAATACTGCGCGAGGCATCGTACGCCCTGCTCGGCCCCTGGGGGCCCACGGCCATGATGGCCCTGGTGATGATCGCCTGCGTGGTGCTGGTGCGGCGCGACATGAAGCGCTCGGGGAGCGTGCGGCCGGCCACGTTCGCGCTCATGCTCGCCGAAGCCGCGGGGCTGTCGGTGGCGTTCGGTCTCGTGGTGGGGACCGCGACGGCGGAGCTGCTCGGACACCTGCGGCCGCTGATGATGGGGCCGATCCAGAACATGGACCTGCCCACGCGGCTCATGCTGTCGCTGGGGGCGGGGCTGTACGAAGAACTGCTCTTCCGGGTGCTCCTCGTGGGCGGGCTGGCCATGGGCGCCCGCGCGGTGCTGGGGCTCGGCCGGCTCTCGTCGGGCATCATCGCCACGGTGATCGGCGCCCTCGCCTTCTCGGCCTTTCATTACATCGGGCCGTACGGCGAGCCGCTGCAGCTCCAGTCGTTCGTGTTCCGGGCCATCAGCGGCGTGGCGTTCAGCGCCCTCTACCTGACCCGCGGCTTCGGCATCACCGCCTGGACCCATGCGCTGTACGACATCGGCGTGCTCATCGGCTGATCGCGGCCGCCGTCAGCGGAGCGCGGCCGCGAACTCGCGCACTACCTGGCCCGCGGGCTCGATGGCATGGATCTGCGACACGCTCTTGCCGGCCTGCCAGTACTCCTCGGCGCCCACGCCGGCGTGCAGCGACTTCTTCAGCCGCCAGAGCGAGAGCACCGCATAGATGTTCCGCATCCAGTGCTTGGTGCGCCGGTGGCGCAGCATCCAGCGGGCCATCGGTCCCGACCGTGTGCCCAGCCGCTTCACGTAGGCGTTGTTGATCACCGCCACGGGCACGCCGGTGAGCCGTTCGGTGAGCACGATGTCGTTCTCGCCGGCGTTCACGATGGCCCGCTTGTAGTCTTCGGCGGCATTGCAGTCGGTGGTGGCGATGAACCGCGTACCGAGCTGGGCGCCCGCGTAACCCATGTCGATGACCTCGCGGAAAGCCCGGGGGCCGCCGATGCCGCCGGCGCACACCAGGGGCAGCCCGAGGTCGTGCAGCTGGTCGAACAGCTCCCGTGGGGTGAGGTTGCCGGCGTGTCCGCCGGCCCGGCTGTTTACCGCGATCAGGCCGTCAACGCCCCCGTCCACGGCCTTCTGCGCCCATTTGCGCTCGGTGACGTCGTGATAGACCACCCCGCCCACCCGGTGCACCCGCTCCGCGACCCAGCGCGGGTTTCCGAGGGAGGTGACGAAGAACCGGACCCCCTCCTCGAGCGAGATGTCGATCCAGCGCTCCATGCGTTCGCGATACGTCCGGCTGGACGCCTCGATGAGGGCGTTCATGCCGATCGGTTTGCCGGTGAGCGACCTGATGTGCCGCAGTCCCTGCCGGTAGTCGTAGCCGTGGACGTAGGTGAGGGAGATGGGCTGGACGATGCCGATGGCGCCGGCTTCGGACACGGCGGCCACCAGCTCCGGGTTGCTGCAGGGGTACATGGCGCCGCAGATGAGCGGCACCTCGATGCCCGCCTGCCGGCACAGCGCGTTGTCGGTCACGCAGTCGGTTCCGCGGGCCGGGCGTTGGGCTCGCCGCTCGGCGCCAGCCGCCAGACCACGCTGGCCGTGGCTACGGGGGCTCCCGTAGCGTCGGTGACCGTGGCGTGGACGGTGTAATCGGTCTCCCGGTCCACGGCCGGGGGGGCGCACCGGCACTCCGCGGACAGGGTGCCGCGGGCCTTCTTGAGGTATTCGATGGACAGGCTGCGGACGATACCCCGGGTGCCCGGCGGAAGTCCGGCGAGCATGGCGGTGCCGCTGGCCACCTCGGCCAGGTTCACGAGGGCCGCGGCGTGAACCGAGTTCAGGTGATTGCGGACGCGGCGCCGGTCGCGGAGGGTCCATCGGGAGTAGCCGGGGCCGAGTTCCTGGATGGTCGCGCCCATGGACCCGGTGTACGGGGCCATCCAGCCGAGCATCCGGCTGAAGATCCAGCGGCCCCCGGGCAGGGGTCTGAGCCGGCGCCACATGGCGGTGATCCTGGCGCCGGGGGCGTCGTTGGAGGCAGGCATGCTGCTGGCTCGGATACGGGGAGACGCGGGTGGGTTTGGCGCCCGCGACCCCGCGCTCGCATGGTAAGGGCCGGCGAGAGGGCGGGCAAGCGGCGCGCTGGTCCGGCGATTGGGCGGGCTCCCGGGCGGTCTGGCGGTCGTATCGTGGGCGGAGCGAGATCGTCTATCAGGTGCCATTTTGGCGCAGCGGCTTTCTGGCTTTGCCCTGCAGTAGCTATGCGGGCCCGGTGCGGCTAGACCCGGCGAGCTGGAAGGGAAGGTGGGGCCGATTTGTGGTGCGGACCGCGCCTGCTGCGCGGTGGCGGACGAGGGCAGACGAGGGCGGATTGGTGGGGCATCATCAGGATTGCCGAGTCGCATGGCCGGCAGGTGACGGGGAATCATTGCCGCCGGCCAAAGCAGGCACGTGCAGAAGTTCGAGCTGATCTGGCCGCGAAAGGCTGATCGTCGCCTACGAAAGTCCGTGTGGGAATCATGGGCGTAAAGCAGGTTCTCACGTCATACGTAAGATCTGTAATAACAGCGTATTAGTAGTACATCACATTTCTTACTACAGTCCGAACGGCCGGCTGCTCGATGGATTTTCGAGGCGACGACGGGCTGCGAACCTGGAGAGCACCGGCGCGCAGCAGCGGAAGCCAGCTGGACCGACGGCACGGGTGCAGGAGAGACTTTTCCACAGAGTGACCGCAGCCGCCGAGTTCACTGGGTTGGCCGAATCACCCGGCATTGGAGCGACGCCTGAGTGGCCAGCCGGAGTGTGCCGGCGTCCTGACACGGCCACCGGATCATGGCGAAGGCGCCTCCGCCAGCCTCGTTGGCGGGCGTTGTGGACGCGGGACGGTCGCCTCGTGGTCGAAGGCCAGTGTGCCATGATGTCAGGCAACAAAAAGGGAGGGGGCGACCGTGCTGGCCGCCCCCTCCGCATTTTGCTCACCTACTCAATCCTACCGACCTACCGACCTACCGGCAGTTATTGCACGTGCCGCACCGACGTCCCATAGGTCGCATTGATCACGTCGATCAGGTCGTTGGCGATGAGCTTGTGCGTCGAACTGCTGGGGTGCACCCCGTCCAGCGAGAAGGCCGTGCCGAATGGATTGGTGGCGCTGGCGATGTTCGGGGGGTAGTTGACCGCGCCCGGGGTGCCCGCCAGGGCGGCCAGGGCAACGTTCGGATCCCAGTAGGCGAAGCCAACCGAGGCTGCCTTGGCCTTGATATAGCTGTTGTACGAGTTGATCAGGTTATAGACGGTCGCCTGCTCGGCGGCGTCGAGCACCAGGTAGTCGCCGTAGCCCGGGATGTCGTTCGCCACGCAAACGATCATGGCCGCCGACGGTCCATACGCGGCAACGGCGCCCTTCAGCCAGGCGATGATCTGGATGTTGATCAGCGACTGGTTGCCGGGCGCCGTGAAGCAATCCGGGTGGATGGTGACCGGGGTACCCACGGCCTGGCTGATCCCGCCGGCGAACAGCGGGTTGGCCAGCGCGGCGGCCGGGAAGAGCTGCGGGGCTGCCGACACTTGCACGACACCGATGAGCACGCCCTTGATGCCCGGCGCGCCGGCCGTGAGCTGGCTGATCATCTGGTCGTACGATGCCGTGAAGGCGGGAAGCGGCGTCGCGCCGGCCGGCTGGCCGGTGAGAGCCGGCCCGAGCACGTCATTGTTGCCGATCCAGATGGTGGCGAAGGTCGGCTTGGCGATCAGCGCCCGCTGGACCTGTGTGAGGCCACCGAGGACGAAGGTCGTGAGGGGGTTCGGACCGCTCGCCCCCACCGGAGAGGTAGGATCGGCCGCATTCGCCCCCGGAACGGCGACGTTGTTGAGCACGTCAGTGATCGAGGTCGGGGTCCTCAGGTAGCAGCTGGTGCTGGTGCTGGGCGGATAGCCGGCCGGTGTCACCCGCGCCTGGGTCTGGAAGTTGGCGATCGGCGGCGGGCACCCCGGGTTGGCCAGCGAGGGATACGCGAACCGCGTGCCGAACTGCTGGGCCAGCAGCACCGAGTAGCTGCGCTGCTGCGTGGAATCGTTGATGCCGCCTGACTGGTAGCCGGCCGTGAGGCTGTTACCGAGGGCGACGTAGCTCTTGAAGATGGATCCGCCGGCGTAGGATGGGCCGACCAGATTGTGTTGCATGTCGCAGCTTGCCACGGCCCCGAAGAGCCCGGCGACCGCGACACCGCGAAGGAGATTCATCGTGCGAAACATCTCGTATTCTCCAGGTGGGTGGTCTTAGAACGAGGCCTTGAGGGTGATCGAAATAATGTTTGCCGACAGGTTGTAGATGCCGTCGTTGATCATCGCCGCCGTCTGGCTGCGCGAGGTGCGCGGCTCGATGGTGCCGCGCCGCCCGGGCGTCCAGACGTAGGCGTACGAGGCGTCGAGCGTCAGGCTCTTGGTGAGCGGGATGCCCAGGCCGGCCGTGTAGTTTGCGCGGTCCTGATCGGGCAGGATTGGCGTCACCGTCACGTCGGGCGCCGGCGTGGCGACGCCGGCGAACCCGAAACGGAGCTGCCAGTTGCTGTGCGTCGTGTACTGGGCGCCCAGACGGATGGCCGACGAGTTCGTATAGTCGTCGAACTGCGTCACCGTACCCAGCGCCGGGTTGGCGAAGTGGATGTCGAGCTCATGGAAGCGCTTCCATCCCACCCAATCGTAGTCGGCGGAGAGCAGCCAGCGGTCGAAGCCATCGTACGATACGCCAACCTCGGCCTGATCGGGGTGCACCAGTTCGGTCTGGCCGCCCTGCGCCACCAGCGCGCCGCCGCTCTGGAACTGGCTGGCGACGAGCGCGTCCACCGGCGTGCCCGCCGGCGCGCCCAGGGCGTTGCCGTTGGCCAGCGTGAGCCCGGTGGACACCCGCTTGAAGGTCGCCTTGCCGTTCTTGTAGTTGAAGTTGAGCGACGAGAGGTACCGGCCGCCAAGCGTCCAGTGATCGGAGAGTTTGCCGTAGAACCCGAGCGAAACGCCGTACGAATAGGCGCTGCCCTTGAGCGTTCCCTGGGCGAATTGCGTGCCCTGGGCGATGCCCAACTGGCCGAACGTCACGGGCCCGATGCCAGGCTCGACCGCCGCGACCTGCGTGGACAGATCGAGCGACTGGATCAGTTCGACGCTCGAATGACCGATCACGGGACCACCGCCGATCATCCAGTTGTCGTTGATCTTCCAGGCGATGTTCGGCTGGATGTAGATGGTCTGGATCGACGCCTTCTGGGCGATGAATCGCCCCGGGAAGTCGGGGTACCACTGCGACGTGAGTCCGTAGGGCACGTAGACGCCGAGTCCCCACGACATCTGGTCGTTCTGCCGGTGGTTGAAGAACAGGTGCGGCGCGTACGACGTCGGCACGTCGCCGGGATAGTGCCCGAGCGAGCTGTCGCGCGTGAACGATCCCTTCACCGCGATCGACGCGCCGCCGATGACCAGAGAATTGCCCGAAAGCGCCGCCGCGTATGCCGGATTCCAGTAGATCGTCGAAGCGTCCTGACAGGGCGCGCCCGTGACCGCGTAGCCGCGGCCGATGGCGCAGCTGCCGATCTCGTTCAGCCCGAATCCCTGCGCCAGTGCGGTCGCCGGGAGGGCGATCAGCACTGCGGCGAGACTGTGCTTTGTGAACCGGTGAACACTCATGTCCATCCTCCTGTGGGTCCGCCGACGCGCAGAGCGCGCGCCTGCATCGGGGGGACTACCAACGTTGCAGCGTCACCGTCGCGTCACGCCGGCGAACGATCCGGCCACGAAACGAGAGACGGTGAGATCATCCACTACTGTTTGGAACAAAAGTGTACTCGGTTCCCGACAGAGCGACAGTGGGCAGTTTACCGAATCCTGACGGCGGCAGCCTCTGGCGGATGGGCCGGGGTACTCCACGGAGGCGGGCCGGAGCCGCCGCCCGCACCATCAGGGGATCAGCCGGACCGCGCAATAGACCGTCGTGCGTTCGGCAAACGGCGCGTCGAACGAACGGGCCGCGCCCAGGCGGATGTCGAACCCTGGCAGGTAGGCCTGCGGAATCGCGCCGCTTGCCAGCTGGGCCTCGACGCCGGCCAGGCGGTGCCACCCCCCGGGGGCGGCGCCCGCCCCCACACTCACGGCCTCGTAATAGGGGGCGAGAAGACCCATGGGTACGGCGATGCGATAGTCGAACAGGCTGCTGGTGCTCCCGGCGACCGGAGGGAGTACCGCGCCGTTGGGCAACCCGGGCACGGCCAACCGTGCGGCCGTCAGGCTCGAGTCCACGAGCGGCGATGCAAGGCCGCCGGCCGCGAACCGCTCGAACGACAGCGTGCTCCCCGACATCCGGCCCCAGGTGAACGTCGCGATGGCCGGTACACGCCCGAACCCGGTCGCCCCCACGGAACCCCGCGCCACAGTTCGAACCACGTCGTCCACCCCCGTGCGCCCGGCGTCCACGTGCAACGCCAGGTGTTCGGCCACGGCGCGCTTGCCGTTCGACTGCTGCACGGCCCCGGCCCACTCGGCGAACCCCAGCGTCCGATCCAGCGGCCACGCCGCCTCGGTCAGCGAGAGGCGCTCAACTCCAACGCCGGCCCGCGCGCGCCAGCGCCACTGGTCGCCCGACAGTTCGAACGCCGCCGCCGCCACGCCCCCTTGCCGCGAGGCGTCGAGCGCCGCGGCGCCGGCGCCGCCGGCCGATCCCAACGAAGGCCGCTGTCGGGCCCAGTGGGCGCCGAGGTCGAGTTGCACCCGGGTGCCGCGCCAGGCCAGCGCCATCGTGCCGCCGTTCCACTGGGGCCGCGCTCCATAGGAAGCGCCGGCCACGGCGCTCAACCGTCCGATGACGTCGGAGTTCGTGAGGAAGAGGCTCGCCGCGAAGCCGTCGGCGCCGTACGTCTCGCCCGGGAGATACCGCGTCTGGCGTGGCCCAAGACCGAAGGGGAGCGGGCCGCGCACCGGATTCACGGGCATCGTGTCGCGCGCGACCGGCGCCGGAGGCGTTGCGGCGCCGAACGCGGCCACGAGGTTCGCCACGCTGTCCGCCGCCACGCCGGCCGCCAGCCGCCGCAGGTCGTACCCGCGCGCGTGCAGCGAGAGGAACCAGATCGATCCGTCGCCGCGATCGACCGCCGGCGCCACGGCGGCGCCCGTGACCCGCGTGAGTTCGCGCTCGCGGCCCGTCGCGAGGTTCAGCTCGGCGAGGTTGATGACGCCGCCGAGATCGCTGGCATACACCAGCGTGTCGCCCGAAGGGCGGAAGACCGCGTCGTAGCGGCTGGCGCCGTCCGAGGGACCGACGAAACGCAGCCCTGTGCCGTCGGCGCCGGCGATCGCGAGGCGCCAGCGTCCGCCATCCGAGACGCTGACCACGAAGCGGCGGCCGTCGGGGGAGAAACGCGGATGGTAGTAGGAGCGCGTCGGATTGCCGGCCAGCAGCACGGTGACCGCGCCGTCGTCGAGCCCCACGCGGACGACGCCGCAGGCGCCGCCGGCGCACCGGGTGGCCAGCGCATCGCGCCCAGTGGGCGACGGGTCGGCGTCGTCCGCGGCGCCGTCTACGGTCAGGCGGCGCACCGCGCCAGTCTCCGGTGTCCAGAGGTAGAGGTCGGGGCGGAAGGTTCCGTCGCGCTGCCGGGTGGCGCGCGAAACCAGGATCCGCTCGCCGCCGGGGAGGAAGCGCGGGAGGTAGAACCCGCGACCGGCCACCGCGTCGAGCGTGGCGATCGGCGTTCGCGGCGCCGGGTAGACGCTGTGCGCCGCGACGTCTTCCGGATCGCGCGCGAGCATCTCGCGCACGCGGCGTTGCGCGGCCGTGTCGCTCGGCGGTTCGGTGGTGCGCCAGACGACGACGCGAGACGGTGCGCTGGCCGACCGCAGCACGAGGGCCACGCGGCTGCCGTCCCGCGAGAGCGCGGGATCGCCCGTCTGCCAGTCGAGGTGCTGGACCAGCGTGCCCTCGACCAGTTGCCGGGCCCGGAGCACGCGCGCGGCGTCGGTGGCCTGCGCCGTGAGTTCGGCGGTGAACCGTCCGTAGAGCACGCGTGGGCTGTCGCCGAACACGCCGCTGAACGCATCATCGAACGAGCGGTCGACGCGGGCCGAGGCGCGGCGCCAGACGTGGACGAGACTGGAGTCGCCGTCGCGGCGGGTGAGCCATTCGAGAAAGGCGGAGCCGGCCAGGTAGGCGAAATCGCCGCCATCGAAGGCGCTCCACGCGCTCATCTGGTCGTAGGTGGGCAGATGTCCTTCGAGGGCCCACTGGCGGAGCACGGCGGCGCGCCACGCGCCGTTGGGCCGGCCGCTGCCCGTAATCCGTCCCTCGACGTACGTCGCGTAGCCCTCGATGGCCCAGCGCGGTGTCTTGAGCGTGAGCGGGCCCACATCCACGGGGGCGAGGCGCCCGACCAGCGCCTCGAGCGGATTCCGCGACGGGCGCGTGAGGTGGGCGAGGTGCGCGAACTCGTGCACCGAGAGCATCTCGCCCCAGGTGCGCCAGCTGCCGATGTCTTCCCGCGGCGACGGCGGCACCGGCCAGAAGTTGAGCACCGGGGAGTTGAGGAAGGGCAGCGCCGATCCGTTGGGCTCGTTGTACGGGTCGTCGACGACGACGTCGACGCGCTCGGCGGGAGTGAAGCCGACGAGGGCCGAGACCGCCGAATCCACGCCTTCCAAGCGAACGGCTACCGCGTGCGTCCACTGCTCGAACTCACGGGGGTAGTGGAGACGGAAATGCGTCGTTTCCAACGTGCGCCATTCGCGGTAGGGGCGGGCCGGACCCTGCGCGGCCGCGGCGCCGGCGGCCCCCGCGACGAGCGCCGCGGCGGCGAGAAGCGCGGCGGCGGCGCCCCGGATACGCAAAAGGGGCGAAGCGCTGAGCTTCACCCCTCGTCCGACAGCGCGGGCGCGACCGATGGCCGGCGTGCGATCAGCCCTCGCCCCCACCGCCCGGACGCTTGCCCTGCATGACTTCCATGAGCCAGGTGGTCGGAATGATGAACAGCGGCTGCAGGAACAGCGGCAGCAGCGTGTTCACCCACACGAGCGCGACGTAGAAGCAGCACAGCGCGATTCCGACGTAGAGCGTGGCGAGCGGGCCCTGGGTGTTCACGGAAGCTCCTGGAGCGTTGAGGATCGTGGGGCCAAGATACCACAGCGCGCGCCCGCGTTCCAGAGGCGTCTGGCCGGGAATTCAGGGGGCGCTAGCTTTCCCCCGGTGAGCGCGTCCCGTGAGGTGGCCCGGTTGCTGGGCGAGGTCCGCCGGTGCGTGGCGGCGGTGGACGGCCCGCTGGTGCTGGCCGTCTCCGGCGGCTGCGACTCGATGGCGCTGATGTACGCGATGCATCGCGTGGCGCCCGGCCGCGTGTCTGCGGTGGCGACCTTCGATCACGGCACGGGGGCGGCGGCCAGGCGCGCGGTGCGTCTCGTGCGGCGGGAGGGGACGCGCCTCGGGTTTCGGGTGCTGGCGGGGGGAGGCCGATCCGCGGGGCGCTCCGAGGCGGAGTGGCGCGAGGCGCGGTGGCGGTTCCTGCGGCGGGTGGCGGACGCGGAGGCGGCGCGCATTGTCACGGCCCATACGCGCGACGATCACGTGGAGACGGTGCTTATGCGCGTTCTGCGCGGGAGCGGTGCCCGCGGATTGGCGGGTCTGCATGCCGAAAGCGCAGTGGTACGACCGTTTCTGTCGGTGGACCGCGGCACGATCCGTGCGTTCGTTGACGGCGAACGGGTGCCGTTCGTGGAGGATCCGACGAACGACTCGCGCTTCTATTTGAGGAATCGTGTCCGGCTGGACCTGTTGCCGGCGCTTCGAGCGGTGCGGCCGAATTTCGACCGGGAGTTGCTGGAGCTTTCGCGACGGGCCGCGGCGGTGCGTGAAGCGCTGGACGGTGAAGCATCCCGGATGTCGGAAGTGACGGAGTGGGGCGGGGTTGCCGTTGCGGGCGCCGCTCTCGCGGGGTATTCTCGGGAATCCCTCGCGGCGGTCTGGCCCGCTCTGGCGGCACGGGCCGGGCTGGTGCTCGACCGAAGGGGAACCGAAAGGTTGGTGGCGTTTACAGTAGAGGGGCGCGTAGGCGGCCGCGTGCAGGTATCGGGCGGATGGGAACTGCATCGGGGGCATGAGCGGTTCGAACTGCGCACGACGGAGCCGCGCATCGACGGAGAGCGGGCGCTCGAGGGCGAGGGGGCGGTGGCGCTTGGCGGCTGGCGGTTTCGTGCGGCGCCCGCGCGGGCCGGCGACCCGTGGACGGCCTCGTTGCCGGCGGGCGTCCGGTACGTGGTGAGGAGCTGGCGGGCGGGGGATCGGATGGTGGCGGCGGGCAGCACGCAGGCCCGCCGGGTGAAACGATTCCTGAGCGACGCCCGGATCAGCGGCCCGCGGCGTTCGCGGTGGCCGGTGGTGGTGGGGAACGGGGTGGTGGTGTGGATTCCTGGGGTACGCCGCAGCGAAGCGGCAACCGCCCGGCCCGGCAGGTCGGAAGTATCATTTGAATGTGAGCTCGACGATTCCGGCTGACCCGCGGCTGATGGGGCGCTCGGTCAAGCGCATCGTGTACACCGAGGAACAGATCGCCCAGCGCGTCCATGAATTGGGCGAGGCGATTACCGAGGCGTATCCCGATGGCGAGCTGCTCGTGCTCGGCCTGCTGAAGGGGAGCTTTATATTCCTCAGTGACCTGGTCCGGCAGATCCGGCGGTCGCTGCAGGTGGATTTTCTCGTGGCCGCGAGCTACGGGGACGGGACGGTGTCGAGCGGCACCGTGCGCCTGCTCTACGACCCCGAGACGACGCTGGCCGGCAAGCATATTCTATTGGTGGAAGACATCGTGGACACCGGGCGCACGCTGGGCCGGCTGATGGATCTGCTCGAAGGGCGGAATCCGCAGTCGATCGACATCTGCGCCCTGCTCCACAAACACATCGCCGAAGAACTGCGGCATCCCACGCGGTTCGTCGGCTTCGACGCGCCGAACGAATTTCTCGTGGGGTATGGCCTGGATCACGCGGAAAACTTTCGGCACATCCCGTACATCGCGAGTCTGCAGTAAATGCCAGCATCCACACCTCCGAACAAACCGCAGAAGGAAGGCAGCAGCTGGGGCCGTCTGTCCCGGCAGATCTCCTTCTGGGTGCTCATCATCCTCATTCCGGTGGCGCTGTTGCAGCTGTCCAGCGGGCGGGGGGATCAGGCGCCGACGATCTCGTACACCCAGTACATCCGCGAGCTGACCGGCGACAACATCAAGGACATCACGATCACGGCCGGGAAGTCGGGAGTGGGCGACTTCAAGCAGCCGACGATGGTGGATGGCCAGCAGGCGTCGAAGTTCACCATCCGCTACCCCGCCGAGAATTCGGAGGCGGAGGTGGACAAGCTGATGGCGAAGGGGGTGGAGGTGAAGGCGCAGGACGAGCGGCCGTCGATCCTCATGATGATCATGAACTTCGCGCCGTGGATCCTGTTCATCGGCATCTACATCTTCTTCTTCCGCCAGATGCAGGCGGGGGGCAACAAGGCGTTCTCGTTCGGCAAGTCGAAAGCGAAGCTGCTCACGGGCGACACGCCGAAGGTGACGTTCGCCGACGTGGCGGGCGCGGACGAGGCCAAGGAAGAGCTGCAGGAGATCATCGAGTTCCTGCGGGACCCGCAGAAGTTCACCAAGCTGGGCGGCCGGCTGCCCAAGGGCGCGCTGCTGGTGGGTCCGCCGGGCACCGGCAAGACGCTGCTGGCGCGGGCCGTGGCCGGCGAGGCCGGCCGTCCGTTCTTCTCGATGTCGGGCTCGGACTTCGTCGAGATGTTCGTGGGCGTGGGCGCGAGCCGCGTGCGAGACCTGTTCGAGCAGGGCAAGGCGCACGCGCCGTGCATCATTTTCATCGACGAGATCGACGCCGTGGGGCGCCATCGCGGCGCCGGATTGGGCGGCGGGCACGACGAGCGCGAGCAGACGCTCAACCAGCTCCTGGTGGAGATGGACGGCTTCGAGTCGAACGACGGGGTGATCCTGATCGCGGCCACGAACCGGCCCGACGTGCTGGACCCGGCGCTGCTGCGCCCGGGCCGCTTCGACCGCCAGATCGTGGTGGACGCGCCGGACCTCAAGGGGCGCGAGGGCATTCTCAAGGTGCACATGCGCAACAAGCCGATGGCGCCGGACGTGAACGTGCTCACGCTGGCCCGCGGCACGCCGGGCATGGCGGGGGCCGATCTGGCCAACCTCGTGAACGAAGCGGCGCTGCTGGCCGTGCGCCGCGGGCACGACAAGATCTTCATGGCCGACTTCGAGGAGGCCAAGGACAAGGTCATGCTCGGCGCCGAGCGGAAGAGCATGGTGATGAAGGACGAGGAGCGCCGGCTGACCGCCTATCACGAGGCGGGGCACGCGATCTGCGGCATCAAGACGCCGGGCAACGATCCGCTGCACAAAGTGACGATCGTGCCGCGGGGGCGCGCGCTGGGGCTGGCGTTCACGCTGCCCGAGGACGATCGCGTGTCGATCACCCGCCAGCAGATCGAAGCGGGGCTGGTGATGGCCTTCGGCGGGCGCACGGCGGAGGAGTTGATCTTCGGGCACGAGCGCGTGACCACCGGCGCCGCGAGCGACATCCAGAAGGCGACCTCGATCGCGCGGCGATACGTCACGCAGTGGGGGCTGTCCGACGCGATCGGACCGATCCTGGTGGGCGACAACGAGCACGACCTGTTCCTGGGCCGTGAGATCCAGCATCGCCGCGAGGTGTCGGAGCAGACGGCGCAGCTGGTGGACTCCGAGGTGAAGCGGGTGATCAACCGCGCCTACGAGCGGGCCAAGGAGACGCTGCAGGACAACCTGGAGCTGCTGCACGCCGTGGCGGCCGCGCTGCTCGAGCGCGAGACCCTGACGCGCGAGGACATCGCGGTGCTGATGCGCGGCGAGAAGCTGCCGCCGATGACCTCGCCGACGGCCATCGCGCTCCCGGTGGCGCCGGCCGCGGCGCCGGCCGAGGCCCGGCCGAAGAATCCGCCGCTGCTCGGAGGCCCGGAGCCCTCTCCGGCGTGAGCGGCGCCTACGCGACCGCCGCGTCCGCCTCCGGGCGTGCGTGGCGGGTTCGCGGCGCGGCGCTGGTGTTCGACCGGCCGCGCCTGTTCGGCATTCTGAACGTCACTCCCGACAGCTTCAGCGACGGCGGGGCGTTCGCGTCCGTCGACGCGGCGCTCGCCCACGCGGAGTTCATGCGCGCCGCCGGCGCCGACGTGATCGACGTCGGCGGCGAGAGCACGCGTCCCGGGGGGGCCGAGCCGGTGGATGCCGCCGAGGAACTGCGGCGCGTGCTGCCGGTGGTGCAGGGGCTCACGCGGCGGCTGCCGGGGGTGCTGATCTCGGTGGACACCACGAAAGCGGCGGTGGCCGAGGCGGCGCTGGCGGTGGGCGCGCACATCGTGAACGACGTCTCGGGCGGGCGGCTCGACCCGGCGATGGCGGGAACGGTGGGGCGGCACGGCGCCGGCTATGTGATCATGCATTCGCGCGGCACGGTGCGCGACATGGCGACGTACGCGCACGCGCAGTACGATGACGTGGTGGCCGACGTGGCGGCGGAGCTGGCGGCGCGGGTCGCCGCCGCGCGCGCCGCCGGGGTGGAGGAGGAGAACATCGTGCTCGATCCGGGACTCGGGTTTTCCAAGCGCAGCGGCGATTCGCTGGCGGTGCTGGCCGGACTGCCGCGGCTGGCTGCGGCCGGGTTCCCGCTGCTCGTCGGCGCGTCGCGCAAGCGATTCGTTGGCGAGCTCACGGGCGCGGCGGCGCCGGGCGAGCGGCTGTTCGGCACCGTGGGCGCGCACGTGGCGGCACTGATGCGGGGCGCGACGCTCTTTCGCGTGCACGACGTGCGGGCGGCGCGCGAGTCGCTCGACGTGGCGTGGGCCGTGCGCGCGGCCGGCGCGCCGGCATGAGCGTGCTCGAGGATCTTCGCCTGCTGCACCCGGGATGGCGCGACGCCATCGAGGTGCTGATCGTGGCCCTGGTGGTGTACCGCGTCCTGCTGCTCTTCCAGCGCACGCGGGGCGTGCAGATCATGTTCGGCGTGCTGCTGCTGTTCGGCGCCTACGCCGTGGCCTGGCTGCTCAAGCTCGGCATGATCGTGGAGCTGCTGCAGCTGCTCTTCTCGTACGGCGTGTTCGCGGCGCTGGTGGTGTTCCAGCCGGAGCTGCGCGCGGCGCTGGCGCACCTGGGCCGGGGGCCGATGGCGCGCTTCCTGTCGCCGCTCGACGCCAGCGGGGCGAGCGACGAGATCGCCGAGGCCGTGGATCGGCTGAGCCAGTCCCGGCTGGGCGCGATCATCGTCGTCGAGCGCAAGGTGCCGCTGGACGAGTATCTGGAGACCGGATCGAAGATGCGGGCCCGCGTATCGGCCGACCTGCTGGTGACGATCTTCACGCCGCACTCGCCGCTCCACGACGGCGCGGTGATCGTGCGGCGCGACGCGATCATCGGCGCCGCGTGCATCCTGCCGCTCACGCAGCACATGCTGCAGGACCGGTCGCTGGGCACGCGGCACCGCGCGGCGCTGGGGCTGGCCGACGAGACGGACGCCATCGTGGTCGTGGTGTCGGAGGAGACGGGCCAGATCTCGATTGCCGCGCAGGGCCGGCTGTGGCGCGACGTCACGCCGCGCTACGTGCACGACCGGCTCACGGGGGTGGCCGCCGGCGACGGCTTCGAGGGCGCGGTGCCAGAGGCGGCCGTCTGAGCGCGCGGCGCGCGGCCGGCTGGGCCGCGGCCATCCTGCTCGTGGTGTACGCCGTCACGCTCGCGCCCGGAGTCACCTTCTGGGACGCCGGCGAGTTCATCGCCGCCTCCCACGCGCTGGGCATTCCGCATCCGCCGGGCACGCCGCTGTTCGTAATGATGCTTCACGTATGGGCGGCGGCGTGGTCGCCGGTGCTGTCGTACGCGGTGGCGACGAACCTGTTCTCGGCGGCCTGCACGGCCGCGGCGGCCGGCCTGGCGGCCTGGCTCATCGCCCGCGGGCGGACGACGATGCCCGCCGCCGCGGGGGTGGCCGCGGCCCTGTGTGCCGGCGCCATGTCGACGATCTGGCTCAACGCCACCGAGACCGAGGTGTACGCGGCCGCGCTGCTGCTGGCGATGCTGACGCTGGCGGCGGGGGAGAGGGCGGGGCGCGAGCCGGGGTTCCGGTGGCTGGCGCTCACGGCGTATCTGGTGGCGCTGGCGGTGCCGCTGCACCTGAGCGCGCTGGTGGCCACGCCGGCCGCGATCGTGCTGGCGGCGGACCGCCCCGACGGCGTGGACCATGAGCGCGGCATGCTGCTGGCGGGCGCCTGGGTGCTGACCATCGGCGCCGGCCGCGCGAGCGTCCCGCTCTCGGCC
Organism: uncultured Gemmatimonadaceae bacterium; assembly: GCA_963775915.1. Classification (GTDB taxonomy): domain Bacteria; phylum Gemmatimonadota; class Gemmatimonadetes; order Gemmatimonadales; family Gemmatimonadaceae; genus JAGWRI01. The sequence goes on from CAVZKH010000002.1 coordinate 445,528, forward strand.
ATCGGTCTCATGGCGGTGGTGGCGTCCGCGTTCGTGATGGCGGGCCGCGTGGGGCGCCGGCGGTCGGCCGCGGCCGCGGGGGCGACGATCGGCGCCGTGGCCGTGGCGCTTTCGGCGGTGGCGTTCATGCTGCTGCGGGCGCGATTGGACCCATTCATCAACCAGGGGAATCCGGCCACCTGGCGCGCGCTCGTCGACGCGATCGCGCGGCACCAGTACGACGTGGCGCCGCTCTGGCCCCGCCAGGCCCCGGTGTGGCTGCAGCTGGCCAACGTGGGCCAGTACGCGGACTGGCAGACGGGCCTCGGGCTCGGGCCGGGCGTGATGCCCAGCGCGGCGCGCACCGCGGCGACGGTGGTCTTCCTAGCGCTCGGCGCCTACGGGGCGGCGTGGCACCGACGCGACGACGCGCGGACCTGGCGCGCGCTCGTGGCGCTGCTCGCGTGCGGATCGCTGGGCGTGGCGGCGTATCTGAATCTCAAGGCGGGGCCGTCGATCGGCGCCGGCGTGCTGCCGGCCACGGCGCTGCACGAGGCGCGGGAACGGGACTATTTCTTCACCCTGGCGTTCTGGGCGTGGGGGCTGTGGGCGGGCTACGGCGCCGTGGCGCTGGCGCGCCGCCTGCGCCAGCCGGCGTGGGCGGGCGTCCTGCTGGCCGCGGCGCCCATCGCCTGCAACTGGCGGGCGGTGTCGCGGCGTTCGGAGCCCGAGGCGCGGCTGCCGGCGGTGTGGGCGCGGGCGCTGCTCGATGCCACGCCGCCGCACGGCGTCCTGCTCGTGGCCGGCGACAACGACACGTACCCGCTCTGGTACGAGCAGGAGGTGGAGCAGTACCGGCCGGACGTGCGCGTGGTGACGCTGCCGCTGACGCCGGCGGGCTGGTACCGCGCCGAGCTGCAGCGACGTGGCGACTTGCTGCCGGCGGGCTCGGCGGCGAGCCCGGGTGATGATCCGGCGACCACCGGCGCCGTGGTCGCGCGGCGCGCGGTGGCGGCGGGGCGCCCGGTGGCGGTGTCGGCGTATGTGGACCGGGCGACGCGGGACGTGATCGGCCGGAACTGGCGGGCGAACGGGCTGGTGTTCGTGCTCGACTCCACGGCGCCGGCCGGCGCGGCGGTCTACGATACCGCGGCGGCGCACCGGTTGGCCGCGGAGGCGGTGCCGGTGGCGCAGCCCATCCGCGAGTCGACCGACCCGGTGGACGCCTTCTTCCAGTCGCTGCTCGGGTGCCCGGCGTACGTGCTGCGCCGCGCGTCCGGAACGACTGAGGCGTCCCTTGATTCACTATGTAACTTCCGATAAATTATCGTGTTATGCCGTTTTTGGACCTGCCCGAACGTGTGGCCGAAGTTCGCGGCCGGATCGCGGCGGCGGTTGCCCGCGGGGGACATCGCCAGGCGGTGACGCTGGTTGCCGTCACGAAGACGCACGGGCCGGAGGCGGTGGAGGCGGCGGTGGCGGCCGGGGTGCCGGACGTGGGCGAGAACAGGGTGCAGGAAGCGCTGCCGAAGATGGACGCGGTGTTGGTGGCAGCCCGGTGGCACCTGATCGGGCATCTGCAGCGCAACAAAGTGAAGGTCCTGCCGCGGTTCGTGCTCACGCATTCGATGGATCGGGCGGTGCTGGCCGACGCGATCGACGCGTTGGGCCGGTCGTTGGAGCGGGCGTTCGACGTGCTGCTGCAGGTGAATGTGTCGGGCGAGGAATCGAAGGGCGGCTACCCGCCGCCGGCGTGGGCGGCGGAAGCCGAGCGGCTGCGGTCGATGGCGGGATTGCGGGTGCGGGGCGTGATGACGATGGCGCCGCTGGACGCGGACGAAGCGACGTTGCGCTCGGTGTTCGCGGGGGCGCGGCGGGCGCGCGAGGTGCTGCGCGGCGCCGGCCACGAGGCGGTGGAGTTGTCGATGGGCATGTCGAGCGATTACGAGATCGCGGTGGAGGAGGGCGCCACCTGCGTTCGGTTGGGAACGGTCCTCTTCGGAGCCAGAGCGCATGCTCGATGAAACGTTTCATCTGACCCCGCTCGACGTGCGGCGCTACGACTTCGGTCGCGCCCTGCGGGGGTACGATCCCGAACGCGTCGACCAGTTCCGCGAGCAGGTGGCCGAGGAGCTGGAGCGGCTGACGCGTCTGAATCAGGATCTCGAGGCCAAGGCCAAGGGATTCCACGAGCAGCTGCGCGCCTTCCGCGAGCGCGACAAGGCGCTCAACGACGCGCTCGTCTCGGCGCAGCAGCTGCGCGGCGAGATCGCCGAGCAGGCGGAGCGCGAGGGGCAGTTGATCGTGCGCGAAGCGCACGCGGAAGCCGAGCGTCTGCTGGACGACAAGCGGCACGAACTCCGGGGCCTGGAGCAGGAACTCGTGGCGCTCGAACGGACGCGGCGCACGTATGCGGCGCAGC
>CAVZKH010000003.1:0-229412 GCA_963775915.1 uncultured Gemmatimonadaceae bacterium
CATCACCAGACACACGTTCCACGGCGACTGGAACTACACCGTCATCCCGTCACACGCTCAGTCGTGAGCCCTAAGGCGTGGTCAAATTTGCGGTGACGATCCCGCGCTTCTCCTTGAGCGAGTCGAACACGACGAAATCGCCGAACTTGGCGGCTTCATAGACCCGGATCTGCTCGTCTCGAAAGAACGCGAAGCCCACGAGAGGCAGCGACCAGTAGTACGCCTGTGCAGCGCGCTGCGCGTCCATGACGTCGAACAGCAACGCCGAAGACTCATCTGTAAGGAAGGCGTCCTCCAGCTGCAACGCCCCAAACGGCGTCGCGATCGTCTCATCCCCGAACAGCTTGGCCTGATCCAACGCGACAGCAGACGAAGTCATCACAGATTTCCCTTCTCACTCGATCCAGTTCTTGAGCCAGGCCGCCACGATCTTCGAGACAGCATCTACCAGGGCGGCCACCCCCGTATTCCAGCGCTCATGCATCCGCCCGGCATCAGCCAAATGGGGGTGAAAGCGCGAGATCGTGGCACGGCTGCCTGAGCCAGCGGCCGCGGCTCCCGGATGCTCACCCCGAATGCGCTTTGCGTGAGAAGAGAGCGTCTCGAAGGGCGGTGGGTTCGCTCTCGCGGAGGACGAATCGCGATAGCGCCGGTCGCTCGCTTGGTCTCCGCGCGCCGAGCCTGGTATTGCCTTGGCGTGACCTCGGCGCCGCCCCCGTCGGTAACACCGGGAGCTCGAGACACTGCGCATGCTCCTGATTGCCGATGAAGTCGGGCTGAGGCGGCACACGCCCAGTGACAGGGTCGCTGCAAAGCCCGCTGCCGCATCGGCCAAATGGGCCGGTCTCCTCTTCACAGGCTGCCAACCGTCAACCTTCTGTGCGACACCCCCAACAGACTGAGATCGCGCTTCGGCGACCGGCGACCGGGTGTTCGAAGGAGAGGCCCTCGGGCCACGTGAGCATGCATGGCGTTACGCAGACTCGGGTGTTGTCGGTGTCCCGCTGTCGCCTCGCGCTCGCACGAGGGCGACGATCGCAATCGCCAGGTATCCGAACGCGGCCACTTCTGGGGCGATGAACGCGAGCGCGATCAGGGCGACGTAGAAGCCGAGGTTCGGTGTCGTCGCCCGCGAGATCGCGTCGACTTCCTTCTCGCTCACGTCTGGTTTGAGCAGGCTGCGGTCGCTCGCGACCGACGCCCATAGGGCGCTGAATAGGAGTGAGATCACCAGCAGCGACGCGCCGTAGAAGATGACCGCGGCGCGCTCAGCGGATGAGTTGCGGATCGCCTCGGCCGCGAGCCTGGTCGGGAACGGCAGAACGCGACCGCCATCAGCAGCAGCAGATTGACCCGCATGACCCAGCCGTTTGCGTACTGCAAGCGTCGGAAGATGCCGTGGTGCACGAGCCAGATCCCGCCGACCGTGAGGAAGCTCGTCGCATAGCCCAGGTACAACGGCGACTGATCAGCGATACCACGCCACAGATGACTGAACGCGGACTCGGGAACGTCGATGTCGAGCACGAGCAGCGTGATCGCGAACGCAAACACGCCATCGCTGAACGCCTCCGTCCCACCGGTGTCCCAGCGGTTACCCACCGTGCCCCAATCGACGTCGTGGCCGGCTGATCCTGCGCTCGCGCCCAAGCAACGATGAAGGTCCCATCAGCCTGAGACGACCCCACCCCGGGTGCCTGACGATCGCCCGTCGAGACTCCCGCGACCATTCACCGTTCACTGCACATGAACGAGGCAGGCCGTCGCAAGCGTGTTGCGAGCAAGCGCACGTTGACGGGCGGGTGGCGTCGCCTCCCAAGGGGTTGGCCATTGGTGCGTCACGACCTCGGCGAGTTCGACGCCACATGCGAGCTCGACGCCGCACCATTACGCCGCGCCGCCGGTCGACGTGTTTGACTGCTTCCCCGGAGCGGCTTGCACCACTCGGTCGCGAGCGCTGAGCAGTTGCTCGCGCGCCCACGCGTATGGGGGAGCGTCTGAGGGGATCGCCGGGTGGGCGAGATGATCGTCGAGGTCGGCGAGCTTCACGATCCGCGCGAGCGCTCCCGCCGGTCCCGGCGCGTCCGCGATCCGGCGGATGTAGACCTCGTAGGGCTCGCCCGCAGCGTGCGTCAGCAGCTCCAGGGCCTCCAGCTCAACATGAGTGAGGCCTTGGCCGCGCAGCCGCCGGCCGACGGTGGGACAGCGCTCGAACAGGTCGTGGAGCAGGGCCGTGGCGCGCGCGTCCGGAGGGACCGCGGCCGCGACCCGCTCGACGTGGTCGATTACACAATCGCCAAAGCGATTGCGCTGACCCACATGGTGTCGACTGGCGATTGTGTGCGCGATCTCAGCTTCCACGGCCCGTCATTCAACTTCAGCTGCATTTCGACTTGCTGGCGTCGACGAAGCTCTTGACCGAGCTCACGACATTGCTGGCGTCGAGCGCGATGGCAGCGACCTGGCTGGTCGAAGGGCTCGACGGGAGCGCCTTGACCGCGCTCTGGAGCGTGTCGACCGACGACTTCACGGCACTGGTCTCGGTGGGGAAGTCGCTCTTGGCGCTGCTGACCAGCGACGTCGCGTCACTCTGAATCGTGCTGATCTGCGACGTCAGACCGCTGATCCCGCTGCTGGAGGTGACGCTCGGGAGATTCTTGACCGAGTTCTCGAGATTCGTCCGGTCCGAGCAGTACGCCGGCTTGCTGCTGCCACAACCCGCCAGGGCGATGAGCGCGACGGCGGTGAACACCACGACAGCTACGCGCGTCAATCCGCGACCGGCACCGTTTCGTGATCTCTCTCGGCTCATGCCGTTCAAGTGTCTGGGAAGCACAGGAACTCCTTCGTTGTTGGAAGACGGGTGCAGCGCTCGCGGGCGCCGGGGTGTGCGCGAGCGACGCTCCGGATAAGCGGCCCGCGCCACCCGTGCCAGCGGGTCGTGCGCACGCGGCCGTCGGACTGTGTCTGCGAGGCCGCGGCAGTCCTACGCGCGGCGCTCGGCGATCCCGGCGCTGTAGGCGATCAGATAGCACAGCACGCCGACGAACGGCAGCACGATGATGAACACCACCCAGGCGGCCTTGGCCCAGCCTGAGAGGTCGGGGCGGGCGAAGATGTCGATCAGCGCCATGACCACCATCCAGATCCAGATCACCAACGCCGAAAAGATCAGGATGTCCCACAAGATGTTCAAGAACGGGTAACTGGTTGCGATAGTCATCATCAGATTCGCCTCCTGGTGCATTCCCGGCCGGGGAATGACGGCTTGGGGGATCGGTCGTTACCGTTTACGCTACGTCCGGGGGGATCGATGTGGCATCGGCCGAAAAGGCTGATATTCGTCGCGCGCTTCAGCCCAGGGGCGATCCGGCACGGGTTCGCGGCCTCAGTCGAGATCTGGATCCGGGATGGTGACCTTGGCTGCCGGGGATCCGAGGCCGGATTGCTCGATGATCTCGACTGCTTCGGATCGGCCCGGGACGCCGAGCTTGTCGTAGATCGACGCGACCTGTGTCTTGACGGTATAGCGTGAGAGGTAGAGCCGATCGGCGATGTCCTGGAGCGAGAGATGCGTCGGCAGGAAAGCGACGAGCCGGAGCTCGGCCGGTGTGAGCCCGTAGTCCTGCCCGCGCCTGATCCGCTCGTCGAGACGCTGCAGCCGGGCCGGAAGGGTTCCGGCATCGGGAAATCCCTGTAGCGCGTCGCCCGCAATCTGCGCGCATTCCAAGGCGCCGGCAAGGTCGCCGAGGTCGAGGCTGATGTCGGCGCAGCGCAACGCGAGATCCGCGTTTACCCATGTGGCGCCGCGGAGGTGTCGGCGGAACCGGCGGACGTTCTCGAGCTGGCGCGCGGCCTCCGTGTGGTCACCGCGTTGCTGGTGCGCGAGCGCTCGTGCCGTGTAGGCGATCGCACTGTATGCCGTCTCTTCGAGATGCTGGTCGGCGACCAGCAAGGTCGCTTCGACCGCCCATCGCTGCGTGTCTCGCCGGTTGCCTATCTCTGCGGCCGCGAAGGCCAGATAGCCGAGACTGACGACCCGCGCGTGGGCGAGCTCGGGTTGGTGGCTCGACCGAGCGAGCGCCTCCCGCAGCACGGTGATCGCCTCCTGCGGCCGGCCCAGGAGAACGTACGCCACTCCCATCGCGCGACAGGCGCTGACGAGCCATCGGGTGCCCGCCTTCTTCTCCGACGCGTAGACGAGCTCGGCATCTCGCAGCATCTGCGGGATACCGTCCGGAGCCAGAACAGTTCGGAGGTTCGCAAGAGCCGAGCGAAGCGAAGATGCCCCGTCGGGGGATGCCACGTCGAGCCGCCCCTCCTCGGCCGCGGCGACGAACCGCCTCGCCCGGGCCGCATCGCCACGATAGAGGGAGACCCACGCGGCCGCGATCGACAGCTGCGGGTCTGACGCGATCTCCTCGGCGGTGCAGCGGTCGAGCCAGAGCCGGAGGCTTTCGATCTGCCCGCGGCTTGCGAACTCGTCTCGATACCCAAGCGCGATTCGGCCGGCCTGAGCTAGATCGCCGCTCTCATACGCGTAGGCGAACGCCTCGCCAGGGGTTCCGTGCTGCTCGCACCAACGTGCCGCTCGCCCCAGGTACAGGGGGAGCAGCTCCGGGTGGCGCCATTTGAGCTCCGCGCGGAGGAGATCGCTGAACAGATGGTGGTAGCGGTAGGACTCGCGGCAATCGTCGAGCGGGACGACGAACGCATTTGAACGCGCGAGGGTCTCGAGCGAAATCGCCGCGTCGACTGTGCCGAGCACCGCATCGCACAACGGCGCCGTCATGCGGTCGAGGATCGACGTCCCGAGCAGGAACCGCTTGAGATGCTCCGGCTGGCGCTTCAGCACCTCTTCCAGCAGGTAGTCGGCGATCTGCTCTTGGTTGCCCGACAGACCAGCAGCGCTCATGTCGGCATCGTCGCGGCCGCGCAGCGACAGCGTCGCCAGCACCACCGCGGCAGCCCACCCCTCCGTTCGCTCCCGCAGAGCCTCGGCCGCCTCCTCCGACAAGTCCAATCCTCCGCTCGCGGCGACATCACGGGTCTCCTGCGCATCCAGCGCGAGGAGCTCAGTCCCGATCTCGACCAGATCGCCACTCGCCCGGAGGCGCCCCAGCGGCACCCCTGGGTCACCGCGGGAGACCAACACCAACTGAGAGCCGGATCGAACCTGGTCGACGAGAAACCCGAGAATCGCGCGGCTCTTCTCAGCCGTTACGACGTCCACGTCGTCCAGTACCAGCACGAACGGGTCACGCCGGCCGAGCTCGCCTGCCAGGAGAGGAAGGGCGACCTCATCGATCCTGGGCGCCCGTCGTGACAACTCCTCGAGAAGCTCGCCGTTGAGCGGGCCCGTGCGCTCGAGGGCCGCCACGACGCGGGCGAGCAGCACCACGGGGTCATTGTCGCCGTGGCCGAGCTGCACCCAGCCGCCGGCCCTCGGATCCAGGTCACTCCACTGCGCGACAAGCGTCGACTTGCCGTAACCCGCCGGCGCAGACACCAGCACCACGCGGCTTCGCTCCGCGGTCTTCTGCAACGGAGCGAGGCGAGCTCGCCGTACGACGCCAGGCCGGAGAGCTGGAACTCGGAGGCTCGACTCCCGCAACAGCGGCGCGGTCCCGGTAAGAACAGCGCTACTGATCGCCCTCACCTCCGCGCCCCGCCGCTTCTCTTGCCAGTGCGGCTTCGATGAAGGCCCGCCACTCACCGGCCTTGAACGCCGACATGAAGACGAGGTCGTGCCGTCGCAAGCGCCGCCTATGCACCATCCGGCGCTCAGATATCTCGACGACCAACGCGCGTAGCGATCGTTGCCCCACTCACCGTAGGGCGGAACTGCGCCAATATCCCAGACAAGTCGGTCCACCTTGCGTGAATTAGATCCCATCACGTAACGCTCAGCAAAGCCGATCGGCCGCATCAGGAGATGCCACTTCTCGGTGCCCGACAAACGGACGACTTGCACGCTATCTGGGCGTGATGGGCGTCGGCATCAGGGAAACTGCGTAGAACCCATCGGGAAAACCGCGATGCGTGGGCACGTCTTGGCCGTGGAGGGCTGGGGCGCGATCGCGCCGGGGCCCTCCGCTCGGGCAAGGGCACGCGTCAGTCGCCGGCGACGCTGCTGCTCCTGCTCAAAGTCGACCGCGAGGTCGCCGCCGACGTCGGACACAACTGTGATCGTGCCGCCGACAAACGCCCACGGGGCTTCGCCGGGTAAGTCGCTGCTCACGGGATCGACTCAAGACGGGCTTCGTAGCGAGAATCGGCCATTTAGGCCGATGACCGATCGAGCGCCCGCGAGGTACCGTCACAGCACTATTGCTAATCAGCCGAATCCGTCCCGCAAGACAACGTCCGGAAAGACGGTTTCGCTGACGCCGGCCGAGACACGCGTCCTGACCCTTCTGCCCACCTATCGAACGCTCGCCGCGATCGGCACCCAGCTCGGCATCGGCCGTCCCACCGTGAAAACCCACGTCGAGCGCATCTACAAGAAACTTGGGGCCACCAAGCGAGCCGAGGCCGTGAAGCTGGCTGAGCGCGCAGGTCTCTTGCCTGATCCGTGACCAGGATCGGCCTTGGCCATCCCCGCGTGAAGACGCGCGTCCAAACCCATCCACGAGAGAAACGCATGACCTTCCACGACGGTTCACGATGACCGGCTCCGGGCCGAGCAACGCGGCCGATGGGGACGCTTCGCGGAACGCTGGCACCCCGGACGAGGCCGGCACGGACGCAGAGCCGCGTTCGGGTGGCGAGCCTGTTGCGGGGGCATGTCGAGACGCTCGAGCGACTCGCAGCACCGAGATCCAGCGGCGCGATCACCGACGAGGAATTCGCAGCCGAGAAGACACACGTAATGAACAACGGCACCTGACCGAGAGGAAGGCGATGGCGATGGCAACCACCAGGACGAGAACTACCCGGGCGAAGGGGACCGGGGCGGCACGGAGTAGGACCGCGGCGGCGAGCAGGGCTAAGCCGAGCGCGGCGGTTCCGCATCTGTCGGTAGCGGAGCGGGTGGCTCGCGGTAAGGCGGCGCGCCAGGAGGTGCCGCGGGCCGGTCACGCGCTGTTCGAGCCGCTCTCGACTCGCGCCGATCCGGTCGAGCTGCTCGAGCGTCAGGCGAAGACTCGTGTGCCGGAGCTGGTGCCGATCCGCTACGGGCGGATGCTGGTCTCGCCGTTCACGTTCTATCGCGGCGCGGCGCTGCTCATGGCTAATGACCTGGAGGCGACGCCGCGGTCGGGGCTGACAGTGCAGTGCTGCGGAGACGCGCACTTGTCGAACTTCGGGGTGTTCGCCTCGCCCGAGCGGGCGCTGGTGTTCGATGTCAACGATTTCGATGAGACGCTCCCCGGGCCGTGGGAGTGGGACGTCAAGCGCCTGGCGGTGAGCATGCTGATCGCTGCGCGCTCCAACGGCTTTCAGGCCAAGGAGCAAGACCAGATCGTGCTCGACACGGTCGGTCGGTACCGCACCGCGATGGCTGAGTTCGCCGGGATGAAGGATCTCGACGTGTGGTACTCGCACCTGGACATCGAGAGCGCGGTGCAGCAGTACGGCTCGCAGTTCAAGCCCAAGCTGGTCAAGCGAGCCGACAAGCAGCTGGCGAAGGCACGCACCAAGGACAGCATGACGGCGTTCGCGAAACTGACGCATGTCGTCGACGGGAAGGCACGGATCGTCGATCAGTCGCCGCTGATCGTGCCGATGGAGCAACTCGCGGCGGGCGGGGAGCGCGACGAGATAGTGGAGGGGCTTCACCAGCTGCTGCGCGATTATCGTGACACGCTCGAGTTCGACCGCCGGGTGCTGCTCGAGCGGTTCGAGTTGACCGACCTCGCTCGCAAGGTGGTCGGGGTCGGGAGTGTCGGCACCCGCGCGTACATCGCGCTAATGCTCGGCCGCGACGGCCAGGACCCGCTGTTCCTGCAGATGAAGGAGGCCGAAGCGTCCGTGCTGGAGGAATTCCTCGGGCCGAGCGAGTTCTCCAACCACGGCGAACGCGTCGTCGTCGGACAGCGGCTGATGCAAGCCAGCAGCGACATCTTCCTCGGCTGGCTGCACGTCGACACCGGGCTTGACGGCAAACCCCGCGACTTCTACGCCCGGCAGCTGAAGGACTGGAAAGGATCCGCGGAGATCGAGCAGATGGTCCCGAAGGCCATGGCCACTTACGGCACGCTGTGCGGCTGGACGCTCGCCCGCGCGCACGCCCGCAGCGGCGACCGAATCGCGATCGCCGCCTACCTCGGCAACGGCGACAGCTTCGACCGCGCGATCGTCGAATTCTCCAAGGCCTACGCCGACCAAAACGAACGCGACTACCAAGCACTGACCGAAGCTGTGAACTCCGGCAAGATCAAGGCCGAGACGGGTCTCTGAGGCGCTCGCTTCATCCACACGCGTGGCGGGCGTGACGGGCGGTCCAGCGGCCGCCCGTCAGTCGGGATCCCGGGGCCCTGGACTCTGTTGAATCGCGTGGACAGTCACGCGGGCGGGCCCGTCAGCTCAGGTCTGCGAGTCCTGCGATCAGAAGGTAAAGACCGATGGCGCCCGCGGCTACCGTGACGATGGTGCGGCTGTGACGGCCCAGCCAGTGGTCGAGGCGACCGACTAGCGCGCGCGTGCGGTCGGGCGCGAACACGAAACCGATCAGCGGCAGCTCGACCAGCGCGAACATCACCAGGTTGAACGCGACAACGGCAACGATGTCGGTGCTCGTTCCGGCGTCGAGCTTGATCAGCAGCGCCAGCCCGGCGAGGTAGTAGGCGCCCGGAACGCTGTAAGCGACCCCGGCCACGAACGCCGGCCACAGCGAGTCGCTCCCGCGGAGGCGGTCGGCTAGCGATGGGCGTCGCTTGGCGTCCTGCTGATGGTGCTTGTTGCTTCGCTTGGACTTCAGCCGGTCGGTCAATCCGGAGCCGACAGCCGCGGCGATCGCGAGCAGCGCGACGCCAGCCGCGATCTCGATCCCGGGGCTCGCTGACCCGTGCTGATTGACCTGCAGGCCGGGCCTCCCGAGCGCCAGCACGATCACCAGCCCGATCGCGGTGCTGAGCCCGATCGCGCCGAGCCAGAAAGCCAGCAGTTGGCGCGGTGAGCGCGGCTGGCCCAGCAGCAGTACGACCGTGGCCACCAGTACCGCGTCGAGCGACGCGGCGAGAGCGAGCAGGAATACCTTCGTCACGTCGCCGGACTGTACGCACGAACCGCCGGCCCCGTTGAACCTACGGGGTCGGTCCTCCGGTTCGACCCGTTGCGAAGCCCGGCCATGGATGGCATAGCTCTTCTGGCAGGCTCACGTCGACGAGAACGTTGGCCGTTTGCGACGAGCTCTTGGCGGTTCCGGGACCCCAACTTGGAGGGGTACCGGTGAGTGCATCACGCTGGACGAGCACTATTTGTTCTCCCCTACAAGGAAGCGCCGCGGCAGGATCCAGCGAGCCCATCAGCATCCTGCTCGCGAGGAGAGGTTGTCCCAGCGGCGATCCGGGCCAGGGCCGAGCTTCGAGCGCTCGTCCGCCTACGCGACGAACCCATGATCCTGACTCTGCGAATCAGCCATATCGGCCGATGCGTCCGCTCGAACCTCGGAGTACGTTGGCGTCATAGTCGCAAAAAACAGGCGGCTGGCCGCGAGGCCGTGGAGCGCTTCGCGGCGAGGATTCGACCAAGCCCAGGACAGGAGCTTCTGATGAGCGATAGACCGGTTTTCGTCTACGCAGCAACCTATTCCAGCACCGACGATGCGTGGGGCGACTACGACATCCTGCTCGACCTTCATGCAGAGAAGCTTGTCGGCACTTATGACGCCGCGGTGATCAACAAGGACGACAAAGGCAAGGTTCACGTCCACAAGCACGAGAAGGCCACCCAGCACGGCGCCTGGGGAGGGATCGCGGTCGGTGCGCTCGTCGGGGTGCTGTTCCCGCCATCGATCCTCGCCGCGGGGGCGGTCGGCGGCGTCGTCGGTGGCGTCGGCGGACACTTCCGCAAGGGCGTCTCCCGCGGCGACGCGAAGGAGCTCGGAGAGACGCTGGACGCGGGAACGGCGGCGCTGGTCGTGATCGGGGAGTCGCGCGTTGAAGAACAGCTCGACAAGGCGCTCACGCACGCCGAAAAGTCGGTCGAGAAGGAAGTCGACGCCGACAGCAAGGACTTCAAGAAGGACCTCGAGGACGCGGAGAAGGAACTGGCCAAGCAGGAAGCCACCGCGAGTTAGATCCGACGGCTCGCCGCACACGTGTCGCGGGCCTGACGGGCGGTCGAGAGGCCGCCCGTCAGTCGAATCCCGGGGCCTGGACTCTGTTGAATCGCGTGCACCGGTCCTGAATCGCCCCGGGCGTTCGTCGGCGGCGCGATCCAAAAGGTCGCCGTCGACGTCGCCGGCGAGCATGGGTCGACCTCGAAAAAGAACTCGCCGCAACGTTCGCACGCGACTGACAGACACCCCCTACGGGCGGCGAAAAGAAAGCCTTCCGCCGCCCGTCCCTTGCTGATTAAGGAAGTTGATGATGAGTGACACGTTGAGCGAACAGCTTGAGACCGAAGAGGCGATGTTCGTGCAGACCGCGCAGGGCATCGACAGCGCCGGCGGCAACCTCACGTTGCGAGGGATCACGCCGTCGACGCTGTACTTCTCCGACCGGCCGCAGCGGGTCGTCGGGCACATGACGACCACCGATTTTGTCGAGTTGTGGGGCGCCGGAGAGAACAGCTTCGAGACCGATCCACCGAACGCCGTGCTCTCGTTCCTAGAGCCCGGGGGCGAGGTGCCCGACGACGCGGTGATCGTGATCAAGGAGCCCCGGCTCGCCAACGGCGACCTCTCCTACTCCATCGAAGTCCTCGAAGGAGCCGTGCCCGCGCACACCGGACCCGTCACGCTGTTCATTGACCCGTTCGGGCGGCCGTTGTCGCCCGTCTCGGTCTGCGGGGTGCGCAGGCGCGGGCGGCGACGGGCGCGGCGACGCTAAAGCGGAACATCCGAATCTCAGTCACCGGCCCGGCAGCGAACGCGGACCGGTGACATTGAGAACTGACGTCGGATCATGAATGGCAGAGATTTCCTTCCCAGCTGGACTGAGGGCGCAGCGAACACCGCGATCCTCGCGTTCGTCGAGTCCGTCACCGAGCCCGGCGCTTGGTTCGTGCCCCCGGCGGAGCGGATCGCGACCTTCGACAACGACAGCACGCTCTGGTGCGAGAAGCCCCAATACATGCAGGCCGCATTCCTCTTGCGCCACTGGAAGGCGATGGTGCACGCCGACCCGGCCAAGGCGAACGAGCAGCCGTACAACGCGGTCGTGGAGAAGACCGAGCCTGGCTCGCGAGCCTGCTCGACCACCTGCCGGAGCTCGGGTTGAGCAACGCCCGCCTCGAAGGCCTCAACAGCAAGGTGAGATTACCGTCGCACCGCGCTACGGATTCCACTCAGCCCCCACGCTGATCGCCATGATCTACCTCTGCTGTGCCGACATCCACATCGAACCCCCTCACCGATGGGTCACCCCCAAACCGAGAGGAGAGCCGCTCTTGTTGGGTGGCACCCCATCGGGCTGCCGTAGCTCGTTGTCGATCGGCCGCCATGTAAGAAATGCCGCGGTCTATCGATCGAACGTGAGGGAGGCAGTGTCGTGACCTCTGACGGCGATACGCCGCGTGCGCGCCGAGCAATCGACAAGGGGCGGTTGGAATCATTCAGCGACGGTGTGTTCGGCTTCGCCGCGACGCTGCTCGTGGCGGACCTCGCGATTCATCCGCCCGGCAGCGCGCTGGCGCAGGTGCTTCGTGCTTGGCCCTCCTATCTCGCCTACGTCGTCAGCTTCCTGACGATCGGCGCTGCATGGCTCGCCCACACCGCGCTCACCGATCAGCTCGCGCAGGCGGATCGGATCTTGCTGCGACTCAACTTGCTCCTATTGATCGTAGTGGTGTTCCTGCCCTTCCCGACCAGGCTCGTCGCAGGCTCCCTGCACCAGACCGGCAGCGAGCGGGTGTTTGTCACGATGCTCGGGCTGAACTTGCTGGCGATCCGCGCCGCCGGGTTCGGCTTGGACGCGTATGCCCGCCGCGGGCACCTCTACAAACCCGAGGGAGAGGGCGAGGAGTTGCAGAGCGAACAACGACAACTGCTGCCCATCGTCGCCGCGTACCTGGTCGCGATCCTCATCGGGCTCGCTCTGCCGAGCGTGGCTGTGGCGGCGTATTTCGCTGTTGCGGTCTACCTGGTCTGGCCGTTCCGGGGGCTCCACCGCTCCCGTTCCCGGGTTCACAGTTCTAGCGAGTGAACGATTAGACAGGCAGGGTTGCTGGTCGGGCGGTCACCCGCCGGGCTCATGGGCGCAGTCCCGGCCGCCAAGTCGATCAATGACACCTCGATATGCGCCGACGCGCCCCCAGTCCTACGACCACGTCCCACCGGGACCGGCACCCCCGCCGGACCCCACTGTGCCCGCAGGACAGTGCGACTTCACGTTCGACCGCTCCCGATACCGCGTGCCGGCGATCATCGTCTCCCCGTGGGTCGACGAGGGCAACGTGATCAACGACGAGTACCGCCACACCTCGATGCTCGCTACCTGCGCAAGGTCTGGGACCTCGGCGACGCGTTCACCGACCGCGACGCCGCCGCCAGCACGTTCGACCACCTCCTATCCCGCGACACCCCACGCGACCGCCGCCACCTGGCCCGACTTCAATCCGCGGCCCTTACCGGACTGACAGCTGACCAAGGTGGAGCACGGCGAGGTACTGAGCAACCTCGGCAAAGCCATCGGCCCCGGGTTCATCGAGCACTCCAAGCAGGTCCGGACTCCCGATTCCCGCCGACCTCACCGACCCCGACCACCCACCGACGCCAACGCAGATCGCCGACTTCGTCTTCGGTACCGCCGCGAAGTACTTCCCGGGCCTGGTCCCCGACGACACCGACGAAGCCCAGCCCTACCGGTAGTACCGAACAGGGGACCCCGACGTCACGCGGCCGCGCCTCGTCTTGGACAGCCCCCGGTTCATCAGGCGATGCCTGCCGCGCTACCGGATCCACGAACAGGCGGAAGTCTCAAGCGATCTTCCGGTCGCGTCCCTGTCCCAGGAGTGCTGTAAATAGCGCCGGTGCCGTCATGGCAACGGCGTAGGTTCCCTCAAGTCCTGCGAAGACGATGAAGGAGGCCTACGCCGTGAGACGTACGGTACCGCCGTCGGCGGAGATAGAGGCTCGGATCGAGCAGATGTTGTTGGTCGGGGTTGGTGAGAGCCCGCGCGAGACGTTGTCGGAGCTGGCGAGGCTCGGTGCCAGGTTGATCATCCAGCGCGCTGTGGAGGACGAGTTCGACGCATGGCTGGGTCGTGCTCGCTATGAGCGCCGACCGCATGATCAGCGGGAGGAGCGCGGCGAGGAGAGCGGGCTGCGGAACGGGTTTCGTGCGCAGACGTTTCAGACCGCCGAGGGCGAGCTCGAGATCGAGATTCCGCAGGTTCGCCAAGCGGCGGAGACGTTCGCGTCCAAGCTGTTCCCGCGGACCCCGAAGCTGTTGCGAACGGAGCCGTTGAAGGCGTTGGTGATCGGCGCGTTCGTGCGTGGCCTCTCGATGCGTGATGTCGAGTCGTTGTGCGAGCACGCCGGGCTGGGGAAGCTGTCGCGGTCGACGGCCCCGAGGATGTGTGAGGACCTCAAGGAGCGCTTCGAGGCCTTCCGCCGCCGTGACCTCTACGAGATCCGGCTGGTCGCGCTGTTCCTCGATGCGACGTTCATCGCTGTGCCGCCGGACGGGCCGAAGGAGGGCGTCCAGGTCGCGTGGGGGTTCACCGAGGACGGCGAGCGGGTGCTGCTGGCGGTGAGCTTGGGGATGCGTGAGTCCTTCGAGGACTGGCAGACCCTCGGGCGTGATCTGATCAGCCGCGGGTTGGGGGCGCCGATGCTGATCGTGGCGGACGGCGCCCCGGGGCTGGTCAAGGCGATCGAGCAGTGCGAGGGTGTCAGTTCTTCCGTGTAAGCTGACTACTCAATGGTAACAGTTACTTTCGTTGCGTCAAGTAGTGACAGTCACATTGCACTGTCAGGAATGCGGTCCCCGAACTCGATCTTGAACGCGGCGAGTGCCGCCGGCCAGTGAAACACGCGCTTCCACTTCGCCTCGGCCTTCTGGATGGCGAGGTAGATGAGCTTGCGGGCGGCGTCCTCGGTGGGGAAGTGCCCGCGAGTCTTGATGATCTTGCGTAGCTGGCGGTGCAAGGCTTCGATCGAGTTCGTCGTGTAGATCACGCGGCGGACCTCGGCGGGGTAGGCCAGGAACGGGGTGATCTGCTCCCAGTGCTCCAGCCAACTGGCTGAGATCATCGGGTAGCGGTGATCCCATTTCTCCGCGAACGCCTGGAGCTCGTCGGCGGCGTGCTCGGCGTCGACGGCGGTGTAGATCTTGCGCAGGTCGGCGGCGAGCGGCTTGCGGTCCTTGTAGGACACGAACCGCATGCTGGAGCGAACCTGGTGCACCAGGCAGGTTTGGACGGTCGCGTGCGGGAACGTCGCTTCGATCGCCTCCGGGAAGCCGGTGAGCCCGTCGACGCAGACGAACAGGATGTCAGTCACCCCGCGGGTCTTCAGGTCGGTGAGGACGTGCAGCCAGAACTTCGCGCCCTCGGTCTGCTGGAACCACAGGCCGAGCACGTCGCGTTCGCCGTCGAGGTTGACGCCCAGCGCGACGTAGCACGCTTGGTTCTATTTATGATGGTGATTGACATGAGTAGATCGATAATCCATGGGTTCGCAGTGCTTCGAGAGACTCCTGCGGAATCGGTCGAAAGAAGTTCCCCCACGATCCTCTTGGATCTCCCGATTCGAGGTCAATTGGATGATGTAGAAATAGCAAATCCCCGGACTCAGCACGGGCCAGGAATTCCTCGAGCACCGGTGCGCTAGGGAAGGAGGCGAGGAACACTGAGTGAACACTCGCCCCGCCACGCAGCATCAGGCCGTTGAAATACGTTGCAAACGCCGGCTCAAACCGCGCTTGCCAGGACAGCGCCGTGGATTCGTACGCGGCCGGCAAGAACCGTGAGAATGCTGGGTCGGCGCCGGACTCCTTCAGGGCGAAGAATTCATCCAGGGCGACAACGATCGAGGAAAGGCTTTCCATACCCGTGAGTCCGTGGCGATCTCACGCCGCGGCGCTCTGCCGCGGCGTTCCATAATAATCGCGGCCAGCGAGCGCAGCGAGCCGGCCACTTCCCTACCCCACGCCGCCGGCAGCAGCGCCTCGTTAGACAGTCGGGGCATACTTCGCCAGAACGGCATCGCGCAAAGGGATAAGCGTTCTGTGCACGACCCGGCCAATTGCCCGCATTTCTCGCAGACCAGCGCCAATCCCACCAAACTGAAGGATTTGCCGCCACGCCAGGAGCGAGACCTGGGCTTGATCCTCGGGCTTTCCAGGGTGAATCAATCCCTGGACGTACCCAAGATCTGAATCAGCTCAAGATCGGTGAAATAGTGGCCGCCGGCAGCGATTACGTGAAGGGCGAGGAACCGGGCACGGGTGACCTCCCTCGGCGCGGGGGGCTTGAAACTCTCGTGGACGGGTACGCCCTTCAGATGATCGGGATCGAAGCTATCCCCCGTTCAGCTAATTAGCAGCCGCGACGGCAGGATGGTGCCTTCGGCGTCGCGCCTGGGCTCCAGAACGCCGCCAACCCGAAAGCGAGGGCGGCAGCGAAACTCCTGATTCACCTGATCGACCAAACCCCACGCCGGCAGCAGTAGCGCCTCGTTAGATGACCCGGTCGCAGCGCGCTGCGCCGTGACTCACCCACAGGGGGGGATAGGGGCCGCTGGTATTGGGGTTTTGAACGAAGGCAAACTGCTCGCGGTCTGGACCATAATTCGCAGGACGATGATTGTTGCGGACGAGTTCCACTGTCACCGTGTCAGCCGCTTCGCTTCCGGCGATGTCGAAATACACGCTGGCGATGACCGCCGCAACGGTATTCCGGCGCTGCTGCGCCATGCTGACGTTGATGTTGTCCACCCCTGCTGCCGTCTTGCCGATCTCAGCACGGATGTCGCCCGGCGCATTGACATACGCCACGACCACGTGGTGCGGCCCGCACCCAGCCAGGAGCGCGGGCGCCTGTCCGATCAGCGCGGTCATGCCCCTCGCGATAGAATCCGCCGGCCCACCGCCGCTCGCGTTCCATGAGGGATCAATCTGCTGCGCTCGTGCAGTGCAGTACAGGCCCGCGAGCGCGACAACACTCAAAGTGCTAGGCCACTTCATATGGCTACCTCGCCGGTGGTCATCTAACGCCGCGGTGCTCTGCTGCGGCGTTCTATCATAATTGCGGCTGGCAAGCGCAGCGAGTCGGCCGCTTCCTTATCCCACGCCGCCAGCAGCAGCGCCTCGTTAGATGGCCGTAGCTCCGATGGACGCTCGCTAACAACGTCGTGCGCTCATACAACTACGCCATGTCGGCAGCCACTCCATCGCGGACAGTGGCGAGGGGCACGCCGAGCTCGCGGGTAACGACGAAGCTGATTAGCAGATTGGCATCGTGCTGAAATGCATCCGCCTCCTCGTGGGTGAGATCTGGTTTCAGCCGCAAGTCTTGCTGCTTGTCAATGGCGTGTCTCGTTTGGCGCCGTTGCTGGCACAACTCAAACAAGTGGTTCAGAGGGTGGTGCAACTGTTCGCGAACAGCTCGTGGGAGCTGCCCTTCCTTATCTTGTGCTGATCGCCCGCGCAGCATTTCCCGTACGATGTCGATGGCCTGAGCAAAGAGGAGAAAGTGCAACTCCTCATCTGTCGTTACGAGCGCGCCATAATGGTAGCCCGCCAGCTGCTGCAGTACGTCGGTTGAGCTCACGATTCCCTTCAAGATCGTTAAGGCACGTCGAAGCGGAAGGGTGGCGACCTGCAGGGTCCGCACTTCCGTCGAGAGTCGTGATTGGAGGA
Organism: uncultured Gemmatimonadaceae bacterium; assembly: GCA_963775915.1. GTDB lineage: Bacteria > Gemmatimonadota > Gemmatimonadetes > Gemmatimonadales > Gemmatimonadaceae > JAGWRI01. Next base: position 16,968 of record CAVZKH010000003.1, read on the forward strand.
TCCGCCAATCGCCATCGGGCACTGCGGCCGGTCCGTTGGACGCCCACTCATTTGGCGGCCCGAGCGGGCTCAGGAACAAATCATACCCCCGCGATCCAAGGAGGCGCCCAGTTGCGTATCCCCAGGCTCGGTCCACGGCCTTCGCAAGGTAGCAACCATGGATGTAGAGGCTGCCCACGTCCTCGCCAAGTTTTGGCTGGCGCTGCAAAACTACTTGGTAGTCCCGAAACGGCTTGCCTTCCACACTACTCGGTCGGTCTGCGAGGCGTTCGCTCACCTCCCACTCATCAAGACGCTCATGCCAGGCCTCGCATGTCCCAGACACGTCGAGTGGTAAGGCAGGGGAGCAAAATCCAAGGAGTGACTTCGACAAGCGTCCCTTCCCTAGGTGGCCATCTAACGCCGCGGCGCTCTGCTGCGGCGTTCTATCATAATTGCGGCCAGCGAGCGCAGCGAGCCGGCCGCTTCCAAAGCCCACGCCGACGGCAGCAGCGCCTCGTTAGCCTGCGCTCGACATGGCCTTTCGAAGTGCAACACTTGCCATGGCGCCGACACCAAATGACGCCAGCAGAATCCAGGTCATCAGGTCGCGCCGCCCCATGAGGAGCTCGGCGGCCACGTCTAGGAGTCCAATCGTGTTGGCTAGAAACCAGACACTCCATGCCACCCGTCGAGCGTTGGGACTCATCGAAATACCTCGGTGCTCAGTCGTCTGGCTAACGCCGCGGCGCTCTGCTGCGGCGGCTCATCGATAGTTGCAGCATGCGAGCGCAGCGAGCCAGCCGCTCCTTAGCCCCCGCCGACGGCAGCAGCGCCTCGTTAGGCTGCGGTGCGACGACACTTGCACGCACGCTACTGTATGACAAAGGCAAAGGCGGCGATAGCCTTAGATTGCCGCAGCAGCATACGTACGTGCAGATCTGTGCCAAGCCACGAGAGTAGCCTCGTTCGCGAACCCCCTCTTCGTCAGCTCGCTTGAGCACGGCCACGCGCTCATCGTATGCGGCAACAAGGGCAGTCAGATCAGCGTCGCACTTGGCGTTGCGCTTTACGATTTCCGCGCGCAGCGCGCTAAGACTTGCGATGTCTGCATCCGGAATGAGAAGCTTCGAGGCGACAGCCCTTGTCGCAAATGAGACGATTTCGGCTGTAAGCTGCGCGGGCGTGTCATCGGGTATCATGGGCATATATCTCCCTCTATTTGAGCGGCTCGTCGGCAGCCTAACGCCGCGGCGCTCTGCTGCGGCGTTGTCTAATAATGGCGGCAGGCGCCGGAGGGAGCCGGCCGCTTCCATAGCCCACGCCGGCAGCAGCAGCGCCAAGTTAGACGTCGGAACCGTGATCTGGAAAGGAGGGCACCGACCATCGGTGCGATGGCTAAGGGTTGAAGCAGCGCGATAATGTGATCGAATGTCGTCGTGTGGCAGCTATCGGCCTTGACTTGAATCCACGTCTGCGTCCAATCGCGATACTCGGGCTTTGGATCAGGAGCGAGTCGCTGCCGCTTTGACGTGGTCTTCAAACCAGAGGTGAGCCACGGGCGAGGTCGAAATGTCCGACACTACGAGCGAGTCCGTGAATGGTCCGCGAAGCACGACGGTGGCGCCAGCCGCCGCTGGTGCGCGAGTGACGGAATCGAGGATGTCAACTTGAATGACACCGCGTAATTCCGTCGTGCACACCGTGTCGAAAAGACCGGCGCAGCCCGCCGCGAGCGCTAGACACGCCGTCGTGACAGGCCGCGAACACCATCCGCTCCCTTCTGCTCGGCATTACTAACCTCCCCACATGCGCCGCCAGCTCGTCGACGTCTAACGCCGCGGCGCTCTGCTGCGGCGTTCTATCATAATCGCGGCACGCGAGCGCAGCGAGCCGGCCGCTTCCACAGCCCACGCCGACGGCAGCAGCGCCTCGTTAGGGCGCATGGTGCACAGACGCACGCGGCCGACGGCGGATGATTAGCGCGACGGCCAGCGCCAGCGCCAGCGGGATCGCGACGATCATGATCGTGTGAAACGCGGCATTCGTTCCGACGTTGGCCCCTGGGCCCGCGAGCCAGCATCGCCCCTGCAACTGCGTTCGTCAGAAGGACGCCCGCGAGAAGTCCTGCATCGAACGTGATGCTCTCGGCCATTGGAGCCTCCGGATGTCGCCCTAACTACTTATTATGCGGCCACGTTATCGCGCGAGGCCCGCGCAATTGCTGCAGCCGTTGCAGCATAATATCCGCGCGGTTTCCCACGGCGCAAGCCAAAGCTAGTCCACACAAGCGATTAGAAAAATCAGAAATCCCCGACCCCGCTGTTATGCTGCAAAGCCGCGTCGCATAACGTGCGCGTTCGTCCGCCAAACTGCCGAGCACCGGAAAGAGCCCCCGCTGGTCCACCTTGCCGCCTCGGGAGCCGGTCGGCCACCCACGTACCCGCTCGGCCGCTCGACGAGGGGCACCCGCCGGGCCGGCGACGCCGGCCCCGCCAACCTCCACCGTCACCGGCCGGCGTCCGTACCTACGCCGGCCTCCTGCCCGGACGTCGCCCTACCATATAGAAGGCCCGGGGGGTCTGGCCAGATCGCGTCCCCGGCGCGATTCTGTGGACGCGTCACCCTTCCGCCCAACCGCCTCCGGAGAACCGCCGTGACCAACCCCGAAGATCTCCTCGAGCAGTACCAGGCCGACCTCGAAGCCACCGACTTCGACGAGGAAACTCTCGGCATCGACCGCCGTCACTTCGTCTTCCTCTCGCTCGCCGCCGCCGCCGCCACCACGCTCGGCGTCAAACCCGCCCTCGCCCAGGCTCGCGGCGCGGCCGGCGCCGCGGCCGCGGGCGCCGCCGGACAGTTCGGCGCCCAGCAGCAGGAAGTCCCAGTGCCGCTCGGCAACGGCGAACCGCCGGCGCTTCAGTTCCAGCCCTACCCGGGCGGCACCGGCGCCCTCATGGAAAAGCTCGTTCGCGAACGCGGCGCCGCCGCCTTCAACCGCGGCACCTACGAAGCCCTGCCCTGGTCGGGCGCCGTCCCCACCTCGGACGACGACATCGCCTTCCTCCCCGCCCACCGCCTCTCGGCGATGCTCAAGGCCCGCAAGATCACCTCGGCCAAGCTCACCGACATCTACCTCACGCGGCTCAAGCGCCTGAACCCGACGCTGCTCTGCGCCGTGACCATCATGGAAGACCAGGCACGCGCCGAGGCCGCCAGGGCGGACGCCGAGATCGCCGCCGGACACTACCGCGGCGCGCTGCACGGCCTGCCCTACGGCATCAAGGACCTCTTCTCCACCAAAGGCGTGCCCACCACCTGGGGCGCCAAGGACTTCGAGAACCGCATCATCGACGAGGACGCCGAAGTGGTCGTGCGCCTCCGCGACGCCGGCGCCGTGCTCATCGCCAAGCTCGCCACCGGCCTCTTCGCCCAGAACGACCAGTGGTTCCGCGGCCGCACCAACAACCCGTGGAACTTGACCGAGGGCTCGAGCGGCTCGTCGGCCGGACCCGCGTCCGCCACCGCCGCCGGCTGCGTCGCCTTCGGCATCGGCACCGAGACGTCGGGCTCCATCGTCTCGCCCACCATCCGCTGCGGCCTGAGCGCGCTCCGCCCCACCTTCGGCAGCGTCAGCCGCTACGGCGGCATGGTGCTCGCCTGGACGCAGGACCGCGTAGGACCCATCGTGCGCACCAGCGAGGACGCGGCCATGGTGTTCAACGTCCTCCACGGCGTGGACGAGAAGGACCCGTCCACCGTCATGATGCCCTTCCAGTTCAACCGCAACATCGACCTCGCCGCCATGCGCGTGGGCGTGGACGATCAGGCGCCCCCCGAGCTGGTGAACAAGCTCCGCGAACTCGGCATGAAGCCGGTGACCATCGGCCCGCGGCCCACCGTGGCTGGCATCAGCCGCGGCGTGGGCGGACTCAACACCGAGTACGGCGCCGCCTTCGATTCGTACGTGCAGGTGAAGGCCAAGCAGATCGGACTCGACCTCAACAACCTCGGCCCCGCGCCGGCCCGCGGCGCGCCGTACGGCGCCGCCGCCGCCGACACCACGAGCGGACGCGGGGGACGCGGCGGCGGCGACCCGCAGGCGCCGGCCGACTGGAACCCCCGGTTCGTCGTGGGCCGCTCCATCCCGGGCTTCGAGTTCCTCCAGACCGAACGCCGCCGCTACATCCTGATCAGCCAGTGGCACGAGTTCATGAAGGACCTCGACATGTTCATCGGGCGCCCCGGAGCCGACGTCGGCCAGTGCGCGCAGACCGGATACCCGAGCGCCGTGCTGCCCTACAAGTTCGACGTGCCGCAGGCGTTCGGCGGGCGCGGAGGCCGCGGCCGCGGCGGCGAAGCCACCCCGCCCACGCCGCCGCCGGCGCCGCTCAACCCGCAGCCCATCTGCGGCGAGATCATCGGCAACCTGTACGCCGACGACCTCATCCTGTCCGTCGCCCACCAGTTCCAGATCCACGACGACACGGTGAACAAACACCCGGCGCTCTGACGGCAGGGCCCGCTGGTCAGGGGCACCCCTGGCACATATGTTGGAGTGCTCCAGACCAGGACCCGCTACTTGACCGACGAGACCGCTCGGCTCACGGCCGTTCTCGGCAATCGCTACGCCGTCGAGGCGCGCATCGGCAGCGGCGCCACGGCCGACGTGTATCGTGCGATCGATCGAAAACACGGCCGTCCCGTCGCGATCAAGGTGCTGCGCCCGGAAGTCGGCGCGTTCATGGGCTCCGAGCGGTTCATCCGCGAGATCGAGACAGCCGCGCGGCTGCAACATCCCAACATCCTCCCCGTGTACGACTCGGGCGAGGTCGAGAGCGTGCTCTACTACACGATGCCCTTCGTGGAGGGCAATTCGCTGCGGGCCCGGCTCGTCGCGTCCGGCGCGCTTCCGCTGGAAGACGTGCTGGAGCTGGTGCGCGAAGTGTCCGACGCCCTCGCCTTCGCGCACCGCTGCAACGTGGTCCACCGCGACATCAAGCCCGAGAACATCCTCATGCTCGCCGGCCACGCGGTGGTGGCGGACTTCGGCATCGCCCGCGTGATCCAGGCGGTGAGCGAGGAGAAGCTCACCCTCGCCGGACTCGGACTCGGCACCCCCGAGTACATGAGCCCCGAACAGGCCTTCGGCGAGGGCGAGATCGACGGCCGCAGCGACATCTACAGCCTGGGCTGCGTGACCTACGAGCTGCTCACCGGCCGCCCGCCCTTCACCGGCGGCACGCCCATGGCCGTGCTCATGCAGAAGACCACGCAGGCCGCGCCGTCGCTCGCCACCTTCGCCCACCTGGCCGACGCGCCGGGCGACCTGGGCGAGGTGCTCGAGAAGGCAATGGCGGGCGAGCCCGGCGACCGGTTCGCGACGGCGGTCGAATTCTCGCGCGCCCTGCGCGAGGCCACGGCCTCCGGCAGCCCGCCCGCCGCGCGCCAGCCGGCCCGCTCGACCACCGCCTCCATCGCCGTGCTCCCCTTCGCCAACGTCAGCGGCGACGCGCAGAACGACTACCTGAGCGACGGGGTGAGCGACGAGCTCACGCACGCGCTGGGCAAGGTGGCCGGCCTCCACGTCGTGGCCCGCACCTCGGCGTTCGCGTTCAAGGGCAGCGGGCAGGACGTGCGCGCCATTGGCGAACGCCTGCGCGTGCAGACCCTGCTCGACGGCACGATGCGCCGCGCCGCCAACCGCGTGCGCATCACCGCCCAGCTCGTCGACGCCAAGACGGGCTTCGAGATCTGGTCGGAGCGCTACGACCGCGAACTCACCGACGTGTTCGCCGTGCAGGACGACATCACCCACTCCATTGTCGAGGCGCTGAAGATCCAGCTGCTGCACCCGGGCACCAAGCTGGTCAAGGCGTCCACCGACAACCTGATGGCATACGAGCGCTTCCTCGAAGCGCGCTTCGAGTGGAACCGCCGCACCGAAACGGGCATGCACAAGAGTCTCGCCCTGCTCGAACGCGCGATCGAACTCGACCCCACCTTCGCCGCCGCCTTCGCCGCCATCGCCGAATCGTACGTCACGATCGCCATCTACGGGCAGTCGGCGCCCGGCGAAGCGATGCCCCGCGCGCGCGACGCCGCCGAGCGCGCGCTCAAGCTCGATGCCGGCCAGGCCGAGGCGCTGGCCGCCCGCGCCTGCGTCGCGGCGATGTACGATTGGAACTGGACCGGCGCCGAGGCGGACTTCAAGCGCGCCATCGCCGCGAACCCGCAGAGCCCGACCGGCTTCCAGTGGTACGCGATGAACCTGCTGGTGCCGCTGGGCCGGTTCGCCGAGGCGCGCGAGCAGCTCGAACAGGCGCGCGAACTCGATCCGCTGTCGGGCGTGGTGGCCCTGAGCTGGGCGCTGGCGCACTACTTCGAGCGCGACTACGACCGCGCCATCGCGGCGTATCTGGACCTGCTGCGGCGCGAACCCGGGTTCGGCATCGCGCACTTCTTCCTCGGCCAGACCTACGTCGCGGCGCGCGACCCCGGCAAGGCGGCGTCGCACCTGGAACGGGCCATCGACTTCGCCGGCGAATCGCCGGAGATCCTCGCCACCTTCGGCGTGGCCAAGGCCGAGGCCGGCGACGCGAGCGCGGCGCGCGAAGCGCTCGCGGCACTGGAGGCGCGGGCGCGCAAGTCGTACGTCTCGCCGGTGCTGCTGGCGCAGCTCCACGCCGCGCTCGGCGACACGAACGCGGCGCTCGACGCGCTGGAGGCCGGACACGCCGTGCGCGCCACCGACCTCGTGTGGATCGGTGTGCGCCCGGCGTTCGATTCCTTCCGGCTCGATCCGCGCTTCGCACGGCTCGCCCGCGACATCGGCGTGGCCCCGGCGGAAGCCGCCGCCGGCTGACCGGGGTCAGTCGAGCCTGAACACGTGGTCGTTCAGCATCTCGCCCACGATCGGGAACTTGATGCCGGCCACCGCGCGCGCGGCGTAGATGCCGCCCATCACCGCGCCTTCCAGGCAGGCAACATGGATGCCGTTGTCGATCCAGTCGCCGGCGATGGTGAGATTCTCATAGCCGGTGTCGTCGGCGCGGATGCGGTACTGCGCGGTGCCGGGCAGCGCCAGCGTGCACCGTTCGTGCGGGTCGCAGTTTGACCGCCAGTACTGCGACGCGAAGCGCTGTTCGCCGCGCCGGTTGGCGTCGAGATCCACGAGCAGATCCCAGTGGATGGCCGGCGGTTCGTGCGGGTTCACCGCCGCCGGCATCAGCGTCGTCAGGTGCTTCCGCAGGTACACGAGCGCCAGCGCGTTGGCCTCGGCCGTCATCCGCTTCGGGAAGTCGCGGTCCGTTTCGGGCGGCGGCATGTCGGGGCCCGGCTGGGCTCCGGTGAAGTAACTGACGTTCTTCGGCAGGGCATGCGGCGGCCACGTCTCGCGGTCGAGCACCTGGCTCATGTCCGACCAGGTGTTGTAGGGCTGCACGAACAAACTGAGCAGCGGCAGCGGCGGGCCGCTCCACCCCAGCGTCTGCAGGTCGCGCGTCAGCCATACCTGGAACGACAGCGTCTGCACGGCCTTCACCTCGTTCCACATCCGGCGCCACCGTTCGCTCCACCGTTCGGGCTCGCGGCACAGGAAGGGCAGCGTCTGCACCGGCGTGGCGAGAATGATCTGGTCGAAGTCGCGCCCCGCTTCCAGCGGGAACGTGCGCACGCCCTCATAGCCCGAATAGTACGACTCCAGGTCGATGTCCTTCACCCGGTCGGCATCCCTGATCTGCTCGTACAGCGGCGCCGAGGGCCAGCAGGGCAGCCCGGCCACGTCGTACATCGGCGTGTACCCGTCGGGATCGCCGGACTTGAGATCCACCTGCTGCTGGATCTCGATGCGGGCCACGCGCGTTCCATCGGGCGAGAGGTGCAGCGCCGAGGTCTTGTGGAAGAACTTGAAGGTCACGCCGCGCCCCTTCAGCACCTCGTACAGCGGCCCGAACACGGTGTCGCCCATGCCGGCCTGCATCTTGAAGTACGTCGCGCCCTTGTACGTGAACACGATGCGCACCAGCGTGCGCAGCGCCACCGACGCGCTGATCCGCTCCGCACTGGCCCGGCCGTCGTCGTACGAGAACGCGGCGTCGTAGATGGCGCGCGTGTACGGCGACCATTTGGTCTCCTCGTGCGCGCCGTTGCGGCCCAGCCACTCGCGGAAATCATATTGGTCGATGGCCGCGTAGCCGCCCGGCTCGAACAGCCGGTCGCGCGCCATGCCCGCGAACACGCAGTACATGAAGTCCACGCCCGTCCAGAACCGGTGCGCCCGCGCGGAGCGGTGCACGGCGGCGTACACCGCGCGCCACACCCACCAGCGCACGGCGTCGACGATGGCCACCAGCCAGTGCGCGTGCCGGTCGAGCCATGACGCCACCCGCAGCGCGCCGTTCATCAGCGAGATCAGCACCCAGGTGAAGAAGGTGGGCTCCGGCGTCCCCTCGGCGCGGCTCTCCTCCCACGCCTTGCCGGTGGGAAAGAATTCGTCCTCCAGCGCCATCTGCCTGCGCCAGCCGAAGAACACGCCGGCCACCACCTGCAGCATCATCACGAAGTAGTCCCACGGCCCGTTCAGCGCCGGCCCCGTGCCCGGCACCTCGCTGTTGCGCGGGAAGGGCTCGATCCACGACTGCCACTTGCCGCGGAAGTCGTCCTCCATCACGCCCGCCGAGAGCGGATGGAACGCCTCGCGCCAGGTGGCGAGCGGCGCGCCCTTGGGCCGGCCGAGCGCGCCGTACACCTCGCGGATCATCGCAAAGAAGTTCTGATAGAAGCCGAAGATGATGTGGAGTCCGTGCTCCTCGATGCGGTCGCCGCACGCGCGGTTGCGCCCGCTCGCCCCCTTGCCGCCCAGCCGCCACCCCATCTGATAGACGGTGATGTCGTAGCGCGCCCGCAACTCGGGCGTCGACGTGAGCCAGTACACCGCGGTGAGCCCCGACGGCCCGCCGCCGATGACGGCGATCTTCTTCCGGCGGCCGGCCGGTTCCGGCGACGCGCTCGCCGTCATGCGGAGCGCGCCCGGTTGGCGGCGGGCTTCCGTGCCGCGTCGCAGCGCTCCGCGTACCGCGGCATGCCGACGCGCGCGAACGTCTCGCCCGCTTCGCCGAGCAGCCGCTCGCGCTCGGCGGCGTCCGCCGAGTGCCGCCCCAGTTCGTACGTGGCCATCGCGCTCTCGTAGGGCATCGATGCTTCCTCGGCCACCGAGCGCGCGCGACGCCAGGCGTCACGCGCCGCGCTGTCGCGGCCTTGCAGATGGTGGTAGAGTCCGTCGATCAACAGGTAGGGCGCCTGCGCCCCGGGAAAGAGCTTGGCGCCCTTCTTGAAGTTGCGCCGCGCGCGGCGGGCCAGTTCCCACAGCTCCGCTTCCTCCGGAAGCTCACGCCAGGCGCCGGTCTCACCGCGCCGCTGCTCAATGAGCGTGAGAAACAGCCGCGCCACCGCCGAGTGCGCGTTGTAGCCGGTGAAGAACGAATTCGCGTCGTCCCCGCGCTCGGGAATCGCCACGCCCTCGCGCCCCGCTTCGAGCGCTTCGCGCCACTGCCCCGTCCATAGATAGCCCTCGATGAGCGCGCCCAGCGAGTTGTAGAGCTGCAGCCCGATGGGGTTGTCGCGCACCAGCCGGATGCCGGTGGGGCCCTGGATGAGCGCGATCGCCTCGGCCACCCTGCCCTGCCGGACCCAGCAGAGCGCGCGCATCGCGTTGGCGAACCCGGTGATCGGCGGCTCCACGCTCATCGCGATGGTCGCGCATCCGCCGAACAGCTCGGCCGCGCGGTCGAGATTGCCCACCATCAGGTGCGGCTCGGCGAGCATGTACTTGCCGCGGTGCTTCCACAGACCGGCGCCGAGCTGGCTCACCAGTTCGTCCGCCGTCTCCAGATACGGGATCCCCTCCACCGGCCGGCCGAGCAGGCTCAGCGTCATGCCGAGGTACATGTTGCAGCTCACCCGCTGCAGCAGCTGCCCCGACCGCTCGGCCATGTCCACGGCGGCGCGCAGGTCGCGCTCGGCGATCTTGCGCATGCCGGCCATCACCAGCAGGTAGCCGAGCATGGCGCGCGCGAACGCCGACTCGGCCGACGGCCCGATGCGGTGCGCGATGTTCGCGCCCTCGAACACCGTGTGGGCGAGCGACAGCCGGTTGCCCTGCCACAGATACACCACCTGCAGGTTGTCGCAGGCGCGCAGCGCTTCGATGCCGCTGTCGCGTTCGGCGGGCGCGCGCCGGGCCGGATCGCCGAACACCAGACGCGGCGCGTAGCGGCCGGCCACATGCTTGATCACCTCGAGCGGCGTCGCCGCGCCGAATCGCGGCGCGCGGAAGCCCGACAGCCGGATCGCCTGTTCGTAGTGCTCGCGCGCCTCGTCCCACTGGATGAGCGAGTAGTGCCCCTCGGCGAGCTGACGGTGCCAGCTCGCCCGCTGCTTGTCGGCGGCGAGCTGCCCGCGCAGCTGCGAGTCGAGCTTGAGCGCTTCGGAAAAGAAGTCCACCGCCGACTGATTGGCGTACGCTTCGAGCGCCTGCCGCCCCGCGTCGCCCAGATAGCGCACGGCCTTCTCCGGCCGCTCAGCGTGCGACCAGTGATAGGCGAGGCGGCCGCTGTGCGGCGTGAGGTCGGCGGCGTTCGCGGTCTCGAGATGCTCGGCGGCCGCCGCGTGCAGCGCCCGCCGCTGCGCGAACGGCAGCAGGTTGTACGTCGTCTCGTGAATCAGCGCGTGCCGGAACGCGTAGCGCGAGGCGCTCCCCGATTCCGTGGTCAGCAGTTCCGCCGACTGCAGCCCGGCGAGGCTGGCGTCGAGCGCCGCCGGCGCCACGCCGTCGGGATGCACGGCCTCCAGCGTCGACCGCTCGAAGCTGCGGCCGAGCACGCTCGCCACCTTGAGCGCCAGCTGCGCGCCCGGTTCCAGCCGGTCCACTCGGCTCGTGATCACGCCCTTCACCGTGCCCGGCAGGTCGAGCGCCGACAGCCCGCCCGCCGCGGCGATCCGGCATTCGCCGTCCTCCACCACGATGGCGCCCGACTCGCGCAGGGCCAACGCGATTTCCTCGCTGTAGAACGGGTTCCCCTCCGCCTTGGCGAGAATCAGCTCCTTCACCGCCACCGGCACCGTCGCCGCGCCGAGGCGGCGCCGCACCAGCTCCACCAGCTCGTCGGGCGCGAGCGTCTCGAGCGTGAGCTTCTCGCGGCCCGGGCCGGCGGCCAGGTGCTGAACCGACGCCGGTTCGGGCGACATCGGCCGCAGCGTGGCGACGATGAGGATCCCGGGGATCGCGTCGAGCATGCGGCCGCAGAACTGCAGCGACGCGTCGTCCATCCAGTGCAGATCCTCGAGGGCCAGCAGCAGCGGCCCCTCGGCGGCGGCGCCTTCCACCAGCGCGATGAGCAGATCGGTGAGGTTGGCGGCGCGGATCGTACCGGTCATCTGCGACGTGAGCGCGTTGTCGGGCAGATCGAGCGGCAGCACCGCGTTGAGCAGCGGCGCCAGCTCCGCCGTGCGCTCGGGCAGCAGCGCGAGCCGCGCGCCGGCCGACCGGCGCGCTTCATCGACGCTGGCGCCGGGCGCCACGCCGAGCACGCCGCGGATCACCGGCTGCAGCCCGAGGAACGCGGTGCTGCGTTCGATGGAATCGCCGGCGCCCTCGAGCACGCGCAGGTCACGTGCGCGCGCCAGTTCCACCACGCGGGAGAGCAGCGTCGACTTTCCCATGCCCGCTTCGGCCTCGACCAGGAAGGCACCCCCTTCGCCGCGTTCGCGCAGGCCGTCGAGGCGCGCCGCGATGCGCTCCGACTCCGCCACGCGGCCGATGAGCGTGCCCGCCGCTGCCGGGCGCGCCGCCGAGCGCGCCGCGTCGCGGCCCCGCGGCGCGAACACGCGCAGCGGCTCGGCGATGCCCTTGACCCGCACCGGCGGCAGGTCGTCGAAGCCGAGCCAGCGGGCGCCGCGGGCGCGCGTGGTCTCGTCGACGATGATGCGCCCGTCGGCCGCCTGCATCAGCCGCGCCGCGCGATTCATGGTGGGACCCATGATGCCGTAGTTGCGGCGCAGGTCGCTGCCGTAAGCGCCGCAGAACACCGTGCCCGTGGCCACCCCGGCCTCGCCGCCGATGCCGGCCGCGCGCAGGCGGGCGCACACCGCCACCGCCGCGTCGGCGGCCCGGGCCGGATCGTCGTCGTGCGAGTGGCCGGGCAGGCCGAACGCCAGCACCAGCGAGCAGCCCTTGTCGTCGAGCAGCATCTGGTAGAGCGTGCCGTCGAGGCGCTGCGATTCCTCTCCCGCCGCCACCGCCGCGGCGTGCAGCCGGGCCAGGTCGCCGGCATGGCCCGGATCGACGCCGGGCAGCCGCACGAAGACGACGCTCGCCTCGCGGAATTCGGCCAGGAACTCCGCCCGCGCGGCCGCCAGGCGTTCGCGCACGACCGGCAGCACCAGCGCCTCGGCGCCCTTGCCGAAGGGGGCGGCGGCTGGGATCTTCGGGGTCCCGCCGCCGTCTCCGGAACTTCCGAGTTCATGCACCACCGCCGCCCGCCCACCATCGAGCAGTTCGCCGCGCCCGCCGTCCGAAACGACGCGCCAGGCGGCGGCCGTCGCGGTGACCCGGCCCGGCGTCGCCAGCCGGTCGGCGTCGAATACGTCGTCGAGCGCCGTGCCGCCGAGCAGGGTGAGCCACCGGCCGTCCACGCCACCCACGCGCGACACCGTGAAGGCGCCGGAGCCGACGGTGGCGCGCAGCGTGAGCGCGGCGGCGTGCGGCGGGTGCCCGGCGGCCAGGGCGCGCTGCATCTCCTGCGCGGCGCGAACGGCGCGCCGCGTGGATGCGGTCACGTCCTGCCCGTCACCGGCAAAGAGGGCCACCAGCGCGTCGCCGGCGAACGTCACGATGTCGCCGCCGCCGGCCGCGATCGCCGCGACGAGGATGCCGAAGTACCAGTCGAGGATTTCGGAGAGTTTCTCGGCGCCCACCGGTCCTTCGCGCGCCAGCTGTTCGGCCAGCGGCGTGAATCCGGCGAAGTCGGTGAACAGAACGGCGCCCTGCGCCGTGAACGCCGACGGGGCACGCGCGTCGGGACCCGCGCGTTCCAGTTGTGCCAGGTCGAGCCGCGATACGAATGTCTCCAGCCGGGAAAGCTGATTCATGGCCATCGTGGGTCTCACCGTCCCGGGATTCTGATCGCCGCCTGCCGTCGCAGGGGGACAAGCTACGCGCGCACTTCCGAGGCCGCCAGCACGCCATTCACCCGCGGAGAACCGCAATGAGCACCGATTCGGCCACGATGAAGAAGACGAAGGTCGCCGTTCTCGGCGGCGGTCCCGCGGGCCTCGCCACGGCGTTTGCGCTCACGGCCACCGAGGAGCTGCGGCAGCGCTTCGACGTCACCATCTACCAGTCCGGGTGGCGCGTGGGCGGCAAGTGCGGCCAGGGGCGGTCCGGTCCGGCCAACCGCATCGAGATCAATGGCACTCATTACCTGTTCGGCGCCTACGACACTGTGTTCGCGCTGGCGCGTGACATCTTCGCCGAACTCGACGCGGCGCACGACAAGCGGTTCGGCACCTTCGACAGCCAGTTCCTGCCCTGCAGCACGGTGGCGGTGAAGGATTTCTTCAACGGCAACTGGACCACGTGGGTGATCGACATGCCCGGCAACGGGAAGGTGCCGGGCACGCCGGGCGGGCTGCCGTCGCTGGGCGACACCATCCGCACCATTCTCGACCACATTCTCGACGCCACGAGCGACGATACGGCCGCCGAGCTGCTGAACACCAGCGCGGCGGCTGCCCCCAAGCCGGCGGCGCCGCCCGTGCAGCCACCCTGGTGGGAGCGGATCGCCGAGGCCATCGAGGGCGAACTGCACGGCATCGAGCACTACGTGGGCCTCGGGCTGGCCAGGCTCGCGCACGAGCTGGCCGCGGGGCTCGAGCGCGAGGCCACCCGGCCGGCGGTGAAGAAGGCCATCGTCTGGCTGCTCACCGAACTGCGCGCGTGGGCCTGGTCGCTGCTGGGCGATCGCAGCGCTACCCACCTCGAGGCCCACCGGCTGCTCACGCTCATCGACCTCGGCACCACCGTGCTCATCGGGATGATCGAGGACGACGTGCTGGCCGAGGGCGGCTTCGACCGCATCGACGGCCTCGACCTGCGCGAATGGATCGCCAATTGGGGCGCGCACGAGTCCACGGTGTGGTCGGCGCCGGTGACCACCTGGTACAACGCCATTGCCGCGTACGCCGACGGCAACATCGACACGCCCGACATGTCGGCGGGAATGGGGCTGCGCGGCATGCTGCGTCTCGGCCTCACCTACAAGGGCGCGTTCTCGTTCCAGCTCAGCTATGAAGTGGGCGATTCCATCATCGCGCCGCTGTACCAGGTGCTGAAGAACCGCGGCGTGAAGTTCATGTACTTCCACCGGGTGCGCGCGCTCAACCCGTCGGCCGACGGCACGACCATCGAGAGCGTGACGGTCGAGCGCCAGGTGAATCTCAAGAGCGGCGATCCGGCGTCGTACGACCCGTTCATGCTGATGCCCGACGGGCGGCCCGTGTGGCCCGACGCGCCGCTCGTGGATCAGATCGCGATGCCGCCGGCGAACGCCGCCGACCTGCTCTCGTTCTACGCCCCCGCGGTGGGCACCACGGTGGAACTCCAGCGCGGCGTGGACTTCGACGCGGCGGTGTTCGCCATTCCGGTGGCCTCCGCGCGCTGGTACTGCGCCGAGCTGATGAAGCAGAAGCCGGCCTGGCGCGACATGGTGGACAACCTCGGCACCACCGAGACGCAGTCGCTGCGGCTCTGGCTGTACCCGACGGTCGAACAGATGGGCTGGCCGTACGGGCAGGCGGTGCTTTCGGGGTACTACCAGCCGCTCGCCACCTGGGAGGACGCGCGCCAGCTGGTGGCCGCCGAGTCGTGGCCCAAGGATCGCACCCCGGGCGGCATCGCCACGCTGTTCGGCGCCTTTCCCGGCGCGCCGGCGGTCTATCCCGATCCGGGCGACGCCGGCTATCCGATTGAGCGCGCGGCCGCGGCCACGCAGACGGCGTTCGAGTTCTGCCAGTCGCTCGTGGGGCCGCTCTGGCCCAACGCCACGGCCCTGACCAATCCGGTGGGCCTCGACCTCGCCAAGCTCGTGACCCTCGACGCCTCGCTCTCCGGGCCGGCGCGGATCCTCGCCCAGTCGATCCGCGCCAACATCGGCCCCGTGGAGGCGTACACCCAGATCCATAAAGGAACGCTCAAGTACCGGCTGGCCGCCGGCCAATCGGGCTACGCGAACCTGATGCTGGCCGGCGACTGGGTGCGGAACGGCTACGAGATCGGGAGCGTGGAGGGCGCGGTGCTGGGCGGGCTGCAGGCGGCCCAGGCCATCATCGGAACGTGACGCCGTCGGCGACGATCAGAGGTCGTCGCCGACGATCACCTTGGGAAATCCGCTCATCGCCTGCGAGGCCTGCAGGCCGCCCATGACGGCGGCCTCGACGCAGCCGGCGTTGATTCCCGTGCGCAGCCAGTCGCCCGCCAGGTAGAGGTTCCTGAACCCGGATTCGTGGGCGCGCATGCGGTAGCTCACCGAGCCCGGCAGCGACAGCACGTAGCGTTCGCTGGGATCGATGTTGAGCCGCCAGTACTGGCGTTCGAATCGCAGCTGCCCCTGCGCCGGCGAGCCTGGGTCGAGCAGTGACCATTTGAGCTGCGGCGTGCCCGGTTCGCAGGCCGCCGGGTAGAGCGGCCCGATGCTGTTGTCCATCCAGGTGAGCGACGTCTCCATGGCGCGGGCGTACTGCGTGGCCGGAAAGCCGTGGTCGGAAAACGGCGGTATCGGAACCGCGTCGATGAGCGTGCCGCAGAAGTAGATCACCGACTTCGGCGCCTTGCCGCGGCCGGCCCAGGACTCGCGCTTGAGCAGCTGGTCCATGTTGGCCCAGGTGTTGAGCGGGTCGGCGTACACCGTGCCCACCGTGGACCCATGCGGCCAGCCGAGGTTGTCCAGGGGCTCGGCGAGCCAGATCTGCGCCGCCACCGTCTGGTTGCTCGCCAGATTCTCGAGCATCGCCGCCCACCGTGGCGAGCGCGCGGCGAGTTCGCCGGTGATGTGCCGGGCGGCGGCCGGCGGCATGGCGAGGATCACGTCGTCGAAGTCCCTTCCCTTCGTGAGCGTGATCGGATCGAGCCCCTTCCACGGCGTCCACCACGATTCGAGGTTGATCTTCTCGTCCTGCAGCCGCTTGGCCTGGGCAAGATCGATCTGGTCGTAGAGCGGTTCCGACGGCCACGAATCGACGCCCTCGACGGGCACCAGCGGCTGGTATTGGTCGAGCCCCGGCCGCAGCGCCACCTGCGGCCGCACGACGATCGTCTGGATCTCGTCGGTGACGGTGGCGCCGTCCTTGAGCCCCACCCCTTCCACGCGATGGAAGAAGCGGAACTTCACGCCGCGCTGTTTCAGCGCCTGATAGATGGGCGTGAAGATCGTGTCGCCCATGCCGGCCTGCATCTTCCAGAAGAAGGCGCCGCGGTACGTGAAGGCGTAGCGGAAGAGCGTGCGCAGCCCCGACGCCGCCGACAGGCTGGGGCGCGAGCCGTCGCCGTCCACGTAGGCGAAGAAGAAGTCGTGCCAGCCGCGCACGAGCACGCCGTTCAGCGTCAGGTCGCTGGCGCCGTGCTTCTTGAGCCAGACGCGGAACTCCTCGCCGTCCACGACGTCGATGCCCTTCTCCAGGATGTGATCCTCGAGCACGCCGTGGACGACGGCGTTGCCGAGGTTGATGACCATGTAGATGCGGCGGATGCCCGGATGGTGGTCGAGCCAGCGGTCGAACATCCGCTCGAACGCCGCCTCGAGCTCGCGCAGCGGGTCGTGCACGGCCCGGTGATGCTCGGCCGTATGCAGCCTGGCGTCCGACGGCAGCGCCCTGAGCGCGCGCTTGACGCTCTTCACGTGGCGGCGCGCCGTGAATCCGAACAGCCGGCGCGCCGCCCAGAGCGCCGTGCCGCTCACCGCGCTCGCCACGGCGTCGGCCATCCGCCCCAGCGCCGACGCCGCGCCGGTCGCTCCACTTTCTTGCTGCCACCGGTGGCCGTCGCCGAACAGCACGCCGCCGATCAGATCGATCAGCAGGTCGAGGTACGCGTCGAGCGGCGGCAGCAGCTTGCCGTCGCCGGGCAGGTCGCCGTTGGACGGCGCGATGACGTTCCACGGCAGCCAGCGCCCGTCGTAGAACTCGGCGAGCGTCGTGTTGCTGTGCGGCAGGAAGGCGCTGGCATCGTGATCGTTGGGGTCGTACCACACCGACAGCGGCGTGCCCTTGGGGCGTTTGAGCTGGCCGTACACCTGGCGCATGATCGCGAACGCGTTCTCGTACATGCCGCCCCAGATGTGGAGCCCGTGCTCCTCGATCCGGTTGGCGATCGCGGCGTTGCGGCCGCTCGCGCCCTTGCCGCCCAGCCGCCACCCGAGCTGATAGACGGTGATGTCGAACTCGGCGGCGCGCTCGGAGTTCACCAGTCCCCACGCGGCCGCCATGCCGCCGCAGCCGCCGCCGAGGATGGCGACGCGGCGCTTCTTCGGAGCGGCGGGGGTGCCGGCCTCCAACACTGTCATCGTTCACGAACTCCGATCAATGGTAGCCGACACGCCGGGCCCTGGAGCGCTCCGGTGGCGTTTGGGCCGCAACGCAGGTCTATCTTGCAACGGCACGCGGCTTTTGACAACGCCCGCCCCGTTCCGTTGATTCGGCGTTGGCGGCGATCCATTCGCCGCCTCTCGTTTCCCGCGACGCCGCGGCGATCTCACACTGCACCGGTGCATTCGTGCTCCTGATCCTCGCCTGCGCGTTCGTCCTCTCCGGCGCCGCCGGACTGATCTACGAAACCATCTGGACCCGGTATCTCGGGCTGTTCGTCGGCCACGCCGCCTACGCCCAGATCATCGTCCTCGTCATCTTCCTGGGCGGCATGTCGCTCGGCGCGCTCGCCGTCGGCAGCCGGTCGTCGCGGCTCCGGCAGCCGCTCGTCTGGTACGCCGCCGTCGAGTTCGCCGTCGGCGTCATCGGCTTCCTCTTCCACAGCATCTTCGTCGGCACCACGAACTTCGCCTACGCCCACGTCTTTCCCCATCTCGCGGGCGGCGCCGGCAGCCTGAGCGTGATGGCGGTGCAGTGGTCCATCGCCGCGCTGCTCATCCTGCCCCAGTCGATCCTGCTCGGCGCCACCTTCCCGCTCATGAGCGCCGGCGCCATCCGCCACGTGCGCGCCGAACCGGGGCGCGTACTGGGACTCCTGTACTTCACCAACAGCATCGGCGCCGCCGCCGGCGCGCTCGTCGAAGGCTTCTACCTGATCGGCGCCTTCGGACTGCCCGGCGCGCTCAACGCCGCGGGCCTGCTCAACCTGGTGGTCGCCCTCGGCGTGGTGATGGCGGCGCGCACGTACTACGCGCCGGGCGACCCCGACGCCGTGCCGGTGCCGCAGCCGCTGGACGAGGCGGCGGCGCGGCCCCCCGAGTGGCGGCTGCTGCTCGTCGTGAGCTTCGGCACCGCGCTGGCGTCGTTCATCTACGAGATCGCCTGGATCCGCATGCTCTCGCTGGTGCTCGGCTCGGCCACGCATTCGTTCGAGCTCATGCTCTCGGCGTTCATCCTCGGCATCGCCCTCGGCGCCTACTGGATCCGCGGCCGCGCCGACGCCATGCAGCGCCCGATGGTCGCGCTCGGCGTCGTGCAGTGGGTCATGGGCACGCTCGCCGTGGCCACCCTGCCGCTGTACATGGCGTCGTTCGGCTGGATGGCGACGCTGATCCACGCCTTCGGCACCACCGACGCCGGGTACGACGGGTTCGTGATCACGCGCTACTTCATCTGCCTGCTGATCATGCTGCCCGCCACCTTCTGCGCCGGCATCACGCTGCCGCTGATCACCAGGATCCTGCTCAAGCAGGGCGCCGGCGAGCGCGCCATCGGCGCCGTGTACGGCGTCAACACGCTCGGCTCCATTGCCGGCGTCATCCTCGCCGGCCTCATCCTGATGCCAGTGCTCGGGCTCAAGCTGCTGCTCATCAGCGGCGCCCTGGTGGACATCGGGCTGGGCGTGGCGCTGCTCCACCCCACGGTCACCGGCAGCGATCCCAGGGGGCGATCGCGCTTCGCCTACCTCGCGGCCACGATCGCCTTCGTGCTGTTCAACGGCATCCTCGTCCACTTCGACCAGTGGAAGCTGTCCAGCGGCGTGTTCCGCCACGGGCTCATTCCGCCGGCCGACGCCTATTCCTTCCCGTTCTACAAGGACGGGCGCACCGCCACCGTGAGCGTGCGCCGCGACCGCGAGAGCGGCTACCTGACGCTCGCCACCAACGGCAAGCCCGACGCTTCGATGGATCCCTTCTGGGAGGACTCGAGCGTCGCCGCCGGCGAGCTGCACGCGCTGGCCGAGGATCAGGCCACGCAGATCCTGCTGCCGCTCATCGGGCTGGCGCACGTGCCCGACGCGCAGGAAGTGGCGGTAATCGGCCAGGGATCGGGCATGACCTCCAACCTCCTGCTCGGCAGTCCCGAGGTGAAGCAGGTGGTGACGGTGGAGATCGAGCCGCGGATGGTGGACGCCTCGCGCGCCTTCCGGCCCGCCAACCGCCTTGTGTTCGACGACCCGCGGTCGCACATCGTGATCGACGACGCCAAGGCGTACTTCGCGTCCACCGGGCGGAAGTTCGACCTCATCATCTCCGAGCCGTCCAACCCGTGGGTGAGCGGCGTGTCGGGCCTGTTCACCACCGAGTTCTACTCCCGCGTGCGGAACAACCTCACCGCCAACGGCGTGCTCGGCCAGTGGCTGCACCTCTACGAGATCAACGACACGCTGGTGACGTCGGTGCTGGCGGCAATCGATCAGAACTTCTCGTCGTACCAGGTGTTCTTCACCTCGAACGCCGACGTGCTGATTCTGGCCACCAATCGCAGCGCGCCGCTCGTGCCCGACTGGAAGGTGCTCGACTATCCGGGCGTGCGGTACGACCTGCGGCGCGCCGTGCCGATGACGCCGGAGGCGCTGAACGCCATGCGGCTGGCCGGCCGCGGCATCCTGCATCCGTACCTGGTCACGCACGCGCCGGTGAACTCGGACTACTACCCGGTGCTCGACCTGGGCGCCGAGCGCACGCGATTCCTGCACGACGAGGCCAAGGGCATCGAGGCGCTGGGCAAGGGCCGGTTCAACGTGGTGGCCGCGCTCGCCGGCCGCCGCGAGGGGTTCGCCACCGAACCGCTGGCCGTGGCGCCGGAGATCGATCGGGTGAACGACCTCGCGCTGCAGAATCGGCTGCGCCGCGTGCTGGCCATGACGCCCGCCCAGCGCGCCGGCGTGCCGCGCGACACGCTGCTCCTCGATGCGGTCTACCGCGTGGAGCGGTTCGAGCAGTCGATCGCCCGCGCCGATCCGCCCACCGACTGGCATCTCTGGATGCGATCGTTCAGCGTCGCCGAGGCCCTGCTGCACGGCGGCTCGTCCGGCGTGGTGGACGAACCGTTCTACGCCCGCGTGAACAAGTATCTCGACGCCGCCCACGCGCCGGCCGACGCCCGCGCCGCGGTCGATTTCACGCACGGACTGGCGGCGTGGAACTTCACGCAGGCCTCGGCCGCCGCCGACACGCTGATCGCCGAGTTCCTCCACGACTCGCTGCCCTGGATGGACATCGCCGATCTGCGCGACGGCACGGTGGTGGCGCGCATGCAGCTCGGCGATCTGGCGGGCGCCCGTCGCGCCTTCAAGGCGCTGGCCCCCGAAACCGAGCAATCCGATTTCATCGCCCAGCTGCTGGCGGCGGACCTGGTGTTCCGCATGCAGCCGCCGCCGGCGGCGGATACGTCCGGTCGACCCTGATCATCCTCCCGGCTTCGGCGGCGACGCGTGGGCCTTCGCGTCGTCTCCCGCCCACACGATCGCCATCTTCGACGGAAGGATGTATTTCCGGAACGCCGCGTTCACCTGGTCGAGCGTGGCCGCTTCGATCGCGGCGTCCTGATCGGCCTGGAACTTGAACGTGCGCCCCAGCAGCAGATCGGTCACCCACATCTGCGCCAGCGCCGCGTCCTGCGACCGGGTGAGCTGATTCACCTGCAGCAGCCCCGTCTTCGCCTTCGCCAGTTCGTCGGCGGTGAATCCGGCCGCCCGCGCGCTGTCCATCACTTCGTAGAAGTCGGCGATCACCTTGTCGCGGTTCTGCGGCGCGTGGATGGCCAGCGCCAGGAACTGCCCCGCCCGCTCGCGCGAGTCGGCGGCGAACACCGACTGCGTGGCGTAGCTGAGTCCGTCCTTCACCCGGATGCGCTGGGTGAGGCGCGACGTCATCGTGCCGCCCCCCATCATGTAGTTGGCCAGCTCCATGGCCGCGTAATCGGGGTCGTGGTCGCTCATCGGGAAGGTCGCCGCCGCCAGGAAGATCGCGTTCGCCTTGTCCGGCGTGTTGATCACGTCGCGCGACGAGTCGACGGCGAACAGCCGCGTCACCATCGGCGTGTACGGCGACCTGGAGGTCCACCCCGCGAACATCGTGTCGAGCTGCGCGCGCACCGCCGTGGAATCGAAATCGCCCACCACCGCGATCTCCCCGGCGCCGGCGCCGAAGAACCGGTCGTACGCCTCGCGCAGCTTCGGCGCCGTGAGCGCCTTGAGCGACGTCACGCCTTCGTCGAACGTGCCCACGTACCGCGGGTCACTCTTCGGATAGCGGGCGACCTTGCTCTGGATGGCGAGGATGCCGAGCCCGGTCGGCTCCTTGGACTGCGCCTCGACGGCCGCCATCTGCGCGCCCACGTACTGGGCCAATTCGGTGGAATCGAACGCCGGATGGCGCAGCACTTCGTTGGCCAGCGACAGCACGGCGGGCAGCGCGTCGCGCGTCGTCTGGATAGTAACGGTCACGTTGGGTCCGCTGCCGCTCGTCGTCATTCGCGACTTGAGCGCGTTGAGCGAATCGGTGATCTGCTGCCGCGTGTGCAGCGTCGAGCCGCGCATCAGCATGCCGGCGGCCGCACTCAGCGGGTCGCCCCAGTTCTGCAGCGTCTGCTCGTTGCCCCAGCGCAGGGTGATCACCACGCTCACCGCGGCGTTGCGCGTCTGCTTGGGCAGCAGCGCCGCCTTCAGGCCCGCCCTGGTGGTGAACCGCGCCGTGTGCGCGTCGATGTTGGCCGGCGCCGGATCGAACGCCGCGCCCGCCACGGTCACCGCCTCGCCGTGGTAGTTCTCCACCAGCTTCCGGATGTCCGGCGCCGGCGGAATCTCGGCGCGGTCGGCTGAATCGGTGGGCACGAAGTAGCCCAGCGTCCGGTTGGACGCCTTGAGATACGCAGCCGCCACCCGCTTCACGTCCGCCGGCGTCACCTTCTTCACCTCGTCCCGATGGAGAAAGAACAGCCGCCAGTCGCCCACGCCCATCCAGTCGGAGAGCGCCAGCCCCACCCCGGCGGTGTTGCTCAGTCGCAACGAGTACTGGCTGGCGATCGCGTTCTTGGCGCGCTCCACTTCGGCGGCCGTCGGCGGCTCGGTGGTCGCCACCGCCTGGATCGCGTCCAGCAGCGCCGAGCGCGCCACCCGCAGCGTGTCGTCCTTCTTGAGCGACACGATGAACGTCACGCCGCCCGGGTCGTGCCCCTCGAGCGTGAAGTTGTCCACCGCCGCCGCCTTCTTGGTGGCCACCAGCGCCTGGTACAGCCGCCCCGACGGCGCGTCGGTCATCACGTGGGTGAGCACGTCCACCGCCGCGTCGTCGGTGTTCGACGCCGCCGGCGTGTGGTAGAAGGCCAGGATGTCCTGCTCGGCGCCGGCGCGCCGCACCCAGACTTCACGTTCGCCGTCCTGCGTCGGCTCCACGGTGTAGGTCGGTTCGAGCACGCGCGTCGGCTTCGGGATGGCGCCGAAGTACCTGGTCACCAGCGCCAGCGCCGCCGTCGTATCGAACTTGCCGGCGATCATCAGCACCGCGTTGTCGGGCTGATAGTAGCGGTGGTAGAACGCCTGCAGCCGCTCGATGGGCACGTTCTCGATGTCGGAGCGCGAGCCGATGGGCAGCCGCCCGTAGGCGTGGAACAGGTACGCGCTCCCCAGCACGCGCTTGATCGTCACCATCGTGGGGCTGTTCTCGCCGCTCTCGAACTCGTTGCGGACGACCGTCATCTCCTTGTCCAGGTCGGCCTTGGCGATGCGGCTGTTCACCATCCGGTCGGCCTCCATCCGCAGCGCCCAGTCCAGCGTCGAATCGGCGGCGGCGAACACCTCGAAATAGTTCGTGCGGTCGAACGACGTGCTGGCGTTGTACTGCGCGCCGCGGCTCTCCAGCTCCTTGGCGATGTCGGCGTGCGCCGGCGTGCCCTTGAACAGCATGTGCTCGAGCAGGTGCGCCATCCCCGTCTCGCCGTAGCCTTCCTCGCGCGAACCGACCAGATACGTCAGGTTGACCAGCGTCTGCGGCTTGGTCTGATCGGGGTAGAGCAGCACCTCGAGCCCGTTGGACGGAAGCCGGTAGGCGGTGATCCCCTCCACCGAGGTGAGGCGCACCGGGGCCTGCGCGCCCGCGACGGGCGACAGGATCGCAAGTGCAAACGCCACCGCGGCCGCCGCGGGGGCGGCGACGCATCGAGGGTGCCGGCTTGACGACATCGGACGAACTCCTGAACGAAGGAACCCCGGGCGCCTGGCCCGGATAGAAGGGCTCGCCGCATCGCGAAGCACCGTCCCTACTATATGGTTTCTGAACGATCCAGCCAGGGGCGCGCCGTCGGGCCCGTCCGCCCGGTATCTTGACAGCCGATGACCGCACGCCGAACCCCCGCCATCGCTCGGGCCCTCGCCCACCGCAACTACCGGCTGTTCTTCGGCGGTCAGAGCACCTCGCTCGTCGGCACGTGGATCACCCGGGTGGCCACGAGCTGGCTCGTGTACCGCCTCACCGGATCCGCCCTGCTGCTCGGCGTGGTCGGCTTCGCCGGCCAGATCCCGATGCTGGTGCTGGCGCCCGTCACCGGCGTGCTCGTCGACCGCTGGAACCGCCACCGCATCCTCGTCGTCACCCAGGTTCTGTCGATGCTCCAGTCGCTGGCGCTGGCCGTGCTGGCCCTCGCCGGCGTGATCACAGTGGCCGAAGTGATCGCGCTCCAGGTGGTGCAGGGCGTGATCAATTCCTTCGACACGCCGGCGCGGCAGGCGTTCGTGGTCAAGATGGTGGAGGACAGGGCCGATCTCCCCAACGCCATCGCCCTCAATTCGATGATGGTCAACGGCAGCCGCATCATCGGCCCGTCCATCGGCGGCGTGCTCATCGCGCTGTTCGGCGAGGGGTGGTGCTTCATGGTCGACGCGGTGTCGTACCTGGCGGTCATCGCCTCGCTCCTCGCCATGCGCGTCGAGCGCGAACCCCCGCGGAACGTCGATACCCACATTCTCGAGGAGCTGCGCGAGGGGTTCCGCTACGCGGCCGGCTTCGTGCCGGTGCGCGCGCTGCTCATCCTGCTGGCGCTCACCAGCACCATGGGCATGCCCTACTCCGTGCTCATGCCCGCCGTGGCCCGCGACATCCTGCACGGCGGCCCGCACACCTTCGGCATCCTCATGACCGCCTCGGGGGTGGGCGCGCTCCTCGGCGGACTCTACCTGGCCTCGCGCGTCTCCATCGTGGGGCTCGAACGCGTGATCGCGCTGTCGGCGGCCACCTTCGGCGTCGGCCTCATCGCCTTTTCGCTTTCACACGTCTTCTGGCTCTCGCTGCTCGTGCTCACCGTGGTGGGCGCCGGGATGATGGTCACCATGGCATCAACGAACACCTTCATCCAGACGGTGGTGGACGAACGACTGCGGGGGCGCGTCATGGCCATCTACGCCATGGCGTTCCTGGGCACGGCCCCCATCGGGAGCCTCATCGCCGGGGTCATCGCCAGCCGGATCGGGGTGCCCCTGACGATCTTCCTGGGGGGCGCCGCCTGCCTGGCGGGCGCTGCCGCCTTCGGCTTCTGGCTCCCCCGGTTCCGGGCTCTGGTTCGCCCCATTTATGTCGCCCGGGGCATCGTTCCGGCCCCCGCAGCCGCCGCCCCGGAGCCCGCCGCGGCCACGGCCGCCACGCACTAAGAAACCGTGAATAAAGCACTTGGAGAATTTTGTGGTGACCAATCCATGTTAGAATGGGTCTGTTGCTTCGTGGAGCTGATTGCTGGCTCCGGCAAACGCTTTCAAGAGCCTAGTCGTACAGAGCAGGTGTAGGACAACCCGGATCCGGCGAGCGCGGGGTCAGCGTACTTTCAGGTGCGTGTTTGGGGGGGATTCCCGCCCGTCCGGGTCCGTGGTTCTTGCTCTGGAGCGTTGGGACGCATACGGCAAAGGCATATCTGGGCGGCGGCGATGAGTACGGCTCGCCCGCACGCCAGCAGATTGAGGCCCACCAGGAACGAGATTGGGTAGCACGCGCCCGCGCGGGTGACCGTGAGGCCTATGGCGCGCTCGTCTCGCGCCACATCGACCGTGCCCTGGCCCTGGCCGTCCGCCTGCTCCACCACCGGGAAGACGCCGAGGATCTGGTGCAGGACGCCTTCCTCGCCGCCCTCCAGCATCTCGACGCCTTCGACGAGAACCGGCCCTTCTGGCCCTGGTTCTCCCGGATCCTCGTCAATCGCGGGCTCGACCTGGCCGCGGCGCGCGCCGTGCGCGTCACCGAATCGCTTCCCGACGAGGTGTTCGACGCCGGCCTCGACCCCGCCGAGGCCGCCGAGCGCGCCGAGATCCTGACGCGCTTCCGGCACGAGCTCGCCCTCCTGCCGCCGCGCCGCAAGCTGATCATGCAGCTCTTCGAACTCGACGGCTACGCCGTGTCCGAGATCTCGGAGCTGCTCGAGCTCTCGCCGGCCACCGTGCGCTGGCACCTGCACGCGGCCCGCCACCAGTTGCGCGGCGCCCTCCGCCCCTTCCGTGGAGACGACGCATGAGACGCGACGACCTGCGCCCCGACCGCGAGCTGCGCGACACGCTGCGCCGCTTCGACTCGCCGGACCGCGTGACCAGCGACCAGCGCGCGGCGCTCGAGCGCCGCATCGCCGCCGACGCCGAACCACTCCTGCTCGCCCGGCGTCCGGGCGCGCCGGCCTGGTGGGAATTCGCCGCCGGATGGGCGCGGACGCTCATTCCGCTGGGCGTGGCCACCGGCGTCGCCGCCGCGGCGCTCATCCTCTGGGCGGCGCACGCCGCGCCCCGTCCGATGCCGGCGCGCCTCATCGGCCAGGATTCGCTGGTGGGCGCGATGCCGCGCGACCGGACGTCGCAGCACCTGCTCGACCTCGTCGTCTCGCCGTCGCTCATGCCCGCCCCCGATCCGGCGCCCGCCGTGCGAGGGCACGAGTGAGGCGGATCCGCCGCGGCGCGCTGCGTCTGCCCCCCCGATTTCTCGCCGTCGCCGTGCTCTGCGCGCTCGCGCTGGGGAGCGGGCTGGCCGGCGCCGCCATCGAGCGCATGCTCCAGCGCCCGGCGGCGCGGTCCATCGCGTTTCCGGACACCACGTTCCATCCCATCGAATCGATTCTGCGCTCCCCCACCGAGGCCGACCGCCGCGAGATCCGCGCCGAGCTGACCCGGGAGCTCCACCTTTCACCGCAGCAGGCTGACACCATCGACAGCATCATGAACCGGCGATCCGGCGAATTCCGCGCGCTGCGCGACGAGATGCGCCCGCGCGTGCAACAGCTCGTCGACGCCGTGCATGCGAGCATCGAGCAGGTGCTCACCCCCGACCAGCGCGACGCGTTCCGGCGCCTGCAGCCCTCACGCGACACGAGCGCCTCCCGATGACGCGCCGTTTCCTGCCCGCGGCGCTCGCCGCCGCGGCACTCTCCGCCTGTCTGAGCGGCCCGCCCGGGATCGAAGGAAAGCCCGGCGCGCCGCCCGCGCCCAACGCCTACTGGACGCCCCCGCCCTCGGTCACCGCTGCCGCGGCTGCCGGGCCGGCGAACGCACCCGTGGCGCCGTCCGCCGCGCCGGCGCTCTCGGCCCAGGCGCTGGGCCAGCTCACGCTCGCCGACGCCGTGGACATCGCGCTGCGCAACAATCCGGCCACGCGCCTGTCGTGGGCGCAGGCCCGCACGTCGGCCGACCTCTACGGCGCCGCCCGCGGATCGCTCTATCCCTCGCTCTCCGCCGGCGCCACCGTCACCCGGTCGCTGTCGATCGCCGTGCCCGGACGGCTGGCCGGCGAGCGCACGCAGTACGGCCCGTCGGCCAGCCTCTCGTACCTGGTGCTCGACTTCGGCAGCCGCGCCGGCGCCATCGAGGCCGCGCGGCAGACCGCCATCGCCGCCGACCTCGCGCACAACAGCGTGGTGCAGAACACGGTGCTCGCCGTGGAGACCGCGGTGTTCACGTATCTCTCCACCCGCGCCCAGCGCGACGCGCAGCGCACGGCGCTGGCCGAAGCGACCGCCAATCTCTCGGCCGCCAACGACCGCCACGACGTGGGACTGGCCACCATCGCCGACGTGCTGCAGGCGCGCACCGCGCGGTCGCAGGCCGAGCTGGATCTCGAGACGCTCGACGGGCAGTTGAGCGTGTCGCGCGGCGGGCTGGCCGTGGCCATGGGGCTCCCGGCCAACACGAGCGTCGATCTCCCCGACGAACCGCCGCCCGATTCGGCCGCCATCGACGCGATCTCGCAGTCGGTGGACTCGCTCATCGACACGGCCACGCGCAACCGCCCCGACCTGCAGCAGGCGCGGGCCCAGGCGCGGGTGGCCGCGGCGCAGCTCGAGTCGGCCAAGGGCGCCCGCTTGCCGGCGATCGCCCTCACCGCCACCGGCGGCCACACCGGCTCCAACATCAGCGGCTTCGCCGGCAACAGCTATTCGCTCAATCTCGGGCTGTCGATCCCGCTGTTCACCGGCTTCACCGACGAGTACAACCAGCGCGCCGCCGGCGATCAGCTGACGGCGGCCAACGCCCGCGCCGAGCAGACGCGCCAGCAGGTGGCGCTCGAAGTCTTCACGTCGTACTACGCCATGCGCACGGCCGGCCAGCGCGTCCGCACCGCGGCCGACCTGCTGGCCAGCGCCACCGAGTCCGAGCAGGTCGCCCGCGGCCGCTACACCGAGGGTGTGGGCAGCATCATCGACCTGCTCGTGGCCCAGAGCGCGCTGGCCAGCGCCCGCGCGCAGGCGGTGCAGGCGCGCTGGCAATGGCGCACGGCAATGGCCCAGCTCGCGCACGACGCGGGCGTACTCGGCATTCACGGCGAAACGCTCGGTTTCACCACCACTCTTCCTTCCGGCACCTCCCGATGATCCGATCGGTTCTCGCCCCCCGCGTCCGCGCGCTGTTCGCTTTGCCGTTGCTCGCCGCCGTCGCCGCGGGCTGCGGCAAGCCGCCGGCCGACCATCACCTCGACATCCCCGTGCGCGTGGCCACCGTGGCCCGCATCACGGCGCCGTACACCATCACCAGCAACGGCGTGGTCGAGCCGCTGCAGACGGTGAGCGTCGAAGCGCAGGTGAGCGGCATTCTCGATTCGGTGGGGTTCCAGGAAGGCGACGAGGTGCGCGCGGGACAGGTCCTGTTCCACATCGATCCGCGCCCCTTCCAGGCGACGCTGCGCCAGGCCGAGGGCGCGCTGGCCCGCGACGCCGCGCAGGCCGAGAGCGCCGAACGCGACGCGCAGCGCTACCGCGCCCTCGTGGCCAAGGACTACGTGACCAAGTCGCAGGCCGATCAGGCCGAGGCGACGGCGAGCGCCCTTCGCGCGACGCTGCAGACCGACAGCGCCTCGGTCGAGTCGGCCCGGCTGAATCTGGCCTACTGCACGATCCGCGCGCCCATCGACGGGCGCACCGGCAGTCTGCTCGTGCGCCGCGGCAATCTCGTGAAGGCCGAGGGCGGCGCGCTGGTGGTGATCAACCAGATCCACCCGATCCTCGTGCGGTTCCCGGTGTCGCAGCAGGACTTCCTGGCGCTCCAGCGCCGCTCGGCCGAGGCGCACCTGGCCGTGCGGGTGCAGACGGCGGACAGCCTGGCGCTCGCCGAGGCCGGCACGCTCACGTTCCTCGACAACGCCGTCGATTCGCTCACCGGCACGGTGACGTCGAAGGCGCGGTTCGAGAACGCCGCGCGCGCGCTCTGGCCCGGCGAGTACGTGCGGGTGACCGTGATGCTCGGCTCGCAGGCCGACGCCATCGCCGTGCCGAGCTCGGCGGTGGTGACGGGGCAGAACGGGGAGTACGTATACCTGGTCGACGCCAGCCAGAAGGCGCAGCTGCGGAACGTGCGCGTGAACCGCAACTTCGGCGTGCTGACCGTGATCGACTCCGGATTGGTGGGCGGTGAAACGGTGGTCACCGACGGACAGTCGCGGCTGGTGCCGGGCTCGCCGGTGGACGTCATCAGCGGCGGCGCCGCCACGCCCAAGGCCGGCCGATGAGCATCTCCGATCTGTTCATCAGACGGCCGATCATGACGATCCTCGTCATGATCGGGATCATCGTGTTCGGAATCACGGCGTATCGCCAGCTGCCGGTGAGCGATCTGCCGACCGTGGATTATCCCACGATCACGGTGAACGCGAGTCTGCCCGGCGCCAGCCCGGAGACCATGGCGTCCGCGGTCGCCACGCCCCTGGAGAAGCAGTTCTCCACCATCGCCGGCATCGACAACATGACGTCGACCAGCGGACTGGGCTCGACGTCGATCACCGTCCAGTTCACCCTCGACCGCAACATCGACGCGGCGGCGCAGGACATCCAGTCGGCCATCGGCAAGACCATGAGCCAGCTGCCGCCGGGAATCATCGAGCCGTCGTACCAGAAGGTGAATCCGGCCGATCAGTCGATCATCCTGTTCACGCTCACCTCCAAGCTCCTGCCCTTCTCGCAGCTCGACGAATACGCCGAGACCGTGATGGCGCAGCGCATCTCGATGGTGGACGGCGTGGCGCAGGTGAACGTGTACGGCTCGCGGAAGTACGCCGTGCGCGTGCAGCTCGACCCCACGGCGCTCGCCTACCGCAAGATCGGCGTGGACGAGGTGGCCAGCGCGATCGCCGCGCAGAACGTGAACCTGCCCACCGGCACCCTGTGGGGGCCGACGCGCGCCTTCACGGTGCAGGCCAACGGACAGCTGCAGGACGCCGCGTCGTTCCGGCGCCTCGTGGTCACCTATCGCAACGGCGCCCCGGTGAAACTGGGCGACCTGGGCAACGTGCTCGACGACGTGCAGAACAACAAGGCGATCGGGTGGTACGACGGCCAGCAGTCGATCGTGCTTGGCATCCAGCGCCAGCCGGGCACGAATACGGTGGCGGTGGCCAAGGCCGTGTCCGATCTCATGAACCAGCTCCGGGAGACGATTCCCGGCGCGGTGGAGATCCACACGCTGTTCGACCGGTCGCAGTCGATCCAGGCCTCGGTGAGCGACGTGAAATTCACGCTGCTGCTCACGCTGTTCCTGGTCGTGATGGTGATCTTCCTGTTCCTGCGCAACGTCTCGGCCACCGCGATCCCGAGCCTCGCGCTGCCGATCTCGGTGATCGGCACGTTCGCGGTCATGTATCTGCTCGACTACAGCCTCGACAATCTGTCGCTCATGGCGCTCACGCTCGCCGTGGGCTTCGTGGTGGACGACGCCATCGTGATGCTGGAGAACATCGTCCGCCACATGGAGATGGGAAAGGATCCGATGACCGCGGCGTTCGACGGCGCGCGCGAGATCGGGTTCACGATCCTGTCGATGACCCTGTCGCTCACCGCCGTGTTCATCCCCATGCTGTTCCTGGGCGGGATCATCGGACGGCTGTTCCACGAGTTCGCCGTCACCATCGGCGTGGCGATCCTCGTCTCGGGCTTCGTGTCGCTCACGCTGACGCCGATGCTCGCCAGCCGCTTCCTGCGGCCGCACAGCAACGAACAGCACGGCCGCCTGTTCAACATGACCGAGCAGGCCTGGGAGTGGATCATCGCCAGATACGAGGCGTCGCTCCACGTGGTGATGCGCCACCGGCGCGCCATGCTCGTCTTCTCGGCGGCGATCCTGGCGGGCACGGTGGTGCTGTTCCTGGTCGTGCCCAAGGGATTCATCCCCGACGAGGACACGGGGCAGATCCGGATTACGACCGAGGCGGCGCAGGGCGCCTCGTACGATGACATGGTGGCCCACCAGGAGCAGCTCAACCGGATCGTGGAGAAGGACCCGAACGTCGACGGCTTCATGTCGGCGCTGGGCTCGGGCGGGTTCACGCAGTCGTCCAACCAGGGGCGCATGTTCATCGCCATGAAGCCGCTCGGCCAGCGCCTTGGAGCCAACGCCTTCCTGGCGGAACTCCGCCCCAAGTTGGCGAAGGTGCCAGGCATGGTCGTGTACGCGTCCAATCCGCCCGCGATCCAGATCGGTGGCCGCGTGTCGAAGGGTCAGTACCAGTTCACCTTGCAGGCGCCAGAATTCTCGGTGCTGTACTCGGCCGCGCAGCAGCTCGTCGACTCCATGAAGCGGCTGCCGCAGCTCATCGACGTGTCGAGCGATCTCCAGCTGGGCAATCCGCAGGCGAGCATCACCATCGACCGCGAGCGCGCGGCCTCGCTGGGCGTCACGGCATCGCAGGTGGAGACGGCGCTGTACGACGCCTACGGCTCCCGCCAGGTCTCGACGATCTACGCGCCCAACAACGAGTACTGGGTGGTGATGGAGATGCTGCCCAAGTACCAGCGCGACCTGTCGGCGCTCTCGCTGCTGTACGTCCGGTCGAACACCGGCACCCTGGTGCCGCTGAGCGCGGTGTCGACGATGAGCAACACCACCGGCCCGCTCACGGTGAACCACTCCGGTCAGCTGCCCTCGGTGACGATCTCGTTCAACCTTCCGCCGGGAGTGGCGCTGGGCGACGCGACCGCCGCCGTGCAGGCCGTCGCCCAGAAGGTCGTCCCGGCGTCCATCAACACCAGCTTCTCCGGCGCCGCGCAGGCGTTCCAGTCGGCGCAGGCCGGATTGCTCGTGCTCCTCGTGCTGGCGATCTTCGTGATCTACACCGTGCTCGGCATCCTGTACGAGAGCTTCATCCATCCGATCACGATCCTCTCCGGCTTGCCGTTCGCGGCGTTCGGCGCGCTGCTCACGCTGCTCATCTTCCGCGTGGACCTCAGCATCTACGCCTTCGTCGGCATCATCCTGCTGGTGGGGCTGGTGAAGAAGAACGCGATCATGATGATCGACTTCGCCATCGAGACCGAGCGCCACGAGCACCTCAACGCGCAGGACGCGATCATCAAGGCCTGCCTGATCCGCTTCCGGCCGATCATGATGACCACCATGGCGGCCCTCCTGGGCACGCTGCCGATCGCCCTGTCGGTGGGCGCCGGCTCCGAATCGCGGCGGCCACTGGGCATTGCGGTCGTGGGCGGGCTCTTCTTCTCCCAGTTCATCACGCTGTTCATCACGCCGGTGGTCTACACCTACCTCGACGCGGCCAGCCGGCGCTCGGAGCGCCTGTTCGCGCGGGCGCCGGCCCGGGGCACCCTCGAACCCGCGGCGGCCGACTGACCGCGCCCTGGGCTCGGGCATCAAGAACGCAGGGTAGGAACTCGATGCATCGGGATTGAGCGGATGAATACGATGGAATGAGGGGGCCTGGCGGACGGATCTCACCGCCAGGTCCCCTGCTTTCAATCCCCTGCATCTGTTTCATCCCGACCGATCGAGTCCAGAACCCAGTTCTTGATGCCCGCCCCGCCACCACTTGAATATCGCTGTATGACCAACTAGTTATATAGCGTTGCCGCGGCGGCGGGGCATGGGCCCCGTCACGACCGCGACCGGACCACTGCACGAGGCTTCCATGACCCAGACCACGACGTCCTCCGCGACACCCGCCGCCCCGGCGACGGGCGTCGTCCGCTGCCCCTTCTGCGGCGCCCTCACCGCCGCCGACCTCAACGCCGGCGCGCCCAGCTGCTCCGGCTGCGGCAAGCCCGTGCTCGTCGACCGGCCGATGCCGGTGACCGACGCCGACTTCCACCGCATCGTGGCCGAGAGCACGCTCCCCGTGCTCGTCGACTTCTACGCCGACTGGTGCGCCCCCTGCCGCATGATGGCCCCGGTGCTCGACGACCTGGCGCGCGAATTCAAAGGCAAGCTCCAGATCCTCAAGCTCGACACCGATCGCTTTCCCGAGGTCTCCGCCGGACTCGGCATCCGCGGCATCCCGACCCTCATCGCCTTCAAGGGCGGCAAGGAGGCCAAGCGCATCGTCGGGCTCGCCCCCAAACCCATGATCGTCGACGCGGTGGGACTCTGACCCTCGCCGTCACGGGCGGCGCCGTCGCCTCCTTCCCCACCGCCAACTAGTGGTGCCATGCATCCGCGTTCGTTCTTCCTGACGGTCGCCGCCGCGCTGGCGTGTGTCCCGGCGTCGGCGCCGGCCCAGGGCCTCGACCTCCGCCACGCCCTCGACCGCGCCGACTCGCTCGCCTACGCCAACCGCATCGCCCGCGGATCGGCCGACGCCCGCCACGCGCTGGCGCTGGCGCCGCTCCACGGCATTCTGCCGTCGGTCCGATTCGACGCCGGCTACACGCAGACCACCGACCCCATCGGCGCCTTCGGCACCACGCTCCGCCAGCGTGACGCCACGCCGGCGTCGTTCGATCCCCACGCCCTCAACTTCCCCGCCGCCGCCCGCGACTACGCCGGCGCCGTCGAGGTGCAACAACCGATCTTCAACGCCGATGCCTGGGTCGGCCGGCGCGCCGCGCTGCTCGCCGGTCAATCGGCCGACGCCGACGCGCAGTGGACGCGCCTTTCCGTCCGCGCCGACGTCGTGCGCGCCTACTTCGGCGCCGCCGTCGCCATGGCCCAGCTGGCCGCCCTCGACTCCGCCGTCGCCTCGGCGCACGCCCATGTGCGGGCGGCGCAGTCCATGGAACGCAACGGACTCGTCACCCACTCCGACGTGCTGCTCGCCTCGGTGCGCGCCAACGATCTCGACGCCCAGCTCGCCGCCGCCATCGGCGGCGCCCAGATGGCCCGCCGTCGGCTGGCCGCGCTCGTCGCCATGCCGGGCCAGATCGCCGACGTCCCCGCCCACGTGCCCACCGCCGCCGCGCTCCGCGCCGAAACGGCGCCCGACACGCTGAACGGTTCGGTCGCCGCCCGGGCCGACCTCCGCGCCGCCACACTCGGCGCCGAGTCGGCGCGGGCGGACGCACGGCGGGCGCGCGCCGCGTACCTGCCGCGCCTCAACGCGTTCGGCCGCTACGACTGGCACGCGCTGTCACATCCTTATGATGGCCTGCCCAGCTGGACCGCCGGGCTCATGCTCTCCTGGACGCCCTTCACCGGCGGCGCCCAGCTCTCCGACGCCCGCAAGGCCGACGCCCAGCGCGTCACCGCCGCGGCCCAGGCCGACGCCGCCCACGCCCAGGCCGAACTCGACGATGCCCAGACGCGCGTCGACCTCGTCGTCGCGCTGCAGCGCATGACGCTCGCCGAGCTGTCGGCGGCGCAGGCCGCGGAGGCCCACCGCATCGTCACCCGCAAGTACGAGGGCGGCCTGGCCACGATCGTCGAACTGCTCGACGCCGCGGCCGACGACGCGCGCACGGCCGTCGAACTCTCGGCGGCCCGCTACGCCGTGATCGCCGCCGACGCCGCGCGCCGCCAGGCGCTGGGCCGCGACCCGGGCTCCCTCGCCATTCTCGACGCTTCCGCTCCCGACGCGGCGTCGCTCCCGACCCGCTGACCTCAGAGGAACATCGTCATGCCGATCTCGTTCGCCCGGGCCCTCTCCCTGAGCCCGCTCCTGCTCGCCATCGCCTGCTCCCCGCACGAGAGCGCGCAGGCGCCGGCCCGCGCCACCGCGCCCGGCACGCCCTACACCGTGGTCGATACGACCATCGCCGCCACGCTCGATGCCGCCGGCACCGCCAGGCCGGTGGCCGAGGCGACCCTGTCCACCAAGCTCATGGGCACCGTCACCGCCGTGCTCGTGCACGAAGGCGACGTCGTGGCCGCCGGAGCGCCGCTGGTGCGCATCGACGCCCGCGATCTCGCCGCGCGCGACTCGCAGGTGCAGGCGTCGATCGCCGCCGCCCGCGCCGTGCAGGCCGACGCCGCCACGCAGGCCCGCCGCTTCCGCGCCCTCTACGCCGACAGCGCCGCCACCCGCGCCCAGCTCGACGCCGTCGAGACCGCGCTCGCCCGCGCCGACGCCGGCCTCAAGGCCGCCGAAGCAAGCGCCCGTGAACTCGACGCCACCCGCGCCTACGCCGAAGTGCGGGCGCCTTTCGCCGGAGTCGTCACCAAACGGTTCGTCGATCCCGGCGCCTTCGCCGCGCCCGGCGCGCCGCTGGTTACCGTGCAGGATGTCTCGCGCCTGCGGGTGAGCGCCGACGCCGCGCCCGAAGACGTGCGCGGCTTGAAGCGCGGCGACCGCCTGCTCGCCACCATCGAAGACACCACCGTGGTCGCCACGGTGGAAGGCATCGTGCCGTCCGCCGGCAACGTCTACACGGTCAATGCCCTCGTCGACAACGCGCGCCGCCGCCTGATGGCCGACGGCGCCGCGTCGCTGGCCATTCCTCGCGGCCGCCGCCGCGCCGTGCTGGTGCCCGCCGCCGCGATCCGGCGCGAGGGCGACCTCACCGGCGTGGTCGTGCGCGGTCCCGCCGGCGACGACCTGCGCTGGGTGCGCCTCGGCGACGCGCGCGGCGCGTTCGTGGAGGTGACGAGTGGGCTCGCCGCCGGCGCGACGATCGTCGTGCCGCCTGCAGCGGCCGCCGCCGCGCCCGCCGCCGGAGCGAAGTGACCATGGGCATCGCCGGCCGCATCGCGCGCGCGTTCCTCAAGTCCAAGCTCACGCCGCTCATCACGGTGGCGTCGCTCATCGTCGGCGCCATCGGCATCGTCGCCACGCCGCGCGAGGAGGAGCCGCAGATCTCGGTGCCGATGATCGACGTCATCACCGCGATGCCCGGCGCCACGCCGGGCGAAGTGGAGAACCTGCTCACCCGCCCCGTCGAACGGCGCATGTGGGAGATTCCCGGCGTCGAGTACGTCTACAGCGCGTCCAGCGAGGGGATGTCGCTGGTGACCGTGCGGTTCAAGGTGGGCGAGGACCAGGAGACGAGCGTCAGCAAAGTGCACGCCAAGCTGTTCGCCGACGCCGACCAGGCGCCTCCGGGCGCCACGCCGCCGCTGGTCAAGCCGCACACCATCGACGACGTGCCCGTGCTCGCCCTCACCCTGCACGGCGGCGGCTACGGCTCCGACGAGCTGCGGCAGATGGCGCTGCATCTGGAAGACGAGATCCGCACCGTGCCTGACGTGGCGCAGACCTTCGTCGTGGGCGGCGCGCCGAAGGAGATGCGCGTCACCATCGATCCGGTGCGGCTGGCTGCCAGCGGCGTCACGCCCGGCCAGGTGACCATGGCGCTCGGCGCCGCCAACGCCCGGCTCCAGGCCGGCGAGTTCACCGCCGCCGACTCGGTGGTGCTGGTGGACGTCGGCGCGCCGCTGGTGACCGCGGCCGACGTGGGCAGCGTGGTCGTATCCAGCCGCGGCGGACATCCGGTGTACGTGCGCGACGTCGCCGCCGTGGCCGAGACGTTCGGCGAGCGCACCACCTACGTGTTCCACGCGTCGCGCACCGGCCCGTCGGAGAGCGCGGTGACGATCGCCGTCTCCAAGCGCCGCGGGTCCAACGCCACCGTGATCACGAAGCAGGTCATCGACCGCGTGCACGCCACGAGCGGCCGCATCCTGCCGGCCAACGTGACCGTGGACGTGACCCGCGACTACGGGCAGACGGCCGGCGAGAAGGCGCGCGAGCTGATGCTGCACCTGGCGCTGGCCACGCTCTCGGTCACCCTGCTCATCGGCATCTTCCTGGGATGGCGCGAGGCGCTGGTCGTGCTCGTCGCCGTGCCGGTGACGCTCGCCCTCACCTTGTTCGCCTACTACGCGTTGGGCTACACGCTCAACCGCATCACGCTGTTCGCGCTCATCTTCTCCATCGGCATCCTGGTGGACGACGCGATCGTGGTGGTGGAGAACATCTACCGCCACCTGCGGCTCGGCGACCGCGCCCCCGACGTCGCCGCCGTCGAGGCGGTGGACGAGGTGGGCAACCCGACCATCCTCGCTACGTTCACGGTCATCGCCGCCATCCTGCCGATGGCGTTCGTCTCCGGCATGATGGGGCCGTATATGCGCCCCATTCCGGTGGGCGCGTCGTTCGCCATGCTGGCGTCGCTCGGCGTGGCGTTCATCATCACGCCGTACGTGTCGTACCGGCTGCTCAAGGGCCACGTGCCCAAGACCACGGCGCCGCATGACGCGCTGCACGAGCCCGAGGAGGCGACCAGGCCCGCGCACTGGTACGCGCGCCTCATGACGCCGCTCATCGAACGCAAGCGGCTGCGCCTGTCGTTCTACGCCGCCACTGTCGTGCTCCTGCTCGGCTCGGTGGCCCTGCTGTTCGTGGGGGCGGTGAAGGTGAAGATGCTCCCCTTCGACAACAAGAGCGAGTTCCAGGTGGTGCTCGACCTTCCCGAGGGCGCCTCGCTCGAGTCGAGCGCGGCGCTCGCCCAGGAGGTCGCCGCGTACGTGCGCCGCACGCCAGAGGTCGAGAGCGCCGAGGTGTACGCGGGCACCGCGGCGCCGTTCAACTTCAACGGGCTCGTGCGCCACTACTTCATGCGCCGCGGCGACAACGTGGCCGACGTGCAGGTGAACCTGCTCCCCAAGGACGAGCGCCGCCGCCAGAGCCACGCCATCGCCGTCGCCGTGCGCCCCGGCGTCGACTCCATCGCCGCCCGCTACCGCGCGTCGGCGAAGATCGCCGAGATCCCGCCGGGGCCCCCCGTGCTCTCCACGCTCGTGGCCGAGATCTACGGGCCGAGCGACAGCGCGCGGCTGGCCACGGCCGAATATGTGAAGCACGTGTTCGAGACCACGCCCGGCGTGGTGGACGTGGACTGGACCATCCAGGCCCCGCAGGCCAAGGAGGCGTTCCGCGTGGACCGCGTGCGCGCCGCGCAGGCGGGTGCGAGCGTGGAACAGATCACGCAGACGCTCGCCCTGGCGCTCTCCGGCGCCAGCGCCGGACTGGCCGCCGAGCCGGCGGCGCGCGAGGGCGTGGCCATCGTGCCCCGCCTCGCGCGCGACCGCCGGTCGTCCACCGACGCCCTGCTGGCCATTCCCGTGGCCACGGCCAGCGGCCCCCAGCCGCTGGCCCGGTTCGTCATCGTCGTGCCCGACACGCTGCAGTCGCAGCGCATGCGCAAGAATCTGCGCCCGGTCATCTACGTCACCGGCGACGTGGCCGGCGCGGTGGAGGCGCCCGGTCTACGCCATTCTCGACATGAACCGGGCGCTCGACACGATGCGCATCGCCGGCCAGCCGATTCACATCTACAACGCCGTCCAGCCCGACAGCCTCGACCAGACGGCCGTGAAGTGGGACGGCGAGTGGCAGGTGACGATCGAGGTGTTCCGCGACCTCGGCCTCGCCTTCGCCGTGGTGCTGATCCTGATCTACGTGCTCGTGGTGGGGTGGTTCCAGTCGTTCACGATTCCGCTCGTGATCATGGCGCCCATTCCGCTCACGCTCATCGGCATCCTGCCGGGGCACGCCGTCACCGGCGCCTTCTTCACCGCCACGTCCATGATCGGCATGATCGCGCTGGCGGGGATCATCGTGCGCAACTCGATCCTGCTGGTCGATTTCATCCAGCTCGCCGAAACCCGCGGACGGTCGCTGCGCGAGGCGGTGATCGAGGCCGGCGCGGTGCGGTTCCGGCCGATCGCGCTCACCGCGGCCGCGGTGGTGGTGGGCGGGATCGTGATGGTGCTCGACCCGATCTTCCAGGGACTGGCGGTGGCGCTGATGAGCGGCGCCGTGGTCGCCACCCTGCTCACGATGGTCGTCGTGCCGCTGCTGTACTGGGAGCTTCGCTCGCGCCAGGAGGCGCACTCGCGATGAAGACCATTCTCATCATCCACGCCGGCCCCGATGAACACCGCGTGCCGCAGCTGCTCGAGAAGCACGGGGCCCGGGGCTACACGCAGATCGGCCACGGCGTCGGCGCCGGCAGCACCGGCCGCCTCGAAGGCACGCGGGCCTGGCCCGGGCATGCCACGCTCTGGCTCACCATCACCCCCGCCGACCAGGCCGAGATCCTGGTGGCCGCGCTCCGCGACATGAAGGAACGCCTCGAGCCGGGCGAACACCTCCACGCATCGGTGATGGACACCGAGGCGTTCATCTGACCCCGCGGCCGGCCGCCCAGGCGGCCCGCCCGCACCACCGCTTCCGGAGTCGCGTATGTGTGACGACAAGATCATCCGCCGGATCGCCGGCGTGTTCGTGATGGCCTCGGCTGCCCTGGCCTGGTGGGTCTCGCCCTGGTGGCTGGCCTTCACCGCCTTCGTGGGCTTCAATCTGGCCCAATCCAGTTTCACGAACTTCTGCCCCCTGGAGCGCGTCCTGGGGCGGCTCGGGCTGGCCGGATGCCGCCCGCGCTGAGCGGCCGGGGTTGATCATGACCACGACTCGAGTGCATGATCAACCATATGCGCGCATGGTTACCACACGCCGGCCAGAGTGTCCCCACATGAGCAACGCCAAGATGACCCCGGAATTGCTGTCGCTGATCGCCGATCGCTTCAAAGTGCTGGCGGAACCGGCGCGGCTGCAGATCCTCCAGGCTCTACGCGCCGGCGAACGCTCGGTGAGCGACCTGGCCACCGACACGGGACTCGGGCAGGCCAACCTGTCCAAGCACCTGCGCAGCCTGCACGACGGCGGGTTCGTGGAACGCCACCGTGAAGGCCTGTTCGTGATCTACCGGCTGGCAGACAAGGACGTATTCCGCATCTGCGATCTGATGTGCGGACGGTTGGAGCAGCTCCACAACCAACGCCGGAAGCTGCTGGCGCAACGCTAGTCGCATGGAAAACGCCGAGATCGCTCGGCTGTTCCGCGAGATGGCCGAGGTGCTGGAAATCCAGGGCGCGAACGCGTTCCGCATCCGCGCGTACCGTAATGCGGCCCGCGTCGTGGAAGAACACACCGAGCCCATCGCAGCGCTCGTCGAGCACGACGGCCGGAAGCTGCAGGAGCTGCCCGGCATCGGCGCCGACCTGGCGGCCAAGATCGAGGAGATCGTCCGCACCGGGTCGCTGGCCGCGCTCAAGCAGGCCCAGCGGGAGGCACCCCGGGGCGCCGTCGAGCTCATGCAGGTGCCCGGCATCGGACCCAGCCGCGCCCGCGCGCTCGCCGAACGGCTCGGCATCCGCTCGGTGGCCGGCCTGCTCAGGGCCGCCAAGGCCGGAAAGATCGCCCCGCTCCCCGGATTCGGCGCCGCCAGCGAGAAGAAGATCCTCACCGAACTCGCCGCCCGCGCCGGCGGCGAACAGCGGATCTCCCGCGCCGTGGCGGCCCAGTACGGCGAGTCGATGCTCGCCTACCTGCGCGACTTCAGGGGCGTGAAGCGCGCCGACATCGCCGGCAGCTTCCGCCGCGGCCGCGAGACCGTGGGCGACCTCGACATCCTCGTCGAGTGCGCCGACGGCCAGGCGGTGTCCGACCACTTCGTGGCCTACCCCGAGGTGCGCGAGGTGCTGGCGCACGGCGCCACCAAGGCGTCGGTGGTGCTGCGCTCGGGACTGCAGATCGACCTCCGCGTGCTCGACGCCAAATCGTACGGCGCCGGGCTGTACTACTTCACCGGCTCCAAGGCGCACAACATCGCCGTGCGCCGCATGGGCCAGCAGCGCGGGCTCAAGATCAACGAATACGGGGTGTTCCGCGGCGCCAAGCAGATCGGCGGCACGGAGGAGCAGGACGTCTTCCGCTCGGTGGGCCTTCCCTGGATCCCCCCCGAGCTGCGCGAGGACCGCGGCGAGATCGAGGCCGCCCGGAAGAAGCAGCTCCCCGCGCTGGTCACGCTCGACGACATCCGCGGCGACCTGCAGATGCACAGCACCGACAGCGACGGCCGCGTGTCGCTCGACGAGATGGCCGAGACCGCCGAGGCGATGGGCTACGAATACATCGCCATCACCGACCATGGGCCGATGATGCGCATGGTCCAGGGGCTGGACGACACCGGCGTCCGCCGCCAGCGCAGGAAGATCGACAGGCTCAA
This sequence comes from uncultured Gemmatimonadaceae bacterium, assembly GCA_963775915.1. Taxonomy (GTDB): domain Bacteria; phylum Gemmatimonadota; class Gemmatimonadetes; order Gemmatimonadales; family Gemmatimonadaceae; genus JAGWRI01. The sequence continues at coordinate 58,101 of CAVZKH010000003.1, forward strand.
CGCCCGGCTGCGCAAGCTGACGGTGCTCGCCGGCGCCGAAGTGGACGTCCACGCCGACGGATCGCTCGACCTGAACGACGGCACGCTGGCCGCGCTCGACATCGTGCTCGTCGCGCTGCACGCCAAGCTCGATCTCGACCCCGCGGCCCAGACCGCGCGCGTGCTCCGCGCGATCACCCACCCCAGCGTCGACGTGTTCGCGCACCCCACCGGCCGGCTCATCAACGGCCGCCGCGGCGCGCGGTTCGACTTCGACCGCGTGGTGAAGGCCGCCGTGGACCACGGCGTGATGCTGGAGGTCGACGCGCAGCCGGAACGGCTGGACCTCGACGACCTGTCGACGCGCTCGGCCATCGCCGCCGGCGCCACGATCGTCATCGACACCGACGCCCACTCCCCAGCCGAGCTGAAGTTCATGCGCTGGGGCGTCGATCAGGCGCGCCGCGGCTGGGCGGAGAAGGCCGACGTGGCCAACACCCGGCCCCTGTCGCGGTTCGTGAAGCTGCTCCACGGGCACCGCTGAACGCCGACTGACGCTTCACCGTTTCGGCGTCAAGAACGAGGAGTGGGACTCGATCGATCCGGATGGAGCAGATCGATCGGGATCAAGACTTGGGGGCTCTCCATCGCGCCTCTCCCGCTAGGCGAAGATGGTCCCACCCTGGAGCTCCCAGCTTTTCAATCCCGATGCATCCGATCATCCGGATGCATCGAGTCCATACTCTCAGTTCTTGATGCTCGCCCGGCGCAGCAGCGCTAGGAATTCTTTTTCGCTCATCTCGCGCACGCCGTACCGCCGCGCGTCGTCCAGCTTCTCGCCGGGGTTCTCGCCCACCACCACGAAGTCGATGGCCGGCCCCACGCTCTCGCCCACGCGCCCGCCCAGCGCCTCGACACGCTGCTTCGCCTCGGCGCGCGTGACCGACGCCAGCGCGCCGGTGAACACGAGCCGCTTGCCCGAGAGCGGCCCGCGCTGCGGACGCTCGCCCTTCACCGCGACCCCCGCCTTCAAGAGCTCGTCGACCACCCGCTTCGTCTGCCGGTCGCGGAAGAACGCGTGCACGTCGCCCGCCCGCTTCTCCCCCAGGCCCGGCGTCGTCGCGAGCGCGTCGCGGCTGGCCGTCCGCAGCGCGTCGAGCGTGCCGAACCGCTCGGCCAGATCGCGCGCCACCGTGCTCCCCACCCCGGGAATGCCGAGCGCGTAGAGAAAGCGGTGCAGTTCGAGCGCGCGCGCCGCGGCGATCTCGTCCACCAGCTTCCGCGCCGACTTCTCGGCGAACCCCTCCAGCCTGGTGAGATCCTCGACGGTCAGGCGGAAGATGTCGCTCAGCGCGCGCACGAGCCCGCGGTCCACCAGCGCGTTGGCCGTCTCCTCGCCGATGCCCTGCACGTCGAGCGCCCCCTCCGACGCGAAGTGCTGCAGCAACCGCTTGAGCTGGGCGGGACAGCCGAACCGGTTGGGGCAGCGGGTCATCGGACCCTCCGAAGCCACGCGCGCGCCGCACGCCGGGCAGCGTCCCGGCATGCGGAACGGCGCGTGGCGCTTGCCGCGCGCCGGCAGCCACTCGACCACCTCCGGAATCACGTCGCCGGCGCGGTACACGCGCACCGTGTCGCCCACGCGGATGTCGCGCTTCTTCACCTCCGACGCGTTGTGCAGCGTGGCCCGCGACACCGTCACGCCGCCCACCTCCACCGGCCGCAGCAACGCGACGGGCGTGAGCAGCCCCGTGCGCCCCACCTGCACCGTGATGTCCTCCACGCGCGTGACCTCCACGCGCGGCGGAAACTTGTACGCCAGCGCCCACCGCGGGTGGTGGCCGGTGGCGCCCATACGCCGCCGCGCCGCGAGATCGGTCACCTTGATCACGATGCCGTCGATCTCGTAGCCCAGCGCGTCGCGGCGCTTGGCCATCGCCGCGTGGTAGCGGTCGATGTCGGCCACCGTGCGGCCGATCGCCGTGTAGTCGGTGGTGCGCAGCCCCCAATCGCGCAACGCGGCCAGCGCCTCCTCGTCGTCGGCGAACTCGGCGCCGTCCACGGCCAGGATCTCGTAGGCAATGAACCGCAGCGGGCGCGCGGCGGTGATGCGCGGGTCGAGCTGGCGCAACGCGCCGGCGGCCGCGTTGCGCGGGTTCGCGAACGGCTCCTCGTCGCGCTGCACGAGCTGCTTGTTGAGCCGCTCGAAGCCGCGGAGCCCCATCATGATCTCGCCGCGCAGCGACACGAAGCGCGGCACGGCGCGCGCGCCGGCGCGCAGGGCGAGCGGAATCGACGGAATCGTGCGCACGTTGGCCGTCACCGCTTCCCCCTCCGCGCCATTGCCGCGGGTGACGCCGCGCACTAGACGCCCGCGCTCGTACACCAGCTCCATCGACGCGCCGTCGAGCTTCGGCTCCAGCAGGTAGCGCGGCGGCGCGCCCAGCGCCTTTCGCATGCGCTCGTCCCAGCGGACCACTTCCTCGCGGTCGCGCGTGGAATCGAGGCTGATCATCGGCGCCGCGTGGCGCAGCGTTTCGAACGCGCTGCTCGGCCGGCCCGATACCCGCTGGGTGGGCGAGTCGGGCGTGACCAGCTCGGGGTGCGCGGCTTCGAGCCGCCGCAGGCGCACCATGAGCGCGTCGTAGGCATCGTCGGAGATTCGCGGATGATCGCGGACGTAGTACAGATAATCGTTGCGCCGGATCTGTTCGCGCAGCAGTTCGACGGCGGCGCGGGCGTCACGCGTGCGAGCGGGCATCTAGGCCTCGGCTAAGCGGATGTCGCGGAGCGGCGGCTCGTCGCTGGCAATCTACCGAAATGACGACGTCGCGATTCCAATTGGTGGCCGTCCGCGTCGAGCGCCACCGGGATCCGCACGCCATTCGCGATGGCCACGCATTGGTATTCTCGCACTTCCGGCTGGAACGGCTGGGCTACGGCTGGTGCGGCAACACGTCCGCCAGCCGGGCCGCCACGCGGATTCCGAGGGCGCCCAGCTCTCCGGCCATCGCCGCCGCGCCCGCCCCGCCCACGACCAGTGGGACCGACGGCGGAAGCTCCGCGTGCAACAACCGCAGTTCCTGGATCGCCTGGCGCCGGTCCATCGGATACACGATGCTCACCGCCACGGCGCGCGCGCCCGTGGCCCTCGCCGCCTCGGCGATATCGGTGCCGGGCAGATCGGTGCCCAGATACGTCACCCTCCACCCCTGCGCCATCGCCGAGGCCGCGACGTAGAGCGCCCCGGCCTCGTGCCGCTCACCCGTCAGCGTCGCCACCACCAGATTCGGCGCGTCCGGCGCCACGTTCAGCGCCTGCATGGCGGCCGCGGTCACCCGCCGCACCAGCGCCGAGGCCAGGTGTTCGTGCGCGGGGCTCAGCCGTCCGGCGTGCCACTCGTCGCCGACCCGGCACAGCAGCGGCCCGGCCACCGACTCGAGAAACCGCGTCACGCCCATCGTCGCCGCGGCGCGGCCGAGCATTCCCTCCAACGCCTCCGAATCGAGATCCCGCGTCAGCGCGAGTCCCCGCTCCACGAGTCCGGCCCCCGCTCCAACTCCCGCCGCGCCCTCGTCGGCGGCCGCGGTCGCCGCCGGTTTCGAGGCCGCCGTGCGCGCCTGCGCCGCCGCATCCTCCTCCACCATCCGCGCCAGCTCGTCGGTCGCGAGCTTCACCACCTGGCTGATGCTGCGGCCCGGCAGCGTGGCCAGCCGCAGCAACCGCAACCGCTCGATGTCCGCGTCGGAATAGAACCGCTGCCGTCCGGCCGACCGGCCGGGGCGCACGGCGCCGTAGCGGCGTTCCCACACGCGCAATACGTCGGGGGTGAGCCCCGTCCGCGCTGCCGCCACTCCTATTGGATGCTGGGCAAGCTCGCATTGAGCGGTTTCTGACATTGTCCAATGGTGGCATTCTGTCCAACTATTGTCAAGTATTATATTGGACAATAGATTGACATAGTAGGCTGCTACAAGTATCCTCCTGGACAACCAATGGACACAATGATCGCACACGCTCAGGTTGTCGGGTCGCTCGTGAATTCCGTGGCGGAAGTCGCTAGCGCCGGCTCCTTCCGGACCTTCGTTCGTGCGCTGAAGGCCGCCGATCTCGTGAACGTGGTCGAGGGCCGCGGGCCGGTAACCGTCTTCCCGTTCACCGACGCCGCGTTCCAGGAGGCGTTTGGCGATTCCGAGCGCGCCCTCTTCTCCGACCGCAACCGGCTCTCGGCGCTGCTTGCCTCGCACATCGCACGGGGCACCGTGAACTCGGCCGACGTCCTTGCCGCCGGGTCGACGCATCTGGACTCGGTGAATCGATCGCCGCTCGACCTCACGGCCCGCGGCGGCGAGCTGTTCGTCAACGGCGTCCGGGTGGTGAGACCGGACGTGCCAGCTGCCAACGGCGTCATCCACGTGATCGACGCGGTGCTGGTGCCCACGGGCTAGCACCGAAAAGGGATGGTCCCGGGGTGGGACTACTATAGAATTCTGGGGTGGCGGTCCGAGCTGACGGCCCGGCCTGCCGCCTCCATTTTGTCAGCGTTTCCCCGACATCCATTCGGGCGCATGCCGATGGCGGGGCTACACCTCGAGCCTTAGCCTCAGGCTGTGCTCGTTGGGCTTTCCAAACACCCCGGATCCATGGTGACTGTTCAATCTGAGCTGGCCATTGAAGCCGAGGGTGTCGCGCGCCGTTTTGGCGCGCGTTGGGTGTTACGGGGGGTGTCGTTCGAGCTCAGGCCGGGCGAGATCGTGGGCCTGCTCGGCGCCAACGGCAGCGGCAAGACGACGCTGCTGCGCATCTTCGGCACGCTGCTCAAGCCAACGGCCGGCGCGGCGCGCATCTACGGCCACGACGTGGCGCACGACACCGATGCGGTGCGCTCGGAGCTGGGGTTCCTCGCGCATACGCCCGGGCTCTACGACGACCTGACGGCGCGCGAGAACCTGAAGTTCGGCGCCATGATGCTCGGTCTGCCCACCGGGAACACGCTCGACGCCGCGCTCGAGCGCGTGGGCCTGGGCCACGTGATCAACGAGCGCGTGCGAGGCTTTTCGGCGGGCATGCAGCGGCGGTTGTCGGTGGCCCGGCTGCTGCTCCGCCACGCCCGCGTGCTGATGCTCGATGAGCCCTACGCCAATCTCGACACGGCGGGCATCAAGCTCATGAACGAGATCATCCTCGAGGCCGGACACGCCGGCGGCGCCGCGCTGGTGGTGCTGCACGAGCTGGCGCCGGCGGCGGGCGTGCTCGACCGCACGATCACGATCGTGAACGGCAAGGTGGCGGAGTCCAGGGTCGCGCCGGTGCCGCGGGTCCGCGCGATGTCCGGGGAGCTGGCGGCGACCGCCGGCGCCGGAGGGGGCCGCTGATGGCGTTCCGCGACGACGTGCGGCGCATCCGCGCCATCGCCTGGAAGGACCTGACCACCGAACGCCGGTCCAAGGCCGGGTTCAACAGCGTGGCGGCGCTTGGCATCACCATCCTCGTGCTGTTCGGCTTCGCGCTGGGCCCCGACGCGGCGGCGCTTCGCGACGCGGCGGCCGGCGCCCTCTGGCTCTCGGCGCTGTTTGCCGGCGTGCTGGCGTTCAATCGGAGCTACCAGGTCGAGCTGGAGAGCGGCGCGCTGGACCAGCTGCTGCAGTTTCCCGGTCCCCGCTGGGTGATCTACGTGGGCAAGCTCATCGCCAACGCGCTGTTCGTGGGGTTGATGCTGGTGGTCGTGGTGGCGGTGGGGATCGCGCTCTTCCAGGTGGACATCCCCAAGGCCTGGCCGTCGCTGATCGGCGTGTTCGCGCTGGGCGCGGTGGGCCTGGTGGTGCTCGGCACCTTCTACGCGGCGATGGCCAGCCGCAGCCGGGCCCGCGAAGTACTGCTGCCGCTGCTGCTCTTTCCCATGCTGGTGCCGGTGCTGCTGGCCGCGATCTCGGCCACCAAATCCCTGCTCGTGGGGGACATCATGCACGAGGCCGGCGCCTGGGTGAAGCTGCTGGCGGCCTACGACCTGATTTTCCTCGTTGCCACACTGTGGGCATTCGAATATGTCATCGAAGTCTGAGGCCAACTCCATGACCACTGCCGATGAGACGGTGCAGGTGCCCCGCGCGGGCCATTGGGGGCTGTTCGGCGTCGCCAGCATCGCGGCGCTGATCGCCACGCAGATCTTCTCCTTCGTGACGTCGCCGCCCGACGTCAACATGGGACAGCTGGAGAAGATCCTCTACGTCCACGTGCCGGCGGCGTGGGTCATGTTCATCTGCTTCGCCATCGTGCTCGTCTACAGTCTCCGCTTTCTGTGGAAGGGACGCGAGGAGGACGACCTGGTGGCGGCCTCGGCGGCCGAAGTGGGCGCTATGTTCAATGGGCTGACACTGATTCTGGGCATGATCTGGGGCAAGCCGGCGTGGGGCGTGTGGTGGGTATGGGACGCGCGGCTGACGTCGACGCTGGTGCTCTTCCTCGTGTTCGTGGGGTATCTGGCGCTGCGGGCGTTCGTGGAAGATCCGCAGCGGCGCGGCCAGTGGAGCGCGGCGGTGGGCATTCTCGGGGCGCTCAACGTGCCGATCGTGTGGGAGTCGGTGACCTGGTGGCGGACACTGCACCAGATGCCCTCCACCATGCAGGACATGGCCAAGATCTACTGGGTGGGAATGTTCGCGAACTTCGGCGCCATGGTACTGGTGACGATCTATTTCATCCGGCGCCGGTACGAGGCGGCCGCCATCGTGCGGGCCGCCGAGCACGCCGCGCAGGCGGTGGCGCTGGGAGGGGACGAATGATGCAGGCGTCGAACTGGAATTTCGTGATTGCCGCCTACGTGATCACGTGGGTGCTGATTCTCGGATATCTTGCGTACAGCCAGCGGGCGCTGAACCGCGCGCGCGCGGAGTACACGCGAGTCACGGGCCGCATGCCCGGTGAAGGGGAGGGAGCATGAGCAAGAAGAACTGGGCGATTCTGGTCGGGGCGATCCTCGCCGTGACCTTTGGATGGCTGCTCTATGGCGGGCTCAACAAGAACGTGGTGTTCTTCCTGACGCCCAAGGAGTTGCTGGCCAAGGGCCCTTCGGCGTACGACGTTCCGGTTCAGCTCGGCGGGCAGGTGAAGCCGGGCACCGTGCAATGGAACGAGAACACCATGCACCTGCAGTTCGAAGTGACCGACGACTCCGGTACGGTGCTCGTGCACGAGACGGGCGCCCCGCCGCAGATGTTCCAGCCGGGAATGGGCGTCGTGGTCGCTGGCAAACTCGGCCGCGACAACGTGTTCCAGGCCACGAACCTCATGGTCAAGCACTCCAACGAGTACCACCCGCCCAAGCCGGGTGAGAAGCCGGAAGAGATGTACAAGACGCTGATCAAGGGATCGACGCCATGACGGGCCTCATTGCGCATGATGCGCTGCTGGTCTCGCTGGTGGCCGTGCTGTTCGGCGCGGTCATCGGCACGGTCGGCATCCGGGGCCAGCGCGCCGACTGGGTGCAGATCGCCTACGGCGCCATCTACGCCAACTTCGCGCTGGTGACCGTGGCCTCGCTGGCGATGATCTACGCCCTGGTCACGCACGACTTCTCGATCTCCTACGTGGCCCAGGTGGGCAGCCGCGAGACGCCGACGTTCTACACGGTGATCTCGCTTTGGGGCGCGCTCGAGGGCTCGATCCTGTTCTGGGCCTGGGTCCTCGGCGCCTACTCCGCGGCCGTCGTCTGGATCAACCGCAAGCGCGCCGGAACGCTGGTGCCCTGGGCGGGCGTCACGCTGCTGGTGGTGTCGCTGTTCTTCGCCATCCTGCTGGTCGGTCCGGCGAATCCGTTCCACACGGTGTTCCCCGTGCCGGCCGACGGCCCGGGTCCGAACCCGCTGCTCCAGAACCACATCCTGATGGCGGTGCATCCGCCCCTGCTCTACCTCGGCTACGTGGGCATGGCGGTGCCGTTCGCGTTCGCGGCCGGCGCCATGTTCTCCGGCGAGGTGGCGTCGGACGACTGGATCAAGCTGTCGCGCACCTGGACGATGATCTCGTGGGGATTCCTCTCGGCGGCGATCATCGCCGGCATGTGGTGGTCCTATGAAGTGCTCGGCTGGGGCGGCTACTGGGCGTGGGATCCCGTCGAGAACGCCTCCTTCCTGCCCTGGCTCACCGCTACGGCCTTCCTGCATTCGGTGATGGTGCAGGAGCGGCGCGGCATGCTCAAGCTGTGGAACCTGAACCTGATGGTCGGCACGTTCGTGCTCACCATCCTCGGCACGTTCCTCACGCGGTCGGGAATCCTGAGTTCGGTGCACGCATTCACCACCGGCACCATCGGCTACTACTTCCTGGGGTTCATCGCCTTCGTGCTCATAGGCGCGCTGGTGATGGTGGCCGGCAACTCCGAGAAGGTGAAGACGCGGGGACACCTGGAATCGGCGGCGTCGCGGGAGACGGTGTTCCTGCTCAACAACCTGTTCCTCACGGCGTTCTGCTTCACGGTGCTGGTGGGCACGCTGTTCCCGCTGGTGGCCGAAGCGATGCGCGGCCTCAAGGTCACCGTCGGCGAGCCCTTCTTCAACAAGATGACGCTGCCGCTGATCAGCGCGCTGATCTTCCTCGTGGGCGTGGGGCCGGCGCTTCCCTGGGGCACGGCGTCGACGGAGGTGCTGAAGCGCAAGCTGCTGCCCCCGATCGCGGGCGCGGTGGTGATGGGCGCGACCGCCCTGCTCGTCGGCGCCCGCAACCCGTATACCATCCTCATCTTCGCCTTCGTCGGCTACTCGGCGTTCGCCAACATCCGCGAGTACTGGATCGGGATGAGTGCGCGCCACGCGGCCCACGGCGAGAACTGGGGCCTGGCGCTGACGCGGCTCGTCAGCGGCAACCGGCGCCGTTACGGCGGCTACGTGGCCCACCTCGGCGTGCTGCTCGTCGCGCTCGGCATCGCCACGTCGCAGACGTTCCGCACCGAGCGCGAAGCGACGCTCAAGCCCGGAGAGACCATCACCGTGTCGGGCCACACGGCGCGACTCAAGGAAATCTGGGGGCGACAGGAGCCGCAGCGCGCCGTGATCGGCGCGACCATGGAAGTGATCGAGAACGGCAAGGTGGTGGCGACGGCGGATCCGCGGATGAACTACTATCCCACGCAGTCGACGCCGGTGCCGACCCCGCAGGTGATCAGCTCCATTCGCGGTGACCTGTACTTCAACCTGATCGCGTTCGACCAGAACGGGGCGCACGCCACGGTGAAGCTCATCGTGCAGCCGCTGGTGCCCTGGATCTGGTTCGGCGGCGGCGTGGTGGTGCTGGGCGCGCTCATCGGCGTGCTCCCGCAGCGCAAGCGCCGCGCGGCCACGGTGGCGGCGCGCCAGCCGGCCCCCGCCGTACCGGTGCCCCTGCCGAGCACCGGAGGAGGCAAGGCATGAACTGGAAACGCGCGTCGATCGCGGCGCTGTTCGCGGTCCCTCTCATCCTGCTGTTCGCGTGGGGGTTCACCAAGGACCCCAACAACATCCCGTCGCCGCTGCCGGGCCGCATCGCCCCGGACTTCCGGCTCGCCGTGTTCGCGCCGGGCGAGGCGCCGACCACGCTGCCCGTGGGCGACACGGTGCACCTGGCGAGTCTGCGGGGACAGGTGGTGGTGCTCAACTTCTGGGCGTCGTGGTGCCTATCGTGCCGCGACGAGCACGTGGAGCTCCAGCAGTTCGCGCGCCGCTACGAGGGCAAGCCGGTGAAGTTCCTCGGCGTGCTCTACAACGACTTCCCGGCGCCAGCCATCAGCTGGATCAAGGAGATGGGCGGCCAGCAGTATCCGTCGGTGAACGACGCCGACGCCCACACCTCCATCGACTACGGGCTGTACGGCGTGCCGGAGACCTATTTCATCGACGGCAGCGGCCGCGTGGCCTACAAGCAGACCGGACCGGTGACCGACGCGATCCTCACGCGGCTCGTCGATTCGCTCATCGCCGCGCTGCCGGCCAACTCCAAGCCGGGCGCCGCCGGCGATTCGGCGCTGCCGGCGCTCGCGCCCACGCGCGCCAACCCCAAGGGGACGCCATGAGCCGATTCGCCAGGTATGCCGGCGGTGCCGCGCTGCTGGTGCTCGGCACGGCCGCGGCCGCGCCGCTCGGCGCGCAGCAGGTGCCGGCCGGCACCACGGCCGCCGCCGCGGCGCCCATCATGTCCGACTCGGCGCTCGACGCCCAGACGGCCGGCGTCGCCTCGCAGCTCCGCTGCCCGGTGTGCCAGGGCGAGTCGATCCAGGATTCGCCCTCGGAGCTGGCCAAGGAGATGCGCGATCTGGTGAAGACCCAGCTCGCCGAAGGCAAGACGCCCGCCGAGGTGAAGGCGTACTTCGTGTCCAAGTACGGCGAGTGGATTCTGCTCGACCCGCGGGCGCACGGGTTCAACCTGGTGCTCTACGCGGCGCCGTACGTGCTGCTGCTGGCCGGATTGGGAGTGGTGGTGGTGGCGGTCAGGCGCTGGACGGGAACGGCGAAACCGCAGGACGGAGAAACTACCTGACGGCGCAGGGCCGAAACCACGCAGGGCCGGTACGACGCAGGGCCGAAACCACGAAACTGAAAGACAACGCAGGGCATTTCCAGCGCGGAACTAGGAACTGAGCAAACAGCGAATCATATGGAACGGCGGGGCGATCGACAATCGCCCCGCCGTTCCGCATTCCGACTGTCTGACCTACCGACCTACTGACTTCGTCACCTACCCACTTACGACTTGATCCCGATATACGTAAACACTACGAGAAACACGATCGTCCCCCACGCGGCGATGCGCCACACGGGGTGGTAGCTGCCGTCCGCCCGGCGTCTGTCGAGGAACGGAATGAATAGCAGCACCGACGCCACGAGGCTGAACGCGACGACCCCGAACGCGTCGCCGTCGAGGCCCAGGATCTTGGCGGGCAGGTACTTCAGCATCTGGTACGGCGCCATGAAGTACCACTCCGGCTTGATGCCGGCGGGCGCCGAGGCGAACATGTCGGCCTTCTTTCCGAGTTCGGCGGGGAAGAACACGGCCAGGGCGGCAATGCAGCCGAGCGCCAGCAGCCAGCCGATCAGGTCGTGCAGCAGGAAGTTCGGCACGAACGGCACCGACCGTTGCTTCGGTTCGCGCTCGACGTCGGGCGGCACGCTCATGCCGTGGCGCTGCACGAGCAGCACGTGGGCCCCCAGCGCCAGGAACAGCAGGCCGGGCAGGAGCGACGTGTGCAGCGCGTAGAACCGCGTGAGCGTGGCCCCGGTGATGTCCTTGCCCCCGCGCATCATGCGCTCGATGAACGGACCGACCACCGGCACCACGCCGGCCATCGAGGTGCCGACCCGCGTGGCGAAGTACGACAGCGTGTTCCAGGGCAGCAGGTAACCGGTGAACCCGAGCCCCAGCGTGAGGCCGAGCAGCCCGAGCCCGCTGAGCCAGGTCAGCTCACGCGGCGGCCGGTAGGCCTTCAGGATCCAGACGCTGAACATGTGGATGAACAGCACCAGGATCATCAGGTTCGCGCCCCATACGTGAATGGAGCGAATCATCCAGCCGAACTTGGCCTGCGTCATCAGGAACTGCACCGACTCGAACGCCTCGCCGGCGCTGGGCCGGTAATAGAACAGCATGAGGATGCCGGTGCACACCTGGATTATGAACAGAAAGAGCACCATCCCGCCCAGGAAGTACCAGATGCTGTGGCGGTGCACGGGCACGGTTTTCTTCTTGATGAGCGGCTGGAGCGCGCTCATCCCGATGCGATCGTCGAGCCAGGCCCAGAGGCGGCCCGCCCGGCTGTCCGGGGACTCGGTCATCATGAGGCTTCCTTGCTGACGACGATCTGGTCGCCGCGAATGTTCACGGCGTACTTCGAGAGCGGCCGCGGGGGCGGCCCGGAGACATTGCGGCCGTTGAGATCGTAGTGGCCGTTATGGCAGGCGCACCAGATATCGGAGTGTTCCGCGCTGAACGCCACGATGCAGCCGAGGTGCGTGCAGACGGCGGTGAAGGCGCGCACCTCGCCCGACGCCAGGCGGATGATGATCCCCGGCTCGTCTCCGAACTTGAAGACCTGGCCGGTATTGGGTTTCAGATCCGCGGGCTTGATGGCCAGCGTCACCGAGTTGACCGTCGACTCGCCTGCCTCCGGCGGCACCAGGTAGCGCGTGACGGGATAGAGCACGGCGATGAGCAGCCCGCCAAGCGTGGTGCCGAGCAGCCAGTCGATGAACCGCTTGCGGGTCATCGGCGTCCCGGCGCCGGAGCTGCTGGGATGAAACTCGCTCATGAGTGGTGCCCTCTGTGGTCGGTCGTGCCGTGCCCGTCGCCTTCGGCCTCGGCCTTTTCCTGCTCGGCTTCGATGATGCGCAGCCGGAGCCAGATAGCCAGCGCCAGGCCGAGGATGAGCGGCACCGAGATGGCGAGGCCAAGTCGCCGATAGCTGTGCTCGGCGAGGGCGGCCTGGCCCTGCACGGCGGCACCAGCGGCGGTCTTCATTCCTCCCTTGACCTGCGGAGCCACCGAATCGGCCCGGAAGGAATGGATGGCGGTCCGCGCCTTGGTCAGGGCGGTGGTAACGTCGGCGAGGTCGAACTGGGCCTGGCTCACGTCCATCCCCAGGGTGTTGGCTTGGTCGAGCACCGCCTGGCTGCGCGCCTGCTCGGCCAGCAGCGAGTCGATCAGCGCTTTCATGACCGGGAACTGGCGGCCGGCCGGGCTGTTGGGATCGTGGCACTTGGCGCACACCGTCTGCGCGCGCACGGCCAGCAGCGAGTCGCTCGGCAGGACGATGTCGTGGTTGCTGTGGCAGGTGACGCAGCCCGGCAGCTTGTTGGCCGTGAAGATGCTGTCGTGGCCGTTGCCGGCGAAGAAGTCGGCCACCGTCGCGTGGCACTGGCCGCACACGTGGAACACGTCGGCCACGCCGGGCGGCGTGGCGCCGTGGTTGCCATGACAGTTGTTGCACGTCGGCGCCGACAGATCGCCCTTCTTCAGCATGTCCTCGGCATGCACGCTCAGCGCCCAGAGCTTTGCCTGATTGGTCGGGATGTGATACGGCGCCATGTGCGCCGGGTCCGAATGACAGCGCCCGCACGTGGTGGCCACGTGCGTCGGGTAGACGGACGACGCGGGGTCGGTGGGCGGCAGGATGTTGTGCGCGGGGTGGCAGTCGATGCAGGTGGCCACGGCCGTGTCGCCGAACTCGAACAGCCGCTTGCCGTGCACCGACGTGCGGTATTCCGACACCTGGTCGGTGCGCAGCATCGGATTGTAACGCTTCATGAAGGCGGCGTCGGAGTGGCAGCGGCCGCACATCGCGGGGATGTCGCGCCGGCTCGGCCGTGTCAGGAATCCCACCTGCGGCGTGATGTCGCGGGGGTCGCCGCCGTGCTTCGCCACGTCGCCGTGGCAGTCGAGGCAGGTGAATCCCTTCTGCGCGTGGATGTCGGCCTTGAAGTTCTTGGCCGGCGCCGAGAGCCGCGGGTCCTTGAGCTGGAGATGGCAGTTCACGCACGCCTGCCCGGTGGGCAGTTGCTGCGCCCTGCCCGTGGCGGGATTCGCCGTGAATATCCCGAGCGCCAGGAGCGCCGGCACCAACCGCCGCATTCGAAGTGAGCGCATCGTGACCTGTTCGCGTGGATTCATCGGGGGTCGGGCTCCTTTCCAGCGGGCGCTGGCCGGCTCGGCGGAACCATGTGGCACGTCGCGCAGACCTTGCCGGGCTGGTGGTTCACGCGATCGGCGTGACAGACCAGGCATTCGTCGCGCGACAGGTTGGCCACGTGCACCGGGGGACTCTGGTGACAGCCGGAACCGGTGCATCCGGTGGCCGTGGCATGGACGGCGATGTTGTGCGCGCCGGCCGGGGGCGTCCGATGGCAGTTGCGGCAGTCCACGTTGCCTTCGTGATGCACGTGGCAAGAGGCGCACTCGCGCGTCGGCAGCATGACCGGAGCATTGGTATGACAGGACTGGCAGGCGAGACTCGTGTGCCAGGTGTGGTTGAAACTGACGTCGCGCTGCCGCGGCGTGGGCCACACCGACAGCTTCCACGTCACGTGAAGGGTCATCGTCCCGAACGTGGACGGCGTGTGGCAGGTGGTGCACGCCCGCGTCTGCGCCGGGCCGTGGTGGCAGGCCTGGCACTGATCCGGAGTGGGCAGGGGGCCCGACGCCGGCACCGGCGCGTGGCAGGAGGTGCACTCCACGTTGGTGTGCACCGTGTGCCCGGGTACGCTCGTGTGGCAGCGCTGGCACTTGAGGGCGCGGTGCCGGTCGTGGGGAAAGCCGTTCTTGGTGAACCCGGCAGGCACCGCCGGCGCGGGGGGCGCCGTATCGGCGGCCACGTGCAGCTTCACGGGCAAAGCGGCCGACGCGACGAGCGCGTTAACCTTTGCCACGGCGCTGTCCGACGCGGAACCGGCGGCAGGCGGTGTACGTCCTCCGCATGCCGCGGCCGCGATGGCCAGCGTGAGCCACCACCCAACCGCCCGCACCTGCATTGCACACTCCGTCCGGATGGACTTCCGGCTGTCTGTCGCCGGATCCCCTCATTGCCGTCGGGACATTCGGAACCCGGCGTGCGCCCAATTACTACCTCCGAAACAGCCCAGTCAGGGGGAGAACTCCCGCCGCGTTGTCAGGCGTTTCACGTAGGGAAAATGCCGGCAATCTCCGACGACCGGAGTCGAAATGCCCGAAAACAACGAACGGCGGGGCTAGACCCCCCGCCGTTGGCATCCCCAGCCGCTTCATTATTCCACTGCCTCACCGCCTCACTGCGTCACGCTCTGCTCCCACCATCTCCGCCAGCAATTCAATGAACGCCGGCTGCGCGTTCGGCAGTTGCGTGCGGAAGAGCGTCATGCCGAGCTCGCGCGCCTTGTCCTTGGCCTCGATGTCGATGTCGTAGAGCACCTCGAGGTGGTCGCTCACGAACCCGATCGGCACCTGCAGCACGTTCTTCACGCCCTCGGCCTTCAGCGTGTCCAGGTAGTCCAGGATGTCGGGGCCGATCCAGGGCTCGCCGGTGCCGCCGGCGCTCTGCCAGGCGCGGCGGAAGCCGGGGAGGCCGGCCGCCTTCGCCACCAGCTCGGCGCTCTCCTGCAGCTGCGACTCGTAGGGGTCGTTCCAAGTGCGGATGCGTTCGGGCAGGCTGTGCGCGGTGAACACCACGGTCACCGAACCGCGGTCCTTTTCCGCGAACTGCGCCAGCCCACGCTTCACCGTGTCCGCCATGAACGCCACGAACGCGGGCCGCTCATACCAGTGATCCACGAACGTGAACGCGAACGGATTGCCCAGCTCCGCCTGCTTCTTGTCGATCGCCTCGCGGTACTGCCCGATGCTCATCTTCGCGTAGTGCGGCGCCAGCACGAACGCCGTGAACGTCCGGATGCCGTCGTCGTACATGGTCTGGAGCGCTTCGGCGATGTACGGATGCCAGTGCTTCATGCCCATGTACACGGGGCGCGCGTCGCCCGACGCGGCGAGCCTCGCCTGCAGCGCGTCACGCACGTTCTCGGTGAGCCTGAGCAGCGGCGTGGACCCGCCAACGCGTTCGTAGCGCGCCCGCAGATTGGCCACCGCTTCGGGCGACGGCGTGCGGCCGTGCCGGATGTGCGTGAAGTACGCCTCGACGTCGTCGAGCGTGCCGGGAGTTCCGTACGCGAGCACCAGGACTGCGCGGTCGTTCGCCATCTCAGCGGCCTCCGGCCGTGGCGGGCGAGGCCTCGGGGGCGGGGGCGGGGGCGGCCGGCGCGGCCGGGCCGGCGCGCAGCTTGCGCGAACGCACGGTCGCGATCGCGTGTTCGATGCTGGCCACGGGCGTATCGGGCAGCAGGCCGTGGCCGAGGTTGAAGATGTGGCCCGGCCGCCCGGCGGCCCGGTCGAGGATGTCGTTCACTTCGCGCTCGATGACATTTGCCGAACCAAGCAGAATGGCCGGGTCCAGGTTCCCTTGAATCCCCTTCTCGTGGCCGATGATGTCCCAGGCCCGGTCCAGCGGGATGCGCCAGTCGGCGCCGAGGATCGACGCCCCGTCGGTGGTCATGGCGTCGAGCAGGGTGGCCGTGTTGACGCCGAAGTGAATGAGCGGCACGTCCAGCGGCGCCAGTTCGGCGAAGATGCGGCGGGCGTAGGGCTGCACGTAGCGCAGGTAGTCGTTGCGCGACAGCGCCCCCACCCAGCTGTCGAAGAGCTGCAGGGCATCGACGCCGGCCGCGGCCTGCGCCCGCATGAAGGCGATCACCATGTCGCTGAGCCTGGTCATCAGCGTGTGCCAGGTCTCGGGCGCCGAATACATCATGGTCTTGGTGCGCAGGAACTCGCGCGACGCCCGCCCTTCGATGAGATAGGCGGCGAGCGTAAACGGCGCCCCGGTGAACCCGATGAGCGGCGTCCGGTCGCCCAGCTCCGCCTTGAGCATGCGGATCGTCGTGAGCACGTACGGCAGGTCGGTCTCCGGCACCAGCGGCCGCAGTTCGTCCACGTCGGCGGCGGTGCGGACCGGCGCATGGATCACCGGCCCCACGCCGTCCACGATGTCGAGCGGGACGCCGGCGCCGATGAGCGGGTGCATGATGTCGGCGAACAGGATCGCCGCGTCGACGCCCAGCCGGCGCACCGGCTGCAGCGTCACCTCGGCGCACACCTCGGGCCGCTGCGTGATCTCGATGAGCGAGAACTGCTGGCGCACGGCGCGGTACTCCGGCAGCACGCGCCCGGCCTGCCGCATGAACCAGACCGGCGTGCGTTCCACCGGCTGGTGCCGGGCGGCGCGCATGAACAGCGTGTTCTCGATGGTCACTTCGTGCTCTCCGATGCAGTGGTATGGCGCGCGGCAATGTGCGCCGCCGCCGCGGTGGCCGCCGCCACGCCCGACTTCACGCAGTCGGGAATGCCCACGCCGCCGAACGCCGCGCCCGCCACGAGAAGCCCCGGATGGCGGGCCGCCTGATCGCGGATGCGCGCCACGCGGTCAAGATGACCCACGTGGTACTGCGGCATCGCGCGGTCAAACCGGTTCACCCGCGCCAGTTCCGGTTCCGCCGTGATGCCCATGACGTCGCGCATCTCGCCGCGAACGATCTCGAGCAGCTCGGCGTCGGAACGCTCGACGAACGATCCGCGCCCGGCGCCGCCCAGGAAGAGGCGGAACAGGGCGTGTCCGCCGGGCGATCTGCCCTCAAACTTACTCGACACCCACGTGCAGGCGAGCACCGGCCGCCCCTGGATCCGCGGCACGACGTAGCCGGAGGCGTCGAGGGGGCGCGTCACGTCGCTTTCGGGATAGGCCACCGAAATGGTGACCGTGGAGGCATACTCGATGCCCCGGAGGGCGGCGGCCAGTTCCTCGTCCACGGAGCGCACGAACGCGGCAGTGTGATAGGCCGGGGTCGCGAGAATCACCGCATCCACCGCCAACGTCTCGCCGTCGGCCAGCGTGACGGTATACCCTCCCGAATCGCCGCCGCGCTCGACGCGCTCCACCCGGGCCCCGGTGCGAATCTTCACCCGCGTGCCCGTCGGTTCCCGCTTCCGCACCTCGCGCTCGATCCCGACCACCAGCTCTTCAAGCCCGCCGGGCAGCGAGATGAATCCGAACGCCGGCTGCCGGGGCCCGGCGGCGGTCTTGGCGGCGCGCATTTTGCGTTTCGTCGCCAGCATCCCCTTCACCAGTCCGCCGTTCTCCCGCTCGTAGGCGCGCAGCTGGGGGAACATCGCCTCCATGCTCAGCTTCGCGCCGTCGCCGGCGGAGATGCCGCTCAGCAACGGCTCCACCAGCCGTTCGTACATCTCGCGGCCCAGCCGGCGCGTCACGAAGCTCTCGATGGATTCGTCGGGCGCGTTGCGGCGCGGCGGGATGAAGTACTCCATGCCCACGCGCAGCTTGCCCAGCGGCGACACCAACGGCGTCGTGGCAAAGGGCGTGAAGCGCGACGGCACGAGCCCGGTGAGCCCGTCGGGCATCGGCAGCAGCCGCTTGCCGCTCAGAATGTACGAGCCCTTCACCCTGGGGTTGGTGCCGTGCAGGCGGTCGCCCAGTCCCACGCGCCGGGCCAGCTCCACGGCCGCCGGCTTGGCGGCGAGGATCACGTCGGGGCCCGCCTCCATGAGGAACCCGCCCGAGCGTTCGGTGCGGATGTGACCGCCCAGCCTCGGCGAGCCTTCGAGCAGCGTGACCTGCAGGGACGGCGCGACGCGGGTGAGTTCCTCCAGCGCCGAGAGACCGCTTATGCCGCCGCCGATGATGGCGACGTGGCCGCTCATTGCTCCAGTCCGAAGAGGTGGCGCAGGGCCATCGCATAGCCCGCCACCTGTCCGTTGCGCGCCTCCTGGCGCAGCCGCTGCATGGGCTGATGGAACAGCCGGTTCACGAGCGATTCTGAGAACGCTTCGATGTGCTGGCGGTCTTCGTCGCTCAGGTGCGCGAACTGGCGCCGGGCGTGGTCCAGCGTGGCGCGACGCACGGCGTCGGTGTGGCCCCGCAGGTCGGCGATCAGGGGCTGCACGTCGAGCTGGCGCAGCGCCGCGATGCACTGGGCGGTCTCGTCGTCCACCACGGCTTCCACCCGCGGAATCTCCGTTTCGCGCTCGTGCAGGCCGGCTTCGATGCGGCGTTCGAGCACGTCGAGATCGGCGTAGCAGACGTTGGGCACCGTTTCCACCGCCGGATCGACGTCGCGCGGAACGGCGATGTCGATGATCAGCATCTGCCGGTCGGGGCGGAGCTGCATCGAGTTCCACACCATGTCGCGTGTGATCACATGGTGCGGCGCCGAGGTGGAGGTGATCACCACATCGGCGCCGTCGAGGGCGTTCTGCAGCTGTTCCAGCGGCACCGGCCGGCCGCCCACCCGCGCGCTCAGGCGGTCGGCGTGCTCGCGGGTGCGGCTCACCACGGAGATGTCGTTCACTCCCCGGTAGTGTAGCGCGGACACCGCCAATTCCGCCATCTCGCCCGCGCCCACCACCACCACCGACGCCGAGGCCAGGTCGGTGAATGAGATACTGGCCAGCTGGACCGCCACCGAACTCACCGTGGTGGGGTTGCGGCTGATGCCGGTTTCCGAGCGGGCCCGGCGGCCGGCGCGGATGGCGCCGCGGAAGAGCGTCGACATCATGTGGCCGGCGGCGCCGTTGGCCGCGGCCGACGCGAACGCCTCCGACACCTGGCCCAGGATCTGCGGCTCGCCGATGACCATCGATTCGAGACCGGCCGTCGTGCGGCAGAGATGGCGCACGGCATCGTCGGACGTGATGACGTAGGCGGCGGGCCGGACCTCGGCCTCGCTCACGCCCGTCATCTCTTCGACGAGCTGGAAGAGCGCCTGGTCGGCGTCGCGGCCGCCCGCCGCGTACAGCTCGAGACGGTTGCAGGTGGAGACGATCACCAGCTCGCTGATCGCCGCCGGGCGCGCGGTGAGGCCGCAGCCGAAGCGCGACAGCGCCGTGGCGATGGCCGTCTCCGGCACGGCCAGCCGTTCGCGCAACGCGATCGGCGCGGTGCGGAACGAGATGCCGACGCAGACGAGCCCGCCGCCGGCGGGGTGGGCGCGCGGCACCTCGGCGGGATGACCGGCCGTCTCGACGAGCGCCGGGGCGCCTGTGGGCGCCGGCGCGCCGGTGGATTCCGCGAGCGGTTCGGCCTCGTGGAGCGCGGTGGCGTTCATGCGGCGCTCCCGCTCACGAATGCCTCCACGTCCGCCACCGGAAGGGTGCGACGATAGCGCGCTTCGAAGTACTGCTCCACCGGTTCCGCCTCGCCGCGCTCGACCATGGCGGCGTACTTCTTCGGGATGTGCGTGCAGAAGGGCTCCGACTCCATGAAGTCGCCCGTCATGCCGTAGGCGCGCGCCCGGCTGCCGCCGCAGACTTTCAGGTATTCGCAGACGCCGCACTTGCCCTTGATGTCCTCGCGGTGACGGAGCTGGGTGAAGATCGGAGATTCCCGATACACCTGCATGAGGTCATCGGTCCGGACGTTGCCGGCCACGATGGGCAGGAAGCCCGAGGGCATGATCTCGCCCGTGTGGCTGATGAACATGAAGCCGTCGCCGTCGTTCACGCTGCGGGCGCGGCCGATGCCGTCGGACAGCGAGAACATCACGCCGCCGGTCATCACGTCGGGGGCCTCGTCGCGCGAGCCGGCGCGGCGTTCGGCCACCTGGCGCTCCATGATCACGCGCGAGTACTGCGGCGCGGCCGTGGCCTTGATGTCGAAGGGGGCGGTCTTGGACAGGTCGTACATCTTGTTGAAGATCTTCTCGTACTCCTCGCCGCTCGCCACGTCGCCCGGTTTGGCGCGGCCCGTGGGGACGAGGAAGAAGACCTCCCAGAAGACGATGCCCAGACGCTCCATGAGGGCGGCGAGGTTGTCGAAGTCGTCGATGTTGTGGCGCGCGATGACCGTGTTCACCTGCGTGGAGATGCCGAGGCGCCGGCACTCTTCAAGGATGCGGATACCCCAGTCGAAGGAGCCGTCGACACGCCGGAAGGCGTCGTGGATCGCGGGGGTCGATCCGTCGAGACTCACAGCCAGGCGGGAGATCCCCGCGTCCTTGAAGTTCTGAATGGCCTCCGGAGTCGCGAGTGGCGTCGTCGCGGGGGTGACCCCCATGCGAAGGCCCAGCTCGAACCCGTACTTCACCAGTTCGAACACGTCGGGGCGCTTGAGGCAGTCGCCGCCGGAGAGCACGAAGACGACGTTGCCGAACTCGCGCACTTTGCGCAGCATGGCCTTGGCCTCGTCGGTGCTCAGCTCGTTGGGATTCCGGTAAGGCACGGCCTCGGCGCGGCAGTGCCGGCAGGCGAGGTCGCAGGCCCGGGTCGTTTCCCAGATCACCACGAAAGGCGATTTATTGAAGTCGAAGTCGGCGATTCCGGCGCGTCCCTTTCCGGCGGGATGCCCGTTGCCACGGCCCTGATGTGGGTGCATCTGACCCTCTCTTCGGCGAATAACCCGATGCCCGGCAGCCACTTGCCATCGGACGGGGGGAGAATGCGCAGAAGGGGGGCCAGGCGGTGTCGGGGGATGGAGGAAACGGAAGGTGTGGAGGACTACTTGGATGTAGGGAAATCCCTGATGACCTGGCTTTCCTGTGGGCACCCCTCCTTGGCCCCGTCGGGGCGACGGCGCACGCGGCGACTGACCCTGGTGCCGCTTCGCGCGCTATCCCCGCAGCCGCCTGATTTCCTCCAGCACCTCGATGTCCGCCGCGTCCTGCAGACGTCCCGTGCGCTTGGAACGGATCAGGTCGTCGAGCGACGCGGTGGGAATCTCGACGCCCTCCACGTCGAACGCAGTCGCCGACGGCCGCGCTTCCGCGTACGGGACGGACCAGGCGACCGTCAGGATGTCCACGTTGGGCATGTCACCGACGATCGTGGCCGGCCTCCGCGCCACCTCCTCGGCGAGCAACCCGTTCGCGAACCCGAACCCCAGCTGCCCCAGCGCCGCCAATACGCGCCGTACGTTTTCGACCGCCGGGTCGATCAGCACATCGACATTGCGCGTTGCGCGGGCGGTCCCCCAGAGCTGCATGGCCGCGGCGCCAACCAGCACGTACTTTGCCCCATGCTCGTTGAGGGCCGCGCAGACTTCAGCCGTGCGCGTTTCGTAGCGTGCGCTCACCGCACGTCCTCGCGCCGCTTGTAGTCGAGATAGTCCTCGTAGCGCTCGAAACCGATCATGCGGATGGTGCGCCCATACGCCGCGCGCGCCCCGGCCGACGCCGCCCGCGCGGTGCGCTCCGCTTCCTTGACGCGCTCTTCCGGCGTGAGCCGCAGATCCGCGCGGAGCTGCGCCAGCCGTTGCTCGCCCAGGCCCGCGACGTACGGCGGGGGCTCTGCCTCGCGCACCCGATCGCCCGCGGCGCCCTCCTGCAGGCAGCGCTGAACTGCCTCGGCGATGAGCCAACTCCTGGAGCGCTTGCGGCGGGTCGCTTCGGCATCCGCCTGCTGCAGGAGCGCCACGGGGATAGTGATGGAAATTCGGGCGACTGGCATGGTAATACTCAGTATGATGATGTATTACCAACCTACGTCGCCTCGGGGGGTCGGGCAAGCAGCGCGACCGGCTGACCGCGACCGTGTGTTAGCGGTCAACTGGCAACATCAGACGTCAGACCACAGATCTCAGTTCCCGCCTCCTCCCTTCCCGTTGTTGTGGAACGACTTGTCCGGATACGGCGGCGGGGGCGGCACGGGCCGCGGATCCGCCGCGATCTCGGCGCGCAGCTCCTTGATGGCCGCCATGAGCTGGGCGTCGTGCCCATCGAACGTGGCGTGCGGAAGGTTGTCCACCACCATGTCCGGATCCACGCCGTGCCCCTCGATGAGCCACTTCCGATCGGGCGTGTACGTGCCCATCTCGGCGGCGCTGGCGAGGCCGCGGTCCACCTGGACGTTGTTCTGGCTCAGCCAGATCTCGCCGCCCCAGGTGCGCACGCCGATCACCTTGCCCAGGCCGAGCGCCTTGAAGCCCGCCGCGAAGGCCTCGCCGTCGGACGCGGTGTGGGCGTCGGTGAGCACCACGATGTGCCCGCGGAACGCCTCCTGCATGTTCCAGGTGGGATCGCCGACGCGCGACTTGAAGTAGAACCACGCCTTGCGGATCAGCTTCTCGAGAATCCAGCTGTCGATGTTCCCGCCGCGGTTGTTGCGGTCGTCGATGATCAGCCCCTGGCGCTGGAACACCGGATAGTAGTCGCGCTCCCACTGGTTGATGTCGGGCCCGCCCATCGCCCGCAGATGCAGGTAGCCGATCGAATCATGGGCGATGGAGTCCACGGCCACGCGACGCGTGTACTCCCACTCCGAGTACTGCAGGTTGGACTCCTGCGCCTGCGTGATCGGCTGCACCACCACGTCGCGCTCGGCGCCGTTGCCGCCCGCCTTCACGGTGAGCAGCATCTGCCGCGCCGCCTCGTTGCGCAGCAGGGCGCCGATGTCGGGCGCCGAGAGCGCCGACACGTGGTTGACCGCGGTGATGACGTCGCCCTCGTGGATGTCGACGCCGTAGCGCGCCAGCGGCGAAAGTTCGTTGGGTGAATCCGGATCATTCGCATAGACGTGCTGCACGCGGTAGCCGCCGGCGGCTTCGTCGCGCTGGAGCACCGCGCCCAGCGCCGCGGGACGGATCGAATCGTCGGGGGTGCGCATGTCGCCGCCGCGCACGAAGGTGTGCAACGTGGACAGCTCGCCCATGGTCTGCGACAGCAGATTGTTCAGCTCGGCGCGATCGGTCACGCGACTCACCAGCGGCTCGTAGCGCTGCCGGATGAGGTTCCAGTCCACGCCGTTCATGGCGGGGTTGTAGAAGTAGTCGCGCTCCAGGCGCCAGGCGTCCACGAACTCGTCGCGCCATTCGTCGCGCGGCACGACGCGCACCGTCCAGTGACCGAGATCCACCTTGAATCGGCCGCTGTCCGCGGGCGCCTTGGCGCCGGCGTCGTAGACGAAGAAGTCGTTGCCGCGGCGCACCATCACCTTGCGGCGGTCCATGGACAGCTCGTAGTCGCGCACGCCGGCCGCGAACACGGTGGGCCGGGCCGGCGTGTTTCCCATGGCCAGCGTCATGAGGTTGGCGCCGCCGCCCCCCGCACCGCCCCGTCCGCCGCGGCCGCCCGCCCCGCCACGCTCGATGAAGTAGAGCCGTTCGCCGTCGGTGGAGAGACTGCTGTACTCGCCCGGGGCGACGGGAAGCTGCACGAGCCGCTGCTCGATGCCGTTGAAGTCGATGGACACGTTGGCCGGCGCGCGGTTGGCTCCGCGCCCGCCACGCCCGCCGCCCCCGCCGCGCGCACCTTCGCCGCGTGCCGGCGTGCTGTCCTCCGACGCCAGGGCGCGCGTGGGATCGGTGAGTTCGGTGGCCGGCGCGAACGGCGACGCGGCGTTCGGCTGGAGGGCCAGCGCGAACATCTCGGTCTCATTGGCGAAGTAAGGCTCGGGCTGGCGGGTGCCCCACGGCGAACTCACCGCGCTCTGGAAGTGCCGGTCGGACAGGAAGTACAGCCACTTGCCGTCGCTGCTCCACGCCGGGCTGCTGTTGCTGTACCGGTCCGTGGTCACCACCGTGCTCTTGCCGCTGGCCACGCCGAAGATGCGGATCTCGTCGAACGCGTTGTGCGCCGGCGCCGAGTAGGCGATCCACCTGCTGTCGGGCGACCATTCGACGTCGCCGATGCCGCCCGCGCTGTCCTCGGCCACCAGCGTCTCGCGGCTCGTGGCCAGGTCGAGCAGCCAGAGCCGCTGGTTCTTGTCGGTGTGGGCCACGTACTTGCCATCGGGCGAGGGAAATCCGTCCCACCGCAGCTCGGTGGCGCCGGTGGTGAGCTGCTTCGCGGCGCCGCCGGCGGTGGGCACGTTCCAGAACTCCACCTCGCCGCTCTTGTCCGACAGCGCGAGCAGCGACTTGCCGTCGGGCATGAAGCGCGCGATGCGATAGCGCACGCCCTGGTCCTGCGTCACCTGCGCCAGCCGTCCGCCGGCGTCGCCGGTGGCGGCCACGAACACCTGCCCGCGCGCGTCGAGCACCAGCCGGTCGCCGGTGGGCGAGAGGTGCGCCGAGGTGAGCAGAGCCATGGGATCGGTGTCCCACTTCTCGCGCGTCTGGTCGAAATCGGAGAGCAGGCGGATCGGGATCAGCGCGTCGGTGCCCGACGCGATGTCGTACACGCGGAGATCGGCGCCCAGCTGATACACGATCTTCCCGTCGCCGAGCGCCGCCGACTGGATGTCGTACACCGGGTGATGGGTGAGCTGCTTGAGGTCGTGGCCGTCCTCGTCCATCGACCAGAGGTTCATGATCCCGTCGCGGTCGCTGATGAAGTAGATGCGTCCCTTCCACGGCATCGGGTCCTTGCTGGTTCCCGTATAGTCGGCGGTGAGCGGCTGTGCTTCGGCGGCATTCTTCGCGAAGCGCCAGATATTCTGCGCCGTGCCGCCCTTGTAGCGCTTGGTGAAGCTGCCCTGGAATGGGTAGCGCGTGAAGAAGAAGGTGCCGCCGGCGTCGTAGGCGCCGTCGGCGGCCTGGGCGAGCGGGATCAGTCCGTGCGAGCCGTCGGCCGGATTCACCCACCCCACTTCCATGTCGGGCAGCGTGGCGTAGGCGCGCGTCGAGTAGAGCACCTTGCCGTCGGGCGCCCAGCCGACCACGGTGGCCACGCCGCCCTCGTAGGTCAGCCGCTTGGGCGCGCCGCCGTCCAAGGGCATCACGTACACCTCGGTGGGCCCCTCGTAATCGGCGGAGAAGGCGACGCTCTTGCCGTCCGGCGAGATGGCGGCGTTGGCTTCTTCGCCGAGTCCCGTGGTCAGCCGCGCGGCGGTGCCGCCGGTGACGGGCACCTTCCACAGGTCGCCCTCGGCGGTAAATACCACCGTGTTGCCGGAGACGGCGGGCATGCGGTAGTAGCCGAGCTGGGTCGGCTGCTGGGCGGAGAGGGCGCCGGTGGGGAAAGCGGCGGCGAGGAGGAGGGCGGAAAGGCGCATGACGGCGGTCCGGAGGTTGAGAGTCCGGTGCCAGATATACGGATGCGGCGTCGCGGTCGCCAGCACGGACGCCGCACGCAGACGCGCGGATGGGTTCGCACCTTCTGAGCGCCCCGCGTTCCGCGCAAGGGCCGGTGCCGTTCAGGGGCTGTGCAGGGCTGAGCGGCTACTGCTGATGCCGGGATCTCCGCCCGCAGCGCTCACCCTTCCCAGCTTTCTC
The DNA here is from genome assembly GCA_963775915.1 of uncultured Gemmatimonadaceae bacterium. GTDB lineage: Bacteria > Gemmatimonadota > Gemmatimonadetes > Gemmatimonadales > Gemmatimonadaceae > JAGWRI01. The sequence continues at coordinate 83,776 of CAVZKH010000003.1, forward strand.
CCTCGCGGATCCTCGGGTGCATGGACAGCAGGAACGCCGCCATGGCGGCCGCCGCCGCGAAGCCCGCCGTCCAGATCGCCCAGCCGGAGATCGCCTCCTGCACCGGGATCGCCAGCGCCTGCATGGCCGCCACGATGTGGAACGCGATGAAGAAGAAGAAGAACAGCCCGACGTACCAGAACTGCGTGAACCGTTCGGACACCGACGCCAGCCAGGCGCTGATCAGTCCGAACACCAGGAACACCACCAGATGGGCGCCGTTGTAGGCGAACACGTACTCCGCGGTGACCGAAATCTTCGATGGATCGTGGATGCCGTAGAACAGCGATCCGCCGAGCACCGCCGCCGTGTAGAAGACGGACCGTCCGGCGATCAGGTTCGCGATGCCGAACACCATCGCCACGACCGCGTACCCGATCAGTCCCGCCAGGACGCCCTCGCTGAGCACCTTCGACTGTTCTTCCGGCATGCCGCCCCCATGTAGCAGTAGTTCCGAATCCCACGCTCAGGCGCGCCGGGCCATCCGTCTGTAGGGGAAGCGGAACCAAGCCGTCGGCAAAGCGCCTACTGGACCGGCCCCTCCAACCCGGCGATGCTGATGCTTGGGATGTTGCGCCACGCATTATTCTGGATGCCCATGCCCACCACCAGCGGTACGTACGACTTCGTTATCATCGGCTCCGGGTTCGGAGGCAGCGTGTCGGCCATGCGGCTGGCCGAACGCGGCCACCGCGTGCTGGTGCTCGAGCGTGGGAAGCGGTTCCGCGACGAGGATTTCGCCCCGTCCACCTGGCATGCCCGGCGCTATCTCTGGGCCCCGGCGCTGCGCTGCTTCGGCATCCTTCAGGTGAGCCCGTTCCGCGACGTCTGGGTGCTGCACGGCTCCGGCGTGGGCGGCGGCAGCCTCGGTTATGCCAATGTACTAATGGAGCCGAGCGACGCGCTGTTCGACGCGCCGGCCTGGCGGCATCTCGCCGACTGGAAGACGATTCTCGCCCCGCACTTCGCCAGCGCGCGCCGCATGCTCGGCGTGGCGCCGAATCCGCGGCTCTGGCCGGCCGACCGGGTGCTCCAGGAGATCGCCGACGAGCTGGGCACCGGCGACAGCTTCTCGCCCACGCCGGTTGGCGCCTTCTTCGGCGAGCCGGGGCGCGAGGGCGTGGAGGTGGCCGACCCGTACTTCGGCGGCGAGGGACCGCCGCGCAGCGGATGCATCCACTGCGGCGGCTGCATGGTGGGCTGCCGGCACAACGCCAAGAACACCCTGCCCAAGAATTACCTCTACTTTGCCGAGAAGCACGGCGCCGAGGTGCGCGCCGAGTGCCTGGTGCGCGACATCCGGCCGCTGGCCGACGGGCAGTCGGACGGGGCGCGCTACGCCGTGGTCTGCCGCCGGTCCACCGCGGTCCTGCCGCCGGGCACCACGACCGTGCGGGCACGGAACGTGATCGTGGCCGCCGGCGCGCTGGGCACGCTGCGGCTGCTGTTCCGCTGCCGCGACGTCACGCGCTCGCTTCCCCGCCTCTCGTCGCGGCTCGGCGACGGCGTGCGCACGAACAGCGAGAGCATCCTCGGCAGCGTGAGCCGGCCGCGCGACGTCGACTACTCCAAGGGCATCGCGATCACGTCGATCATCCACGCCGATCCGGTGACCACCGTGGAACCAGTGCGGTATCCGGCCGGGTCGTCGCTCATGCGCTTCCTGAGCGGGCCGCAGACCGAGGGGCGCACCTTCTTTGGACGCCTGCTGCGGTCGCTGGGCCAGATCGTCGCCCGGCCCGCGGATTTCTTCCGCACGCACATCGTGCCGGGCTGGGCCGAGCGCTCCACCGTGCTGCTCGTGATGCAGACCGTGGACAACCGGCTCCGCATGCGGCTCGGCCGGGGGCTGCTCACCGGCTTCCGCCGCGGACTCGTGTCGCGCGCCGACGAGCAGAGCGAGGCGAGCGGCTCGCCGGAGCTCGGCCGGGCCGTGGCGCGGTCGTTCGCCGAGCGTACAGACGGCGTGCTTACCGGCTCGATCAACGAGGGGCTATTCGGCGTGCCGATGACCGCGCACATCCTGGGCGGCTGCCCCATGGGCCGCGACGCGAGCGATGGCGTGGTGGACCTCGACTGCGCCGTGCACGGATACCCCGGGCTGTTCGTGGTGGACGGGTCCATCGTGCCGGCGAATCCGGGGGTGAATCCGAGCCTGACGATCACGGCGCTGGCGGAGTATGCGGCGACTCGAATCGCGGCTCGCGTCACCGAAGCAGGTCGGTAGGTCGGTAGGTCGGTAAGACTGCGAACGCAGTCCCGACCTACCGACCTACCGTCTTACAGTTCGCAATCCGATCCCCTACCGGGCATCCTCCCCTCCCCTACAGAACCCGCCTCCGCGCCTGGCGACCTTTCACGGTGCAGTTGGAGGTTCGTCACACGCACCAACGTTCCCGCGCGAGGGAGTTCAACGGTCCCCTCGAAGCGAGCAATCCGATAGGAGGAGTGGACCATGCCCAAAGCACTCGTCAAACCAGCGCAGCTTCCGGCGCTCAAGGATTCCGCGTACCAGATTTGGCTCGCCGGACTCGGCGCCCTGTCCATCGCGGAGGATGAGAGCGGCAAGATTTTCCAGACGCTCGTGAAGCGGGGACGGACGTTCGAGGCCTCTACCAAGGATCGCCTCGTCGCGGTGAAGGACAAGCTGGACATGCGCAAGACCGCGGCGGACACGTTCGGCCGCGTGACCGACACGCTCGACGAGGGAGTGAGCGGCGTGCTCGGCCGTCTGGGGCTGCCGACCAAGAAGGAGATCGACGGGCTCAGCAAGCGCGTCGAACGGCTCACCAAGGCGATCGAGGAGAAGCCCGTGCGGCACACTCGCCGGGCGACGACGACGCGGCGCCGGGCGAAAGCGACGGCGTGAGGGTCGGTCGGTAGGTCGGTAGGTCGGATCACGGCATTCGCAGTTTGCCGACCTACCGACCTACACACCTACCGACCTACTCTTTACAGCCCGTACCACTCTGGAGCCCCCATGCCCTCTCGACGCAAGCCGAAGATCGGCGTAGCCCTCGCCGGCGGCGGACCCGTGGGCGCGATGTACGAGATCGGCGCGCTGCGCGCGCTCGAGGAGGCTGTCGACGGGCTCGACCTGAACGACGTGCACGCCTATGTGGGCGTGAGCGCCGGGTCGTTCATCGCCGCCTGCCTGGCCAACGGGCTCACGACGACGCAGATGCTGCGCGCCGCGTTGCGCGACGAACCGGGCGTCAACCCGTTGCGACCGGACATCTTCTTCACGCCGGCCTATCGCGAGTTCATCAGCCGCGGCTTCAAATTGCCGCGGCTGGTGCTGGAGTCGGTGGCGGAGTTCGTGCGCCATCCAGGGTCGCAGAGCGTCGGCGCGGCGGTGAGTTATCTGATGCAGGCGCTGCCGGTGGGCGTGTTCGACAATGAGCCGATCCGCGCCTACATGCACGACATCTTCAACATGGAAGGCCGTACCGACGATTTCCGGCAGCTCCGCCGCCCGCTCACGGTGGTGGCGGCCGATCTCGATTCGGCCACCGCCATTCGGTTCGGCGCGCCGGGGTGGGATCACATCCCCATCTCCACGGCCGTGCAGGCGAGCACCGCGGTGCCGGGGATCTATCCGCCGGTGTGCATCGAGGGCCGGCAGTGCGTGGACGGCGTGCTGCTCAAGACGGTGCACGCGTCAGTGGCGCTGGAACAGGGCGCCGACCTGCTCTTCTGCATCAACCCCATCGTGCCGGTGGACGCCGCCGCCGCCGCGCGCGTGGGACGGCTTCCCCGGGACGTGGTGGTCCAATCGGGACTGCCGGCCGTGCTCTCGCAGACCTTCCGCACGCTCATTCATTCGCGGCTGCGCGTGGGATTCGCCCGCTACGCCGGGCGCTTTCCCGATGCCGACGTCGTTCTTCTGGAGCCGGACGCCGAGGAGTACGAACTGTTTTTCGCCAACGTCTTCAGCTTCCGTTCGCGACGGCACATCTGCCGCAGCGGCTACGAAGCCACGCGCCGCACCCTGCGCCGGCGGTTCGCGGAACTCGGGCCCGTGCTGGCCTCGCACGGCCTCGTCCTGCGCGCCGACATCCTCGCCGACGAATCGCGAGATCTCTGGTCGAGCGCCGGCCTCGAGGACGGCGGAGTGCCGCGCGTCGAAGCGCGCAGCGTGACCGACTCGCTCAGCCGTGCGCTCGATCGGGTCGAGGCGGCAGTGGCCGCTCGCTCAGCCGCCAGATGAAGTTGCCCTGCGCTTCCCGACGCTCGGCCCGTGTGAGCCCACGGTAGCCGTACGGCGGGCGGCGCAGCCGGCGGAACAGCGACAGCAGCGGCCATCCCAGCGGCAGGTAGAACGCCGCGAGGTCGAGGTCGCGTAGCGCGCGGTGCAGCCGGTTGCGCGCTGGCATGCGGCGGCGGTCGCGCTCGTTGCGAATGAACGTCACCGGCCACCCCGTGGGCAGCACGTGCCGCAGGATACCGCGGCAGCCCGCCAGGTTCAACGCCGCCCACAGCGAGCGGCCGTCGTAGGGCTTGCGGCCGTATTCGGCCACGTGGGCATCGAGCTGCGCCTGCATCAGCTTGCGCACCCGGTGCGCCGAACGGTCGAGCGCGTTGCGGTCCGGTTCTTCGTGGTCGCTCGCGCCGGCCTCGCGCAGCACGGCACGCGCGTCGATCGGGTCGCCGATCACGAACGTCATTTGCGCCGGCAGGGCCAGGTACCACATCCACGGGAAGATCAGCGCCAGGATTCCGGCCGGCAGCGGCAGGAAGGGCACGTGAAAGAACCGCTGCATCACCCGGTCGAGCGGCGGGAACGTGACGTGGAAGGGCATCACCCACTCGGCGTTCACCACCGATACCGGGTAGATCGGCACCTCGTGCCGCGCCGCCAGCCGCATGAAGCTCGTGCGGAACCGCTGCAGGTGGTAGCGGTGCTGGAATCCCTTGCCGATGCCCGGCACCCCTTCGGGATAGTAGATCACGCGATCGCCACGCACGAGCAGCTGTTCGAAGTTGTCGAACGTCATGTCCACGCCGCCGCCGCGCCGCCACAGGTTGTCGACACCGAACGGCCGCATCCACCAGACCTGCGTCAACTCCTTCTCGAACACCGACCGGCACTTCGCCTCGGGGCGCAGCTCGTCGCGGCGCCAGAGCGCGAAGTCGAACACGATGGCGTCGTACGGAAACGCCGTGCCGCTGTGGTTGGCGGCGATGATCGCCGGCCCGTCGGCCGGCAGCTTCTCGGCCCCGATGATGCGGGGCCGGAAGTAATAGTCGGACAGCGGACCGATGGCCCGCGCCAGCAGATCCCGGCAGTACGACGGGTCGAACGGCTCGTATTCGGCCGCGGCCGCCGGCGCGTCGACGCGCGGTTCAAGAATTGTCGTGGCCATGGAATTACCCGCCCCGCCGGAAGGCCAGCAGCAGCGCCGCCGCGAACAGCGCGCCCCAGAGCGGCCAGCTGCCGCCGAAGGCCATGATGATCGCGCCCGCCACGAGGCAGAACCCGGCCAGCAGCGTCGCCCGCACGCCTTTGAGCGGGTTCTCCGCCGGCGGCCGCGTGCTCCGCTCCAGCACCCGCACGCCCTCGGTGACGAGCGACGGAAGTTTGACCACCGCGTCGATCAGTTCCGGCGCTCCGCGCAGGCTCTCGTGTACGAACCGCATCGGGCTGAACTGCTCCAGGAACACCTCGCGGATGTAGCGCCGCGAAACGTCGGCCACGTCGAAGTCGGGCAGCAGCACGTGGCCCACGCCCTCGAACGTCACCAGCGCCTTGACCATCAGCACCATCTCCACCGGGAAGTACATCCGGTACTGGGCGCCCCGGGTCACCGACTCGAGCACGAGCTGTGCCAGCGAGAACGAGTCGAAGCTCGATCCGCGGTGCCAGCGGGCCGAGATCTCCGAGACGTCGCGACGGAATCCCACCGGATCGCCGTCGCGCCCAGGCTCGGCGACCGCCGCCAGGTAGCGCGCGGCGTTCTCGTGGTCGCCGTTCACCAGCGAGTAGTAGTAGTAGAGCAGCGCCCGACGCAGGTCGCTGTCGAACCGCCCCACCATGCCAAGGTCGATGAATCCCAGGCGGGCGCCCGGCAGGATGACCAGGTTGCCCGGGTGCAGGTCCGCGTGGAAGAACCCGTCGCGGTACAGCATGCGGATGATCGATTCGGCGCCGAGGTCGACCAGGTGCAGCCGCTCCTCCTCGCTCAGCGCCAGCGCCTCCGGCGCGTCGGGCCGCACGCCGTCCAGGTACTGCATCGTGAGCACGCGCGGCCCGCTGCGGTGCCGGTCCACGAATGGGAACACGATGTCGCCCATGTCGCGGAAGTTGGCGGCGAAGCTCTCGGCGTTGTCGGCCTCGCGGCGCAGGTCCACCTCGCGCAGGGTGTATTCGCAGAACTCGGCGATCATCCGCTGCGGCTGATACCGCGGGATCACGGCCTGCAGCGCCGCGCCGAGGATGCGCAGCAGCCGCGAGTCGCGCTTCAGCGTCTCGGCCACGCCCGGCTTGACCGCCTTGATCACCACGTCCTGCCCGTCGAGCGTCGTCGCGCGGTGGATCTGCGCGATCGACGCCGAGCCCAGCGGTTCGGGGTCGATCCACGAGTACAGCCGCTCCACCGGGCGGTCGAGGTCGTGCTCCACCAGCGCCGTGAACCGCTCGAACGAGATCACCGGCAGCCGGTTGAGCAGGCTGCGCAGCTCGCTCGTTACCGAGCGCGGCAGGATGTCCTCGCGCAGGCTCAGGATCTGCCCGAGCTTGATGTACGTGGGGCCGAGCAGCTCCAGCCGGCGGCGGAATTGCTGCGGGAAGGGAAGATCGACGAGGTCGCGCCGCAGCCACGGGTGGGCCGCGAAGCTCACGCTCCGCGCCAGCAGGTAGCGGGCGCCGCGCCCCGTGCCGGCTTCCCGCTGCGCCCGCGTCCAGGCGATCACCGCTCCGAAGAGCAGGCCGAGCAGGTGGCGGTTGGTGGCCATGGCGCGGCGCGCGAGGCCGGGGGAATGAAAGGCCCGCATCTCGGACGCGCCGGCCGTGGCCAACGCGGGGTGAACGGCGCGCGGTGTCCCGCTTGCCGTCGATCGCTCTTTGCTCGCCGGTCGCCGTTCCGCAGTCCCCGTTGCCGAGTTCACCGATTCCTCCCCAACCGCTCGTGCGCCGACACCCACTCCAGCGAGGAGATCGCCGCGGCCAGCGACAGTTCGCCGGCCAGCACCGTGGCCGCCACGATCTCGGCCAGCTTGTTCACGTGCCCCTTGCCCCAGCAGCCGAGCATTTCCAGGCACTCGCGCTGCGTGGCCAGATGCGTGCCGCCGCCATGCGTGGCGACAATGAGGCTCGGAATTGTGATCGAGAAATAGAACGAGCCGTCCGGCGTGATCTCCGCGTACGACGTGGCGGCGGCACCTTCGGCCACGTTGGCCACGTCCTGCCCGGTGGCGATGAACATCGCCGTGATCGCGTTGGCGGAGTGAAGCCCGTTGTTGTTGGCGCCCGAGAGCAGCGCGCCCACGTTGGCCACGCCCCAGTGATACACCATCTGTTCCGGCGCCACGCGCAGATACTGGCGCAGCAACTCGGCCGGAATCGTGGCCTCGGCCGTCACGCGCTTGCCGCGCGGGTGCAGCACGTTGACATGCGAGGCCTTCTTGTCGGTGGCGAAGTTCGACTCGAGATACGCGCGGCGCACCGTACCGTTGTTCGCGAGGATCCACTGGTAGGCGGCGTAGGTCGCCTTGCCCACCATGTTCTGCCCCGCCGCGTCGCCGGTGGTGAAGTTGAACCGCAGGAACGCGAACTTGTTGGCCAGGTACGGTTCGATGCGCGAGAGCCGCGCCACGTGCGAAGTCGACTCGGCCACCGCGCGGATCTTGTCGATTCGATCCTCGATCCAGACTACGAAGTCGCGCGCCTCGCGCGCTGAATCGAAGATGAACACCGGAGCGCGCTGCATCCCGTCGCCCGAGACCGTGGTCTTCACGCCGCCCGCCAGCGACACCACCTTCATTCCGCGGCTGTACGAGGCCACGAGCGACCCTTCGGTGGTCGCCAGCGGGATCAGGAATTCGCCCTTCGCATGTTCGCCATCGACGAGCAGCGGGCCGGCGATGCCCAGCGGGATCTGGGCGACGCCCGTGAAGTTCTCGATGTTGCCGCGCGTGTCGGAGGGCACGAGTGAATACGACGGCACGTGTTCGAGGTGCACGCCAGTGACGCGCTGCACATGGCGCTGGCGGGCCAGAATGAACTCCTCGTGATAGTCTTCCGGAAGTCCCTTCGCGTTAGGAACGTGATCGGGGCTGCTGGCTCGGGCGATGGCGTCGACGGAAGCGGCCGCGGCGGGGCGAATCGCCGGCCCGGCCACAGTCGATGAAGTGCCCATAGGTGCCTCATGGATGGACACTTGACGATGCCGTGATTCTGCGGCGGGAGTCATCGGGGAGCGTGGCCGTGGCGGTAGGCGTTCCTCTCACCCGCCGCCTCGGCGGTTGCCCCCTAAAATTCAGGATTTCCCTGAATTGGCGCGCCCGGCCGAATCATCGATCTTCCATCTGCGTTCGCGGACGGGAAACCCGCGAACGGAGCCGTCCCGCGGGATACCGTCGGACGGAAGCGCGGCGGGCGTTCGACCCCGACTGCGCAGGTTGTGAGGTCGCTGGACACAACTGAAGTCCCAGAGCCAAGGGGCACCTGAGTCGGCCCCGTCCGACGAGGGAGAGACTGCCGGTCCGATCACCTGCATGAACGTCTCAAGGCAATCGTTCAGGTGAAGCCGAAACGAGCGACCGGCAGCCGCCAGCGGGTCTGAACCCCCGCGTAGGCAGCGATGCCCACGCGGGGGTTCGCCGTTTCATTTCCCGCCGGAATCGAGCATCGCCTTCTTCATCGCCGCCAGCTCGGCCCGTTGCCGTGGCGTCGGCGGATAGAGCGTGCCCGGCCGCGCCCCGCTGCCGTTGAAGTCGCCGGCCAGCGTGTTCGCCTGCCGTTGCAGCCGGGCCGCCGGCGCACGCGCGCGCCCCTGCGCGCCGCGTACGAGCTGCTCCAGCCGCTGCTGCACGCCGAGCAGATCCACGAGGAACGCTTCGCGTTCGCGGTACTGTGCGAGGGTCAGCGGCATCAGCGGATCGGCCTTCACTTCGACCGTACGCTTCTCCGTGACGCCGTTGGCGGTGAGCGCCACCGTGTACGTGCCCGGCGACACGAACGGCCCCGGCGGCGTGAGCGGCCGCGGCGGGCGTGGCAGCGCCCGCAGGTTGTAGCTGTCGGTGTCCGGCTCCGAGGGTGGGGGCGTGTGGCGCAGATCCCATACCACGCGGTGCACCGTGCCCGCGTCGCCGGCGCCGTCGAGCGTGCGCACGACCTCGCCCGTCGCGTTGGTCACCGTGATCTTCACCGGCCCCGCGTCGCGCGCCAGCGAGTAGTCGATGATCGCGCCGTCGGGCGGGTTGTCGCCGGCCCAGTAGTTCTGGCCCCGGTACGAATAGTCCTCCCAGTACTGGAAGATCGTCGCCGGCCGGATCGCGAACAGGTGCGCCGGCTCGGCGGCCACCTTCGGCGACCACTCCGCCAGCGCGCCGCCGGCGTCCAGAATCCAGAGGCTTCGCCCGTGCGTTGCCACCACCACGTCGCCCGTGCGCGGCTGCACCTGCACGTCCATATAGAGCGTGGTCGGAAGGTTCGATCCGAGCGAATTCCAGTGCGCGCCGTGGTCGGTGGAAACGAACAGCGCGTGCTCGGTACCCAGGAACACGACGTTGGCGTGGCGCGGGTAGACATCCACCGTGCGCACGGAGCCGTCGGCCGGTAGCCCGTCGGTGATCGGCGTCCACGTCTTCCCGAAGTCGGTGGTGTGATAGGCGTACGGATGGAAGTCGCCGCGGCGGTGGTCGTCGAACGCCACGTAGGCCTCGCCGGCGATCTCGCCCGACGCCGCCACGCGGCTCACGTACGTGCCGTCGGGCGCGCCGGGCACGTTGTGGCTCACTTCGGCCCACGTCTTGCCGCCGTCGCGCGAGACCTGGAGGTTGCCGTCGTCGGTGCCCACCCAGAGGACGCGCGGGTCGAGCGGCGACTCTTCGATGGCCGAGAGCGCGCTGAACGCCGTCTGGCCGTCGTTGCGCGAGATCGTGACCTTGGCGTCGGGCACGCCCATCACCACCACCGTGTCGCGGTTCACCTGGCGGGTGAGGTCCTTGGTCGCCTCCCAGGTGCGGCCGCGGTCGCGCGTGATGAACAGCTTGTTGCCGCCGTAGTAGTACACTCCGGGCGTGTGGCGCGACGCGAGCCCCGGCGTGATCCACTCGTAGCGGTAGGCCGAGTCGCCCGGCGGCGCCACCGGATGGATGTCGATCCGGTCGCCGGTGAAGCCGTCCACGCGGGTGAGGTCGCCGTCCACCGCGTTGCTGTAGATATAGTGGCGGCCGTCCTTGTCTACCATCGACGCCACGCCGTCGTTGAAGCCCAGCTCCTTCCAGTCGCCGTCGGTGATGCCCAGATAATGCCGGGTGGCGCTCGGCCCGAACCACGAGTGGTCGTCCTGCATGCCGCCGTAGATGTTGTACGGCGTCTCATCGTCCAGGCCGATGCCATAGAACTGGCCGATGGGGATGTTGTTGATGCGGATGTACGTCTCGCCCATGTCCCAGCTCTGGTAGAGCCCGCCGTCGCCGGCCAGATAGAAGTGGCTCGGATTCGACGGATCGACCCACATCGCGTGGTAGTCGCCCTTGAGGCCCACGTCGTAGGTCGGTTCGGTGGGCATCGTGCGGAAGTGGGCGCCCGCGTCGTCACTTCTATAGAAGTAGCGCGCCATCATATAGAGGCGGCTGTCGTCCGTGGGATCGACCGCCAGCGAGCTGTAGTACATGGGCCTCGGATCCAGCGAGCTCACGTGCGTCCATGAGTTGCCGCCGTCGTCCGTGCGGTACACGCCGCCCGCGCTCGCGTCCTCACCGCCGCCCCCGCGGCCGCCGCGCGCCGCCGCCGGCCCTTCGACCACCGCGTAGACGCGCTTGCCGTTGGTGTGCGAGATCGCGAGCCCGATGCGGCCCACGTCGGTGACCGGGAGGCCGCCGGCAAGCCGCTGCCAGGTGGCGCCGCCGTCGGTGGTGCGGAAGATCCCGCTGCCCGGCCCGCCGCCGTTGAAGCAGCAGGGCGTGCGCAGCCGCTGGTACATGGCGGCGTAGAGCGTGTTCGGGTCGCTCGGGTCCATCACCAGATCCACCGCGCCGGTGAGCGTGTCGACGAACAGGCTCTTCGTCCACGTCCGGCCGCCGTCGGTGGTCTTGTACACGCCGCGATCGGGCGACGCTTTCCACAGGTTGCCGAGCGCGGCCACGTAGGCAACATCGGGGTTGCGAGGATCGACCGCGATGCGGCCGATGGCGCGCGTGCTCTCGAGGCCCACGTGCGTCCACGTGCCGCCGCCGTCGGTGGAGCGGAAGACGCCGTCGCCCCACGAACTGGACTGGCGGTTGTTCTGCTCGCCCGTGCCGGCCCAGAGCACCTGCGGGTTGGAGGGCGCGATGGTCATCACGCCGAAGGTGGCCGTGGACTGGTGATCGAAGATCGGGGTCCAGGTGGTGCCGTGGTTCGTGGACTTCCAGATGCCGCCGGTTGCCGAGGCGATGTAGACCGTGGATGGGTCGTTGGGCAGTGCGGTGACGTCGTGGATGCGGCCGCCCATGACGGCGGGGCCGATAGGGCGCAGGTCGAGTTCGCGGAACGGGCCGGAGGCGGTCTGGGCGACGCCCGGCGCGGGGGCAACCAGGGAAAGCAAGACGATGGCGGCCGCGCGGCGGGCGGTGGTGGCGAGATTGGGAATCACGGAGCGTCCTCGGTGCATCGGGTCAGTGCTACCGCTGTGGGTATATCGCCCGGCCGCCAACCCGTCAATGCGCGGCGGGGCGCCGACTGCACGGACCCGTCCATTGCCTAATCCGATGCCGATGATCCACACCGCCGTTCCTGCCTTACCACCTCGCATATGGAACACGCGTTTCTGGTCGATTTGTGACGTGGCTCCTCGCTTGTTCTTGACCCGTCCCCCATCTTGCTCCATTGTGCAACAGAGACCGCGGTCGCGCGCACGGCCCAGTCCACCCATCACAGTTTCCGCAATGCCGCCGAAACGCCAACATCCACCGGCTGGGGAGAGCGCCACTGTTCCGGAATCCCGGCCCGCCGTGGAGTTCGCGACCGGGAGCGCGCAGGCGTTTTTCGAAGCGGCGTTCGCGCTTGCCACCGACGGCCAGGTCGTAGTCGATCCAGAGACGCTGAAGCCGTTGCTGTTCAACGATGCCGCCTGCGTCCCGTATGGTTACTCGCGCGAGCAGTTCGCGACGCTACAGATTCCCCAGGTGTCGGAGCCCGACGTGCCCGACACGATGGAAATCGTGATCGCGCGGCTGCTCGAATTCGGTGAGACGCGGTTTAACTCCACCGCGCGCACCATGTCCGGGGACGTGCGTTACCTGCACGTCTGGGCAAGGACCATCGATTTCGCCGGTCGGCCCGCGTTTCATGCGGTGTTCCGAGACGTGACGGCGGAGCATCTGGTGCAGGACGCCCTGCGTCGTTCGCACGACCTGCTCGAGCGCACCGGCCGCCTGGCGAGTGTCGGCGGATGGCAGATCGACCTCGCCACGCAGGCCCTGCACTGGACGCCGGAGGTCTACCGCATTCACGACCTCGAGCCCGGCACGCCGATCGCGATCGCGGAAGCCATCGACTATTACGCCCCCGAGGCGCGCCCGGTGATCGCCGCCGCTGTGCAGGCGGCCATCGATCTTGGCACATCGTTCGATCTCGAACTTCCCATGATCACGGCGCGCGGCCGCCGCATTCTTGTCCGCGCGCAGGGCGCCGCCGAACGGCGTGACGGCAAGACGACCCACCTGCACGGCGCATTTCAGGACGTGACGGATCGCCGTCAGGGGGAGGAGTCCAGGCGCCTTCAGAGCGCCGCGTTGCAAGCGGCCGCCGATGCCATCGTCATCACCGACCGCGAAGGCACCATCGAGTGGGTCAACGAGGCCTTCTCGAAGCTGACCGGCTTCTCCGCCGACGAGGCCATGGGCAGGAACCCGCGCGATCTCGTCAGATCGGGTGAGCACCCGAGTGAGTTCTACGGCGAACTCTGGGCGACGATCGTCGCCGGCCGGAGTTGGCAGGGTGAACTCGTCAACCGCCGGAAGGACGGGACGACATATCACGAGGACCAGACGATCACGCCGATCCTGGACGACGCGGGCGCTATCACGCATTTCGTCGCCATCAAGCGCGACATCACGCAGCGCTTGAAGCTCGAGGCCCAGCTCCGCCAGTCGCAGAAGATCGATACGGTGGGCCAACTCGCCAGCGGCATCGCCCACGATTTCAACAACCTGCTCACGGTCATCATCGGGCTTGGGGAGCTCGTCATCCCCGAGTTGGTGTCCGACGACCCGGTCCGCGCCGACGTCGTCCAGATGATCGAAGCCGGCCGGCGAGCGGCCGCCCTGACGCGCCAGCTGCTGGCCTTCAGCCGCCGTCAGCTGCTCGCGCCCACCGTTCTCGATCTCAACACCGTCGTCACCAGCCTCGAGCAGCTCCTCCGGCGCCTGCTCCGCGACGACATCGAGTTCTCCATCGCCCCGGCGCCAGGCCTGGCCAGCGTCAAGGTTGACGCCGCGCAGATGGAACAGGTCATCATCAACCTGGCCGTCAACGCGCGCGACGCGATGCCGGACGGCGGCCAGCTCTCCATGGCCACGCGCAATGTCGAGATCGATGTCGAGTACAGCGGCCACCTGGGGGTCGACGTGCCGCTCGGCCCGTATGTGCAGCTGTCGGTGAGCGATACCGGCATCGGCATGGACGAGACAACGCGAAACCGGATCTTCGAGCCGTTCTTCACCACCAAGCCCGCTGGGAAGGGCACCGGGCTCGGCCTGTCGATGGTATACGGCATCATCAAGCAGAGTCAGGGGTTCATCTGGGTGTACAGTGAACCAGGGCGCGGGTCCAGCTTCCGGATCTACCTGCCGGCGGTCTCGGCGTCTGCCGACGCCGAACCTGCCGCCGCGGAAGTGGGCCCGCCGGTTAATTCGGAAACCATTCTGTTGGTCGAGGACAACCCATCCCTGCAGAAATTGATCACCCGCATGCTCGAGCACGGCGGCTTCACCGTTCTGGGCGCCACCTCCGGCGACGAGGCGCTGCGCCTGCTGGCCGAGCACGCGCCGGCGATCCGACTCCTGCTTACCGACGTCGTCATGCCGCAGATGAGCGGCCGTGCCGTGGCGGAATGGGCCACGCGCGCCGCGCCGGCCATGAAGGTGCTCTACATGTCCGGCTACACCGACGATGTGGTAATGCGCCACGGGATCGCCGACGCGCAGATGGCATTCATCAACAAGCCATTCACGCGCGAAGCGTTGCTGCGAAAGGTCCGCGCCGTGCTGGACGGCCCGCCGGATTCCGCGACGCCTGCTTGAGGGTCGCACCCCGATTTACTTCCGCGGCCTCTGTCTGTAGCATCCAGCACGCCGCCATGCCCGCCTCTCCCCGCAGTACGCTCCTGGTCGTCGACGACGAACCGCCCATCCGGGCCGCCGTGTGCGGCGCCGTCGCGTCCGACGTCGCCCGGTGCATCCAGGCATCCAGCGGCGGCGAAGCCGTCGCCACGGCGCGGCGCGAACACCCCGACGTCATCGTGCTCGACCTGGGACTGCCCGACGGCGACGGCATCGGCGTCTGCCGCCGCCTGCGAGAATTCACCCAAGCCCCCATCGTCGTCCTCTCGGCGCGGCATTCCGAAAGCGAGAAGGCGCGGCTCCTCGATGCCGGCGCCGACGACTACATCACGAAGCCCTTCGGCACGGTCGAGTTCCGGGCGCGGATCCGCGCCCAGCTCCGGCGCGCCCGGCTTCCCGCCGCGCCGCCGGGACCCGTCGCCATCGGCCCGTTCTCCGTGGACATCGAACGCCGGAGCGCCGCGCGCGATGGCGCCCCGGTTCACCTCACGCCCACCGAATGGCAACTGCTGCGCACCCTGCTCGCCAATCCCGGGCGAACGATGACGCACCTTCAACTCTTCCGCGCCGTGTGGGGGTCGTCGGACGGCGATCCGCAGCAATACCTGCGCGTCTACATGGCGCACCTGCGCCGCAAACTCGAAGTCGATCCGTACGCGCCCCGGCACTTCGTGACCGAACCGGGCGTCGGATATCGATTCGAGACGGAGCCTTCCCGTGTTCGCTGACCTCGCGCGTCGCCGCAGCCGCCGCGCGCATTGGGCCTGGCCGGCATCGATCCTCGTGCTCGCGCTCGTGACGATCGGGCTGTGGTGGGTGCGCCCCCACCTCGACGAAGCACATGTGGCGTTGGCCTTCCTGCTCGTCGTCCTTGGCGGCAGCGCGGTGGGCGGCCGGCTCCTCGGCATCACGCTTTCCGCCATCGCGTTCCTACTCTTCGACTTCTTCTTTCTCCGCCCGTACTACACGCTGATCATCGAGAATCCGCTCGACTGGCTGGTGCTCGCGGCCTTCCTCGTCACCGGAATCGTCGCGGCCCAACTCCTCGCCTGGGCCGACGAACGCGCCGAAACGGCCCGGCAGCGGGCCGTCGAGGTCGAACGCCTGGCCATGCTCGGCGCCGAGACGTTGAACGCCGGCCGCGCCGAGGAGGCGCTGGCCGCCATCGCGCGGGTCATCCAATCCACGCTCCGGGTGGCTTGCTGCGAGATCTTCATCGAGAAGGACCCCGGACGCACGTACGTGCGCGCTGCAAGCGCCGGTGCCTGCGGCGAACTCGGCGAGGCCGACCCCGCGAGCCTCGCCGCGTGGGTGGCGCAGGCCGGCGCGCCGGCGGCCGAGCGCGCGGACCGCACGGCGCAGGTGGCGCCCGCCGGCGTCGGCGCCACCGCCGACGCGATGCCCTGGCGGCCAGGTACTTGGCGTGCCGAGGGCGACGTGCGGGCGTTGCTTGTCCCCTTGCTCGTCCGCGCCCGCCCGGTCGGCGTGCTTCGCATCGCGCACGATGCCGCGATCGTCCTCGATCCGGCGCAGCAGCAGTTCGTCGATGCGCTTGCCTACTACGCGGCGCTCGGCGCCGAGCGCGTGCGCCTGGTGGCCGAGGCCGAGCGAGCCGAGGCCTTCCGCCAGGCCGGCCAGCTCAAGGATGCCCTCATCGCCGCCGTCTCGCACGATCTGCGCACCCCGCTCACTACCATCAAGGCCCTCGCCCACACGCTCGCCGAGCGGGGCGCCGCCGAAGCCACGTCCATCGAGAGCGAAGCCGACCGCCTCAATCACATGGTGGCCGATCTGCTCGACCTCTCCCGCCTGAACGCCGGCGCGGTGCCGCTCCGGCTCGAACTCAACGTTGCCGAGGAATTGGTCGGCGCCGCGCTGCGGAGCGTGGTCGGACTGCGGGGGGAGCGGTCGATCGTCGTGCACTCCGAAGGCGGTGAGATGCTCGGGGTCAGCTGCGACACGGTCCAGGCGGTGCGCGTCCTCGTGAACCTGCTCGAGAACGCGCTCAAGTATTCGCCCCCGACCTCACCGGTGGAGTTGACGTTCGCCCGCCGCGGCGACCGACTGGAATTCGCCGTCGCTGACCGCGGCCCCGGCATCCCCGAGGCCGAACGCGAGCGCGTATTCACCCCTTTCTACCGCCCGCCGCATACACCGCCCGACGTCGGCGGCGCGGGGCTGGGCCTCGCCGTGGCCCGCGGCATGGCTGAGGCCCAGGGTGGTCACGTGCGCCTCGAGGCGCGCCCCGGCGGCGGGAGCATCTTCCTCTTCGATCTGGCGGCCGCCGAGCTGCCGGCGGTCGCCCCCGCGGGGTAGCGCGTTTCTGCTCTCCCCGCCCGGCGCTTCCGGCGATCCCGACGCGCCAGCGACAGCGCCTCGAAATAGCGAACCGCGTCGCTTCGAAAAACGACCTGAACCGCCAGGTATACGCCCGCGAGCGCCAACGCGGCGACGACGACTGTGGTGTTCCACGCACCGGCTGACATACCGATCTCCTGAAGCAGCGAGCCGAGCGAATCGCGGCCGGCGGACATGCTCGGCCGTTCGGGGTTCGTGCTCGCTTCGCCGGGAGCGTATCGATCGCCGCGTAAAAATCGCATGAAGAACGGGCCGGCAACCAATGGCTCCCGATGCGATCCGGGGTCGCCTGTACGCAGAACCCGTACGGGGGCGGCCCCGTTACCTGATAAGCGTCCGTCCGGATCGTGCCGTCATTCCTGTTAACGCGTTTTTCACGCGCCCCCGCGTATGATCCACGCGTTACGAATTTCGAATTTCGCGCCGGGGCGCGGAGCAGCGGCAGGCCGATGAGCCCGGGGCCCGCTGCCGGCATCCCGATGCGATTCCAGCACGAGGAATACACCATGCGCGATGTGATTTACGTTGGCATTTCGATCGGCTTCTTTGCTCTGCTGCTGGGTTACGTGCACGTGTGCCGCCTGCTCGGTCAGCGGTCCGACACGGCGGAGCATTCCACATGACAAGCGACAACGTGATCGGCGCCGTCGTCGCCGTCATCCTGCTCGTCTATCTCCTGTACACGCTGCTTCGGCCGGAGAAGTTCTGACATGACCGCCAACGGCTGGCTTCAAATCGCGTTCTACGCGGTGGCGCTCCTGCTCGTCACCAAACCCATCGGGATCTATCTCGTCAAGGTCTACGACGGCTCGGTGCGCTGGCTCGGCCCCGTGGAGCGCCTGCTCTATCGTCTGGGCGGAGTGGACCCCGACGAGGACCAGCACTGGACGCGCTACGCAGCGTCGATGCTGATCTTCAGTCTGGCTACGATGCTGCTCACGTACGTCATGCTCCGCGTGCAGCAATGGCTGCCGCTCAATCCAGCGCACCTGCCGAACGTCGTGGACCGCCAGGCGTTCGAGACGGCGGCGTCGTTCACGACGAATACGAATTGGCAGTCATACAGCGGGGAGACGACAATGTCGTACTTCTCGCAGATGACGCAGCTCGCATTCCACAACTTCGCGTCGGCGGCCGTGGGCGTGGCGCTGGCAATTGCATTCGCGCGCGGCATCGCCCGCCACAGCGCGGGCAGGCTCGGCAACTTCTGGGCGGATCTCGTGCGCGGCACGTTGTACGTGTTCCTCCCGGCATCGCTCCTGTTCGCGCTGCTCCTCGTACAGCAGGGCGCGATCCAGAACTTCGCGCACTACGTCACGGTCACGACGGTCGAGGGCGCGAAGCAGGTGCTGGCGATGGGCCCGGTGGCGAGCCAGGAGGCGATCAAGCAACTCGGCACCAACGGCGGCGGCTTCTTCAACGCCAACTCGGCGCATCCGTTCGAGAACCCCACTCCCTGGTCCAACTTCTGGGCGATGTTCACCATCTTCCTCGTGCCGGCCGGCCTCACCTACGCATTCGGCCGCATGGTGAAGAACCAGAAGCACGGGTGGGCGCTCTGGGCCGCGATGTTCGTGCTGTTCATGGCCGGGACGACCACGGCGTATTGGGCGGAAGCCCGGGGCAATCCGATCCATGCGGCACACGGGGTGAACGTCCTGGCCTCGGCCACGAATCCCGGCGGCAACATGGAAGGCAAGGAGGTGCGGTTTGGCATCGCCAACTCGGCGCTCTTCGCCACCATCACCACCGACGCGTCGTGCGGCGCCGTGAACGCGATGCACGATTCGTTCACGCCCATCGGTGGACTCGTGCCGATGACGAACATCCTGCTCGGCGAGGTGGTGTTCGGAGGCGTCGGCGCGGGGTTGTATGGCATGCTCGTGATGGTGGTGCTGACCGTGTTCATCGCCGGCCTCATGGTGGGGCGCACGCCGGAATACCTGGGCAAGAAGATCCAGGCCCGCGAGGTGCAGATGGCGATGCTGTTCGTGCTCGTGTTCGCGGCGGCGATTCTGGCGAACACGGCCGTCGCGGCCTCGATTCCGGCGGGGCTGGCCGGGCTCAACAACGCCGGCCCCCATGGGCTCTCGGAGATCCTCTACGCGTACGCCTCGACGGCCGGCAACAACGGGAGCGCCTTCGCCGGCCTCACCGGCGGAACCTACTTCTACAACACGACGCTGGGCCTCAACACGCTCGTCGGCCGGTTCGCGATGATCGTGCCCATGCTCGCGCTCGCAGGCTTCCTGGCCGAGAAGAAGGCGGCGCCAGAGTCCACGGCGTCCTTCCCGGTCACGACTCCACTGTTCGTCATACTCCTCATCGGCGTGATCCTCATCGTCGGTGCGCTCACCTTCTTTCCCGCGCTCTCGCTCGGCCCGATCGTCGAGCACTTCCTGATGCAGGCGGGGAGGCTCTTCTAACATGGCCGTCGCAGCCCGTCCTCTGTTCGATCCCCCGATCGTCCGCCGAGCCATCGGCGACGCCTTCGCCAAGCTCGCACCTCGCCACATCGTCCGGAATCCGGTCATGTTCGTGGTGTTCGTGGGGAGCATTCTCACCACGCTCGTCCTCGCGCGCGACATCGCGCAAGGACTGCCGGGCGTGGGCTTCACCCTTCAGATCGCCGTCTGGCTCTGGTTCACCGTGCTGTTCGCCAACTTCGCCGAAGCGATGGCGCAGGGGCGCGGCAAGGCGCAGGCCGACAGCTTGCGCAACGCGCGTACGCAGACGGTAGCCAAGAAACTCGACGATCCGACCAACAAGCTCGCCGTGCTCGCCGTGCCCGCCTCGCAGTTGCGCGTCGGCGACTTCGTCATCTGCACGCCGGGGGACGTGATTCCCAGCGACGGCGAGATCGTGGAGGGCGTGGCGTCGGTGGATGAATCGGCGATCACCGGCGAGTCGGCGCCCGTCATCCGCGAATCCGGCGGCGACCGCTCGGCCGTCACCGGCGGCACCAAGGTGCTGTCGGATTACCTGATCATCAATATCACGGCCAACCAGGGCGAGACCTTCCTCGACCGCATGATCGCGCTCGTCGAGGGCGCGACGCGGCAGAAGACGCCCAACGAGATCGCGCTCACGATCCTGCTGTCGGGGCTCACGATCGTCTTTCTGCTCGCCGTGGCCACGCTGGCGCCGTTCGCGGCGTACAGCGGCACGGCCGTTTCGATGCCGGTCCTGATCTCGCTGCTCGTCTGTCTCATCCCGACCACCATCGGCGGTCTGCTCTCGGCCATCGGCATCGCCGGCATGGACCGGCTCATCCAGCAGAATGTGATCGCCATGAGCGGCCGTTCGGTGGAGGCAGCGGGCGACGTCAACACGCTGCTGCTCGACAAGACGGGCACGATCACGCTCGGCAACCGCCAGGCGGTGGAGTTCATTCCCGTGCCCGGGGTAAGCGTGGAACGCCTCGCCGACCGCGCCCAGCTCGCATCCCTGCCCGACGAGACGCCCGAAGGACGCAGCATCGTCGTCCTCGCCAAGGAGAAGTTCGGCATTCGCGGCCGCACGCTGGCCGAGGGGCGGCGCATCGTGATGGCCGACGGCGATGCCGACAGCGCCACGCACGAGGCGGAGTTCGTTCCCTTCTCGGCCACGACCCGCATGAGCGGCGTGAACCTCGGTCCGATGCACCTGCGCAAGGGCGCCGGCGACGCCGTGTCCAACTGGGTGGCCGACAATCATGGCATCGTGCCGCCCGACCTCGGCCCCATCGTCGAGCGGATCGCGCGCGAAGGCGGCACGCCGCTCGTGGTCGCCGAACGCAGCAACGGCAAGGCGCACGTGCTCGGCGTCATCTATCTGAAGGATGTGGTGAAGGGCGGCATTCGCGAGCGCTTTGCGCGGCTTCGCGCCATGGGCATTCGCACGGTGATGATCACGGGTGACAACCCGCTCACCGCCGCCGCCATCGCGCAGGAGGCCGGGGTGGACGATTTCCTCGCCCAGGCCACGCCGGAAGACAAGATGGCGCTGATCAAGCGCGAGCAGGCGGGCGGACGCCTCGTCGCGATGACCGGCGACGGCACCAACGACGCCCCGGCGCTGGCCCAGGCCGATGTGGGCGTGGCCATGAATACGGGTACGCAGGCGGCCAAGGAAGCCGGCAACATGATCGATCTCGACTCCAACCCAACCAAGCTCATCGAGGTGGTGGAGATCGGGAAGCAACTCCTCATGACCCGCGGCTCGCTCACCACGTTCTCGATCGCCAACGACGTGGCCAAGTATTTCGCCATCATTCCGGCGATGTTCGTGGCCACGTATCCGCCGCTGGCGGCGCTGAACGTCATGCGCCTGCATTCGCCCGACTCGGCCATCCTGGCCAGCGTGATATTCAACGCGTTGATCATCATCGCGCTCATTCCGCTGGCGCTGCGCGGCGTGCGGTACCGTCCCGCGCCGGCGTCGGTGATCCTGCGTCGCAACCTGTGGATCTACGGAATCGGTGGGCTCATCGTGCCGTTCGTGGGCATCAAGCTCATCGACATGCTCCTCGTCCTCTTCCGGCTCGTCTAACCATGCTACGCCGTCAACTGCGTCCCGCCATCGTGCTCACCGTGCTCCTCTGCGTTATTACCGGCGTCATCTATCCGGGCATCGTCACCGGGCTCGCCCAGGTTCTGTTCCCGAGGCAGGCCAACGGCTCGCTCGTGCTGGGCGCCGACGGCAAGCCCGTCGGCAGCGCCCTCATCGGCCAGCAGTTCACCCGCGCGGAATACTTCCATTCGCGCCCGTCGGCAGCCGGCGCCGGCTACGACGATACCCTGTCGGGCGGCACCAATCTCGGCCCCACCAGCGCGAAGCTCGACACCCTGGTAACGGCCCGCGTGGACAGCGTCGTCGCGCTCGACGGCGGCGTCAAGGGACAGATCCCGTCGGATATGGTCACCGCGTCCGGATCAGGCCTCGACCCCGACATCTCGCCGGCCGATGCGTTCCTGCAGGTGGCCCGCGTGGCGCGCGCCCGGCGCGCCGACAGCGCCGCCGTCCGTGTGCTGGTCGACCGGCATGTCCAGGGCCGCCAGTTCGGGTTCTTCGGCGAGCCTCGCGTGAACGTTCTGCAACTCAACCTCGACTTGGACCGGTCGTTCCCGCTGCCCGCTTCGGCGGCGCGGGACGCTCGATGACTCTTCATGACTCGACTGATCGTTCTCGCGCTCGCCGCGGTCGCGTTCCGCGCGCAGGCGCAGGCAGCCCCTGACACCACCCACCGCGCCGACACGGCCGCGGTCCACCCGGCGCCGCTGGCCGGACTCACGTTCAGCGGTTTTGCCGAGGCGTCGTATCAGTATTCCACGCACCCCGCCGGTCAGGCGATTGCCGGCCACCTGTACGATCGATTCCAGAATCAGTTCTCTCTCGATGCCTTCGATGTCGTGGCCGACCGCGCGTACGATCCGCACAAGTTCGACGCCGGCGTCCATGCGGAGGTCCTGCTCGGTCAGGACGCCGCCGTCGTGCAGTCGCGCGGGCTCACCCTCGGTCCGCAGGGCGATCTCACGCAGCTCTACGTGACGCTCAACGTCCCGACGCCGAACGGCAACGGGCTGCAGTTCCAGTTCGGCAAGTTCGCCACGCTCCTCGGCCTCGAGGTCATTGAAGACGTCTCGAACCCCGTCTGGTCCGGCGGCAACCAGTTCATCTTCCTCGAGGACTTCACCTCGACCGGCGCGCAGATGTCCTACCGCTTCGGGCCGCATGCCGACGCCCAGTTGCGCGTCACGAACGGATGGGACGCCGTCGAGGCGCGGAACAGCGGCAAGACGGTGCTCGGTCGTCTCGGCCTCTACCCCGACACGACGTCGTCGGTTTCCCTGTTCGGCTACACCGGCGCCGAGGAGGTAGGCAACACGTCGGCCTTGCGGTCCGGCGCCGAGGCATTGCTCTGGAAGAAGTTCACGGCCACCTGGAACGGCTGGTTCCAGGCTGATTACGGACGGGAAATGGCCAATCCGAACCTCGCCGACTCCACGAGGGACGCGCAGTGGTGGGCCACCGGCGCGTGGATCTCGCACGACTTCACGCCGACCATCGGAATCGCCGCCCGCGGGGACTACATGGCCGACATGGACGGCGCACGCACGAGCGGCGCCCTGGGCTTCCCGGTGAATGCCGGCCAGCGCGTGTATTCCGCCACGGTCACGTTGAACGTGCGATCCTGGCCGGCTGCGCTCGTGCGGCCGGAGGTGCGGTATGACGGCTCCAGCATCGCCGCGTTCGGCGGCTACAAGGGACAACTGACCGCCGGGCTCGGTATCGCGTACCTTTTCTGAATGGCCTCGTCGCCCCCATCCGGTGGTCCGCCACTGGCACCATCCTCCGACTTCCTCACCCTCGTCCGCCAGCGCGAACGCGGCAAGCTGAAGCTGTACATCGGATCGGCGGCCGGCGTGGGCAAGACGTACCGCATGCTCGGCGAGGCGCGCGAACTCAGGGCGCGCGGCGTCGACGTCGTCGTCGGCTTCGTCGAGACCCACGGCCGCGAGGAGACCCAAGCGCAGATCGGCGACCTCGAAGTCGTCCCGCGCCGCCGCATCGAGTATCGCGGCGTGTCCCTGGAAGAGATGGACGTCGAAGCCATCGTGCGCCGCGACCCCGAGGTGGCAATCGTCGATGAGTTGGCGCACACCAACGTGCCAGGGTCCCAGCGCGCCAAGCGATGGGAGGACGTGATCTGGCTGCTCGACCACGGCACCAGCGTCATCTCCGCGGTCAACGTCCAGCACCTCGAGTCGCTCAACGATATCGTGGCGAGCACGCTCGGCGTGCTCGTGCGCGAGACCGTCCCCGACTGGGTGCTCGGCCTCGCCGACCAGGTCGTCAACCTCGACATCTCCGCCGAGGACCTGCGCCAGCGCCTCATCGAGGGCAAGATCTACGCGCCCGACAAGGTCTCCACCGCGCTCGCCAACTTCTTCACCGCCGAGAACCTGACCACCCTGCGCGAACTCGCGCTGCGCGAGGTGGCCAGCTCCGTCGACCGTTCGCGCGAGCAGATCGTGCGGCGCGAGGGCGGCGAGCCCGCCGCACGCAAGACCGTCGACCGCCTGCTCGTGGCGATGTCCAGCAATCCGCCCTACACGGCGGCGCTCCTGCGCCGCGCCAGCCGCATCGCCGGCCGGCTCAACTCCGACTGGTACTGCGTGTACGTGCAGACACCGGAGGAGAGCGCCGATCGCATCGACGCCACCGTGCAGCGGAAGCTGGTGGAGAACATCCAGCTCGCCCAGACCATGGGCGCGGAGGTGGTGCAGGTCCCGGGTTCCGACGTCGCCGCCGCGCTGCTCGAGTTCGCCCGGGCCCGCGGCGTCTCGCTCATTCTCGCCGGCCAGAGCCGCAAGGCCTGGTGGCAGCGCGTCGCCGGGGGCTCGGTGGTCGACCGCCTCGTGCGGAACGCCGCCGGCGTCGACGTGCTCGTGGTTTCATTTCCCGACGGCGGTGCCGCATCATGACCGACATCGAAGCCGCGCTCTCCCGCGCCATCGACCGCAGCGTGCACGACCTGGACGACGTGCGCCTGCCGCTGCACATCCTGCTGGAGAATCAGTTCGGCGATCTCAACGACAATCAGGTCGAACTCGTCGGCGCCGCGCGGGACGCCGCCGAAGCCGCCGCCGCCCGGCTCCGTCGCGCGCGCGACCTGCTCACGCTGCAGCCGGGGCAACTCCGGAGCGAACCCATCCGCCCCGCCGACCTGCTGGCCTCGCTCGTGGCATCGCTTCAGTCCCGCGGCGCGTCGCGCGGCGTGCGAGTCGCCGCCGACATCGCCGCGCCCCTCCCCTCACTGCGCGGCGACCGCATTCGCCTGCAGGAGGCCCTCTCGCTCGTCGGCGCCGCCTGCCTCGCGGCCACGCCCGACCAGTCCACGCTGAACATCACCGTCGCCGCCACCGGCGCGGAATTGCTGGTCACGTTCGACGCCGCGCA
This sequence comes from uncultured Gemmatimonadaceae bacterium, assembly GCA_963775915.1. Classification (GTDB taxonomy): domain Bacteria; phylum Gemmatimonadota; class Gemmatimonadetes; order Gemmatimonadales; family Gemmatimonadaceae; genus JAGWRI01. The sequence continues at coordinate 108,604 of CAVZKH010000003.1, forward strand.
CATCGACCTCGACGAGATCGATACCACCTGGGCCTCGCGGGTCGTCTCGGCGCATGGCGGCTCTCTGCGCGAAGGCCAGTCGGGCGTCGAGTTGCGGCTGCCGCGGTGACGATGGAGAGGACGGGCATGCGATCGCCGCCCGGGCGCTTCGAGAATCAACCGATCGCCTCCTCTCAAAACCGCAGCGTCGGTCCGAACACGGCCCCATACGCCACCACGGCCGCGGCCGCGCCTCCAATCCACCCCCAGCTGCGAGCGAACGCCACGCCAGGTTCGCTCACCGTCCGCCGCCGGTCCAGCAGCTGCATCATCCATAGCAATCCCGACGTCCCACCCACGCTCGAGGCCACCGCCGACGTCGCGACGATCACGAACCCGTGCGGATTCACCACGCCGATCGCCACGAACACCACGGCGCCGGTCAGGTAGGAGTCGAGCGCGGTCAGCCGCGCCGCGCGAATGCGGTCGCGTCCCGCGCCGCTCGCATGCGCGTCCATCCGGCGCGCCGAGAACCGCACGACCCACCAGTACGCGAATCCGCCCGCCACGGTCAGCGCCAGGCGCCACCCCCAGAGCGGCGTTGCGCCGTGGAGCGCACCGTCCGGCGCGTTGCCCAGATCGCCGATTCCCGAGATCCCCGAAAAGAGCGGGTAGCCCGCCGCGGACATGAGACCGAGGCTGCCGAGCAGCCAGGTGAAGTAGAAGCCGGCCCGCGCGTCGTCGCGAATGCGCGGGAGCAGTCCGAAGGCGACCGTCCCCGTCAACGCGCTCACCAGCGGCCCGGCAATCGCCACGGCGCGCACGCTCCACGGTCCCATGCCAGGGTGGTCGCAGTTCACGTAGAACGCGCCCATCTCCGACACGTGACCGCCGAGCAGTACGCACGCCGTCGCGTGCCCGAGGTGTTCGTGCAGCGCGACGCCCACCACGTACGCCAGCGCCGAGATCGCAATCAGCGTCGGGCGATCGGGGCGCAGCGCGCGCGGCACTGGGTTAATGTCCGCCCAGGGCCTGCTCCATCGCTTGTTTCACGTGCACGCGTGTCTCCGTCTTGAGCGCGGTGCGCAGGGCGGCCTTCGCCTCCGTGGTTCCGAGCCGCCCCAGCAACCGCACCGCCGCCCCGGCGTAGAGCGGATCGTAGTCCGTGAGCCCGCGCGTCGCGACCGCGATCGCCCGCGCCGTGTCGGCGCTCGCGAACAGTCCGCCGAGCGCCGTCATGCGCAGCTCGCGTACCTCCGACGCATCGGTGAGCCGCTCCAGCGCGTCCTCCGCCGCCGTCGCGTGCATCCGCGGCAGCAGCGAGGCCGCCGTGGCGCGCACGGTGAACGTATGCGCCGGGCCGCTCGCCTCGACCAGCGTGGAGAGCGCGTTGGCGCCCGCCAGCGTCGCGTAGACGCGAAGCCCGGCCGCCCGCGCGCCGGAGGAAATGTCCTGGTGGTACATCGCGAGCGCGCTGTCGGCCACGCCAGCGGGGTCGAGCGACGCCAGGCGCACGACCGCCTCGCTCCGCACGCCGGCGTCCGGGTCGCGGAGCGCCGAGCGAACGATCGCGATCCCCCGCGGCGTCGAATCGTGCGACATCTGCCGCAACGCCTCGACGCGCAGATCCGCCATCCGCTCGTTCAGCACGGTGAAGCGCCGGGCGCCGACGGCCGCGGTGTCCTGTGACTGCGCCAGCTCGCGAAGCGCCCAGTTGCGCGCCGAGGTGTCGAGATCGTGCTCCGCCATATACGCCAGCTCGCCCGGCGTCTGATCGGTGTGCACGGTGCCGAGCAGCCAGCCACCCTCGTCGAACCGGAACGACAGCGGCGCGCTCGGCAGCCGCATGTCGAACATCTGCGTCTTCCGGGCCAGCACCATCACGCTGTCGCGCACCACCGAATCGGCCGTGATCACGCGGATGGTGGTCGGAAACCCGAACAGCGGGCGCGTCGAGTCGGTCGGCTGCACCTGCCGCACCGTCACGTGCAGGATCTTGGCCGCCGCATCCCACCGGCGCGTCACGTCGACCTGTGGATAGCCCACCCCGTACGCCCACTGGTCGAAGAACCAGCCGAGGTCGCAGTGGCAGGTCTCCTCGAAGGCGTCGGCGTAATCCGTGGTGGTGGTGGCCTTGTGCGCATTGTCCACGAGGAAGCGATGCATCCCGGCCCAGAACATCTTGTCGCCGAGGAGCCGGCGGAGCTGGTGCGCGAGCTGCCCACCCTTGGGATAGACGTGGCCGCTGAAGAAGAGCGCGATCGGATCGGTGCCCTGATACTGACCCCAGACGAGCGGGCGGGCCTCGCGGAGGTCGGCCTGCATGGCCTGCTGCTGCTGACCCCACCATTCGAGTTGCGCCGCGTCCCAGCCCCGGGTCTTCTCGTTCTGCACCGACTCCATGTATGTGGTGAGTCCTTCGTTGAGCCAGATGTTGGCCCAGTTGGCCGTCGTCTCGAGATCGCCGAACCACTGGTGCGCCAGCTCGTGGGCCACGAGGCCCCGCGCTCCATCCATCGGATCGTTGCCGGCTCCCGGGAGCGAGAGATCGGTCTGCGTCGTGGCCGACACGTTCTCCATGCCGCCGTAGGTGAAATCGGGGATCCACGACTGGTCGTACTTGTCCCACTGGAAGGGCACGCCCGTGAGGCGCGAGTACAGCTCGATCATCGACGGCGTCTCGCCCGCCGCCCGCCATCCCGCGTCCGCGGTGTCGGGGTAGACGTACTCGTCCACGGGCTTCCCGCGCCACTGGTCGTGCAGGACGGTGAAGGGCCCCACCACGACCGAATACAGGTACGTCGACGCCGTCTCGTTCTGCGCCCAGTGCCAGACGTTCTGCCTCCCGCCGTCCACCGGCGTGACGGATTCGAGCGTGCCGTTCGAGAGCACCTTGAGGCCCGAGTCGGCGGTGACCAGGAATTCCCAGGTCGTCTTGTCGTTGGCGTAGTCGTAGGTCGGCACCCAGGCCCGCGTCTCGGTGGCTTCGCCCTGCGACCAGATCACGTGGCGGCGCGGCACGAAGTAGATCCCGCGCTCGGGATGCGTGTGATAGGCGAGCGTGAAGACGACCGTGTCGCCCGCGGGCACGCGCCGTTCGAGGTGAACGGTGACGTGGTCGGTGTCGGACGAGAACCTGATCGGCCGCCCGCGGGCGTCGGTCGCCTGGACGATCGTGATCTCTTCGGCATTCAACCGCACGCTGTCGGTCGCCACCTGGGGCACCACGGTGGTCGTGACGACGCCGCTCACCAGCCGCTGCGCCTCGTCGAACTGCACGGCGATCTTCTGGTGCACGAGGTCGAAGTTGTGCACGCCCTGCGGCCAGGTCCGCGGCGGGATGTAGTGCCCGATGGTTCCCGAGTTCCGCTGGGCCGTGAGGAGCGAGGGCGCGGCCAGCACCACGAGGGCGGCGGCGGCGTGAAGCAGGCGTTTCATCGAACCGGACTCCGAAGGTGGCGAATCGAACAGATAACACGCCCCCCTCGGCGGGTCCAGCCTCGTATCGGTGTTCCGCCCGGCACTGCCGCGCGACGCGGCAGGGCGCGGGTATGCGGCAGGCGCCGCCCTCAATTGCTCGCGACCGTCTTCCCCGGGTTTCCGACCTGGATCAGCCCCATCGCGCCCTTCTCGGCGTCCGCAAAGCTGTGCGTGACGAACGGATAAAGGCCCTCGCCGCTGCCATCCTTCTGGAACACGGTTTCGAACACCGCGCCGCCGCCTGCGGGCACGGCGTACGTCTGCACGCCGAACAGCGCGTGCGCGGGGTCGCCGTCGGGCAGTACGCGGTTGAAGATCGCCCCGACGATGTGGAAGTCGCTGGTGTAGTTCGGGCCCGCGTTCACCACGAAGAGGCGCACGCGATCCCCGACCTCCGCCTTGAGCGGGTGCGTCTTGTACTGGAAGGCACGCCCGTTGAACACCACGAACGTCGCGTTCTTCGCCATCGCCGCCTGCCAGTCGGCCTGGTCCGTCATACCGGGGGCCGTGCCGTCCTTCGCGTAGAATTCGCTCTGCACGATGACAAATTCCTTGTCCGCCTTCGTGCCCCAGCCGTCCCTGGGATCGACGATGATCGCCGCGTACATGCCCTGCATGAGGTGCATCGTGACCGGCGGCGTGCCGCAATGCACCAGGAACGCTCCCGGATCCTTCGCCTCAAACTCGAACGTGATCGAGTCGTGCGGATTGATCGAGCGATACGCGATGTTCCACGGAATGCGCGCCGCGTGAAAATCGATCGAGTGCGCCATGCCGGCCTCGTTGACCACCGTGATCCGCACGGAATCCCCCTGCCGCACATGCATCACGGGGCCGGGCGCCGTGCCCCCGAACGTCCAGCCGTCGTAGGTGACGCCGTCGGCGATCTGGAGTTTCTCGTCTTCGATCGGAATGCGGAATGCCTTGATCGGCGCGGACGACGCCGGGGCAAGCGCGGCACTGTGCGCGGGCTCGGTCGCCGTTACGGTCTTGCCGAAATCGACGTAGTCGACCTGCGCCGGCCGGCGCCACGGAGAGACGGCGATCAGAGCCGAGCCGGCGACGAGGACGGCGGCCGCGGCGATGAGCGAGCGGATATTGGACATGGATGTGTTCCTCTGAGAGAGCGAATGCGGTCGTGCGAACGCGACGTCGCTCACTGCCGACGGCCGCTGCGGGCGCCGGCGTGAACCCGGTCCCTGTCGCCCGCTGGCGTCTAATCTCGAGGGGCGCCGGCCAGAGCCGCGTGACGGTTGTCACGGCACGGCGCCTGCCACCGACCCGCCGGTTCGCGGGCGGTTGTCGCAGTCCGCCCGCGGCTCCCTGCTCCCAATATATCACAGCGTGACATATATTGGGGCGTGCCTCCACGCCGCCCAACCCCCCACTCTCAGGACCTCTACCGCAATCTGGCCGGATTTCGGTACCGCCTGCGCATCTTCCTGCGGTTCAGCGAGCGCGCCGCGCACAGTTGCGGCGTGACCCCCCTCCAGCACCAGCTCATGCTCGGCGTTGCCGGCTTCACCGGCCGCGGCTGGGCCACCGTCTCGGAGCTGTCGGAGTACCTTCAGCATCGGCACAACGCCGTGGTCGCCCTCGTCACTCGCGCGCAAGCAGCCGGCCTGGTCGCCAAACGTCCCGACCCGGGCGACCGGCGCGTGACGCGCGTCCACCTGACCCAGCGCGGCCGGCGCATTCTGGCCAGGCTGTCCCGACTCCATCAGGGAGAGATTGGGCGCTTTCACCACGACCTCGCGGTGATTGCGGCGCCTCACCGCGCGTCCCGGCGCCGGACGGAGCCGGCCGGCGCCGGACCCTCATGAGACAACGCGTCAAGCAGTTCCTGGAACGTCCGACCATGCGCCGCTACCGGGCCCTCGTGCGCGAGGATCTCGCGGCTACCTACTCCCGCGATCTGCACAAGTGGCTCGTCGTCGCCCCGGTGCTCGGCGTCGCCACCGGCCTCCTCATCACCCTCGTCGCCAAGATCATCCTCGAGTGGATGTGGCCGCCCCTGCTCGCCTTCGACCTCCGGCATCCGCTGGCGATCATCCCGATGCTCACGATCGGCTTCGCCGTCGCGGGGCTGCTCATGCAGTATCTGACCCCGGACCCGGACGAGCACTCGACCGAAGAGATCGTGCGCGCATACCACGAGCGCGGCGGTCGCGTGGCGATGCGCCCATTCGTTCCCAAGCTCCTCGCCGCCATCGCGACCGTGGGCCTCGGCGGGAGCGCGGCGCTGGAAGGGCCGAGCATCTACGGCGGCGGGGCGCTTGGCTCGTGGCTGTGGACCCGGCTGCGGCGCTTCGGGTTCGACCGGCAGGACCGGCGGATCCTGCTGATCAGCGGCGCCGCCGCGGGAATGTCCGCCGTGTTTCGCGCGCCGCTCACGGGCATCATCTTCGCGCTCGAAATGCCGTACAAAGACGACCTCGCGCACGAGGCGCTCCTGCCGTCGCTGATTGCGTCCGTCGTATCCTATGCGACCATGGCGGCATTTCTCGGGTCGCACTCGCTGTTCGATTTCGCGTCATCCGGCTCGTACGACCGCCGCGATCTCCTCTGGTCCGCCCTCCTCGGCGCCATCTGCGGACTCGTCGCCATGGTATTCGCCATCACCTTCCGCCGCTTTCGTTCCTACTGCGTGCGGTCGCGCGTTCGCCATTGGGTCAAGATGGCCATCGGCGGGGCGCTCACGGCACTGTGCGGTGTGTGCTTCATCGGCCTGTTCCGCGGCCCACTCGTGCCGATCGGCCCCAACTACGAGGCCGCCGGTCAGATCCTCCAGTCCACCCATTCGTCCGCGGAGCTCCTCACGTTCGGGGGATTCAAGCTCGCCGCCACGCTCTTCTCCCTCGGCGTCGGCGGCGTGAGCGCGATGTTCGTTCCGCTCTTTCTCACCGGCGGCGCCGTCGGCACAGCCTTCGCCCAGTCGGTTGCACACAGCGCCTCCCCCGACCTGTATGCGGCCGTCGGCATGGCCGCGTTCATCGCCGCCGGATACAAGGCGCCGCTCACCGCGGTCGTGTTCGTCGCGGAAGCGACCGGCGGCCACTCGTTCATCATTCCCGCGCTCATCGGCGCCGCGGTGGCCTACGCCGTTTCGGGGGAGGCCTCGGTGTCCGGCGATCAACGGCTGCATGAAGGGACGCCGGCGGGGACCGCTGATGCCACGTAACGCGGCCACCGCTGCATCAGAAGCGCTCGCCCGCGGCCTCCCGCGCCGGGCTGCCCACGCCCCGAATGCGTGGCCACATCGTGTAGAAGAACAAGCCCAGGCTCGCGATCTGAAGCAGCCCGCTCACCACGGTGGTCCAGCGCAGCCATGTGCCGCCCGAGACACCTCGCAGCAGCTCTGCGGACACTCGCCCCGCGGTTCCCACGGTAACGCACCAGTATGCAAGGCCCGCCAGCGCCGGTCGGTAGCGACGATCGCTGCGCTCGGGGCGCGGAAAGAGCCAGAGCGCCACGCCCATGATCATCATCATCACGAACCCGACGAAGATGGCGTGCGTGTGAGCGCTCACCTCGTACGGGCCAGGATACCGTCCCAACAACTCGCGCTCGACGATCATCCATCCACCGATCGCCAGCCCCACCGCCAGAAAGCCGATCGCCGTCTTGATGTACCGCCGAACGAGCGAATGCATGCGGCGCCGCTCCCGCTACGCCGCGACGAGGGCCGCACGCAGCTCGGCGAGCAGGGCCTCGAGGTTGACGGCTTCACGCCGCGCCGCGTCGGCAATCGCCAGCGCGCTGCCGCAGCAGGTATCCATCCCCAGACGCTGGAATACCGCGATGGTCCGCGAATCGCGTGCCATCAGTTCCTTCACGGTCATCGCCGGATCCAGTTGATCGACTGCAAGCATGAGGTATTCTCCCGAAGGGGTATTGGCGGCCGAGGCATCGCCCGGCGCCGTCCAGATGCGTCCCTTGTGCAGAATGGGCGCCCGGCGTTGGTCGCCCCCGACATTCTGACGGATCCGGCAGGCGGAACGCGTGACTGTTGTCACACCCGCCACCATCGGCTCCCAACCCTCCGCTCCCCTGTCGTCAATGCCTCGCTCCGCTGACGACATCCGGCAGGTCTTGACCCGCCTCCCGCTCTTCGCGACGTTCGCCGACGACGCGATCACCCGGCTCGTCGCCCGGAGCGTGCGCCGCACCTATGCCGCCGGCCACGTGCTGTTCACCACCGGCGATCCATGCCGCGGCCTCTACGTGATCGAGACCGGCCGCGTGAAGATCTACCGCACCAGCCCCACTGGCCGCGAGCAGACTCTGCAGATCGAAGGGCCGGGCCGGCCCGTCGCCGAACTCCCGTTGTTCGACGGCGGCCCGTATCCCGCCTCGGCCATCGCGGAAGTGGAATCGCGCCTCATCTTCGTGCCCCGCGTCGAGTTCGAGGCGCTCTATCGCGAGAACCCGGACGTTGCCGGCGCCGTGATCCGCGAACTGGGCAAGCGACTGCGCCACCTCGTGCACGTCACGGAGACACTCGCCTTCCGCGACGTTGCCGCGCGACTAGCGAGCTATCTGGCGGAGTACGCCGAGCAGCACGGGAAGGCAACGCCGACCGGCGTCGAAGTCACGCTCAGCCGAACCCAGGAAGAACTGTCGTTCGAACTCGGCACCGCCCGCGAATCGGTGTCGCGCGCCTTCAAGCAGCTCGCGCAGAAGGGCGTTATTCAGCCGCTCCCGCGTAAGCGGCTCCGCATTCCCGATCTGGACCAGTTGCGAACCATGGGCCGCCCGGGAGAACGGTCGCGCTTCGAATAGCGGCGTCGTGCGACAACCGTCACCTCTCCCGCCGGCCACCCAAACGATCGTTCGCCAGCATCGCACCGGAGCCTGAACGCCATGGAAGTCATGCAGCCCAGCGCCGACGCCCGGCGCCCACCCTCTACGGAACCGCGGGCCCGACCCGGTCCGGCCCGGGATGCGCGGCCCGCGACCGCACCCTCGCGGTTGGTGATGCAGCACTTCCTCGCCTCCACGCTGTACCTGGTGGCCGGCGCGTTGGGACTCGTGTGGATTGCGCCAGAACTCGCGCACGGGATGTATCTGGCCCCGCGCGTGGCGGGCGTCACGCACCTGTTCACCCTCGGGTGGCTCACGCTCACGATTCTCGGCGCGCTCGGCCAGCTGCTCCCCATGGCGTTGGGCGCCCCCATTCGGTCGTTGCGCCTCGCCCGCGCTTCCTTCTGGACGTTGGCGCCCGGCGTCGGCCTGTTCGCGGTCGGTGTCGCGACGGCCATCACGCCATTGCTCGTCCTCGGCGTCGCCTGCGTCGCACTGGGGGCGACGCTGGCGGTCGCTCACGTGGCCGCCACGCTCGCCGGCGGCCGGTCGCGCGACGCGACGTGGACCGCCGTCGCCCTCGGCATTGCGTTCCTGGCGTCCACGCTCGCCCTCGGGCTCGTCCTCAGCGACAATCTCCATACCGGACTCGTCGCCTCGGCGCGCGTGCGTATCCTTGCCGCCCACTTTCACGTCGCCGTTGTCGGGTGGGCGATGATCATCGTCGTCGGCGTCTCGCGCCGGCTGTTGCCGATGTTTCTCGTCGCCCACGCAGCCAATGCGCGCTGGACCCGGCGCGCCCTGATCGCGCTCGCGCTGGGCGTTCCGGTGCTCGCGACCGGACTCGTCGCCGCGATTCCACCGGCAAGTTGGGCCGGCGCGGCGCTGCTCGACCTCGGCGTGGCGGCGTTCCTCTGGCAGGCGTTGCTGTTCTATAGGAATCGCACCCGGCCGACGCTCGACGTGGGCATGCGGTTCGTGGCCGCGGGGCTTCCCTTCTTCGGCGCCGCCGCGATCGTAGGTCCCATCGTGCTCGCCCTGGGGGGCGCCCACGGGCGATGGGGCACCGCGTACGTCGTTGCGGGGCTGCTGGGCGGCTTCGTGCCCTTCGTGACGGGATTCGCCTACGAGATCGTTCCGACGTTGGCCTGGACGGCGCGGTTCGCCGGGCGCCTGAACCGCGGCCGTGTGCCGAGTGTCGCCGAGTTGTATTCGCGACCGCTCGCCATGGCGCAGCTGACCATGTGCGTCGGCGGCGTTGTCCTGATGCTCGCCGGGATTGCGACGGCGGTCACGATCGGCGTTCGCGCCGGTGCCATGGTCTTCCTGATCGCGGCGCTGGTCTTCTGCTACCAGATCGCGCGCATGTGGTGGGGCCCTGCCACGGCGCCGCGATCATCGCCCATTTCCCGATGAGTCCCATCTACGCCGTTACGCCGAATGGAGAGTACGTCGAGTTCCCGGAGGCAGCGCCGGTCGTGGACGTCGACGTCCGCGAGGATCTCCGCATGGGTCGCGAGCCGTTCGCGAGGATCATGGCCGCGGTGGATGCTCTGAGCCACGGTCACGTGCTCCGCGTGCGCGCGCCGCTCGCGCCGGTGCCACTGATCGGCATTCTGTCCGAGCGCGGATTCGTCTACTATATGGAAGAACATGGCGCGGACGACTGGTCCGTATGGTTCTGGAGGCACGGCTAGGCTCGCCAATCGGTGCCTTCCGTCCATTCAGGTCTTCGCTGATTGCCCGGAAGTTCCCCACGATCGCCGCGCGCTCACCGCGCCGACCAGCTGAGAAGATTCGCCGGCACCGCGCCCGCTCGGGCCCGCGCGATGTCCGCGGGCTCCCGCCACAGGAGTTGCGTGCGGTCCGCCGAACTGAACCGCAGCTCCCACCGTGCCCCGCCGGGCGGGCGATTGAGCGGTACCGCGATGTCGAGGCGGTACGTCCGCTTGCCTCCCGCTGGGATCGCGCTCAGCAGTGAGATTCCGACCGAGGTCCGGACGCTGGTCGTGACGCCGTAGGGCACGTCGCCGGCCCACAGCTTGCCGGCATCCACGAACGCGCCGATCGCCAGGTCGGCCCGTTTGTTCACGGCCGGCAGCAGGCGGCGCTCCTCCACCCGCATCACGGCCCGGCGGCCGCCGGCGAAGGTCGCATTCGGGTAGCCGCGCAGGCCCCCGTCGTGATCCTGGAACGTGAGTTGAAATGGAAAAGCGAGGTGCTGAATGGCCGACGTCTCGAGGCTCACGATCTGCGTGTACGCCTCGACCGGTTGCGCGTACCAGGCCAGGCGCCCGTTGCCCACGAAGCCGTCCCACCGGTGCGTGGCCCGGTCGGCCCGCCCTTCGGCGGTGTAGTGCAGCATGAAGAACGAGGTTGGACTGCCGAGCCCGGCGTACACGTCGCCCGACATGAAGATGTCGCTCTTGAGCGTCGACGCGAACATGCTCGGGCCGGCCAGCGCGCCGAACTGCACCCCGGTGCCGACGTCCTGGGCCGCCGTGAGGGCGTCGAATCCGCTCACCGTTTCGAAGCGCAGCGCCCGCAGTCCGCCGATCGCCGTCAGCCGCATCACGCGGAACGCCGGAAAGCGCCCGCCGAGCGCCGAGTCGGTGGGCACGCTGACGAGGCCGGTATCGGAGACGATCACCGGTCCGGGGGCGGTGCGCACGTCCTCGCCGATCAACGCCGCGCCCACGACCCCCACCACGCGTCCGCGCCCGACCCGCGTCACGGCGCCGAAATCGTACGTCGACCGGCGCACGGACAATGCGAGATTCTCCCCCGCCGGCCGCACCACGGGATAGTACACCCGCGATTCTTCGGCGCCGGCGTGAAAGGCGTTGCGCTCCAGATCGGTGAGAAAGGGATGCGCGAACACCAGCGACCATTCGCCGCCGAGGGGGTAGCGTTGGGCGTCGGCGGCAATCGTGTACGGACGGCCGAAGGCGCCGTACTGCGCCAGACGCAGTCCGATGCCGGACCGGTACCCCAGCCCGCGTTCGCCGCTCAGGGCGACCGTCAGCGCCTCGCCCGACACGTTCTCGCTGCCGACGGTGAGCCGTACCGGCGCCAGCCCCCGCATGCGCACGCCGGCGATGACCGGCACTTCGTCCACCGTCTGCACGATGACGCGTACGCCGCCGGCTCCGTCGCTCACCGTGCGCACGGACGCCGAGGCGAGATACGGCTGGAGGCGCAGCAGGCGCTCCGATTCGCTGCGGTTGCGTTCGGTGCACCGCTGGCCGACGGCGAGCTGGAGGTACGCCGTCACGACGCGCGGCCTGGTCACCGTATGATGGAGGCCCACGATATCCGCCGCTGTGCGCCAGCGTTCCGCCAGATTCCTGAACGCGGGCGGGGACGAGCGGATCTCGATGGCGGTGATCGGTTCGCCGTTGCAAGAGGCGCGCGGTGCCGCCGGGGCACGCTGCGCCGGGACGGCTTCGACCGGCGCGAGCGCCAGCATGACCATCGCGATCCCGACACGCCATGCTCGCCCGTCGTTGCCCATCGTCCGCTCCTATCGCACGTGCGCGACCCATTCGAGAGTGGCCGCCGTTGTTTCGCAGATTCCGCCAAGGCCGACCAGCACGAGCCCCAGGACGCCCAGGTAGAAGGCACGGTCCGACTCCAGAGTCACCGCCCGGTCGAACACGCGCTTCACGCGCCCGATCGCCCGGTCGAATCGGTCGTTGATCCGGGCCACCGCGATCTTGCGCTCCTCGGTCGAGCGTCCATCAACCGCCGTCGCGAAGGGACGCGCCGAGTCGTCGCGCAGGGCCGCGGCGGTCTCGAGGCGCTCGGCGTGTTGCTGTCGGTGGTTCAGGCGAAATGGGCCCCGCATCACGTCGAAGGCAAGCAGCCCGGCGCCCAGCGCGGTGAGCCCGGGACCGGCCACCGAGAGTAGGTGATAGGCGGCGGTGGCGGTGGCACGGTCCATGGCGTCAGTGCATTCCAGATGCGCGCGATAACGTCTACTGCTTCCCGACGGGCAGGAGCAACAGCACGCCCCCGACGACCACCGCGGCGAGTCCCGCCCAGATCGGAATGGTCACCGTCTGCCGGTCCTGCATCGTCATGGAGAACGGCCCCACCTGCGCCTCGTGCGAACGTCTGGTGTACGTGAAGCCGCCATACGCGAGCCCCAGGGCGCCGGCCACGATCAGCACCAGGCCCGCCGTCTTGATTGGATTCATCGCTGCATTTCCCCGGGTTGACCTACATGATCTTCCGACCCTGGATCACCCGCACCAGGATCACGATGATTGCGACCACGAGCAGAATGTGAATCAGTCCGCCCATGGTGTACGACGTGACGAGTCCGAGTGCCCAGAGCAAGATCAGAATGATTGCCACTGTCATCAGCATGTCGAGATCCTCCGCGCCCGAGGGCGTTGGTCGACGCGCCGGCGTGCCAGGGGCACACCGGCATTACGAGTGCTTTCCGCGACCTTCCGGCGATTCGTGCTTCTCGAGCAGGAGGTTCGCCACGATCTGTTTGAGCTTCTGATTCTCTTCCCTCAGGGCACGTACCGTTCGCGGCTCGCCCGACCCCGCGCCCTCGTACTTCCTGCGCCAGCGGTAGAAGGTGGTCTCCGTGATGCCCAGTTTCCGGCAGACCTGCACGGCAGGGGTTCCTCCCTTCACCAGCCGGAGCGCCTGAACGATCTGCTCCTCCGTGAACTTGCTTGGTCGCATCCGTCGGTCCTCCGCCTTATCTGCACCCCGTGGCCGGAAACCGGTCGGGCGCGGCGTCCGCGCCCAACCTGGTTCCGGTGAGCCGATGTTCAGCCCGGAACGAGCCCGAGCCCTATGGCTTCACGACATCCGGGGCGATCAACAGATGGAAGATTGCCCGGCGGTTCGGTGCCTGACCGGCGACGCCCGGCGCCGTCGTGATGGGGTTACTCTCCCCCTTGGATTCGATGACGATGCGGCTCGCGTCGATGCCGCGCCCCACGATATACGCCTTCGCGGCTTCGGCCCGTCGGTCGCCAAGCGCCATGTTGTACGCGTCGGTTCCAATGAGGTCCGTGTGTCCGACGATCACGATCGTCATCGCGGGATTGGCGCGGAACACCTCGACCTTCTCATCGAGAATCGCCTTGGCGGAATCGGTGAGCACCGACTTGTTGAAGCCGAAGTGGATCACGGACTGCAGCGTGGCCAGCGTGGCGGCAGAGGTGACGGCCGCTGCCGGCCGATTGTTGAGCGAATCCCGCAGGGTCTGGAGTTCCGCGTCCCGCGCCCGCAGACGGCGTATCTCCATCGCGCTCACCGAATCGTCGTGTTGGACCACCGTCACCGTGGGCCCGGGCGTGGTCACCGTCACCGTCCGGATCTCATGCGCGGGCTTCCGGTACAGGCTGAGCCCGACGCGCACGCTCCGGTACGACTTCCAGTCATTGTTGGCGAGCCAATCCCAGACGCCGTCGATGCGCAGCGCGGCGTTGTTGCTGAGCGCGAACTTCATGCCGGCCAGGGCGTCCACGCCGTAGCTGTGCAGGAAGTTCGTCTCCGTGGATACGCCGGCGCCGGCGCCCAGCAGAACGGAGAATCCCCCGCTCTGGATGGGCACGCCCACCAGCCGGCCAGACAAGAGGCCGACATTGACGTCCTTGAGGCCGTTCGGCCGCGTGGCCCGCATCTCGGCGTCTTCGAACTCGATCGACCAGCGGGGATCGAGGAACATCCCGACCCGCCCCCCTCCCCCGAAGCCCGTCTTGAGGCTGAGCGCGTTGTCGAAGGACGCGGCGCTGCCGAACGCGCCGAACTCCATCGTCCCCCGCTGCTGTGCTGCGGCGGGCACGGCCAACACCAGCGCCGTGATTCCAACCGCGAATGTTCTGATTGACATGTGCATCTCCTTGAGACCTTCGTGGCCTGTTCACTGTCGTCGCAACCGTGCCGTCCCGTCCGGCAGCCCCCGCCGTGAGAATCGGGGCCGGAGCCGGACGATCGTCCGGCCCCGGCGCCCGGTGGTCCTATGGGAGCGTGATGACGTTGTTCGTGCCCAGCGTGACCGATCCGTTCCTGGCCAGCGCGCGGCCGATCAGGTTGGCGTTGTCCACCAGCGTGATGCTGGTCAGGGCGAGGATATTGCCCTTCCACTGCGACGCGGTGCCCAGCGTAGCCGAGGTGCCGACCTGCCAATAGACGTTCTTGGCCTGCGCGCCATTGATGAGGACGATGTTGCCCGCCGTGACAAGAGACGTCCCGGCCTGGAAGACGAAGGTCGCATTCGGATCTCCGCCGCCGTCCAGCGTCAGCGTGCCCGTCACGCCGATGCCGCTGGCGGTGCAGTAAACGCCGGCCGCCTTGGTCGTGCCACCGAGATCCGCGACGATCGCGTTTGCCGGCGGGCACGGGAGGCCAAACAGGGTGTTGTATGCTGCCGTCAGATCCGTCTGCCCCTGCAGCGCAACCGCGTCCGCCAGATGCTGCACGCCCGTGATGATGCACGGGCCGAACCCGGTGACCGTGTTTCCCGGGCTGACGCTCACGTCGGCGTTGATGATGCCGCCGGTGATGCAGGTAACCGACTGGCCGGCCATGATGCCGTTCGGCGCGGCCGTCAACAGATTGACGAGCGACGGCGGCGGAGCGACGGCGGTGACGGTGACCGTCGCCGTGCCGGAGATCGCGCCACTGGTGGCCTGGATCGTGTTGTTGTATGTGCCGGCCGCGACACCGGCCGTGAACAGGCCGCTGCTCGAGCCGATCGTGCCGCCGCCATTGATCACCGACCAGGCCGGATTGATCAGGAATACGTTGTTGCTCGCGTCCCGACCGACGGCGATGAATTGCTGCGTGTTGCCCGACTGGACCGACACCGGATTCGGCGTCACGGTGATCGACGCCAGCGGACCGCTGGTGACGATGACCGTCGCGTAGCCGGCGATGCCGGCGCTGCTGGCCCGGACGGTGTTGGTGTACGTTCCGATCACGGTGCCGGCCGTGAACAGGCCCAAACTCCCGACCGTGCCGCCGCCGGCGACCACGGTCCAGGTGGGACTGATAGTCACGACGTTGCCGCCGAGATCCTTGCCCACGGCCGAGAACTGCTGCGTCCCATTGATGGCCAGCGTCGCCGGAGTCGGCGACACGGTGATAGTGGCCAGCGGGCCGGCAGTCACAATGACCGTCGCCGTGGTAGAGATGCTACCGCTCGTTACCTTCACGCTATTCGTATATGTGCCCGGCGTCGTGCCCGCGGTGAAGAGGCCCGCGCCGTTAATCGTCCCGCCACCCGCCACGACGGACCACGTCGGGGTGATGGGCACCACGTTCCCGGCGCCGTCCTTGCCGACGGCCGTGAACTGCTGCGTGGCGCCCACGTACATGGTGGCCGGATTCGGCGCCAATGTGATGGATGCAAGAGCACCCGGCACCACCGTGACCGTTGCAAAGCCGGTGATCCCGCCATTGCTGGCCTGGACCGTATTGGTGTACGTGGCCGCCGGCCCATTGGCCGTGAACAGGCCGGTGCCGTTCACCGCCCCGCCCCCCGCCACGACGGACCAGGTGGGCGTGAACTGCACGATATTCCCCGCCGCGTCCTTGCCCACGGCGACGAACTGCTGCGTCGTGCCGTTCCCCATGAGCACCGGGGTCGGCGTGACGACGATGGTCGCCAGCGGACCGGCGATCACGACCACCGTGGCGTTCGCCGAATGGCTGCCGCTCGTGGCCACGATCGTATTCGAATAGGTTCCCGCCAGCGCGGACGCAGTGAACATGCCGGCACTGTTGATCGTGCCGCCGCCCGCGGCCACCGACCAGGTCGGCGTGATCGGCACCCGGGCCCCGGAGAAGTCCGTGCCGATCGCCGTGAACTGTTGCGTGCCGTTCACCGCCAGGACCTGCGGATTCGGCGTGACCGTAATTGCGGACAGCGTGCCGGGATCGCTGACCCCGTGCACGTCGCAGGACGCGGTGGACAGGCCGACGACGGCGAGCACCGCAATGATGCGTGCGATGTTCGCGTGCGACGCCAGCACTTGTCCCACGCGGCTACTCATGAAGCGTTGCATCGAACTCCTCCTGACCTGATGATGACCGTCACGACTGGTGCTCCGACCGCTATGCTCCGAACGTCCAGCACGGGGTGCTCGCGCGGCCGCGTTGCTGCTTCACCCACCAGCGGCCATAACGTGCGCGCACGCCATTAGGGAAATGTTAGCCCACCTGTCGCAACGCGCGTATCGCTAAAACGGGTGACGCGTGGGGTACGTCTTTCGGATCAGAGGGACGATCACGCGCGAGGGGCGTGGGTGGCGCGGGCGGATGCCAAATGCCGCGATCGGCCGCGACTAGCCGGGGCACGCGGACCCATGCCATTCATGGCGTGCGCCAACGGGTGCGCGAACGGCTGAACGGGCCGCGGCGGATCAGCGCGTCGGCGGGCTACTCGTCCTGCTCGTGCTCGTGCGCGTAGGCGGCGATCTGCAAGCGCGTGTGCAGCGCCAGCTTGTCCATGATGTTGCGCACGTGGCTCTTGACGGTGTACACCGCGATATCGAGCCGCCTCGCGATCTCCTTGTTGCTCATCCCCCCCGCGAGCAGCTCGATCACTTCACGCTCCCGCTCCGTGAGGTGCACCGAGGCCAGCGCCGACTCTCGTCCCCGCACCACCGCCGCCTCGGCGATCTGGGAGAACAGCGTGCCCGTCATCCGCGGCGGCAACACCCGAGCGCCGCCGGCCACCGACCGGATCGTTCCCACCAGCTCTTCGAACGTCGCATCCTTGAGGATGAACCCGGCCACCCCCGCGTGCACGAACTCCGCGACTTCCTGGTGCACCGGAAGGAGGTCCATGACGATGACCTCTGCGTTCGCCATGCTGTTCTTCACGGTCTTGGCCAGATGCAGGCTGCTCCGCCCCTGCAGGCCGACGTCGATCAGCACGACCCGCGGCTGGCACTCGAGGAGCTGCGCCGTCTCGACGCTGGGAGCGGCCAGCACGACACGCACGTCGGGCAACTCGGCCAACATGCTGGCCATGCCTTCGCGCACGAGGCGATTGTCCTCGATGATGGCGACGTCGATCATCGCCCTCCCGGCTGATCGGTCTCCCGCGCCCGCCGGCAACCGGCGGCGGCTCCAACGGGCCGAAGACCCACTCGCGTTGTTAGTATGAAGCGTTGGCATACGGTTGGCCAGCGGGGACGAACGTTCCCGACTGGCCTCATCTGCCTCGGTCGATCTCCGGTGCACATGCCCAACCAGCGGCCAAGGCTCCTCCGGAGCCCTTCGGCGTATGCTTGTGAGATCCACCGCGTGACGCTGCCCAACCAGTGGGAGGATTTCCGGAAGGGCATCCGCAGAAACCTGACGCCGGCGCCCCCGTTCCCCTGACCGGGTGGCGTGAGATGGGTTCTCATGGGCGCCGTACTCAAATGTTCAACGTCGTTGTGCCGCGCGCGCGATTTCTGGGCACTTGGTGCGGTGGCGCTTACTGCCCGCCCGCCGCAGTCACCGCGGCGGCGTTGGCGTAGATCGCCACTTCCACCCGCCGGTTGAGCGCCATGCCGGCGTCGGTGGCGTTGCTCGCCACCGGCTCCATCTCGCCACGGCCCGTCGTGCGCACCCGTGATGCGTTCACGCCCTGCGACACGAGGTAATCGGCCGCCGCCTTGGCGCGGCGTTCCGACAGCGCCTGGTTGTAGTCGGCCGCGCCGGATGCGTCGGTGTGACCGACGATCAAAACATTAGTATTCGGGTACTGATTCAGGCTGGCCGCCAGACTGCGCAGATTCGCCGCCGCGTCGGGCAGCACCTGCGAGGCGTCGAATGCGAACAGCAGCCCGGACGCGAAGGTCACCTGGATGCCCTCGCCCACCCGCTCTACCGTCGCGCCGTCAACCGTCTGCTTGATGCCCTTGGCCTGCTGGTCCATCTGATTGCCGATGATCGTGCCGGCGAGCCCGCCCACCACGGCGCCGATGATTGCGCCGCGGGCGGTGGACCCCGTCTGATTGCCGATCACGGCGCCGACCCCGGCGCCGGCGCCGCCGCCGATCAGCGCCCCGTTGCCTTTCTTGCTCAGCATGGCGCACGAGGAGAGAATCGCGGCGAGCGATACGAGCAGTGCCGCGCGGAGCGCCGGACTGCGCATGTGATATGACCGATAAGAAGTCATGGCCTGTGCCTCATTGGTGTGAGTGAGCGCACCGGGGACAGCCCCCGGTGCGCGAATCCTCTCTTTGCTCTTGTCTTTGATGCCTACAGGATCTTCCGGCCCTGGATCACCCGCACCAGGACCATGATGATGGCGACGACGAGCAGAATGTGAATCAGTCCGCCCATCGTGTACGCCGTGACGACGCCGAGCAGCCACAGCACGACGAGCACGATCGCGAAGGTCATGAGCATGTCGCGTTCCCTACTCGGGCTTCACGACGGCCGGCACGATCAACAGCTCGAACACCGCCCGGCGGTTCTGCGCTTCGCCGGCCGCGCCCTGGGAATCCGGAATCTGGCGGCTCTCACCCTTCGATTGAACGATGATCCGGCTGGCATCGATGCCCTGCGACACGATGTAGGCCTTCGCCGCCTGCGCGCGCCGTTCGCCCAGCGCCATGTTGTAGGCGTCGGTGCCCACCGTGTCCGTGTACCCGCGGATGACGATCGTCATGCTCGGATTGGAGCGGAACACCTCGACCTTCTCGTCGAGAATCGCCTTCGCCGAGTCGGTGATGTCCGACTTGTTGAACGCGAAGTGGATGCGGGCCTGCATCGTGGCGAGCGTGGCAGCCGACGTGTACGGCGCCGCGGCCACCGGGGCGTTGTTCAGGGAATCGCGCAGCGCGCTGAGCGCCGCGTCGCGGTCGCGCAACCGGCGGGTTTCCATCGCGCTCACCGAGTCCTGGTTCACGGATACCATCGCTGCAGGCGCAGGACTCATGACGGTGACCGTCCGAACTGCCTGGGCCGGCCGGCGATACAGGCTGAGCCCGACCCGCACGCTCCGGTACGACTTCCAATTGTTATTGGCGAGCCAATCCCACACGCCGTCGATGCGCAGCGCCGCGCTGTTGCTCAGCGCGAACTTCATGCCGACCAGTCCATCCACGCCGTAGCTGTGGAGGAAGTTGGTCTCCGTGGAGACGCCGGCGCCCGCGCCGAGCAGGAAGGAGAACCCGCCGCTCTTGATCGGCACGGCCACGAGGCGCCCGGATAGCAGGCCCACATTGACGTTCGTCAGGCCATTGGGGCGCGTGGCCCGCATCTCGGCGTCTTCGAACTCGATCGACCAGCGGGGATCGAGATACATCCCCACCCGCCCGCCGCCGCCGAACCCGGTCTTGAGACTGAGACTGTTGTCGAACGACGCCGCGCTGCCGAATGCGCCGAACTCCATCGTCCCCCGCTGCTGCGCTGCGGCCGGCACGGCCCATACCAGCGCCGCGACTCCAACCGTGAATGCCCTGATCGACATGTAACTCTCCTTGTAGAACGCGTGGCCGGAACGTGGCTGGAGCCGGACGGTCGTCCGGCCCCAGCCATCGTCGACGTTACGGCAGGTTGATGACGTTGTTGGTGCCCAGCGAAACCGCGCCGTTCCGAGCAAGCGCGCGTCCGAGCAAGGTTGCGTTGTCCACCAGCGTGATGCTGGTCAGGGCGAGAATGTTGCCCTGCCACTGCGACGCCGTGCCCAGCGTGGCCGATGTTCCGACCTGCCAGTACACGTTCTTGGCCTGCGCGCCGTTGATTAGGACCACGTTCCCCGCCGTGATCAGCGAGGTCCCGGCCTGGAAGACGAACGTCGCGTTCGGGTCTCCCCCGCCGTCCAGCGTCAGCGTACCCGTCACGCCGATGCTGCTCGCGGTGCAGTAGACGCCTGCCGGCTTGGTGGTGCCGCCGAGGTCGGCGACGATCGCGTTCGCCGGCGGGCAGGGCAGTCCGAACAGCGTGTTGTAGGCAGCGGTCAGATCGATCTGCCCCTGCAGCGCGACCGCGTCGGCCAGATGCTGCACGCCCGTGATGACGCACGGCCCGAAGCCCGTGATCGTGTTGCCTGGGCTGATGCTCACGTTGGCGTTGATGGTGCCCCCCGTGATGCAGGTGACGGCTGTGCCGGCCATGATGCCGTTGGGAGCTGCCGTCAGCAGGTTGACCAGCGACGGCGGCGGAGCCGGCGGCGTGACGGTCACGGTCGCCGTGCCAGAGATCGCGCCGCTGGTGGCCATGACCGTGTTGTTATACGTCCCGGACGCGAGCCCGGCGGTGAAGATGCCGCTGCTCGAGCCGATCGCGCCGCCGCCGTTCACCACGGTCCAGACGGGCGTGATCAGGAACACGTTGTTGCTCGCGTCCTTGCCGACCGCGATGAACTGCTGGGTGGTACTGGCCTGCATCGACACCGGATTCGGTGTCACGGTGATCGACGCCAGCGGACCGCTGGTGATGATGACCGTCGCGAAGCCGGCGATGCCGGCGCTGCTCGCCCGCACCGTATTGGTGTACGTCCCGGTGAGGTTGCCCGCCGTGAATAGACCGGTGAGGCCGACCGTGCCGCCACCGGCGACGATGGTCCACGTGGGGCTGATGGCCACGACGTTGCCGCCGAGGTCCTTGCCCACGGCCGTGAACTGCTGCGTCGTCGCGATGACCATGCTCGCCGGTGTCGGCGTGACGGTGATCGTGGCGAGCGGTCCCGCGGTTACGGTAACCGTGGCCGTGCCCGAGATCGCGCCGCTGGTCGCCTTGACCGTGCCGGCATAGGTGCCCAGCGTGCTGCCGGCGGTGAACTGCCCTGCGCTGCCAATAGTGCCGCCGCCGTTGACCACGCTCCAGACCGGCGCGATGGCCACGACGTTACCCGTGATGTCTTTCCCCACGGCCGTGAACTGCTTCGTGACGCCCACCGCCAGCGTGTCCGGATTCGGCGTCACCGTGATCGTCGCCAGCGCGCCCGGTACCACGGTCACCGTCGCGGTGCCCGTAATGCCGCCCGCGCTCGCCTGCACCGTGTTGTTATAGGTGCCCGATACCGCGCCGGCCGTGAATGTGCCGGTGCTCGATACTGTTCCGCCGCCGGCCACCACCGACCAGGTCGGCGTGAACGGCACCAGGTTGCCCGACGCGTCCTTCCCGACCGCGATGAACAGCTGCGTCGTACCGCTCCCCATCAATACGGGGTTCGGCGTGACGACGATCGTGGCCAGCGGACCCGCCGACACGACGACCGTTGCCGTTGCCGACATGCTGCCGCTCGTGGCCGTGACGGTTTTGAGGTAGGAACCGCTCAGCGTGCCCGCCGTGAACAGCCCGGAGGTGCCGATCGTCCCGCCGCCCGCCGCCACCGACCACGTGGGGTGAATGACCACGGTGGCGCCCGAGAAATCGGTGCCGACCGCGGTGAATTGCTGCGTGCCGTTGATGGCCATCAACGCAGGATTCGGCGAAATGCTGATCGCCGAGAGCGTGCCGGGATCGCTCACGCCGTGCACGTCGCACGACGCCGTGAACAACCCGGCGATTGTCACCGCGGCGATGACCGTCGTCATCGACCCGCGTCGCGCCAGCGCGTGAATCGCGCGGCTCGCAAGAGACTGTTTCATCGAACTCCTCCTGACCTGTTGCATGTGAACGCGAACGGGCGCGGATGCGCCCTAGTTCGAGGAAATCGTCAACGACTGGGTGAGCGTCAGCGTGATCCGGGTGCCCGACGCCACGACCACGTCACGGTCGGCTACGGTCGCCGCGCGCGCGCCGCCCGCCACGGCGCCGACGGCGCCACCGATGATCGTGCTCTTCTGATTCTTGCCGATCGCCTGGCCGACTACGGCGCCAATCGCCGTGCCCACGGCCACGTTTCCGACCGCGCTCTTCGTCACGCCGCGGCCTTCGAGCGTGTGCGGCACCGCGCCGACCGTCGCGCCCAGGTCGTACGTCGTCCCGCCGACCGTCACCGAGGTGGCGCGCAGCGCGATCGCGCCGTCCTTCTGCCCGGAATTCAGGGCCGGTCCCAACTCCGAGATCGTCAGCACAACCGGCGATCCGCTCGGAATGACCACCAGACCCGCGTCATCCATCACGTCGCCGCTCACGACGCCGTTCACGTGCTGGCCCACGGTGTTGGTGCGCGATGAGATCGCATCCTGAATCGTCACCGCCACGGCGGAACCGCCGGGCAGCGTACGGGCCGTCGACGCCACGACGCCGGCGGCACTGCCGGTGCTGGCGGGGGAGCCGCTTGTGCCGGGAAGGTTCTTGCTCTCGGCCCCGGCGCACGCGAGTAGGCCGAACGACAGCAGTCCGGCAATGAGGGTACGTGACATGGGTCCTCGGCGCAGTGGCCGCGAGAGAGAGGGACCTGCGGGTCGCCGGCCATGCCGGTGCGCCCAGCTCACCCATAGACCTGTCACGTCACCAGGGAGATACCCTGAGATTAGGCGCGCCCGGGCCCGCCTCGTATCGCCTGATCAGGTGAAAGAGGAAGTAGTCCCTTTGGGGGACTAGGATATTCGGGGGTTGGAGAGGGGGCCGGCGGGCCCCCGCACGGACGGACGGCTAGTCGTCCTGGTCGTGCGCGTAGGCGGCGATCTGCAGGCGGGTGTGCAGGGCCAGCTTGTCCATGATGTTCCGCACGTGGCTCTTCACCGTGTGGGTGGCGATGTTCAGCCGCTGGGCGATTTCCTTGTTGCTCATCCCCACCGCGATCAGTCCGATCACCTCGCGCTCGCGTTGCGTCATCCGCACCGATTCCAGCGCCGCCGCCCCGCCCCGCTGCACCGCCGCTTTGGCAATTTGCGAGAACAGCGTGCCCGTCATCGGCGGCGGCAGTACCCGCACGCCATCGGCCACCGACCGGATGGTGCCCACGAAATCGTCAAACGTGGCGTCCTTCAGGATGAACCCGGCCACGCCCGCGTTCACGAACTGGGCGATCTCCTCGTGGATGGGCAGCAGATCCATCACGATCACCCGTGAGTCAGCCATCTCCCGCTGCACCGTCTCCGCCAGTCGCAGGCTGCTCCGATCCTGCAATCCCACGTCCAGCAGCACCACCCGTGGATTCACATCCTTCAGCTTCGCCGTATCGAGGCTCGTCGCCGCGAGCACGACACTCACGTCGGGCAGGTCGTTGAGCATCTCAGCGATGCCCTCACGAACGAGACGATTGTCTTCGATGATCGCGACGCTGATCATGCAGCCCCTGGCGCTGCGCGGGAGATCGGTCCGCCATGGCGCCAGCGGCGGTCAACGCCCCACGTTGTCGTATGCGTAGATACGCAATCTCGGGGGTCGCTGCTCAGATTGCTAGACCCCGGCGCCCGCGGCTCCTTCCATGATAACGCCCATGGAAGGAGCCCCGCCGGCCGCCGCCACGCTACTGCAGATATCGGAACAGGCCGACCAGCCCGATGACGCCGCTTCCCACCATTACAATCGTGCCCGACTGGCCGCCGATGATCGCGCCCACGATGAGGCCGGCGCCGCCGACAAGCATCAACGCCAGGTTCTGCGAATTCTCGCCGTTCACCGGCATCGGCATCATCGTGAGCGGCGAGGCCTGTTGACGCGCTACCACGCCGGCCGGCTGCATGACCGGACCTACGGCCGCGATCGCCGCCGCTGGAGCTGTGGACGTCGCGGGCGTCCCGATCGCCACGCCGCGCGACGTGGAATCGAGCGACGTCTGCTGCGCGGCCATCGGGACCGCAACCATCATCGCGGCGGCGAGCATGAGAAAACGAGATGTCTGGAACATGGCAATCACTCCGAACGTCGAGGGTGAACAACCGGATTAGGCTCGACGCGCCGGGGCGCATCGCAGGCCGGGCACTCTCGACCATTGCGAGAGGCCCTTGATGTGTACCGCGAACTGGAATCCGGAACCATCGCACCAAAGTGCTACGTCCTCGCCGCGGCAGATTTCTGCTCCGCGCACCTATCGTGCGCGGGTCAACGGGAGTACGCTCCATACAGCGGTTCGCGCGGTCCGCCGATGCAGCGCCCGTCGAAAGGAATTCGCATCGTCACGAGAGGCAGTGCCGTGGTACCCAGCACCGAAGCGGTGGAAGCGACGCCCATTGGCGAATCGGTCGCAGACGTATACGCCGCCCTCGGGCTGCTCGCCGACATCGTCGACACCGTCCGCGAACCGCTGCTCGTGCTCGACGCCACCTTCCGCGTCACCCATGCCAACCGCTCCTTCTTCCACACATTCCAGGTCACGCCCGAAGACACCATCGGTCAGGTGATCTTCACCCTGGGCAATGGCCAGTGGGACATTCCGCCGCTGCACACGCTGCTGCGCGATACGCTGCCATTGCACGCGCAGCTCGATGACTACGATGTGGACCACGTGTTTCCCGGCATCGGCCGCAAGGTCATGCTGCTCAACGCACGCCTGGTAGCATCGGGTGCCGGCAATCCGCGGATTATTCTCCTGGCCATCGAGGACGTCACCGAACGGCGGCGCGCCGAGCACCGGCTCGCGGTCCAGCACCGGGAACTGCAGCGATCGAACACGGCTCTCGATGCCTTCGCCGCCGTCGCCTCGCACGACCTGCAGGAACCGCTGCGCAAGATCCTGGCGTTTGGCGAGCGCCTCGACGCGGCCGCCGGACCGGCCCTCGACGCCGACGCTCGCGGGTATCTCGACCGCATGCTCAACGCCGCCACGCGCATGCGAACCCTGATTGCCGACCTGCTGCTGTATGCCCGGGTCACCACGCGCGCCCAGCCGTTCGTGCCCGTCGACCTTGCCCGCCTGGCGCGCGAGGTCATGACGGACCTGGAAACGACGATCGCCGAGGCGGGCGCCACGGTGGACGTCGGGGACCTGCCGGTCATCGATGCCGACCCGCTCCAGATGCGCCAGCTGCTGCAGAATCTGCTCAGCAACGCGCTCAAGTACCGCAGCGCCGCACGGCCGGCGGTCGTACGTATCGACGCCCACGCGGCCGACGGCGGACGGTGCGTCCTCACCGTCGCCGACAACGGCATCGGGTTCGGCTCTCAGTATGCGGAACGCATCTTTGGAATGTTCGAACGGCTCCACGGCCGTGCGGAATATGAAGGGTCCGGAATCGGGCTCGCCATCTGCCGCAGCATCGTGGAGCACCACGGCGGCACGATCAGCGCCACCGGCACGCCGGAGCAAGGCGCGACGTTCACGGTCGTTCTGCCCGCCCGACAACTCACTTCGGTGGACCTCTGACCATGCTAAAGGGCAATTCCATTCCCGTGATGATTCTCATCGCCGACGACGACGAGGACGATCGCCTGCTCACTCGGCAGGCGCTCGATGAAGCCCATCTGTCGAACGACGTTCGATATGTGGAGGACGGCGAGGAGTTGATGGACTATCTCTACCGCCGCGGCAAGTACGCCGGCGGGGACGGCCGCGCGCCACGCCCGGGCCTCATCCTCCTCGACCTCAACATGCCCAGGAAGGACGGGCGCGAGTGCCTGCGCGAGATCAAGGCGGACGACGACCTTCGCGACATCCCGATCGTCGTGCTGTCTACGTCGCGCCAGGAAGAGGACATCGCCCGGAGCTACAAGCTCGGCGTGAACTCCTTCATCGCCAAGCCGGTCACCTTCAGCGGCCTCGTCGATGCGTTGAAGGTGATGGGGCGGTACTGGTTCGAGCTCGTCGAACTTCCGCCTTTGCGCGCCTAGGCGACGCGGGTCAGATCGTCGTCTGGCGGTTCGCCATCACGCGCAACCCCGCGCGAATGGCTGCGTGCAGCAGCGCGTAGAACGCCAACGCCACGATGATCGGCACCACCAGCGTGTACCGCCCATCCACCGACGGGCTCGGCACGATGTCCCGGAACAGCGCGAAGAAGGGACCCGTCACCCCTCCGATCGCCCGGACGAATCCGTTGCTCGAGCGGGCCCCGATCATCGAGAGCACCAGCCGGATCGCCAGCAGCCCGTAGAGCAGCGAGAAGACGTAGTCCGCCACCTGCGCGCCCCGGGCTAGGCCGCGTGCCCGTGAGACCTCCCGATCCTTGCTGGCGACGTCCGCGATCGCCCGACCGCGCAGATCGCTCGCCACGTGGTCCGCCTGCGCCGACGCGACCGACCCCGCCTGCTCGGACCGCTGTTGAATGTCCGCGTTCACGTCGCGCTGAACGTGGGACTTGATCGCCTCGTGCTGGGCATTGCGTCGTGCTTCGTCGACGGCGGCGCTCTGATCGTCCATGCGTAGTCTCCAACATGAGAACGCACCAGTCGCCCGCGCCCGATGGCGTGGCCGACTGGTGCGACAAGAATACCGGCGGAAACTCCGTCGGTTAGAAACCGAGTCCCAGCAGCAGCATGAATGACCGCGTCTGGTAGCTCTGCGTCGTCGAAATGGTGTTCAGCTTGAGATCGGTGAGGCCGTAGACGTAGCGCCCCTCGATCGACAAGCCGTGAAGCATCCCGAACGCCACCCCGGCGCCGATGACGCCGCTGTACGTCATCTTGGGCCGCCCCGAATCGGGGCAGTTGCCGCTGTCGGTGCCGCAGTTCAGTTCGTACGAACCCTGGGGCCCGGCGTACGCGAACGGGGCAAACGTGCCCAGAGGCGCCGCCAGCCGCAGATAGATCGGCACGTCGATGTAGTCCAGGTGACGCGCATCGGCGGCAACCGAATTGTCGAAGCCGCGCTGGGCATAGAGCCCTTCGATCCCCAGGCCGATCACGCCGCCCGTGTTGCCGCTCAACCCGATGGCGAACCCCGAACGCTGCGAAACGGATCCCGGAAGCGCTCCGCTGTTGGAGACGTTGCCATACGACAGCCCGCCCTTGATGCCCAGCCCGCCGCCCTGCGCGTACGCCGTTGCACTCGTTCCCGCCATGAGCAGGAACCCGATGACTGCCAGGGTCCGTTTCATCGCGTGTCGGCCTTCTTCATGATCTTCTCGCCGGCGTCCTTGAGGTGCTGGCCCGCGTCGTGCACCTGCTTCGCCCCGGCCTTCGTCGCCCGGTCCTTGGCATCCGCGACCTTCGCCGCGGTGCGCTTGGCCGTCTCGGCCATCTTGTCGATCCGGTCGTTGATCGTATTACGCTTCGATGTCATGGTGCCCTCTGGAGATGGATACCCACCCGGATCGGCGGGCCGCGGGCATGCATGCCGCGTGCGAGCCGTAACCGGTAGTGAATGAGTAGCCCGGCTGCGTCCGCCGAACCATCACTCCAACGGGCTACTACCACCCGCTACCCGGGGCGTCGCCGACGCCTCTCGGACGGGATCAGCGGGCGAGTTGGCTCCGGATCGCCGCCAATTCCCGGCGGCGCTTCGCCGTGATCCCGGGATAGTCCATCCGGAGCGTTTCGAGCGCGTCGAGCACGATGCGCGACACGATCAACCGGGCGTTGTCCTTGTCGTCGGCAGGCACGACGTACCATGGCGCGTGACGTGTGCTCGTCGCACGCAGACAGGCCTCGTAGGCCGTCATGTACTTGCTCCAATATTTCCGCTCATGAATGTCCGCGAGACTGGACTTCCAATGCTTGTCCGCCTCGTCGACCCGGGCGAGAAAGCGCCGACGCTGTTCGTCCTTCGATAGGTGCAGGAAGATCTTGACGACCCGGGTGCCGTTCCGATGGAGATGCGCTTCCGAGTCCACGATCGAGCGATACCGGTCTCTCCACATGTGCTTGGCGTCGAGCGCCCTGTCGGGAAGCCGCTGGTTGCGGAGCAACTCCGGGTGCACGCGCACGACGACCACTTCCTCATAGTAGGACCGATTGAAGATCCCGATCCGCCCCCGCTCCGGGAGCCGGCGAGTCGTGCGCCAGAGGAAGTCGTGTTCCAGTTCCTCGGCGCTCGGCTGTTTGAAGCCGTACACCTCGCAACCCTGCGGATTCACGCCGGACATGACGTGGCGGATTGCCCCGTCCTTCCCGGCGGCGTCCATCCCCTGAAAGATCAGCAAGAGCGCCGAGCGATTGGACGCATAGAGGAGGCGCTGCAACGCGCTCAACTTCTTGACGTGTTCGTCCAGCAGTTCCTTGTACTCCGCCGGTGCTGCGTACGCGGGTTTCACCTTCGTTGGCCATCTGTCGAGCCTGACCCTCCGGTGGGCTCGCACCAGAAAGTCCCTCGCCCTGATCGTCATTGGTCTCTCGCTCATTTGGGCCGGCGCTCGCCTGAGCCAATCTCCTGTTCCGCCTTCTGCCAGTCCTGAAGTGCATGCCCGTCACGGCGACCCCCTGCCTCATACAGGGCATACGCCCGGGTGGCGATCTGCGGCGTCATATCGGCCGCCACCGCCGCATTGACCACGGGCTTTCGCGCGGCTCCGGCCGCCGATCTCGAGCCGGACACCGGCTCCGCCTTCGTCCGATCGAGGACCCGATACGCCAGCAACTTGATGCGATCGTTCACGAGGAACCACACCGACGAGTAGCCCCACACCATGGCGGCCCACCGCCACCCGATGGAAGGCATGAACAATCCGTAGACGGCGATCAGCGTTGCCAGCACCTGCGTGCCGAGCACCGCCACCAGCAGGATCCGGGCGGGACGAATCGACCAGAACGGACCGCGCGTGCGGGTCTGGAAGATCTTGAAGTGGCCCGACACTGAGAGTTTCAAGTAGATCAGGGCCTGGATGATCGCGCGATCGAGATGAAAGACGCGCTCCCCGAGGTAGAAGAGGCCGAACGAGTCCACGACACCCACGACGCCGATGACGCTGGCGATCCCGAGCACCAGGCGCATGTTCCACGCCTCGGGCTTGTTCGTATAGTGCACGTTGTCATACGCAATCGTCAGGATCGCGCCGTCGTTGAGCAGCGCCAGCATCACGATCATTATGGCGGTGACGGGGTAGAAATTGAACACCAGGATCGACAGCGTCATGAACAACAGCACACCCATCGTTTCGGCAATGCGATAGATGGCGTAGCTGTTCATGCGCTGGAAGATGCGGCGGCTCTCCTTGATCGCGTCGATGATCACCGCCAGACCGGGGGTCAGGAGCACGATTGAGGCCGCCGCGCGTGCCGCGTCCGTCGCGCCGGACACGGCAATGCCGCAGTCGGCCTTCTTGAGCGCCGGGGCGTCGTTCACGCCGTCGCCCGTCATGCCGACGATGTGGCCGCGCTGCTGCAGCACCTCGACGATGCGGAACTTGTGCTCGGGAAACACCTGGGCGAAGCCGTCGGCCCGCTCGATGGACTCGGCGACCGACGCGGTGGCCTGCTGCGCGCCGTCGCCCAGGCTGCTCGCATCGAGGATCGCGGCGCCCATCCCCAGCATCCTGGCCGTTTCCTGGGCGATGGCCAGTTGATCGCCGGTCAGCATCTTCACCGCGACGCCCATCTCCCGCGCCGTCGCGATGGTGGCCTTAGCGTCCTCCCGCGGGGGATCGAACAGCGGCAGCACGCCCACGAACTGCCAAGGGCCATCGCCCTCGCTCCGCGCCACCCCCAGAGAACGAAATCCGCGCGCCGCAAATTCCGTCACCGCCCCCTCGACGGCGGGCTTCACCTGACCGGCATCGGCCGACAGCTCCAGAATGACCTGCGGCGCGCCCTTCGTCACTCTGAACGACTTTCCATCCGCGGAATTGACAGTGGCCTCGGTGCGCTTGTGCACCGGATCGAACGGTTGGAAGTGCACCACCCGATAGCCCTGCATCGCGTCGCGGTTCTTCAGGCCGCCCAGCACCGCCAGATCGATCGCATCGTTGTCGTCCGCGCGCGAGGCCAGCGCGGCCGCCAGAATCACCTGCTCGGCGGGGATCTGGTTCACACTGAATGGATCGCCGAGCGTGAGCGTGTTCATGGTCAGCGTCCCAGTCTTGTCCGCGAACAGCACGTCCACGCCGGCCAGCTCCTCGATGGCCACCAATCGGCTCACCACTGCCTCTTTCCTGGCCAGCAGCCGCGCTCCGACCGCCATCGTCACCGACAATACCGTCGGCATCGACACGGGAATCGCGGCCACCGTCAGCACCAGGGCGAACTGCAGCGTGATGAGGATCGGGTCGCCGCGCAGAATCGCGACGCCAACGATCACCGCGACCAGCACCAGCGCGACGAGGATCAGGTAGTTGCCGATCTTCAGCACCGCGCGCTGAAAATGGCTCACAGTATGCGCATCCTGCACCAACTCCGCCGTCTTGCCAAAGTAGGTGTTCACCCCCGTGGCATAAACCAGGGCGCTGATCTCTCCCTGGCGGATGATGGAGCCGGAGAACACCGCCTCGCCGGACTTGCGCGTGGCGGGCAACGATTCTCCCGTCAGCGCGGATTGGTCCACCTCCACCGGGTCGCCGTCCAGCAGGCGCGCATCCGCCGGCACGATGTCGCCCAATCGCAGGCGGATCACGTCGCCCGGCACCAGCTCGCGCGCCACCGGATTGATCCACTTCCCGTCACGGATCACCCGCGCCTTGACGGCCAGCTTGGCCTTGAGGGCCCCGATCGCGTTGCCCGCCTGGCGTTCCTCCCAGAAGCCCACCGCGGCGTTGGCCAGCAGCAGGAGGAGTATGATGGCGAAGTCCGGCCAATGCCGGGCGACCGCCGACAGGATGACCGCCGCTTCGAGCATCCACGGGATCGGTCCCCACAAGTAGGTGAAGAACTTGAACAGGGGATTGGTCTTCTTCTCCTCGATCTCGTTCGCCCCGTACTTGGTCAGGCGCTGGCCGGCCTCGGCCTGCGTCAGTCCGTCCGGCGACGATTCCAACCTCTTCTCCACTTCGGGCAGCGGCAGGGTCTTGAGGTCGGCGTCCGGCTTGGATGGCGCGGGCATCACATGTTCCTCACGCGCCGGGCGATCAGAATCACCAGCAGGATCAGAATCGCCACCACGATCCGATTGCCGAATGGCGTTCCGCCCCATCCCCACCCGCTCATCCATCCATGCACATGATTCATCATCCCGCACCATCCAGTGAGGAACGACCCGATCGCCTCGGGCCGTCCGACTACCTGCCGACCGCGCCCGGCGAAACCGTCTGCGCGCCCGGCCGGAAGGCCAGGTTGTCGCTCATCACGAAGATCGTCATCGCCAGCACCATCAGCACCACGCCGACCCAGAACCGCCAGTCGCGATGCGCGCGCTTCCAGTATGGATTGCTGCCGTGCGGTGACCCATGCTGCTGTGGCCCTGGCTGGTGGGGACTGTGACTATGCTGGTTCATGTGCTCCCCGCCGCCGCGCACGAGAGGCGGCCGGCTTCGAGGCATCGCTACCGCTCCCCCGCCCGGTCCATTTCCAATTCCGAATCTCCGGCATGTCCTCACCGTGTTGGTTGATGTATTGCTGGTGCTCGATGAGCTTGTCCTTCACCATCTGCTTCAGGTACGCCGCCTTCGCTCCCGCCTCCGGCACCCGATCGACCACGTCCTGCACGAGGTGGAAGCGGTCGAGGTCGTTCTGGACCCGCATGTCGAACGCCGTGGTGATCGTGCCCTCTTCCTTGTAGCCCCGCACGTGCATCTTGTGGTTGGTTCGGCGGTACGTCAGGCGATGGATGAGCCACGGATATCCGTGAAAGCCGAACACCACGTGCTTGTCCTTCGTGAACAGCGCGTCATAGTCCACGTCGCTGAGGCCGTGCGGATGTTCCGTGCTTGGCTGCAGCCGCATGAGATCCACGACGTTGACCACGCGGATCCTCAGCTCCGGCACGTGCTCGCGCAGGATCGACACCGCGGCCAGGATCTCCAGCGTCGGCGTGTCGCCGCAACAGGCCATCACCACGTCCGGCTCGCCACCCCGGTCGTTGCTCGCCCATTCCCAGATGCCGATGCCTTCGGTGCAGTGCACGACTGCCTGCTCCATGGTCAGCCACTGGGGCAGCGGGTGTTTTCCCGCCACCACGACGTTCACGTAGTTCCGGCTGCGCAGGCAGTGATCCACCACCGAGAGAAGGCAGTTCGCGTCGGGCGGCAGATAGACGCGCACGATGTCGGCTTTCTTGTTGACCACGTGATCGAGGAATCCGGGGTCCTGATGTGTGAACCCGTTGTGATCCTGCTGCCACACGTGGGACGCGAGCAGATAGTTCAGCGACGCGATCTCCCGGCGCCAGGGCAGTTCGCGCGTCACCTTGAGCCACTTGGCATGCTGGCTGAACATCGAGTCGACGATGCGAATGAACGCTTCGTAGCTGTTGAACAGCCCGTGCCGCCCGGTCAGCAGGTAGCCCTCCAGCCAACCCTCGCACTGATGCTCGCTGAGCATGGAATCGAGGACGCGGCCCGCCGGCGCCAGGAATTCGTCGTTCGTCTGCGTCCGCGCGTCCCATTGGCGATCGGTGGCCTCGAAGACCGCCCCCAGCAGATTCGACACCGTCTCGTCGGGGCCGAACAGACGGAAGTTGCGCTGGTCCTGATTCAGCTTGATCACGTCACGCAGGAAGGTGCCGAGCACCCGCGTGTCCTCGGCGTCCACGGCGCCCGGCGAGGGCACCTGCACCGCGCGTGCGCGGAAGTCCGGCATTCGCAGGTCACGCAGCAGCGCGCCGCCGTTGGTGTGGGGATTGGCGCCCATCCGCCGATTTCCCGCGGGCGCCAGGTCCGCCAGTTCCTGCACGAACCGGCCGTTCGCGTCGAACAGCTCCTCGGGCCCGTAACTCTTCATCCAGTTCTCGAGCAGCTTGACATGCGCCGGATGATCGGCGTCCACCAGCAGCGGTACCTGATGCGATCGGAACGTTCCTTCGATCTGGAGGCCGTCCACGACCTGCGGTCCCGTCCAGCCCTTGGGTGATCGGAGCACGATCATCGGCCAGCGCGGACGCGCGCTGTCGTGCTCGGACCGCGCATGCGCCTGGATCCGCCGGATATCTCCGACGGCGGCGTCCAGCGCCGCGGCCATGAGTTGATGCATCGCGGCGGGATTGTCGCCCTCCACGAAGTAGGGCGTCCATCCGCACCCGCGCAGCAACTGCTCCAGCTCCTCTCCCTCGATGCGCGCGAGCAGCGCCGGATTGCTGATCTTGTATCCGTTGAGATGCAGAATGGGCAGCACGGCGCCGTCGGTGATCGGGTCGAGCAGCTTGTTCGACTGCCAGGCCGTGGCCAACGGGCCCGTTTCCGCTTCCCCATCCCCGATCACGCAGGCCACGATCAGGTCGGGATTGTCGAATGCGGCGCCGAACGCGTGGCTGAGGGAGTACCCCAGCTCGCCGCCCTCGTGGATCGAGCCAGGCGTGGTCGGCGCCACGTGGCTCGAAATGCCGCCCGGAAACGAGAACTGCCTGAACAGCTTCTTCAGGCCGGCTTCGTCCCGCGTGACATCCGGATACACCTCGCTCCACGTCCCTTCGAGGTACACGTTGCCCACGATGGCCGGACCGCCGTGGCCGGGGCCGGCGACGTAGAACATGTCCAGGTCGTACTGCGTGATGACCCGGTTCAGATGCACGTAGATGAAATTCTGGCCGGGCGTCGTGCCCCAGTGCCCCACGACCAGGGGCTTCACGTGGGCCAGCGTCAGCCGTTCCTTGAGCAGCGGATTGTCGTACAGGTAGATCTGCCCCACCGACACGTAATTCGCGGCGCGCCAATACGCATCCATCTTCTGCACCAGGTCAGGCGAGAGCGCCTGCGTCATGGCGTGTGCTCGACCGATTCCGGCTCGCCGACCCAGTACCCGGGTTGATCGTAATGTCCGTGCAACTTCGCTTCGTAGTCCCGCGTGAGCGCGGACTCTTCGATGTATTCGGGCGACCCCTGGATCGCGGCCCGCGATAGCTTCACGTACACTTCCGCGTCGCTCCAACTCACGCGCTCGATCCACCTCGGGGCCACCAGCACCTTCTTGCCGGATCGCCAGTTTCCCGTGTCGATCACCAGATAGCGAATCGCCCACGTGTGGTCATCGACGATGAAGTCGTCGACATGGCCGATCTCGCCGTCGGTCGCCTGCACGTGGTAGCCGGTCACGTCCTTGGTGCTGCGCAGGTGGGGATCCCACGTTTGGGCGCCGGGGAGGACTTCGGGCCACTGCTCGGGATCGCGAACGATCCCGGGATAGAACCCCCACATGTGCGGCCCGCCCCAATAGCGCGGCCACCCGTAGAACCCGTAGTACTCCTCCTCGAATTGCCGCGATACGGGCTTGGCGGTGTCCAACGACGGACTGTCCGCCAGTTGCTGCTTCGTGAGCGCGACGGAGATCTCCTGCGCATCGCGACTGACCGCGTGCAAGGCGTACGGGGAGATCAGGACCTGCCGGCCCGTGAGCCAGTGGCCCGTGGATGCGACCAGGTACCGGATCGTCCAGTGCCGATCGTCGAAGTAGAACTCCTGCACCGCTCCGATGGAGCCGTCGAGGCAGTGCAGCGTGAAGCCCTTCAGTGTCTTCGCCTGGTCCAGCATCGTGGCACTCCTCGTCGTCGTGGTGGTGACCGCGTCCCGTCGGGCGTGCCCCCGGGCCGGCGGCTCATTGCACCTCACCCCTCGGTTCCGACTCGTCGAGCCAGTACCGGCGGCGTCCGTAGTGTCCGTGCAACCTCGTCTCGTACTCGCGCGTCACCAGCAGATGATCCGTGTATTCCGGCGCCTGCCGGATGGTCTCGCCGGAGAGCCCGATGAATATCTCCCACCGCTCCCACATCACCCGCTGGATCCATTGCGGCGACACCAGCACCCGCTTGCCCGGCCACCAGTTCTGCGCGCTGATGATGAGATAGCGAATCGCCCACGTGTCCCCGTCGATGATGAGATCCTCGACGTGGCCCATCTCACCGTCCGTCGTCTGGACGTACGCCCCGTTCACGTCGCTCGCGCGCCGCACCTGAGGCGCCCACCCCGCGTCGGCCTCCGTGGCGTCAGTTTGGTATTTCCGAGCCCGGTCCGGATGAGGCGACGAGCCCCACGTGTACGGGCCGCGCCAGTATTTCGGCCACCCGTGGAAGGCGTGGTACGCGTCCTCGAATTGCGGGGATACCGGCTGCTCGGGGGCGAGCCACGGCGCATCCTCGATCTGCCGCTTGGTCACGCCGAGCACCATCCGGTGCCGTTCCCGGCTCACGGTGTTCACCGCATGGGGAGAGATCAGCACCTGCCGTCCGGCGAGCCACGGACCCGTATCGGCGGCCAGATACCGAATCGCCCAGTGCCGGTCGTCGAAGTAGAACTCCTTGACGCTGCCGATCTCCTCGTTCATGCAATTCAGCTTGTACTCCAGCAGCGCTTTGGCTTTGTCGAGCATCGATCGGCCCCTCCGTGCATCCGCCACCCGTCCGTGCCCGCGCGGCCGCCATTGGCCGCGCGCGGCACGCGCCCTTACGTACCCAGGTACATCACGTGCACGTACGTACCGAGGCGCACGTTGTAGCCGAGGTACCAGCCTGCATGGTCAAGGTCGGGGTAGATGACGATGTCGTCGCTGTTCCACAGCCAGTCCGTGGTGTACACGTCGTCATACTGCGACACCTGGAAATAGTATCCGCCGACGTCGAACCGGTTCTCGTTGCCGCTCCGGATGCGCCACACGTACTGCGAGCCCGTCGGACCCGTGAAACGGCCATGCTCCCAGGGATGCGCGAGTTGAAAGTGCGGATCGTTGGCGCCGGCTTCGCGCCCCACCCACTGGCCGTTCCTCACGTCCACGTGCGGGGCCACCGGGTGCCCGGGCGCGTCGGCGGTCTGTTGCACCGGTTGCGCCGTCACGTGCGTCCTGGTCGCCCCGTTCTTCGCTCTGGTCACCGGCGTACGGGCGGGGCCGCGCGCGGGAATGTATCCGCCGCCCACTTCGGGCCGTGCCGGCGCCGTGGGCTTCGCGTCCTTCCCGCGTTGCGGGTTGCCGTGTGTGTCCTGGGCCAGCGCCGATCCTGCGGCCAACATGCTCACGGTGAAGATCCCGCCGGTAATCCAGCGACCAACGTGCGGTGCGTGCATCTGAGCTTCCTTTGGGTGGTCGCGGTGACGTCCGCGGCTGCCGGCGGTCGCGTCCGCGAACTGCCCTTCATAGTACCGGCCGCCGCCGCCGCTCCCCATCGCTCAAAGGGGTGACAACCGACCTAGCACGAAGGGGGGAGGCCCCGGCCGGAGGGGACCTGGGCGCGCCTCAACCCCCCATCACCCCGCCGCGCGCGAGCATCCGCGTGACCGCCCGCGCGATCATCAGCTCCTCGTCGGTCTTGATCACGCGCACCGTCGCCGGCCCATCCACCGAGATCACCGCCGCGTTCGCCGCGTTCGCGCGTCCGGATACGGCGATCCCAAGAAAGCCGAGGCCGCTGCAGATCCGCCCGCGGATGCCCGGCGCGTGCTCGCCGATGCCGCCCGCGAACACCAGCGTATCGACGCCGCCCAGCACCGCGGCGAACGCGCCGATCCACTTCGTCGCCTGATAGCAGAAGAGCGCCAGGGCGTCCGCCGCCCGCGGATCGCGCGCTTCCCGCGCCAGCAGATCGCGCACGTCGGAACTCGTGCCCGAAACGCCGAGCAGGCCGGACTCGTGGTTTGCCATCTTCTGAAATCTCGCCGCCGACATCCGTTCGCTGCGCGCCAGATAGTACCCCAGGCCGGGATCCAGATCCCCCGTCCGCGTGCTCATCACCAATCCCGACGCCGGCGTGAACCCCATGCTGGTGTCGAGACTCCTTCCGTTCCGCACGGCCGCCAGACTGGCGCCGCTGCCCAGATGCGCCAGGATCACGCGCCCACGCGCCGCCGCCGGATCGAGCCGGCCCAGCTCCTCCATGAGATAGGCATACGAGAGGCCGTGGAACCCGTACCGTTCGACGCCCTTCGCCGCGTATCGACGTGGAATCGGAAGCAGCTTGGCCACTCGGGGCATTCCGCTATGGAACGCCGTGTCGAAGCACGCCACCTGCGGCAGCGCCGGGTGCCGCCGCGCGACTGCTTCGATCAGCCCGATCTCGCGTCGCATGTGCTCGCGATCGTACGGTGCGATGCGCCGCAGTTCGGCAAGCAGCGCCGGCGTGATGCGCTCGGGCTGGGCATGCCGCATGCCGTGCACGACCCGATGCCCGACGGCGACCACCGATGCGAACGCCGGTTGCGCGGCCAGCCAGTCCAGGAGCGCGCCGGCAGCCGCGCGGTGATCCCCGGACGCGAGGCGGCGCGTCGCCAGCGGCGCGCCAGCGGCGCCGTAAACAGAGAGCGTCGTGCCTCGCTGGCCGATGCGATCGATCTTGCCGGCCAGCTGCAAGCGCAACGAATCGTCAATCTCGTACACGGCGAACCGAATGCTCGACGATCCGCCGTTTATCGTGAGTACCGATCGTCGCTTCGGCCGTGACGTCACGCACGCCTCTCCAGTGCCGCCCCGACGTCGTTCGCCTCGAACAGCGTGCCGGCGTCGTGGCTCGTCAGGTCGCCGATGCGCGCGACCGTGACGTCGGCCGCGGGATAGGCCTCCGTATTGTGCGGATCGAAGGCATAATGCCCCTGCTGCGGGAACACCGTCGTCACACGATCGCCCCAGCTCTGCTTCACCGCCGCCAGAATGCGCAGCTTGTCGTCGATCAGCACATAGCGCCGCGCCGGATAGCGCATGGCGACCGCAGCGAGCATCCGTTCCTTGTGAATGGGAATCAGCACCCGCCCCTTGACCGCGTCCCACAGCCCGGCGTGCTCGATCTTGCGGGGTTGGAAGACCACGTCGCCGTCCGACAGAATGACCGTGAGCCCGAAGCCGTCCAGATGCCGGATGACGTCGAGCGCGCCGGGATACAACCGGCTGGCGAACGGATAGTTGAGCAGGAACGACGCCGTTTTGAACAGCCGGGCATCGCTCACGTCCTGCTGCCGCGCGCGCTGCAGCGCACCGAGATAGTCGGCGTATCCCACTTCACCGCGCAGTTGCTCGACCAATTCCCAGTACCGGTCGCGGCTGGCGGCTCCGTACGCCGCCACGAAGTGATCGCCGACATCCGACTCGAATCGATCGTTGTCGAACAGGGTGTTGTCGCAGTCGAGCAGGAATACCACATCATGCTGCGCGGTCATTGGTTCGCTCCGTCGCGTGTCGGGTTGGACCGTCTGCCCGGCGCTGCGAGCGCGGTGTCGACGATCGCCTGCGCCTCTTCCAGAATGCGGGCGAGCTGCCCGGCGCCTCGAAAACTCTCGGCGTAGATCTTGTAGATGGACTCCGTGCCCGACGGCCGGGCGGCGAACCACCCGGTGGCGGACGATACCTTCACGCCGCCGAGCGGCGCGTGGTTCCCCGGCGCTTCGGTGATGACGCTCAGCACCGGTTCGCCGGCCAGGTCGGCGCAGCGCACGTCATGCGGCGAGAGCGCGGCCAGCCGCCGCTTCTGCTCGGCGGTCGCCGGCGCCTCGACGCGATCGTACGACGGCGCGCCGAACTCCTGGGCGAGGTCGCCATAGATCTCGCCGGGGTCGCGCCCGGCGCGCGCCGTGATCTCCGCCGCGAGCAGCGCCGGCACCATGCCGTCCTTGTCCGTCGTCCACGGCGTGCCGTCACGCCGCAGAAACGTCGCGCCCGCGCTCTCCTCCCCGCAGAACCCGATGGAGCCGTCGCCCAGCCCATCGACGAACCACTTGAACCCCACCGGCACCTCGCACAGCCGGCGGCCCAGCTTCGCGGTCACCTTGTCGATCATGGCGCTGCTCACGACCGTCTTTCCCACCCCGGCGTTCGTGCCCCACGCCGGCCGGGACCGAAAGAGGTGATGGATGGCCACCGCGAGATAGTGATTGGGCGGCAACAGCCCGCTGCTCCGGGTGACGATCCCGTGGCGGTCGTGGTCGGTATCGCACGCCACCGCGATGTCGAATTTGTCCTTGAGCCCGATTAACCGCTGCATCGCATACGACGAGGACGGGTCCATCCGGATGCGTCCGTCCCAATCCACCGTCATGAACCGGAACGTCTGGTCCACCACGTCGCTCACCACGGTCAGGTCGAGACGATAGTGGTCGGCGATCGGCGCCCAATAGTGCACGCCGGCCCCGCCCAGCGGATCCACGCCTAGGCGAATGCGAGCGCCGCGGATCGCGTCCATGTCGACGACGTTCCCGATGTCGCGCACGTACGTGTTGAGATAGTCGTGCCGGTGGGTCGTGGTCGCGCCCAGTGCTCTACTATATGGTATGCGCTTCACCCCCCGCAGCCGGCGCTCCAGGAACTGGTTGGCCCGGGCCTCGATCCAGCCTGTCGCCTCGGTGCCCGCCGGCCCTCCGTTGGGCGGGTTGTATTTGAACCCCCCGTTGTCGGGCGGATTGTGCGACGGCGTGATCACGATGCCGTCGGCCAGCCCCGCGGGGCGCCCCCGGTTGTGGCAGAGGATGGCATGCGACACCGCCGGTGTCGGCGTGAACTCGTCGTGCTCGGCGAGCATCACGTCCACGTCGTGCGCGGCCAACACTTCGAGCGCGGACGCACACGCGGGCATCGACAGCGCGTGCGTGTCGATGCCCAGATACAGGGGGCCGTCGATCCCCTTCCACCGGCGATAGCGACAGATGGCCTCGCTGATCGCCAGCACATGCCATTCGTTGAACGTCCGCTCGAACGCCGTCCCGCGGTGCCCGGACGTGCCGAACGCCACGCGCTGCGCCGCCACGGACGGATCGGGCTGATCGGTGTAATAGGCCGTCACGAGCTTCGACACGTCGATCAGCATCGACGCGGGAGGCGCATGCCCGGCCAGGGGACTGATTTTCATGGCTGGGGCCCCGCGAAAGTCGCCGCCCGCGCCGCGCCCGAAGGTCCGCATTCGGGCGGATCCTCCGCCCCCATCACGACCCGCACGCGATGGGTTCCGGGATCCCGGCGGAGCGGAATCCCGCTGCGGTCCGGCTGCGCGACGCCGTCCAGTTCCAGCGTCGCCACTCCGCGGCACACGGCACCCGGATTCTCCACGACGATGTCGTACCGCCCGGCACCGTGTCGGAGGGTCGCCGTGAATCCCGGCCATCCTGAAGGAATACACGGGTCGAGCGCCAGCCGCGCGCCCTGCACGCGAATTCCCAGCACCCATTCAATGCCGGCGCGATACAGCCACCCGGCCGATCCGGTATACCAGCTCCACCCGCCGCGCCCCACGTGCGGCGCTTCGGAGTACACGTCGCCCACGGCGACGTACGGTTCGACGCGGTATTCCTGCACCCCGCGCGGAGTGGCCGCATGCGTGATCGGATTCAGCATCGCCAGCAGCTCGCCGGCTCGGTCGCCGTCGCCCAGCCTGGCGAACGCGATCACGGTCCACGCGGCGGCGTGCGTGTACTGCCCCCCGTTCTCGCGCACCCCGGGCACGTAACCCTTGATGTAGCCGGGCTCGAGCGCCGTGTGGTCGAACGGAGGCGTCAGCAGGAGCACCATGTCGTCGTGTCGGCGAACCAGCCGTTCGTCCAGCGCCTCCATGGCGCGTTTCGCCCGGATCGGATCGGCGGCGCCCGACAGCACTCCCCACGATTGCGCGATCGAATCGATGGCGCACGCGGCGGCGCCGGAGGTTCCCAGCGGCGTACCGTCGTCGAAGTACGCGCGACGATACCAACTCCCGTCCCACGCATTGCGTTCGATGGCCGCCTGCAAGGCCTTCGCGTGGGCGGCCCACTGCTCGGCGCGTTCGCGCTCCCCCTCCCCGCGTGCCGCCGCCACGGGCGCCCACGCTGAAAGGACGTCGTGGAGGAACCACGCGAGCCACACGCTCTCCCCCTTCCCCAGCACGCCCACCCGGTTCATCCCGTCGTTCCAGTCCCCCGTCCCCATCAGCGGAAGGCCGTGCGCCCCCACGGCGAGACTCCGGTCCAGCGCCCGCGCGCAGTGTTCGAACAGCGTTCCGCGCTCGGCGGCCACCCGCGGTTCGAAGTACGACTCCGTCTGATCGGGCGCCAGCTCCGCCCCTTCGAGGAACGGAATCACCTCGTCCAGCAGGGCGCGGTCGCCGGTCACGTCCAGATAGTGCGTCGCTGCGTACGGCAGCCAGAGCAGGTCGTCGGAGATCCGCGTCCGCACGCCGCGGCCGGCGGGTTCGTGCCACCAATGCTGCACGTCCCCCTGGACGAACTGGCGCGACGCGGCTTTCAGGATCTGTCCGCGCGTCAGGTCCGGCCGCGACACGGCCAGCGCCATTACGTCCTGCAACTGGTCGCGGAACCCGTACGCCCCGCTGGCCTGGTAGAATGCCGTGCGCGCCCATACGCGGCAGGCCAGCGTCTGATAGAGCCACCACTGATTCAGCATGAGATCGAGCGCACGGTCGGGGGTCTGCACCTGCACGGTGCCCAGCACCCGGTCCCAGCCCTCGGTCACCGCCTCGAGCCGCGCGTTGATGTCGTCGGTGCGATAGCGCGTGATCAGGGCCCGCGCCTGGTCGGCCGTATCCGCCTGCCCCAGCAGCAAGACCACGGACACCTGCCCTCCGGCCGGAATCTCCACCGTCGTCTGGAGCGCGCCGCACGGGTCGAGCCCCACGCCCGTGTGTCCCGACAACGGCTCCCGGCGGGCGAGTGCCCCGGGACGGTCGAGCGCGCCGTTGCGCCCGAGAAATTCCGCGCGGTCGGCGGTCCACGCCGTCTGCGCGCCGCGCAGATCCGCAAACGCAACTCGCGTGCCGAAGTCGCGGCTCCACGAGTTTCGCGCGAACATCGCCCCCGTGGCGGCGTCCATCTCGGTGGTCACGTATGGCGCCGACTGACTGCGCGACACGCCGAGCACCCACTCGAGATACGCGGTCACCGTCAGTCGCCGGACGCCCGCCGAGTGATTGGCGATTGTCAGCCGCGCGATCTTGATCGGATCGTCCGCGGGTACGTAGTGCAGGACGTCGAGCGCCATGCCGTGGGCGTCGCGCGTGAAGCGGGTGTAGCCGCGTCCGTGGCGGACGACGTACTGGCCGCTCTCTTCGCGAATCGGCAGCGGCGTGGCGCTCCACAACTCCCCGGTGTCGTCGTCCCGGATGTAGAACGCCTCGCTCGGCGGATCGCTCACCGGATCGTTGGACCACGGAGTCAGCAGGTTCTCCTGGCTGTTGACGGACCAGGTACACCCCACGCCCGCCTCCGACACGAGACACCCGAAATTCTTGTTGGCGATGACGTTGATCCACGGCGCCGGCGTCCACTGGCCCGGGCGTACGATCGTCACGTACTCGCCCGCGTCGGCGTCGAAGCCTCCGACACCGTTGTAGAACTCCAGCTCCGGCGCCGGCTCGACCCCGGCTGCGGCTTCCGGCGCCGCCGCCACGACCGCCGCGGGCCGCGGCGCGCCGAACGGAGCGGGTTCGGCCCGGTACGCGCGCGCCACCTGCTCGGCCAGGGTGCCGCGCCGGCTCGACAGATCCACCCGGGCCACGCTCTCCAGCACGTCGCGCTGCGCGGCGGTCATCCGGTCCGCCCGGAGCGTGAACACCATCCCGTGCGCCTCCGATCCCTCCGGGCGCGGCATCGACTGGCTGGTGCGCACCAGCGTCTCGATCAGCGTCTGCAAGTCCTGCACGTACGACGGAGCGCGGTCGTTCAGAATCACCAGGTCCACCGGCAGGCGCTTCATCCGCCAGTACGCGTGCGCCCGCAACAGCTGCCGCACGATGCCGATGTCGTCGGCCGAGTCGATCTCCACGAGTACGATGGGCAGGTCGCCCGAGATGCCGTGCGCCCACAGCGCCGCCACCCCCTCGGTGCGCCGTGCCACCACGTCCACGGAGGCGCGCAACGCGCGGTCGGGATATACGATGGATCCGGCCAGCGCCTGAAACAGGTGGGCTTCGTCGGCGCCGATGCCGAGGTGGTGCAACTGGACCTGTGCCTGCGTCCAGGCGAGCGTGGACACCCGCTCGAACGTGGTGACGTCGTGGTACTTGTCCGCGAGATCGAGCACCGCGCTCCGTGACGACGCCACCAACGTGGCGAAGGCAACGCGCACGGTCTTGCCCGGACGGATGCGCACGCGGCGCCGGAAGCTCACGATCGGGTCGAGCACCGCGCCGACCGTGTTCGAGAGCTCGCGGCCGTCGGTCTCCGCCCGGGGCGTGCGCGCCGTCCGCCCCCGCCCCAGGAACTGCCCCCGATCCGTTTCCCATTCCGGATCGCCGATCGTCTCTCCCTCCACGGCCACGACGTGGGCCAGCCAGATCTCCGCATCCTCCGGCGACCGGCGCCGGCGGGTCGCGAGTAGCGCATCAAGCTCCGGAACGATCTCCGTCTGAACGAACAGGTTCGAGAACGCGGGATGCGCGCTGTCCCCGGCTGCCG
Organism: uncultured Gemmatimonadaceae bacterium; assembly: GCA_963775915.1. Classification (GTDB taxonomy): domain Bacteria; phylum Gemmatimonadota; class Gemmatimonadetes; order Gemmatimonadales; family Gemmatimonadaceae; genus JAGWRI01. Next base: position 151,977 of record CAVZKH010000003.1, read on the forward strand.
GGGCGAGCACGATCTCGGCGTACGACGTCACCTCGATCTCCCGCATCCGCACGCCGAGGTTGGTGAGCGATACCCGGCGCACCTCGGCGTCGTCCTCCGACGATACGATCACCTCGAGCCGCGTCGAGATCGCCCCGTCGCGGCGAACGAATTCCGCGCGATCCTCGGTGAAGGTCACGTCGTAGCTCTCCGGCGCCGTTCCGCTCGGCTGGAACCCGGCCGACCACCGCTCGCCGGTGGCCACGTCGCGCAGCAGGACGTACGAGCCCGTGTCGTCCCGTGTCCCGTCCTCACGCCACCGCGTGACCGCAAGATCGCGCCAGCGGCTGTACCCCGATCCCGACGCGGTGATCATCACGGCGTAGCGTCCGTTGGACAACAGTTGGACGCGAGGCGTGGCCGCGTGCGGCGACGAGAAGTGGCGCGTGGCCGGCGGCACGAGTTCGCGCACGTGGTCCAGCGAGACGGCCGTGTCCACGCGCGGCCTGGCGACGGCGACGTCGCGAGGCGTTCGTTCCTGCAACAGCAGTTCGCTGGCCCGCACCATCGGCTCGGCGTGGAACCTGGAGCGCATTGCTCCGCCATGCAGCACGTTCCCGATCGCGACGATCGCCATGCCCTGATGGTGGGCCATGTACATGCGGACCACTTCTCGCCGCGCCCCGGCCGGCAGCCGGGCGGGGGTGTAATCCACCGATTCGTAGAACCCGTATCGCCCGTCGGCGCCCACGCCGGAGAGGGACCGGAAGTTCCGCGCCGCCTCCGGCGCGTCCACCATCGCCGCCAACGCGGTCGCGTACGGCGCCACGACCACGTCGTCGCCCAGGCCGCGCCGGAGGCCGAGCCCGGGAACGCCGAAGTTCGAATACTGGTACGTCATGCTCAGATCGCGCGCGAAGTACCCGGACTCCGACGTGCCCCACGGAACCCCCCGCTCGGCTCCATACGCCATCTGCCGCCGCACGGCGAGTCGGCAGGTCTGCTCCAGCAGGCTCCCCTCGGGCGCCCGCATGATCAGCCAGGGCATCAGGTACTCGAACATCGAGCCCGACCACGACAGGAGGACGGAATCCGTGCCCACGGGCGTCAGCGGCCGGCCGAGCCGGAACCAGTGGCGCACCGGCACGTCGCCCTTCGCGATGGCGATGAAGCTCAGCATCCGCGCCTCGGACGCGAGCAGGTCGTACCGCCCCGGGTCGAGTGCCCCATCGGTCATCCGGTACCCGATGGCGAACAGCATCCGCGTCGGATCGAACAGAAACCCGAACTGCATCGCGTCAACCATCGCCCTGGCGTCGCCCGCCAGGCGCGTCAGCCGGCCGGCCACCGCCGTGGCGGCAGCGGCCGAACGCTCCAGACCGCTCGCGAGCGCGTCGATGCTGCGCAGGCGGAGTGCGTCCGAGTCGCCGCTGGCCTCCAGCGTCGACCGTACGGCGGCGAGCCCGCGGAGGGCCACGTCGCACCGGCGCGGCATCTGCCCCAGCGATGGCGCCGGACTCATGGCCGCCATCAGGCCCTTCGCCGCTTCGTCGATTCGCAGCGCCGCCCACGGCATCAGCGCGGCGACGTCGCGCGCATGCGTGGCGACGGCGTCGCGCAGCGCATCGGCACCGGCACGCATCATCGCCGCATCGGGTACCGCATCGCCGTCACCCAGGTCACGCGCGCAGTTGGCCACCGTCCGCGCCGCGGCTTCGAGCTCGGCCAGTCGCGCCGACCACTCGCCCGGCGCGGCCGGATCCCGCGCCGCCGCCGTCATCAACACGTCGAGCGCCGCATCCAGCCGCGACAGGCCGGCGCGCTCCGCCTGGCGACCGGCGCCGGTGCCCCGCGCCGCATCGCGCACCAGGAGCGCGGCATCGAGGATGCCCGATATCGCCGCCGATTCCGGCGCCGGCTGCTCCACCATCTCCTCGCACGCGTTGGCCAGCGCGAGCAGCGACCCGGCGAGGTTGCCGCTGTCCACCGCGGAAACGTACCTGGGCTCCAGCGCCCGCGCTTCCCGCGTGTCGTACCAGTTGTAGAGATGTCCGCGGTAATGCTCCAGCCCATTCACGGTCGCGAGCGTCTGTTCGATGCGCTCCACCGCGTCGAGGGTCCCCACCCACCCGAAGTCCCGCGCCGACACGACCGACAGCAGATAGAGTCCGATATTGGTCGGCGACGTGCGCTCGGCCACCACCGGCTGCGGCGTCTCCTGGAAGTTGTCCGGCGGCAGGGCGTGGCTCTCGGCGGTCACGAACGTCGCGAAGTAGTCCCACGTGCGGCGGGCGATGAGACGAAGCGCGCGCGCATCGTCCGCCGACAGGGGCGCCGTGCGCGCCCCCCGCCCGGGCCGGCTCACCCACCAGGCAACCTCCGGCGCGAGCGCCCATGACGACAGCACGGCCACGGCCGCCCACGTGGCTCCCGGGTGTCGCCAATACACCATGGCCGATGCCGCTACCGCCAGCACGACACCGCTCCACATCCGGCGATAGAATCCGCCGGCGGTGAGCGGCGCGCGCGACGCCGCGTGCTCTGCCGTGCTCCACTCCAGCAGGCGAACGTGCGTTACCCCCACCCGCCAGAGGGTCTGCACCACGGCGCCGGCCATCAGCCATGCCTGGAAGGCCAGGGTCGTCACCGCGAGCGCCGTCTGGCTCACCGCATCTCGAAAGTCGCGCGCCACCGCCCGGAGATGGCTTCGCTTGGATATGCCCTTCGCGCGCGGCCACACACCGGCGAGCACCGGAAGCAGCGGCGGGATCGCCATCGTGGTGAGCACGAACGCCGCCCACACGCCGGGCGGTGACCCCGGCCATGCCCACCCGCATACCAGCACGAGAAATGCCGCCGGCATCGACAGCGTTCGACGCAGGTTGTCCACCATCTTCCAGCGGTCGATCGGCGACAGGCGCTCGCGCACGATCCACGGGAGCAGCTGCCAGTCGCCGCGCGCCCACCGGCGCTGGCGTGCCGCGGCCGTGAGATAATTCGCCGGCGCGCTTTCGAACAATTCGACGTCCGTCACGAGCCCGGCGCGCGCGAATAGCCCCTCAAACAGATCGTGGCTCAACAGCGTATTGTCGGGCACTCGCCCCGCGAGTGCGGCCTCGAACGCGTCGAGGTCGTAGATCCCCTTGCCGGTATACGAGCCCTCGCCGAACAGATCCTGATACACATCCGACACCGCCGAAGCGTACGGATCGATCCCCGATTGCCCCGAACACAGTCGCTGGAACAACGAGCCTGCCCGCCCCGGCAGCGGCGGGGCCACACGCGGTTGCAGCACGGCGTAGCCCTCGACCACCCGACGTGTTGCCGGATCAAGACTCGGCCGGTTGAGCGGGTGCGCCATCGTCCCCACGAGTCGCGCGACCGCGCCGATCGGAATTCGGGTATCCGCATCGAGCGTCAGCACGTAGCGCACGCCGGCCGGCGCGTTCGGTGCGTTCCCGTCCGCGCCGAGGAAGCTCGTGTCGGTCGCCCCGCGCAGCAGGCGGTTCAGCTCGTGGAGCTTGCCCCGCTTGCGCTCCCAGCCCATCCAGACGCCCTCGCTCGCATTCCACTGTCGCCGGCGGTGGAAGACGAAGAAGCGGGCGCCGCCGTCCGGCGCCGGTCCGTGCCGGGCGTTCAATCCCGCAACGCCGGCGCGCGCCGCGGCCAGGATCGCCGCGTCGGCGGGCATGCAGTCGAGCGCCGCATCCTGCCAGTCGGACACCAGCGCGAACCGCACGTCGCCGTCCGCGTTCGCCAGGTAGTGCACCTCGAGACGCTCCACCTGCCGCTCCACGTCGGCGACGTCGGCGAGAAGCGTCGGCACCGCCACGATCGTCCGGTATTCCGCTGGCACGCCGGCCGGCCACTCCAGCCGCGGCAGGAGCACGGGCGCGATGGCCGTGGTCACGAACCGGTTGAGGAGGGCGATCGCCAGATCGGACGCCGGGATGGATCCGAGGACGCCCAGCACCGACAGCCCGGCAGCCGGCATGTGGGCCGCCCACGCGATCAGGAGCGGCACCGCCAGGATCGCCGCCGTGAGTACTACCAGTGTTCCTAGATACCCGAGCGTAGCCGTGTCGATGAACGCCCGCCGGAGCCGGAGCCACGGTCCCGGATGAAATCCCACGGCGCGCTCGAAGTCCCTGCGGCCCCGGCCCACGAGATGAAATCCTGGATCGGTCCGCCGGCCATCGCCGGTGCCGGCGCTCGCCTCCGCGATCCGGGTCAGCACGCATGCCGCGATGTCGAGTTCCGAACGTCCAGACCCGCGCGACAGCGCCTCGATGGCGTGGCGATAGCTGTCCCGGCTCGTGAAGTCCATCGCCGCGAAGTCGCTGCCCGCCCGCAGCCGTTCGTCCACCAGACTCACGCTCTCGAAAAACGTCGGCCAGTCGAGCGCCGACATCAGGCGCATGCTGGTGATGATGTTGCGCACCGTCACCGTCATCGCCGCTTCCCGCCGGTGCTCCACGAGCGCGATCTCGTCGGCCGTCGTTCCCTGTGCCGCCAGCCGCCGGTGCAGCCAGGCCAGCGCCGGCGTCACCGCCGGGTCCTGGTCCCGCAGGCGAAGCACGAGTTCAACCGCGAATGCCGTGACCAGCCGCGGGTTGTCGGCCCGCGACATCACCGCCGCCACCGATCGCACATCGTGCCCGCTCAGTCCGAGCAGCTCGTCGGCGAGCGCGTCCGCTTCGCGGCGCGCCGCCCGCCCGCGGACCATCGCGTCCGCTAGACGCCGCAGATTCTCCACCAGCACCACGCGCAACGAGATCGTGACGGCCCAGAGTTCCCCGATGGTGAGCGGTTGCACCGTTTGGTAGGCGCGCACGAACCGGCGCAGTGTCTCGGGATCGAAACGGCTGTCGGTGTGCGCAACGAATGCCCACGCGATGCCGTACACACGGGGAAACCCGGCCAGCGGCCCGTCCGCGAGCGCTGGAAGTTCCTTGTAGAAGCCCACCGGCAGATCGTCGCGGATTCCCCGCAGCTGCTCGTCCACGATGAAGAAGTTGTCGAGCAGCCACTCCGCCGCGGGGGTGATCCACCGCTCTTCACGCGCCGCGGCGCTCAGCGCGCGATTGGCGTCGCGCAGCACCCGGCCGTTGTCGTCCACGCGCGGCAGCAGCGCCCGCTTCGGCTCGCGCCGCCCGGTCACCGGCTGGGCGTCGGCCAGGCTTCTCGCGTGCTGCTCGAGCCGCTCGATGCCGAACAGCTCGGCGCGAATCGGATCTTCGAGGTCTGGTAGCGATGGGAAGAACAGCGGAAGCGTTACGCGCATGCGGCACCGGCCGCCGGCATCGGCCGGCGACTACCGGGCGTCACGCTTCTCGGCGTGCCCACCGAACTCGGAATGCCCGGGCGTCATATCGCAGGCAAGGCAGCTGTGGCTGTTTGACATGAGTCGGCGCACCATGTTCGCGCCCATGCGCCCCAGCCCGATCATTCCCACCTGCATCCGCGTCCCCCGAGGTGAAATCTTCTAGTTTCGGAGGCTAGTCGCGTGTCCGCCGCCGCGTCATCGCACGAAAGAATGAGTCGGCGGCCCTGCCCCGCACGCACCGCCGGCCAATCTTCGCGGCCGGCGGCTGATCGCGCGCCTCGGCTACCGCCAGTGGCCGTCGGTGTAGTGCCAGCCGCGATCTTCATGCTCCCACTTTCCCTTCACCCATTCCTTCTTGCCGGACTCCGGGCGCTCCCAGCGCCCTTGCTGCCAGGCGTAGTCGTTGCCGTTCGGCGCCCAGTGGCCGCCTACCCACACCACGTCCTGGCTCGGACGTTCGGGAACAACCTCGACCCGTTCCTGTGGCGGCTGCCGGGAAACGAACTCCACCGAGATGAGCGAGCGTTGACCGGACCCGCGCGGCGTGCAGGCTCCCAGGGCGGCGGCGGTCGACAGCATCACGAGGGCGCGGCCAGCGAATGGACGGTGCATAGTGCCTCTCCAACTCGGCCGCGGCTTTCCGCGACACGTCTCCAACCTCTTGATCCTCTGTCGAATGCGTAGCCCCGTCCGTATCGCGCCACCATCGCACGAACGTGGTACTACCGGTCGAGCAGTTCCCCCACGAGCGCCAGTGCCGGCACGTGATCGCACACCAGCTTCGCGCACACCGTGAGCGGCACCGCGAGCACCGCGCCCGGAATCCCCCACAGCCAGCCGAAGAAGATCAGGCCGAGGAAGATCGCCACCGTGTTCACCGGCAGGTGACGTCCGAGCAGCGTCGGCGTGATGAGGTTGGCTTCGGAGAGATGAACGAGCAGGAACAGCCCGGGCGCGAGCAGCGCGCGAGCCGGGTTGTCGACCGTGACCAGCGCCGCGATGGCGATGGTCGTGGCCGTAACGAATGGCCCCAGGTAGGGCACGAAGTTCAGCACGGCGGCGATCCCGCCCCAGAGCAGCGGATTGGGCACGCCCACCGCCCACACCGCCAGTGTCGTCAGAACTCCGACGGCCGTATTGATGGCGGCCACCGTCAGCAGGAAGTGCGACGTGGCCAGTTCGATCTGCGCCAGCAGGTGCTCTCGACGCTTCAGCTCCTGACGCCCCGGCAACAGCCCGGCCAGCTTCCGGCGAAACAGCGGTCCGTTGGCCAGCAGAAAGTAGGTGAGGAACACCACCGCCAGCGATACGGGCACGAGCGCCACCGTGCCGAGCGAAAGCCGGGCGAAGATGCCCGGCGACGCCAACTCCACCGTGCGGGGCGTGGTCGCCGCCGCCGGAACCGTGGCCTGCTGCATGCGATCCGCCGATTGCTGCAGCGCCGTCAACGGCAGCGCGATGCGCCGCACTTTGGTTTCGAGTTTTCGCATCGTCGCCGGCGCCGCGGCCACCCACTGGACGGCCGGCGAGACGAGGAGCGACGTGGCGCCTCCCGCGATGCCCAGCGCTCCGAACACCACCAGCGCCGCGGCCACGCGCCCGGGAATGCGGAACTTCTGCAGCCACCGCACCGGCGCCGTCAGCATCAGCGTCAAGAGCAGGGCGATGACCACCGGCAGTACGACCTCGCGCCCCAGGCGGAGCGTGGCCACGATCAACAGCGTCACGATCGCGACGGACGCCGCCGATGACAGCGGACGGGCCAGGGGGCGATCGGCTTCGTCACCGCCCGGTGTTTGCGGGATTCCGACTTTCGGCACCGGTGCTTCCCCAGGAAGATGTTGACGCGCGCGACCATCGCCTCGCGGTGCGGCGAGCCCGCGATCCACATTAGCCGATGGCGTCCGGCCCACGCTATCGCACGATCGTGGTACGAGAACCGCGGGGCGCCGATCCCCTGGCGCCCCGCGGTTTCCCATCGTGCCGATCGGCCGCTGCGGCCTAGTACATCCCGCCCATGCCGCCGCCCGCCGGCGGCCCCGCGGGCCGCTCTTCCTTCTTCTCCACGATCAGCGCTTCCGTGGTCAGCAGCAGCGACGCGATGGACGCCGCGTTCTGCAGCGCCGTCCGCGTCACCTTCGTCGGATCGATCACGCCCGCCTGCACCAGGTTCTCGTACGTGTCGGTGAGCGCGTTGTACCCGAACGCGTCCTCCTTCGACGCCCGCACCTTTTCCACCACGATCGACCCCTCACCGCCCGCGTTCTGCACGATCATGCGGATCGGCTCCTCGATCGCGCGCCGGATGATGTCCACGCCGATCTGCTCGTCGGTCTCGCGCAGCTTGAGATGCGTCAGCGCGCGCTGCGCGCGAATGAGCGCTACTCCGCCGCCCGGCACGATGCCCTCTTCCACCGCCGCCCGCGTCGCGTGCAGCGCGTCCTCCACGCGAGACTTCTTTTCCTTCATCTCGCTTTCCGTCGCCGCGCCGACGTTGATCACCGCCACGCCGCCGGCGAGCTTGGCCTTCCGCTCCTGGAGCTTCTCCTTGTCGTAGTCGCTGGTCGACTTCTCGATCGCGCCCTCGAGCTCCTTGAGCCGGCCCTTGATCTTCTCCGAATCGCCCGCGCCGTCGATGATCGTCGTGTTGTCCTTGTCGATCACGATACGCTTCGCGCGGCCGAGGTCGTTCACCGTCGCGTTCTCCAGCTTGAACCCGATCTCCTCGCTGATCACCTTGCCGTCGGTCAGCACCGCGATGTCCTCCAGCGTCGCCTTGCGGCGGTCGCCGAAGCCCGGCGCCTTCACGGCCGCGATCTTGAGCGTGCCGCGCAGCTTGTTCACCACCACCGTCGCCAGCGCCTCGCCCTCGAGGTCCTCGGCGATCACCAGCAGCGGCTTGCCCGACTGCGCCACCTTCTCGAGCACCGGCAGCAGATCCTTCATCGACGAGATCTTCTTGTCGTGGATCAGGATGAACGCGTCCTCGAGCACCGATTCCATCTTCTCCGGATCGGTCACGAAGTACGGCGACAGGTAGCCGCGGTCGAACTGCATCCCCTCGACCGTCTCCAGCGTCGTCTCGAGGCCCTTCGCCTCCTCCACCGTGATCACGCCGTCCTTGCCCACCTTCTCCATCGCCTCGGCGATCAGGTTGCCGATCTCCGCGTCGCTGTTGGCCGAGATCGTGCCCACCTGGGCGATCTCCTTCTTGCCCGTCGTCGGAACCGAGATCTTCTTCAACTCCTCGACCACCGCCGCCACGGCCTTCTCGATGCCGCGCTTGATCGCCATCGGGTTCGCGCCCGCGGTGACGTTCTTCAGCCCTTCACGGAAGATCGCCTGCGCCAGCACCGTGGCCGTCGTCGTGCCGTCGCCGGCGATGTCCGACGTCTTGGTCGCGACTTCCTTCACCATCTGCGCGCCCATGTTCTCCACGGGATCCGAGAGCTCCACTTCCTTGGCCACCGTCACCCCGTCCTTGGTGATCGTCGGCGCTCCGTACTTCTTGTCGATCACGACGTTCCGGCCGCGGGGGCCGAGCGTGACCTTCACCGCCTCGGCGAGCTGGTCCACGCCGCGCTTCAGCGCGGCGCGTGCCTCCACGTCGAAGTGCAGTTGTTTGGCTGTCATTATATGCTTCCTTGAATGGAAAGTTGGATGTCGTGTGGAGCGGGGTCGGTCAGGCGATGATCGCCAAGATGTCGGCTTCGCGCAGGATGAACACGGGCTCGCCGTTCACCGTGAGCTCGGCGCCGCTGTACTTCCCGTACAGCACCGTATCGCCGACCTTCACTTCCATCGGGACGCGCTTGTCCTTCTCGAACCGGCCGGGACCGACCGCCACGATCTTGCCCTGCTGCGGCTTCTCCTTGGCGGTGTCGGGGATGTAGAGCCCCCCGCGCATCTCGGTGCTCGACTCGAGCGGCTGCACCACCGCGCGATCTGCCAGCGGCGTGATCTTCAGGATGGGCGGCGTGGACGCGACCGCGTGCGGCGCGGTGGCGACGTGGGTCTTCGATGACATGGTGACTGACCTGGTTGCGGGCGCGGGACAGCGCTGGAGAGACCTTCAAAGCGTTGGCACTCGTCTGCCCAGAGTGCCAATCGTATTTGAAGTATACCCTGTTGCGCTCGGCGGCGCCGAGTTCTGCCGGCGTGTTTGCCATATAAAGACTTTGAAGGCATGCGGTTGCGTGGCTCGCGCCAGGAGCCCACCGCCGGAAGCCAGATCCCTCGGTGATCGGTTGGGCCGCCATCGGTCCGCCGGTTACCGCTCCCGCACCGCCGCCGTCGCGTGTCCGATCGCCTCCGCCCGCAGAACCAGCCCGTGCGGCGTAACGTAGACTCCGCGCGCCGCCACCGAATCGATGCTGGCCGCGAGCGTCATGGCGTCGCCGATTTTCCGGTTCAGCCCGTCGAGCAGCAGCTTCCGCCCGCGCGCGAGCGCCGGCCCCAGGGGCAGGACCGCTTTGTCGCGCAGCAGCGCGCGCAGCGCCGGCGAGGCCAGCCACGAATACACGTTGATCAGGGGACTGTCGGTGTGGAGATCGTAGTCGAGGTCCGGCATCGTGATGCCGTGCTTCGCGGCGTCGTGCCGCGGAACGCCCACCAGCGCCAGCGTTCCCTGCGCATCGCCGTGAAACGCCACGGACAGCGCGAGCCGGCCGCCCGCGCCCGGCGCCGGTGACACGGTCACCGAGTCGATGCGCACGGTATGACCCTGCTCGGTCACCGAGGCTCCACGCACGGCCGCGGTGAGCGCCGCCGAGGCGGTGGCGTAGTCCACCACGCCTTCGATGAGGATGTGGAAGCCGTTCTCCGCGCTGTCCACGGCCAGCGGCGGAAGCGGCAGCGCCGCCACGACCGGCTCGCGGTCCGCGGTCACGATCTTCGGGCGCGCGTCGAGCCCGACGTGCACGACCAGCGTGTGTCCTTGCCCCCGAACGCTTCCCATGCGGAGGCGCACCGGCCCCAACAGCAGCCAGACGCCGTCCGCCACGTGGATGGGCCGGTTGAGCGAAGACCACCACCCGGTGGCCTGGCCGGTCAGGTCCACGGCGTCGATCGTGCTGTCGATCGCCGGAAGCCGATCCACCAGCGCCCCGCGCGCGGCGTCCACGATCCGGCCGGTCACGTCATAGTGCAGCAGGCGAACCTCGCAGCGGTCGCGGCTCGTCGCCGACGCCGGGCTCACGCGAACGAGCCGCACATGCGACACCAGATGCCAGTTGGCGGACAGCGACAGCGGAGTCGCCAATTCCACGACGATCCGGGGCCGGCGGTCGGTGAACGTTCCGCACCCGGCGCTCACCGTCGGCGCGAACCCGAACTTGTAGAAGCCGCGCGCCTCGTAGGCCAGCGTGGCGCGCAGATGAAACGCGGCGTCCGTGCCGAATACCGTGAACGGCCCCCGCTTGGCTTCAAACGCGTAGTGGCGGCTGCCGTCGTCGCCCACCTGGTGCACGCTGTCGAGCGACCCGAACTGCGTCGGGACGGCCCGTTCCACCACGCCGAGCACATGCGTGATGTCGTACGTCAGCGGCACGTTGAACCGGGACTCCGGCATCACCGGCGGCGGCGGCTCGCGTACGACCGCGGCCGCGGGAGGAATCGGCGCCGCGCGTTCGCGGCAGCCGGCGCTCGCCAGCACCAAACCGAGCGCAAGTCGAACTCCGGGTCGCGTCACCGCGCGGCCCAGCCGCGGATTGGGTCCAGTCGATCTTTGCAACTTCTTACAGGCACAGACGCTCCGCCGGTTCCCGGTGTCCGGTACGCCCCGAGGCGAGCTATACCGCTTGCATGGACGCTGCGTTGAGCCGTCCCAGGAACGTTCGCGTTTGCGCGACGCGCCGAGAATCCCTCAAAGGGGTGAGAGAGCGTCCTAGCACGTTTGGCGGATGGTTGGCGGCTCCGCCGCGGCCTAACTTGGCCTCGATTGGCTGATCATACGCACGCATCCTAACGGAGAATCACAATGCGACTGTCACACGCGTTCGCCGTCGCGGTCCTCGGAGCGGTGGTCGCCCTGCCGGTTCGAGCGCCGGCGCAGGTGAGCATCGATGTCACCATCGGCAAGCAGCTCGGTCCCGCATTCGCCGTCTTCGCGTACTCGTCGGCGGCGTATGGCGACTGGCAGACCAGCTACCGGCAATGGACGCCGGTAACGATTTACGTCGTCAACGGCCAGTTCTATCACCATTCCGTCAAGGGCGCGCGCGCGGTGATGGTCTACAAGCACAACAACGAATACTTCATGCCGCCGCAGGAGAAGGGGTGGGTCGGCGTCGACAAGCGGTACAACTACTCGCGCCAGCCCAACGACGAGGATCGTGGACGCGCCAAGAACAAGCAAGACAACCCCGGGCGTGGACGCGGGCGCGGGCGCGGGAACCTGTAGCCGGCCGCGATGGCCGTGTCCGACGGCCACCGCTGAGTCCTGCCGGCGGCTCGCGCCGCGCAACGGCCGTTCACTGAGGCTACCCGCTGTCGATGGTTGGCTGCTACGCACCTCCAGCTCCGGCCGACATGCCTCAGTGAACAGCCTGTTGGCATCCGATGACTAGTTCCAGGTTACGTCGAAATCGTAATGGCCGAGACCCGACATCGGGTCGCGCACCTTGAAGATGGCCGTGTAGCCGTTGGACTCCTTCGGCTGCTGGACGATCGTCACGTCGCCGCGGCCTTCATGCACACGCAGCGCGAGAGTCGCGTCGTGCGACGGAAGCCCATTGGTCACGCTCGAGTGTACCTCGCGCGCCGCGGCGCCGCTCTGATTGCGGCTCCTCACATCCATCCCGCTCCACTCGACGCGCATCTCCCGGTCCACCGTTCCGCTCCAGTGCATCGTGTTCGGCCCTTTGGCGTCCGCCGTCTCGCGAACGGTCTCCGCCGCCGTCGAGGAGCGGTCCTCGCCGCGCTTCGGATTCCAGAACGTCGTCAGCGAGTAGTCGTCCGCGCCCGCGCTCTTGTCACGAATGCGGATGATCGCCGCGAAGTCGTTCGACGCCGAGGGCTGCTGCAGCACGTCCACGTCGCCGCGCCCGGCGTCCAACTCCACGCGCACGAAGCCGGCAACGCGCGGAAGCCGGTCCTCCACGCTGAAATACGCCCACTTGACCGGCTTGCCGCCGACGATGCCCGTGCCGACGGTCGTGTCGCGAATCGTGATCTGTGCTTCCTTGTCCACGCGGCCGGTCCACGTGACGAGCTTGCGATCCTGCGCCGCAGCGGCCGACGCGACGAGCGTCGAGATCGCGGCAGCCGTCAGAAGCGTCCGACGGTTGAGCAGAGTGAATATCATGAGCCGAACTCCTGGAAGGGCGCCAGCAACCGCGTGGCCCTGCGTCGGACGACGCCGGTGCCCCGCGGAGAATGACTGAGGAGTAGCGCATCGGGCATGCGCCGGGTATCGCCCGATTGGATGACATCCCATCGGGACGGGGGGGTGATCCGGACGCCATCGGGCCCCCCGTGTTCGATCGGCGGGACTCCTCCTCCGCCACCGAGCATTCGCGTATTGTTCAACACATGGGTGATCCTGTCCGGTCCGAACAGCCGACGATCGTAACCGCCTCGCTGACGCGCCGCTTCGACGCGTTGGTCGCCGTGGACCATCTCGACCTCCAAATCGAAGCCGGCGTCATCTTCGGCCTGCTCGGCCCCAACGGCGCCGGCAAGTCGACCACCGTGAAGATGCTCACGACGTTGCTGCCTCCGTCGTCCGGGAGCGCCCTGGTGGCCGGGCACGACATCGTCCGCGAACCCGCCGAAGTGCGCCGCCACATCGGCTATGTGCCGCAGCTCGTCTCGGCCGACGGCGCGCTCACCGGGTTCGAGAACCTGCGCCTCTCCGCCCGGCTCTACGACATCCCCCGAGCCGAGCGCGCCGCCCGCATCGCCGACGCCCTCGCCTTCATGGGCCTCACCGACGCCGCCGGCACGCTCGTGAAGACCTATTCCGGCGGCATGGTGCGGCGACTCGAGGTCGCGCAGGCGCTGCTCCACCGGCCGGCCGTCCTCTTTCTCGACGAGCCGACCATCGGCCTCGATCCGGTGGCGCGCCGCGCGGTGTGGGAGCGATTGCTCGAGTCGCGCAAGCGGTTCGCCATGACGGTGCTCATCACGACCCACGACATGGAAGAGGCCGAGCATCTCTGCGACCGGCTGGCCATCATGCACGCCGGCCGCATCGCGGCAGCCGGAACCGCCGCCGAGCTGAAGCAGGGCGTCGGCCCCGCGGCCACGCTCGACGACGTGTTTGCGCACTACGCCGGCGTCGTGATCGCCGAAGGAGGGAACTACCGTGACGCCATCAGTACCCGTCGCACCGCGAGCCGCCTCGGCTGACCGGCGCGTGGCCGCGTTCGCGCGGCACTCGCTCGCCATCGCGCAGGTGGAGATGGCCAAGATCGCGCGCGACCCCACCGAGCTGCTCACTCGCGCCATCCAGCCCGCGTTGTGGCTGCTCGTCTTCGGACAGGTGTTCTCGCGCACCCGGGCCATTCCCACCGGGACGCTCAGCTACATCGATTTCCTGGCGCCGGGCGTGCTCGCGCAGAGCGTGCTGTTCAGCGCGATCTTCTACGGCATCGCGGTCATCTGGGAGCGCGACCTCGGCATCGTCCACAAACTGCTGGTCAGCCCCGCCTCGCGCGGCGCGCTCGTGCTCGGCAAGGCGCTGTCCGCGGGGCTCCGCGCGCTGGCGCAGGCCGTGATCATCGTGCTCCTCACCGCCTTGATGGGCGTCGACCTGAAGTACGACGTCGTCAGCCTGCTGGGCGTCGCGCTGGTGGTCGTGCTCGGCGGCGCTCTCTTCTCGACCTTCTCGTTCATCATCGCCTGCCTGGTCAAGACGCGCGAACGGTTCATGGGCGTCGGACAGGTGCTGACCATGCCCCTCTTCTTTGCCAGCAACGCCATCTATCCGCTCGCCATGATGCCGCCCTGGCTGCGCGTCATCTCGCAGTACAACCCGCTCACGTATCTCGTGAATGCCCTGCGCACCCTCATGATTCACGGCGGCGAAGGCAGCACGTCGCTGAGCGTCGATCTGCTCGTGCTCGGCGCCGTCTTCGTCGTGCTCGTCGCCGTTGCCGCCCGGCTCTACGAGGGCATCGTACGCTAACTCGTCGTACCCCGGGCGCAGCCCGGATCCAAACGGAGGAACCAGCCATGACCGCGACCGCCGCAATGCCCGTCCTCGGCACCCTCGATGCGATCTACCAGCGCCGCGCCGTGCGCAACTATCTCCCCGATCTGGTGGACGACGCCACCGTGCGCCGGCTGCTGGATGCGGCCGTGCACGCCCCCACCGCCATGCACGAGGAACCGTGGGCCTTCGTCGTCGTGCAGGACCGCGCCGTGCTGGCGCGGATTTCCGACCGCGCCAAGGCGATGATGGTGGCCGAGGCCACCGCGCACCGCGAGCTGTTGCGCGCACCGGGGGCGGCCCCGGCCAACCGCCATGTCGCCATGCTGACCGAACCGGCGTTCAACATCTTCTATGACGCCGGCACGCTCATCGTGGTCTGCGGCAAGCGGCTCGGCCAGTTCGTCGTCGCCGATTGCTGGCTGGCCGCCGAGAACCTGATGCTCGCCGCCCGCGCGCTGGGATTGGGCAGCTGCTGCATCGGGTTCTCGCTGCCGGCGTTGCACGCGCCCGACGTCAAACGCGAACTGGGCATCCCCGACGACGTCGATGCGGTCGCCGCGGTGATCGTGGGCGTCCCCCGCGGGGAGACGCCGCCGGTTCCGCGCAAGGCGCCCGAGATCCTGCGCTGGCTGCGTCCGCCGAAGGGCTGATCGACGCCGCCCGGCTGCGACGCGCATGCTCCCCCGCTACTTCCGCGCGGCCTTCTTGCCGATGTCGATGACGGGCTTGCCCAGCTTCTTCATTTGAGGACGCACGCCCAGCCCGGGCTGCCTCGACGCCGCCAGTCGTCCCTTCTTCCGCTGCGGCGCCCCGTCCGCGAACGCCACGGTGACGTACGAATTGAAATCCGTGGACGAGAACAGGAACCGCTCGGGCGTGCTGTGGGCCAGATGCGCGATCGCGGCCGTGGTGATGTCGCCGCCCCACGTGTCTTCAATGGTCATCGCGATGCCGAGCGACACGCACAGATCGCGAATCTGCCGGGCGCGGGTGAGCCCGCCCACCTTGGAAATCTTGAGATTGATCACGTCCATGGCATGGTCGGCCGCCGCGCGCACCACCATGTCGATGCCGTCCACCACTTCGTCGAGCACGAACGGCCGGTCGGTGTGGCGCCGCACCGCCAGGCACTGCTCATAGGTCATGCAGGGCTGCTCGATGTACACGTCCACGTCGCGCACCGCGTCGGCCACGCGCACGGCCGCGTGCTGCGTCCAGCCGGTGTTGGCGTCGGCGACGAGCACGTCGCCCCGCGAGAGTTCGGCGGCGGCCGCGCGGATGCGATCGATGTCGGTATCGGGATCGCCGCCGACCTTGAGCTGGAACTTGTGATACCCCTCCTTGCGGTAACGCCCGATCTTCTGCGCCATCTGCGCCGGCGACTCCTGGGAAATCGCGCGATACAGCGCAAAGTCCTTGCCCACGTGGCCCCCCATCAGCGTCGCCACGGGCAGCCCGCTCGCCTTGCCCAGCAGGTCCCAGCACGCCATGTCGATCGCCGACTTGACGTATGAGTGTCCACGCATACACCGGTCCATCAGCTCGTTCAGTTCGCCCAGCGCCAGCGGATCGGCGCCCAGCAGTTGCGGCGCCAATTCCGCGATGCCGGCACGCGCGCCGCGCGCATAGGCCGGCAGGTACGCGGGGCCCAGCGGGCAGATCTCTCCCCAGCCTACCAGCCCGTGGTCGGTCTCCACGGCGACGACGGTGGAGTCGAACACCGACACCGCGTTTCCACCCGACCAGTTGTAGCTCCCTTCGTGCAGGGGAAGATCGATCTGGTACGCGCGAATCGCCGAGATCTTCATGCCGCGCGGCTCCTGTCCTTGAGGGACGACATCCAGAGCGTGACGGCCGTATAGAGCAGCACCACCACCACCACCCATTTCACCACCGTCAGCGGCAACTCCTTGACCAGGAATGCCGCCACCAGCACGCCCGGAATGCCGCCGGCCGCGAGACCCAATGCCGTGCGCCGGTCGAAACGGCCGGCGCGATAGAAGCGGATCGCCGCGGCGGGAAGGATGACCGCCGCCGAGGCCGCCATCACCGGGAACACGGCTTTGGCGTTCATGCCGAGCATGTAGGTCACGGCCATGGTGGGCGCGTAGTTGCCGATCCCCAGGCTGGTGAGCGAACCGATGACCAGACTCGCGGCGACCGCGATGACCAGCGCCGAGCCGGAGAGGCCGATGGTGCCCGCGTCCAGCGACAGGCTGGCCATCAGGCGCATGGCCATGAAGCCCGCCGTGAGCAGCAGCGCGATGGCCATGGCGCGCTCGATCGTCCGGCGCGACAGACGCACCACGATCCCCGAGCCCACCCAGGCGCCGATTCCACCCGCGAGCACCATGCTGATGATGGTCTTCGGGTCGATCAGACCGCCGAGCAGGATGATGTAGATAATCGCCTCGGACACCGTGGGAATGGCCTGCCCGACGTTGAGCGTTCCGGGGATGTCATCGTCCTTGACCATGCGTCCGAGCACGAGGACCGCCGTCGTGGTGGCGAAGGAGCCGATCCCCAACGTGTCGAAGAAGTTGGTGACGGTGCCGAGTCCCAGCAGGACGGGCATCGGGATGCGGCGCGGTTCACGGGCGGGTGCGTCCATCGACTCTCCGGACTTGGTGTTTACGGCGCGGTTGCGGGGGCGATCACGCAGCCGCCAGCCGGCCGTCAATGCGTCGCGCGGCGCGCGCAGTACAACTTGCCGTGCGTCGAGTCCTTGTCAAGAAGTGCGTGACGAGCGTCAGGCGGCATGCAGCGTTCGACTCGGGGTGAGACCGCGCACAAAGGACCGAACTACCGCCTCACCAACTTCCGATACGTCACCCGGTGCGGCTGATCCGCATCCGACCCCTTCCGCTTCTTCAGATCCTCGAGATACGCCTGAAACTTCCCCTCGAACTACGTCCGACAAGGGGTTGGTTATGACCTGATCGGCATGATCTTCATAGGGGCAATCGTGGCACGTCGTGTAGTTCACCTTTGTCACGAGCACCAGTTCGTGACAACGTCGCTTGCCACGGATCCGGCCACACGACGGGCGGCCACGACCTGGGCTTCGGTGCATCGGCTCATCCGTATCCCTGGCCTCCTCCTTCCCGAGCGTCTGGCCCCGCCTCAGTTCCGTGTCAAAGCATGACCCCGGAAGGACCACTGTTCAGGGGCCCAGGCCCACAGCATCAGCCTCTACGCGCCGCGGCGTTTGCCAACGGATCCGCAACGTTCCTGAGATCGGCACGGGTCCGCGGATAGGAACCCAGATCGGCGTCTCGTTTCCGACGGCGCCTCTCGCCGAAGCCCAACCACGAGCAGGTGCCGGACGTTACAGCCGCGTGGCAGAACACGTCGGAAAATGGTCATTGCAGTCATCCTGGCCGCTGCCTAGCCTTCGCTGAACGGACGTCTCCACTTCGACGCACTCAGCAACGGAAGGGCACATGCAGCGCAGGCGGGTCGGGGTTCTCATATTTGACGGCATCCAGGCGCTGGACGTGTTCGGGCCCGCCGACGCGTTTGCCTCGGACGCGTTCAGGCGCGAGGACGGCGAGTTCGGGCCGGCAGGGCCGTACGAGATCGTGCTCATTGCGCTCGGCGGTCGGACGGTACGGTCCAGCTCGGGCGCGATGCTCCGAGCTGACGTCCAAGCGGGCGCGAAGCGGCCGGCACAACTCAAACTCGATACGCTCATGATCCCCGGCGGGGCGGGGCTGCGTCGGGCCGGCGCCGCGGAGCGCGCTGCGGCGTGGATTCTCGACATGGCGCCGCACGTTCGCCGCGTCGCCAGCGTCTGCACTGGGATTTATGGCCTGGCGCCAACCGGCTTGCTCGATGGCCGCCGCGTCACCACACACTGGAGCGCGGTCACGGAGATCGGCCGTCGATTCCCCAAGCTCGTGCTCGACGGCGACGCGATCTATGTCAAAGATGGCCCCTTCTATACGTCAGCCGGCGTGACCGCGGGGATCGACCTCGCGCTCGCGCTGATCGAGGAAGACCTCGGCAGTGCGTGGGCGCTCGCCGTGGCTCGGGAGTTGGTGGTCTACCTGAAACGGCCGGGTGGCCAGCAGCAGTTCTCCGAACCATTACGATTTCAAATCGAGACCAGTGATCGCTTCCGCGACCTCGTCTCGTGGATCGGCCGGCATCTGGACAGTGACCTCTCGGTCGAGAAGCTTGCCGCCCGCTGTCATCTCAGTCCGCGACAGTTCGCTCGCGTGTTCAAACAGGAGTTCGGCGTAACGCCGAGAACGTTTGTGGAGGAAACCAGGTTGAGCGAAGCCAGCCGTCGGCTTCCCGCCCGGCGCGTCACCGTGGAGCGGATTGCCCGGTCCGTTGGCTACGCCGGCGACGACGTGTTCCGGCGCGCCTTTGAGCGCCGCTTCGGCATGTCACCCACCGCGTATCGGCGCGCCTTCGACACAACTGTGTAGTATCGCAAACTGACGTTGGCGAGCGGGAGCCATCCATCGGTCCCGGGCTGCTTGCAGAGAGATCTACTCAACCATCGAGGCATTGTGCGCAACCTGATCGCCATAGTGATGTGCATTGCGGCCAGCAACGCCGCGGCGCAGGCCGTTGCTGGACGATGGGAAGGAGGCATGCATCGCGGCGTGTCCAGCCTTCCGTTCACCATCGGTGTGGCGGATTCGACCCGGGGAACGTTCACCGCCGGGGACATCGGCGCGATGGACGTTCCGCTGACGAATCTGCGCCTGTCGCCAGCCGTCCATTGGGAGTTGGTCGGCGACCGGTCGACGACGACGTTCGACGGAACACTCCTCGGCGATTCCATCAGCGGATCGTTCTCGGAACCAGGCCATCCTGGGACCTTCTGGCTCCACCGCACGTCGAGCTCAGTTGAGCCGTCGTACACCAGCACCGAGGTGCGATTCGGTGACGGCGACGTGTTGCTTGGCGGCTCCGTGCTCAGTCCAAGGTCGCCGGGACGTCATGCCGCCGTCGTATTCTTGCAGGGCTCGGGCGCTGAGGGACGCTGGGCCAACGCCTTTACGGCAGACTACCTCGCGAAGAATGAGATCGTAGTCCTCATCTACGACAAACGTGGCGTCGGCGGGTCGACGGGAGACTGGAGGACGAGCACGCTGGAAGACCTGGCCGCCGACGGCCGCGCAGGCGTCGCGTTGCTGGCTCGCCGCAGCGACGTGGATCCGCGCCGCATCGGGATCTTCGGACACAGTCAGGGCGGCTTCATCGCGCCAATGGTCGCATCGAACCCCAACGTCGCGTGGATCATCGACGCCGATGGCAACGTCGGTCCGTTATACGAACAGGACTTGTTTCGCGTGAACACGATGCTCGCCAGGATGTTCCGCGGCGATACGCTGCGCCGCGCCAAGGCGCTCTACCGCGAATTCGTGGACGTCGCGCGGCATCACCTGGCGCCCGCGCAGTTGCGTGCCGATCTGGCGAGATACAACAATCCAGACGTCACCGACGCCCTTGGCATTCCCGACGACTCGAGCTGGGTTTGGTCATGGTATGGCAAGGTGGGCAACGACGACAACCGGGCGGCATGGGCCGCTGTCCGCGTGCCCGTCCTGTTGCTCTACGGCGGCCGCGACGAAGTGGTGCCACCGCAAACAAGCATCGAAACGATTCGCAGGATTCTCGTCGAGCACGGCAATCGCGCCTTTACGGTCCGAGTGTTGGCGGGAGCGGATCACACGCTTCGCCTTCCGCCGGCCGACGCCGACGGCTGGCCGCGGTACGCGGCGGGCTACCCGGATCTCGTGAGAGCCTGGATCGAGCGGCGATGAGCTACGCGCCGCCAGCGGAGAATACCGGCCAGGCCTCCTCGACGGTGGGGGTCCGTCAAGCCCGGCCTCGAGCGGAGCCCCCTCAGCAGGGCGGCCAGGCGCGCCCAGAGCGCCGCCCTACCCCCTCGCCAACTTCCGATACGTCACCCGGTGCGGCTGATCGGCATCCGGCCCCTTCCGCTTCTTCAGATCTTCGATATACGCCTGACACTTCCCCTCGAACTACGCGCGCCAACCCGAACCGCGAAACATCAACAGGAGCATGGTCGCGAGGAACACCACCACGCCGGCGGTCGTGACCGCGGCGATGATCCCGTGTCCGCGGTCGTATGCTTGAAAGGCGATCACGGCGCTCCCCGTCGCCAGCGCGGCGAAGATCACCTGCTGCATCCCCGAGTAGATGAGCGCTGCAGAGCGCGCGAGCTGCGCCACGCGCACTTCCAGCTCCCCGCGATTCATCCGTTCGAGCGTTTGCTGGAGGTCATGCGGAAGCACCGTCGCGCTCTGCGCAATGCCCTTTACGGCGGCGCGGATCATCGCGCCCCAATCGCGATCCTTTCCAAACACGACGTCCTCCAGGTAGGGTCGAATGACGGTCATGGGGTTCCAGGTGGGGTCGAGTTCGGTATAGAGCCCCATCCCCAGGAGTGCCGTCCGCTCCAGCAGGATCCAGTTGCGTGGCACCTGAAACGTCCTCATCAATTTCTGAAACGACACATCCAGCTTCTTCAGGTCGGCCATCGCCTCCAGCTTGGCCCGCGTATCCACCTGGAAGCTACCGAGTTGAAACGACGCATCGCTCAGTTGTGCGAAGAACGTGCGGTTCGCATACGCAATCACGCGCTCGGCCACGTCAGTGCTTCGCGGATCGAGAGCCACGAACCCCATCTTCCGTACGGCGGCGCTGATCGCCGGCGCATCGCGGCGCAGCATCGCCTGTATGAATTCCGGAATCCCTTCCCGCAGTGTGGACGGCACCACGCCCACGGCGCCGAAATCGACGAATGCGATCCTGCCCTGCAGGTCCACCAGGACGTTGCCGGGATGCGGGTCCGCGTGATACACGCCGTCCACGAAGATCATCTTGCAGTACGCGGTGAGAATCAGCACCGCCAGCTCGCGCCGCTGGAGTCCGCGGGCCGCGATGGCGTCGAAATCCGTGATCTTCGTTCCTTCGATGAATTCGGTCGTGAGCACACGCCGGGAAGACCGGTCGCTCACCACGACCGGAAAGCGAACCGTGGCGTCGCCGGCGAAGTTGGCCGAGATCCTCGCGATGTTCGCCGCTTCCTTTCCGAAGTCCAGCTCTTCGGCGATCATCTGGCTGATTTCGGGGTGGTAGTGCTCCATGCCCTGGAGGCCGGTGAACCACTGGACGAGCGCCAGCAGGTGGCCGATCGTTCTCAGATCGGCGCGCGCGATGTCCTCGATGTCCCAATGCTGGACCTTCACCGCTACGCGCCGGCCGTCGGTGAGCGTGGCCACGTGCACCTGCGCCAGCGATGCCGTCGCGATCGGCACGCGGCTGATGGAGGCGAACAGCTCTTCCGGGTCGCGACCGAATTCGGCTCTGAGCCGCTCGGCGATCTGTTCGTACGGGCGCGGCGGGAGCGCGTCCTGCAGCGATACCAGCTCCCGCCGGAACTCCTCGGGCAGGAAGTTCGCCATGATGCTGATGAGCTGTCCCACCTTGATGAACAGGCCGCCCGCGCGGACGATTGCGCGTTGGATGCGCCGCGCGTTGGCGCCGTGCTTCTCCATCAGCAGCGCGTCGTAGCGCGGCGGTGACAGAAAGGGGCGGCGCAGGCGGAGCCACCCGTAGCTGGCTACGACGCGTGCCGTGGTCGCGTAAATGCGAACGAGTCTCATCCACGTCGAATCCTAGCGCCGGCCTCGCCGTTTGATAGCCGCCGAGCCGTCAGGGCGTATGAGTGCTACATTGTCGCGGCCCCCATCCCTCTCCGGAGCGCGATCATGACACGTCCCCGCCTTCATCACGCCGGTCTCCTGCTCGCGCTGTGCACCGCCGCGGCCGCGCGGCCGGCCTCCACGCCCCGCGCGAGCGTTCCACCGGCGTCGCGGCAGCACGTCGCCGTCGATCCGGTCGGCGAGTATGAATGGTCGTTGACCATGGCGGCACTGCAGAACACGCAAGTCAACGGCACGCTCAGCATCTCCCGCAAGGACTCGACCCTCACCGCCACGCTCACCAGCGATCACTCCGACGGCGAGATCGTCGCCAAGTCGGTCGGTCAGGACGGGAACAAGGTGACGGTGGCCTCCGAAGGGGATTTCGGGCAGTTCACGCTCGTGATCGACTTCAGCGGGCAGGAGCCGACCGCCTCCTTCAAGTTTACGGGTCAGGACGGCTCGGCCGATCAGGGGCCGGCGACGATCAGGCGAGTCGAGAAGAAGTAGCTCGGCGCCGCGTCGGGCAACCGCTTGTGATCAGGCGCGGGCGCGCACGCCATCTGAGGCCCGAGAGCCGGCGCCCATCAACGCCGCCCCCTCAAGCGAACTTCACGAACCGCCGCGCGACCGAGTCGTTGCGATGGCGGAGACCGGTGGGTCGCGGCCCGTCGTCGAACAGGTCCCCCAGATGCGCGTTGCACCGCCGGCAGGTCACCTCACTCGGCAGACACCCGCTGCTCGGAGCTCCGTGGCGCACGTTCTCCTCGGCGATGGGCTGCCAGAAGCTGGGCCATCCGGTGCCCGAGTCGGACTTGACGCCCGAGTTGAAGAGTAAGGCATCCTGTCACGGATCCGGCTGTGCGTCTCCTGCTTCCCCCCTCGATGCCTCCACCGGACCGACTCACGGCGCCCGACTCCTTCGCTCCCCTGCAACGAATCCGAGCAACACCTCGTACATTCCCTTCATGACCATGACGCCAGACCACCGGGTCGGCGCATACCACGAGTTCGCCCCTCCGCCCGACCTGGCCGACGCGGTCGAGGCGCTGTGGACTCACGAGGCCACTGCCGGCGCGCAGCCGGTCGTGCACCGCGTGGTGCCGGACGCCGCCGTGAGCCTGTGCTTCATGGGTCCTCGCGGGAGCGACGGCACTACCGGCGCCGCGCGCCTCCGGGTGATCGGCCCGGTGACGGCGCCACGTTTGTTCGCCCCTCCCGTCGGCCACGTGATGGAAGCCCTGCGCGTGAAGCTCGAATGGTGCCGGCCGCTCTTGGGCGTGGCGCCGTGGGAACACGCGAACGCGGAGCCGCTCTACGGCGAGGTTCGCCCGGACCTGGCCGACGCGCTGGAAGGGGAGCTGATGGCGAGCCGCCAGGGCGCCGAACGGCTCCGGCTGCTGGTGGCGTTCGCGCGCGAGCGCCTGGCCCGGCACGAACTGGCCGGCGGGCTGCTGATGGCGAGCATGGAATCGTTGCGGAGGGGCGCGGGCGCGACCCGCGTGAGCGAACTGGCCCGGCGGTTGGGCGTGAGCGACCGGCACCTGCGCCGCCTGATGGTGGACGAAACAGGGATCGCGCCCCGCCACTTCGCGCGCATCCAGCGCTTCCACGCGCTGCTGCGCGCCACGGACCCGGTCCCGCACCCGGCGTGGGCCGCGCTCGCCGCCCACCACGGCTACGCCGACCAGTCGCACCTGATCCGCGAGGTGCAGGGACTGGCCGGCGTGTCGCCCACCCGGCTCCACCAGGAGCGGGGCGCCGAGTAGCGAGGCTTAGGGGCTGACCGTGATGCCGGCGCGGTCAGGCAGGTCGGCCGTGATCGCCCACCCGCCGAGCGTCTCACTCACCGCGAACCACAACTCGTTGGTTCCCCGCTTGAGCGGCAGCGGCACCACGTCGAACAGCCCGACGATGCCGAGGAATTCGGGGTCGTGGGTGCCGAAGCCGTCGTTGCCCGCGTAGAGCATCTTGCCGTTGAGGTAGACCCGCACGCGGTCGCTGAACCCGAACCGGACCGGCACGGTGCGCGCGCGGTCCGAGGTGATGGTGACGGCCGCGACGACGGTGTTCTTGCCGTTGCCGATTCCCGTCAGCCGGCCGATGTTGGCGATGCCGCGCTCCTCGATGTCCAACGTGTCCCAGGTCGAGGGCCCGGGCACCACCGCCAGGTCCGCCACGCCGGTCAGCAGCGACTCGGCGAACGGCGTCGAGACGCGCCAGGTGCGGACGATAGTGGCGGGCGTGGAGTCGGGGCGCGCGGGCGGCGCCGCGGCCATCGCGCGCGCCCCTGCCGGTCGCACCACGAAGTTGGCGTAGCGCGCGCCGGGCGCTCCGAGAATGCCAACCTCGCCGGGGCCCGCCGGCCCGCGAAGCCGCGGGATGACCAGCACCGCGGCGCTGTCACCGTCGACGTACAGCTCGGCACGCGGGCCCGACACCACGAGCTTCACGTGCATCCAGCGGTCGTACGTCCACTTCACCGTGGCTTCCCACAGGGGGCCGGCGTAGATCTGCCAGGCCCACATGCCGTGGAGCACCGGCGTGTACTGGACGGCGTGCGGCGTGCCGCTCAGGCTCTCTCGCAGGTAGAACAACTCGAAATCGGCGTTGGACGCGGCGCGAAACGCGAGGGCGGGAAACCCGCTCACGCCGGGGAAGGCGACGTCGAACTCGATGGTGCCGTCTTGGAACCGGCTGCCGCGGAGCCACGCCGCGCCGTCTTGCAGCAGCAGGCCGCTGCGGCCGCGCCAGGACTCGACGCGCCACTGAGCGGCGCTGATGTCCCAGGCGGAGGTGTCAAACGGTTGTTGGGCCCGCGCGGTCGAAGCGAGCGGCAGGGCGGCCAACGAGAGCAGAGCGCCGAAGCGCGCGAGGCGGGTAGCGTTGGGTTTCATGCCCCCGATGCTAACCCGCCTCGTGCCGAAACGATTGGACGTTTCGGACATCACCGCTGTACGAGTTCGCCCACGCCCTCACCGCACCCGCCCGCGTCCGCGCCTTCGCGGCGTCCGACGCACTGCGCGCGTCACGGTCGAGCTGACCCGCGACTAGCGCGACGGGCGTGCTCGCCGTCATGCGGCCGCTTCGCTTCACGCGTTCGCTCCGGCCGGACTCGACACTCCATCTACCATGTTCATAGTAGTTCGCGCGCCTTCCGCGGCGTCAGGACCGGCGCGCGCCCTCAGCGGGTCGAGAGGACGGAGGTCGCCAGCAGCCGCGCGCAGCCGGCGATACGGGGGTTGCGCATCAGCGCGGCGGACAATCCGCCGAAGTCCGCGATCGCATCGGCCACGACGCCGGGATGCGCGGGGAGTTGTGCCCGGGCGAATCGCTCGACGCTCGTGTGGATCACTTCCAGCATCGCCGAGTCGGCGGGGTAGCGCACGAGATCACGGCGCGCCAGGGCGAAGACGTCTCGGAGATCTTCATCGTCACCGAACACCAACTCACGCACGTTGCCGCACGCGGAGATGCCGAGCATGTGGAGCGCTTCCCAGCGTTCCGCGCGCGGCATTCCCGGCGTGCCGGCGATGCGGACGAGGGCTCGGCGGACGGATCGTGGGTCCACCCCGCTCTGGTCGGTGATGGATGCGTCGATGTCGGTCGCTCGCCCTTCCCAGGCCGTGCGCACGGAATCGACACGCGCGTGGATGCGGGCGCCGTCGGGATTTCCGGTTGCCTCGTACGGTTGGACGAGGTTGTCACGGCCGATGGCGGCGATCACGTTGTCGATGAGCGCCTCGATCAAGGTGTTGGCGTTGGCCGAGATGGCCAGCCCGAAGCCGATCGTTTCGCGCACCGACGTTTCGGCGGAGTCCGGGTGCCCGGTGGCGAGGAAGTAGGCCGCCCGGGATGCGTTCGCGTACGCGAGCGATTTGGCCGCTCCGAAGTCCGGAATGGGGATTCCGTTCGGCGTCACATCCGGCGGGAGCGGGAGGGGCAACGTCGCACCGAAGAAGTCGACCGCCGGAGCCCGTGCGACCGTGGCGAAGTCGGTCCAGACCCAGGAATGCGCGACGCGCTCCAGGTAGGCGAGTTCGGCGGCCGAAAACCCGCGCCGAGCCGCGGGGATGATCTTGAGGCTGTTCGGCCCGTTGAAGTTCACGGGACGCGCGGTCGGGAACAGCGCCGCCGGAAGCACCTGATTCCACGGCAGCGGTCGGCGCACCGGCGCCCGCTGAGCGGACGCGATCCCCTGGCCCGGCAGATCCGCGAACGCGAGGCCGGCTGCTCTGGGTGAGATGGACGAGTCGACGGGCACTGCCCATGGGCGCACGCCGTCCGCGATCGCGTTGCGTTCGAGCATGTTGGAGAACTTCGGCACGGCGACGTACCACAGCGAAGGCATCGTGGCGACGGCGATCAGGGGGATCGTGCTCACGATCGCGAGCACGATGATCACGAGCACCACGACGGTGCCGGCCGCTCCGAGCCTCGCGTGGCCCGCCAGCCCGCGCCCCATGCCCTGTCCCTGCCGAACGGACTCGAACGACTCGTACCATGGCCCGGCGAGGCGCGACAGGTCGACCGGGGCGGCCGGCTTCCCGTGCCACCGACGCCCGTGGGACACGCTCATTCGCTCCGGCCGTCCGAGCTCGTAGGCCACGAGTGCGAGCCCCAACGGCACGACGCCGGCCGCCAGCGATTGCGCCGGACCCACCACCCCCGTTGCCCCGAGCAGCGTCGCCAGGAGCAACAGCGGACCGGGGAGCATCGCGGCGACGAGCAGCATCATCTGTCGCCCGACGCGAAGCCGCCGGAGCGTGCTCCGTTGCGACGGCGGCAGCGCCGCGAATCGGCGCGCGCCACTGATGAGAGATCCGGTATCGCCCTCGACGTCGCAGAGCGTTTCCAGCACTGTCATCCATGCGTACCCGCCGCGGGCGGCCCGGACCACCGCGACGCTGTCGCCGATGAGCCCACGCAGGGCGGCGGCGAGCGTCACGGCGTGGGTCCCTGAAAACTGGTCCAGCGGGCGTCACGGTTTGACAGGGAGCTGAGGCGAGCCCCGTGGCGGCGCGCCGCGGGGTTGTCCCACCACCGTCATCCGGCAGCGCAGACGGCGTCACCCGGAGCGACCGGGCCCAGCGTCGCGGCCCGGCGCGCTACACGTCGCGGGCCAGTCGGAGCCCCGAGAACTGCCACCGCGTACCGGCCGGGAAGAAATTCCGATACGTCGGCCGAATGTGCGAGCGTGGGGTCGCGCACGAACCGCCCCGGAGCACCTGCTGATTGCACATGAATTTGGCGTTGTACTCGCCCAGCGCACCGGCGGCCGGCCGGTAGCGCGGATACGGCGCATACGCGCTGGCCGTCCATTCCCAGACGTCGCCGAACAATTGGCGGGTCCCGCCGCCGCCGCCCGCCCCGCCGGAAGCGGCCGCCGGATGAAACCGGCCATCCTCCAGGAAATTCCCCTCGATCGGTTGGTTCGCCGCCACGGCCTCCCACTCGGCCTCGGTGGGCATGCGCGCGCCCGCCCAGCGCGCGAACGCGTCGGCCTCGTAGTAGCTCACGTGCGTCACCGGTTCGCCGTCGTCCACGCAACGCATGCCGCCGAGCGTCATCGTCCACCACGCCCCGTCGCGCAGCTCCCAATAGAGCGGTGCGCTCCACCCCTCCTCGCGGACCACATTCCACCCGTCCGACAACCAGTGGTCCGGCCGGCGGTACCCGCCATCGTCGATGAAGGCACGGAATTCGCCGCACGTTACCGGGCGCGCCGCGAGCGCGAAAGGCTCCAGATAGACGCGGTGTCTCGGAGACTCATTGTCGAACGCAAATCCGCCGCCGCCGAAGCCGATCTCGACCGTGCCGGCGGGCCCGTCCACCCAGCGCGGTGCGTCCGGCGCCGTGCGACGGGTCGCTGCCCCCGGGCGGGGCCCCGGCGGCACCGGCCGGTACACAGGGCGCAGCGGATTGCACGCGAAGAGGTGCTTGACGTCGGTCACGATGAGTTCCTGATGCTGCTGCTCGTGATTGAGTCCGAGCACGATCACGTCCCGCAGGCCCGCCACCGTGCCGCCGCCGCTCTCGAAAAGGGCCGACATGGCCGCGTCGACGTGTTCGCGGTACTGGCGGACCTCCGCCATACCGGGACGTGTATAGATCCCGCGGTGCGGCCGGTAGGGTTGCGGCCCCACCGCGTTGTAGTAGGAATTGAACAGGAACTCGAAGTCGGCATCGAATGGACGGTACCGCGGCTGCGCCGCCTTGAGCACGAAGGTCTCGAAGAACCAGGTGGTATGCGCCAGGTGCCACCGCACCGGACTGGCGTGGGGCATCGATTGCGCGACGCAGTCTTCCACCGTGAGCGGTTCGCAGATCCAATCGGTGGCCGCCCGGACGGCGCGGTACCGATCGGCGAGCGACGCGTTGCGGGACGTTTCGGGCGCCGTGGCGCCGGCGTTCATGGCCGTTGACATCACGCACCTCCCGTGGCGCGGGCCGCCGATGAGCGCCGGGTCATGCCGGCGCCCGCTGCAGCAGCAACACGCCGAACCAGTGGTCGGGGTCGGTGTACACCTCGCGCATCGCGAACCCGAAACACCCGAGGTACTGCTCCAATTCGGCAAGCTCGAACTTCCGGCTGATTTCCGTCATGATCCGTTCCCCCGCCGCGATCGGGACGGACCGCCCGATGGGGCCGAGCGTGATCGTCTGGTCCGTCCGGAATCGCGCGAAGATCTCCACGCGCTGCCACGCCGCGCGATACGTCGCGATGTGTTCGATTTCGTCGGTGCGGATCCCGGCGTCGAGTTCCCGATTCATCCGATCGAAGATGTTCCGGGTGAACGCCGCGGAGTACCCTTCCGGGTCGTTGTAGGCAGCGTCGATGATCCGCGCGTCCTTGACCAGATCGGCGCCCAGCAGCACGAAGTCGCCGGGCTTCGCGGCCGACGCGAGCGACGTCCAGAACGATGCCGATTCGGTCGCATTCAGGTTCCCGATCGTGCTGCCGAGGAACACGACCATCGCCGGACCATGCTCGCGGAGCACCGGATTCGCAGCGTCGTATGTTCCGCGCACTTCGGTCACCCGCACGGACGGAAAGTCCGTCGACAAGTGGGCGGCTCCGGCGTGGAGCGCGGCGGCACTGACGTCCACCGGCAGATAGTGCACCTCGGCGCCGCCGGCTACGTACGCGGCGAGCAGGTGGCCGGTCTTGATCGAACTACCGGCGCCCAGTTCCACCAGTGTGACGGGACCGGTGCGCGCGCAGATGTCGCCGGCGGCGCGCCGGAGGATGCCCGCTTCGGTGCGCGTGAGATAGTATGCCGGCGTCGCGGAGATCGCTTCGAACAGCCGGCTGCCCTGCGCGTCATAGAGGTAGCGGCAGGGCAGCCACCGCGGCCGATCGGAGAGGCCGATCATTGCCGCCCTGGCGAACTCCGCCGCGGGGTCCTCCCCCGCCGGGCCCCCGCCCACGGACGCCGTCGTGCCCGCCACCGGTTGCACCGGCTGGCGTCTTTCGATTAGCCGTGGGGATGCGCTCATCAATACTCCACGAAGTCATCGTCCGGATAGCAATACATCCACCGCTCTCCGGGTTCCGCGGACGCGATCACCGGATGTCCGCTGGCGTGCGCGTGCTTGCTCGCATGCCGGTTGGGCGAACTGTCGCAGCAGAGCGTGACGCCGCACGTCTGGCAGGTGCGCAGATGCACCCAGCTGGCTCCGATCTTCACGCACTCTTCGCACTCACGGCGCTTGGCAAACCGGACGGTCGTGATCGCGGCGATGTGGGCACAGGGTCCGTCGGACATGCGGTGACCTCACTCCTGAAGAAATTGATGGACGAACGCGACGGAGATCGAGCCCTCGCCGACCGCCGACGCGACGCGCTTGACGTTGTCGCCACGGACGTCGCCCACGGCGAACACACCCGGCAGGCTCGTCTCCAACAGGTGCGGCGCCCGCCCCGCCGGCCAGCCGGCCGCCGCGAGATCCTCCGGAGACAGGGCGGGACCGGTCTTGATGAACCCCTTGGCGTCGAGCGCCACGCAGCGATCCAGCCAATCCGTGCTCGGCACGGCGCCGGTCATCACGAACAGGTGGCGAATGTCGCCCCCGCCGGTCTCGCCCGTACGCGCGTTCCGCCATCGCACGCGTTCCAGATGGTCGGCTCCCTCGAGCCCCACCACCTCGGTGTCGGTCCGCAGTTCGATCTTCGGATTCGCCTCGATGCGCTGGATCAGATACCGCGACATGCTCTGCGCCAATCCGGGGCCACGGACCAGCATGTGGACCCGTTTGGCGGTGCCGGCCAGGAACACCGCCGCCTGCCCCGCGGAGTTGCCCCCACCGATGACGAGCACGTCGTCGCCACTGCACACCTGGGCCTCGATGAACGTCGCGCCGTAGTACACGCCCGCCCCCTCGAATCGCGACAGGTTCTCGAGCGGCAGCCGCCGATACTCGGCGCCCGTCGCGATGATCACGGCACGCGCAGACACCTGCGAGCCGTCGTCCAACTCGACGCGGTACGGCCGCCGGTCGCAGCCGAGCTTCCGGGCCCCTTTGGCGATCATGACCTGCGCCCCGAACTTCTGCGTCTGGTCATAGGCGCGCGCCGCGAGGTGCTGGCCGCTGATCCCGGTCGGAAACCCCAAATAGTTCTCGATCTTCGAGCTGGTGCCCGCCTGCCCGCCCGGGGCGTCCGCTTCGATCACAAGGACGTCGAGGCCCTCGGACGCCGCGTAGACGGCGGCGGCGAGTCCCGCCGGTCCGGCGCCGACGATCACGACATCGCGCAGGTGCGACGCGTCGATCGCCGCGTTGAACCCCAGGCAGTCGGCGATCTCGGCGTTGGTCGGGTTCCGCAGGACGACCTGGCCGCGGCAGATCACCACCGGTACGTCCTCGATCCGCACCCGGAACGCGTCCATCATGGCCTCGACCCCCGTGTCGCGCTCGAGATCGACGTAGGAGTACGGATGCCCGTTGCGCGTCAGAAACTCACGGACGCGGAGCGTCCCCGGTGCATGCTCCGACCCGATCAGCACGACGTCGCCCAGGCCATGCGCGACGAGTTCGAGGCGCCGCAGGATGAACGCCCTGAGGATGATCTCGCCCAATTCGCTGTCCGTCTGGACGAGCCCCAACAGATGCGCACGGTCCAGTTCGATGACCGCGCCCGCCTCGGAAACGCGCGCCCGGACCAGCGTGCGCCGGCCGGACAGCATGCTCACTTCGCCCGTGAACTCGCCCGGCCTGTGGGTCGTGACCAGCGCGTCGCCGGCCAAGCCAGGCCGCACGACCTCGACCTGGCCCGACGCGACCACGAAGAAAGGGAGGATCGCATTGCCCACTTCGAACAGCAGGTCGCCGACCTGGACCGCGCGCGTCCGTCCGTGCGCGGCCACGCGAGCCACCTGCGCAGGCGTCAGCGCGGGAAAGATCTGGTCGCGCGACGCACGCGTGAGAGGAACCGGAGTGCCAGACGCCGCCATCGAGCACGCTCTTCCCGTCGAGGGGTCGCGCTAGCGGTAGGGCCCCCGCCCCGCCGCCGCCGACCCGGGACTTTCACATTAGAGCCCCGGTCGGCGGATTGCGAGGGGCCCGCCCGTCGAGCGAGGTCCGGCGCAGCCGCCGGCTCCGTCACCCGATGCGGCTGATCCGCATCCGGTCCCTTCCGCTTCTTCAGATCATCTATATAAGCCTGGTAGTTCCCCTCGAACCACACACGCCGAAGTGTGGTTATGACGTCGTCGGCACACCCTTCATAGGGGAAATCGAGGGAGGCCGTGTAGTTCACCCTTGTTACGAGCCCGCGTTCGTGACAAGGCGGCTTGTCACGGATCTGGCCCCACGACGGCCGGCCACGAGCTGCGCTTCGGTGGATCGGCGCTTCCAGCCAGGCCCGGCGCCGGCACGCGGAGCCAACGCCTTGCGTGTATAACTTAAGTAGCTATACTATGAGGTGACACCGGGGGAGTCATGATCCGACGCCAGACGCTCAAGAAGATCGGGGGTTCCGTAGCCACGGTGCTGCCCAAGACCATGCTCGACCGTTTCAACCTCGATGCCGGCGACGACATCTATGTGGTGGAGACAGGGGAGGGCCTGTTGATCACGCCCTTCGATCCTGATTTTGCCGACGCGATGGCCGCCTACGCGCGCGGAGCGAAGAAGTATCGCAACGCGCTCCGCAAGCTGGCGCAATAGGCGGTGGCCGCCAAGCGGCGCGCACCCCGGTGGGTCACGCGGACCATGCTCGACGCGATCCACCAGGCGCAGTTGGCCGAGCACGGCGGCTTGGCCGGCGTGCGGGACGAGGGATTGCTGGAATCGGCGCTGACCCGTCCGCGGCACAAATTCGCCTACGCCGCGAAGTCCGACCTCGGCGCACTCGCGGCTGCCTATACCTTTGGGCTCGCCAAGAACCATGGGTTCATTGATGGCAACAAGCGCGTGGCATTCATGGCCGCCTATGTCTTTCTTGGCTTGAACGGCTACGAGATCGAGGCGACGGAGCCCGAGGTGGTGACGGCCGTGGAAGACGTGGCGGCGGGCCGGATGTCCGAGGCGTCGCTGGCGGCGTGGGTTCGGGAGAGGCTGCGGCCGATTGGCGGCACAGAGGAATAAGAGCGGCCGACTGCGCAACTACCCCCTCACCAACTTCCGATACGTCACCCGATGCGGCTGATCCGCATCCGGGCCCTTCCGCTTCTTCAGATCTTCTATGTACGAACCGAAATTCCCCTCGAACCACACGACTTCCGAATCGCCCTCGAACGCCAGCATGTGCGTCGCCACGCGATCCAGAAACCACCGGTCGTGCGAGATCACCACCGCGCACCCCGCGAAATCGATCAGCGCATCCTCCAGCGCCCGCAGCGTATCCACGTCCAGATCGTTCGTCGGCTCGTCCAGCAGCAGCACGTTGCCGCCGCTCTTCAGCGTCTTCGCCAGGTGAAGCCGGTTCCGCTCGCCACCCGAGAGATCCTTCACCTTCTTCTGCTGATCCGGCCCCTTGAAGTTGAAGCTCGCCAGATACGCTCGGCTGTTGATCTCGCGCTTCCCCACCTCGATCGTCTCCCGCCCCTCGCTCACCTCGTCGTACACGGTCTTGTCGCCGTCCAGCGTCCGGCTCTGATCCACGTACGCCAGCTGCACCGTGTCGCCGATCTTGAGTTCCCCGCTGTCCGGCTTCTCGTCGCCGATGATCATCCGGAACAGCGTCGTCTTGCCGGCGCCGTTGGCGCCGATCACGCCCACGATCCCGCCCCGCGGCAGCGCGAAGTTGAGCCCGTCGAACAAGAGCTTGTCGCCGTACCCCTTCTTGAGATCCTTGGCGATCACCACGTCGTTCCCGAGCCGCGGCGCCGGCGGAATCACGATCTCGTGCTCCATCACCCGCTCCTGCGCCTCCTGGCTCGCCAGCTCCTCGTACTTCTGAATGCGCGCCTTGTTCTTGGCCTGCCGCGCCCGCGGCGCCATCCGCACCCACTCGAGCTCGCGCTGCAGCGTCCGCTGCCGGGCGCTGGTCTGCTTCTCCTCGGTCTGCAGCCGGTTCTGCTTCTGCTCCAGCCAGCTCGTGTAGTTGCCCTCCCACGGAATGCCCGCGCCACGATCCAGTTCGAGAATCCACTTGGCCACGTTGTCCAGGAAGTAGCGGTCGTGCGTGATCGCTACCACCGTGCCCGGAAACTCCGCCAGGTGCCGCTCCAGCCACGCCACGCTCTCGGCGTCCAGATGGTTCGTCGGTTCGTCCAGGAGCAGCATGTCCGGCTGCTCCAGCAGCACTCGGCATAGCGCCACGCGCCGCTTCTCGCCGCCCGACAGCTGGCCCACGTCCGCGTCCCACGGCGGCAGCCGCAGCGCGTCCATCGCGATCTCGATCTTCGTATCCAGCGTCCACAGATCGTGCGCGTCGATCTGCTCCTGCACCCGCGACTGCTCGGCCAGGAGCTTCTCCATCGCCTTGTCGTCCATCGGCTCGGCGAACGCCATCGAGATCTCCTCAAACCGCTGGAGCAGACCGCGCTGCGACGCCACCGCCAGTTCGACGTTCCCCTTCACGTCGAGCTTGGGATCGAGCTGCGGTTCCTGCGGCAGATACCCGACCTTCATCCCGTCCGCGATCCACGCCTCGCCCTGATAGTCGTGGTCGACCCCCGCCATGATGCGCAGCAGACTCGACTTGCCGGCGCCGTTGGCGCCGAGGACGCCGATCTTGGCGCCGTAGTAGAAGCTCAACCAGATGCCGCGCAGAATCTCCCGCTGAGGCGGGACGACCTTGCGCAGATCCTTCATGACGTAGATGAATTGCGGGGGCACGGGCGCTCGGGGTTGCGGGGGCAGGGTGGGAGGGAAAAATAACCTCATCCCCCACCCCTCCCCAACTGAAGGCTGTGAGCTGTCAGCTATCCGCTCCCAGCCACCCGCAACCGCCCCCCGAAGGGTCCAATCGGCAGTGTCGTTACCGTTAGTAGGAAGCCGTCCCTACCAAGAACCTTCCCCGCGCAGTTGCGGTCAGCTGACGGCTGTCAGCGGACGGCTCACAGCCTTCTCTTGCAGTTGCCGTTCCCGTTGACTGTCCGACTGTCTGACTGTCCGACCCGCCCCCATATTCCTCTCGTGAACTTCTCCAACCTCTCCCACCTCCTCTCCGCGAACCCCTGGTTCGCCCTCCCCGCCGTCTTCCTCGGCGGCGTGCTCACCAGCCTCACCCCCTGCATCTACCCGATGATCCCGATCACCATCGCGATCGTCGGCGGCCAATCGGCCGACCCCGCCGCCCCGCGCTTCCGCCCCCTCTTCCTGACCCTGACCTACGTCGCCGGGCTGGCCCTCGTCTACTCCGCCCTCGGCCTCTTCGCCGGCCTCAGCGGCACCCTGTTCGGAACCATCAGCACCAATCCGTGGTTGTATTTCGCGATGGCCAATGTCCTCGTCATCGCGGCGCTGGCCATGCTCGACGTCGTTCCCGTGCGGCTGCCCAACGCGCTCGTCGCGCGCGCCAGCACCGCCGGCACGGCGGGCAGGTTCTCCGGCGCCTTCGTCATGGGCGCCATGTCGGGATTGGTCGCCGCGCCCTGCTCGGCGCCCGTCATGGCGGTGGTGCTCACCTGGGTCAGCACGACCAAGAGCGCCCTGCTCGGCTTCTGCTATCTGTTCGCGTTCTCGCTCGGCATGTCCACGCTGTTGATCGTCCTCGGCGCCTCGTCCGGCTCGCTCGCCCGGCTCCCGCGCGCCGGCGCCTGGATGGTCTGGATCAAGAAGCTGTTCGCGTTCGCCATGCTGGCGGTCGCCGAATATTACCTTTTCAAGATGGGACAGCTCGTCATATGAACTCGAAGCCGCTGCGCGCCGCCGCCGTCGCGCTCATCGCCGCGTCGCTCTCCGCCGCCGCCCCGCGCGCTGCCCGCGCCCAGGACATGGGCGTCGACGTCGGCAGCATGGCCCCCAACCCCGCCGTCTATACCCTCGACGGCCGGAAGACCACCCTCGGCGACTTCGTCGGCAAGACGCCCACGCTCATCGAGTTCTGGGCCACCTGGTGCCCCAACTGCAAGGAACTCCAGCCGGCGATGAAGGCCGCCGCCGCCCGGTACGGCGACAAGGTCAAGTTCGTCGGCGTCGCCGTGTCCGTGAACGAGAACCCGGCCCGCGTGAAAGCCTTCGTCGCCAAGTACGGCATTCCCGGCACCCAGTTCTTCGACACCGACGGCGACGCCACCGGCAAGTTCGACGTCCCCGCTACATCGTTCGTGGTCGTGCTCGACAGAACGGGCAAGGTGGTCTACACCGGACTCGGCGGAAAACAGGACCTCGACGCGGCCATCAAGAAAGTATTATAGGCCTGGCTCGGCGGCCGCCACCGCCCGGCCGGTCGCGATCAGCGCGTCCACCACCTCGCGGCAGTGCTCGCTCGTCGTCCGCGGATTCATGATCGTCACCCGCAGCACCCGCCGCCCGTCCAGCTCCGTGGCCGTGATCCACCCGTGCCCCGACGCGTTGTACCGCTCCCGGATCTCGCGGTTCAGCCCGTCCAGCACTGCCTCGTCCGCCTTCCCGTCGCCCACCCACCGGAAGCAGAGGATGTTGCACTCCGGCTCGTGCAGCGCTTTCAGCTCCGGACGCCGCGCGACCTCCGCGTGCATCCCCCGGGCCACCTCGCACAGCCGGTCGTACAGCGCGCCGATCCCGTCGGCGCCGTAGCGCTGCAGCGCCACCCACAGCTTGAACACGTCGGCGCGCCGCGAACACTGCGCGCTCCGCGTGCCCTGATCCCACCGTCGCTCGCGCGACGGCCCATCCCCGGTCCGGCTGTGAAACAGATACGGCGCCTGCTGCGCGAACGCCCCCTCGAGCGAGCGCTCGTCGCGCACCAGCACCGCGCCCGCCGAGAGCGGCAGCAGCATCATCTTGTGCGGGTCCCAGGCGATCGACCGCGCCCGCCGCAACCCCGCCAGCCGGTGCCGGTGCGTGGCCGACAGCAGCGCCGACGCGCCGTGCGCGCCGTCCACGTGCAGCCAGACGCCGCGCTCCTCGCACAGCGAGCCGATCGCCTCCAGATCGTCGAACGAACCCGTGGCCGTCGACCCCGCGGTCGCCACCACCGCCATCACCACGCGCCCCGACGACGCCAGCGCGTCGAGCTTGTCGCGCAGCGCGCGCACGTCCAGCCGGTGATCGCGCGACGGCACCTTCACCGCGTTGTTCACCCCGAGCCCCAGCGCGCCCACGGCCCGCGACACCGCGTAGTGCGCGTGCTCGCCGTACACCACCACCGGCGGATTCGACCCCACGCCCTCGGCCCACGCGTTCGGCAGCACCGACGCACGCGCCGCCAACAGCGCCGTCTGCGTCGCTTCCGTTCCGCCCGACGTCAGCGTGCCGCCCGATTCCGGCCCGTATCCCACGAGTTCGCACATCCACCGGATCACCTGCGTCTCCAGCACCGTCCCCACCGGCGACATCTCGAACACCGCCACCGATTGATTCAGCGCGGCGATCAGCGGCTCAGTCCAGATCGCCGCCGGCAGTGACGCCGACACCTGGTGCCCCACGTAGCGCGGATGGTAGAGATGGTTGCTCTCCGCGATCACGTCGTCGCGCAGCCGAGCCACGATCTCCGACACGCTCCGGCCGGCGCGCGGCAGCGGCTCGGCGAACCGCGCCGCCAGTTCCGCGGGCGAATGCCGAGTGGTCACGCGCTGCGATGCGTCGCGCGTCGAAGCCAGATACTCGACGGCCAGCTGCGTGAATGCCGCCGCCACCTCCGGCGCCATGTCTCCTTCCAACTCGTCAACGATCGATCGTCCCATGCCATCCCCAGTCGCCGTTTCATCCCGACCCACCGACCTACTGACCTACCGACCTACCGACCTACTGGTCCAGAGAGCTCCAACTCGAGCACCATTCGAGTGTTCGTCAGCTCCAGCGTCTCGTGCACCTCGATGCGCCGCAGCACCAGCGGCTCGGCGATCCGCACCGCCAGCATCGCGCGCAGATTCTCCGCCGTCGGCTCGGGAAAGAAACTCAGCGTCACGTGCGGCGTGAAGGTGAACCGCGGCCGTTCGTGCAGAAGCCCCGTCGCCTTGATCCGGTCGTGCAGCGCGCGCACCGGCCCGTGCGGATCGAGCGGCAGCACCACGACGTTCGTCTGCATGAACCGCACCGGCGCGCCCAGCGGCAGCGACATCGGCGCCGTGGAGCGCGCCACGGGTTCCAGCGCCGCGCGCAGCTCCGCCTCCGTGGTCTTCGTCGAGATCGGACCCATTCCCGACGAGCCCGCCACGGTGATGTGCGGCGGCTGGAGCGCGGCGAGCTTGGGGTCGAACCGCCGCTGCAGTTCCAGGATCCGCTCCCTGAGCGGCGCCTCCAGCGGCGCGATGATGATCAGCCCCGATTTCACCCTTTCACTCTCTCACTCTCTCACCCCCACCCCCACCGCCATCTGCCCCCCCACCATCCTCACATCCAGGAACGTCCGGTCGATCCAGTTGCCCGGATGCCCGTGCTGCCACCGCACCACCATGCGCCCCGCCAGCGTGCCGATGCCGGCGCCGAGCAGCACGTCGCTCGCCCAGTGCGCGTTGTTGTACATGCGCGACAACCCACTCAGCGTCGCCCCGCCGTACGTCAGCACGCCGATCAACGCTTGGTGCTCCGGCCACAGCCGGCCGCTCTCCGCCGTCACCGCCGCGGCCAGCGAGAACGCCGCCAGCGTGTGCCCCGACGGAAACGACTGGTAGTCGCCCGCCGCGCCGAACCCGCGCCCCAGCTTGTAGTCCGTGGGCCGGTGAATGTCCACGCGCGGCCGCGCCCGGCCCGCCACGCTCTTGATCACCCACCCGGCCACCGACGACGCCACGATCGCCTCGCCCGAATGCAGCCCGATGTCGGCCATGGTCTCGTGGTGATCCAGCCGCCCGAACACGTACAATCCGCCGGCGATCACCACCGTCCCCGGGTCGGCCAGATTCCGGAACACGGAAGCCGTCGCTTTCAACCCGTCGTTGTTCTGCCTTCCCGGCTGCTGCATCCACTCGGCAAGCCGCTCGTCGAACGGCATCGCCAGCACCGTCGCCGCCGCGAACCCGCCCGCCACCCAGGCGTCTCCCGCCGTGAACAAGGGTGGAGACGCCGTCTCGCTCTTCGCCGTCTGCGCCCCCGCCGTTGCCGCGGTTCCCGCAGCAAGGAATCCCAGCCCGGCCACCATCCCCGCCACCCATCGCGACGTTCGCTTCAAATGCGGTTCCCCCAGGTTGTCATATCCGAATCATCCGGATCATCCGGACCGATCGTGTCCAACTCTCCGTTCTTGATGCCCGAACGCCACAGCGATCTCAAGGCACCACCAGCTTCGACCTCAATGTGATCTCTACAGACTGCCTGAGGTCGTCCAGGAACATCATCTGCGCTTCGTACGCCAGCGTGTGATCCTGCACCACCGCGTCGAGTTCGTAGTTCATCGCCACGCTCAGGAAATTGATGTCCGTCGACCCCACGCGCACCCAGCTCCCGTCGATCACGCTCGTCTTGGCGTGCATCATCTCCCCCTGCCACTCCCAGATCCGCACGCCGTTCGTGAGCAGCCGCCGGTAGTAGCGCCGCGTCAGAATCGTCACCCACGGATGGTCGTTGCGGCTCGGCACCAGCACCCGCACGTCCACCCCGTCGCGCGCCGCGCCCAGCAGCGCCTCCATCTCCGACCACGACGGAATGAAGTACGCGCTGGCCAGCCAGATCGACCGCTCGGCGCTGATCGCCTGCATCTGCAGGGCGCGGGCCGCGCGCAGCCGCCACGGCTCCCCCTCGATGATCCCCACCAGCGCGCCCTCGTGCGTCGACGGGTCCATGTGCGCGCCCTTGGCTACGGGCCGCAGGTGCCGCACCCGCTTCACCTTCTCCCCCGTCACCCGGCGCCACATCGCGTCGAACGCGTCGCCCATGTCCAGCGCCGCCGGCCCCTCCACGCGCAGCGCCGTGTCGCGCCACCGCGACCGCCCCGATTGGCTCACCCCGGTCAGCCACTCGCGCCCGAGCCCCACGCCTCCCGTGATTCCCGCCGCGTCGTCCA
Organism: uncultured Gemmatimonadaceae bacterium; assembly: GCA_963775915.1. GTDB lineage: Bacteria > Gemmatimonadota > Gemmatimonadetes > Gemmatimonadales > Gemmatimonadaceae > JAGWRI01. The sequence continues at coordinate 191,663 of CAVZKH010000003.1, forward strand.
CCACCAGCAGCTTGCGATGGTCGCGCGGAATGAGCCCCAGCCAGAGCTTGAACCCCGGCCGGTTGAACACCCGCACGTCCACCCCGTGCTGGCGCAGGTCCTTGAGGAACGCGCGAGACGCCCCCCGCCCGCCGATCGCGTCGGTGATCAGCCGCACCGCCACCCCGCGCTCCGCCGCCGCCTTGAGCGCCGCGGCGAACCGCTCCCCCACCTCGTCCGACCGCAGGATGTAGCTCTCCAGTTCCACCGATTCCTTCGCGCGCTCGATCAGCTGCAGCATCGCGTGGAACGTCTCCGGCCCGTCGTGCAGCAGATGGACGGTGTTGCCGCTCGACACATTGGCCGACGCGATCCGCCAGAGTCCGCGCGAGAAGAGCGGCTCCCCCACCGGGCCCGCGGGCTCCGCCCGGACCACCGGCGCTGGCGCCGACGGCTCCGCCACGGGCGTCCGGCGCGCCGCCGCGCCCCGCCCGTCATCCTCTTGTCCGGAAGCAGTGACTGCCGTATCTACTGGCATGCTCAATATCGATCTCACCGGCCGTCGTGCGTTCGTCGCCGGCGTGGCCGACGACGGCGGGTTCGGGTTCGCCATCGCCAAGGTCCTGGCCGACGCCGGCGCCTCGGTTTGCGTCGGCACCTGGCCCCCCGCCCTCAACATCTTCCTCAATTTGCTCGACCGCGGGAAGATGGACGACGCCCGTCGCCTGTCCAATGGGCAGATGCTCTCGTTCGAGAAGATCTACCCTCTCGACGCCGCCTTCGATACGTACGCCGAGATTCCGGACGACCTCCGCGCCTCCAAGCGCTACAAGGACGTCGGCGATTGCTCCGTGGACGGCGTCGCGCGCCAGCTCGTCGCCGACTTCGGCGAGCACCCGCTCGACATCGTCGTCCACTCGCTGGCCAACGGCCCCGAGGTCAAGCGACCCCTCCTCGAGACCAGCCGCCGCGGCTATCTCGCCGCCGTCAGCGTCAGCGCCTATTCGCTCGTCTCCATGCTGCAGCGCATGGGGCCCCTCATGCGCCCCGGCGGCTCCGTCGTCTCGCTCACCTACATGGCCAGCGAGCGCGCCGTGCCCGGCTACGGCGGCGGCATGTCGTCCGCCAAGGCCGCCCTCGAGAGCGACACCCGCACGCTCGCCTACGAGGCCGGCCGCAAGTGGGGCATCCGCGTCAACACCATCAGCGCCGGCCCCTACGCGTCGCGCGCCGCCAGCGCCATCGGCATCATCGAGAAGATGGTCGAGTACGTCTCAAAGAACGCCCCGCTCACCGCCAAGCTCGACGCCATGGAAGTCGGCACCGCCGCGGCCTTCCTCTGCTCGCCCCTCGCCTCGGGCATCACCGCCACCACGATGTACGTCGACAAGGGCTATCACGCCATGGGCATGGCGGTGGAGTCGGAGCTGTAGCGAGCGGCCGCCGGGCCGCGTCAACCCCCGTCCTGGTGTTGAGTGGCTTGGGCGGCGTCCGGGCGCGATACGCGGTCGCGGTGTCGATCCACCGACGCAAGGCACGCGGCGTGGATGCAGCGTCGACATTGGTCGTGCCCGCTGGATACTCTGAGTTGGACGCCTTGCCAGAAGCGCGGATCACGACCACGCAGGAGTCAGTCGCTTCGGCGCGAATGCGCAGGTGGCTCAGTTGGAGCGAGTCGACCACGGGATGGCGAGCCCGTCCAGAGGCAGGCGACGTGACGGCTGCGCTGATCGAAGCGGCCAGGAACAGGCGCCTCAGAAGTGAAATCATAAGTGGCAGACCACCTGACGCCGCGGCGATCTGCGGCGGCGTTCCATCGTAGTCGCGGACCGCGACCGCAGCGAGCCGGCCGCTTCCCTACTCCACGCCGCCAGCAGCAGCGCCTCGTTATGCGTCGGGGGCCGGAATCTCCAAGTCGCGACAGATCTTTCGTGCGAGGTAATCCTTCACTTCCCGATGCCGCGGCACGGTCGACACTTTTCGAACCGCCACATTCATGTAGACCGAATGGCTGCCGCCTTCACGGAGAAGTCGACAGCCTGTTGCTCCAAGTGGCGGAGGAGATCAACTCGTTTCACGTCCTCGCCAACCGCTACGCGGTGAGAAGCAACGGCTCGCGAATGACGGTGGCGCCAGCGAGATCTTCTTCCGCGAGGCCACGGTTTGCCTCCACAACGAGCTCCACCGCCTCGCGCAAGTTCGCTCGCGCTTCATCCAAGGTCTCGCCCTGCGTATTCGCGCCGGGGAGTTCTTCGACGAACGCGACGTAGCCGCCTTCCGGGGCTTCTCGAAATACCGCCGTGAATTCCAAGCGCATACCGCCCTCCTTGGGACTGCTCCACTCTATACCGTCCGCTGCCCGGACGCATGACTCCCGATTATGCGACCACGTTATGCTGCGAAGCCAGGGCAATCCCTGCACCCGCTGAGTGCGGCATAACATGCACCGCCAATATTCGGCCAACAATCCAGCCACAATCCCCACAATGCATTAGAGAGATTTGAATCTCCACTCGGCGCGCATTATGCTGCGGGGCGGCGCAGCATATCAACCGCGAACGCGCTCCGCGGAGCCGAGCACGCTCAACGGCCCACCGCCGCACACCTTGCTCCACATTCTCCAACTCCCGCCCATGCGCTCCCTCCTCCTGGCCGCCGCGCTCATCACCGCTCCCGCCACCCGCCCGGCACCCCCGGTGTACCAGGTCTACGCCGTCCGCTACGCCACCGTCCCGAACTTCCCGCTGCGCAGCCTGATCGCCGGCGCGCCGCGCGCCGATCGCACCGACCTCGCCATGACCGTCTGGGTCATCCGCGATCCGTCGCCCGGCGGCCGAGTCATTCTCTTCGACGCCGGCTTCTACCGCGACAAGTTCATGACCCAGTGGAAGCCGCGCGATTACGTCCGCCCCGACAGCGCGCTCGCGCCCCTCGGCGTCGCGCCCGCCGGCGTGCACGACCTCGTCATCTCGCACATCCACTGGGACCACGCCGACGGCGCCGATCTCTTTCCCGACGCCCGCGTCTGGCTGCAGAAGGACGAGTACGACTATTACGTGGGCCCCAACGGCGCCCCGCTCCATCCCGCCATCGATTCCATCGACGCCGCGATGCTCTTCAAGCTGAACGCCGCCGGCCGCGTCTCGAAGATCCCCGGCGACAGCGCCGAGGTGTTTCCCGGAATCTTCGCCTATCTGGGCGGCAAGCACACGTATGCGTCGGAGTACCTCACCGTGCCCACGCGCTCCGGCACCGTCGTGCTCGCCTCCGACAACGTCTATCTGTACCGCAACCTCGACGACCGCCGCCCCATCGCGCAGACGCTCGATTCCCTCTCGAACCTCGCCGCGCAGGTCCGCATGCTGAGGCTGGCGTCGACACCCGGCCTCATCGTCCCCGGCCACGACCCCGCGGTGTTCGCGCGCTTTCCAAAGGTGACGGAGAACATCGTCCGCATCGACTGACCATCCCGGCGCTCCCACGAGAAGAAGAAGGGCCGGCAGCTTTCGCTGCCGGCCCTTCCGTTTTCACCACTCACTGTCGCTCAGTTCCCCTCCCCACCCGGCACGTCTTCCGCCTTCGCCTCGACAGCGGGCATTCCGGCGGTCTTCAATATTCCATTCACTCGATCGAGCATCGCGTGCGCCGCCAACATCCGGCGATGCTGCACGTCGATCAGCTTCGACAGCTCGTCGTACACGTCATAGCTCTGCTTCGTCGGCCGCCCCCACGCGCTCTGCACCACGCCCATCAGCGCCCCGATCCGGTTGTTCAGCCGGATGGGATAATTGAGCGGATCCTCGCTCGCATGGCTCTGCGACTGATACAGCGAATCCTCGATCGACGTCAGGCTGTCGCGAAGCGAACCCGCCGCGCCGTCGAACGCGCTCTTCTGCGCCGCCGGCACGCTCCTTCGCCCGCTGATCGAGCTGATACAGCACATAGCGGATGGTCTTCACCGCGTCGTTCACCTCGGAGAACTTGTCCCGCACCTTCATCGCCAGCGCGAACTGCGCGTCGTAATCCGCCTGCGTCACGCCCTTGATGCGCGGATCGGGCAGCAGCTTGAAGCTCTCCGTGCCCACCGGCTTGTCGTCCACGGACAGCCGCACCGTGTACGTGCCCGGGGGCGCCATCGGGCCCGTCGTGCCCGCGGCCCACAGCACCATGCCGTTGAAGCTGTGCGCGTCGGCGTAGCGCATGTCCCAGCCGGTGAACGTGTTCACGCCGGCCTTGTTCGCGGGCCGAGCCACGCCGCCGCCGAACCCGCCGCGCCCCCCGCCGCCACGCCCGCCCTGCGGCGCCGCCGGCTGCAGCGCCGGTGACGTCGAGTAGCGGTGGATCAGCGTGCCCTTGGCGTCCAGAAAGTCCAGCGTCACCGTCTTCGCCGGCGCCTTGAGCCAGTACTGCACCGCGATGCCGCTCGCCGGATTCTCGCCCGACGGATTCACCGCGCGCGTCGGATCGACACCGCGGCCGCCCGCGCCGCGCCCGCCGCCGCCGAACCCGCCGCGGCCGGCCGTCTCCCGGTACTGGTTCTCCGGCTTGAACAGATGCGCGTCGCTCGCCACGACCTTGTCCGACAGCTGCTCCAGCGACGAGATGTTGTCCATGATGTAGAACCCGCGCCCGTGCGTGGCCGCGATCAGGTCGCCGTTCTTGAACGTCAGGTCGCGCACCGGCACCAGCGGCAGGTTCAGCGCCAGCGACTGCCACGAATGCCCGGCGTCGTTCGAGAAGTACACGCTCCGCTCCGTGCCCGCGAACAGCAGCCCGGCCTTGCCCGGATCCTCGCGCACCACGCGCGCCGGCTCCGTGTCCGGCAGGTTCGCCTGGATCGGCACCCAGTGCGCGCCGAAGTCCACGGTCTTCCACAGATACGGATGGTTGTCGTCCAGCTTGACCCGGTTCGCCGCCACGTAGGCCACGCCGTCGGTGTGCGCGCTCGGATCGATGCTCGAGATCTTCGTGTTCTTCACCAGCCCCTTGGGCGTCACGTCGCTCCACGTCTTCCCGCCGTCGCGCGTCAGGAAGATCTTCCCGTCGTCCGAGCCCGTCCACAGCTCGCCCGCCTTGATCGGCGACTCGGCGATCACGAAGATCGTCCCGTAGTACTCCACCGACGTCTGGTCCTTGGTCAGCGGACCGCCGGCGTCACCCAGCGTCGCCGGATCGTGGTACGTGAGATCGGGGCTGATCACCGTCCAGCTGTGCCCCTCGTCCGTGGACTTGAACACGCTCTGCGCGCCCGCGTACACCGCGTTCACGTCGTGCACCGACGTGATGATCGGGAACGTCCACTGGAACCGGTACTTGATGTCCTTGGCCGGATGCCCCATCGGGTTGTCCGGCCACGGATTCACGTTCTCCTGCAGCCCGGTGCGCATGTCGCGCAGCGTCAGCTCGTTGCCGTAGCTCCCGGCGTAGATCATCCACGGCTGGTCCGCGCGCGCCGCGATCCACCCCGACTCGCCGCCGCCCGCGTCCGTCCAGTTCGACATGTCGAGATTGCCGCGGTTGGCCCCGCACAGCGTCGACGCGTCCTGCTGGGCGCCGCAGATCTTGTACGGAAAATCGTTGGTCGCGATCACGTGATAGAACTGGCCCGTCGGCTGGTCCTGCGCCGTCCACGTCTCGCCGCCGTCCTTGGTCACCCGCGCGCCGCCGTCGTCGGTCTCGATCATCCGCTTCGGGTCGTTGGACGCGATCCACAGATGGTGCGAGTCGCCGTGGCCGCCGCCGCGCATCGCGCGGAAGGTCTTGCCGCCGTCCGTCGACTTCATGAACGACACGTTGTTGATGTACAGCACGTTCGTGTCCGTCGGATCGGCCGTCACCTTCATGTAGTACCAGGCGCGCTGCTTGATCTCGTTGTCGCCGTTCACGAAGTGCCACGTGGCGCCGGCGTCGCTCGACTTGTACAGCCCGCCGTCCTTCGCCTCGATCAGCGCCCACACGATGCTCGGGTTGGCCGCCGAGATGGCGAGCCCGCTGTTGCCCCACATGCCCGCCGGCAGCCCCGGGTTTCCCTTGAGCTCCGTCCAGTGGTCGCCGCCGTCCGTCGTCTTGTAGAGCGTGCTCCCCACGCCGCCGCTCGAGAAGGTCCACGGCAGCCGGTACGCCTGCCAGAAGCTCGCGTACAGCACGTTCGGGTCGGCCGGATCCATGATCAGGTCCGCCACCCCCGTCGAATCGTTCCGGAACAGGATCTTCTTCCACGTCTTCCCGCCGTCCGTGGTCTTGAACACGCCACGCTCGGCGTTCGGCGCGAAGATGTGCCCGAACGCGCCCACATATACGATGTCGGGATTCGTCGGATGCACGATCACCTTCTCGATCTGCCGCGTGTCGCCCAGCCCCACGAACGTCCAGGTCTTTCCCGCGTTCGTGGTCTTCCACACGCCGTCGCCGTACGACACGTTGCCGCGAATCGGGTATTCGCCGCCGCCCACGTACACCACGTCGGGGTTCGACTCCGACACGCCGATCGCGCCGATCGTCCCGCCGAAGAACCCGTCCGACGCCGGGAACCAGCTGTCCCCGCCGTCCTCGGTCTTGAACACGCCGCCGCCCGTCGTCCCCATGTAGTACTCGTTGGGGCGCGCCGCCGACCCCGTGGCCGCCACCGACCGGCCCCCGCGGAACGGACCCACCTCGCGCCACCGGAGCCCGGTGAACGCGAGACTTTCGAACGGGGTCGACACCATGGCGTTGGCCGTGGTCACCGGGCGCGGCTTCTGTCCCTGTGCCGCGGCCGTCCATCCTGCTACCAGCGCGCCGAGCGCGAGCGCGCGGCGGACATGTTGTGCGATCACTTCTGCCTCCTGCGGAATCCGAGCGAGTGAACTGCGGTCATCGTCCCAAAATGTGCTACCGCCGCCAAGGATGGGAAGGTAGCATTGAACAATTCTGCGGGATCCCTGCTCACGAAGTGCCGGCCGGCCCCTTCCCCGAGGCACGCCCCGATGACCCGCGTTCCGCATCGCGCGCTCGCGCTCGCCGCCGCCGTCTCCCTCTCGGCCGCCTGTTCTTCTCATACTGCTACTAAATCAACCGCCTCCGTCGCGCCCCTCGGCGTCACCCTTGGGCTCGCCCACCCGGAGTCCGTGCGCTACGACTCCGCCGCCGACGTCTATTACGTCTCCAACATCAACGGCGACCCCTCGGCCCACGACGGCAACGGCTTCATCGACGTCGTCACCGCGGACAGCTTCAAGGTCATCCTCGTCCTCGTCCACGGCGGACCGGACGTCGCCCTCAGCGCCCCCAAGGGGCTGGCCCTCGTCGGCGATACCCTCTGGGTGGCCGACCTCGATACCGTCCGCGCCTTCGACAAGCACGACGGACACCTGCTGCAGACGGTCGACCTCGCCCCCCTGCATGCCTCGTTTCTGAACGACATGACCATCGGCCCAGACGGCGCGGTCTATGTGACCGATACGGGCACCGGCGATTCCACGCACAAGACCGGGAACGTCATCTATCGCGTCGCCGGTGGCCAGGCATCAGTCGCCCTGTCCACGCCGGCGCTCGACGACCCCAATGGCATCACCTGGGACTCCGCCGGCAATCGCTTTCTCCTCGCCCCCGGCGGCCGCACGATCCAGACCTGGACGCCCGGTCAAAAGGCCCCGAAACCGCTGATCAACGGCCCCGGCGGCTACGACGGCATCGAGGTCCTGGCCGACGGACGCATCCTCGTCACCAGCTGGGCCGACTCCGCGCTGCACGTCGTGAACCAGGGCGTGATGTCCAAGTGGATCGGCGGTCTGAACGGCCCGGCCGATATCGGCGTAGATACAAGGAGGCACGTGGTCGCCGTTCCGCGGTTGCTCGACAATCGGGTCGAGTATTTCAGAATTCCCTGAGGCTGCGTCGTTCCGGCTCTGCGCCGTTTGAGCAGTTGCGTCTGTTGGTCTGTTCGCCCCCTCCCTTTCCCGAGTCCCCCTCATGCGTCTCTCCTCCCCAGCCACCGCCGCTGCGCTGTTCCTGGCCGCGGCCTGTTCGAGTACCCCCGCACCCCAGCCCGCCCCTCCTCCCGCTCCAGCTCCGGCCGCGAACGCCGGCCGCCGCGGCGGCGTTCCCGGCGGAGGCATTCCCGGTGAGGAAGCCCCTGCGCAGGCCCCCGGTCGTGGCGGCCGCGGTGGCGCCGCCGGCGGTGCCGCCACCGGCGAGCCCAACCCCCAGCCCTATCGTCGCGTCGTGACCGCCGAGGCCAAGACGCGCAAGGGCATGTTCGACGTCCACGTCGTGGGGGCGAAGTATCTGTTCGAGATCCCGCGCGATCAGCTCAACAAGGACGAACTGCTCGTCACCGAGATCGCCAAGACCACGCTCGGCGTCGGCTACGGCGGCCAGTCGGTGAGCAACCGCGTGTATCGCTGGGAGCTGCGCGACAACCGCGTGTATCTGCGCAGCATCTCGTACGAAGCCGTCGCCGATCCCAGCACGCCCGAGTATCACGCCGTGGAGAACGCCAACGTGCCGGCGATCATCGCCGCCTTCAACGTCGAAGCGTACGGTCCCGACAGTTCCGTCGTGATCGACGTGTCGCGCACGTTCACCCAGCCGCCGCCGGAGCTGAGCGCGGGCAACCGCATTCCCGGCACCGTCGACGCCACGCGGTCGTACATCGAGCGCGCCGACCCCTTCCCCGACAACGTGAACGTGTACTCGACGCTCACGTACGGCGAGGCCGGCGGTCGCGGCGCCGCGGCGGCGGCCCCCGGGCGCGCCGGTGGTCGAGGCGCCGGTCCCACGAATCCCTCCAACACCATCGTCATGAGCTGGAGCTTCCACCGGCTGCCCGACACGCCGATGATGGCCCGCTACTGCGACGATCGCGTCGGCTACTTCGAGGAGCGCGTCACCGATTACACGGACGTCGGCGACATGACCCACGCCCGCTGCTTCATCACGCGCTACCGCCTGGAGAAGAAGAACCCCAACGCGGCCGTGTCCGATCCGGTGAAGCCCATCGTCTACTACATCGATCCCAACACGCCCAAGAAGTGGGTGCCCTGGTTCAAGAAGGCCATCGAGGACTGGCAGCCCGCGTTCGAGGCGGCCGGCTTCAGCCACGCCATCATCGCCAAGGAAGTCCCGCCCGGCGACACGCTCTGGTCGGCGGAAGACGCGCGCTACTCCGTGGTCGACTGGCTGCCCTCCACCACCGAGAACGCGTCGGGCCCCAACGTGCACGACCCGCGCTCCGGCGAGATTCTCGAGGCGCACATCCAGTTCTATCAGAACGTGCAGCACCTGCAGCTCACCTGGTACTTCACGCAGGCCGCCGCGGTCGATCCGCGGGCGCGGAGCTTCCCCTTCCCCGATTCCCTCATGGGGCGCCTGCTCGAGTACGTGCTGTCGCACGAGGTCGGCCACACCATCGGCTTCCAGCACAACATGAAGGCGAGTTCGGAGTATCCCACCGACTCGCTGCGCAGCGCGAGCTTCCTGGCCAAGTTCGGCGACACGCCGACGCTCATGGACTACGCGCGCTTCGATTATCTGGTACAGCCCGAAGACAACGTGCCGCCCGAGCTGCTCATTCCGCGGCAGGGGCCGTACGACATCTGGGCCACGCACTGGGGCTACGCGCCGATTCCCGGCGCCACGACTCCCGAGGCCGAGCGGGCCACGCTCGATCAGTGGGCCCGCGCGCAGGACACCGTGCCGTACCTGCGCTTCACCACCGCCGGTCAGGCCGGCAGCGACCCCGGTGAAGAGACCGAGGCCGTGGGCGATCAGGACGCCACCAAGGCCACCGGCTGGGGCATCAAGAACCTCAAGCGCGAAATGGCGTGGGTCCTCTCGGCCACGACCAACAACAAGACCGAGAACTACGACGAGACCAGCACGCTCTACGGCACCCTCGTCGGCCAGTGGCGCACCGAGCTGACGCACGTCACCAACCAGATCGGCGCCGCCACGTCGCAGGACAAGTACGCCAGCCAGGCCGGCGTGCTCTTCACGCCCGTGGGCCGGGCCCGGCAGGTGGCCGCGGTGAAGTTCCTGAACGAGAACGCCTTCACCACGCCGACGTTCTTCCTCGACGAGAACATCCTGCGCCGCATCGAGCCCACCGGGTCGGTGCAGCGGATCTCGAGCGCGCAGTCGGCGATATTGAGTTCGCTGCTGCAGAACGCGCGTCTCGTCCGCATGCAGGAATACGCGGCCAGCGCGAAGGCCGGCGATGCCTACACGATTCCCGATCTGCTCGCCGACGTCCGCCACGGCCTGTTCAGCGAAGAGGCTTCCGGCGGCACGGTGGACATCTACCGCCGGGCGCTGCAGCGGGTCTACGTCGAGAATCTGAACGCCAAGCTCAATCCGCCTCCTGCCAACGCAGCCGCGGCCGGCGGCCGTGGCGGCGGTGGCGGTCGCGGCGGCGCGGCACAGCTCGATCCCAAGCTCTCGGATCTGTATCCGGCCGTGCGCGCCGAGCTGAAGGCCCTGGACGGCGATCTCAAGGCCGGCCGAGGGCAAGACCAAGGACGGGATGACCAAGGCCCACATCGCCGATCTCCGCCATCGCATCGCCGATGCGCTGAAGGGGAAGGCCGGTGCGGCCGACGAGGAATAACGAAGAGCGGTAACGGCAACAGAAGGCGGGGAGCTGTCAGCGGTTGGCTGGCAGCTCCCCGTTTTCAGTTGCAGTTGCCGTTGCGTCGTATCTCGGCGGCTTCAGTAGGTCACATTCACCTGATACCCGCACGCCGTCCCGCTCAGCGTCCCCGACCCATTGGGTTCGAAGATCGCCGTCATGTTCACCGAGCACGTTCCGCTTCCGTTCCCCGACCACTGGAACCCGCCGCCGAATTCGATCGACGCCGCGGTCCCCATATTGCCATTGATGAACGAGAACGTCCCCGCCGCCGACAGATAGGGCGCGCCGTCCATCACGTAGCCGCCGATGCACTGCCAGTTGTTGATCGTTTCCGTGATCTGCGTCTGCAGCACGCCGGTGCCGTTGTTGTCCAGGCTGCCCGTCATCGAGCCCGTCACGTTGATGTAGCCGCCGGACGTGCAGGTCGTCCGCTGCGTCACCGAAACGTTCACCAGCGTCGGCGAGATTCCGGGCGGCAACCCGCCCGCGAACGGCATCGGTTTCGGCGCGAATGGATCGCCGGGCGGCGTGATCGCCGCGCCCGCGGCATCGAACCGCGCCGGATACAGTTCCCTCGCCGCCCGCTCGGGATTCGCCGCGCTCATCCCGTTGGAGTACGCGGTGCCGATCTGCTGCATGAACGAATTCACCTGGCTCTGGCTCGGGCCCTTGGTCGATGTTCCCGTGAGGCTTCCCGCACTGCACCCCACCATCGCCAGCAGCGCCGCCAGCGCTCCGATCCTGCGCATCATTGAATTGGATGACATAGGCCCCACGCCGTTTGTGTATCCTGTATCTTCGCTCCATTCATTCGCCCGTCCAATCGCGCCTCTCCCCACGGATTGTCGGCCTTTCCCCTAGTTTCTCTGTCTGGCTGTCCGTCTGTCCGTGCCCTTCTCCATCCGCCCGACTCACGTGTCTCGCCCCTGGACCCTCCTCCAACGCCGCTGGTTTCTCACCGCCGTTTCCTTCGCCGCGGTGCTCGGCGTGTCGGCGTACACCATCGCCGGCTGGTCCACCAAGGGCATCAAGTTCACCCTCCCCTGGCAGGCCCACGCGCTCGCCATCGCCGCGCTCCTCTTCGAGATCGGCGCGCGCACCGTCAAGCTGAGCTGGAGCGCCCGCGCCGTGGGCGTCCGCCTGCCGCTGCGCGCCTCGCTCCGCACCTGCCTCGCCGGCGACCTCGCCGCCAACATCACCCCCGGCCGCTCCGGCGCCGAACCCGCGCGCTACATCGTCCTCGCGCAGAGCGGCGTCGACACGCCCAACGCGCTGGTCATCCTGTTCGCCGATCTCTTTCTCGAGATGACCTCGCTCGCCGCGGTCGTGCTCGGCTGCGCCCTCGTCTTCCGCCACGCCGGCATGGTGCTCGGCGCCCTCGTCGGCGTGCTCGGCGGCTACACAATATTCGTGCTCGGCGTCGGGTTCACCGGCGTCGTGCTCGCCCGCCGCCAGGTCGGCGACCAGCCGCCCCCGTGGGCGCTGCGCCTCGGCATCCACGACCACCGGTGGACCGTCGTGCGGCAGTGGCTCCAACGGCTCCGCACCACCGTCGACAACGTGAAGAACGTCGACTGGCGCTGGGCCCTGGGCAGCTTCGTGATGTCGTTCCTGCACGTGGCCACGCGGCTCGTCATGCTGCCGGCGCTCGTGCTCACCGTCATGCCCAGGCTGCCGCTGGCGCCGCTCGCCCTCTGGCCTTTAGGGTTGTTGTATGGCGCGTCGGTGGTGCCGGCGCCGGGCGGCGGCGGCGCCGTGGAACTCGGCTTCCGCGCCGCGCTGGGCGGTGTCATCCCGGGCGGCCTGTTCGTCGCCGCCCTCGTCTGGTGGCGCTTCTATACGTTCTACGTCTACATCGTCCTCGGCGCCCTCGCCGCGGGGCGCACGGCGCTCAAGGCGGTGGAGCGGACGGAGGAGCTGGAAGAGGAGCTGGAACGGGCATGACCTTCGACCCCGGCCTCGTCGCCCGCGTCGCCGACGCCCTCGACCAGATCGGCGAACCCGGCATTCGCCAGAAGAACGTCTTCGGCGGCCGCGGCTTCATGCTCGGCAAGCACGCCTTCGTGATCGTCGGCGAGGACGGCATCATCGCCAAGCTCGCCCCCGACGACTACCCCGGCGCGCTGAAGGAACCCGGCGTCACGCCCTTCGCCCCAGGCGGCGAACGACCCATGGGCACCTGGGTCGTGGTCGACGCCGAGGTGATCGCCGACGACCCCGAACTCACCGACTGGATTCGCCGGGCGCTCCGCGCCGTACGCTGAGGTCCGAGGTCTGCAGTCCTACCGCCTCACCACCCCGCACTCCCGCCGCGCCAGCATTCGTCCTTCGACGTTCAGCCCGGCGCCGGTCACCAACCCCAGCATGCTCCGCCCGCCAATTCGCAGTTCGATCGAATCCGGGGCGAGCCGCGCCCACGAACCCACCACGCCAGCGGAATCGCGCAGCTGCCTGAACGCTCCGCCCGCGGGCTGATCGGCCATCGCGTTCGTGCCGAACGACGCCGGCGTCGTATCGAGCATCAACGGTGCCGGCGCGAAACGCGTCTTCACCGCGTTCGCCGCCGACCCCGTGAACTCCGCCGCCGACTGATAGCTGTCAAAGCACACCGGCACACGCCCCAGCTCCGCCGCCGTTGTCGCGGTCACCTCGGCGCTCGCCGCCCGCCGCTGCTCCGACACACCCGTCACCACGACGTTCTGCAGGCTCAGCCCCTTCGCCGTCGGCGCCGCGGCCGCTGCCATCGCCGCCGCCCCGGCCATTCCGCTGTCACGCCGGGCCGTCATCGCGTCCGCCGCCATCGCCGACTTCGCGCTCACTGCGCCACCCGCCGCGCCCAGCGCCTTGGGCATCGCCGCGACTTTCGTCGTCTCCACCTTCGCCGCCGCGACCTTCCCCGCCTCGGGCTTGGCCGGTTCGTTCACCACAGCCGCCGGCGCCTTGGCAACGGGCTTCGCCGGTGCTGCCGGCGCTGTCGCAGTTGGCGTCGTTGTCGCAGTCACCGCCGTTCCGACTGTCCGACTGTTCCCCACCGTCTTCACCCCCACCGCCACCACCAACCCCGCCGCCGCCAGCCACCCAAGAATTCTCATGGGCCGAATGCCCACCGCCTTGAACTCGATCGTCTCGCCGCCGCCGCCGCTCCCGCCCCCCGGCACGATCCCACTCCCCACGTCGTCCAGCGCCGAGAGAATCCGCGACGAGCCCGCGATCAATCCGCGCGCCTCCGCCACCCGGGCCGCGCACTCCGCGCACGCCGCGACGTGACGCTCGATCTCATCCGCGTCTTCACGCAGTTCCCCGTCCAGCCACGCGTGGATCGTTCCTTCATCGAGATGCTTCATCGTCCCTCGCTGTATCCCGCCGTTCGTACCGACCTACTGACCTACTGACCTACCGTTCGTCTGTTCAAACGCCTCCACCAGCCGCCTCCGCGCTCGCGACAGCGTGGTGCCAACCGACCCCACCGCCACCCCCAGCGCCGCCGCGATCTCTTCGTAGTTCAGCCCCTCCTCCCGCATCAGCAGCGCCTCGCGGTCCCGCTCGGCGAGCTGCTCCAGCGCCCGCCGCGCCTGCGCCCGCTCTTCCGCGCGCTCCATCTCCGTCGCCGGCGACTCCACCATCCGCCCCTGCTCTTCCGCCGCCAGCAGTTCCAAGTGCCGCCTCCGCCGCGATTCGGTTCGCGCCGCGTCCCGCACCAGATTCGTCGCCACCGTGAACAGCCACGCCCGTTCGTTCTGCAGCGCGCTCTGGCGGAGGGCGCGCAGGAACGTCTCCTGCGCCACCTCCTCGGCCCAGTCGCGGTCGCCCAGCCGCCGCGTCAGGTACCGCACCAGCGGCGCGTGGTATTCGCGGAACAGACGGTCGGCGTCGTGCATGCTTGGGCGCGCCCTACCAGGCGCGCGCCACCCGGTCGAGTTCGGCGTCGGTCAGCTCAGGCGCCTGCGCCACGATCTCGATCGCCACGCCGCGCCCCGCCATCACCACGCGCTCGCCCAGCGCCACCATCGCGCGCAGCGGCGGAAGGCGATCGAGCAGCGCGAAGTAGCTCTTCGAGAATGCCTGCACCTGCACCGCCCGCGTTGAGTCCGTGAACCGGCTGTCCACCCACCGGCCGTCGCGCAGCATGAACGTGTGCCCTTCCACCGTGCGCAGCGCCGCCGCGTCGGCCCCCTGCATTGCCCGCGACAGCGAGTCCAGCATCGCCGTGCTCGTGGCCGAGCGCTGCGCCGCCGCCATCTTCGCCGACTCGAACCTCGCCTCGGCCGCCGCCGGCGCCGGCGCGCCCGCCGCCGTCGTGACGACGCCGTTCAGCGTCTTCCCGCCGCCGCTCATCGACGCCAGGTCGCGCCGCACCGGCATCGGCCCGTTGATCGTGCTCACCTGCGCCGGCTCCTGCACCAGATATGACGTGAACTCCGTGGGAATTCCATACCGCTCGCCCAGCATGCGGATCTCCCCGTCCACTTCCGGGTTCGGCCCGTGCTGCCGGCGCTCGGCGCTCAGATACCCGATGCGCTGCGCCGCCCACAGCCGCGGAATGAACGCGTTGTCGCGCGACGTGTCGGCCAGCCGTACGTCCGACGTCCACCGCACCGCGTGCCCGTGCGACCGCCCCTCCACCGTCACCCGCGCCGCGCCGCTGCCCGCGTAGCGCGCCATCACCACCAGGTCCTGGCCGCCGAACAGATCCATCGGCATCGCCGGCACCACGTCGCCGAGCGCCACGTTGTCGCCGTCCACGCGCACCCGGAGGTCCGTCGCCACCGGATCGGTGAGACGGCTGGCCACCACGCCCACCATCCGCTCCACGTCCTCGTCCGGCCGCACGTACTGCGACGTGCCCCGCCCTTCCATCGCGATCTGCTCCAGCAGCGCCGCGTTGACGTCGGTGCCGAGCCCGAACGTGAAGATCCGCGCGCCGCCGCGCTCGTTCTCGGCGCGCTGCGCAATCTGGTCCGGGTTCGTCACCCCCACCGTCGGCATGCCGTCAGTCAGGAAGAGCACCAGACTCAACCTGCCATTTACAGTCTCCGTGCCCTTTTCCGTTCCCCGCTCCGTATTGTCCGTATCGTCGAATGATCGCGCCTGCAACGCATCATCCAGCGCGGCGGCGATGTTCGTCCCGCCGCCCGCCGAGAGCCCGTCCAGGTACCGAGTGCCGGCGGCGATGTTCGCCCGCGTCGCGTACACGAACCCGTCCCGGAAATCTCGAACGTCGTTCGAGAAATCGATCAGCCGGAACCGGTCCGTGGGCCGCAGCGTCGCCAGCAGTTCCTTCCCCGCCGCCCGCGCCTGCTCCATCTTCCGCCCGCTCATCGACCCCGACACGTCCACCACGAACGTCACGTCGCGCGCGCTCGGCGCTTCGTGCGTCACCGGCGGCGACACCGTGATCATCGCGAACCCGCTGTCCCGCCGTTCGGCGTGCGTCAGCACCGTGATCCCCGCCCGGTCGCCCAGTCGCAGCGGAATCAGCACCGTCACGTCGGGCGCGCTGCCCACCACGCGCACCACCCGCACCCCATCCGAATCCTGCACGGAAAGATCGTTCGACGGCGAATACGGCCGCCCCAGCTCTGCCTGCAGCGGATACGTGAGCACGAAACTCTCTCTCAGGTAGTTCCCTTCGACCCCGTTCTGCGCATTCTGTGGCCAGCCGTCCTTTCCCTGCCCGGAAGTTGCCGGCCACGCCCGCGCCGGCTGCGTCGCCGCCACCTGCCCGCGCGAGTATTCGACCCGCAGCGCATCCCCCTCGCGTTCCACCACCGCGTCGAACTCCACGGACACGCGCTTCGTCTCCCCCGGCTGGATCGGGAAGATCCGCGTGCGCAGCATCCCCGATCCCATCCACTCCACCAGCGCCGGATCGCGCAGCCGGCGCACGATCTCTTCGTACACGCCCCGGGCGTGCGCGGCGTCCATCGTCTCGCCGGCCACCATCTGGCCGTCGATGGACAGCCGCAGGTTGCGGAACGCCGACCCCGGCGGCAGCGGGAACAGGTAATCCGCCTCGCCGATCCGCGCGCCGCGGTTGGTGAACGCCTCCGCCACCTGGTAGTGCACCACGCGCCCGTCCAGCCGCGCCCGCACGTCGCTCTGGGTCCGCACCACCTGCGCCGCGCACGGAATCGCCGCCGCGGGCCCGTCGGCGGGAATGGCGCACATCGGAACGATCCGGCCCTGCGCCGCCAGGGCGGCGGGAATCGCCAGGCCCGCGGCTATCAACGAATAACGCATGGTATCTCCGGGTTGCCGTACACCCATGAGACGCCATGCGCCGGAATACTTGCACACCCCCCTTTCCGGGGGACGCCGGTCAGGGCATCGCCGAGGGAATCGTCACCGTGCGGCCGGCGATCATGAACCGCCCGTAGCCCATGTGGTGGAAGGTCTCCAGCCGGCCGCGCCGCCCGTCGGTCCACGCCTTCACCACCTCGAGCACGAACAGGCTGTACTTCGGCACGAAGCGCGTGTCCACCACGCGGCACTCCAGGTTCACCGGGCATTCGGCCACGAGCGGGGCTTTCACCCGCGACGCCGGCACCGGCGTCAGCCCGAACGCGGCGAACTTGTCCACCGATCGCCCGCTGCAGTTCCCGCAGGCCACCGTCTGCCGGATGATCTTGGCCGTGGGGATGTTGAGCACGCACTCCTTCGTGGCCCGGAGCGCCGCGAAGCTGTAGTTGCGGTCGCTCACCACGCAGCCGATGAGCGGCGGCTCGAACTCCATCATCGTGTGCCACGACATCGGCATCACGTTCGCGCGTCCCCGCCGCGCGGTGGTGAGCAGCACCACCGGTCCGGTTTCCAGAAACTGATACACCCGGCCCAGCGCCAGCGCCCGCTTCATCTGTCCCTCTGTCTGTCCGACTGTCCGACCGTCTAATCCTCCGCCAACTGCCCCCGATCCACCACCTTCAAACTCGCCTCGTCCAGCCCCGCCGGCCGCACCACCTTCCCCTCCAGCCCCCGCATCATCTGCACGAACGGCCGCGCCACGTCCGGATCGAACTCGCTCCCCGACTTCTCCTCCACGTACCCCAGCACCCGGTCCGCCTCCCACGCCGCGCGGTAGGGCCGGTTCGTGCGCAGCGCGTCGAACACGTCGCACACGTGCACCAGCGTGCTCGCCTTGTGGCACTCGCGCTCGTAGAACCGCTTCGGGTAGCCGCCGCCGTTCAGCATGATGTGGTGTTCGTACGCCACCGCCGCCGCCAGGTCCAGCTCCCGGTCGCTGGTGATGATGATCTTCGCGCCTTCCACCGTGTGCCCCTGCATCACCGAGCGCTCCTCGTCGCTCAGCTTGCCCGGCTTGTTCAATATCTCCAGCGGAATGCGCACCTTGCCCAGGTCGTGGAGCAGCCCCGCCACGCCGAACGTCCGCACGTCCTGCGGGCCCATCCCCATGTGTTCCGCCAGCGCCATCGTCAGCACGCTCACGTTCAGGCAGTGCGTGGTCGTGTATTCGTCGAACTGCCGCAGCTCCAGCAGCGGCAGCACCATCTCGCTCTCCCCGTGCATCGCCACGCTCAGCGACCGCACCACGCTCTCCGCCTCGATCAGCGGCAGCGCCCCGCGGTCCGTCACCTCCGAGTGCATCCAGCGCACCGCTTCGATCTCCTCGCCCATCGAGTAGCCGATCGTCGCCGTCTCCACCGGCGCGTCGAACGCGTCCTGCAACGCCTTCGTCTCGCCCTTGATGCCGATGGCGCCGAACTTGATCGTCGACCGCTTGGTCTGCCGCGCCTCCGACGTGTCGATCAATGAAACCGTGAGCCGCGCCAGCACCTGCTCCAGGAAATCCTCGAACTCCTCGCGCGGCACGTCGTCCTCGAACTCCAGCCGCTGCACGCCGGCGTTCGCCAGCCGCCCCGCCCACTCCCAGTCGCGCATCTCCCGCATCGCCACGTTGCGATACACGGTCTCCTCGCCCAGGAACGAGAAGTCCGGATGCGCGTCCGCCGCCTGCAGCTCCTGCAGCAGGCCGTACGCCTGGTCGATCGCGCGCTCCCGCGCCGGATGCCCGTCCGCGTACAGCGCCATCGTGGAGAGCGCCTTCGCGAACGCCGTCAGGAACTTGGCCGGTTCGCTCATACGCCGCTCCCCACGGCCCGCATCCTTCCCGTCACCCGCGGCTGGGACACCGCCTGCCGCACGTCCGCGTTCTTGCTCTTGTGCGCCATCGCCACCGCTTCCATGGCTTCAGGGTTCTCCTTCCAGAACGCCGCCAGCGCGCTCAGGCACGCCAGCACTTCCGGCGTCGGATGCATGATCTTCTTGCGGCGCAGCCACTTCGTGCGCCCCGTGGCCCGCCCCAGCAGCCACTGCCGCGTCTCCTCGTCGTGCCGGCGCGCCCCCACCACGCGAATCCCCAGCGCCCTGAGCGACGCATCGAGTTCGTCCGCGTCCACCCGCTGCCGGATGATCGCCAGCCCCTCCTTCGGACACCCGTCCGCCGCCGCCGACAGCGCCAGGAACACCGTGCGGTCGTCCGGATCGGCCAGCGCCGAGAGCATCGTCCGCTCCCGCGTCGCCTGATTCTTCAGGAACAGCTTCACCGCCTCGCGCCGCACCATCGACTCCGGATGCATCAGGTACCCCTCCGGCTCCATCCCCGCCGGCAGCGTGGCCAGCCGCCCCAGCGCCACCAGCAGGTCGCGCTGCAGGGTCGCCGCCGCCGTCGGCAGACGCGTCGCGATGTACGGCCCCGCGTCGTCCCCGATCGACACCAGCAGGTCGACCAGCCGCTCCCGCGAGCGCCCCTCGTCCGACGTCTCGATCGCGTCCAGCAGCGGCACGATGGCCGCCAGCCGCATCCGCTTCACCAGCCGCGTGGCCAGCGCGAAGTCGATGCGCTCCTCGGCCAGCACCGAGCGCAGCGTGTCGCGCGCCTCGATCTCCCGCCACACCCCCTCGCCCACCGACTTGTCCGGCGCCGCGTCCACCAGGTCGAGCAGCACGCCCACCTGCTTCCGCTCCAGCATCGTGTCGATCGCCGTCTCCACCCGCGACCCCACCACGCCCACCTCAAGCCCCATCTTCACGATCCGGTCGGGCTCGCACACCAGCGAGAACGGCGACCGCGAGAGCTCCACCGGCGCCCGCCGCGAGATCTCCTCCAGCACCATGCGGTACGCGTCCGGGTTCGGATCGTCCAGCGTCCATTCCTTGATGAGCCGCACCACCTGCTCGCGCAGCGAATTATCCGCCATGGTCCGCTTGGTCTCGTCGATGTCGCCCGCGTGCTTGGCCAGCTTCGAGAACATGCGCAGCAGCGAGTGCGAGATCGTCTGCTTCTCCGCGTCCGCCGCCGCCTTCACCAGTTCGACGACGGCATCCACCGTCATGCCCTGCGACGCGTCGAGCACGAACTTCCGCCGCTGGCGGTTGTCGCCGCTCATCTCGAGCAGCCGCTCCAGCGTGTCTTCCTTGAGCGCCCCCACCATGCCCGAGATGCGCTTCTGCAGCGCCACCGCCTCGGCGCCCTTCGCCGTCTTCAGCTCCTCGGCGATCTGCAGCAGGTAGCCCACGATCACCTGGTCGTACGCCACCTCGCGCTGGTGCTCGTCGATCGCCTTCGCCACCACCACCGGCTCCAGCGACTGCTCCGGATCGTCGAGCGCCGTGTCCGCCGCCAGCGCCGCACGCGCCATGCCCACCCAGAGCTGCGCCGCCCGCCCCGAGCGCATCTGCCCTTCCGCCGCCGCCGCCGACTCGTCCCCCTGCTCGTCCAGCAGCTCCAGCTTCTCGTACGTCAGCGGGAACACCTTCACGTGCTCCCACCGCGCCGAGACGTCGGCCGCGTCCAGCCCCAGCGGGCGTTCCATGCGGCCCGCGTCCACCGACATCGTGGCCAGCGCGTCCGCCAGCTCGTCGCGCGTGATCCCCGACGACAGCTTCACCGCGCCCAGATGGTGCCGGTGCAGCTTCGACGCCAGCTCGTGCAGCAGCGGATGGTTCGGGTCCGTGGCCACGCCCTCGATGATCAGCTGCTTGCGCGCGACGCCGATCGACAGCGTCGGCCGGTTCGCCAAGAGCCCCCACAGCTTCGCCACCACCGAGTCCACCGCGGAATTCAGCAGCGGGTGGCCGGCCGGATAGATCGCGTGCTTGTGGAAGGCGATCGACAATTCCACCAGGAAGTCGCCCAGTTCGCGCGACAGCGTGGCCGTGCCGCGCCGTGCCCGGGCCCCCACCGCCCGTCCCCGGGGCGGGGACGGCGGCGACCCCCATCGGCGGGGTGGCGCCACGCGGCGGAGTCATGGATTCAGGCACGGATCGTTATGCCTGCCTTTGGCTTGAAGGGCCAGCCGGCCCGGGGGGATCGCACGCTCTGGAATGTGTCTATGATACCGGGTAGGGGCAACGCCCCTCCCATTCACCCGTTCACCCTTTCACTTTCTCACTGTCCGTTTCTCCACCGACCTATTCAATCCTCACGCCCATGCCCACTCCATCCGACCTCGAAGACCGCGTCAAGAAACTCCAGCGCGCCGTCTATTACCTCGTCTGGCGCCGCACCGGATTCGGCGAACAGTGCATCCACTGCGGCCACTCCTACCCCGGCCACGAACCGACGTGCAAAGCCGCCGACATCGAGGAACTCGTCCGCTAGCCCGCGGCGAGGAGCCTGGTGAGCGGCGAGTGTCAGGAGCATTACCTTCCCTCTCACTCTCTCACTCTCTCACTCTTTCACTCTTTCACTCTCTCACTGCCTCACCGCCTCACCCCAAATGCCCACCCCCGATCTCGACCTCCTCTGCATCAACACCATCCGTACGTTGTCCATGGACGCCGTCCAGGCGGCCGACTCCGGCCACCCCGGCACCCCCATGGCCCTGGCGCCGCTCGGCTACAAGCTGTTCACCGAGCACATGCGCCACGACCCGGGCAACCCGGACTGGCCCAATCGAGATCGCTTCGTCCTGTCGTGCGGCCATGCGTCGATGCTGCTCTATAGCTGCCTCTACCTCACCGGCTACGACCTCTCCCTCGACGACCTCAAGCAGTTCCGCCAGTGGGGCTCCAAGACCCCCGGCCACCCCGAGCACGGCCACACCGCCGGCGTCGAGACCACCACCGGCCCACTCGGCCAGGGCATCGCCAACGCCGTCGGCATGGCCCTCGCCGAGTCGCACCTGGCCGCGCGCTTCAACAAGCCGGGGCACGACATCGTCGACCACTACACCTACTTCATCTGCAGCGACGGCGACCTCATGGAAGGCATCTCCCACGAGGCCGCCTCGTTCGCCGGACATTTCAAGCTCGGCAAGCTCATCGGCTTCTACGACGACAACCACATCACCATCGACGGCGCCACCGAACTCACCTTCACCGACGACACCGCCAAGCGGTTCGAAGCCTACGGCTGGCAGGTCCTGAGAATCGGTGACGTGAACCACCTTTCCCAGATCGACGCCGCCGTCGACCAGGCAAAAGCCGACACCGAGCGCCCCACCCTCGTCGTCACCCGCACCCACATCGGCTTCGGCAGCCCCAACCGGCAGGACACCTCCAAGGCCCACGGCGAAGCCCTGGGCGTCGAGGAGGTCAAGCTCACCAAGAAGAACCTCGGCTGGCTGTCGCTGGAGCCCTTCTTCGTTCCCCAGCCCGCCCTCGAGTGCTGCCGCCAGGCGTTGCCCCGCGGCAAGGTCATGCGCGAAGCGTGGGAAGCGAAGGCAGACGCCTACGCCAAGGCCTTCCCCGGCGAGGCCAAGGAACTGCAGCGCCGGCTGGCCGGCGAACTGCCCGACGGCTGGGAGAAGAGCGTCCCCGTGTTCACGAAGGACGGCGGCGCCCTGGCCACGCGGACGTCGTCGCAGGCCGTCTTGAACGCGCTCGCCCCCGTGATCCCCGAACTCATCGGCGGCTCGGCCGACCTCACGCCGAGCAACGGCACCATCATCAAGAGCGAGCACAACTTCAACGGGGAGAACCCGGGCGGGCGCTACATCCATTCGGGCATCCGCGAGCACGCCATGGCGTCCATGATGAACGGCATCGCCCTTCACAAGGGACTGATCCCGTTCGGCGCCACCTTCCTGATCTTCAGCGACTACATGCGCCCCGCCGTGCGACTGGCGGCGCTCATGAAGCAGCAGGTGCTGTTCATCTACACCCACGACTCCATCGGACTGGGCGAGGACGGCCCCACCCACCAGCCCATCGAGCAGCTCTCCACGCTCCGCGCCATTCCGTTCCTCACCGTGCTCCGCCCCGCCGACTCCGGCGAGGTGGCAGAAGCGTGGAAGGTGGCGCTCAATCACAAGAGCGGCCCCGTGGCGCTCGTGTTCACGCGGCAGAAGCTCCCCTTCATCGACCGTCCGCCCTGTGCCGACGCGTCGAACGTCGCCAGGGGCGGCTATGTCCTCTCGGAAGCCGCGGGCGGCAAGCCGAAGGTCGTGCTCATGTCGGCGGGGTCGGAGGTTCAGCTCGTGCTCGAGGCCCAGGGAGCGCTCCAGGCCG
The DNA here is from genome assembly GCA_963775915.1 of uncultured Gemmatimonadaceae bacterium. GTDB lineage: Bacteria > Gemmatimonadota > Gemmatimonadetes > Gemmatimonadales > Gemmatimonadaceae > JAGWRI01. Next base: position 214,719 of record CAVZKH010000003.1, read on the forward strand.
GCGGCATCCCGGCGCGCGTGGTCAGCATGCCGAGCCACGAACTGTTCGCCGAGCAGGACCAGAGCTATCGCGACCAGGTGCTCCCCGCCGGCATCCCCCGCGTGGCCATCGAGGCCGCGCACCCCATGAGCTGGTACAAATGGCTCGCCGGCGCGCCCGGCGCTGTCATCGGCATCGAGCACTTCGGCGCCTCGGCGCCCTATGAGCGAATTTATAAGGAGTTCGGGATCACCGCTCAGGCCGTGATCGACGCGGCCCGGTCGCTGGCCGGCTGAGTCTCGTACCGCAACGACAACAGCCGGGACTCGATCAGAACGGAAACGGCAGATTCAACGGATACCGCAACTGCAAGAGCATGGGAACTGCCCCGCCATCGCGATCCCAATGGCGGGGCAGTTCCCATGTTGTTGCAGTTGCAGTTGTAGTTGTAGTATCTGCTGAATCCGTTGTTTCCGTTCTGATCGTAGTCCCAGCAGTTGCAGTTTCAGTTCACGGCTTGTTGAACGTTGCATTGATCGTCGTATTCGCCGTGATCGCGAACGTGCACGCCCCCGTGCCGCTGCACACCCCGCTCCAACCGCCGAAGCTCGATCCCGACGCCGCCGCGGCCGTCAGCGTCACCGTCGTGCCGGTCGCGTACGACACCACGCAGCTGGCGATGCAGTTCGCCGCGCCGGGATTGATCGTCACCGTCCCCGACCCGGCCCCGATCGCCACCAGCACCACCGTGTACTGCGGCGGCTGGCCCGTCAGACTGAAGTTCGCCGCCACGAACTGCGCCGCGCCCATCGTCACCGTGCAGCTTCCCGTGCCGCTGCACGCGCCGGCCCATCCCGAGAACACCGAGTTGTTCCCCGGCGTCTCGGTGAGCACGATCGTCGCCCCCGCGGCATAGGTCGCCGTGCAGCTGCTCCCGCAGCTGATGCCGCTCGGCGCCGACGTCACCGTGCCCAGCCCCGTGCCGCCCTTGCCCACCGTCAACGCGAACGCCGACCCCGAGCCGCCCGGCTGGAACGCCGCCGTCACCGACTGCGCCTGGTTCATCGTCACCGCGCATGTGCCCGTGCCGCTGCAGGCCCCGCTCCACCCGGTGAACACCGACCCCGACGCCGGCGTCGCCAGCAGCTGCACCGTGGTGCCCGTGGCGTAGGTCGACTGGCAAGTCGTGCCGCACGAGATCCCGCTCGGCGCCGACGTGATCGTGCCCGATCCCGTGCCCGCGCGGCTCACCGAGAGCACATACGCCGACGAGTTGCCCGAGAGCGTGAACGTCGCCGTCACCGACTGCGCCGAATTCATCGACACCGCGCACGAGCCCGTGCCGCTGCACGCGCCCCCCCAGCCCGTGAACGTCGACCCGTTGGCCGCGCTCGCCGTGAGACTCACCGACGACCCCGTGGCGAACGACGCCGAGCAGGTGCTGCCGCAGGAGATGCCGGCCGGCGCCGACGAGACCGTTCCGCTCCCCGTGCCCCCCGTCTGCACCGTCAGCGTCTGCGTGGGCTGCGTGCCGAACTCGAAGTCCGCCGTCACCGCCAGCGACGAGTTCATGGTCACCGTGCAGCTCCCCGTGCCGCTGCACGCCCCGCCCCAGCCCGCGAACACCGATCCCGCCGCCGCGCTGGCCGAGAGCGTAACCGTGGTGCCGCCGCCGAACGACGCCGAGCAGTTGCTCCCGCAGGCGATCGACCCCGTGGTGGACGTGACCGTCCCGGTGCCCACGCCCGTCTTGCTCACGCTGAGCGTGTACGTCGGATTCGACCCGCCGCCGTCCGTTCCAGTCGTCGCGCTGCTCCCTCCGCACGCCCAGGCCGCCAGCACGATTCCCGCCGCGCACGCCGCTCGCCGCATAACGCCTTCTCAATGGGGTTAACCATGGAATTACCGCCTGTGCCCGGTCCGGTCCAGCCCTCCTCACCGCACCAATGTGCCCCCCATCACCCTACTGTCACGTAACTACACAGCCCGGTCACTCTATCTCTTTACTAAACACCAAGTTCCCCTCATTGTTGACGCGTCGACGATGACCCCCAAATGAGCGACTCCTTAATTGCCAGCTACCTCATCCAGGCCGCTGGCGCCCTCATAACCGCCGCCATCTTTGGCGGTTTCTACCGGGAATACCGGCGGACCTTCCTGCGCGAGTGGGCGCTGAGTTGGTTGGCCCTGGTCGTCACGCTCTGCGGCGCCGCCGCGAACGCCACGCTCTACGACCCCCGCCTCACCGGCACCCCGCTTCGCCTCGGCGTCTCGATGCTCACCGGCGCCGCCGGCTATCTCGAGATCGTCTGGCTGCTCTTCGGCTCCAGCGAACTCCACGGCCGCCGCCCCTTCAGCCGCAGCGAGCGCCGCTTCTTCTTCGCCATCGCCGCCGTCACCGGCGTAGCGCTCGCGCTCGTCCACGCCCGCGATCCCAACGGCGAGGCCATTCGCTACACCTTCCGCGCCGGCCTCCGCGGCATGGTCGTCGGCATTGCGTTCTTCATCGCCGCCGTCCACGTCTGGCGCGCCCCCGGCGTCCACGCCATCGGCCGGCGCATCGTCGTCGGCGCCTTCGCCCTCTTCGGCCTCTCCCAGTTCCAGCTGCTCGCCATCCAGACCCTCGGCAACCTGGCCCTCGTCAGGCCGGCGTTCGTGCTCTCGCTGGGGTTCGCCGAGTTCGTGCTCATGTTCTCCATGGGGCTGGGCGTGGTCATCTGGCTGCTCGAGGAGCAGCACTCCGCCGCCAGCGCCAACGCCGCGCAGGTGGAGCAGCTTGCGTTGCACGATCCCCTCACCGGGCTCCCCAACCGCAAGCTCTTCCTCGACCACCTGAACATGTCCATCCCGCAGGCCCGGCGCGCCAAGCACAAGCTCGCCGTGTTGTTCATCGATCTCGACCGCTTCAAGATCGTCAACGACTCCCTCGGCCACGCCGTGGGCGACCGCCTGCTCCAGGTCGTGGCGGCGCGGCTCCGCGCCGTGCTCCGCGAAACCGACACCGTGGCCCGCATGGGCGGCGACGAGTTCACCGTCATCGCCCCCGTGGTCCACACCGTGGAAGACGCCATTTCCGTGGCCCGCAAGGTCCGCGAGGCGGTCAAGGAAGTCATCGCCGTCGAGGGACGCGAGCTGTTCATCACCGCCAGCATCGGCATCGGCATCTACCCCGACGACGGCGCCGACGCCGGCGTGCTGCTCAAGAACGCCGACGCCGCCATGTACCGCGCCAAGGCGCAGGGCGCCGACATCTTCCAGCTCTACACCGCGGAGATGAACTCCCACGCCATCGAGCAGCTCGCCCTGGAGAGCGCCCTGCGGCGCGGCGTGGACGGCCTCGAGTTCATCATGCACTACCAGCCCATCGTGCGCACCGCCGACGGGACGATCTGCTGCATGGAGGCCATGCTGCGCTGGCGGCATCCCGTGCTCGGCCTCGTGCGGCCCGAGCAGTTCATCCGCCTCGCCGAATCCACCGGCATGATCGTGCCCATCGGCGAGTGGGCCCTGCGTTCGGCGTGCCGGCAGCTGGCCGAGTGGCGCGCCGACGGGTTCCCCGACCTGCGCATGGCCGTCAACCTCAGCACGCGGCAGATCCAGCAGCCCGGGCTCACCGAACTCGTCACCGCCACCCTCGAGTCCTGCGGGCTCCCGCCCTCGGCGCTCGAGCTGGAGATCAACGAGACCAGCGCCACCGAGTCCGGCCTCGACGCGGTGAAGCAGCTCGCCGCGCTCAAGGCCCTGGGCGTCGGCATCTCCATCGACGACTTCGGCACCGGCTACTCGTCGCTGCAGTCGCTCCGCACCTTCCCGGTGGACGCGCTCAAGATCGACACCACCTTCACCCGGAACCTCGTCCGCGACGCCAACGACACCGCCATCGCCGTGGCCGTCATCGCGCTGGCCCGCTCGCTCGGCCTCCGCGTCATCGCCGAGGGCGTGGAGCACCCCACGCAGCTCGACTTTCTGCACTCGCAGAAGTGCGAGTACTGGCAGGGCTATCTGTGCAGCGCGCCCGTGGACGCCGCCGAGGCGAAGCTGGTGCTGCGGCGAATGACCGCCGCCGCCGGGCGGGTGCTGTCGCCCGTCAGCATGGGATCCGTCAGGGCGTAGTTGGCGGTGAGGTCCACCAGCGTTTCCTGACGTTCACACGCGGTCGTCCTCACGCGGCACCGTGGTGTCGATTCCGGCCAGGAAGCCGCGCGTCTCCCGCATCCGCCGCACCGGAATAAGCTCCAAGCGGTCGCCATACTGCAGGGCCTGGAACTGCTGGCCTGGCTCGATTCCCAGCGCGCCCCGGATCTCGCGCGGAATGACCACCTGATACTTCGGAGAGACTTTGACGACGGTCACGATGGCTTCCGCGGTAGTAAGGGGAGAACCAAATCTATCGTGATATCGATTTGCGGTCACCGTCGCGGCGTCATCCCCCGGCCCTCACTCCCCCAGCACCTCCCGCCAATACTCCCCGAGATCGATCGCCAGCCGATCGCGCACAGTCTTCCGTTGCCGTTCCGCGGTTTGTCACCGATCGGTGACTAGTTGACAGAGTAACCGTCCGGTGACATACTGCAAATGTCACCGCTCGATTACATCGCCAACCCCGCCCATGCTCCTCCGCACCGCCGCCGAACTCGGCCAGCTCGCCCGCGACCGCCGCCTCGCCCTCGGCCTCACCCAGGCCGCCCTCTCCGTCCGCGTCGGCGTCAGCCGCAAATGGATCGTCGACCTCGAGGCCGGCAAACGCGCCGCCGATCTCTCCCTCGTCCTCCGCGCCCTCAACGTCCTCGGCCTCGACCTCGACGTCCGGCCGCGCGACGCCCGCGCCGCGCCGGCGAGAACGTCCGCGCTCGACGACCTCATCGACGCCTCCCGCCGCCGCTGATGGCCGCCCCTCTCCATCGCCGCGCCGGTCGCCGAACGCTCGGCCCGGTTCGTCTCGTCGCCCTGCTCGACGGCCGGGTCGTCGGCGCCATCCACCGTCAGCGCGACGGCACCCTCCGGTTCGCCTACGACGACGCCTGGCGTCTCGACCCCGAGGCCTACCCGGTCTCGCTGTCCCTGCCGCTCGCCGCCGCCGTGCACGGAGACCGCGCCGTCACCGCCTTTCTCTGGGGGCTGCTCCCCGACAACGAGCGCACGCTCGCGCACTACGGCCGCCTCTTCGGCGTCTCGCCGCGCAGCCCCGCGGCCCTGCTCGCCCACATCGGCGCCGACTGCGCCGGCGCCATCCAGTTCGCCGAGCCGCACTCGGCGGCGGCGCTGGAGGGACCGGCCGGCCGCGGGATTACCGTGGAGTGGCTCACCGAGGCGGAGGTGGCGCGCGAGTTGCGCAGCGCCCGCGAGCGCGGCATCCCCGGCGACACCGCGCGCACCGTCGGGCAGTTCAGCCTCGCCGGCGCGCAGCCCAAGATCGCCCTGCTGGGCGAGGGCGACCGGTGGGGACGCCCCACCGGACGCACCCCCACCACCCACATCCTCAAGCCGCCCACCGGCGAGCACGCCGGGTTCGCCGAGAACGAGCACTTCTGCCTCGACCTGGCCCACCGCCTCGGGCTGGGCGTCGTCCGGTCGCGGGTGCTGCGATTCGAGCGCGAGGTGGCCGTCGTCGTCAACCGCTTCGACCGCGCAAAACGCGGCGGGGCGTACCATCGCGTGCATCAGGAAGATGTCTGCCAGGCGCTCGCCGTCATGCCCGATCGCAAGTACGAGAGCCAGGGCGGCCCCGGCGTGACCGACGTGGTGACGCTCCTGCGCGGCGCGTCCCGCGCCGTGGTGGACGACGTGGACAGGTTCGTCCGCGCCACCATGCTCACCTGGGTCCTGGCCGCCACCGATGCCCATGCCAAGAACTACGCTCTGCTGCACGGGCCGGGTCAGGACGTCCGGCTGGCGCCGTTCTACGACATCGCCAGCTATCTCCCGTACGGCGACGCGCAGCTGCACCGCGTCCGGCTGGCCATGAGCATCGGCGGTGAGTATCTGGTGCGCCGGATCGTGCCGTTGCACTGGTCCGCCCAGGCCGACGAATCGGGGCTCGAGGTCGATCGCGCGTTCGCCACGCTGCGGGACATGCTCCTCGTGCTGCCCGACCTCACCGAAGACACCCGCGTCGCGGCCGTGCGCGGCGGGCTCAACGCGAAGTTCGTGAACGCGCTGGCGCGGCGCATCGCGGCGCGGGTTGCCCAGTGCTCAAAGCTGGTGGGCGGCTAGCGACGCCAGGCGGCGCTCCCGCCCTCACTCCCCCAGCACCTCTCGCCAATATTCCCCGAGATCGATCACCAGCGGCTCGTGCCGCGGATCAGGCTGCCACTCGATCCGCTCGGCAACGATCTCGGCCTGCGCGTCGCCCGGCCGCCAGCGCTCGAACACCCGCGCGTCGGGATTCACGATCCAGTACTCCGGCACGCCGCGGGCCTGGAACAGCTCCCGCTTGCGCCCCCGGTCGGTGCGCGCCGTGCCCGGCGAGAGCACTTCGGCCACGAGCAGCGGGCGCCCGGCCTCGGCCCACGTCCGCGGGCGCCTGCCGGCGACGAGCGGAGCGACGAACAGGTCCGGTTGCACCAGCGTGGCCCGATCGAACTGCACATCCCCCGGCGCCATGAACAGATAGCCGGCGCGGCTCGCCGCCAGATACGCCTCGAGACGCAGCGCCAGCCGGAACGTGGCCACCTGGTGCGTGACCGACGGCGACGGCGTCATGAACAGCTCGCCGTCGATGATCTCGTACCGGCGACCGTCGTCGGGCAGCGCGTGCAGGCGGTCCACGGTCCAGCGGGTTTGCGGGGCGGCCATGCCCATACCATGCCCTCCTCGGCCCGGGAAATGCAACTCGGCATGGCGCAGGGTAGCCAAGCGCCCCCATGGGAGCATCATCGTTGGTTCGCCGTCGCCATCATCGCATCGCGGCGCTACGACTCCTGCACCTCGCGAACCTTGCGCGTCAGGTCCGCAACCGAGTACGGCTTGGCGATGAAGTTGACGCCCGCGTCGAGCACCCCGTGCCTCAGGATGGCGTCGTCGGTGTAGCCCGACGTGAACAGGATCTTCACGCCGCCATGGCTTGCCCGGATCTGCTCGGCCAGGTCCCGTCCGCTCATCCCGGGCATCACCACGTCGGTGAGCACGAGGTCCACCGGGTGGTCGTGACGCTCCAGCAGGCGCAGGGCCTCCTCGCCGTTGGCCGCCACGAGCACCGTGTAGCCGGCCGACAGGAGAATCCGCTGCGCCACGCGCCGAAGCGCTTCCTCGTCCTCCACCACAAGAACGGTGCCGGTGCCGCGGGTCACCACGCCCGAACGGGCGGGGCGGTACTCGGGGGCCGCGTCCGCGACGCGGGGCAGGTAGATCCGGAACGTGGTGCCCTTGCCCACTTCACTGTACACCGAGATGCTGCCGCCGGACTGCCGGACGATGCCGTACACCGTCGCCAGGCCCAGTCCGGTGCCCTTGCCCGGAGGTTTGGTGGTGAAGAACGGTTCGAAGATCCGCTGGCGCGTCGCGGCGTCCATCCCTACCCCCGTGTCGCTGAGCGCCAGCATCACGTAGGCCCCCGGCTGCACGGACGGGTGCGTGCGGAAGTAGGCGTCGTCGACATCGACATTCCGGGTCTCGGTGGTGATCGTCCCCCCCTTCGGCATCGCGTCGCGCGCGTTCACGACCAGGTTCACGATCACCTGCTCGAACTGCCCGGGGTCCACCCGGACGTTGGCGAGATCCTTGGCCAGCACCACCGGCAGCGCCACGTCCTCGCCGATCAGGCGCTGGAGCAGCGGCTGCAGGTCGGCGACCAGGGTCGTCAGGTTCACGGCTTGCGGCTGCAATACCTGCTTGCGGCTGAATGCCAGGAGCTGTTTGGTCAGCCCGGCGGCCCTGGTGCCGGCGCCGCGAATCTCCGCCAGGTCCTGCTGCAGCGGGTCGCTCGGCCGCAACTGCATGGCGGCGAGCTCCGCCGTGCTGTTGATCACCGTCAGCAGGTTGTTGAAGTCGTGGGCCACACCGCCGGCCAGCCGCCCCACGCTCTCCATCTTCTGCGCCTGCAGGTACTGGGCTTCCAATTGCTTCCGTTCGGTGATGTCGCGCTCGGTGGAGGCCAGGCCCACCGGCGTCCCGGCGTCGTCCATCAGCTTGGTCACCGTCATCCACACGTCGAGCACGCGCCCGTCCTTGGTCACCCGCTGGGTCTCGAACGACGTCACCGCTTCGCCCGCGATCAGCCGCCGGATGAAGTCCTTCTGCTCCTCGACCTTGCCGGGCGCCGTGAGGCGATCGATGCTCGCCGCCAGCGCCTCCCGCTCGCTGTAGCCGTACATCGATTCGGCGCCGTGGTTCCAGGCGGTGATCCGTCCGTCGAAATCCTGGATCGTGATCGCATCGTTCGAGTCGCGCACCACCGTCGCCATGCGCCGGATGTTCGCATCGGCCAGTCGGCGCTCGGTGATGTCGTGCACCACGCCCACGAGGTGCGTGCACTGGCCGGCCTCGTCGAACACGGGCGCGATGCTCACCTCGCCCGTGGTGCGTCCCGTCGGGTACTCCGACGTCTCCTCCCATCGCACGATCCGGCGCTCCCCGATGGCCTGCGCGTATTTCTCCCGCACCAGCGTCAATCCTGGTTCCGGAATGACCGCTTCCACCCGCTGGCCCACGACCTCCTCGTAGCGCAGCCCGGTGGCCAGGGCAAACGCGCGATTCACCGAGACGAACCGGTATCCGCCGTCCTCCTCCACCGCCAGCTGGAACAGGCTCTCCGCGGCGGCATCGTAAATGGACGCGAGTTGCTGCTCGCGGGCCCGGAGCGCCCGCTCCGCCTGTTTGCGCGCGGTGATGTCGCGTTCGGTGGAGGCCAGGCCCACCGGCGTCCCGGCCTCGTCCATCAGCTTGGTCACCGTCATCCACACGTCGAGCACGCGCCCGTCCTTGGTCACCCGCTGGGTCTCGAACGACGTCACCGCTTCGCCCGCGATCAGCCGGCGGATGAAATCCTGCTGCTCCCAGACCTTGCCGGGAGTCGTCAGGAGATCGATGCTCGCCGCCAGCGCCTCCCGCTCGCTGTAGCCGTACATCGATTCGGCGCCGTGGTTCCAGGCGGTGATCCGTCCGTCGAAGTCCTGGATCGTGATCGCGTCGTTCGAGTCCCGCACCACCGTCGCCAGCCGTCGGAGGTTCGTTTCCGCCACTCTCCGCTCGGTCGAACGTCTGGGCCGCATCGAGCCTCCAGGCTCACCCGCTGATTCCGCACGGCCCGACTCGGCCGCCCGAATGCCGCACCCCTCCGTGGTCCGCCCGGCTTCGCGGCGCGTCACTGCGGTGTTTCATAATACCTGCCGGCATCGGCCCAAGCCAACCGGACCATCGTCGCAACCAAGTCCTCATGCGGAAGTCCAAATGGGGTTTGATGAGACCGCCGCCTCACGGCGATCCCGCCGGGGCTCCGGCCCCCCACGCGGCCCCTACTCCCCCAGCACCTCGCGCCAGTACTCTCCGAGGTCGATCGCCAGCGGCTCGTGCCACGGGTCCGGCTGCCACTCCATCCGCTCGCTCAGAATCTCGGGCCGCGTCTCGCCGCGCCGCCAGCGCTCGATCACTCGCGCGTCCATATCCACGATCCGGTACTCCGGCACGCCCTGCCGCAGATACAACTCGCGCTTGCGTCCCCGATCGGCGCGGGCCGAGTTCGGCGATATGACTTCGATCGTGAGCAGCGGCACCCCGGCCTCGGCGGCGTTGCGGGGGCGCTTGCCGTGCGCGAGAGGCACCACGAAAACGTCGGGCTGCACCAGCGTCTGTTCGCCGAAGACGACGTCGAGGGGCGCCAGCGCCGCGTGGCCTACCCGGTGAACGGCGAGGTACGCGGCCAGCCGCCGCGCGATCGCGAACACGGCTTCCTGGTGGTCGTACGACGGCCGCGGAGTCACCAGCAATTCCCCGTCGATGATCTCGTGGCGCTGTCCGTCGTCGGGCAGCGCGCGGACCTTGTCCACCGTCCAGTGGCTCTGCGTGGCGGCCATGCCCATACCATGCCCTCCTCTGAACGCCGGCGCCACCCGAATCCTTCCCCGCGCAGTTGCGGTCAGCTGACAGCTGTCAGCCGATCGCTCACGGCCTTCTGTTGCCGTTCCGCCGTTTCCCGCCCCTACTGTTGTTTCGTCAGCGTCACCGTCGCCGTCTGCTGCGCGAATATCTGCGAGTCGGTGAACGTCGGCGTGTACGTCAGCGTCCCCGTCATGGTATTGCCGCCCGACACCGTGCCGGCAAAGCTCAGCGTGCCGTAGTAGAACCCGCCGGCGTTCCCTTCGGATTCTTGCCCACGAGCGTCGACGCGAAGGTCACGCTCGTGCCCGACACGCTGCCGCCGGTGATCGTGTATCCGTCGCCCGTCCACGGCGGGCCGCCGCCGACGGTCGCCGGCACCCCCGGCTGTACCGTGATCACGCCCGCGCCCGACAGATTCGCTGCCACCTGCAGCAGCGTCACGGTGATCGTCGTGCCCGTGCCCTGGGCCGTGGCCCACTCGCCCGCCAGCGTGCTGGAGCCCGCCGCCGTGCAGGCCGCCTTCGACGCGCCGAAGCTGCCGCTGCCAATGGTGTTCACGAACGCGCCGGCAATCGAATCGCCGGCCACGATCGATCCGTTGATCGTCACCGTACCCACGCCGCCGGACGGACGACGCGTTGAACGTCGAGCCCGACAGCGTGCCCGTGAGCCCCACCGTGCCGACGTAGGGACCGCCGGCCACGCTGATGATGGAGGTGCCGCTCACCACGGCGTTCAGCCACCCGAACGACACGCCGTCCTGCCATGTGCCGCAGTACGAGGTGGCCGAAGCGCCGCTGGGCTGCGCGAGTCCCGAGAACGATCCGCCGCCGCCGTTGGGTCCGGTGAACGAGCCCGACGCGTTGGACGCGGAGGTTGTTCCCGTGAACGCATACCCGCCGCCGTTCAGCGTGAAGGAGTTGTTGGCCGCCGAGTAGGAGCCCGACAGAGTGGCCGTGGCGCCGGCCACCGTGCTGAGCGTGCCGGCGGCCTGCCCGTTGGAGTGCGTGGTGAACGTGGCCGTGCCGCTCTCAGCGCCCGAGGCGAACGCGACGGCGTAGGCCACCGTCACGCCGCCGCCGCCGGAGTTCGAGGTGTCGGTGGTGCCGGCGCCGCCGCAGGCAGCGGCGAACAGTGCGCAAACACATGTCGCCAGCAAGTGCGCCGGACGAGTGAACAGGGATCGCTGCGGTCTCGTCACGGACGCTCCGGCAGTGGGGGGCAGGCGGAGGGAGCATAGCGCCCGCAGGCCTCGGTGCGCAATCGCCTCAGTGCCGGAGCGTGCGCGGCGCGACGGATGGAGTTCCCAGACTTTAGTGGACGGCGTTAACGTCCGCCGGCACCTCAGACTCCGACCACCTCTACGATCTCGTCCAGGCCCCGAAAGTCCGCCGGATTGCGCGTGTACACCGGCAGCCCATTGGCCGCGGCCGTAGACGCGATGAGCAGATCCGCCAGTCGGGCGCGGTGCGACCGTCCCGTGGCGCGAACCGCGGCAAAGACCCGACCATAGACACGCGCCGCCTCGGCGTCGAACGGGAGCGGGTCGAACGTGGCCGCCGCCCACTGCAACCGGTCCTGCCGGCGCGCGCGCTCCTGATGATCCCGCGTGGCGTGCGGCCCAGCGGCCAGCTCCGCAAGCGTGACGGCCGAGATGGCGGATTCTGCCGGCAGGCGGGCGGCGTCGATCGACGGATGATCCACGATCACCGACGTGTCGAGCAGCCCGCGGGAGACGTCAGCCACGGACGGCCTGGTCGATCGCCGCGTCGACGTCGCTCCGGAACCGCGCGGCATCCATGTGGGGTGCCTGTTCGGCGGCCTCGGCGATGATCGTGCGTGGCACGAAGCGGCGGGGCGGCAGGGGACGCAACTCGGCGACCGGCACGCCGTTACGGGTGACCACGAGCGTGCGTCCCGCCTGGACCTCGCGCAGCACGGCGGCGGAATCGTTGCGGAGCTCGCGTTGAGTGATGGTTTTCGGGCGCATGGTCAGGAATGTAGCATTTGTAGCATTCGGTAGCAATCCGGGGTACTCGGCGCTCGAAATGCAACTCGGCATGCCGCATCATGGGGGCGCCGTGCGCACATTGCACGGCAGTCACGCGCTATCCATCACCATGTGAATTCCCCAGCGTCTCCTTCAGATCGTCGATTTTGGCGATGACGTCGGCTTCCGCTTCGTCGACGGTGGGAGCCTTGAAATGACGTCAGCCTTCCAACTAGCCTTCGGCCACCACCGTTCGCGAGTTAGAGCTCCGTATTGCCGTCGTGATGTCACCAAGTCGTGGAGAAAGGATGATGTCTTTCACTTGAATATTGCAGTCTAATATACCCGGCGCGATGCCGACGTTTCGGTGCGGCGTTCCAATTTGGCACCGACGCCGTGACTCACATCATCGTTTTCGTTGGCCTATGGCCAAATCCGCACCGACAGCCCGTGTGCCTGCCGCGTCAGAATGCTCCGCCCTTCTATATGACGGCCACCGCCGCACCGGCTCGGCGCGCCATTCTCCCCCGGCACCGCGCAGGCCGCTCCAATCCATGTCGTCGGGTACCCCCTGCACCACCCGCAGCCGCCCTACCAGAACTCGCGTGTCCACCGAACTTCCCTGAAGCGCCACGGTCACGGCCGGGTCCGCCATGGGCTGCCGCGGGCCAATGAATATCGGCTTGCCGTTGAGCGCGATGCCGCATCGCCCGTCGGGAAAGATCTGAACCCGAACGTGGAACCAACTCCCCGTTCCGGGATGGAAGGTCGAATCGCCCGTCGCATCCACCCAGCTTCCGAATGGGCTCGCCGAAAGCGCGGCGCTGGGGCCTTCGTGGGTGGGATAGCTGAAGCTGCAGCCCAGCCCGTGCATGAGTCCCGGATTGTATCCCGTGCGGTGATCCCATGCGGAAAGCGCGGCGGTGTCGCGATGCGTTGCAAGCAGCAGCTGAATGAGCTGCCACTTGGTTTCCGTCACCGGCACCGACAGGTCGGCGTCCACCGACAGTCCTCGGCGGGCATCGAACGTGTTCTTGTAATAGGCGCCGCTGAAGAACGTGCCGTTGCCGTTGTTCAGGAAGGCCGCGCCGCCCTTTGCCGTCGAGACGATCACGGGAAATGGCCGGCCGTAGAACCGCCAGCGTGAAGTCACGTCACCGCTCCAGCCCTCGTCGAGCACCACTGTAGTCGGACGGCGAACACCACGCTGATGGTGTCGATAGCCACCCGCCATCCCGCCCGCCGATGCCTCCACCACCACCGTGCCCGTGTCGCGCGCCACCAGCACGCCGAGCGAATCGATGGATGCGCGCGCCGGCGTGAGTGAACGCCATTCGACCGTGGTCAGATCAACCGGCGCGCTGTCGGCCGCCCAGGCCCGGGCGGTCAGCTGGTACGGTACTCGCACCGGTATGGGCTCGTTCGGCGTTCGGATGGCCAGGCGATCGATGTATCGCTCGGGCCGGAGCGCCGGCCCCCACACGATCGCCGGACTCGCCGTGGAGTCCCGGAGCACGATCTGCCGCGTGCGTGTGGGACGATCCACCGAAACGATGCTCTCCGACGTGTGATTGCCCCGGTCCACGCGCGTGATGAGCAGGAACTGCCCCGAAGGATCGAGCCGGGCATTCGCGATGCCGGAAATGGGCAACACCTTCTGTTCGCGCGAATCGACGTCTATCGTGACGCACTGATACGCGCCGGCTTGGGCAACCACGCGGTGCCCGTCGGCCCAGCCCAGCAGCACCAGGCCGGCCCCGTCCGACGCAGGATCGCAGCGCAGCACGGATCCGTCGATCGTGATCACGCACAGCTGTCCTGCGCTGCGGTCCGGCGGCTCGCGGATGAACGCGACACGCGATCCATCGGGACTCCAGATCCCGTTGGTCACCACGCTGTCGTGCCCGACGTGCACCAGACGCCTGATGCTCCGCGACCTGACGCCCACGATCGCCAGATCGGTGGCTCCGCCCGTCCGCCAGCGCGTGGTGAGAATCAGCAGTTGCATCCCGTCGGGCGAGAAACTCATAGGAAGGTCGTCGCCGTGCGAGAACTTGAGCGGCGCGGCCACGCCATCGGCGCTCCGCAGTTCGATGTGAGACCCGGTGCTGTCGGGCGCCGTTGCGGCCCATTCGTCGGTGCCCGGCCGCGGGGCGTCCGCCCTCTGGATGAACTGCCTCCATCGCGCGCCGCTATTCAACCTGCCCACCTCCAGCGGCGTCGATGCGTCGAGGTCGCTCGCTCGTATGGCCACATCGGTCACCAGCGTCCGCTCCTGCGACCCGGGAACGCCGATCAGAAGCTGCGCGTCGGGCGCCGGGCGATCGCGGAGCACCGCCGCGGTGCCTCCGGCCGCCGCCATCAGGAGTGCCGCCGCCGCCACCGCGGCTCCGCGCCGGAGCGCCCGCGGGTGGCGCATGGCAAAGGAGCAGACTCCGGCGAATGGCTCGCCACCCGTTCCGGCGTCGCGTGCCGGCCCAGCAGGGCCTGGATCTCGCCGTCCACGTTTCCGTGTCGCGGCATCTGTTCCAGTTCCCGGCGGACCGCCGTCGCCGCGCCGAACTTCGTCGCCGGCGAGCGCCAGGTGCCCCACCGCCCGCCGGCGCCAATCGAGTTCGTCCGCCTTCGCCATGGCCTCACCCAGCGCCAGGTGCACGCGGCGAACCACGTCTTCGCCTGCGTTGGAGATC
>CAVZKH010000004.1:0-378399 GCA_963775915.1 uncultured Gemmatimonadaceae bacterium
ACGCCGAGGCTGGCCGCTGTCCTGATCGCGGTCCGCGGGTCGCCGGCTGCCAGGCCGGACGCGCAGCCGCGCACTGCCGCCTCGGCGGCGTCGGCGCGCGCGGTCAGCGCGGCGTCGGCCACCGGCGCGTCGGGCGTTCCGATCGGCCCGAGATGAGCGGGCCGCAGCGCCGTGCTGTCCTGCAGCAGCGCCCTGGCTAGCCGGCAGACGCCGCACAGTTCGCCGAACGTCAGCTCGGCGGCCGCGAAGTCCGCCGTCCGCGTCCAGGTCAGCGTGAGTACCTGGCTCGCGGTGACACCGAGGCTGGTCCGCGCGGCCTCGGTGACGGCGAGCGAGAGCAGATCGGGCACGGCCGCGTCGGGCGAGGGAACCACCGGGGTCTCGTAGACGCAGTCCAGGGCGCCGATGCCGCAGCCGCTGAGGTAGATCGTGGTGGTCTGTGGCTGGCCGCCCTCGGGGGTGATCGACGCCGCGCAGCGGACTCGCCGTGGATCGGGCAGCCAGCCCTGGACGATCGCCTCCAGCGTCGGGTTGGCGGCGGCGCGCAGCTGGCCCGGGGGGGGTGCGGCCCAGCCGGGCCGCGGCCCGGCTGACGCCGCGACGGCGAGCCGGCCCGGCGGCCGATCGTCAGGCCGGTGCGCGGGCCGGTGAGCAGGTCGAGCTCGGGTACCGCGCCGTCGCCGCGGGCCAGCGCGCTGAGCGTCGCCGCTGCCCGGCTGGGCACCCCGTTGATGGCGTGGTGCAGGCTCTCGGCGGTCAGCGCGTCGGCTGCGGCGTCCAGGGCATCGCCGAGCGCGCCGAGCGCGGCGTTGACCGCTGGCAGCAGGGCGGGCTGGCCGTGCGCGGCTCCCTGCTGGTCATCGCTGGCGATCTGCGCGAGCAGCGCCGCGACCTGCTGGTCGCCGGAGAGCCACTTGTCGCGCAGCACGAGCCCGTCGGTGAGGCTCGGGGCCTGGGCGACGCTCGCGGGGGCGGCCGCCGATCCGGTGGCGCCGGCGGGCGGGTAGGTGGTGCTGCTCGGCGGCGCGCACTCGCGGAACTGCCTGGTGTACCGGCCGGCGCCGGATTCCTGGAGGTTGCGCTCGAAGTCGTAGCCGGTCATCGCGCCGGGGGGCTGCCCGGCGCGGACGGCGTCGAGCAGGCGGGCCGCGAGCCGGGTGCGGCTTGAGCTGAGGTTGACGGCGAACGGGTTGGCGGCTCCGCCGGTATGCGACTGGTAGCCGCCGCGCAGCACGGCCGCGCTGATGGCCTGCGGCACGGAGGGGGCGTGGATGAAGCCGTCGCTGGTGAAGCCGCCCGAGCCGGGGCGCAGGTCCTCTACCCAGCCGTACCCGCCGAGCAGGATCCCGTCCGGCTTCTTGTTCCGCAGGGTGGCGAGCCGCTGGCCGGCGATGGAGGTCAGCCACGCGTCGAGGCGGTGGGAGGTGCTGTCAAGGAACTGGCGCAGGTGCCGCTCCAGGTCGTCTTCTGTGGCGAAATACACGAGAGCGTTCACCGCGGCGCGGAAGTCCCCGACCGGGGCGGCAGCCGGGTCGACGCCGGTGGACGTGGTTAGGCCGTCGAGGTAGGCGGAGATCGGCTCGCTGCCGCCGCCTGGCACGGTGATCGTCCGGCCGAGCTGATCCCACACGGTGGCGACGGGCGGGGCGGGGCCGATCGCGATCAGCTCCTGGTCTAGGTGCTCCCAGTCGCGGAGCAATCCCGCCTGCAGCTCGAGGCGGATGGCCGCGTCGGCGTAGGCGCGCAGCGCGGCGTGACGCAGCAGCCGGTAAAGCAGCGGGGTGTCCGCGCCCTTGCCCGGGGCGTCCGGCTGGGCACGCAGCGCGGCGCAGGTGGCCGCGTCGGACTTCAGCCAGGTGAAGCCATTGCCTGTACCCTTGGTCGCCCGTGTCGACCAGGGCGGCGGTCAGCGGCGCGGATGCCTCGGCGCCGATCAGCCCGGCCAGCCGCGGCGTCCAGGCGATCCCGGTGTCGTGCAGCAGCTGGGCGCTGCTTCCCGCCGTTGCGGTGGCCCAGTCGGCACTTAGCTGCATCTGGGCGAAGCGCCACAGGTTGCGGACATAGTCGGGGCCGACGTGCTCGCGCGCGAAAACCTGCTGGCTGACCGGGCTCATGGCGAGCAGCTGCAGCAGGGTCGCCTGGGCGGTGGTGACGTCGCTGACCGGGTCTGGCCCGAGCCGCGGCACCTGGTTCGTCGCCGGTGTTCCACGGTGTCCCGCAGGGCGAGCAGCGCTTGCACGAAGGCGCGCATGCGCTGCTCGCCGCCGGCGGGTGCCAGGTGTCCAGCGCGCAGGCGATCAGCACGCCGTACGGCTGGTTGCCTGCCGTGATGGCGGGCAGCGCGCCGCCCGGCCGCACGTAGGACACGAAGTGGTCGCGGGCAGCATCGAACGCCGCCGTGCCATACAGCGCGGCGGTCTCGCTGGCGAAGCCAGTCCTCAAGCGCAGGGTCCGGCTGGGGTTCCGGCTGCCGGGGGAGCGGGCCAGCCAGCGGTAGTAGGCGTACCGGGCGGCGCGGTTGACGGTGAGGTTCCGCGCCGCGCCGGCCCAATCGCCGTCAGCGTCGGAATGTCTCTCCCGCGTGGCAGCTGCTGCGGCCACTGGGCGGTGGCGATCGCGGTGACCTCCGCGTCGAGTTGAGCGGCCGCGTCGTCGGCGGGGACGGACGCGCTGCGCTCGCGGGCGACCACCGCGGCATTCCAGGCGGCCTGGAACTCGGCGGCGTCGGCCGGGTCGAGGCCGGTGATGCCGGTTTCCGTGGCGATGACGCTCATCCGCGCCCCGTCGAGTAGCCGCTGGCGGTCGAGGTAGCGCAGGTAGGCGTCGTCGGCGATGACGTTGGCGTGGTCGAGGCGCTTCCAGTCCTCGCCGGCGCTGCCCGCCAGCAGCTGGGACAGGAAGGTAGCCGGGGCCGGGCCATTGCGCCCGGTTCATCGCTTCGGCGATGCGCTCTTCCTCAAGTGCGGCCTGCGGTGCGAGGCCCGCGGCGTCTTCCACGCCGCCGAGCACGGCGGCCTGAGCCTGGGCCCAGTGCTGCTCCGGGGTGCCGCCGCTGGTTTGCGATAGCGCCTGCGCGGCGGCGACGATGTGCGGCTGCCATTCGAGGCTGAGCGCTGGCGGGCTGGGATTTTCCGTCAGCGTGACGCCGAGCGCGGCGAGCACCCCGGCGGCGCTGCGGTCATCCTGGGCGGCCTGGTCGGTGCCTGGCACCTGGTGCACGGCGATGTACGCCGCCGACCGGCGGTCGAGTCCCGAGCCGGCGGCGCCGGTGTTGGTTGTCGGCGTGCCCGGGGGTACGTAGCCGAAGCCGTCGGTGTAGTAGTGGGCGTCGAGCAGCTCCGACAGCTCCTGCGCCGGCGGGGTCGCCCGACTCCTCGACGCCGTAGACGAGCAGCAGGTCGAGGCCCTGCTGCTGCATGTCCGGGGTGAGCGGCAGCCGCAGTCCCATGCCGGCGTTTTCCGCGGCGGTGAAGTCGCGCATCCAGGCCTGGGATCGCCTCGCCGCCGCTGGCCGGGTCGGGGCCGGCCTGTAGGGGCCGGATGACCGGTGAGCCTGGGCTGTACCGGGTGACCTCCCCGCCAAGCGTGCCCACCGCTTGCCAGCGAGTGGGCAGCGCCCGGGCCCGCGGCGCGCGGGTCCACGAGGCGGCCCGCTGCGCGGGCTGGAAGGGCAGGTCCTTGTTCAGCACCGATTGGCGCACCACCCGCGCGAGCGCTAGCTGGCCCGCTCGGTCCCGAACTGGCCCGCGAGGGCGTTCCACGCGGCGGCCGCGGTGTCGGTGTCGGTGCCGGCGATGGGGTTCAGTAGAGCTGCCCGGCGGCGAGCTCGGCGGCGGTCAGCTCGGGTTCGTGGGTGTCGGCGTGGATGACATCGGGGATCACCCGGATGCACAGGTCGGTGCCGAGAAAGCGTGTCTCGAGCCGCACAGGCAGCAGCGCGATGGGCCACTGGGTGGACAGGTTCCACGTTCCGTCGCTCAACTGGAACTCCCCCCGCCGCTCGGTCAGCTCGTCGGCGTGAATCGCGATGAGCACGGGGGCGGCTGGAAGGTGATGTGCGCCATGTGCGCTGCGCTGAACCCCCACTGATGCGGGGTGGTCGCCGCTCCCAGGGTGTCGGGCAGCGACGCCTTCCACAGCGGTGAGGCCGACGAGCCGTCAAGGTAGCGCAGCGCCTGGAAGGCCGCCTGGTCCGGCACGGTCTGCGACCAGCTGAGGTCACGCCAGTCGGCGGGCGGCTGGCCGAACACGGCCGGGGGGCCCACGTCGAGGTTGACACCGAACCTGGGCGCCATCGGGTGCTCCTGGAAGACGAAGTACATGCCGGGTGAGCCGGGCCCGCTCATCGCCCAGGTGCTGCACGGTGAACGGGAAGCCGATGAACAGCGAGTCGCCGCCGAGCGTGCCGCTGAACATCGGTCGGTACGCTGAGTCAAGTGCACGGTGCGGCTGCCGCCCGCGGCCGCGCGCAAATTCATGAACCGCAAAGCCCCTGGTCAAACAGCTAAACTTACTTATGATAGATATGGCGATAAAGAACCTAAGTGGACCAATTTTGAAGATGGTAAAATTTACACAATTCCTCGCGGTTTTGTCGATGAGATTAACAACCATTATTATACCCCCCATTTCATTCAGAAACACGGCGAGATGGACCCTAACAGACCTAGCACCGCTATCCATGATGTGGATACGAGCAACAAAAAATATGCCTTCGTGCCCATAAACTTTTAGGTAAAGCGGCTTTACATGAGTTCAGTTACATACTACCCCGGGTATAGCCAGGTTCAGGTTCAGGAGAACTTACGCGTTCAGACTATTGAGTCTATTACTAATGCTAATCCCATGGTCGTCACTACCCTTGATGACCATGGGTATGTAGCGGGTATGAATGTTACTTTCCTTATCCCCACTCAATTTAAGATGGTTCAATTAAACGGTCTTAATGCTCAGGTATTACAGGTAACAAGCGACACGTTAACAATTAATTTAGATTCAACAAATTTTTCTGTATTTTCTTACCCAAGTCCGCTACCTTCAGCTTATACGCCGCCGAGTGTTATCCCTAACTCTTCGGGGCCATACTTACCTCCTCAGCCCCTCCCTTATGGGAATCAAGACAGCTTTGAGGGGGTTATATATAACTCAGGAGTGCCCCAATGAGTGCCCAGCTTGTAAGTCTAAGCATGATGGAGAATACTGTAAGGCGCATGACTGCGCGCTATACAGAGCAGCAAATGACCTCCCAGCAGATCCAAAATTACATTAATCTATTTTACACTCTTCATTTCCCAGAGCAATTTAAAAACTTAAAATTGACAAAACCTTATGTTTTTACGACGATACCTAACGTTGATACTTATGATTTTGTCTATGAAAATGGTCTTATTACTATTCCTCAACAGTCTCCAAATCCTGCTTTGGAAGTACCAGGAAACATACAAATTACTCCTCCAGTATATTGTCAAGGATATATTTTAAGATACTTCCAAGATAAGACCACGTTTTATAATAGATGGCCTAAACTTACAGTGAATCAACAAATCAATGTTGGAGGACAATTGGCTAATGTGGCTTATACAGGAATAATCCCTTCTACACCCTTTTTAAGGGCACAAGTAGATATATTCGGCAATGTCACAGAATCGGCAGTCATCATATCAGCTATGGTTAATGATGTTAATTCGGTGAATAGTGGCTTCACATATGTACTCAACGATTATCCTACCGCCAACTCTAACGTTGGTAATTTAATAGATAGCCTTGGCAACACGGTGGGATCAGTTAATTATTTGACAGGCTCCTATACTTTCACTCCAGCAAATAACACTACATTACCTTCTGAGGCCACTATATACGCCAGTGTAGTTCCTTACCAATCTTCCAGGCCTACTGATGTAATCTTTTACAATCAACAAATCACATTCAGACCTGTTCCTCAACAAGTTTATCAAGTTGAATTCCAGATAAGCCAACAACCTACTCAGTTAATCGCCAATAACGATGCTCCTGAACTGGATGAATGGTATCTATTCATTTGTGCAGGTGCTTCAAGACTAATCTACACAGACTTTCCAGATCCGGAAGGAATGGCCTATATCGAACCTATATGGCAGGAACAACTTCAATTATCCCAACGTAGGTCTTTAAGGCAGATGGGAAGCCAAAGAGCATCTACTATTTTTAGTCAGCCTGGTAGACCTCTTGCAAGCTGGTTCTGGGGAACTGAGTATAGTGGAACTTCGGGATAAAATATGAGCTACAATATCAATATCCCAACCATAACAGATCCTATATTACAATCTCAGCCACAAATTAAGAGTAATTTTCAAGTAATCAATCAGGCTTTTGCTGATAATCATGAAAGTTTAACTTCCAATACTGAATTTTCTGGCATGCACAATGTATTAACTATGCAGCCAACAACAGACCCAACAACTTCCGCCACAGAAGTAGCTATATACAATAAGTTGGTTAGCTCTATACCGGCATTATTTTTTATGCCCAATAACGCTCAAACTCCAATTCAGATGACTTATTCTTCGATAAAATCTGATTTATCAAGTACTCAATATAGTTTTATAGCGGGTCCCTTCATTGTTTACGCTGGATTCATTTCACATCCTACAAATGGCCAAGTTGTTACTCTTTCTCCGGGAACTACTTTGCTTTATGTAGATTTAACAGTCGCTAATTTTAGTGGTTCACCAACTGCTATTACGGAAGCCATTCCCACTTCCATTTCTGGAAATTCTTTTACGATAAAATATCAATCTACTATCTCTAATGGTCAGTTAGATGTTTACTATTTTGCGGTGGGGCAATGACAACGCCTAAGTACAATCCCAATGTACCTCAATATGCAAATAATAATTTAGCTCAAACACAAAAATCGATCAGGCAACAGGTCCTCGCCCTTGGCCTTGTTCTTCGTTCTTTGACTTTCTCGCTCTTGTTGATCACGGTCTCGATGATGTCGCCGAGCGCGCGGAAGCCCTCGATCCGCATCACTGCTTCCATCGCATCGGTGTTGTCGAGAATGCGGCGCAGGGTGTCGTTGTCGACGTTCACCAGCAGTGCGCTCTCCCACTTGCGCGCCAGGAGCGTGGCTGATGTTCCAGCCATGGCGATGTCGAGGATGCCGCCGACGTCGATCTGGGTCATGTGGGAGCCGTCGTAGGCGAGCACCGGAAGGAACGAGACCAGCTCCTCGACGGCCTTCTCGGGGTTGGGCTCATCCGGCGATAGTCCGATGCCGTACTCAGCGAGCTGGCGAAGCGCGCGCGTCGGCGCGAAGTCGAAGACGAAGCAGACCGGTTTGAGGATTTCTTCCTCGTTTGGGTCGTCACCATTCGGGTTCTTGATTGACCATGGTGACTGCACGCGGAAGGCCGCCTGGAAATAGGTCTCGGGCGACTTCAGGTTGCGCAGCATCAGGATCGACGACCACTGCGGGACGGTGACGCCGGTGGTCAGCTTGCCGCAGGAAAGCGTGATGGTTTTGGTCTCGAAGCCGCTACCGATGGCCTGCCGGACGGGTGGTAGCGCCTCCAGCCCAATACCCGCCGCCGCGCCGGCCACCGTGAGAACCTTGTAGTCGTGCCAGAAGATATTGTGCTTCTCGGCCAGCAGGTTCGCCATCGCATGACATGCGGCGACGTTTGGCAGAAACCAGAACGAGTGCTGCAGGTACGGCAGGAGCCGCACATCGGAGTAAGGGAAGGGCGGCGGCTGAGCGCCGAGCTTGAGGTTGTCGACCTGGGTTGGGGCGTACGGAGCCTCGGATGATGTCGAGCCACTTCTGTACGTCGCTCTTGTGCTTGAACTCGGCGCCGTTCCCGTGCCCGTCGCTGCGAAGAACTCGTTGAGGTCGAACTCGTCGAATTCCCCTGGCTCGCGATCGCCAGCAGCTCGTCCGGCATCTGGTAGGTGAGCAGGCGCATCTGCGGCAGAGCACCATAAGGGTTCCACTTGCCGGGGTTCTTGACGGCGAACTCTTCCTTGGCTCGCTGTTCGTCGGTGTAGGTCCAGTTGAAGATCTGCTCCTCGATGAACTCACCCGTGGCCAGCGCCCTGAACGGTGTGCCGGAGAGGTAGAGGTACGCCTTGGTGGTGATCGGTAGGAACTCGGTTTCCTTCTCGGAAAGCTCGCTGAGGTCTTCGTTTACGTCTTCGCAGGCCGGGGGCGTACTCGAGCTTGGTCTCCTTCTTCGCCACGGCTTCGTCCTCGCCCTCGAACAGTTCCTTGGCGGTCTCTCGCCACGCGCCGAAGTGGTATTCGTCGAAGACCACGAGGTCCCAGTTGATCGTCGTGCAGCCATTCGTTCTTGGCCTTGATGTTGCCGGCGCTGTCGCGACCCAGCAGGTCCTGGAAGGAGCCGAAGTAGACGACCGGCTTCTTGTGGTCGATTTCGCGTGGGATCGCTGCCGGACGATTGCGGGAGAGATACTGCCAGCCGTCGAAATCGACATGCGATTCGAGGTCGGTCTGCCATGCGTCTTCCACCGCCGGCTTGAAAGTCACGCACCAGCACACGCTTGGCACCGAGCTTCTTGGCGAGCTGGTAGGTGGTGAAGGTCTTGCCGAAACGCATCTTCGCGTTCCAGAGGAAGCGCGGGACCGCGTGCATGTCCTCCTTCCAGATCGAATGGAAGTAGGCATGCGTCTTGTTCACCGCCTCGGCTTGTTCACGGCGCATCGGAACGTCTCGTGATGCGTGCCGGTGAACTGCTGCCCGGTGCGTAGTTCGGTCAGCACGGTCTGAACATCGGCGACGGAGCAGCGCATCCATTCCAGCTCGGGATTCTCGAACCCCTTGCCTTGAGAGCGCGGCGCGCACCTCGTGGTCGGTAAAGATGGCGCCGTCGTCGCGCTCGGCGGGTTCGTCGAGTTCGATGGTGAAGTCTTGATCGCGGCGGTCTTGAGTCTGCTCCTCGATGCGCTTCTTCACGTCGCGGGTCGTCTGGCCGACCTTGAGGAGACCGTCGTGCGCGTCGTCGGCGATCGAGTACGCGTAGATGCGTGGCCGAGCCTCCGGCTTCGGCGCGAGGATCTCGTCGATCGGCTTACTCATCGGCAACTTCGGCCGGCAGAACCTCGTCAGGGGTCGCACGCACGAGCTCCGCAAGGCGTTCGGACCGCAAGGTC
Source organism: uncultured Gemmatimonadaceae bacterium (assembly GCA_963775915.1). Classification (GTDB taxonomy): domain Bacteria; phylum Gemmatimonadota; class Gemmatimonadetes; order Gemmatimonadales; family Gemmatimonadaceae; genus JAGWRI01. Next base: position 9,149 of record CAVZKH010000004.1, read on the forward strand.
GCCGTGCGCGACCTGTCGCTTTCCGTGCGCCGCGGGGAGATCTTCGGATTCCTCGGCCCGAACGGCGCCGGCAAGAGCACCTCCATCAAGATGCTGCTCGGCCTCGCGATCCGACGAGCGGGGCGCGCCGTCGTTCTCGGCGCGCCCGTCGGCAACGTGGCGACAGTGCGCCGCAAAATCGGGTTCCTCCCGGAGGATTTTCGCTTCTACGAATGGCTGACGCCACCGAACTCTGCGCCTGCATGGGCGGCTGTGCGGGATGAGCGCGGTGCGGCTCCGCACGCGCGTGCCCGAGGTCCTCTACCTCGTGGGACTCGGACCGCACCGGGACCGCACGCTGCGCGGGTTCTCCAAGGGCATGCTGCAGCGCATCGGACTCGCCCAGGCCATCGTGCACGAACCCGACCTCATCTTCCTCGACGAGCCGACCTCGGGACTCGACCCGATGGGCCGCCGCCTCGTGCGCGACATTCTCCGTGCCGAGCGGGATCGGGGCGCGACGGTGTTCCTCAATTCGCACCTGTTGAGCGAGATCGAGGTCACCTGCGACCGGGTGGCGTTCATCAAGGACGGCGAGGTCGTGGCCAGCCGCGATCTCGCCGCCTCGCCGCAGGACGAGATCCGCGTCGTCGTGCACGCCGGCAACGTCTCCGACGCCGCGATCACTGGCCTCTCGCGGTGGGCCACGGCGCCGAGCCGCGACGGCGACCAGCTGCAGTTCAGCGTGGCCTCGGAGGCCGTGCTTCCCGACGTCATGCGCCACCTCGTGGGCGCCGGCGCCGACGTGTTCCGCGTGACCCCCGAGCGTGTCTCGCTGGAGGAGGTGTTCGTGTCCATCGTCGGCGAGGATCGCGGCCTATGAGCGGCATCTGGATCATGACCGGCGTCACGCTGCGCGAGGCCGTGCGCCGCCGGATTCTCTGGACCGCCCTCGGCGCCGGCGCGCTCTTGCTCGCCGTGTTCGCCGTGGCGATGCACCTGCAGGTGCTCGAGTTCCAGGGTCGCGCGATGTCACCCTTCGTGCGCTATCAGGTGGAGGCCGGGATGCTCATGATCGGCCTCTACACCTGCGACCTGCTGGCCGTCGTGCTGACCATCCTCACGTCCATCGACACGCTGGCCGGCGAGATCGGCTCGGGTACGATTCACGCCATTGCCACCAAGCCCATCGCGCGGTGGCAGATTCTGGTCGGCAAGTTCGTGGGCTTCGCGCTGATGATCACCGGCTTCGTGGCCGTCACGTTCGGCGCCACGATCTGGGTGGCTTACGCCACCACCGGCGTCCTGCCGCAGCGCCCACTCGTGGGCCTCGGGCTCATCGTATTCGAATGCCTGGTGGCGCTCGCCCTCACGTTCATGTTCGGCACCTGGTTCTCCACGCTCACCAACGGCGTGGTCGTGCTCGGGCTCCAGGGCGCGGCGTTCATGGGCGGCTGGCTCGAACAGGTGAGCGGCTTCTCGCAGAGCGTGCACATCGTCACGCTCGGCGTCGCGTCGAGCCTGCTCATGCCCGGCGAGTCCATCTGGCGGCGGGCGGCGTACGAGATGCAGACGCCGCTCGCCGCCTCGCTGTCGTTCTCGCCATTCGCCAACGTGTCCATCCCGAGCCGGCTGGCCATGGGATATGCCGCGCTGTACCTGGTCGTGGCGCTGGGCATCGCGGTCTGGCACTTCCAGCGGCGGGATCTCTAGGGCGGCGTCCCGCTCTTCCGCTGCGGCACCCACGCCAGATACGCGCCGAGCAGTCGGTCGCGATGGTGCGTCGGCGGCGCGTTCATGGTGCGAGACATGTACGGCTCCCCCGCCCCCGCCGGCGCTGCGCCCGCGCTCAGCCGCTCGTCGCCGTCTGCAGCGCGCGGCGGAATTCGAGCGGCTTGGCGATGTCGGCGAACTGCTCGCGGGTGCCGCCGCTTCCCGTGACCACGATGCCGCCGTAGCCGAGGAGCTTGCCGGTGAGCCCCTGGTTCACCTCCACCCCTTCCACCTTCGGCAGGAGCAGCTCGACGGAGCGCGTGCGGAAGACGCCGAGCTTCATGATCACGCGCTTGTTGGTCACCGCGAATTCCGATGAGCCCCGGCGCAGATACGCGCTCAACAGGGCGACGACGATCGCCGCCACCGGCGCCACGGCGACCACCGGCCGCTGCGACTCGTACGCCAGCCAGGTGAGCGGCGCGAACACCAGCAGCGAGAGCAGCGCCGGCGCAACGTAGACGTTCCAGTGGAGCCGGGTGCGAAAGGTCACCTGTTCGCCGGCCAGAAGATTCTTCTCGACGTAGCTCACGGTGCGGATTCCAGTGGGCGGTGCGGTGCGCCCGCGACGGAGGTCGGCGGGGCCCGCAGAATTCTGCACCGGCGGACGCGGGCGGCGCAAACCCTTGCGCCGCCCGCCCGTTCGTCAGGTCGGGCTGCCGCCCACGAGCGTCACCGAGCAGTCGGGCGCGAACAGCGCAAAGAAGTAGCCCGGGGGAAGCGGGTAGTTTGGAACCACGTCACCCGGGAACCCGTCGCCGTGATTCAGATGGGCGGGCACCGCCGGCTGGGCGACGTTGAGCAGAATGTATGTGCCGTTTCCAGTCACGTGGCAGATGTTCACCTTCTGCTGGCCACCGGCCACCGAGTACGCTGGACCATTGCCGGAGGCTACCGATTTCGCCGGGCTGGTGACGGTGGAGTCGGCGCAAGCGCCCACCGCCAGCGCAGCCGCCACGACAGCCAGATTCCGAAGTGCCGAGAGGGACATGGTGCTTCTCCTTGGGGCTGGGGAGCCAAGATGGGGAACGGTCGAACTGCGCTTGCCGGCGGCGAGCATACCGATGCCCGGGACGGGCAGCAACTATCACATTGACCGACGCGCGCGCAGGTGTACGAAACCGCCACACCGCATCGACCGAAGTCGTTGCGATCATTGCCGTTTCGCCGCTGGCGATATTAGTCACGTTGACCGATGGATGAGTCAGACGCCCTCCCGTATGCGCGAAGCCACGCCCCGATTACGGGAGCCCGCCACCATCTCCGATTCCGCCCCGCCCTCCCATCCGCCAGCTTTGTCTCGTCCTCTTCCCGCGAACCGCCCTGCTGCCCCCTGTGCCAATCACGCCCGACGCCGCCAGCTGGCCCGACCGCATCCACGCGGTCTTCGGACGCGCGCGCGTCCGGCAGGTGGCCTATGTGCCCGACGCCGGCCACGCCCGCCTCATCGCGCTCTGCCGCGACGACGCTTCCATCCGCGACGTCGCCCTCACCACCGAAGAGGAGGGCGTGGCCCTCGCCGCCGGTGCCTGGCTCGGCGGCGGTCGCTCGGCGCTCCTCATGCAGTCCAGCGGCGTCGGCAATTGCATCAACATGTTGGCCATGGCGCGCACGTGCGCCTTCCCGCTGCTGATGCTCGTCACCATGCGCGGGGAGTTCGAGGAATTCAATCCGTGGCAGGTTCCGATGGGCACCACGGCCGAGGCAGTGCTGCGGTTGTGCGGCGTCGAGGTCTGCCGGGTCGACGAAGCACCCGAGGTAGAATCGGTGGTCGAGGCCGCGGCCGAGCGTGCGTTCGGCGACGAGGCCGCCGTGGCCGTGCTCCTGTCGCAGCGGCTCGATCGGCCGCAAGCAGTGGGTGAAGTGATGCTCGACCGACGAGAGGTGGTGAAGCGCTTGCTCGCGTCCCGCGGCGACGCGCTCGTGGTGGCCGGCCTCGGCGCCAGCGCCTGGGACGTCGCGGCCGCCGGCGACGACCACCGCAACTTCTACCTCTGGGGCGCCATGGGCGGCGCGGCGATGATCGGACTCGGGCTTGCACTTGCCCAGCCGAAACGCCGTGTGCTCGTCATCACCGGCGACGGCGAGATGCTGATGGGGCTGGGCTCGATCGCGACCATCGCCCTGCAGCGGCCCCGCAATCTTGGCATCGTCGTGCTCGACAACGGGCGCTACGGCGAAACCGGCATGCAGCCCAGCCACACCGCGGGGCCGACCAAGCTGGCTGCGGTGGCGACCGCATGCGGCATCGACTCCGTGCATGACGTCGAAACCTTGGCGGATGTCGAGCGGCTGGCGGCCGCGCTCGCCGCGCCGACGGACCTCGTGTTCGCGCGCGTACGCATCGCGCCGGAGGAGCTGCCTCGCGTGCTGCCGGAGCGCGACGGTGAGCGGCTCAAGGCGCGGTTCCGCGCCGCGCTCGGCATCGGCCGCGGATGAGTTGGATCCGCGCCTTGCGCGCGCGAGCGTGCGAAGTGGGCGAGCAGCCCGAACGGAGCTTCCACGCGAAAGCCCCGCCCGACTGTGGAAGTCGCGGCGGGGCTTGATGTTCGCAGGAAGTGGGCCTGAGAGGAGTTGAACCTCTGACCTCACGCTTATCAGGCGTGCGCTCTAACCAACTGAGCTACAGGCCCTGCAAGAGCACAGAAACCTATCCACCCCAAACAGGTGGGTCAACGCGAGCGGCGCGCTGATCGCGCGCCGCTGATGCCCCCAAGAAAGACGCCTTACTCGTCGTACTTGCCCGGCCGCGTCGGCCGGTTCTCGTCGTCCTCGTCCAGCTCGTCGTACTCGTCGTCGAGATCCACCAGATCGTCGTCGAAGTCCTCGTCGTCCTCGTCATCGAGGTCGTCATCCTCGTCGTCGAGATCGAGATCGTCATCCTCGTCGAGGTCGTCAGCGTCCAGATCGTCGTCCTCGTCGTCGAGGCCGAGGTCGTCATCCTCGTCGTCTACGTCCGCACTGTCTTCGAACTCGTCGGGTTCGTCGTCTACGTTTTTCGGACGCAACGAGAACTCCCGTTCCGACGGACCGAACTCGGCCAGCATTGCTCGATTCTCCATGGGGTGTTGGGGGTGGTACGACGATTCCCTGCGGGTCCTTCAACCTACAATGACGCACGCTCGCGCTTGGCGCCACGCGAGATCTTCTTCCGATCCGACATGCTGAGCGACCGCTTCCGCAGCCGGATGGATTTCGGCGTCACCTCGATCAACTCATCATCCTCGATATACTCCAACGCGCCTTCCAGGGTCAACTCCCGGGGCGGTTCCAGATTGATGTGATCGTCCGCCGACTTGGACCGCATGTTGGTCAGCTTCTTTTCCTTCGTCGGGTTGACGTCCATGTCCCCCGGACGTGAATTCTCGCCGACGATCATCCCCTCGTACACCAGATCCCCCGGCTTCACGAACAGTGTCGACCGCTCCTGGAGATTTCCAAGCGCGAACGCCACGATCGGCCCGCCCTCCATCGACACCAGCGTTCCCCGGCTCCGCCCCGCCAACGGCCCCGCCCACATGCCGTAGTCCAGGAACCGGTGGTGCATGATTCCCGTGCCCCGCGTGTCGGTCAGGAACTCGCTCCGGTATCCGAACAGCCCGCGCGCCGGAATCCGGTACAGCAGCCGCACCAATCCCTGCCCCGGGTTCTTCATCTCGATCATCTCGGCCCGGCGGGGCCCCAGCTTCTCGATCACCGTGCCCAGGAACTCCTCGGGCACGTCGATGGCCAACTCTTCATACGGTTCAAGCCGCTCGCCGTTGGGCCCCACGTGCGTGATCACCCGCGGCCGGCTCACCTGGAACTCGTACCCCTCGCGGCGCATCGTCTCGATCAGGATCGACAGGTGCAACTCGCCCCGCCCCGACACCGTCCAGGTGTCGGTCGAGTCCGTATCCTCCACCCGCAGCGCGACGTTCCGCTCCAGTTCCTTGTAGAGGCGCTCCCGGATCTGCCGCGAGGTCACGAACTTGCCGTCCTGCCCCGCGAAGGGGGAGTTGTTCACCAGGAAGTCCACCGAGATCGTCGGCTCTTCCACGGCGATGCCGGCCAGCCGCTCCGGGTGCTCCAGATCGGTGACGGTGAGGCCGATCTCGACGCCTTCGAGGCCGGCCAGCGACACGATCTCCCCCGCCGCGGCCTGGGGCACTTCCAGACGCTCCAGCCCCTCGAACGTGAACAGCTTCGTGACCCGCGCCTGATCGGCCTTCTGCGTCGGATCCAGCGGCAGCAGCATCACCTGGTCGCCCAGGTGCACGGTGCCGCGCTCCACGCGCCCGATGCCCAGCCGCCCCAGGTAGGGCGAGTAGTCGATGGTCGACACCAGCATCTGGAACGGTCCCTCGGCGTCGTGCGGCGGCGACGGCACGTGCTCCACGATCGCGTCGAACAGCGGCTTCAGGTCCACCGGCGTCACCGCCAGGTCCATCGTCGCCACGCCCTCGCGGGCCGACGCGTACACCACCGGCGCGTCGAGCTGCTGGTCGTCGGCCTCGAGCTCGATGAAGAGATCCAGCACCTCGTCGTGCACGCGCACCGGGTCGGCGCCCGGGCGGTCGATCTTGTTGATCACCACGATCGGCACGCGCCCCAGCGCCAGCGCCTTGCGCAGTACGAACCGCGTCTGCGGCATCGGGCCGTCGAAGGCGTCCACCACGAGCAGCACCCCGTCGACCATGCGCAGGATGCGCTCGACCTCGCCGCCGAAATCGGCGTGGCCGGGCGTGTCGACGATGTTGATCTTCGTCCCCTTCCAGTGAACAGACGTATTCTTGGCGAGGATCGTGATCCCCCGCTCGCGCTCGAGCGGGTTGGAGTCCATCACGCGCTCCTGCACGACCTGATTTTCCCGGAAGGCGCCGCCCTGCCGGAGCATCTTGTCGACGAGGGTCGTCTTCCCGTGATCGACGTGCGCGATAATGGCGATGTTGCGAATTTCCATAGCCTTGGAACTTAATTAGTTGTGGCTCCCGCGTTCAACCCGGCCCTGCCACCCTTGCCTCCAACTGGCCGTAGGTCGGTAGGTCAGTAGGTCGGAAGGTCAGTAGGCCCCCAGGTCGGGATAGGCGTTCGCAGTTTGCAGTTTATCGACCTACCGACGTATCGACGTACCGCCTGCCCGCCTCCCCCACCATCCTCTTGCGCCCCGCCACCAAATTCCCCATCGTCCGGTTGCAGTTCCGTCACGCTATCGGAGGAGGTGGTCGCATGCACCAGTCCGACGACACCGCCAGCGTGGACTACCCGCATGGACGCGGGTACGGACATGATTATATGCGCGGTGGCGAAGTACTCGGCGGGTATGGTTACGCTGAGCGTGAAGAGTACGAGAAGCGCCGGGGCGAGGCCCCGGACGGCAAGCGGTACGGCAAGGACGGCGGCGGAGGCAGCGAGCGAAGTTAGCGCACGGCGCGACCTGACGGTCGCTCCAGTGCGCCCCCAACCTGAAGAGCGGGGCGCGGATCACACGATCCGCGCCCCGCTTCCTTTTCCCACCGCCTCACTGCCTCACTGGCTCACCCCTTTACGGATGCACATGCTCCGCCTCCCGCCCCCCCATGTCCGTCCGCTCCAGCTGCACGGTCACGTGCTGGATCCCCAACTCCTGGAGCACGTCGTGGGCCCGCTCAAGCACCCGCTGGTGGTCGTTGGGATCGCGAACCAGGGCATGGGCGCTGGCCGCCACCAGCCCCGAGGTCACCGTCCAAACGTGCAGGTCGTGCACGTTCTCCACCCCCGGAATGGATTCCAGCCGGGCCCGCACGCCCTCCAGCGGAATGTGCCGGGGCGCTCCCTCCAGCAGCACGTCCACCGACTCCCGCACCAGCGACCAGGCCCCCCGCATGATGAGCAGCGTCGTGAAGATCGACGCCAGAGGATCGGCGGGCAGCCACCCGGTCCAGCGGATCAGCACCGCCGCCACGACCGTGCCCACGGACGCCAGCATGTCGCCCATCACGTGCAGGTAGGCGCCGCGCACGTTGAGACTGTCGCCGTGCACCGGATGCAGGATGAACGCCGCGCCGGCGTTCACCACGAGACCCACCACGGCAATCACCAGCATCAGCGACCCCTGCACGGGCTCGGGGTGCCGGAGCCGGAGCGCCGCCTCCACCATGATCGCCACCGAGATGCCGAGCAGGGTGGCGCCGTTCACCAGCGCCGCCAGGATCTCCCAGCGCAGGTAGCCGAACGTTTTCTCTTCGCGCCCCGGCTGCCGGGCGAACCAGGCCACGAACAGCGACAGCGCCAGCGCCCCGGCGTCGGTGAACACGTGGCCCGCATCGGCGAGCAGCGCCAGCGAGTTGGAGATCCACCCGCCCACGGCCTCGCCCACCAGCAGCACCAGAGTGAGCGCCAGCGCGATCCGCAGGGCCCGCGCTCCCGCCGAGCCGCCGTCACCCCCCGCGTGGGAGTGGCCGTGGGCGTGCGAATGGCCGGCGTGATCGTGGGCGTGGGCGTGCGCGTCAGACATGGCGCTCCAAAGGTAGCGGGGCTCCGTGCGAACCGTTATGGGCCGCCGCCGCATCGCGCGTTCGACGCCGCCCGCCGCGTCGCCTAGAACGGAACGCACGGGAGCCGTACCTTTAGTCATGTTCGTCCGCCTGGCGCTGATCGCCATTCTGCTCCTCCTGAACGGCTTCTTTGTGGCCGCCGAGTTCGCCCTCGTGCGGTCGCGCCGCACCCGGCTCGAGGCCATGGGCCGCCGCGGCAACTGGATGTCGCGCCTGGCCCTGAAGGCGGCCAAGAACCTGCCGCGCATTCTCTCGGCCACCCAGATCGGCGTCACCATCGCCAGCCTGGGCATCGGCGCGCTCGCCGAGGATGCCCTGGGCCCCTACATATCGAACTGGCTGGGCGGGCTTCCGTTGGGCCTGGACGTCGGGATGCGACTGGCCCTGGGCGCCACCGTCGCGCTCATCGTGGTCAGCTATTTCCATGTGGTAGTGGGCGAGCTGGTGCCCCGCGGCGCGGCCCTCGCCCACCCCGAAGAGATGGCCGGCTGGCTGGCCCCGCCGCTCATGCTCTTCGTCTGGCTCACGGCGCCCTTCTCGTGGCTGCTCAACCGGTCGGCGCAGCTGGCGCTCCGCGCCATCGGCCAGGAACCGCCGCGCGGCGACGAGAACGTCCATTCCGCCGAAGAGCTGCGCATTCTCGTGGAACAGAGCCAGGAAGGCGGCATGCTGCTGCCGCAGGATGCCCATCTGATCGAAGGTGTGTTCGAGTTCTCGGAGAAGAACGCCCGCGAGGTGATGACCCCGCGCACCGAGATCGACGCCCTGCCGGTGGAGGCGACGCTGGACGAGACGCTGGCCCTGCTCGAGGAGTCGCGGCGGTCGCGCTACCCGGTGTACGAGGAGACCATCGACAACGTGATCGGCCTCGTGCTCGCCAAGGACCTGCTGCCGGTGCTGCACCACCCGCCGGCCGAGTTCTCGCTGCGCGACATCATGCGCCCCGTGCACGTGGTGCCGGGCTCGCGCGAGGTCGAGGAGGTGCTGGCCGACTTCAAGAAGCTCAAGGAGCACATGGCCATCGTGCTCGACGAGTACGGCGGCACGGCGGGGCTGGTGACGATGGAGGACCTGCTCGAGGAGATCGTCGGCGAGATCCTCGACGAGTACGACGAGCCGCTCCCGCCCGAGGCGCTCAAGGCGGGCGACGTGACGCTGGTGCCGGGCTCCATGAACATCGGCGAGTTCAACGAGCGGTTCGCGCTGTCGGTGCCCGACGCCGACTACACGACCATCGGCGGTTTCGTGTTCGGCGCGCTGGGCCGCCTGCCCGTGGCCGGCGACCGGGTGACGGCGGCCGGCGCGACGTTCACGGTGAAGGAACTCGAAGGCCGCCGCATCGAGACGCTGGCGGTGAAGGTGGCGGCGGGGGGGAAGGCGGAGAGCGCGGCGGTCTGACAGTCGGACAGTCAGACAGTCGGACAGACCTACGGCGCTGCGGTCCGACTGGCAATCCGCGCGCAGAGCAGCGTCGCCGCGATCATGCTCGACGGGTCGGCCTTGCCCTGCCCCGCGATGTCGAGCGCCGTGCCGTGGTCGGGACTGGTGCGCGGAAAGGGCAGCCCCAGCGTCACGTTCACCGCGTTGCCGAACGACGCCACCTTGATGGCCGTCATCCCCACGTCGTGGTACGGAGCGATCACCGCGTCGAACTCGCCGCGCATCGCGCGCACGAACACCGTGTCGGCCGGGACCGGACCCGCCAGGCCGGCCGCGCGCGCCGCCGGCGCCAGCACGCGCTCGTCCTCGTCGCCGAACCGCCCGCCGTCGCCGGCGTGCGGGTTCATCGCGCAGAGCGCCAGCCGCGGCTCGGCGATGCCGAACCAGTCGCGGAGCCCCTGCCGCGTGATCGCCGCCGCCGACGCGATCGCCTCGGGGGTGACCGCCGCCGGCACGTCGCGGAGCGCCAGGTGCGTGGTGGCGAGCACCACGCGCAGCCGGTCCGACGCCAGCATCATCGCCACCCGGCGGCCGGTGAGCGCGGCCAGCATCTCGGTGTGCCCCGGGTAGTCGTAGCCGCCGGCCAGGAGCGCGGCCTTGTCGATGGGCGCGGTGACGATGCCCTGAACGTCGCCAGCGCGGGCGAGTTCGACGGCGCGCGCTATGGCGAGCCCGGCCAGCCGGCCGGCGTTGGCGGCCGACTGCCGCGGCGCCCACTGCCCTACGGCCTCGTCCACGGCCACGGCGGTGCCCGTGGGTCCCACGAGCACGAGCTGCGCCGCCTCGCGCACCCGTTCATCGGCAACGACCGCCGCGACGATCTCCGGCCCGATCCCGCGCGGGTCTCCCAGCGTGACGGCGAGGCGCGGCCGCGGGCTCACGGCGTCAGGAGCCGGGAGGGCCCGCGGCGGCGGCCGCGCCCGGCGGCGGCGCCAGCGCCCCGGGACGGATCTCCACGAACGTCTTCTTGCGCAGGTCGTCCAGGTAGCGACGGATCGATGCGCTCTGCTCGAGGTTCTGACGGAGCTGGTTGCGCACGTCGGCCAGCGTCAGCAGTCCGCCCGCCTCGTACGACTCGATGCGGGCGACCACGAACTTGGGCTTGCCCGGGTACTGCGTGTTGGGCACCTTGAACACCACGGCCTGGCCGGCCTTGAGGCCCGCGAACGCGTCCTGGTAGGTCTGCGGCAGCGAGTCGAAGGGATAGGGCGTGAGCACCGTGGTCTCTTCGCGGCTCGCGTAGTCGTGGTACCGCTTGGCGAGCGTGTCGAACGGCGTGCCGGCCAGCCATACCTTCTTCACCGAATCGGCCAGCCGCTGCGTGCGGGCGATGTCGGCCGAGTCGATGGCCCAGCGGACGAGGATGTGCCGGCCCTTGCGCTCCGGCCCGTTCACCCGGTCGACCCGCAGGATGTGGTAGCCGAACGGCGACTCGAACACGGGGCTGAGCTGACCCGGCTCGAGCGCGAACATCCAGTCCTCGAAGCTCGGCACCAGTCCGCCGCCCCGGCGGTTCCAGCCGATGTCGCCGCCCACCTCGCGCGTGGTGGAGTCGGCCGACTCGCGTTTGGCGATGCGGGAGAAGTCGCCGCCCGCCACGAGTTCGGCGCGGAGCGAGTCGGCGTGGGCCTTGGCCACCGCCTTCTCCTTGGCCGAGGGCTGCGGGGCGATGACGATCTGCCGCCAGGTGAACGTGGCCGGGCGCTTGCCCAGATTGCCCTTGATGCCTTCGAACGCCCGCTCGACCTCGTCCTCGGTCACCGACACGGGCAGGATCTTGCCGTCGCGCTGGAGCTTGGCGGTGACCTGCTGCTGCAGCTGGTTGTCGCGCAGCTGCTGCATCAGGAACTGCCGGTACTCGTCGGGCGTCCCGAGGCCGGCCTTGGCCAGTTCCGACCGGTACTGGGCCTCGGTTGGGAACTGGGCCCGCGTCCGGGCGATCTGCTGATCCACGGTGGGGCTGAGGATCGAGTCGGCGATGCTGAGCTTCTCGTCCTTGGCCTTCTGGAGGAGCAGCCGCTCGTCGATGAGCCCGTTGATGATGTTGCGCTGCAGATCGGCCCAGCCGGCAGAGTCGGTGGGCAGCTTGACGGTCGGGTCCGCCTGCTGGCGCTGGACGATGGCCCCCTGCACCTCGGACTCCATGATCGGATCGGAGCCGACGACGGCGACCACGCGGTCGAGCGGAATGGGCTTGGCGCCCGCGGGCACGGCCTGGGCGCGGGACGGACGCGGCGCGGCCGCGAGGGCGGCCGTGGCGAGCAGGAGGGCGGCGAACTTCTTCATGTCTCAAAGATACCCACGACACGGCGCCGGAGTTCGAATCCGGCGCCGCGCGTGGAGAGGGTGGCTACTTCTTGGCGCCGCCGGTGGTCGTGGTGGCGCCGCCGGTGGTCGTCGTGGCCGGCGGCGGCGTCATCACGCCGGGCAGCGGCACCTGCGACTTGGGCTGATTGGCGGCCTTCGCCGAATCGGCCGACGTGCGGATCTGGCGAGCCTGTTCGGTGGCCCGGTCGAGCCCCGCCGGATTGATCTTCCAGTCGTACTTGGTTTCCAGCAGCACCTTGAGCGGCGTCGGGATCGGCACCGGCTGCACCTTGCCGGACATCATGCCGTCCATCAGGGCCTCGACGCGGGCCGCGGCCAGCTTCTCGCGCGCCGACGTGCTCTTGCCGCTGTCGGCCAGCGCCTTGGGATCCACGCCGAGGGCGTTCCAGGCCAGCGAGACGACCTGGCCGAAATCGTGATAGACGCTCGCCTGCTCGTCCGCGGTGAGCGTGACATGGAGGCTGTCCGCCTGGTGCACCAGCAGTTCGTTGGTGGTGAGGTTCTTGAGGAACCCCTCGATCAGCGAATCGGGCGCCGTCTGCATCTGCTGCGGAATGCGCTGGTTCTGCGGGAACTGGTCCAGCCACATGAGGAAGCGCGACACCGTGAGCGTGCCACCCTTGAACGTGGTGAGCACGGCGTTGTCCTTGCGGTGATTCGACGCGTCGATGGCCGCGGCCTTGGCCACCGCGACAGCGCCCGGCTTGACCTGGATGCTCGCGCCGGAATCGAGCTTGGCCATGAACGCCTTTTCGGCGTCGGCGCCGGCGATCTGCGCGAACTGCTTGTCGTAATCGGCCTTCACCTGCGCGTAGGGGAGCCGCTGGATGATGTGGTAGCCGAACTGCGTCTCGACGAGCGGCGAGATCTGGCCGGGCTTGAGGCCTTTGAGCGCGTTGCCGAACTCCGGCACCATCTCGCCGGCGTTGAACACGCCGAGGTTGCCGCCCTGGGCGGCCGACGCATCGGCGCTGTACTTCTTGGCCATGTCGGCGAAGTTCTTGTCGGTCACCTGCGGGGCCACGCCCTGCGCCTTCTTGTGCACCGAGTCCTTCTGGGCCTGCGTGGCGCCCATCGGGAACTGGAACAGGATGTGCCGCGCCGCGTAGACGCCGTTCAGGCCCTGGTCGTAGCCGGCCTCGCTGGGCGCCGCGGTGCCAAGCGAGCTGTCCACGTGCGCCTGCATGTGCCGCAGGATGATGCCCGTGGTGTAGCTCTGCGCGGCGGCGTCGATGTCCTTCTTGTCCAGGAGCGAATCGCCCTTGGCGGCCGCTTCGCCGAGCAGCTGATAGTCCACCCAGTACTCGGCCAGGATGTCGGCCACGTCGCGGGTGGGGGGAATCTGCAGCGTGGTGTGGCCGAGGAGATTGCCGAGGCGCGTGACCGACAGTTCTTGCGAGCCGGCACGCGCCACGACGTCCACGTGGGCGGTGAATGCATCCTTCAGCCCTTCGCAACCCACGAGCAGCGTGCCGGCGGCGGCGAGTGCCAATAGCGACCGAATCTTCATCTGAATCAAGCTCCGAGTAGAAAGGGCGGACCGCCCGTCACACCAGGCTGCGCAGCGCGCGCGCCAGCCCATCGAGGATGGACGCTCCACCCAGGCGTGTGAGCTTGAGCGAGAGGGGGCGCGCGCGACGGACTTCCGCCTGGAACTGCACTTCGTGAAACGCCGCGGAAAGCCCCTTCATGCGGGGAACCGCGGAATCGTGAAAGGTAATACGCGCCTCGTTGCCGCGCACCAGGATGCTCTCCACCCCCAGGGCACCCCCTGCGAGCCGGAGTTCGGCCAGGGCCAGGGTGGCCTCGGCCGGCGGCGGCAGGGGCCCGAACCGGTCCCGCATCTCGGAGCGCAGCGCCTCGAGATCGCGCCCGCTGTCGAGCCGAGAGATCCGCCGGTAGATGTCGAGCTTCACGTCCTGGGATCCGATGTAGTCGTCGGGGAGGTGGTGCGGCACGTCCATGTTCACCTCCGCCGGCACCAGCTTCGGTGCCGCGTCGCCCGACACCAGATGGTGCACGGTCTCGTCGAGCAGCCGCAGGTAGAGGTCGAACCCCACCGCCTGCACGAAGCCCGACTGTTCGGGGCCCAGCAGATTGCCGGCGCCCCGCATCTCCATGTCGCGGAGCGCGATCCGGTAGCCGGCGCCCAGCTCGGTGTGGTGCTCCAGCACCCGCAGCCTGCGCTCGGCTTCCAGGTCCATCACGTCGGGCACCAGCAGGTAGCAGTAGGCGCGCCGGTGCGACCGCCCCACCCGGCCACGCAGCTGGTAGAGCTGGGCCAGCCCGAACTGGTCGGCGCGGTTCACGAACATCGTGTTGGCGTTGGGCACGTCGAGCCCGCTCTCGACGATCATCGTCGAGACCAGCAGATCCACCTGTCCGCTCACGAACCGGTGCATCACCGTTTCCAGCTCGCGTTCGCGCATCTGGCCGTGGGCCACGGCGATGCGGGCGCGGGGCAGCACGCGCTGCACGTGGTCGGCCATCGCGACGATGGTCTCGATGCGGTTGTGGACGAAGAACACCTGCCCGCCGCGGTCCAGTTCGCGGGCGATCGCCTCCTGGATCAGCCCGTCGTCCCACGGCTCAAGCGACGTGAGCACCGGCGAGCGGTCGCGGGGCGGCGTCTGCATCAGCGTCATGTCGCGCAGGCCGGCCAGCGACATGTGCAGCGTGCGCGGAATCGGCGTCGCCGTGAGCGTCAGCACGTCGACCTCCAGCCGCAGCTGCTTGAGCCGCTCCTTGTGCTTCACGCCGAACCGGTGCTCCTCGTCGATCACCAGCAGCCCCAGGTCCTTGAACGTCACGTCGGGGCTCAGCATCCGGTGGGTGCCGATCACGATGTCGACCTTGTGGTCGGCCAGGGCGGCCACCACCTCCTGCTGCTGCCTGGCGGTCTGGAACCGGCTCAGCATCTCGATGCGCACCGGGAAGTCGGCCAGCCGTTCGGTGAAGGTGCGCAGGTGCTGGTCGGCGAGGATCGTCGTCGGCACGAGCACGGCCACCTGGCGCCCCGACTGCACCGCCTTGAACGCGGCGCGCACGGCGATCTCCGTTTTGCCGTAGCCCACGTCGCCCACGAGCAGGCGGTCCATGGGCCGCGTGCTCTCCATGTCCTGCTTCACGGCCACGGTCGCCGTCCGCTGGTCGGGCGTGTCCTCGAACAGGAACGAACACTCGAGCTGCTTCTGCCACGGCGTGTCGGGCACGTGCGGCGGCCGGGTGGCCACCTTGCGGCGGGCGTAGAGGTCGAGCAGTTCCACGGTCATCTCGCGGATGGCCGACCGCGTCTTCTCGCGCTGCTGCGCCCACCGCTTGCCGCCCAACTGGTGCAGCCGCGGCGGCGGCGCGTCCGCGCTCACGTCGCCCGCCGAGCGGTAGCGTTCGAGCTGATCGAGGCGGTAGAGCGGCACGTTCAGCCGGTCGCCGCCCTCGTACTCGACCACCGCCACCTCGAGCGTGGCCTGCCCCACGACCATCGTCTCCATGCCGCGGTAGATGCCGACGCCGTGCTCCAGGTGCACCACGAAGTCGCCGGCGCGCAGCTCGGCGCTGTCCAGCGGCACGCCGCTCGCGTAGCGGCGCTTGCGCCGGATCCGGCGCTCGCGGCGGAAGATCTCGTGGTCGGTGAGCACGCGGAGGCCGCGCGTGCCGCCGGCGGGGGGAATGACGAAGCCCCCCTGCAGCACGCCCACCACCAGCGCCGCCGGCGAGGGACCCGACCCCTCTTCGGACAGGAGCTCGTCCAGCCGCTCGGCCTGCCCCGTGTTGTCGCACAGCACCACGGTGGGCACGCCGTCGCGCACCAGCCGGCGCAGCCAGCGGATGTCGCGGTCCACCGCGTCCGGGTCGGCCAGCGGAAAGACGACGTCGCCCTCGGTGCCGGTGGGTACCAGGCGCACCGTGCCGAGCCCGGCCAGGCCGGCCAGCACGCGTTCGGGCGGCTCGAACAGATCCTCGCGCGGCACCGGATCCTCGCCGCGCCGCCGCGCCACGTCGATGTGGTGCAGCGCCTCCTCCCACGTGCGCGACAGCTCGGGCGCGATGTGCGTGCCCTCGGGCTCCACCAGCACCGTGTCCGGCGGCAGCAGCGCGAGCAGCGTCGTGCGGTCGCCCGCCGCCGACTGCGTGAGCGCCGGCGCGTCCACCGGCAGCACCAGCGCCCGGTCTACCTGGCGCGTGGAGCGCTGCGTGTTGAGATCGAACTGCCGCAACTCGATGATCTCATCGCCCCAGAACTCAGCGCGCACGGGGTCGGCCATGCCGAAGCTGTACACGTCCACGATGCCGCCGCGCACGCTGAACTGCGCCACGTCGTCCACCATCGGCACGCGCTCGAACCCCATGGCCTCCAGGCGCTCGGTCAGCTCGGTGAGCCGACGGATCTCGCCCTTGCGCAGTTCCACGCGCAGGCGGTGCAGCGCCGACGGGATGCGCGTGCGCTCGAGCACGGCCCGCGCCGTGGTGAGGAGCACGCGCACCTCGCCCCGCGAGACGCGCTCCATGGTCTCCACGCGCTCGCCGGCGATCTCCAGGTGGGGTTCGCTCTCGCCCAGCCCCTCGCGCGGCGGATAGAACGCCACCGCGTCGTCGGGGAGCAGCGTCTGAAGGTCGGCCAGCCACCGCTCGGCCTCGGGCACGCTGTCGGCCACGAGCGTGAAGAATCGCGACGGCAGCCGGCGCGCCAGCGCCGCGAGGAGCACCGCGTCGCTCGACCCGCGGAGCCCGGTGATCCGCAGCGCGGCGCCCGGCGCCGGCAGCGCCCGCACGGCGTCGTCGAAGGCGGCGAGCCGGCCGAGCGCGTCGAGCAGCAGATCCAGCGCCATCAGCCTTCCGCTCCGGCGCCGCGCGCCGCCACGACCGCCTCGACGATGAGCACGGCCAGCAGCGCGACGAGCAGCGGCACGACGATCGGCCCGCGCGTGGACGCGTCGAACATCGACGCCTCGAACCGCGCATCGTCGGTGGTCACGCGGGCGTGACCGCCGAGCAGGCGGGCGAAGTCGGCGGCGCTCCAGCGATCGAGCGTCGACTCGCGCGGCTCGGCGTTCACCACCAGCGCGCCCACGCGGCGTCCGCCGCGGGTGAAGAAGTAGGTGCCGGCGCGCGGCGGCGCGGTGAAGTCGGCCCCCGGCGCGCCGGCGGCGTCGACGCCCTCGAGGCCGTCGGCCCACCCGGGCCAGACGAAGTGCTGCGTGGGCGCCGCGGCCAGCGAGCGGCCGGGGTCGCCGGACAGCCGGTCGGCCAGCACCTCGGCCAGCCAGGGCACGAACGCCGCGGTCACGGGAAAGGTGGTGGCGCCGGGATCGAGCGGCGAGGCGACCAGCACGTAGCGCGGGCCCGAGACGATCCAGGGCTCGGCGCCGGCGCGGGCCAGCGTGTCGTGCGCGCCCGCCGCGGCGCCCGTGCTCTCCAGTGAGTACCGCAGCGAGGCCCGGGTCTGCCCCATATCCGCGCCCTCGATGGACACCGCCCCGCGCCGCGCCGCGCCGAAGCGCCAGGGCACGCCAGCGCGCTCCAGCGCGCGGTTCGCCGCGCCGAGTCGCACCGGATCGGCGGGCGCGAGAATGAGCGCCGGAAGCGCGGTCAGTTCGTCGGCGGGCACCACCGCCACGTCGTCGCCGTCGGCCACGCGCCCGTCGCCGCGCAGCACGTCCACGGCGCTCCGGGCGAACGGGCCGGCGTCGTTCGACACGCGCACGCGCGTGGCCGGCCCCACCCAGGCGGCGAAGTGGCGCACGTTGTCGCCGGCCAGCTCGTCGGCGTCGAGTTCCACGGTGCCCGCGAGCCACCCGCGCTCGGGCGGCGCGGCGCGCACGAGGATCTCCTCGCCCGGGGCCGCCGTGCCGCGGGCCAGCGTGCGGCTGCCGAGCATGATGCGGTAGGTCACGGAGTCGGACGCCTGCACGCGCGCGCTCACCGCGCCGCGCGGGGTCCAGCGCTCGGGCGCCGCCGCGGCGCTCACCACGGCGCGGTTCACCGGCGGCGCTCCGGCCGGCACCCACACCGACACCGGCAGCGTCCCCAGGTCGGGCGCCGACGACCAGGTGGATTTCTGGCCGTCGGTGATGAGCGCGATCTGCTGCGCGCCGAGCCCCGAAGCGTGCACCACCGCGGCGGCGCGGGCCAGCGCGAGCTCGGGATCGGCCGCGCCGCCCAGCGGCGAGACGCGCTGCACGGCGGCGGCCAGCTCGGCGGCGCTCCCGGCGCGCGCCACGCCGTCGGCGGTCACGAGCCACACCCGGTCGCCGCCCGACGCGCCGGCGATGGCGCGCCGCGCCAGGTCGTCGAGGTGCGCGAACAGCGGGCGGCCGTTCTCGATGACCGTGGTGCTGAGCGAGTTGTCGACCACCACGGCGAGGGCGGTGGGTCCGTGCCCGCCGCCGAACAGCCGCGCCGCGGGCCGCGCGGCGGCGAGGGCGATGAGCAGCACCGCCGCCACCCGTGCCACCATGAGCAGCAGGTTGCGGAGCCGCAGCGTGCGGCTGTGCTCGCGCTCGGCGCGCGCCAGGTAGCGCGCGGCGGGGAATTCCACGCGCGTGCCGATGCGCCGGCGCAGCAGGTGGAGCAGCAGCGGCACGGCGGCCGCGGCGCCGAGCACCAGGAACCAGGGGGCGAGGAAGCTCATGGCAGGCGCTGCCGGGCGGCGAAGGCGCGGCGGAGCGGCACGCCGAACGGCGCGTCGGTGGAGACCACCTCATAGCCGACGCCGGCGGCGCCAAGCCGGGTGCGCCACTCCTCGAGCACCTCTTCCACGGTGGCGCGGTACGCGGCGCGGACGTCGGCCACGGTGGCCGGCACCTCGAGATTGGACTCCGGATCGACGAACAGCATCTCCCCCTGCACCGGCAGCTCGCGTTCGTCGGGATCGAGCACGTGGAGCACCGTCACGTCGTGGCCGGCGGCGCGCAGGCCGCGGAGCGCGCGCACCGTGTCGTCCACGTCCATGAGCATATCGGAGATCAGCACCACCATGCCGCGGCGCTCGAGCAGACGCGCCGCCTGGGCCAGCGCGGCGGGCGCGCTGGAAGCCGGGCCAGAGCCGGCGTCGTCCAATGCCAGCACGAGCCGCCGCCACTGCGCCTGGCGGGCCCGCGGCGGGATGGCCGTGCGCACGCGGTCGTCGAAGCGCACGAGACCCACGGCGTCGCGCTGGCGCAGCAGAATGAGCGACAGCGAGGCGGCGACGATCTCGGCGTAGGCGAGCTTGGTGAGGCGGGCGGCGTCGCGCACGCGGCCCACGGTGCCGAGCTGGGCGCCGCTCCAGGCCATCGACCGGCTGACGTCGAGCACGACGGTGGCGCGGAGGTTCGTCTCCTCCTCGAACTGCTTGACCACGAGGCGGTCGGCGCGGGCGGCGATCTTCCAATCGACGTGGCGCAGGTCGTCGCCGGGCAGATACGGGCGGTACTCGGCGAACTCGACGGAGAAGCCCTTGCGCGGCGACCGGTGGAGCCCGGTCATGAAGCCGTCGACGACCCAACGGGCAATAAGCTCCACGCGGCCGAGCGCGGCGAGGTGCGCTGGGTCGAGCAGATCGGCTCGCGTGGCGCGGGCGTTGTCCATCGGGTCGCGAAAGCTAGACGGCGCGGCAAGGTCGGTCAATTCTCGCGGCGAGCATCAAGAACTTCTTGGACACGATGCATCGGGAGAACCCGGAAACTGCCGGATTACGGTAATGGGGGCTGCGAGGGTGAGTTGGCGGCGCGTACGCCAGCGCGATCTCGCCCTGCGGCCCCCAGAAGCCGATCCGACGGCTTCCGGCTGTTTTCTGAAGCATCGTTGTTCCCCTCGTTCTTGATGCCGGCCCTGCGGAACGGCGCCCGCCCGGCGCCGCGATCTCCGGCCAACTGCCTTGGAGCGCGCCTGCGGGGAGACTAACTTTGATGATTGCGCCCGGCACGCGGCGCGACCGTCACCTTCGGAGTCCCGTGGATCTCTCGCTCATTCGCAATTTCTGCATCGTCGCCCACATCGATCACGGCAAGTCCACGCTCGCGGACCGGCTGATCGAGGCCACCGGCATGCTGCAGAAGCGGGAGATGAAGGCCCAGGTGCTCGACACGCTCGACCTCGAGCGCGAGCGCGGCATCACCATCAAGCTCAACGCCGTGCGCATGTCGTACACGGCGCGCGACGGCAAGACGTACGAGCTCAACCTCATCGACACGCCGGGCCACGTGGACTTCACCTACGAGGTCTCGCGCTCGCTGGCCGCGTGCGAGGGCGCGATCCTCGTGGTCGACGCGTCGCAGGGCATCCAGGCGCAGACGCTGTCCAACCTGTTCCTGGCCATGGACGCCGGGCTCGAGATCCTGCCGGTGCTGAACAAGATCGACCTCCCGGGCGCCGAGCCGGAGCGCCGCAAGGGTGAGGTGCACGACCTGATCGGCGCCAACCCCGACGAGATCCTCCTCGTGAGCGCCAAGGAGGGGCTGGGCATTCCCGAACTGCTCGAGGAGATCGTCAAGCGCGTGCCGCCGCCCAAGGGCAACGCCGACGGTCCGCTGCGCGCGCTCATCTTCGACTCCTACTACGACCGCTACCGCGGCGCGATTCCGAGCGTGCGCGTGGTGGACGGCACGATCCGCGCCGGCAGCAAGATCTTCTTCGCCAGCGGCAGCCGCGACGCCTACGAGGTGGCCGAAGTCGGGGTCAACCAGCTTCGCCAGGTGCCCACCGACGCGCTCGGCCCCGGCGAGGTCGGCTACGTCGTGGCCAACGTGCGGTCGGTGAAGGAGACGCGCGCCGGTGACACGATCATGGACTTCGAGCGCCCGGCGGCCACGCCGCTGCCCGGCTACCAGGACGTGCACTCGATGGTGTTCTCGGGGCTCTACCCCACCGACACGCAGCAGTACGAGACGCTGCGCGACGCCCTCGACAAGCTGATCCTCAACGACGCCTCGCTGCACTTCACGCCCGAGTCGTCCACGGCCCTCGGCTTCGGCTTCCGCTGCGGATTCCTCGGCCTGCTGCACATGGACATCGTGCAGGAGCGACTGGAGCGCGAGTTCGATCTCGATCTCATCACCACCGTGCCGAACGTGGAGTACCACGTATATCACACGGACGGCACGATGGAACTGATCGAGAACCCGTCCAAGATGCCGCCGCCGGGCGAGCTGCAGCGCATCGAGGAGCCGTACGTGAAGGCGCGCATCATGGCGCCGGCCGACTATATCGGCCCGATCATGACGCTGGGCAACGAGCGCCGCGGCGTCTACAAGAACATGACCTACCTCGACGCGTCGCGCGTGGAGTTCGACTGGGAGTTCCCGCTCGCCGAGGTGATTCTCGACTTCTTCGACCGCCTGAAGACCATCAGCCGGGGCTACGCCTCGCTCGACTACGAGATGCTCGACTACCGCGCCAGCGATCTCGTGAAGCTGGACATGATGATCAATGGCGACGCCGTGGATGCCTTCTCCGTGATCATCCACCGGGACAGGGCGTACGAGTGGGGGCGCAAGATCGCCGACAAGCTGAAGGAGCTGATTCCGCGCCAACTCTTCGAGGTGGCCATCCAGGCGGCGATCGGCACCAAGGTCATCGCCCGCACCACCGTCAAGCCGCTGCGGAAGGACGTGCTCGCCAAGTGCTACGGCGGCGACATCACGCGCAAGCGCAAGCTCCTGGAGAAGCAGAAGGAAGGCAAGAAGCGCATGAAGCAGGTGGGCGCGGTGGAGATCCCGCAGGAAGCGTTCCTGGCCGTGCTGCGGGTGGACTAGCTGTAATTGATCAGGAGGTTGTTCACAGGTCGTAGCGGCACCAAGCTGGGGTTGTCTGGACACTCAACCGGCAACCGCCAGAGGACCTGTGAACATCCACAAGAATGCACGATTGACCCCGGCGCGGCGAGTGGAACTCGCGCGTCGGGCCGTCCGGCCCCGCGCGAACCTGAGCGCGCTCGCTCGCGAGTATGGTGTCTCGCGGCAGACGGCGGCAAAATGGCGGGATCGGTGGCGGGCGGAACGGCCCGTGCTCCTCGGGGATCGCTCGAGCCGGCCGCGGCGGTGTCCGCACCGGATGCCGCGGTGGCGGCGCCACCAGGTGCTCCGGTGGCGCAAGCGGCGCTGGAGCTCCTGCCGGATCGCGAGCCATCTGCAGCTCCCGATCGCAGCCGTCGTGCGCGAACAACGGCGCCTCGGCCTCGCCCAACTCCCGCGCCTGGAGCCGCCGCATCCGGTCCTGCGCTATGAGTGGCCCCGGGCCGGCGACCTCCTGCATCTCGACGTGAAGAAGCTCGGCAAGATCGGGCGCGTCGGGCACCGCATCCACGGGGACCGTCGGCAGCGCGTACGCGGCATCGGCTGGGAGTACGTGCACGTCGCGATTGATGACTGTACGCGCGTACTAGCGCGCCGGGCCTGCATCAAGAATGGAGAATATGGACTCGATGCATCAGGATGATCCTGATGCATCATGATCAATCTTGTGGGCTCGCCTGGAGAGTTCGTTCGCACGGCGCGGCCTTCTCGCCCACACGCCCCCAGGAAGGCCTGATCCTGATTGATTTGTTCCATCCGGATCGATCGAGTCCACCCCCTCCGTTCCTGATGCCCGCCGGGCGCCGGGGTCGTAGATTGCGGTACCGCGCCCATGACCTCCCTCATCGTCCAGACCAGCTTCCTCGGCGACATGGTGCTCACCACGCCGCTGATCGCGGAGCTGGCGGCGACCGGCCCGGTGGACGTCGTCGCGACGCCCGCCTCGGCGGGGCTGCTGGCGAACAACCCCGACGTGCGGCGCGTGATCGCGTACGACAAGCGCCGCACCGGGCGCGGACTGCGGGGGTTCCAGGCGGTCGCCCGCGAGATGCGCGCCAGCCGCGCCTCGGCGGTCTACCTCGCCCAGGGGTCGCTGCGCAGCGCGGCGCTCGCCTTCGCCACCGGGGTGCCGCTGCGCGTCGGCTTCCGCACCTCGACCGGACGCGCGCTCTACTCGCGCACCATCCCCTATCGCAAGGATCTGCACCACGCCGCCCGCCTCTGGCAGCTCGCCAACCCGGAGCGCGAACCCACGCCCGCCCAGCTCCGCCCGCGGCTCTACCCCGGCGCCGCCGAGACCGCGGCCGTCGACGCGCTGCTCGGCGGCGGGAACGATGCGCGCCCGCTCGTGGCGCTGGCGCCGGGCAGCGTCTGGGCCACCAAGCGGTGGCCGTACTACGCCGAGCTCGCCCGCGAGTTGGCGGCGGAAGTGCGCCTCGTGGTGATCGGCAGCGCCGACGACCGCGCACTGGCGGCCGCCATCGCCGCCGCGGCCGGCCCCGCTACCGTCGATGCGGCCGGCCCGCTCTCGCTGCTGGCGTCGGCGGAGCTCATCGGCCGCTGCCGCGCGCTCGTGACCAACGATTCGGCGCCGCAGCACCTGGCGTCCGCCATGGCCACGCCCACGGTGGCCATCTTCGGCCCCACGGTGCCCGTGTTCGGATTCGGCCCCCTCGCGCCCCACTCGATCGTCGTCGAGAATACCGGCCTCGACTGCCGCCCCTGCGACAAGCACGGCCCGCCCGCCTGTCCGTTGCAGCACTGGAAGTGCATGCGTGACGTGACCGTGGGTGACGTGGCGGCCCGCGTTCGCCATCTTGTCTCGATCCCCATCCCACAACCATGACCGAACACTCGCGGCACCGGTTCATCGTCGGCGTCGATCTCGGCGGCACCAACATCGTCACCGGCGCCCTCTCGGCCGACGGGTCGCGCACCTTCGGCGTGCGCTCGGCCCCCACCGACGTGAGCGCCGGCACCGAGGGCGTCGTGGACCGCATCGTGGCGCAGATCGAGGCCACGGTGGCGGACACGATGCGCGACGCGGGCGTCTCGCGCGAGGCCTTCCTCGGCATCGGCATCGGCGCCCCCGGCCCGCTCGACCGCGAGCGCGGCATCGTGATCGTGGCGCCGAACCTCGGTTGGCGGGACTTTCCGCTGCGCGACCGCATTTCGGCGCGCACCGGCCTGCCGGCCACGCTCGACAACGACGCCAACTGCGCCACGGTGGGCGAATGGTGGCAGGGCGCCGCGCGCGGCGGACGCCACGTCGTGGGCCTCACCATCGGCACCGGCATCGGGGGCGGCCTGATCGTCAACGGCCACCTCTATCACGGCGCGTCCGACGTGGCCGGAGAGATCGGACACACGACCATCGAGCTCAACGGCCGTCACTGCAAGTGCGGCAACTACGGCTGCCTCGAGGCCTACGCGTCCGGGCCGGCCATCGCCACCCGCGCCCGCGAGGTGCTGGTGCGCGAGGGCACCGAGTCGCTCATGCCCGAGATGGTGGCGGGCGACCTGGAGCGCATCACCGCCGCGACGGTCTACGACGCGGCGCGCCGGGGCGATCCGGTGGCCAACGAGATCGTGCGCGACACGGGGCGCTACCTGGGCGCGGGGGTGGCGAACCTGCTCAACATCTTCAACCCCGACGTGGTCGTGGTGGCGGGCGGAGTCACGGCGGCGGGCGACCGGCTGTTCGTGCCGCTCAACGCCGAAGTCCGGCGCCGGGCGTTCGCGCCCGCGGTGGCGGCGGCGCGAATCGTGGCCGGTGAACTGCCCGGGACGGCCGGCGTCGTCGGGGCGGTGAAGACCTTCCTGAACAACAACAGCTAGACCGCGCCGTTGGCCGGTCCCCCAATGCGTTTAGGCATCGTTGGCACCTTCGTCTGGGACACGATCCACGGCCGCGACGTCCGCACGTCCCCGATCGAGGAATGGGGCGGCGTCACCTATTCCCTGGCCGGGCTCGACGCCGCGCTTCCGGATGACTGGCAGATCGTCCCGCTGATCAAGGTGGGCGCCGACCTCGCGCCGCGGGCGCGCGAGTTCACGGCCACCCTGCGCCGCATGGCCCCCGACGCGCCGCTGATCGAGGTGCCCTATCCCAACAACCGCGTCGAGATCCGCTACGTGAGCGACGAGCGGCGCACCGAGCGCCTCACCGGCGGCATCCCGCCCTGGACGTGGGCCGGACTGCAGCCGCTCCTGCGCGGGCTCGACGCCCTGTACATCAACCTGCTCTCCGGCTGGGAGCTCGACCTCGAGACGGCCCGGCTCATCCGTCAGCACTTCAAGGGCCCGATCTACTGCGACCTGCATTCGCTGGTGCTGGCCGTCCAGCCCGACGGCCTGCGCACCCCGCGTCCGCTGCCCAACGTCCGCGACTGGTGCGCCTGCTTCGATCTGATCCAGGTGAACGAGGACGAACTGGCGCTCATGGCGCCCGACTCGATGGCGCTGGCCGCCACGGCGATCGACGCCGGCACGCGCTGTCTCGTCGTGACATTGGGCCCACGGGGAGCGGTGTTCTTCGCCGCCCCGGACTTCGAGCGCCTGAGCGACCTGCGCCGGCCCCGGCCCCTGGGCGCCGCCGCCGGGCCGATCCGCACGGCGCTCGTGCCCACGCCGGTTTCCGCCCCCGCCAGGGGCGATCCCACCGGATGCGGCGACGTTTGGGGCGCGACCTATTTCTCTCGGCTGCTCGCCGGTGATAAGTTGGGTGACGCAATCGTTACGGCACATCGCGCGGCCGGCCGCAACCTGGAGCATCGGGGAGCCACCGGGTTGGCGCACTACCTCCGAGGGGAACTCAGCTCCAGGTGACCACCGTAATCAACGTCCCGCCGTCGCTCGACGATCAGAGCTTCGAGCAGGTCCTGGAGCAACTGGCGCCCGTGCCCGCCGACGAGAAGATCCTCGTCGACGCCAGGCATTGCCGGTGGGCGTCGCCCTACGGCCTCACCGCCCTCCTCACCCTGGCCCAGACGCGGGCCGAGCGGCCGGCGTTCGCCGCGCCGGAGGGCGAGGACACGGTGGGCTACTGGGCCCGCACCGACTTCTTCAAGTACGCCGACGAACTCTACGAGCTGCACGGCACGGTGCCCAAGCGCACGGGCGGCGACTCGCGCGTGCTCCTCGAGGTCACGCCCGTGGCCAGGAGCGAGGACGTGCACGAGGTGGTGGAGCGCATCCAGCAGAAGGCGCAGCAGATCATCGCCACCGAGCTGAATCTCGACGCCAAGGCCACGGTGGGCTTCGCGATGACGCTCTCCGAGGTGTGCCAGAACATCGTCGAACACGCGGGCCGCGGCGGCTGGGTGGCCGTCCAGGCCTACACGTGGAAGAAACGGCTCGGCCGGCGCGTGGTGCAGATCGCCGTCTGTGACGCCGGCATCGGCTTCCGGAACTCGCTCGAAGGCGCGCCCGGCCGGGTGCGCGACGACCGCTGGGACGACGGTGCGGCCCTCGAGGCGGCGGTCATCCGCGGCGTGAGCCGGTTCCGCGATCCCGGCCGCGGCCAGGGCCTCTCCGGCGTCCGCCGCTACTGCGGCCGCTGGGAGGGCAAACTCTCCATTCGCAGCGGCACGGCGCGCATCGCGCTGGTGCCCAAGTGGGATGAGGACGTCCCGCTTGAAGAAGATCTCTCCCCCTTTCCCGGCGCTCAGGTTCAGGTCACGATCCCGGAGCGCGCGGCGGGCAAAGAATGAACCATATCGACCTGGGCACCGTTCTACGGCAGACGGTGTCAGCGAACCTCTACTCCAATCTGGTGACGCGGCCCACCGGGGCCGCCGTGCGCAATCAGATCGAACTGTTGATGCGGGAGGCGCACGAGCGAACGCTCACCGTGCTCGACTTCTCGCACGTCTCGATGATGGACTTCTCGTGCGCCGACGAGGTCATTGCCAAGCTCTTGTTGCGGTATTGCGCCGAGAATCCCCCGCATGAGGCTTATTTCTTGTTTCGGGGGGTGACGGACGACCACTGGGAGGCGATCGAGACCGTCCTCGAGCGGCACGGCCTCGCCCTCGCCATCGAGCAGGAGGACGGCGTGCACGTGGTGGGCGTCCTCAGCGAGCGCGAGCGGCGGGCGTGGGAGGCGGTCAAGCGGCACGGCCGCGCCGCGGCCGCCGATCTGGCCGGCGAGATCGGCGAGGCCGAGCGCGAGGTGGCGAGCACGCTCGACGCGCTGTGGCGCCGGCGCCTGGTCATGCGTCTGAATGAACAGTACGTGGCACTCGGAGGAGATCGTGGATGAGCAGATCCATCGCCCGCTGCGGGTGGCGCAGCTGATCGCGACCCGCGCGGACGACCCGGCGCGCGGCCCCGCGGTGTTCATGCACCCCGACGACGCGCGCGCGAGACTGCTCACGGACGGCGAACTGGCCTGGGTCTACGGCCCCCGGCGCCACGAACTGGCCACGGTGCACATCGATCAAGGGATGAAGAAGGGCGACGTGGTGCTGCGCGACGTGGTCGGCGCCTCGCC
The DNA here is from genome assembly GCA_963775915.1 of uncultured Gemmatimonadaceae bacterium. Lineage (GTDB taxonomy): Bacteria > Gemmatimonadota > Gemmatimonadetes > Gemmatimonadales > Gemmatimonadaceae > JAGWRI01. Next base: position 36,451 of record CAVZKH010000004.1, read on the forward strand.
CTCGGAAATCGTCCGCGTGGTCAAGCCCGACCTCGATTCGCGCGGCCGCCCGCCCGGATACGCGTGAGAGCCCTGCCATGACCAAGAAACAGCCGCGCCCGCTGGACCGCGCCACCCTTCCGCTGCACGGCGGCCTCGAGGCCGGCGACCGCGAGGTCGACACCCCGGTGGTCCGCGCCCTCTACCAGTCGGTCAACTACATCCAGGAGATCGGCACCGGCGACGGCATGCGCTACCCGCGCTACGGGAATGCGCCCAACGCCGAAGCCGTCCAGCGCCGCATGGCGGCGCTCGAGGGCGCCGAGGCGTCGGTGCTCCTGGCCAGCGGCATGGGCGCGACGGCCTGCGCCCTCACCGCCCTGCTCCGCCCCGGCGACCACATCGTCGCCAGCGCCTGGATCTACGGCGGCACGCGCGCCTTCCTGGAGCAGGAACTCGCCTCGCTCGGCGTCGAGGTCACGCTCGTGGATCCGCTCGAAGTGCGCGTCTGGCGCAAGGCCATCTCCACGCACACCCGCGTGGTGTTCGTGGAATCGCCGGTGAACCCCACCTGCCGCGTGCTCGACCTCAAGGGGGTCAGCTACATCTGCAAGCAGCGCGGCATCGCCCTCGTCGTCGACGCCACCTTCGCCAGCCCGATCAACTTCCGTCCGCTCGAGCATGGCGCCGACGTCTCCATCCATTCGGCCACCAAATACCTCAACGGCCACCACGACGTCCTCGGCGGCGTCGTGTCGGGCACGGCGCCATATATAGAAGAGGTGCGCCAGAAGATGATGATCTGGGGCCAGGCGCCCGACCCCTTCGCCGCATGGCTGCTCGAACGCGGCCTGAAGACGCTCGACGTGCGCGTCCAGCGGCAGAACGCCAACGCCATGCGCGTGGCCGAATGGGCGGAGAACTGCAGCGCGATCAAGAAGGTGCACTACCCCGGGCTCCCCTCTCACCCCGACTACGCCATCGCCAAGCGCGTGCTCGACGGCTTCGGCGGGATGATGGCCATCGAGCTGGGCGGCGGCGCCCGCGCCGTGGACCGCATGCTGCGCCGGCTCCGGATCTTCCAGCACGCCCCCAGCCTGGGCGGAGTCGATTCCCTGGTGTCGGAGCCGCGCCACAGTTCGCACGCCGGCCTGTCGTCCAGCGAGCGCAGCGACGCCGGCATCCCCGACGGCTTCCTCCGCATGAGCATCGGCATCGAGAGCGCCGACGACCTGATCGCCGACCTCGAGCAGGCGCTGCCTTGACGGCCGTCGACGGCGTGGGCGTGATCCGCTTCGACCACGTGTCGAAGGAGTACCCGCGGTCGGGCGTCGCGCTGCAGGATGTGTCGTTCCGGGTGGCCAAGGGCGAGTTCCTCTTTCTCACCGGCCCCTCCGGCGCCGGCAAGAGCACCATTCTCCGCCTGGCGTACTTCGACGAGCGGCCCACCGCCGGCATCGTCCGCGTGAGCGGCTTCAACTCCGAGCACGCGTCGCGCCGCGACATCTCCAAACTGCGGCGCCGACTCGGCATCGTGTTCCAGGACTTTCGCCTGCTCGAGGACCGCACCGCCGAGGCCAACGTCGGCTTCGCGCTCGAGGTCACCGGCACGCCGCGCGCGCAGATCGGCCCAAAGGTGAGCCGCGTGCTCATCCAGGTGGGGCTGGCCTCCAAGGCCACCGCCTTCCCCAAGGAGCTCTCCGGCGGCGAGCAGCAGCGCGTGGCCATCGCCCGCGCCCTGGTGAACGACCCGTTCGTGCTCATCGCCGACGAGCCCACCGGCAACCTCGACGAACGCGCCACCCGCGGCGTCTTCCAGCTGCTGCGCGAGATCAACGCCTCGGGCACCGCCATCATCATGGCCACCCACGACCTCGACCTCGTGCGCAACGCCGACTACCGCACCCTCGAACTCAACCGCGGCCAGGTGGTCTACGATTCGGCCGAAGCCGGGGAGCCCTCGCCATGAGACGCACCATCCGCGACGCCTCGGCGGCCTTCGAGCGCGCGCCGCTGCTCACCGCGCTCAGCATCACCACCATGGCGTTCTCGCTGTTCGCGTTCGGGCTGTTCGGCCTCGTGGCCCTCAACATCCGCGCCGCGCTGCAGACCGTGGAGGAGCGGGTCGAGATCCGCGCCTTCGTGGCCGACGGCACCGACGCCGAGGCCCTGGCCGCCGCCGCCGGAGACGTCGCCGCCTTCCCCGAAGTCCAGAGCGTGGACCTCGTCTCCAAGGACCAGGCGCTCGTCCGCGCCCGTCGCGAGCTCAAGGAATTCTCCGACGTCTTCGAGTCGGGCGTCCTGCCGGCATCCATCGACATCCGCCTCAAGCCCGGCTTCCGCGACCCGGCCAGCGTGCAGCGCGTGGCCGACCGCCTCAAGAGCTACCCCTTCGTGGACGACGTGCGCTACGGCGAGGAATGGCTTGTCCAGCTCTACCGACTGCGCAACATCGCCGGCGTGGCCGGGCTCGCGCTCGGTCTGGCCTTCGCCGCCGTGTCGGTGATCATCATCGGCGCCACCATCCGAATGGCCGTGCTGGCCCGCGCCGACGAGATCTCGATCATGCGTCTCGTCGGCGCCACCGACGGCTTCATCCGGCGCCCCTTCCTGCTCGAAGGCTTCGTGAAGGGCGTGCTCGGCGGATTGCTGGCGCTGCTGCTCACCTGGCTCAGCATGCACCTCGTGGACCGCTACCTGAACTTCCACACCGTGTTCTTCACGCCGGCGCTCGCCGCGCTCGGCGTCGCCGCGGGTGCGCTCATCGGGCTGCTCGGCAGTTCGGTGTCCGTGGGGCGGCACCTGCGGCGGTTGTGACGCGCCTCCGCGCTTCCGTCCTCGCGGCCGCCTGCGCGCTCGCCCTCGTCGCGGTCCCGCGTCCGGCCCGCGCCCAGCAGTCGCAGACCGAGCAGAAGCTCCGCGCCCAGCGCGACACCCTGGAGCAGATCCGCCGCGAACGCGCCCAGCTCGAGGAGCGCATGCGCACGCTCCAGAGCTCGGCCCACGATCTCGGCGAGGAAGTCTCCAACCTCGAGAGCCGCGCCGACGCCACCTCGCGCATCGTCAGCACGCTCGACCGCCAGCTCGTGACCATCAACGCCGACGTCTCCGACGCCACCGGCAACCTCGTGCGCACCGAGGACGACCTCACCAGCCAGCGGGCCATCCTCCAGCGCCGCCTCGTCGACATCTACAAGCGCGGCCCCCTGTTCACCTTCGAGGTCCTGCTCAGCGCCCAGTCGTTCGGCGACCTCGTGGCCCGCTACAAGTACCTGCACCTGCTCACCCTGCGCGACCGCGCCCTCGTGAACCACGTCGACGAGCTGCGCAGTCAGGTGAGCGACGAGCGCGACCGCCTGGTGACGCTGCAGAACGCCGTGGCCCAGAACCGCAGCGACAAGCAATCCGAGGAAGCCAACCTGCGCACCCTCGAACGCGAGCGGCAGCGGAACCTCGCCGCCGTCAACCGCCAGGTGCAGCAGACGCAGGCCCGCCTGGCAGCGGTCACGCGCACCGAATCGCAGCTCGCCAGCGCCATCACCGCGCTCGAAGCCGCCCGCCGCAAGGCCGAGGCGGCCAGCCCCAGCGCCGCCCCCAGCCGCAGCAGCATCAGCACCCGCGACTACGGCACGCTCGACTGGCCCGTGGAGGGCAACATCCTCTATCCGTTCGGCCGGCAGGTGCAGTCCAACAACACCACCATCCGCTGGAACGGCATCGGCATCGCGGCGCCCGAGGGCACCGACGTGCACGTCGTGGCCGCCGGCAACGTGGTGAGCGTGTCGCAGCTCGGGCTCTACGGGCTCACCGTGATCGTCGACCACGGCGGCGGCGACTACTCGATCTACGGCTCGCTCAAGTCGGCGCGCGTGAAACGCGGCGACCGCGTCACCCGCGATGAAGTGATCGGCACCGTCGGCCGCTCCGACCCCGACTTTCCACCCCACCTCCACTTCGAGGTCCGCCAGCACGGCGGGCCCGCCGTGGACCCCACCACCTGGCTCCGCCACAAATGACCACCGTCAAACGCTGTGCCGTCTGCGCGCGCTTCCGCGCCTACGAAGCCGACGATCGCTTCTGCCTCGCCTGCGGCCACGAGGGCCTCGAGGCCGCCTGCGACTGCGGACGGCCGTTCGAATTCGCCCTGCACGAGGCCGAGGGCGAGCTCTTCTGCCCCCGCTGCGGGCGGTCGCTGCGCGGGCGCTCCGGCGACTTCGTGTGAGTCCGGCCAGGAAGCAGGCGCCGGCGAAGAAGCGGGCCCCGGCCAACAGGCGCCCGGCGCCCCGCGCCGCGCGTGCTATGCCGGCGCCCACGCCGCGCGCCCCGGAACTGCTCGGGGCCCACGTCTCCATTGCCGGGGGCACGCAGGAAGCGCCGATCCGCGCCGGGGAGATCGGCGCCACGGCCATTCAGATATTCACGAAGATGGCCAACCGCTGGGCCGAGCGCGCCGTGGACGCGGCCGAGGCGAAGGCGTTCAGGGACGGCCTCGCCCAGACTGACGTGGCCGTCACTGTCGTGCACGACTCGTACCTGATCAACCTGGCCAGCCCCGACCCGGTGCTCCGCCGCCGGTCGATCGAGTCCTTCGTGGCCGAACTGGAGCGGTGCAATGCCCTCGGCATCACATTTCTGGTGTCGCATCCGGGCAACTTCATGGACGAGCGCGCCGCCGGCATCCAGCGCAACGCCGACGCGATCACCGAGGCGCTGGAGCGCGTGCCCGGCCGGACGGTGCTCTGCATGGAGACCACCGCCGGCGCCGGCACCGTCATCGGCAGCACGTTCGAGGAGCTCTCGCAGTTGCTCGAACTCGTGCCCTCTGCCCAGCGCCGGCGCATGGGCGTGTGCGTGGACACCTGCCACGTGTACTCGGCGGGCTACGACCTGGTGCGCGACTTCGATGGCGTGTGGGCGCGGTTCGACGACGTGCTCGGCGCCAGGCGGCTCCGGGTGCTGCATCTGAACGATTCCAAGATGCCGTTCGATTCCCGGCGCGACCGCCACGAGCTGATCGGCGAGGGCACGCTGGGCCCGGCGCCCTTCCGGCGGATCATGACCGGCGACCGGTTCCACGGCGTGGCCAAGGTGCTGGAGACGCCCAAGCTCGACGACGCGACGAAGACGGATCGGAAGATGCTGGCCCGCCTCCGCGGCTACGCCGCAGGGCGCTAGGGGCGCCGGGAGTCGCCCCGGAGGAGCGAACCTAGCGGTTTGGGGTACCGCCCCGTAGTCTCTGCAAGTCATGTCGGCAATTTTCCGCTCCAACCGGTCGCGGCCCACGGCGTGGGCACGGCGCGTAGCGCTCTTTGCGCTCATCGCGCTGGAGGCGGCGGTTGCCCTGGCGCCATTGCTGGAACCCCACCACTCGGCGCCGGCTTCGCACGTCGAGCCCGCCGGCACGTCGCACGTGTTCGTCGTCCACGACGACGCCACCTGCGCGGTCTGCACCCTGCGGTCCATTCGCGTGCTGCCGTCGACGGCGTCGGCCGAGCTGCTGACCGCCGCGCCGATGCCCGTCGTCCGGTCGGACGCGCATGTCGTGGCGCCGACCCGTGGACGCCGGGCCCACGCCTCGCGCGCTCCGCCCATCGCCGCCTGAGCCACGGGCAGTTGCTGGACGCGGGCGCCCCGGGCGTCCGACGGTTCCAATCGCGGTTTCCTCGAACATCTCCGAGAGTGTGCATGCGAACGTCCCTCTGGACGTGCGCGCTGGCCTGTGTGGCCAGCGTCGCGTCCGCCCAACAGCGAGCGCCCGGCGCCGGCGGTGCATCCGCCGCCGACACCCTGCGGCTCACGCGGCGCCAGGCCATCGCCATGGCGCTGTCCTCCAACCCGAATATCGACGTGGCCCGCGAGCAGACGGCGCAGGTCAAGGCCCAGCGGGTGGAGGGGATGGCGATTCCCGATCCTTCGTTCTCGGCGGCGTACGACTCGCTGCCGCGGATCACGGGATTCAGTCCGACGGTCGCCAAACCGCTGAGCATCAGCCTGGTCGTGCCCTTTCCCGACAAGCTGCGCCTGCAGGAGCGCATCGGCTCGGCCAACGTGACCGCGTCCGCGGAGAACCTGCGGCTCGCGGAGCAGACGATCGCGTCGAGCGCGAGCCAGGCGTACGACGCCGTGCTGGTGGCGGCCATGCACCATCGCGACCTGCTCGACGCCGACTCGCTGGCCCGGGACTTCCTGCAGAAGACGCAGGCCCGGTTCAACGCCGGCACGGTGGCGCGCCTGGACGTCATCAAGGCGCAGGTGGGCGTGGCCCAGTCGGGCAACGACCTGATCGCCAACTCGCGCGACATCGCCAACGCCAAGGCGGGCCTCAACCGGCAGATCGGCCGCGCGTTGGCAGCGCCGCTCGCGCTGGTCGATTCGCTCGACGTCCCGCCGCCGCTCCCCGACCTCGACGCTCTGGAGCAGGCGGCGCTCCGCGCCCGCCCTGAGATCCGGTCGCTGGAGGCGCAGCAGCGCGCGGCGCACGACAACTCGACGCTGATTCGCGAGCAGTCGTTCCTGCCCGACCTGTTCGCCGGCTGGAGCCGCGACGCCTCGGTCGCCGCACCGAGCTGGTACACCGTCGGCATCACGATGCCGATCCCGGTGTTCTTCTGGCAGCATTCCCGCGGCGACTACGCCGAAACGCAGCACCGCGAGTTGGAACTGGCGGCGACGATGCGCGACGCCCGGGCCTCGGTCGGCCAGGACGTGCAGAACGCGTTCGCCACCGCGGACGCGGCAGAACGCCAGGCCGTGTTCATTCGCGATCAGCTGCTGCCCTCGGCGCGCGAGGCCTACCGGGTCGCGCTCGCCAGCTACGGCCTGGGCGGGCTGTCCGCCCTCGACGTGCTCGACGCGCGCAGCTCGCTGCTCGATGCCGAAAGCCAATACGCCGATGCCCTCGCGGCCGCCAACTCGGCCCGCGCCGATCTCGAGCGCGCCGCCGGCGTGCCGCTCACCACGTTCGCCCCTGGAGCTTCCCGTGAGTAAGCGTTCGTTCGCGCCCGCGACGGTCACCGTCGCCGCGCTCATCGTTCTCGCCGGCGCCGCCGGCTGCGGCCCGTCGGCGTCGTCGGCCAGCCAGGACACCACGGCGATCGTGAAGGCCAAGACGTTCAAGGTTACCGACGCCCAGCGGGCCCGGCTCACGATCGTGACGCTGGCCGACACGTCCTTCCGCCCGACGCTTGAGGTCACCGGCACCGTCGCCTTCAACGGCGACTCCTCCACGCAGGTCATCGCGCCCATTTCCGGCCCGGTTACCCGCCTGCTGGTGAACGTCGGCGCCGTGGTCAAGGCCGGCGACCCGCTCGCCGCGGTGTCGTCGCCCGACTACGCCTCGGCCGTGGCCGGCTACCGCAAGGCGTCGGACGCCGCGCGCAACACGCAGCGCATCCTGAAGCTGAACGAACAGCTGTTCGCCAACGACGCGTTGGCGCGCAGCGACCTCGACCAGTCCCGCGTCGATGCGTCCTCCGCGGCCGCCGACCTCGATGCCGCCGTGCAGGCCCTGCGGTCGCTCGGCGTTTCCGACGCCACGATCACGGCGCTCCAGAACGGGCAGGCGCCCGACCAGGTGGAGGGCCTCATCCGGTCGCCCATCGCCGGCGTCGTGGTCGAGAAGCTGATCACGCCCGGCGAGCTGCTCTCCGCCGGCGGAACGCCGGCGTTCACCGTGGCCAATCTGTCCACCGTGTGGGTGATGGCCAGCGTCTTTCCGGCCGACCTCGATCTCGTGGGCAAGGGCCAGGCGGTGAGCATCTACTCCGACGCTTCGGCCAAGCCAGTGAGCGGGTTCGTCGATTACGTGGCCGCCCTCGTCGATCCGGGCACCAAGGCCACCGCGGTGCGCGTCGTGGCCGACAACCGCGCCCAGCTGCTCAAGCGCGACATGTTCGTGCGCGTCGACATCCATTCGAACCGCGTCCACAAGGGCGTGCTGATTCCCGCCTCGGCGCTGCTCCGGAACGACGACAACCTGCCCTTCGTGTACGTCGCCACGCCCGACGGGTCGTTCGCCCGGCGCGACATCACCTACGGGTATCGCGTCGGCGACAGCTACGAGGTGACCTCGGGTCTCGCCGCCGGTGACAAGGTGGTGGCCGACGGCGCGCTCTTCATCCAGTTCGCGGAGAGCCAGTGACCAATCCAACCATGCCTCCGGAATCAGGAGGGGAGGCCGCGCCGCCGTCGCGCATCAATCGCGTCGTGCGGGCCGCGCTCGGCCAGCCCTTCCTCGTCGTCATCTTCGCCCTCACCCTCGTCAGCCTCGGCGCCTGGTCGTTCTCGCGGCTGCCGGTGGACGCCTATCCCGATCTCTCGCCGCCGATGGTCGAGATCGTCACCCAATGGCCGGGGCACGCCTCGGAAGAGGTGGAGCGCCTGGTAACGGTGCCGATCGAAACCGAGATGAACGGCGTCGAGAACCTCACCGTCATCCGCTCCATCTCGCTGTACGGGCTATCCGACGTCATCATGACGTTCAAGGACAAGACCGACCCGTATTTCGCGCGCCAGCGCGTGTTCGAACGGCTGCCCGATGTGACGTTGCCCAACGGCGTGAGCGCCGGCGTCTCGCCGCTGTTCTCGCCTTCGGGGCTCGTCTACCGGTACGTGCTGGACAGCCCCGACCGGTCGACGATGGAACTCAAGATCCTCAACGACTGGGTGCTGGCCAAGGCGTACAAGGCGGTGTCCGGCGTGGCCGATGAATCGGGGCTGGGCGGCGAGACGATGGAGTACCACGTCGACGTCAACCCCACCAAGCTGGCCGGCGCCGGCCTCGCCGTCGCCGACGTCGAGAACGCGCTCGGCAACAACAACGGCAACGCCGGCGGCGGGTTCTACAGCGAGGGCGGGCAGTTCTACTACGTGCGCGGCCTCGGCCGCGTCGAGACCACCGACGACATCGGCAACGTCGTCATCGCGGTCAAGAACGGCGTGCCGGTGCTGATCAAGGACATCGCCACGGTGGAGATCGGCCACGCGCCGCGGCTCGGCCAGTTCGGCTTCAACGGCCGCGACGACGCCGTGGAAGGCGTCATCCTCATGCGCACGGGCGAGCAGGCCCAGACGGTGCTGAAGCGCGTCGAAACCACCACCGCGCAGCTCAACGACTCCATCCTGCCCAAGGACGTCAAGGTCCACCCGTTCTACGACCGCAGCAGCCTCATCCATCTCACCACCCGCGTGGTCGAGGACAACCTGCTGCGCGGCATCCTGCTCGTCATCGTCATCCTCATCTTCTTCCTGTACGACGTGCGGTCGGGCCTGATCGTGTCGGTGGCCATCCCCGGATCGCTGCTGTTCGCGTTCATCGTGCTCGACCTGCGCAACATTCCGGCCAACCTGCTGTCCATCGGCGCCATCGACTTCGGCATTCTCGTGGACGGCGCCGTCGTCATGGTGGAGAACATCTACCGTCGGCTGGCCGAACGCACGGGCACCGCCTACTCCATCCGTGAGGTCATCGCGCTCGCGGCGGCGGAGGTCGATCGCCCGATCGTGTATGCGATCGCCGTGATCGTGGCCGGCTTCCTGCCCATCTACGTGCTGTCGGGCCCGTCCGGCCGGCTGTTCAAGCCGATGGCCGACACCACCATCGCCGCGCTCGTCGGCTCGGTGCTGATCACCGTGCTCGTGCTGCCGCCCCTCTGCGCGTGGGGGCTGCGCAAGGGTGTGCGGGCCCGGCGCAACGGCGCCTTCGAGTGGATCAAGGACATGTACGGGCACGGCCTCGACTGGAGCCTCGCCCACCGCGGCTGGGTGATCGGCGTGAGCCTGGCGCTGTTCGCCGTAGCCATCGCCATGACGGAATCCATCGGCGCCGAGTTCATGCCCAAGCTGGACGAGGGCGCGCTCTGGGTGCGGGCCACGATGCCGTACACCATCTCGTTCCAGGAGTCGTCCCGGTTCGCGCCGCAGATCCGCGCGATTCTCAAGTCGTTCCCCGAAGTCACCGACGTGGCCGACGAGCACGGCCGGCCCGACGACGGCACCGATCCCACGGGATTCTTCAACATGGAGTTCTACGTCGGCCTCAAGCCGTATTCGGAGTGGACGGGGCCCTACCACACCAAGCCCGAGCTGATCGCGGCCATCGACAAGAAGCTCGAGACCTTCCCGGGCATCACGTTCAACTACACGCAGCCCGCCGAAGACGCCGTGGACGAGGCCGAGACCGGCCTCAAGAGCGCGCTCGACGTCAAGATCTTCGGCGATGACCTCACCACCCTCGAGGCGAAAGGCCGCGAGGTCAAGCAGGTGCTCGAACACGTGCCGGGCATCAACCAGATCACGCTGGTCCAGGAACTGGGGCAGCCCTCGCTCACGGTGCAGGTCGACCGCGCCAAGCTGGCCCGCTACGGGCTGGGCGCCGGCGACGTGAACAACCTCATCGAAGCGGCCGTCGGCGGCGACGCCGCCACGCAGGTGGTGCAGGGCGAACGCCTGTTCGACCTCGTCGTGCGGCTCCAACCGCAGTTCCGCAGCACGCCCGAGCAGATCGGCAACATCCTCATCGCCACGCCCGACGGAAGTCAGATTCCGCTGCGCGAGGTGGCCACGATCTCCATCGGCAACGGGGCCTCGTTCATCTATCGCGAGAATGCCCACCGGTACATCGGCGTGCAGTTCTCCGTGCAGGGACGCGATCTCGCCGGCGCCGTGAACGACGCCCGCGCGCGCGTGACCCAGCAGGTCAAGTTCCCGCAGGGCTACCGCGCGGTGTGGGGCGGCGAATTCAAGGAGTACACCGACTCGCGCGCGCAGCTGCAGATCGTGCTGCCCATCACGCTCGTGCTCATCTTCCTCATCCTCTTCTTCCTGTACGACAATTTCAAGTTCCCGCTGATCACCGTCGTCGGCGTGGTGCTGTCGGCCCCGCTGGGCGGCCTGGCGGCGCTCATGCTCACCGGCACGCCCTTCTCCGTCTCGTCGGGCATCGGCTTCCTGGCCCTGTTCGGCGTCTCGGTGCAGACCGCCGTGGTATACATCTCGTATGCCAACGAACTGCGGCTGGCGGGCATGGGCATCGCCCAGGCGTCGCGCGAAGCGGCGCTGCTCCGGCTGCGCCCGATCATGATGACCGCCCTCGTGGCGGCGTTCGGCCTCCTGCCGGCGGCCATCGCCACCGGCGTCGGCACCGATTCGCAGAAGCCGTTCGCGCTGGTCATCGTGGGCGGGCTGTTCTCGCGGCTGCTCATCAGCGTGTTCCTGATGCCCGTGCTGTACGAGATGGCCGCCCGGCCGGGAGATCAGCTCAAAGTCTAGCCCCACAACGAGATACGTTGTGGTTGCATGATCCGATGTCCGGATGCTGAGGTCCGTGGGCTCGAGTCCTTCGCGGCGGCCCGCCGTCGCGCGAGACCCGGGACCACGGGCCTCCGTCTATTCGCGCCGGCCGCGATCGCCGGCGATCGCGTCCGATTTCCCCTCATGGTGCCGCGACCCCATCCCAAACGCTAACTTTGGGGTCTTCACTATGACAAAACGCGACGACGCACTCGAATATCATCGCCAGGGACGGCCCGGCAAGATCGCCGTCGTGCCGACGAAGCCGCTGACGAACCAGCACGACCTCTCGCTCGCCTATTCGCCCGGCGTCGCCGAGCCCTGCCTCGAGATCAAGGACGACCCCGACAAGGCGTACGAATACACGGCCAAGGGCAACCTCGTGGCCGTCGTCACCAACGGCACCGCCGTGCTCGGCCTCGGCAACATCGGTGCGCTGGCCGGCAAGCCCGTGATGGAGGGCAAGGGCAACCTGTTCAAGCAGTTCGCGGACATCGACGTCTTCGACCTCGAGGTGGGATCGGAAGACCCCGACGACGTGATCCGCTTCTGCCAGCTGCTCGAGCCCACCGTCGGCGGCATCAATCTCGAGGACATCAAGGCGCCGGACTGCTTCTACATCGAAGAGACGCTGCGCAAGACGATGTCGATTCCGGTGTTCCACGACGACCAGCACGGCACGGCGATCATCTCCGGCGCCGCGCTGCTCAACGCCCTCGAGATCATCGGCAAGGACATCGGCCAGATCAGCGTCGTGTTCTCGGGCGCCGGCGCCGCGGCCATCGCCACCGCCGAGCACTACGTGCGGCTCGGCGTGCAGCGTGAGAACATCCTGATGTGCGACCGCAAGGGCGTCATTCACGCGGACCGCAGGGCGGACGAACTCGACCCGTACAAGGCCCGCTTCGCCGCCAAAACGAAGCTCCGCACGCTGGCCGAAGCGCTGGAGGGCGCCGACGTGTTCGTCGGCCTGTCCAGCGCCGGCGCGGTGACGCCCGAGATGATCGCGGGAATGGCGCCGCAGCCGATCGTCTTCGCGCTCGCCAACCCGGTGCCGGAGATCCTGCCCGAGGAGGTTCGCTCGGTGCGCGACGACGCCATCATCGCCACCGGCCGCAGCGACTATCCGAACCAGGTCAACAACGTGCTCGGCTTCCCGTTCATCTTCCGCGGCGCGCTCGACGTGCGCGCCAGCGAGATCAACGAGGAGATGAAGATGGCGGCCACGCGTGCCCTGGCGGCGCTGGCCAAGCAGGAGGTGCCCGACAACGTGGCCGCGCTCTACGGGCTGCGCGACGTGAAGTTCGGCCCCGAATATCTCATTCCGTTCCCCTTCGACCACCGCGCCCTGCTCTGGGTGGCGCCGGCCGTCGCCTGGGCCGCCGTGGCCAGCGGCGTGGCCCGCGAGTTCGTCGAGGTGGAGATCTACCGCGAGAAGCTCGAGGAGCGGCTGGGCCGCGCCCGCGGCATCATGCGCGGGCTCATCAACCGCGCCATCCAGCAGCCCAAGCGCGTCGTCTTCCCCGAGGGGGACAAGCCGAAGATCATCCGCGCCGCGGCCCAGCTCGTGGACGACGGCATCGCCCTGCCGGTGCTGCTCGGTAACCGGGCGGTGATCGAGGAGACCGCGGCCGCCATGGGCGTCTCCATCGCGGACGTGGTGATCGAGGACCCGTCGACGTCCGATCGCCGCGACGAGTACGCGCACTTCCTCTGGGAGCGGCGCCAGCGCAAGGGGCTCTCGCTCGACGAGGCGCGGCGGCTGCTGTTCAACGGCAACTACTTCGGCTCGTGCATGGTCGCGCGCGGCGACGCCGACGCCCTCGTGTCGGGCGTCGACCTCCACTACCCCGAGACCATCCGGCCGGCGCTGCAGGTCATCGGCGTCCACCCCAAGGCGGGGATCGTGAGCGGCATGTACATGCTCGTCTTCGCCAAGCACGTCGTCTTCTTCGCCGACACGACGGTGAATCTCGACCCCACCGCCGAGCAGCTGGCCCAGATCGGCTACGCGGCCAGCCGCATCACGCGCACGATGGGCATCGTGCCGCGCATCGCCATGCTGTCGTATTCGAACTTCGGTTCGGTGCGCAGCCCCGACACCGAGAAGATGGCGCGCGCCGCCCAGCTGCTCCGTGAGCGCGACCCGTCGCTGATGGTGGAAGGCGACATGCAGGCCGACACCGCGCTCGACATGAAGATCATGGCGCGCGATTATCCGTTCAGCGCGCTCACCGAGGCGGCCAACGTCCTGATCTTCCCCAACCTGGGCGCCGGCAACATCGCCTACAAGCTGCTCATCCACCTGGGCGGCGCCACCGCCATCGGCCCCATCCTGGTCGGCATGCGGCGGCCGGTGCACGTGCTCGAGCGCGGCGCCGAAGTCCAGGACATCGTGAACATGGCCGCCGTGGCCGTCGTCGACGCGCAGGAACGCGCCCGCGCCAGCAGCGCCCGGGCGGCGGCCGGCCCCACTCCGACGACCTTCTCGAGGTTATAGCATGGCCACGCAAACCACGCCCGCCCCGGCGCAGGGACTCAACGCGCAGGGGCTCACTCCCTCCGGCACGGTGCACTGGAATCTCGTGGCGCCGCACCTCATCCAGCGCGCCATCGAGCGCGGCGAGGGCCAGCTCGCCGACATGGGCCCGTTCGTCGCCGTCACCACGCCGCACACCGGCCGCTCGCCCAAGGACAAGTTCGTCGTCCGCGAGCCGTCGGCCGAGCACGACGTCGACTGGGGCGCGGTGAACCAGCCCATCTCCCCGGAGCACTTCGAGACGCTGCTCGCCGACGTGCGGCAGTACCTCGACGGGCGCCAGGAGCTGTTCGTCCAGGATCTCTACTGCGGCGCCGATCCCAAGCACCGGCTCTCGGTGCGCTACGTGTCGCCCAACGCGTGGCACATGGCGTTCGTGCGCAACATGTTCATCCGACCCGAACCGGCCGACCTGGCGAACGTTCGCGCCCAACTTCACGGTGCTGCACGCGCCCGAATATCAGGCCGATCCGGCCCGCCACGGCACGCGCACGGGCACGTTCATCGTGCTCAACCTCGCCCAGCGCATGATCCTCATCGGCGGCACGCGCTACGCCGGCGAGCTGAAGAAGGCGATGTTCACGGTCATGAACTATTACATGCCCAAGGCCGGCGTGCTCTCCATGCACTGCTCGGCCAACATCGGCCACGAGGGCGACACGGCGCTCTTCTTCGGACTCAGCGGCACCGGCAAGACCACCCTCTCCGCCGATCCCCACCGCAACCTGATCGGCGACGACGAGCACGGGTGGTCGGCCGACGGCGTGTTCAACTACGAGGGCGGTTGCTACGCCAAGGTCATCAACCTGTCGGCCGAGGGCGAACCGGACATCTACGCCACCACGCAGATGTTCGGCACCATCCTCGAGAACGTCGTCCTCGATCCCGGCACCGCCAGGGTCCGGTTCGAGGACCAGTCGATCACCGAGAATACGCGCGCCTCGTACCCGCTGTCGTACATTCGCAACCAGGTGCCGGGCGGGCGCGGCGGCCATCCCAGGAACGTCGTCTTCCTCTGCGCCGACGCGTTCGGCGTCGTGCCGCCGGTGGCGAAGCTCACCCGCGAGCAGGCGATGTACTACTTCCTGTCGGGCTACACGGCCAAGGTCGCGGGCACCGAGCGCGGGGTCACCGAACCGCAGGCCACCTTTTCGGCCTGCTTCGGCGCCGTCTTCCTGGTCTGGCCCGCCACCAAGTACGCCCGCATGCTCGGCGACCTGCTCGCCCAGCACGACGCCGCCGTGTGGCTCGTGAACACCGGCTGGACCGGCGGCCCGGCGGGCGTCGGTTCCCGCATGAAGCTCGGCTATACCCGCGCCATGGTGCAGGCGCTGCTGCGCGGCGAGCTCACCCACACGCCCACCGAAACGGATCCGGTGTTCGGCCTCCACGTGCCCACCGTCATCCCCGGCGTGCCCGCCTCGGTGCTCAAGCCGCGCGAGACGTGGAAGGACAAGGCGGCCTACGACGCCCAGGCGGCCAAGCTTGCGGGGATGTTCCGGGAGAATTTCCGGAAGTTCGAGAGCGCTGTGGGACCGGAGGTGGTCGCGGCGGGACCAAAGGGCGCGTAACGAAAACCCTGCCCCCCTCAACCCCCATGTTCTCTATTAGAGATCCCCTCTGGTCCACCATCCCCGTCGAGCCCTTCGCTCGCGAGTTGGTCGACACCCCGGCCTTCCAGCGCCTGCGGAACGTCCGCCAGCTGGGACTCGCCTACCTGGTGTATCCGGGCGCCACGCACAGCCGGCTCGAGCACGCGCTCGGCACCTACCACCTGGCCGGACGGGCGCTCGCCCTGCTCGAGCAGTCTGGCGCGCTCGACGACGAACTGCGCGCCGACGCCGGCATCGTCCGCGCCGCGGCCCTCCTCCACGACATCGGGCACTATCCGTTCTCCCACGCCCTCGAGGAGATCGGCGCCATCCACCACGAGGAGGTCGCCCGTCCGCTCATCATGGGCGGGCCGATCGCCGAACGGCTCACCCGCTCGCTCGGCCCCGACGCGCCGGCGCGCATCATGGACCTCATTCGCGGGAAGAGCGACTGCGCCCTCCAAGGGCTCATCTCGGGCTCCCTCGACCTCGACAAGATCGAGTACCTGCGCCGCGACATTCTGATGTGCGGCGTGGGCCACGTGGGCGTCGACGCCGACCGGCTGCTCAATTCGCTGATCGTGCTCACCGACCCCGACACCGGCCGCCGCCGCATCGGCATCGTCGAGAAGGGGCTGGCCGCGCTCGAGTCGCTGCTCTTCGCCAAGTACCAGATGTACCGCAACGTCTACTGGCACCACGCGGTGCGCAGCGCCACGGTGATGTACATGCGCCTCGTCTCCGACGCGCTCGACGCCGGCGCCCTCGACGCGGCGTCGCTGGCCGCGTTCACCGACGACGCGCTGCTCGCCCAGCTCGACCGCGACTTTCCCTCGCCGTTGCTCGCCGGCCTGCGCGAACGGCGCCTGTTCAAACGGTCGCTCGAGTGTCCGGCCGCGCATCTGCAGGCAGACGAGTGCGAATGGATCGCCGAGGACCGGCGGCTGGTGGCCGGCGTGGAAGCGGCGTTGGAGCGAGAGCTCGGCATCCCCGCGGGACACCTGCTCCTCGACTTCCCCGCCAAAACGCAGATGCTCGGGCTCGACATTCCGGTCCTGCGCCGCGACGGCGAGACCATGCGCCTCGACGCCCGCGGTTGGACGGGCTCGATCGACCTGCCCAAGCTGTCGCAGGAACTCTACCGGTCGGCGCGATGGCTCCGCGTCTTCACGGCGAACCGCACCGAGATCCCCGAGGCCCCGCTGCTGCGCTTCCTCCGCCGGCCGGTGGCCGAGGTGCGGGCGATGGTGGAAGCGGGAGAGAAGCTGCTGGCGTAGTCACGCTGTCTGACTGTCTGTCTGTCTGTCTGTCCGACTCTCCTCCCTCACGCCCCCGCCTTCTCCCGCCCCCGCGCCTCGGCCAGCTTCCGCGCGATCCCGCGATAGAACGCCGCGTCCTCTGCCTTTCCCTGCGCCTCGAGCGTCATCGCCGAGAGCTCCAGCGCGTAGAGGATGTTGCCGAGGTACAGGCCGGCCACCGAGCCGACCGTTTCCGCGTCGCTCATTCCCCGGAAACCGCGGCCATCTCCTGCGTGGTCACCTCGGCGTGCGGCGCGTCGCCCGCCTCCACGTGCACGACGATGGCGGTGATGTTGTCGAGCCCGCCGCGGCCGTTGGCTTCCGAGATCAGCGCCGCCACCTTCCGTTCCGGCACCGTGCGCGCCATCAGCAGCTGCTGGAGCCGCCGGTCGTCCACCATGCCGGTGAGCCCGTCGCTCGCCACCAGGAACACGTCGCCCAGCTTGACCTCGCCCGTGTAGAGATCGGGCTCCACGTCCGGGCTCGCCCCCACGCAGCGCGTGATCACGTTGCTGTAGGGATGGTACCGCGCCTGTTCCGGCGTGAGGTTGCCGAGGTCCACCTGTTCCTGCACGTAGGAATGGTCCTTCGTCAGCTGCGTCAGCGCGCCGTCGCGCAGCAGGTAGACGCGCGAGTCGCCCACCTGGCCGATCAGATAGCGCGTGCCTGAGACCAGCAGCACCGACGCCGTCGTGCCCATCCCCTGCTTGTCCACTTCGGTGATCGTGCGGTCATGGATCGAGCGGTTCGCGTGCAGGAGCGCCGCGCCCACCTTCGCGCCCGCGTCCGGCGCGCCGATGTCCTGCACGGCGGCGAGTTCGCGCAGCACGATCTGCACGGCCATCTCGCTCGCCACCTCGCCCGCCGCATGGCCACCCATGCCGTCGGCGACCATGAACACGCCCCGCGAGTCGCTCATGTCGACGGCGAAGCTGTCCTCATTTCCGGATCGGATCATTCCCACGTCCGTCCGCGCGGCGTGCAGCAGCCTGACCATTACCCCTTCTTCAGGAAATAGACGGCGCCGGCCACCACGACGAGCGCAAGGAGAATCCAGACCCAGACCGGCACGCCCCGCTTCGCGGGCACCGGACGCGGCGGGGCCGCCGTCGACACGCGGCGCGTCTCCGGCGCGGCTTCGACCGACGCCGCCCCCGGATGGAATCGCAACTTCACGCCGCCGAACCGCAGATCGGGCGACCCGTCAAGCCGGCGCTCGCCGGTGATCCGCGTGCCGCCCACCCAGGTGCCGTTCGTCGACCCGACGTCCACCAGATACCAGCCGTCGGCGCGCTGCAGGAGCTTCGCGTGCACGTCGCTCACGCTGTCGTCCGCCAGCACCACGTCGTTGTGGTCGCCGCGCCCGATGTTCGTGAGCGGACCGCGAATGTCCACCCGCTTTCCCTTGTCGCCCTTCTCGCCCGTGAACTCGAGCGCGGCGAGCGGCGGACGCGTGTCGATGGCTGCGAACGCGGCGGCCGCTGCGACCGGCGCCGCCAGCGGCGGCTGCGTGGGCAGCGTCGGCGGCTCCTTGGACACCGGCGGCGGCGCGGGACGCGAAGCAGGCGGCGGCGCGGGCGCCGCCACCGGAGCTTCCGGCGCACGCGGGGCGGCCGGGGCGGCAGGCGCACTCGGCGCCGCCGCAGCCGCGGCGCGAACGACCGGCGCCACGTCGGCGTAGAAGCGGAACTCCTCCGTTCCCACTCGGATGACGTCGGCGCGCGCGAGCAGCTTCGTGCCGTCCACGCGGTCGCCGTTCACCCACACGCCGTTGGTGCTCTGATCGGTGAGCACGTACCCGCCCTCGCCGGGGGCGATCGTCGCGTGGCGCCGCGACACCTCGTTCTGCGCCACCACCACGTCGCTGCTCGCGTCGCGGCCGAAGGTCACGCCGGCGTCCGGAATCGGGTACTCCTTGCCGTCCACCAGCGACACCAGCCGGCCGCCGGTGGCCGCCGTGGCCCGGGCCGGCCCGCTGCGCTTGGCGGCGATCGCCGCGATCTCGGAGGCCGAGACGTACTGCGTCGCGCCGGCCTTCTTGTCGTCCGAGTAGAGCACTTCGACGGCGCCGATCTCGATCTTGTCGCCGTGGATCAGCGGCGTCGGCTCGGCGCCCAGGCTCACGCCATTCACCTTCACCGCCGCGCTGCCGGCGCGGCGGATCACGGTCTGGTCGCCGGCGCCAAGCTCCAGCACCGCCTGCACGCCCAGCGACGCGTCGCCCACGGCAACGTCCGCGTCCGGGCCGCCGCCCAGTCGAGTCTGTCCCGGCTTCAGCTGATGCTGTTGGTCGTGGAGCTGGATGACCGGCATGAACGCTCGGCGCTGCGGTCGGCAAAGGACGGAACGCGGCGCGCCGAAAGGACGCGCCGCGCGGTGATCAGCATGGGGCAAAACCTACCCCAAGACCCCCGACGCTGGCAAGCGCTCGCCGCCCTGCGGCGCGCCGTCGCCGCCCCCCGCCTGCAGGCGGTAGAGCCGCTCGTACAGGCCGCGCCGCGCCAGCAGTTCCCGGTGCGCCCCGCGCTCCACCACCTGGCCGTGGTGCAGCACGAGAATCTCGTCGGCATCCACGATCGTGCTCAGCCGGTGCGCGATGGCGATGGTCGTGCGCCCCGCCATCAGCTCGGCGAGCGCCCGCTGGATGTCGGCTTCGATCTCGCTGTCCACCGCGCTCGTCGCCTCGTCCAGCACCAGCACCGCCGGGTCGGCCGCGATGGCGCGCGCGAACGAGAGCAGTTGCCGCTCGCCGACGCTCACCGAGCCGCCCCGCTCCCCCAGCGGGTGCGCGTAGCCGTCGGGGAACCGCCGGATGATCCGGTCCGCGCCCACCCGCGCCGCGGCCCGCTCGACGTCGGCGTCGGACAGGGGTGCCGACAGCCGGATGTTGCCCGCCACGTCTCCCGCGAACAGGAAGATGTCCTGCTGCACGTAGCCCACCAGGCCCCGCAGCACGCTGGCCGGGATCCGCCGCGTGTCGACGCCGTTCACCGTGATTCGCCCGCGCTGCGGATCGTAGAACCGCAGCAGCAGATTGACGATCGTCGTCTTGCCGGCGCCGGTGTGGCCCACCAGCGCCATGGTCTGGCCGGGCCGCGCCGTGAAGCTCACGCCCTTGAGCACCCACCGCAGTTCCGCCTCCGGCGTGCCCGGCGCGTCGTACGAGAACCAGACGTCCTCGAACGCGATCGTCACGGCGCGCGCCCCCGCCAGCCGCGCCACCTCGTCCGCGTCCGCCGGCGCGCCGCCCCCGGGCGGCGTGCCGACCGGCTCGTCGAGGAGACCGAAGATCCGCTCCGACGCCGCCATCGCCTGCTGCAGCGTGTTGAACTTGTCCGACAGATCCTGCAGCGGCTGGAAGAACCGCCGCACCAGCTGCAGGAACGCCGCCACCGTGCCCACCGTCAGCACCCCGACCTGCACGCGGTGGGCCCCGGCCACGATCAGGCTCGCCAGCGCCACCGACGTCAGCACTTCGATCGTCGGGTAGTACACCGCGTAGTACACGATCGACCGCAGATTCGCCTCGAGGTGGCGCTCGTTCAGATGCTCGAACGCCTCCGCCTCGCGCCGCTGCATGCCGAACAGCTGCACGACGCGCATGCCGGTGATGCGCTCGTTGAGAAAGGCATTGATGCGCGCCAGCCGCGTGCGGATGTCGCGGTACGACGAGCGGACCGCTCGCTGGAAGAAGTGCGAGCTGAGGTAGATGAACGGGATCACCGCGAACGACGCCATCGCCAGCCGCCAGTCGGTCACCAGCATCATGATTCCGATGGCCGCCAGCGTGAACAGGTCGCCGAGCCCGGCCACCACGCCGGCCGTGAACATCTCGTTCAGCGACTCGACGTCGGCCGTGGCGCGCGTCACCAGACGCCCCACCGGCGTCCGGTCGAAGAACCGGATCGGCAGGCGCTGCAGGTGCTCGAAGATGTCGTCCCGGAGGTCTCGCATCACCCGCTGGCCGAGCAGACTGGTCAGCATCGTCTCGCCGAACTGGGCAACGAAGGCGGCCACGAGCGAGGCCGCGAACAGCAGCGCGGCGTGCATCGCCAGCGCCGCGTCGTGCCGCGGCAGGGCCACGTCGATGACCCGCTGGGTGAGCACCGGCCCCACCAGCTGCAGCAGGCCGTCGAGCATCAGCAGCACCAGCGACGCGCCCACCAGCCAGCCGTAGGGGCGGACGTACCGGAGCAGCCGCCGCATCAGCCGGCCGTCGTACGCCTTGCCGAGAACGTCTTCTTCGTGGTAGGCGGCGGAGTCGGACATGGGGAATCCTATTCAGGAAACGGCGGGAACGGCAACAGCAGGCTGCGAGCGGTCAGCGGTGAGCCGCCAGTCGACAGCTCACCGCCTGCTGTTGGGGAGCGGGGCCGGGGGACCCGGGTCCCCGCTTCTTCGAGGGCGTAGATTCCGCCCGGTATGAAAGAGTCCATCACCGTCCGCGGCGCGCGCCAGCACAACCTCAAGGACCTCGATCTCGAGATCCCGCGGCGCGCGATCACGGTCATCACCGGCCCCTCGGGCTCCGGCAAATCGTCGCTCGCCTTCGACACCATCTACGCCGAGGGCCAGCGGCGCTACGTCGAGTCGCTGTCGGCCTACGCCCGCCAGTTCCTGGAGCGCATGGAGAAGCCCGACGTCGACGCCATCGACGGCCTCTCGCCCGCGGTCGCCATCGAACAGAAGAACCCGACCAAGACCTCGCGCTCCACGGTCGGCACCGCCACCGAGATCTACGACTACCTGCGCCTGCTCTGGGCGCGCGTCGGCCACACCGTCTGCCCCAAGTGCGGCCGCGAGATGCGCCCCGACACCGTGCAGTCCGTGTGCGACGCCGTCATGGGCCTCGCCGACGGCACGCGCTTCCAGGTCGCCTTTCCGCTCCACATGTCCGACGAGGTCACGCACGAGGTCGTGGTCGAGAACCTGCGCGCGCAGGGCTTCCTCCGCGTGAGTCTCGACGGCGCCGTCCGCCACCTCGACGAGCTGGCCACCGCGCTCGTCGACATCACCTTCGCCAAGGAGGCGCTGGTGGTCGTCGACCGCCTGGCCGTGGGCCCCGACACGCGCGGCCGCCTGGCCGAGGCGGTCGGCACGGCGTTCGCCGAGGGCGAGGGAGACTGCATCATCCTGGCCGCCGAGCCGATGGGCGAACGCCGCCTGCGCTTCACCGAGCGGTTCCAGTGCCCGAACGACGGCACGCCGGCCCCCGCGCCCACGCCGCAGCTCTTCTCGTTCAACAGTCCGCGCGGCGCCTGCCCCACCTGCAACGGCTTCGGCGCCGTGCTGGAGTACGACGAGGCGCTGATCGTGCCCCACCCCGAGCGCTCGCTGCGCGAGGGCGCGATCGACCCGTGGACCAAGCCGCGCTACGACAACAAGCGCCGCGCCCTCGCCGAGTTCGCGCGCCGCGAGAAGATCCCCATGGACACGCCCTGGCGCGACCTCGGCGCCAACGCGCGCGACCAGCTCCTGCACGCGCGGGCCAAGGGCTACAAGGGGATCATGCCCTTCCTCAAGGATCTCGAGGAGAAGCGCTACAAGCAGTACATCCGCGTCTTCCTGCGGCAGTATCAGACGGCCCAGCTCTGCGCCACCTGCCAGGGCACCAAGCTCCAGGCCGAGGCGCTGCACGTGCTCGTCGGCGGCCGCAGCATCGCCCACGTGAGTGATCTTCCGATGGACCGGCTGTTGGCCTGGCTCGACGACCTCGCGCTCTCCGACTTCGACCGCCAGATCGCCGGCCACGTCCTGCGCGAAGCGCGCAGCCGCGTGCAGTTCCTCTGCGACGTCGGGCTCGGCTACCTCACGCTCGACCGCGCCACGCGCACGCTCTCCGGCGGCGAGGCCCAGCGCATCGCGCTCGCCAACTCGCTCGGCTCCCAGCTCGTGGACACGCTGTACGTGCTCGACGAGCCGTCCATCGGGCTCCATCCGCGCGACATGGACCGACTGCTGTCGCTGCTGCGGCGCCTGCGCGACACCGGGAACACCGTGCTCGTGGTGGAGCACGACCTGGAAGCGATCCGCGCCGCCGACTACATGGTGGAGCTGGGGCCCGCGAGCGGCGCCCAGGGTGGGCGCCTGGTGTTCGCCGGCCCGACGTCGGAGGCCGCAGCCAGCCCGCTCACCGGACAGTACCTCACCGGCGCGCGCGAGGTGCCGATTCCGGCCAAGCGCCGCCGGGCCGGCCCCCGGTGGATCACCCTCACCGGCGCCCGCGAGCACAACCTCGCCGGCATCGACGTGAAGATCCCCGTGGGCGCCATCACCGCGGTCACCGGCGTGTCCGGATCGGGCAAGAGCACCCTCGTGCACGACGTGCTCTTGCGCGCGCTCGAGACGGCGCTTCGCGGCGAGACCACCGCCAAGCAGCACCTGGGCGAGCGCGTCGGCCGCTACGACGCGCTCACCGGCGTCGACGCCATCGACGACGTCGTCGACATCGACCAGAGCCCGATCGGCAAGTCACCCCGCTCCAACCCCGTCACCTACGTGAAGGCGTTCGACGAGATCCGCAAGCTGTTCGCCGCCGCGCCCCTGTCGCGCGAACGCGGGTACACCGCGGGCACCTTCAGCTTCAACGTGGACGGCGGGCGGTGCGCCACGTGCGAGGGCGCCGGTTATCTCGAGGTCGAGATGGTATTCATGGCCGACGTCTTCGTGCCCTGCGACGAGTGCGGCGGCAAGCGGTTCAAGGCCAAGGTGCTCGACGTCCGCGTGAACGGCCGCAACGTCCACGAGACGCTCGCGCTCACCGTGGACGAGGCGATCCGTGCCTTCCCGCACGAGGAGAAGCTCGGCCAGGCCCTCTGGCACCTGCAGCAGGTGGGGCTGGGCTACCTGCAGCTCGGCCAGCCCGCCACCACGCTCTCCGGCGGCGAGGCGCAGCGGCTCAAGATCGCGCGCGAACTGGCCACCGCCGGGCGCCGGGCCGGCCGCAAGCTCTACATCATGGACGAGCCGACCACCGGCCTCCACCTCGAGGACATCCGCAAGCTCGCCGGCGTGCTCGACCGCCTGGTCGACGCCGGCCACACGCTCGTTCTCGTGGAGCACAATCTCGACGTCATCAAGCTGGCCGACTGGGTGATCGACCTGGGCCCGGACGCGGGCGAGGCCGGCGGGCAGGTCGTCACGGCCGGCCGCCCCGAGGACGTCGCCCGCCACCCCACGTCGCACACCGGACGCTGGCTGCGCACCGTGCTCCCCGAATTCGCGGAATACCGGGCGGCGCACCCGAACGCCGCCGACGCCGCCGGCTGACGGCCGTTTCCGTTGACTTCACCGCTCGGCCGGGTACTTTTCAACGACCATTCCCCAGTAGCTCAGTTGGTCAGAGCATCCGACTGTTAATCGGAGGGTCGTAGGTTCAAGTCCTACCTGGGGAGCCTGACATGCGAACGGGGCCGCGCCATGGCGCGGCCCCGTTTTCGCGTCCGGCCCGCCGGCGCCGCTACAGCCCGTAGACGATGAAGGTGTAATTCTGGCCCCACTGGAAGTGCAGGAGCGGCAGCTGCTCCATCACGAGCTGGCCCAACCGGGCGTCTTTCGCCTGCATCGTCACCCCGATGATCGTCTGCGTCGTGCGCTGTCCGTTCACGATCTGCGTGAAGGACCAGTTGTTGTACTGCAGCGAGTAGTCGGTGTGCACGAATGTGTAGTTCGCCCCCAGGTAGGGCTTGAGGGAATCCGGCACCAGCCCCATGGCGTACGTCGGCGGCAGGTGCGAGGAATCGGCCGGTGCCGACGCCATGAAGGCGTTCACCGCGCTGGCGACGTTGCCGATGTCGGACACCGCGGCCGCCGCCTTGGCCCGCGTGATGAAGTCGCCCGTCTTCGGGATCACGATCCCCGCCAGAATGGCGATGATCGTCATCGACGTCAGGATCTCAACGAAGGTGAAGCCGGCGCGCCGTTGGCTCATCTCGATGTCGATGACCTCACCACGTCCAGTGCGTTCCGCAGGAATTCGTCCGCGGACCCCGTGGAATAGTAGATGATCGGGTGTTCCGACTCGTAGCGCAGGCTGAACGACGTGTCGCTGAGCGGCACGTATTTCACGCTGTCGATGTGACTGCCCACCTGCGACAGCGACGCCGGCACGACGCCGTTCTCCTGCCGATACTGGAGAATCTGCTGGGCCAGCAGGAAGATCGCGAACCGCATGTCGGCGTCGTGCGATGCCTGGATCTCGGTGGGATCGATCTGCGGCCCCCAGATCCAGGCCGGCCGGGCGGCGTAGGAATAGAGCGCGAAGCAGAACGCGAACAGCGTCGTCAGCGGAATCCAGACCCGCGGCCGCGGCAGCACCAGCGGCGTCGGCTTGGACACCTTGATGACATAGTCCATCACCTCGGCCAGCATCTGCGCCCGCGCCAACGGCGTCGACGCCTGCTCCACGGCGGGCAGTCCGACCGGGTCGGGCAGCCGGGGCGGCGGAGAGGGTGGCGTGTCCTCGTCGGCAGGTCGGGTCAATGGCAGAGGCCTCGGGACGACGCGAATGGCGGGTCGCCAGCGCGACCGCCAGCGGTTCGAATCGAAACTACAGAGCCAGACGCCCTCCCCGAAAGGCCCGTGCGGTAGAGCATCGCCGCCGCCGGTCCTATATTTCCGCGCGCACCCTCCCCGTCCGTGCACCCTCTCACTCCGGGTCCCCGACATGCCGACAGCGCGCGCGCCCCGTACCCCCGCCACCCGCGCCCCGGCGCCCTGGGTCGGCGTCATCATGGGAAGCAAGTCGGACCTCACCCATATGCGGGCGGCGTCCGAAACCCTCACCGCCCTCGACATCCCGCACGAGGTGCGCGTCGTCTCGGCCCACCGGACGCCCGACTGGATGTTCGACTACGCGGCCACCGCCGAGAGCCGCGGCCTCGAAGTCATCATCGCCGCCGCCGGCGGCGCCGCCCACCTGCCCGGCATGGTGGCCGCCAAGACGCTGCTCCCCGTGCTCGGCGTCCCGATTCCCGCCACCACGCTCAACGGGCTCGACTCGCTCCTCTCCATCGTCCAGATGCCCAAGGGCATCCCCGTGGGCACCCTCGCCGTGGGCGAGGCCGGCGCGGTCAACGCCGCCCTGCTCGCCGCGGCCATCGTCGCCGGCAAGCACCCCGAAGTGCGCGACCGCCTGCGCAAGTGGCGCGAGCGCCGCACGGCCGACGTCCTCCTCGACACCGATCTCAAGCCCCTGCTCGGCAGATGACCGCCATCGCCCCCGGGGCCACGATCGGCCTCTTCGGCGGCGGCCAGTTGGGACGCATGACCGCGCAGGCCGCGCGCACCATGGGCTATGCCGTGCACGCCCTCGACCCGGCCGCCGACTGCCCCGCGCACGCGGTCGTCGACCGCCTCGTCGTCGCGCCCTTCGACGATGTCGACGCCGCCGCCGACCTCGCCCGCCAGTGCGACGTGATCACGCTTGAAATCGAGCAGATCGCCCCCGCCGCCCTCGAGGCCGCCCAGCGGTTCGCGCCCGTCCGGCCGGCGCCGGCGATCATCGCCGACGTCCAGCACCGCGGACGCCAGAAGGCCTGGCTCTCGCGCCACGGCTTTCCGGTCGGCCCCTACCGCGACGTCCAGTCGGCGGCGGACATCGAGGCGGCGGTGCGAGAGTTCGGCCCCTGCTTCGTCAAGTCGTGCCACGGCGGCTACGACGGCCGCAGCCAGGTGCGCGTGAACACGGCCGCCGAGTGCGCCGGCGCCTGGCGGGCCCTCGGCGAACGCCACGCCGTGGCCGAGCAGGCGCTGGAACTGGCCCAGGAGATCTCGGTCATGGTGGCGCGCCGCCCGTCGGGCCAGACGGTTGCCTATCTGCCGGCGCTCAACCACCACACCAATCAGGTGCTCTCCTGGTCGGTGCTCCCCGCGCCCCTGTCCACCGCCCTTTCGGCGCGCGCCGACGAGGTGGCCATGGGCATCGCCGGCGCCATGGCGCTCGAAGGGCTGCTGTGCGTGGAGATGTTCTGCACGACGGCCGGCGAGCTGTTCGTCAACGAGCTCGCCCCGCGGCCGCACAACTCGTATCACGAGAGCGAGCGCGCCTGCGCCACCAGCCAGTTCGAGCAGTTCGTGCGCGCCATCTGCGACCTGCCCCTGGGCGACGTGTCCATCGTCGAGCCGGCCGCAATCGTCAACCTGTTCGGCGACCTCTGGCGCGGCGGCGCGATGCCCGACTTCACGCCGGCCCTCGCCCTGCCCGGCCTGCGGCTCCACCTCTACGGCAAGACCTCGGCCCGCGCCGGCCGCAAGATGGGGCACCTCTCGGCCACCGGGCGCACGAGCGAGGACGCCCTGGCCAACGTCCGCGCCGCGGCGGCGGCGATCGGGCTCGTTATCTAGATCCCGTTCCGCACCGATCGCCGCGGTCGACGAGCATCAGGAATTGAGAACAGGGACACGATGCATCGGGACAACCCGGATGCATCCTGATCTGCCTTGGGGGTCTTCACGCCGCGTGTCAATCGCCGCGCCACCGGCAACTCACCCTGCAGCCCTCTAGCTTTCATCCTGAATCATCCGGAATTTCCCGATGCATCGTGTCCAACATTGCGTTCTTGATGCCGGTCCGACGGAACCCGAATAGATGAACGTCCTCGTCCTCAACTCCGGCTCGTCCACGCTGAAGTTCGAACTCGTGCGCACCGACGCCGAGCGGATGAAAGCCAACCGCGACGAGAAGCTCCTGCGCGGCACCGTCGAGCACATCGGCGGCGAGGCCGTCTACAACTTCACCGTGCCCGGACGGGCGCCGGCCCGCGGCACCATCGCCGCCCGCGATCACCGCGCCGTGCTCGACTTCGCCATCACCTGGATCGCCGGTCCCGATTCCGGCGTCGACATCGATGCCGTCGGCTCCATCCAGGCGGTCGGCCACCGCGTCACGCACGGCGGCGAGCGCTTTCGCTCGTCGGTGCGCATAGACGACCAGGTGCTCCGCGCCATCGAGGACACGATCGATCTCGCGCCCCTGCACAATCCGAACAACCTCAAGGGCATCGCCGCCGCGCGCGCCGTGCTCGGCGCCGGCATCCCGCAGGTGGCCGTGTTCGACACCGCCTTCCACCAGACGCTGCCCGAGCGCGCGCACCTGTACGCCATCCCGTATCAGCTCTACCGCCGCCACCGCGTGCGCCGCTACGGCTTCCACGGCACGTCGTACCGCTACGTGGCCTGGCGCTACCGCGAAATCACCGGCCGCACGCGCGAGCAGACGAAGATCATCGCCCTCCACCTCGGCAACGGCTGCTCCATCTGCGCCATCGACGCGGGCGAGTCGGTGGACACGTCCATGGGATTCACGCCGCTCGAGGGGCTCGTCATGGGCACGCGGTCGGGCGACCTCGACCCGGCCATCCTCGACTACGTGGCCGGCAAGGAAGGCCTGTCGCTGTCCGAGGTGGAGGGACTGCTCAACAAGCAGTCGGGACTGCTCGGCGTGTCGGGGCTCACCAACGACATGCGCGAACTGCTCGCCGAGGCGCGCGAGCACGACGACCGCCGGGCCAAGCTGGCCATCGACCTCTTCTGCTACCGGACGCGCAAGTACATCGGCGCCTACCTCGCGGCCCTCGACGGCGCCGACGCGATCGTCTTCGCCGGCGGCATCGGCGAGCATGCCGCCGACGTGCGCGCGCAGATCTGCGACGGGCTCGGCTGGCTGGGCGTGACGCTGGACGCCGGCGCCAACGCCCGCGCCATTGCCGGCGCCGAGACGCGCATCAGCGCCGAGGGCTCACGCGTCGAGGTGTGGGTCATCCCCACCGACGAGGAACTGCTCATCGCCCGCGACACCGTGCGCGTGATCGAGGGGCTCGAAACCCGCTACTGACGCCGGCGCGCTCCGCCCGGCGGCGCTAACTCGCCGCCTGCTCCGGCACGCCGCCGAACCTGCGCTCGCGGCGCTCGAAGTCGGCCAGGATCTCCAGGAAGTCGTCGGCGCCGAAATCGGGCCACATGCGGCGCACGAACGCGAACTCCGCGTACGCGCATTCCCACAGCAGGAAGTCGCTCAGCCGCTGCTCGCCGCCCGTGCGCACGAGCAGATCCACGTCGGGCGCCGGGCAGGCGTTGTCGGCGCGCGCCAGGAGCGCGCCGAATTCCTCGCGCGTCGGCGCCCCGCCGGCCGACGCCGCCATGGCCGCGGCGCGCAGGATCGCATCCCGCGCCGAATAGTCCACCGCCACGCGGAGCACCATGTCGCGGCAGCCCGCCGTCATCGCTTCCGCTTCCTCGATCGTGCGCAGCAGCAGCCCCGACAGCCGGTCGCGCCGCCCGATCACCGTGAGCCGGATCCCGTTCTCGCGGCAGCGCCGCGATTCGATGAGCAGCGTGCGGCGGAACAGCCGCATCAGCGCCGAGACCTCGGTGCGCGGCCGGCCCCAGTTGTCGGCCGAGAAGGCGTAGAGCGTGAGCGTGCCCACGCCGGCGCGCCGCGCCGTCTCGACGATCGTGCGCGCCGTGCGCACGCCGGCCCGGTGCCCCGCCGTGCGCGGCAGCCCCCGCGTCGTCGCCCAGCGCCCGTTGCCGTCCATGATGACGGCCACGTGGAGCGGCGCGCGGCCCGGATCGCTCGGCAGCGGCGCCATCGCTCAACCCTCCCGCGTGGCGCGGATCAGCGCTTCCATGTGCGCCAGATACCGCTCCAGCGCCCGCCGCCCCGCCGCCGTCAGCGCGTAGTGCGTCTTCGGCATCCGCCCCTCGAACGACTTGCTGCAGGTCACGTATCCCGCCTCCTCGAGCTTCCGCGCGTGCACGCTCAGATTGCCGTCCGTGGTCTGCATCAGCGCCTTGAGATCGTTGAAGCTCAGCCGGTCGTTCACCGCCAGCGCGCTCACGATGCCCAACCGCATCCGCTCGTGGATCAGCCGGTCGAGTTCCAGCGCGCTCCCCGGCTCCTCGAGCGCCTTGCCGTGCACCGAGGCCAGCCCGTGCGCCGCCCCGCGACGCGCCGCGCCGGCGCCGGCGCCGGCCGCGCCGCGCCCACGCTCGGGGTCTTCCTTGGGAACCGCGCTCTGCTTAGCCACCGTGCCTCCTCGCAATCAGGAATCCGAACACCATGTGCAGGCCGCCGAACCCGGCCACCATCAGCGCCGTGTTCCACGCCGGCGGCGTGAACAGCGCGGCCACTCCCACGGCGATGAACGCCGCGCCCATCACCGGCACCGTCGGCACCGAGTAGGCGCCGGCCGCCGTCACGCCGGCCCCGTACAGCAGCAGCCACACGGCCGGCAGCATCCCCACCAGCCCGTGCATCCACAGCGCCCCGGTGAGCACCGCGCCCACCAGCATCGCCGGCGCGAACGCCAGCACCAGCTTCTGCCCGGGCCCGGAGAGCATCGGCACGTGGGCCGAGCGCGCCTTGCGCGACGTCGCCCACGCCGAGATGCTCCCCGCCACCGCCGCCTCGGCCAGCCACACCATCACCCACCGCGCCGGCGTCGGCTGAGCGCCGGCCACCAGCGCCGCCGCCACCGCCGTCAACCCGATGATCACCTCGCCCCACCCCGACACCGCCGTGAACGGTCCCGCCCGCTCCATCGTCTCGCGAATGAACCGGAGATTGTCCATCGCCCGTTCGTGCATCACGGGGGGATCGTCGGACGCCGGCTTGCGCGGCAGCGTGGTGGCCATGGTTCCAATCATGCGCACCATGAACAGTAATGGCAAGTACTTTGTATTGCAAAGGGTTGGCCCCGCTCCTGACCGACACGCCCCCGGGCGCGGTATCTTCCCCGGGTGTCGATGATCCCCCTGTTCGGCCACGCCGCGGTCCGCCGCCGCCTCGAGTCCGCCGCCGATCGCGGCGCCCTGCCCGCCAGCCTCCTGCTCCACGGGCCCGCCGGCATCGGCAAGCAGCGGCTGGCCCTCTGGCTCGCCCAGCGCCTGCTCTGCGGCGCCCCCGCCGGCGCCGCGCGCCCCTGCGGCGAATGCCAGCACTGCCGCTACGCGGCCGCGGGCACGCATCCCGACCTGCACTGGATCTTCCCCCGCCCCCGCCTCAAGGACAGCGACGCCGGCGCCGAAGAGGTGGCCGCCGACTACGGCGAGGCGATCGCCGAGCGCATGGCCGCCGTCGGGCTGTACCCGCCGCCAGCGGGCACCGAAGGCATCTACGTCTCCACCGTGCGCGCCCTGGTGCGCGAGGCGGCCCTCGCCCCGGCCATGGCGGCCCGCAAGGCGTTCGTCATCGGAGACGCCGAACGCATGGTGTCCCAGGAGGGCGCCGACCAGGCCGCCAACGCCTTCCTCAAGCTGCTCGAAGAGCCGCCCGCCAACACCAACATCATCCTCACCTCCAGCGAGCCCGGCGCCCTCCTGCCCACGATCCGCTCCCGGGTCATTGCCGTGCGCGTTCCCCGGCTCACCGACGCGGAGGTCGGCGAGTTCCTCGACCACGAGATCGTCCGGGCCCGGCTCGACGAGCTCTCGCTGCCGGCCGGCCGCGACGAGCGGCTGCGCCTGGCCCACGGCGCCCCCGGACTTCTCCTGGCCCAGGCCGCCACCGGCGACGCGCTCGACCGCGCCCGCCGTATCCTCGACGCCGCCACCGGGGGCGACCGCGCGGAACGAATGCGCGCCGCGTTCGTGCAGGGCAGCGCGCGGGCCCGCGGCGGTTTTGCCGATGCCCTGGACGCCCTCACCCTGTTGCTCAACGACCGCGTGCGCGCCGCCGTCGAACGGCGCGATGCCACCGCCGCCGTGAACGCCGCCCGCGCCGCCGACGCCGTGGAGCGCGCCAAGGAGCGCGCCGCGGGCAACGCAAATCCCCAGCTCGTCACCTTCACGCTGCTCAGCGACCTGGAGGCCGCCCTGCGATGACCGATCGACTCTCGCACGTGGATCCCGACGGCAAGGCCCGGATGGTCGACGTCTCGGCGAAGCCGGTTACCGTCCGCACCGCGCGGGCGGCCGGCGCCATCCGCATGGCGCCCGAGACGCTGGCCGCCATCCAGGCCAACACGCTCGCCAAGGGCGACGTCCTCGGCGTCGCCCGGGTGGCCGGAATCATGGCGGCCAAGCGCACGGCCGAGTTGATCCCCCTCTGCCACCCCCTGCCGCTCGACGATGTCCAGGTGGCGCTCGCCCCGGACCCCGCCCTGCCCGGCATCCGCGTCGAGGCATCAGCCAGGACCACCGCCCGGACCGGCATTGAAATGGAGGCCATCGTTGCCGCCACCATTGCCCTGGTGACAGTGTACGACATGGCCAAGGCAGTGGACCGCGGCATGACCATCGGTGAGGTCCGCCTCCTGGAAAAAACAGGTGGATCGCACGGGGATTGGACTGCCGCTTGATGCCCGGCCCCGGCTGGCTTATCCTCAGGAAGGGCTGGGTACCGCCATCTATTGCTAAGTTATTGTGAGAAAAGAGTTTATGCGTGACCTATCGCGTACCTACGTGCACCGGGGAGACGCCGCCCGGCGACGACGCCGGGCGAAACGTTTGCTCGCGATCGTCGCCATCGGCACGGCCGCCGCCGCGATTCTGGTGCTCTATCCGTCGCCCTCGGCCGAGGTGGCCCAGGCAGCGGTGGTGGCGGATGCCTATTCCTCGGCGCCGCTCAATGAGAACACCGCCCTGCGGTCGCAGTTGGCGGTGAGCCGCGGGCAGGTGGCCGACCTGAAGGAGCAGCTGAACCGGGCGACCCGGATCATCGACTTCTCCGGGCGCTTCGCCGTCTCGGCCGACCTGACGGCCAAGGTCTACGACGCGGCCGTCGCCGAGGGGATCGACCCTGAGCTGGCGTTCCGGCTGGTCAAGCTGGAGAGCGACTTCAATCCGCGGGCCCAGAGCCCGGCCGGCGCCATGGGGCTCACCCAGCTCATGCCGGCCACGGCGCGCTTCTATCACAAGGGGCTGCGCGACGACCAGCTGTTCCAGCCGGACCTGAACCTGCACATCGGGTTCCGGTACCTCCGCTCGCTGGTGGAGCAGTACCATGGAGCGGTCGGGACGGCGCTGCTGGTCTACAATCGCGGCGAATCGGCCGTGATGACGGCCAGGGCCGAGGGACGGAACCCCACCAACGGGTACGACAGGATCCTGATGAAGGGCTACAAGGGCCCCGGCGTCATCGACTGAGCGCGCCGGCGCGCTAGCCGCCGCTCGTCTTTGCGGACTTCTTGCGGGTGGCGCTCGCCGCCGCCGACGGACGCCGGGCGGTGCCGGTGACGATCAACGTCTGCCCGATGATGATCGTGTCGTGCCTGAGGTGGTTGAGCGCCATCAGGTGCGCCACCGTGGTGTGATACTTGAGGGCGAGCCCGCCCAGCGTCTCTCCGCGCCGCACGACGTGCCGGCCGTTCACCACGCCGTACAGCTCGATGTTGGGGTTGGGAACGCTGCGCGCGGCGGCCACCACGGCGCCGGTGGGCACGAGCACGTCCTGGCCCGGCACGAGGCGGCCGCTCGTGTAGTGCCGCAGCTTGGGGTTGAATTCCTCGAGCGCCTTCGTGCTGATCCCGTATTTCTTGGCGATCGTCGAGGCGTACTCGCCCGTCTTCGACCGAACCGTGCGGGCGCCGACGCGCGCCTCGGGGCTCAGCG
Source organism: uncultured Gemmatimonadaceae bacterium (assembly GCA_963775915.1). Lineage (GTDB taxonomy): Bacteria > Gemmatimonadota > Gemmatimonadetes > Gemmatimonadales > Gemmatimonadaceae > JAGWRI01. Next base: position 69,699 of record CAVZKH010000004.1, read on the forward strand.
CCGCGTAGGCGCTGTCGAACGTCGCCGCGGTGCCCGGCGGCACGCGCACGATGATGGAGTCGTCGGGAGGGGCCATGCCGCGCAGGATCTGCGGGTTGAGCGCCTGCAGCCGGGCCACGGTCGCTCCGCAGGCCGCGGCGATCGCCGCCAGCGGCGTTCGCGGTCCCACGCGCACCGAATCGTAGACGAACGCCGATTCGGGCGTGATCGTCAGCCCGTAGCGCTGCGGGTCTTTGGCCACGAGCGCGGCGGCGATGAGCTGCGGCACGTACTCGCGCGTCTCGGCGCGGAAGTAGTCCTTGTCGGCGAGCTGGAAGAACAGGTCGTCGCCCGTCGTATCCTGCAGATCGTCGGCGTAGCGCGAGAGCCCCCGTGAGATCCGTCCGGGGCCGCCGTCGTACGCCGCGGCGGCCAGGTACATGGACCCGAACTGGTCCCGCAGGTCGCGCAGGAAGCGCCCCGCGGCCGCCGTCGACTTCACGGGATCGCGCCGTTCGTCGATCCACCAGTCCACGCGCAACCCCATCCCGCGTGCCGTGCCCGCCATGAACTGCCACATCCCCACGGCCGCGGCCTTCGAGTAGGCGTTGGGGTCGTACCCGCTCTCGATGAGCCCCAGGTAGTACATGTCCTCCGGCAGACTCTCGGCGCGGAAGGTGGCGCGGATCATCGGCTCGTACCGCGTGCCGTCTTCGAGCCGCTCGGTGATCCGCTCCTTCGCCGACCCTGTGAACACGGACACGTAGTGCTGCACCCGGTCGCGCGTCTCGTATGAGTGGACGTCGATATCCCATGTGGGCGCGTCGGCGGCGGCGGAGCCGCCGAACATCCGCGATGCGCTGCTGACGACGTCGCTGTCGCTGATCGCCGCCGAATCGGCGGCGGCGCGCGCCGCGGAATCGGGCGTCGCGGATGCCGGCGGCGTCACCGTAGGCGCGGCCTGGACCGGCGGCGGCGGGTCGGCCGGAGCGGGCGCCGGCGCCGGCGCCAGATGCTGCGCGCAGGCGGCCAGCGCGAACGCGGCCAGGAGTGCGGAGGCAGTGCGTTTCACTCGTCCACTATAAGGAGCGGTCCGCCCCGGGGCTAGCTCCGCGGGCTCCAACCTCTAGATTCCGCACTATGATCGTCGCGATCGGCACCGACCATGGCGGGTTCGCGCTCAAGGAGCGGGTCGTCCGCGCGGTGACCGATCTTGGCCACGAACCGCTCGATTGCGGGGCCGCGACGCTCCAGCCGGGGGACGACTACCCGGACTATGCCGAGCGCGTGGCCCGCGCCGTGCTCGACGGCCGCGCCGCACGCGGCATCCTCGTCTGCGGCAGCGGCGTCGGCATCTCGATCGCCGCGAACAAGTTCGCGGGTGTTCGCGCCGCCATCTGCCACGACGCCTACTCGGCGCGCCAGGGCGTGGAGGACGACGGCATGAACGTCCTCTGCCTCGGCGGGCGCGTGATCGGCTCCGAACTCGCCGCCGCGCTCGTCGGCGCGTTTCTCGCCGCCGAGTTCAAGGCGCTGGCGCGCTACGAACGCCGGCTCGACGCGGTGCGGCGCTTCGAGTCGGGCCAGCGTTAGTCCGGCGACCGCTCGATGCGCGTGTAGCGCAGCGCGCCGCTGGGGCAGCGGTCCACCGTTGCGGCGATCTCGTCGGCCGCGGCCTGATCCATGTGCACCCAGGGGCGCGCGCGCGGCCGGAACACCCGGCCGAGCGTGCGCGCGCAGATGCCGGAGTGCTGGCAGACCGCGGGGTCCCAGTGCACCACGATGCCGTCGCCCGCGTAGTCGCGCCGCCCCGACGCGTGGCGGTCTTCCGCCGTCGGATCTGCGTCTGTCATGTTCCATTCTCCCGCCGCGGGCGCTGGCTGCTGGACGAACCCGCGGTCCGTTGACCAACATAACTCACCGGGCAAGCCCGGCCGCCGCGGCCGTCGCCGAGCCCACACTCCGGATGCGCCCCATGACCACCGCCGAACTCATTGGAGGCCTGCTCGTGCGCGACCTCCACGCCGTGCAGCGCGAACTCGATGCCTACGCCTCCGACGCCGACTGCTGGAGGCTGCCCGCCACCATTCCCAATTCGGCCGGCACGATGGCCCTGCACCTCGCGGGGAACCTGCGTCATTACGTGGGCGCCGTGCTCGGCGGCACCGGCTACGTGCGCGACCGCGACGCCGAGTTCGCGCGCCGCGACGTGCCGCGCGCCGAGATCCGCCGCGAGTTGGACGCCGCGATCGCCGACGTGGGCACCGTGATGGCCCGGCTCACCGACGCGCAGCTCGCCACGACCTTTCCGCAGGCGGTGGCCGGAACTCACGTGTCGACCCTCGACATGCTGATGCACCTCGCGACGCACCTCACCTACCATTTGGGACAGATCGATTATCACCGGCGGCTGGCGGCCGGCAACGCCGCGTCGGTCGGAGCCGTATCTCCTGCTGAGCTCCGTTCCGCCACGCCTGCACCATAGCCGACCCTGGTACCATCGATGCCACACGGATTCCGCGCCCTTCGAGGCGCCTTTGCAGTTTCTTTTGGATTCGCCGCCATGACCGCCACCGTCCAGGCCCAGAACACGCCGGTCACGATCCGCGCCGATCGCATCATCGACGGGCGCGGCGGCACCAGCGACGACGCCACGATCACCGTGTTCAACGGCCGGATCGTCGGCGTGGGCGCGCTGGGGCGCGGCCGGGGTCGGGGCCGGTTCGGGGGCGGCGGCGATGCCGCGCCCACCTACGATCTCTCCGGGCTCACCATCCTGCCGGGGCTCATCGATTCGCACGCCCACGTGGCGTGGTACTTCGACGCCGCGGGCCGCCTGCACACCGCCCGCGACGGTGATACGCCGGCCATGGTCGCCACGGCGATGGAGGACAATGCGCTGGCGACGCTGCTGGGTGGCGTGACGACCATTCAGAGCCCGGGCGACCAGCGCGACCAGGCACTGCGGGACGCGATCGACCGCGGCGACGTGGCGGGACCGCGCATCCTCACCTCGCTGGAGCCGTTCGAGAACCCCCGCCTCACCCCCGATTCGATGCGGACGCTGGTGCGCCAGCACAAGGCGCAGGACGCCGACTTCATCAAGATCTTCGCCTCGGCCAGCATTCGCGACGGCGGCAAGCAGACGATGAGCGACGCCCAGCTCCAGGCGCTCTGCGGTGAAGCGAAGGCGGCGCGCCTCCGCACGCTCGTTCACGCGCACAGTTCCGAGAGCGTGGAGGCGGCGGTGAATGCCGGCTGCACCCAGATCGAACACGGCCTATTCGCCACCGACGCCGACCTCAAGCTGATGGCCGACAAGGGCGTCTACTTCGATCCGCAGTGCAGCCTCGTGTTCCGGAACTATCTGCAGAACCGCAAGAAGTACGAGGGCATCGGCAACTACAACGACGAAGGGTTCGCCGCCATGCAGAAGGTCCTGCAGCCGGCGGTGGAGCTGTTCAAGCGCGCGCTGGCCACGCCCAATCTCAACATCGTGTTCGGCACCGACGCCGTGGCCGGCTCGCACGGCCGCAACACCGACGAGCTGCTCTGCCGGGTGCGCCAGGCGGGCCAGTCGCCGATGGCCGCGATCGTCTCGGCCACCTCGCTCGCCGCCAAGGCCATGGGCCTGGGCGAGAGCGTGGGCACGCTCGCGCCGGGTTACCAGGCCGATCTCATCGCCGTGCGCGGGGACCCGTCGGTGGACATCACCGCGCTTCAGCACGTGGAATTCGTCATGCGCGACGGCAAGGTCTACCGCAATCTCGTGAACGCGAAGCCGCAGGACTCCACGAAGGTGCTCGCCCACTGGCTCGGCATGTCGGGGCCGGACGTGCCGGTGAGTTACGACTTCGCCAGGAGCGGCACCGTGGCCGTGGTCGCCGAGCCCGGCGATTCGGCCGTGACGGCGCATTTCGCGTTCGTCCCCGACGGCCGCCTGACGATCACGTACGACGACAGCACGGTGAAGACCTTCCGCTACCTCCTCGACGGCCGCCTGCTGACCCTCGACCAGAACAGCGGCCCCCGCTACATCTTCCGGCGCGCGCCGTGACCGACTTCGCCGCCCCGGATCCGGAGTTCGAATCGCGGGTGCGGCGGAGCTTCGCGCGGCAGGCATTCATGGCCACCCTGGGGGCGTCGATCACGGCCGTGCGCCCCGGGGAGGTGGTGATCGCCCTCCCCTTCCACGGCGCGCTCACGCAGCAGCACGGCTTCCTGCACGCCGGCGCCGCCGCGTCGGTGGTCGATTCGGCGTGCGGCTACGCCGCGCTCACCCTCATGCCCCCCGGCGCCGCCGTGCTGAGCGTCGAGTTCAAGGTCAACATGCTGGCGCCGGCGGCGGGGCGCCGCTTCGAGGCGCGCGGGCGCGTCCGCAAGGCGGGGCGCACGATCACGGTGTGCGAGGGCGAACTGCGGGCCTTCGCGGACGACGGCGAGCATTCCGGGGCCGACGGTGCGCTCGTCGCGCTGATGCAGGCGACGATGATGACCGTGCGCGACCGTCCCGGACTCGCCGACTAGCCTATCCCGCCGCGCGCCACTGAGGGTAACTTGCGGGAGGCGCAACGCGGCCCCCGCGTCGCGCCGCGGCTGGCACGAACCTCCACGCGGAGCGCGGCATGACGGCCAACGAATCGGGAACGCCGGCTCACCTGAGCATGAACGACGCCATCACTCTGGTGCGCTACGCGGCGAGCCTGGAGAGCGCCTCGGAGGAAGAGGCCCGCACGCACGAGCACACGGCCGGCCTGCGCGCCCTCGCCCGCCGGATCCAGAACGAAGCGACCACCGGATCGCACGGCGCTTATACTGCGGCCGATGTTGCGCTCGTGGAATCGGTGGCGCCGGCGCTCGGCGAGGCGGGCGCGCGCATCGCCGCTGCCCTGCGGTCGCGCGCCGGTTAATTTTCGCGGATGAATTTCACCGACCCACTTCGCGAGCTGCTCGGGTTCCTGGGCGCCTACCTCGCGCTCGGCGCGGTCGGCCTGCGCTACGCCGTGCTCGGGCCCGCCCTCGGCGCCCGGCGCGCCGATTCCGCCCGCTCCGCCCTGCTCGGCACGATCGCCCGTCGCACGGCGGGCCTCGGTCTCGCCGGCGCCGCGCTATCCACGGCGCTCACGATCGCCGCCCTCGCGCGCACGGTCGGCGAACGCCACCTGTCGTACGGCGCCGTCCTGGCGGCCAACCACGCCCAGTCGGGCATCCGGCTCGCGCTCTATGCGCTGGCCATTGCCGGCTTCGCGCTCGCCCTGGCCCGCCGGCGGAGCGCGTGGCCGCTCGCCGCGGTGGGCGCCTTGGGCGCCGCGCTGTCCAACCTGCTCGCGCTCAAATGGACCGGCATGGTGAACCCGGTCCACGTGCTGGCGGGCGCGCTCTGGATCGGCACCCTGTTCGCCATGATGACCATCGCTGTGCCCGCCGTGCTCGCCGGACCGCAGAGCGGCGACGACAAAGCGCTGACCGTCGCCGATCTCGTCAACGCGTTCTCGCCGATGGCGCTCGCCGCCGGCGGCGTGCTCGTGCTGTCGGGCGTGGTGACGGCGGTGCGCCACCTCAAGTTCGTGGCCGCGCTCTGGACCACGTCCTACGGCATGACGCTGATCATCAAGCTGTGCGTGGTCGCCGTCGTGTTCGCCCTCGGCGGCTGGAACTGGCGCCGGGTGAGGCCGGCGCTCGGCACGCCGGCAGCGGCGGAGCACCTGCGCCGCTCGGCGCGGCTCGAACTCGCGGTCGCCGGCCTGGTGCTGCTCATCACGTCGGTGCTCGTCAGCTTGCCATCGCCCCGCCTTCCGAAGTAGCGCCGCCCTCGGGCGGCACCGCGACCAGCCGCACCCGCGCATCCACCGCCACCGCGCCCCGTTCGAGCGCCAGCAGCGGGTTCACGTCCAACTCGGCGATCGCGGGATGGTCCACGGCCAGTTGGCCCACTCGCCGCAGCGTATCCGCGATCGCCGCCAGATCGGACGGCGTGGTGCCGCGGGCGCCGGCCAGGATGCCCAGCCCGCGGATGCCGCGCACCATCTCGTCGGCGGTGCGCCCGTCAAGCGGCGCGATGCGGAACACGACGTCGAGCAGCACCTCCACGAACACGCCGCCCAGCCCGAACATCACCAGCGGGCCGAACGTCGGGTCGCGCACCACCCCGGCAATCACCTCGCGCCCGCCGGCCTGTTGCCGCTGCACGAGCACGCCATCGATGCGGGCCTCCGGCGCCCGCTCGGCCACCGTGGCGAGCATGACCTCGTAGGCCGCGCGCACCTCGTCGTCCGACCGCAGGCCCGTGCGCACCCCGCCCACGTCGCTCTTATGGGTGATGTCGGGCGACACGACCTTGAGCACCACCGGGAATCCCAGGGCGCGCGCCGCCTCCACGGCGGCATCGGGCCCCGAGGCCTGGCGCGCGTCGGCCACCGGCACGCCGTACGCCGAGAGCAGCTGGAGCGCCTCGAGCTCGCTCAGATGGTCGCGGCCCGCCGTGGTGGCGCGCTCTACGATCGCCGCCGCCGCGCCGCGATCCACGTCCAGCGGCGCCGGCGCGAGCGCCGGCCGCGCCAGCCATTCGCGGTACCGGTTGAGCGCCGCCAGCGCCCGCGCCGCCGACTCCGGGAACACGTACGCCGGGATGCCGGCCGCGTGCAGCTCGGCCCGCCCCTCGGGCAGGCCGCGGCGCCCCATCAGCACCGTCAGCACCGGCTTGTCGCGGTTCGTGCGCGCGGCCTGCACGATCGCTTCGGCCACGGATTCCTGATCGGTGTTGAGCGGCGGAATGAAGATCGGCACCACGGCGTCGATGCCCGGGTCGGCGAGCATCGTCGAGACGGCCAGCCGGTACCCCTCGGGCGTCGCCGACGCGATCATGTCCAGCGGATTGTGAATCGACGCCTCGGCCGGGAACATCGGCCGCAGCGTCTCCACCGTCTGCGCGCTCAGCTCCACGACGTCCAGTCCCGCCGCCTCGAGCGCGTCGGCGGCGAGAATGCCCGGGCCGCCGGCGTTGGTCACCACCGCCGTGCGCCGCGACGCCGGCAGCGGCGTGATGCCCAGCGCCATCGCCACGTCGAACAGCTCCTCCACCGACCCGGCGCGCAGCACACCGGCCTGGGCGAGCAGCGCGTCCACCGCCGTGTCGCTGGCCGCCAGCGCGCCCGTGTGCGACCACGCCGCGCGCGCGCCGGCGCGCGAGCGCCCCGACTTGACGACGACGATCGGCTTGCGGCGCGTGATGCGCGAGGCGATCTCGAGGAACCGCCGCGGATTCCCGAAGTTCTCCACGTACATCAGGATCACCCGCACGTCGTCGTCCTGCTCCCAGTATTCGAGCAGGTCGTTGCCGCTCACGTCGGCCTTGTTGCCCACCGACGCGAACTGGGCGATTCCGATGCCGTATTCGCGCGCGAAGTCGAGCACGCTCACGCCCAGCGCCCCGGACTGCGACACGAACGCGGCGTGGCCCTTGGGCGGCATGCCGGGAGCGAACGTCGCATTCATCGACACCGCCGGGTGCGTGTTCACCACGCCCATGCAGTTGGGGCCCATCAGCCGCATCCCGTGGCGGCGCGCCTGCTCCACGAGCGCCCGCTCGCGGGCGGCGCCCTCGCCCCCCACTTCGCGGAACCCCGCCGAGATCACCACCAGCCCCCTCACGCCCATGGCTCCGCATTCGTCGGCGACGTCCACCACCGCGTCCTTCGGCACGCAGATCACCGCCAGGTCGGGCACCTCGGGCAGCGCCGAGACTGAGGGCGCCGAGCGCACCGAGCAGATCGCCTTCGCCCGGGCGTTCACCGGATACACGGCGCCGGTGAACCCTTCGGTGATCAGATTTGTCAGAATCTGGTGGCCGATGGTGCCCGGTGTGCGCGACGCCCCGATGACGGCAACGCTCGTCGGCGCCAGGATGGGCGCCAGCGTGGACGCCGCGGGCGCGGCAGGCGCTACGGGTATTTCGGTGGCCGTCACGGTTCCTCCGCGGGGTTGTGAAGCCGGGGGTTCGGGAGCAATGTGAGGGGAAGCCCCCCGCGGCGCCGTCGGCGGTTTGACCATGCGCGTGTGGGCATTCCGACGACGTGGTGGAAACCCGGGAGGATCGATGTCGCAGCGTGCCACTCTTGCCCTGGCGGCGCTGGTCGCGGCCGCGTGCCGCTATCAGCCCCTGCCCATCCCCGTGCGCGCGGAACCCGGGGCCCTCGCGGCACTGGCCGGCAACTGGGCGGGCAGCTATCAGGGCGACCAGACCGGCCGTTCCGGGAGCATCACCTTCCGCGTCAGCGAGCGGGGCGACTCCGCGTTCGGCGACGTGCTCATGGTGCCCGCCGACGGCGTGCTGCCGCATCCGGTCGACGCGCCGGCCGAGCATCTGAGGCACGCGCGCTCGCCGCAGATGCTGAGCATCGCCTGGGTCGCCCTGGCCGACGACCGTGTGCGCGGCACGCTGGAGCCGTACGTGGCGCCCGACTGCCAGTGCCGCGTCGTGACCACGTTCACCGGCGCCGTGGCCGGCGACCGGGTCTCGGGCACGTTCGTCACCCGGACCGCCGACGGGGTGGAACAAACCGGACGCTGGCGCGTATCGCGGCATCGGCGGCCGTGACCCCACGCTTCACCCGCGCGGCGCGTATACTCACAGAACCATGACCGACATCCGCGACGCGCTGCAGCGCCAGCTCGGGCCCACCTACTCCGTCGAGCGCGAGCTCGGCGGCGGCGGCATGTCGCGCGTCTTCGTGGCCTACGACCAGGCGCTCGGCCGCCGCATCGCGGTCAAGGTCGTCTCGCCGGAGCTGGCGGCGTCGGTGCACTTCGAGCGCTTCATGCGCGAGATCCTCGTCGCCGCCACGCTCCAGAACCCGCACATCGTGGGCGTGCTCGCCGCCGGGGAAGTGGACGGCCTGCCGTACTTCACGATGCCGTACATCGAGGGCGAGTCGCTCCGCGCCCACATGCAGGCGGCGGGCCCGATGCCCGTCCGCGAGGTGGTGACGATCCTCCGCGACGTGGCGCGCGCGCTCGCCTACGCGCACGAGCGCGGCATCGTCCACCGCGACATCAAGCCCGACAACGTGCTGCTCGCGTCGGGCTCGGCCATGGTCACCGACTTCGGCGTGGCCAAGGCCGTGCTCTCGGCGCAGCGCACGCCCAGTCGCGAGCGGGACAGCAACCTCACGCAGATCGGCACCACCGTCGGAACCCCGGCCTACATGGCCCCCGAGCAGATTGCCGCCGATCCCGCCGTCGATGCCCGCGCCGACATCTACTCGTTCGGCGTCATGGCCTACGAGATGCTGGCCGGCGGCCCGCCCTTCGCCTCGCTCACGCCGCAGGCCCTGCTCGCCGCCCACCTCTCCAAGCCCCCGCGCCCGCTCGACGAGGTGCGCCCCGGACTTCCGTCGCGCCTCACCGCGCTCATCATGCGGTGCCTCGCGAAGGAGCCCGAGGATCGGCCGCAATCGGCGCGCGAGATCGTCGACGCGCTCGATGACCCCGCCATCGTCAGCACCGACGCCGCGATCGCGGCCCGCCCGCGGCCGGCGCGCCGGCGCCTCGCCGGCCTCGTGATCGCCGGCCTCGTGATCGCCGGCGGCGCCACCGCGGCCTTCCTCGGCCTGCGCGGGCGCGCCGACACCGCCGCTCCCGCCACCGCCGCCGCCGCCAATCCGGATTCGCTCAAGGCCCACTCCCTGTTCGTCGTGCCGTTCGTCAACCTCAGCAGCGACACGAGCGACCGCTACCTGGCCGAAGGCATCACCAGCGAACTGGTGAGCGGCCTCATCCGCATTCCCGGGCTGCGCGTGGCCGCCCAGCCGGCCGGCGCGTCCGGCGCCGCGCCCTACCGCACGGTGCAGGAGTTGGGGAACAAGTACGACGTCGGCTACGTGCTCGTGGGCACCGTGCAGCGGGACGCCAGCCGCCTGCGCATCACCGCCAATCTCTACAGCACGGGCGACGGCTTCTCCGTGTGGTCCGACGTGTTCGACCGGACGATGCAGGACGTCTTCGCGGTGCAGCAGGACATCTCGATGTCCATCGTCACCGCGCTCGAACCGAAGCTCGCCGCGCCGCCGCCGCAGATGCTCGCCGACCGCGGCACCAAGGACGATACCGCGTACGAGGCGTACACGCGGGCCACCGGCTTCATCACCCGCCGCAGCGTCTGGGGCCTGCGCCGCGCCATCGACACCCTGACCTGGGCCGTGCGCCGCGACTCCAGCTTCGCCAAGGCCTACGCCGCCCAGGCGCACGCCTACGCGCTGCTGGCCGGCTCCGATCCCGCGGCGGGCGACACGGCCATCCGCCACGGCATCGCCGTCGCCACCCACGCCATCGCGCTCGACAGCACGCTCGCCGACGCCTACGCGGCGCGGGGCGCCCTCTACGCCGCCAGCTTCCGGTGGGCCGACGCGGAGCGGGACTTCCGCCGGGCCGTCGCCATCAACCCGCGGGACGCGGCGTCGCGGCAGGGGCTCGGCGAGAACCTCCTGCTGCAGGGGCGCGTCGGCGAGGCCGTGGGCGAACTCCGGCGGGCGACCACGCTCGACCAGACCTCGGCCGCCGCCCTCGCCGCCTATGCCGTCGCCCTCGGCACCGCCGGCGACGCGGCGGGCGCGCTCGCCGCCGCGCGCCGCGCTCTCGGGCTCGATTCCACGCTGGCAGCCGCGCAGCTCGCCGTGGGCTCGGCCCAGGTCTTCGGCGGTCATCCCGACTCCGCGCTCGTGTCGCTGGAGGCGGCCGGCGCGCTCGGCAGCCGGCGCAACTCGTCGGCCGATGCCGTCCGCGCCATGCTGGCCTACGCCTACGCGCGCCTCGGCGACGCCCAGCACGCCCAGGCGATCGTCAAGGCCGCCGCGGACGCCAAGAGCCCGGACGCCCTCGTCATCGCCGCGCACGCCCAGCTCGGCGCCGGCGACAGTACCCAGGCCCTGGCGTCGCTCGTCGCCGCGGCCAGGGCCCACGCGCCGCTGCTCACCGCGGAGTCGCTCGCCGAACCGATCTTCGATTCCGTCCGCGCCGACCCCAAATTCCTCGACGTGCTCCGGGCACTGGGACTGCCGGCGGCCCTGGCTCAGCCGACGCGCTCGGTCTCGCGCTAAGATTCACGGGGGGACCGCTTGCATGTCCCCGCCGGCTGGTCAGATTTGGCGGATGCCTGTGCTCACCCTCGCTCTGCTCGTGGCCGCCGGCGCCGTCTGCGCCGGCCTCCTCGGCGCCCTCACCGGCCTCGGCGGCGGTCTCGTCATCGTGCCGATGCTGACGCTCATCTTCCACGTCGACATCCGCTACGCCATCGGCGCCTCGCTGGTGTCGGTCATCGCCACCTCGTCCGGGGCCGCCGCGGCCTACGTGCGCGAGGGCTTCACCAACGTCCGCGTGGGCATCCTGCTCGAGACGGGCACCACCATCGGCGCCCTCACCGGCGCGCTCATCTCGGGCTTCATCCCCACGGGCGCCCTCGCGGTGCTGTTCGGCGTCGTGCTCATGTACTCGGCCTACCAGTCGCTGCAGCCGCGCGCCGAACACGTGCTGTCCGACCACCCGGACAAGTGGGCGCTGGTCTTCCGCCTCGATTCGACCTATCCCACGGCGAGCGGCCTGCAGCCCTATTCCGTGCAGGGCGTACCGGCGGGGTTCGCGCTGATGTTCGTGGCCGGCATCCTGTCGGCGCTGCTCGGCATCGGCTCGGGCATCATCAAGGTGCTGGCCATGGACCACGCCATGAAGCTGCCGTTCAAGGTGTCCACCACCACCAGCAACTTCATGATCGGCGTCACCGCCGCGGCCAGCGCCGGCGTGTATCTGCACGACGGACGCATCGACCCCGCAGTGGCGTTTCCGGTGATGCTCGGCGTGCTCGCCGGGGCGCTGCTCGGCGCGCGGATCCTGACCCGGGCCCACCCGGTGCTCCTGCGGCGGCTGTTCTCCGTGGTCGTCATCGTGATGGCCGCCGAGATGCTGTACAAGGGCGTCACGGGGGGCATATGAGCGATCAGCAAACGAATATGACGCCGGACGGCCCCACGCCCCGCTGGACCGACCAGCAGGTGGATCAGGTCATTGGCCGGCTGCTGCAGGTGGGCGTCCTGATCGCCGCCGCCGTGACGCTCGTCGGCGGCCTGCTCTTCCTCGCCCAACACGGGAGCGCGATCGCCGACTACGGCACCTTCCGCGGCGTGCCCGAGACCCTCACCAGCCTCGGCGGCATCGTGCGCGGCGTGAGGGCAGGAGACCGGGCGGCGCTCGTGCAGCTCGGCCTCGTGCTGCTCATCCTGACGCCCATGGCACGCGTGGCGCTCACGCTCGGCGCCTTCGCCGTGCAGAAGGACCGGTTGTACGTGGTGCTCACGTCGATCGTGCTCGCCGTGCTGGTGTACGGCCTGTTCTGGGCGCGCGGGTAGCCGGCCGCGTCCACCGGCCAGGGGGGCCGCGCCTCCGCCGCCGGGGCGCCCGATCCTTTTCGCCCCGCCCGGGTATATCGCAGTCATGCAGCGGTCCGAGCGTTCGGGGGAGATCCTGCGCGGCATCGAACAGCGCACGCGCGACGTGCTGCTGCGCGTGGCGCTCGCCGCCTCGCCGCGGCGGGCATCGCGCGCGCCGCAACCCGCGTTGGCCGACGCCCCGCAGCAGGTTCTGTTCATTCGCGAGGGCCCGCTGGGCGACCTGATCGTCAGTCTCCCGGCCATCCGCGCCATCGCGGACTCGCATCCTGAGACGCGCGTCGACGTCGTCGCCACCGAGGGCAACGCGGACATCCTGCGGGGCCTCTCGTACGTGCGCCGGGCGATCACTTGCCCGCGCGCCGACCGGGGGCTGGCCTCCGCCGCCGCCGCCGTTCGGGGCCTCGCCCCCTACGACGTCGTGGTCGACGGGATGCTCGTGCATCGCCACGTCCGCACGCGCTCCATCGCCTTCATGGCGGCCTCGCGGGCGCCCATATGGATTGGCGAATCCGGTCGGCGCGGCGATTGGGCGTACACGCGCCCTGTGCCGCCGCCCCCGGCGGAGCTCACCCACCTCGAGCGCCAGCTGCGACTGGCGGCCCCGTTCCGCCCCGCCGGCGCCCGCGCGGCCCGCCGGACCTGGCTGTCCGTCGAACCCGATGCCCGCCGGTGGTCCGGCGAACTCTGGGCGTCGCGCGGCTGGGCAGGCCGCCGGATCCTGGTCAACCTGTCGGCGGGCCATCCGGCGCGGCGCTGGCCCGACGACCGATTCGCCGCCCTGCTCGCCCACATCCGCCGGCGCGATCCGGCGGCCGTGATCGTCGTCGTCGGACTTCCCGTTGACGCCGCGTCGATCGCGGCGCTCGCCCGGCAGTCCCGCTCCATCGGCCACGTGCCCGACCTGGCCCAGCTCACGGCGCTCGTGGCCACCGCGGAGCTGGTCGTCAGCCCCGACACCGCGGTCTGCCATCTCGCCTCGGCGTTCGCCACGCCGCTCGTGTCCCTGCACCCGTTGGGCAAGGAGGAGTGGTGGCCGTTCGCGACGCCGGGCCGCCGGGTGGTGGGCAGCGAGCGCGAGCATCTGCGCTCGATCGACGCCGGGGCCGTGATCGAGGCGGTGGACGGGATGCTGGGGGAGCGGCTATCGGTGGTGCCGGGCGAACGAGAAGCCGCCAACGCGGCGAGGCTGGAGCACCGGTAGGCCAACGCCCGCACCCCGAATCGCCCTCGTGGCGTGACCGCGGCTCGCTCGCCCTGTATACTGTCCCGGTCCCGACAGGCGGAGCACCAAGCGCCATGGATCGACCCGCTGTTCCCGAAGCCAAGCTGAACGTGCGGCGCCTTCGGCGCCTAACCCTCGACCTCGCCGCCATCGCGCTGTTCCTGGCATCGGCCCGTTCCGCCGCCGCCCAGAACAGTCCCGACTCGACCGCGCGCCTGCCGCGCGCCATCACGCTGCGCACCGACAACGACGCCTTCGACTTCTGGCAGCCGCCGTGGGACCGCCCGGACGAGGACTACACGAGTGGCGTCCGCATCGTCTACGAGAACTCCTGGAAACCCTGGTGGGCCACCCGGCTCTGGACCCGGGATCCCGCCTGCCGTGGAGCGACCGTGCCGTGCGTGACGTCCTCGTCGTGGATTGGCCAGGACATGTACACGCCGGAACGCAACGACGACGAGAGCTTCAAGACCGTCGGTGCGCGGCCGAGCGCGGGCTGGCTCTACTACGGCGAGGAGCAGCGCCGCGTGGCTGCCGACCGCGCCGACCTGTTCGATCTGACCATCGGCGTCACCGGCCCGCCGTCGCTGGCCCAGTTCACGCAGAAGCTGGCCCACGCGTTCGCGCCGGCGTTCAACGCGCCCATCGACTGGCGCCACCAGCTGCCGTTCGAGCCCGGCGTGATCGCGACGTACGAACACCGGGAGCTCCTGACGATTGGCGCGGCCGGACCCGTCGCCCTGCAGCTCATTCCCTCGGCGAGCGCGACGGCCGGCAATGTCCTCACGCAGGGCAGCGCGCAGGTCGAAGCGCGCTTCGGCATCGACCTGCGCAACCCGTGGCTCCCGCCCTCGTCCGGCGATGAGCCCGAACTGGCGGCCACGGCGTCGCTCGCCGGCAATGCGGTGGCGTATGACCTGTTCCAGGATCGAAGCGCCGCGCGTGGCGTGGCACCGGTGGGCCACGAGCGCTTCTACGCCGAACACGCGCTCGGGTTGTCGCTCCTGTACCACGCGCTGTCGATCGGTTACCGCGCGGTGTTCGACGGACGGATGTACGCGGCCGGCCGGCCGCACGCGTACGCGTCGCTGACCGCGGGGTGGGTGTTCAGAAGGTGAGCGGCGACGTGCCCGCGGTCCGCTGGCATCGCGCGACTCGGCGACGGCATGTGGCGCCCGGCAGGTTCAGCGGCGTTAGCTTGGGTCGACTTTTGCTCTAATCCGCTGTAGCTTGGGCACTTATCGTCGCACGACCCGGTAGCTCAGCTGGTAGAGCAACGGACTTTTAATCCGTAGGTCGCGGGTTCGAAACCCGCCCGGGTCATCCGGAAAGGCGGAACAGCCCGCATCACATTTGTGATGCGGGCTGTTCCGTTTCTCACTGACCTACTGACCTACCGTCCCACCGCAGGTCAGGCGTTCGTATCGATGCAGCCCGTGAAGTTCGGGTTGGTCCACTCGGCGTCGGGCACCGGGAAGGCCACCTGCGTGCCATACTGGCCCGACGGCGTCGCCAGCGCGGTGAAGTTGCCGGACGGGAAGACCTGGTTCTGCGGCAGCTTGTACTGCCGCACGAGGCGGCGCAGGTCGTCCATGCGATAGCCGCGCTGGATACTGCCAGAGCGCCTTCTCGCGGAAGAATAGTTGCGTAGCCGTCGGATGGTCCGGCGGGCGTCGGCAACGCCGCCATGGCCGCCACCTTGAAGATGCCAAGCGTCTGCGGCGACGCGCGGAGCGTGTTCAGGATCGTCATCATCCCCGCGATGTCGTTCGCCTGCAGCTTCGCCTCGGCCTCGATCAGCCGGGCATCGATGCCGGAGACCACCGGAATCGGATCATCGCGGCCCCAGTTGTTCACCGCCACGAAGTCGGACACGTTGTCCTCCGCCTTCGTGTGCGTGTCGGTGACCGACACGCGCGGATCGTTCAAGCGCGCGAACGGAATCGCGTTCAGGATCGGTCCGGCGAGATCGATGCTGTCGCCCGCCGAGTAGCGCTTCACGCTCGCGCCCATCACCCAATAACCGTTGTCGAAGGTGGTCTGCGAGTAGGTGAAGTTGTACTGGAAGCTCGTCGGCACCGACGCCACCAGCGCCGCGGCCGCCGCGAAGTTGCCGAGATCGACCTGGGCGCGCGCCTGGGTGACGAGCGCCGCGTACTTGATGTTGAGCGTGCCGGCATCGGTGCCCGTGAGATACGTGAGGGCGGTGTCGATGCGAGCGCTCGCCAGCTTGGAACCGTCGGCGCTCATGAGCGGCTGCGTGTACTGCGGCACGCCGCCCACGGTCTCGCCAAAGGGGATGCCGTTGCAGAACACCTCCGACATCTCCATTTCGAGGTACCCCATCATCAGGTACATCTCGCCGACGTCCCGCTTGCCGGTGGCCGACGGATCGTAGGCCAGGAGCGCGTTGATGGCGTCGCGGGCGCGGCCGCGCGCCTGCTGCGCCGAGCTGTAGATCGGCGTGAGCACCGCGTCATTCGTCTGCAGGTTGCGCTGGTCGTCGTTCTGCCGCTGACTGAACGTGTCCACCGAGCGATCCTCGTCGGTGAACAGCGCCTCCCACTCCCACAGCGCTTCGGTGTTGTTGCCGCCGTTGAGCATGGCGGACTTCAACTGGCCGAGCGCGCCGGTGTAGAGCGCGTCGGCCGCCGTGGCGGTCACCACCGCCGACGGGCTGATCACGCCCGGCTGCTGCGGGCGCCAGCAGCTGCTGTTTCACGTCGCAGGCCCCGAGGAGAAGACTACCGCAGGCGGTCAACAGCGCCGCGGTGCTTCCTCGAGCCCGATGGCTGAATGTATTCATCGTAGATCGTCCTCGAAGGGGCTAGTAATGGAGGTTGAGGCGGAGAATGAAGTACGTCGGCGGCGCCAGCGTCGAGAAGTCCGTCTGCGTGTCGCCGGTGCTGTAGTTCGCTTCGGGATCGGGACCGGTGTAGTTGGTCCACGTGTGCAGGTTGCGCGCCGAGAACACGAGCTGCGCGTCGCGCGCCCGCAACTTGCCCGAGATCGTGTTCGGCAGCGTCAGGGCCGCCGACACCTCACGCAGCTTCCAGAACTGCGTGCTCTCCTGGAAACCCCAGTACGAGTTCGGGTTCTTGGCGCTCGAGTAGGCCACGGCGCGCGCCTGGTCCCACAGCGGCGTGCTCTTGACGTGCACTCGAGTACCAGGTGGCGTTCGCCGAGTAGAACTCGTACGAGTTGTTGAACAGGATGCTCCCGCCCTTGTAGTCGGTCAGGACGGTGATGCGCAGCATCCGGTTGAACAGATCGAACCCGTTCGTGACCGAGAAGATGTCGCGCGGCGCCGAGTAGCCGGCGTACGCGTAGGTCGGGTTCACGGTCACTTCGGTCGGCGTGATGATGCCGTCGCCGTTCGCGTCGCTGTACGTGTACGGGCGGCCGAACACGGCGTTGACCGGGAGCGCCCACCGAGTCCCGATAGAGGCCCCGTGCCGATGGTCGCATTCGCCTTACCCGTCGGATCCTTGCCCAACGACAGGATCTTGTTGCTGTTGTGCGAGGCCGCGACGGTGATGTCCCAGCCGAGCATGCGCCGGTCGATGATCGTCGAGTTGACCTCGAGTTCGAGGCCGTTGTTCTCCACCGACGCCAGGTTCTTGAGCACCGACAGCGCCGAGGCGCCCGACGAGGCCGCGATGACCTGGCTGATGATGGCGTCGTGCGTGCGTCTTGTCGTAGTACGTCGCGCTGAAGTGCGCGCGGTTGTCGAGCACGTTCGCTTCGAACCCGGCCTCCAACTCCGCCGAGCGTTCCGGCTTGAGGTTCGGGTTGCCGAGGGCCGAGGCCAGGAGGCCCGGCGTGTCGGTGCTCGTGGTCGAGCCCGGGACGCCGGCGATGTTCGCCGTCGAGGCGCCGAAGGTGGCCAGGGCCACCGTGCCGCCCGGCGAGACGCCGGAGGCGCCGTACGCGCTGCGCAGCCGGAACTGGTTCAGCCAGTTGATCTTCGGGAAGAAGCTCTCGTCGGAGATGATCCACGAGAGACTCGCCTTCGGATACACGATGTTCGAGAACTTGGTGCCGAAGGAGCTGTTCTGGTCGGAGCGCGCGGCGATGGTCACGAACATCCGGTCGCGGAATGCCGCCTCTTCCTGCACGTAGAACCCGAGGGTCTTGTTCACCGTCTGGAGCGTGTTGCTGGCGTTCTTGACCGCGGCCGCGCCCACCGTCTGCGCGCCCGGCGGCAGGTTGGTGCCGCTGCCCGTGACGCCGTCCGTGCTCCTGGTTCGTGTAGTCGGCGCCCACCGTGGTGGTCACGGTCAGGTTGTGCCGGGCCTGCCAGGTCGAGTTGCTGATCAGCTTGGCCGACAGGTTGCGGAAGTTTGTATTCGTCGTCGACGCCGAGCCCTGGCGCGTCGTGCCCGAGTTCGGGCATTCGTCGAACCGGCAGATCGAGTTGTACATGTTGTCCGCCAGGTCCATGCCGATCGTGCCCTGGTTGGTCATCCAGCCGAAGGGCCGCCACTGCGCGTCGCCGGAACCGATGAAGCGCTGGGTCCCGTTCTCATGCACGACCTGGAAGGTCTGGGCGGGGCTGAAGCCGCCGTATCCGTTCCGGAACTCACCCAGCGTACCAGCCTCATTGTACCCCAGGCCGTTGTGGTTGAAGCCCGGGTTGTTGAGCGCGCTGTAGATGAAGCTGAACGTATTGTTGTCCACCTGCGGCAGCCGCTGGTTCGTGTTCGAGAACCCGGCCGACATCGTAAGGTCGAACTTCGGACTCAGGCTCGCGCTCAGGTTCGTGCGCGCGCCGTACGTCTGGAACGCTTCGGGGTGCAGCCACTCGTCGCGCATCGGCGTCCCCATCGAATCGACGAGGGTGGCCTGCGCGAACTGCGGCATCTGGAGCGCGCCGATTTCCTGCTGGTAATCGCCGCTCACGAAGAAGCGCACCTGGTCCGACCCGCCGCTGGCCTGAGCGCCGTAGGCGTTGCGGTTGCCCATGTGAATGGACGTCGTGGCCGGGTTCATCATCACGTTGAACGAGGTCAGGCTGTCGACGCGCGCAGCTCCCGAGACTCTCGGTGACCAGCGTGCAACGCTGGAGCGCGCCGCTCGTCGCGTTGTGCCCCCACAGCGCGTAATCCGTCGGATACTTGTTCCGGTCGTCGACGTTGCCGCCTTCGCCGTACCAGGTCCAGCGCGTCGCGCCGGCCCGGCCCTTCTTGGTCGTGATCACGATCACGCCGTTCGCCGCGTCGGTGCCGTACAGCGTCGCCGCCGACGGACCCTTCACGATCTCCACGTCCTCGATGTCGTTCGGATCGAGATCGTTGAGGAAGCTGGCACTCGTGCCGCCCGTGCCCAGGCTGATCGTGCCCGAGTTCGCGCGCACGCCGTCGATCACGTAGATCGGGTTGTTGCTGATGCCCGACCCGTTCGTGGCCAGCGAGGCAATACCGCGGATGTGCACCACCGGCGCCGCGCCGGTCATGGCGCCCGGCAACACCGTCACGCCCGGCGACTTGGCGACCATCAGGTCCGCCAGGCTGTTCACCGGCGTCGTTTCCACCTTCTGCGTCACGTCGCCGAGCGTGCTCACGGCGTTGCCGAGTTCCACGCGGCGCTGCTGGCCGGTGGCCGTGGTGACGATCTCGGAGAGCTGGACCACCGCCTGCGTCATCGTGAAGTCGAGCGTCACGGTCTGCCCGGCCACCACGGTGATCGGCATCTTCTGTTCCTGATAGCCCACGCGGATCACGCGCACCTGCGCGGGCCCAGCCGGCACGCCGCGGAGCGTATAGTGCCCATCCGCCCCGGATTCCGTCGCCAGGTTGGATCCGACGAGCATCACCCGGCTGCCGCTCAACGGCTCATTCGTCCCGACGGCCGTCACGCGTCCGGTCACTGTCCCCTGTGCCTGGACAGCAGGCGCCGATCCCATCAGGAAAAGCAACGCGGCCAAACCGCCCGCGAACAGCTTCCAGCGTCCCAATCGCATGTCTTCCTCCGATGATCGCCGCCTCGATGGCGGCGGGTGCACTACGCTGGCCTCGAGGGAGGTCGAAGGCCATCGACTCAAACTGCCAAGCGCCGACGGCGCATGCGCCGGCGGCGTTTCGTGCGAGAACGCGATCCTAATCACATTGCTTGCTTGGCCACGCTACCCCCGGTACGAAGAGGTGGAACTGCCCGGGTGAGCTGCAGTGACCGAGGATGAAGGGGTGCGATCACGGCCCGGAGACGCACGTGTTAGTGCAACTCCCGATTCAGTGAGGTATAACTGCGCCATGCGGGAGCCCCGTCACATCGATCTCTTAATGTCTTGGGGCCCATTAATTCGACCAGGCCATATCTACATGGCGTGCGATACGTTTGTTTAGGAAACGGTTTCTTTCAAGCGGTGGTCGGTGCAATGTCGCACACGCGGGGCGACCCCCGTCGGCCCCCCACCCACGCGTGTGCTCCTACTCGAAGATTTCGGTCTGCACCCGCGGCAGGAACGACCGGCGATGGTGCACCGAAGCGCCGTGGGCCCACAGGCTCTTCAGGTGGGCAGGGGTGCCGTAGCCCACGTTCCGCTCCCAGTGGTACTGCGGGTAGCGCCGGGCGAGGGCGCGCATGAGGCGGTCGCGGGTCACCTTGGCCACGATCGACGCGCAGGCCACGTTGTAGCAGCGCGCGTCGCCGCCGACGACTGCCGTGTGCGGATGCCCCAGCGTCCGGATGGGATTGCCGTCGACGATCAGATGGTCGGGCGCGATCGCGAGCCGGCCGATGGCGCGCCGCATCGCCAGCACGGTGGCCCTGTAGATGTTGATCTCGTCGATCTCGCGCACGCTGGCGGCGCCGAGCGCAACCGCCAGCGCGCGGGCCCGGATGGTCACCGCCAGCCGCTCCCGCTCGGCGGCCCGGAGCTGCTTGGAATCGTTGACGCCGGCGATGGCGCGCGCGCCGGGCGGCATGATGATGGCGCATGCGACAACGGGGCCCGCGAGGGGGCCCCGTCCGACTTCATCCACGCCCGCCAGGAGCGGGCCGATCTGCAGGCGCAGGTCGCGTTCGATCGTGCTCCAGCGATGGCGGCGCGAGCGCGCTGACGAGCGGTCAGCACCGGCCGCCATGGGTCATTCGCCTTCGGCGGAACCTTCGCTGGGGACGACGACGCGGACCTTGCGTTCCTTGATGCGCGTGGCCTTGCCCGTGAGCTGGCGCAGATAGTACAGCTTGGCGCGCCGCACGCGCCCGCGCCGCACGATGGTGAGGTCGCCGATCATCGGGCTGTGCACCGGGAAGATGCGCTCCACGCCGACGCCGTTGGAGATCTTGCGGACCGTGAAGGTCTCGCTGACTCCGGAGCCGCGGCGGGCCAGCACCACGCCCTCGAACGCCTGGGTGCGCTCCTTCTCGCCTTCCTTCACGCGCACGTTCACGCGCACGGTGTCGCCCGCGCGGAACGCCGGGATGTCGGTGCGCAGCCACTCTTTCTGGGTTTCGATGAACGCGTGCATATGTGTCTCCGGGCTAAGGGCCCGTCAAATATCGGGTTATCGGGTGCAGACTTGGGAAAATAGCGACCCTCGCGCCGCGACGCCAGCCGTTGGCGCAACGCCGGGTGACAGGCGCGGGCCACCCCTGGGGGATACGGATCTTACGGAGGCGACGGACCGGGAACAGCCAAACGACAAGAGCTGGTGGGGTTGCGGAGGCGAGGCCTCAAAGTTGCCCGCCACCACCCGGCGTCAGGCCAACCGGTACCAACCTCGATGCCGGATCCCCACAGGACCATTCCGTTTGTTGTCCGTCTACTCCGTGGATTCCGTATCCAGCTCCTTGGCCCTTGCCCGGCTGAGATCCGCGGGCGCCACCGCGCGCTCCTCGGTCAGCCGCTCCGACTGGGCCTTCCGCCAGGCGGCGATCTTCGCGTGGTCCCCCGACAGCAGCACCTCGGGCACCGTCAGCCCCCGATACTCCGGCGGCCGCGTGTAGCTTGGCGCACTGATGCCGGCATCGTCGTAGAAGGAGTCGGTGCGCGCGCTGTCGTGATCGGACATCGCCCCCGGCAGCAGCCGCACCGTGGCGTCGACGATGGCCAGCGCCGCCGGCTCGCCGCCGCTCAGCACGAACGGGCCCAGCGACAGCTCCTCCGTGGCCAGGTGGTCGGCCACCCGCTGGTCCACGTCCTTGTAGTGGCCGCACAGGATCGTCAACTCGCCGCCGGCCGCGAACCGCGCCGCGTCGGCGTGCGTGAACTGCCGCCCGCGCGCCGACACGAGCACCACCGGCGGCTGAGCGCCGAGCGCCTCGACCGCCTCGAAGAACGGGCCGGGCTTCATCACCATCCCCGCCCCGCCGCCGTACGGATAGTCGTCCACCGTGCGGTGCCGGTCGTGCGTGTAGTCGCGCAGGTCCACCACGCGGTACTCCACGCTTCCCGCGTCGCGCGCCCGCGACGGAATGCTGAGCGAGAGCGGCCCGGCGAAGAACTCGGGGAAGATGGTGACGATGTTGACGCGGAGCATCAGTCGAGCAGCCCGGCGGGGGGATCGATGGTGATCACGCGCGCCTCGCGATCGACGCCCACCACCACGCGCTCGTCGAAGGGCACCATGACCGTGCCGCCGCCCGCCCGGGCGACGTCGATGGCCACCCCCTGGGGCAGTTCGTAGAAGTCCTCGACCTCCCCCACGGGCTCGCCGGAGACCAGCACGACGTGCATGCCGGGCAGTTCGTGCAGGTAGACCTCGTCATCGTCCGGCGGCGGCACCTCGGCGGCGGGCACCAGGAAGTAGCGGCCGCGCCAGAGCTCGGCCGCCGTGCGGTCGGGAATCTCGTCGAACTTGACGAGAAACCCGTCGCCCATCGGGCGGACGGTGCTCACGTGCAGCTCGCGGCCGTCGGGGGCTGGGTCGCCGGTCGTGGTGCCGGCCAAGACACGACGGCCGGGCGCGAAGATCGCGTCCGGCCCGTCGGTGATCGGCTCGACGACGAGTTCGCCGCGGATGCCGTGTGCCTTGCGAACCCGCCCGACGATCAGCAGTTCGGGCGCGGCCATGGTGCGATGCGCCGCGCTCTCAGCTCTCGGTGGGCGCGTCGATGGCGACGGCCTTGCCCTTGAGCTTTTCGGCCAACCGGGCCTCGTGCCGCGTCTTCAGCACGCCGGCCTTCCGCAGCAGCGAGCGCACCGTGTCGGTGGGCTGGGCGCCGTTGTCGAGCCAGTGGTGCACGCGGTCGGTCTTCAGGTTGAGCGCCGTCTCGCCCTGCCGGGGAGCGTACTGGCCGATGATCTCGATGAACCGCCCGTCGCGCGGGCTGCGCGAATCGGCGACGACGATGCGGTAGTAGGGCTGCTTGCTGCGACCAGCGCGGCGCAGCCGAAGCTTGACTGCCATTGTAGTGCTCCTCGGTGTAGCGTGACGGTGCTGCTCCCGGGCTCCTCGCGTGCCGGGCATTTCCCGGCCGCACCCGTTTTTCCTGCGACCTCCAAACCTAACGCATTCCGCCGAACATGCCCGGACGGGGGCCCCCGGCGCCGCCGGCGGCCCGTTTCATCATCTTCCGCATCTCGCGGAACTGCTCCAGCAGCCGGTTGACTTCCAGATCGGCCGGCCGCTGCCCTTGGCCACGCGGGCGCGGCGCGACCCGTTCATCAGCGCCGGATCCTTGCGCTCCGGCCGGCGTCATGGACAGCACGATCGCCTCGAGGTGCTTCATCCGCCTGGGGTCGGCCTGCTTCACCTGCTGGAGCATCTTGCTGTTCACCCCGGGGAGGAGCTTCAGCACGCCTTCGAGCGGGCCCAGCTTCTCGATCTGCCGCATCGCGCCCAGGAAGTCGTTCAGATCCATCCCCTCCTTGCGCACCTTCTTCTCGAGCTTCTTGGCCTCGTCGGCGTCGAACGCCGACTGCGCCTTCTCGACGAGCGTGATGATGTCGCCCTGCTGGAGGATGCGCCCGGCCATGCGGTCGGGGTGGAACTCCTCAAGCGCGTCGGTCTTCTCGCCCACGCCCACGTACTTGATCGGCTTCTTCGTGACGCCGTAGATGGACAGGGCCGCGCCGCCGCGGGCATCGCCGTCCATCTTGGTGAGCACCACGCCGGTGACGCCCAGCCGTTGGTCGAACCCCTGGGCGATGCGCACCGCGTCCTGGCCGGTCATGCCGTCGGCCACGAGCAGGATCTCGTCCGGGTGCACGGCGGCCTTGAGCCGCTCCAGCTCGGCCATCATCTCGTCGTCGATCTGCAGCCGGCCGGCGGTGTCGATGATCGCCACGCGGTCGCGGGCCCGGCGGGCCTGGTCGAGGCCGGCCAGCGCGATCTTCACGACGTCGGTGGTGGACCGGTCGGCGTACACCGGCACGTCGAGGTCGCGGCCCAGCGTCTCCAGCTGGTCGATGGCGGCGGGCCGGTAGACGTCGGCGGCGATCAGGCGGGTGGCCCGGCCCTCGCTCTTGAGCTTCCGGGCCAACTTCGCGGCGGTTGTCGTCTTGCCGGATCCCTGCAAACCCACCATCATGACGACCGTGGGCGGCACAGAGCTGAGTTTCAGCCCCTCTCGGCGTTCGCCGAGCATCGCCGTGAGTTCGTCGTGGACGATCTTCACGAGCTGTTGCGCCGGCGATACCGTGCGCAGCTGGCTGACCCCGACGGCCTTCTTCTCCACCCGCTCCAGGAACTCGCGGGTGAGCTGGAAATTGACGTCGGCTTCGAGGAGGACGCGGCGGATCTCGCGCAGCCCTTCCTTGATGTCGGCGTCAGAAAGAACGCCGCGTCCCCGCAGGCGCGAGAACGCGGATTCCAGCTTGGAACTCAGCTCGTCGAACATAGCCCTTAAACGTAGATCCTGTTATGATTTAAGACAAGGGAACGGGGTGCCGCACGCGCCCTTCCCGGCCCCACCGCCGCATCGCCGTCCGACTCGAAACCCACCCCTCGAGGCGAATGCCTAAGGTCTCTCGGCAGGAAGATCTCTTTTCGGCCCTGTTGCCGCGCACGATGCCGCTGATGGCGCTGCGCTCCACGATCGTCTTCCCCCACGGCACCATCGCCGTGCAGATGGGCGCCCCCGAAAACATCAGCCTGCTCGACGCCAACCCGGAGCCCGGGGTCTCGGTGGCGCTGGTCGTCGCGCCGGGAGAAGCCGACGATCCGCTCGACACGGCAGCTGTGGTGAACCGCATCGGCGTGGCGGCGCGGGTGCACGAGCGCATCAACCTGCCCGGCAACACCGTCCAGATCACCCTGCAGGGGCTGCAGCGGATCATGATCGAGGACATCCAGCAGACCGAGCCCTATCCCGTGGCGATCGTGCGCGAGGCCCCGGAGACGCCGGTGGACGCGATGGAGGGGCGCGGCCTGATCACGCGCGTCATCGCGGCCGCCGAGATCGTGGCCGATCTGGGCGAGAAGATCTCGGGCGACGTGCCGTCGATCCTGCGCATGAACGTGGCCGACCCCGGCCGGTTCGCCGACCTGGCGGCCACCAATCTCGGCTTCCGCGTCGCCGACCGCGACGAGGTGCTCCAGCGCCTCGACATCGGCCAGCGGCTGCGGTTCGTGCTCACGCGCCTGGAGCGCGAGGTGGCCCGGGCCCGCGTCATGGACGACGTGAAGAAGCAGACCGAGATCAAGATCGACGAGCACCAGCGCGAGTTCTTCCTGCGCCAGCAGCTGCGCGCCATCCAGACCGAGCTGGGCGAGACCGATCCCCACGAGAAGGACGTGCTCGAGCTGCTCAAGCGCATCGAGGACGCGGGGCTGTCCGAGAAGGCGCTGGCCGAGGCGACGCGGGAGGTGGACCGCCTGCGGCTGCTGGCGCCGGCGTCGAGCGAGTACCAGGTGGTGCGCACCTATCTCGACTGGGTGCTGGCCCTGCCTTGGAGCAAGCACTCGGGCCATCACGAAATCCAAATGACCGAGGTGGAGGCGGCGCTCGACGCGCGGCACTACGGGCTGCACGAGGCCAAGGAACGGATTCTCGAATTCCTGGCGGTGCGCAAGCTGCGCGGCGGTAAGTCGCAGGGGCCGATCCTCTGTTTCGTGGGGCCACCGGGCACCGGCAAGACGTCCCTGGGCGAAGCGATCGGGGCGGCGGTCGGCCGGCCCTGCTACCGCATCTCGGTGGGCGGCGTGCGCGACGAGGCCGAGATCCGCGGCCATCGCCGCACCTACGTGGGCGCCATGCCCGGCCTGCTGCTGCAGGCGCTGCGGCGCGTCCAGGTGAACGATCCGATCCTGATGATCGACGAGATCGACAAGATGTCGGGGGGCGGGCCGTCGGGGGATCCGGCGGCGGCGATGCTCGAAGTGCTGGATCCGGTGCAGAACCGGAACTTCACCGACCACTACCTGAACCTCGAGTTCGACCTCTCGTCGGTGCTCTTCATCTGCACGGCGAACAATCTGTTCGACATCCCGGGCCCGCTGCGCGACCGCATGGAGATCATCAAGATCGCGGGCTACACGATGGAGGAGAAGGTCGAGATCGCCTGGCGCTACCTGCTGCCGAAGATGCTGGTGGACCACGGCCTGTCGGAACTCGACGTCCAGTTCACCGACGAGTCGCTCAACTTCATCTCCAACCGCTACGCGCGCGAAGCGGGGCTGCGCACCTTCGAACGCAACCTGGCGTCGATCCTGCGCAAGCGGGCGCGGCGCAAGGCCGAGGGCGAGGAGGGGGCGTGGCTCATCGACGAGGCGCGCGCCGAAGCGCTGCTCGGCGTGCCGCACTACGTGGCCGAGCCGGCCGAGCAGGAGCCCGAGGTGGGGGTGGTGAGCGGCCTCGCCTGGACGGCGAGCGGCGGCGAGCTGATGGTGATCGAGGCGCTGCGGATGCCCGGCACGGGACGGCTCACCGTCACCGGGCAGCTCGGCGACGTGATGCGTGAATCCGTGGACGCGGCGCATTCGTACGTCCGGTCGCGGGCCGGCCAGCTCGCGCATCGCCGAGGCCACGTTCAAGGAGAACGATCTGCACATCCATCTGCCGGCTGGCGCCATTCCCAAGGACGGGCCGAGCGCGGGCATCACGATCACGCTCGCCATTGCCAGCGTGCTGAGCCAGCGCCCGGTGCGCCGCGACCTGGCGATGACCGGCGAGGTGACGCTGCGCGGCAAGGTGCTGGAGATCGGCGGCGTGAAGGAGAAGGTGCTGGCCGCCTACCGGTCGGGCCTGCGCGAGGTGATCCTGCCCAAGGCGAACGAGAAGGACGTGCGCGACGTGCCCGAGGAGGTGCGCGCCCACATGGCGTTCGTGTTCGTCGACCGCATGGATCAGGTGCTCCAGCACGCCCTGCTCGATCAGGAGGGCGCCCGGGCGCGCCCGCCCCGCCGGCGGGCCGGCGACGGCGCCAAGTCGCGCGACGGATCGTCGTCGGGAGAGCCGCTGGCCGCCGACGCCCCCTGAGCGGCTGACGCGCGATGCTCGACCCCCAGAATCCGTGGCTGCAGTTCGCCGTGCGCGTGGCCATCGGCACGGTGGCCGGCGGCGCGTCCGACACCGTGGCCGTGTGGATGCTCTTCCATCCGCGCCGTCGCGTGCTGGGATTCCAGGGCGCCATTCCCAAGAACCAGGCGCGGCTGGCCAGGAGCCTGGGCCGCACGGTGGGCGAACGGCTGCTCACGCCCACCGACATCATGGCCGAGCTGACCCGGGCCGGCGTGCGCGAGAAGCTGGACGAGACGCTGGCGCTGGTGATCGGCAACGTGCTCGACACCGAGCGCGGCACGCTGCGCGAGGTGCTGCCGCCGTCCGTCCTGCTCGAGGTGGAGCGGGCGCTCACGTCGGGCGTGCCGATCGTGGTCGAGCGGCTGGCCGAGTTCACCGACTCGCCCGAGTTCGAGACGCGGGCCCGCGCCTTCGTCGTCCGCCGCCGCGCCGAACTCCGGGACCGGCTCGTGGGGGGCGTCCTCACCGCCGAGCGGCGCGCCGCCATCACGGCGCAGGCGGGCCGGTGGGCCACCGAGTTCGCCCAGTCGGACGAACTGGCCCAGGGCGTGCGCGACTACGTGGAGCGCCGGGCCCGCGCCATGCTGACGTCCAGGGAACCGCTCATGGAGCAGGTGCCGCCGGCGTTCGTGGCCGCCATCGACGGCGGCATCGAGGCCTATCTGCCCATCGCGGTGGAGAAGCTGGCCGGCGTGCTCCGCGACCCCGGCGCGCGCGAACGCATTCGCGTCCGGCTGCACAGCCTGTTCTCGCGGTTCGTCGAGGACCTCAAGTTCCACGAGCGGCTGATCGCGAAACTGGTGGTCACCGAACGCACGCTGGACAAGGCGCTCGACTCGGTGGAGAAGGACGGCGCCGAGCAGCTGGGCGAACTGCTCGAGGATTCGGCGGTGCGGGAGCGGATCACGGCGGCGGTGCACGAGGCGATCACGTCGTATCTCGCCAAGCCGCTGGCCGACATCGTGGGCGCGCCCGACAGCGATCGCGCGCGGGCCGTGATGGACACGGTGGCCGGCGGGCTGGTGCGCGTGCTGCGCGCCGAGCAGACGCGCGGCCTGCTCGTGGAGAAGCTGGACGCGGCGCTGGCCCGCGCCGAGCAGAAGACGTGGGGCGAGGTGCTCGCCCCGCTCGACGACGACATGCTCACCGGATGGATCGTGACCGCGGCGCGGTCGCCGCGCTCGCGCGAGCTGATCGAGGACGCGGCGCGCGCGGCGATCCAGCGGCTGCTCGACCGGCCGATCGGACGTCCGGGGCGCCTGCTGCCGCCCGACAGCGCCACGCGGCTGGGCGGCGCCTTCGCGCCGGCCATCTGGGACCTGGTGGAATCGCAGCTCCCCGGCCTCATCCAGCGGCTGGACGTGCAGGCCATGGTGGAGCGCAAGGTGCTGGCCTTCAGCTTCGAGCGGCTCGAGGAGCTGATCCGCGGCGTGATCAACCGCGAACTGCGGCTGATCATCTTCATCGGCTACGTGCTGGGCGGGTTGATCGCGGTGATCGGCTTCTCGCTCTCGCACCTGGCCGGCATGTGACGCGCCCTACTTCAGCCGCACCGCCTGCGGGTCGAGCAGCGTGATCGGACTGCCCGTGGGCACGTCCACGTAGAGCACGGCGCTCCGATTGCCGAGTTCGAACGGCGTGACGGCGACGGTGCGCTTGCTTCCCCGGTAGACGCGGGCGCCGGCCGGCGTGAACGTCGGATTCGGCGTGCGGTAGCGGCGCTCGGCCACCTGGCCCATGGCATCCACGAACTCGGCGGCGTCCACGGCGCTCCGCCACACGGTGACCCACGCCGTGGCCGTGCCCGCGGGCTCCTTGAGGATGCGGTACCGGCCGCCGTCCCAGCCCTCGGCGGCGTTGGTGGCCAGCGTCTGGTCGCGCGTATGCTGGTAGACGAACAGGCGCGTTTCGAACTCTCCGAGGTCATTCTCGTAGACGGTCTCGCCCCGGGTGGCCGGCAGCATGACCGTGGCCGGCACGTCGCGCACGCTGTCGAAGAAGGCCGGTTCGTGCAGGATCTGCGTCGTCGAAACGGGCAGGTCGGTGAGCGGCAGCTTGCCGGGATAGTGCGCCTTGAAGCGGCGGACGAATTCGGCGCCGCTGAGGTACGGGAAGAGCAGCTCTTCCTGGATCACCTCCGGCGCCGAGGCGAACACCGGCTGCGAGCCCTGCGACTGGCGGATCATCTCGCGCACCTTGTCCCATCCGCCGGGCATGAGGTCCGCGACGTCCTTGCCGCCGGTCATGATCGCCATCTGCTCGTACGTCGCTTCCCCCTCGATCACCGCCTGCGCGGCCATCTGGCGGTCGTCGTCGCCGGTGGCTCGCTGGATCGAGTCCAGGTTCACGTACTGGTCCTGCAGCGCGTGCACCAGCTCATGCGTGACCGTCACACCCGCCAGGTCTGCGGGCGCGCCCTGCACGATGTAGAGCTGCTTGGAGCCCGGATCGTAGTAGCCGATGATCTGTTCGGTGAGCAGGTCGACGAGGAACTTGCGCAGGTCGACGGAGTCGGGAATGAAGCCGAAGGCCTTGTACGCCGCTTCCTGGCCGGCCAGCTCGGCGGCCGGCGTCTCCTCGTCGAACTTCTTGAGCAGGAAGTCGCGCACCTGCTCGCGCGTGAGCACGGCGAACTTGGGCGGCGTCTTGAACGGCACGCCCACCGCCTTCTCCACCTTGGGCACGGCGTCGGCGACGAGGTCGCCGTACAGTCCCTGCCCCGACTTGCCGTTGCGGCGGCCGCAGGCCGCGAGGGCCAGGGCCGCCAGGCCAAGCGCGAGCGTGTATCTGATATTCCTCAACCCCACGTGACCGGACCTCCCGACATGAGTGCCACCACGCGCGCCACATCCCGGCCGCGCACGACCACGCCCTCGGCGATCAACCGCTGCGCGATCTCGGCATCGAGCGCCGCGCCCGCGGCCGGCTCCGGCGCCGGCGCCGGCGCCGACGGAGGGGCCGCCGGCCGGGCACGCGCCGCCGCGGCGGGCGCGCCTTCGTCGGGCCGGTCGAATGCGTCGGCCTCGGTGAGCGCCGCCTCCAGCGCCGCGCCGAACCGTTCGAGCACGTCGAAGCCGGAGCGGCCGGCGGTCTCTTCGCGCTCCGGATCGTCGTCGAGCGCGCGCGGCGGCGCTCGGCGGCCCTCGGATTTCGGACGACCGCGGCGCCGCTTGAGCAGGGCCTCGGTTTCCGGCGCGTACGTGGCCTCGGCCTGCAGATGCGCGCAGGCCTCGTCCAGCGCATCGATGGCCTTGTCGGGGCGGCGGCGGTCGCGCACGTGGAGGTCGGTAAGCGCCACGGCCGCCTCGATCGCCTCGTCGCTGATGATCACGCTGTGGTGCCGCTCCAGCCGTGCCTTGCGCGCCCGCAGCACGTCCAGCGTGTCGTCCACGCTCAGCTCGCGCACCGCCACCTTCTGGAAGCGCCGCTCCAGCGCCGGGTCGCCGAGCACCCAGCGGTCGTATTCCTCGTCCGTGGTGGCGCCGATCACGCGGAAGTCGCCGCGGGCCAGGGCGGGCTTGAGCATGTTGGCGGCGTCCATCGCCGTGCCCATGGCCGTGCCCTGCCCGATCAGGTTGTGCAGTTCGTCCACGAACAGGATGACATTTGGAGAGGCCTGCGTCTCGGCCACGAGCGCGCGGATGCGTTCCTCGTACTGGCCGCGGTAGGTCGAGCCGGCGAGGAGCGACACGTGGTCGAGCGACAGCAGCCGCACGTCGCGGAGCGCGAACGGCACGGTGCCCTCGGCGATGCGCTGGGCCAGCCCCTCGGCGATGGCCGTCTTGCCCACGCCGGCGGCGCCCACGAGCGCCGGGTTGCTCTTGCCGTGGCGCAGCAGGATGTCGATGACGCGGGCGATCTCGTCCTTGCGGCCGCGCACCGGCTCCAGCCGGCCGGCGCGGGCGTCGGCCGTCAGGTCGCGCGTGTAGCGCGCCAGCGCGCCGCCGGCGCGCGGCGATTCATCGATCATCGACGCCGGAGGTGAAGCGGGCGGCCGTCAGCCGCTGAAGATCCACGCGAACACCGCATTTCCCCAAAGCAATGTCACGACGGCCGCAGGCGCAAGGAATACGCCGAACGGCACCAGCGGCGGTTCGAACGGCGTGGGCCCGAGCGGCAGTTCGCCCTGTTCCATGCGGCGGTCGCGGCGGAACCAGGCCACCGGATAGACGACGAGAATGAACGCCGAGGCGCCGATGGCGGCGCCCACGAACACGGTGAGGATGGCGCGCGGCGGGCCCACCAGGGCGCCGACGAACGCCATCAGCGTCATATCGCCCATCCCCATCGCTTCCTTCCGGAAGGCGATCTCGCCCAGCCAGCCGACGATGGCGATCATGCCGGCGCCGGCGCAGGCGCCGATGACGGCGTCGTACAGGCCGGCGAACGGCCCGTTGTTCAGCGTGATGTACGCGTACACGGCCGTGACGAGCGCGAACAGCAGCCCGAACAGCGTGAAGCCGTCGGGAATCAGGTAGTGCTTGGCATCGGTGATGGCGACGCCGAGCAGCACCGTGACCGTGATCGCGACACGCACCGCCGTGAACGGATCGGCGAACGACGCCGCGCACACCGTCCAGAGCACCGCCACGGCCAGCTCGACCAGCGGGTACTGCACGGAGATCGGCTCGGCGCAGCAGCGGCAGCGGGCGCGCAGGGCGACCCAGCTCGCCAGCGGGATGTTCTCGAACCAGGCGAGCTGGTGGCCGCAGTTGGGGCAGCGCGAGCGCGGCCGCACCACCGACAGCTCGGCGGGCCAGCGGCCGATGCACACGTTGAGGAACGATCCGATGATCGCGCCGAAGACGAAGGCGACGACTTCCCAGTAGGTCTGCATGGTCACGGGCGCAACTCGTAGAGAAGGATACCGGTGGCGACGGCGACGTTGAGCGACTCCACCGTGGAGGCGATGGAAAGGGCCACGGTGTGGTCGGCGCGGGCGCGGGCCTCGGCCGACAGGCCGGCGCCCTCGTTGCCCACCACGAGGCCGAGGCGCGCCGGGGCCGGCGCGGCGCCGAGCGGCGCGCCCGCGGCGTCGGCGGCCCACAGCGCCATGCCGGCCCGCGCGCGGAACGCGTCGACGTCGGCCCAGGTGGCCGCCATGGCGGGGTGCTGGAAGAGCGCCCCCATGGCGCCGCGCACGACCTTCGCGTTCCACAGATCCACCGTGCCCGGCAGCGCCACGGTGGCCGCGGCGCCCAGAGCGGCGGCGGTGCGCAGAATCGTGCCCACGTTTCCCGGATCCTGGAGCCCGTCGAGCACGAGCAGCCGGAGCCCGTCCGCGCTCGCCACGGCGTCGAGCGACCGCGCCGGCACGGGAACGATCGCCAGCACGCCCTGGGGCGACTCGGTCTCGGCGGCGGTGTGGAATTCGCGCGCGTCCACCTCCTCCACGGGGTGCCCGGCGCGCGCGATCGCGTCACGCAGCGCCTGGCCACGCGGCGCGTCCAGCAGTTGCGGGGCCACGAGAATCCCCATCGGCGCCAGCGGCGAGCGGAGCAGCTCCTCGACGGCGCGCACGCCTTCGCACACGAACAGCCGCTGCCGTTCGCGGGATTTGCGGCGGCGCAGGTCTCGGGCGAGGGTCAGGAAGCGCAAGGGGACGAGGCGGAGGGAGGCACAATCACAAGCAAGGACGACCGACACAATGAAACGATTGGCCGGCCGTCTGGCCAGCGCGCCGGCCGGCCGCCGCTCAGAGCGCCGCCACGATGCCGGTGACGAGGGCTTCGAACCGCTCCGCCGCCGCCGCCGTGGTCTCGAGCACCTCGGCGTGCGTGATCGCCGCCCCGCCGAGTCCGGCGGCGAGATTCGTCACGCAGCTGATGCCGAGCACGCGCATCCCGAAGGCCCGCGCGGCGAGCACCTCGGGCACGGTGGACATGCCCACGGCGTCGGCGCCGAGCTGGGCGAGCATCCGCACCTCGGCCCTGGTCTCGTAGCTGGGGCCGAGGAGTCCGGCGTACACCCCTTCTTCGAGCGCGATGCCGCGCGCGTCGGCCACGCTCCGCGCGAGCGCGCGTAGGGCCGGGTCGTAGGGATCCGACATGTCCGGGAACCGCTCGTCGCCGGGCTCCACCCGCCCCACGAGCGGGTTGCGGAACATGAAGTTGATGTGATCGCGAATGAGCATCAGGGTGCCGGGCGCGAAGTCGGGGCGGATGCCGCCGGCGGCATTCGAGAGGATGAGCAGCGGCGCGCCGAGGGCGCGCGACACCCGGGCCGGGAATGCCGCGACGGCGGCGTCGTGCCCCTCGTACATGTGAAACCGCCCCGCCATAGCGAGCACGCGGCGGCCGCCGAGCGTGCCGGCGAGCAGTTGGCCGGCGTGGCCCGCCACCGTCGACGAGGGGAAGCCCGGAATCTCGCGGTAGGGAATCACCACCGCATCGTGGATCCGCCCAGCCAGCCCGCCGAGGCCGGAGCCGAGGATGATCGCGGCGACGGGGTCGAAGGCGCCGAGGCGGCCGTGGATGGCGGCGGCCGCGCGCGCCGCCGCTTCGGCGCCGCAGGGCGAACTCACGAGAGCTCCGTGCGCAGGGCGGCGAGATCCCGCTCGGCCGCGGCGACGAGCGCCCGGCGCTCGTCGAGCGGCAGGAAGGCGCTCTCGAATCCGTTGATCGCCATGCGCGCCAGTTCGTCGAACGTGAAGGCCAGATGCCGGGCGGCGTGGTCGTACTCGTCGGTGAGCGTGGTGCCGCTCATCAGGCGATTGTCGGTGTTGAGCACGACGTTGACGCCGCGGTCGTAGTAGCGGCGCAGCGGGTGGGTGTCGTACGACGCCGCGGCGCGCGTCTGCACGTTGCTGGTGAGGCAGATCTCGATCGGCACCCGGCGATCGTTCACGTAGTCGAGCAGCGCCGGATCCTCGAAGATCCGCGTGCCGTGCCCGATGCGGTCGGCGCAGCAGCCGTGGAGCGCCTGGCGCACCGATTCGGGGCCGTCGCCCTCGCCGGCGTGGCAGGTGCAGGCCAGGTCGTGGGAGCGGGCGAACGCGAAGGCGTGCGCGTGCGCCGTGGCCGGGTGGCCGGCCTCGCCGCCGGCGAGGTCGAACCCCACCACACCGCGCTTCCGGTACGCCACGGCCAGTTCGGCCAGCTCCACCGACACGTCGGGCGCCATGCTCCGGATGCCGCAGACGATCACCCGTCCGATCACGCCGAACTCCTGCTCGGCGCGCGCCAGCCCACGCAGCGGCGCCTCGACGGCGTCGCCCAGCGACAGCCCGTGGCGCACGTTGAGGATCGGCGCATAGCGCACCTCGATGTAGCGCACGCCCTCGGCCGCGGCGTCGGCGGCGAGCTCGTAGGCGATCCGCTCGAGCGCCGGCGCCGTCTGCATCACCGACAGCGTGACCGAGAAACGCTGCAGGTACTCCTCGAGATTGCGCGCGTCGGACACGAGCATGTACGCGCCCAGCGACTCGGCGTCGTGCCGCGGCATCGGCTGCCCGTACTCGGCGGCCAGGTCGAGCAGGGTCTGCGGCCGCACCGATCCGTCGAGGTGGCAGTGCAATTCGGCTTTGGGCAGACGCCGCAGCAGATCGCGATCGAGGGCCCGGCTCATGGCGCGTCCGGGACCGCGTCGCCGGCATCGGCCGCGCCGTCGCGGCGGGCGACCGTGCGGAGGATGGCGCCGGCCTGGAGGGGAGCGTCCCCGGCGATCGGGAGGCCGCGGCTGTCGGTGACGGCCCGGACTCCCGCGGTGACCGCTTCGGCCTCGGCGGCGTTCCAGGCCCGCACCGCGGCGAGCACCGTGGAGCCCGGCGGGATGGTCACGGGGGCCGCGTTCACGAAAACCCGGATCGGATCGGTCACCGGACCCACCCGCTGGCCGGCGGTGCCGCCCGGCGCGGCCCGTTACACGTCGGTTTCATGCGAAAAACCTAGCGGGGCCGCGCGGGCGCCGGGAGCCCGCGGTTGACGGGCCCGTGACGGGCCGATCAGCTTTCGAAGGACTCCGCCGAATGCCCCTCCAACGATACAGGATCGTGACAGCCCTTTCGCGACGTTCTGGCTTCGGTCCGGCGAGATTCGGGTCACGCCGCCCCGAGCGGTCGGACGCACCGTGAAGCCACTCATCATCGGAATCGCCGGGGGCACCGGCTCGGGCAAGTCGACGGTGGCGCGGCGGGTGGCGGAGGCGCTGACGACGACGTCGGTGGCGTTCATCGACATGGACGCCTATTACAAGAACTACGCAGAGCTGCCCATCGAGCAGCGCCGCAAGATCAACTGGGACCATCCCGAATCGATCGACTGGGAGCTGTTGGAAACGCAGCTGGCCGATCTGGCGGCGGGGCGGTCGATCGAGAAGCCGGTGTACGACTTCGTGCAGCACCTGCGGAGCCCGCAGCACGCGGCGGTTCCGCCGGCGGAGGTGGTGGTGATCGACGGCATCCTGCTGTTCGTGGAGGAGCGGGTCCGCGATCTCTGTGATGTGAAGGTGTTTGTCGACGCGGACGCGGACATCCGGCTCATCCGGCGTATCAGGCGCGACATCGCGCGGCGCGGACGGCCGTTGGAGGAGATTCTGGATCAGTACGTCAAGACGGTGCAGCCGATGCACCTGCAATTCGTGGAGCCAAGCAAACGGTACGCCGACGTGATCGTGCCCCGCGGGGGGCACAACGCGGTGGCGATCGGGATGATCGTCGCCCGCATCCGGCAGCAGCTCGAGGGGGCGCGCCTGTGACCGGCACGCCGTCCGTGGGCGCTCGCGTCCTGGTGGTGGACGACGAAGCAGACATCGTCGCGCTCGTCGCCTTCCATCTGGCCAAGGCGGGCTATCGCGTGTCGACGGCGGCCAACGGCCCCGACGCGCTGGCCGCGGCGCGGCAGGAGCGCCCGATGCTCATCGTGCTCGACCTGATGCTGCCGGGCATGTCGGGGCTCGACGTGCTGCGCGAACTGCGCGCCAACGACAGCACGCGCGAGATCGCGGTGCTGCTGCTGACGGCGCGCCGCGAGGAACAGGACCGCATCGAGGGGCTGTCGGTGGGCGCGGACGACTATCTCACGAAGCCGTTCAGCCCGCAGGAGCTGGTGTTGCGCGTGGCCGCGATCCTGCGCCGGGTGGCGGCGGCGGGCGTTGGCCCCGGCGACGTGGTGACCCACGGCCCCATCGAGATCGACCGGGCGGCGCACCGGGTGCGGGTGGCCGGCGAAGAGGTGGAGCTGACGCCCACGGAATACCGGCTGCTCCTGCTGCTCTACGAGCGCCGCGGCCGCGTGCAGGCCCGGGCCCATCTGCTCGAGACGGTGTGGGAGGCGGCGCCCGACATCCAGACGCGCACCGTGGACATGCACGTGCAGCGGCTCCGCGCCAAGCTCGGCGAGGCGGGCGAACTGATCGAGACGGTGCGCGGGTTCGGGTACCGCCTGCGCGCGCCGGCCTGGCGCGGCGCGTGAGCCTCGTTCGGCGGCTGCTCCTCGGCTCCACCGTCGTCATCGTGCTGCTGGTCGCGGCGATCGCGGCGATCGCCGGCGGCCGGTTGCGCGACGGGCTCCGCGACGACACCGTGCGCGACCTCGCCCGATCGGCCCGACTGGTGGCGCTGGCGTGGCGGCCCGGCGAGAACGCCGATTCCCTGGCCAACGCGGCGGGCGCAGCGACCGACCGCCGGGTGACGCTCATCGGCGCCGACGGCGTGGTGCGCGGGGACTCCAAGTTCACGCCCGAGGAGGTCCGCGGCCTCGAGAACCACTCCCGCCGCCCGGAAGTCGTTGCCGCGCGCGACAGCGGGATCGGCAGTTCGTACCGGACGAGCGCCAGCGCCGGGGACCAGGAGATGTACGTGGCCGTGCGGCATCCGCTCGGCTTCGTGCGCGTGTCGATCGGGCTGGAAGCGCTGGACGACACCGTCTCGGCGGCGCAGCACGACGTCCTCGTGGCCGGGCTGTTCGGCCTGCTCGGCGCGTTCGTGCTGTCGTGGCTGTTCGCGCGCACCGTCTCGCGGCCGGTGGTGGACCTGCGCAACGTGGCCCGCGCCGTGGCCGACGGCGATCTGACGCGCCGGCCCAGCCTCAACGCCCCCGGCGAGATCGGCGACCTGTCGGCGGCGGTGCACCGGATGACCGAGCAGCTCGCGGGCCGGCTCGCGGCGCTGCAGTCGGAAGAGGATCTGATGCACGCCACCATCGAAGCGCTGGACGAGGGCATCATGGTGGTGGATCCGCGCAATCGCGTGGTGCGGCTGAACGGCAGCGCGCGGCGCATTCTCGCCATCGCCGACGACGTGCCCTTCTCCGCCGACCGCCTGCCCCCGGTACGGGCGCTGCGGGAGTGCCTGCGAACGGCCGTGGGCGGAGACTCCGCCGAATCCACGGACCTCGAACTCGACGGACGCATCATCACGCTGGTGGGCCGTCCGCTGCCCGGCGGCGGCGCCGTGCTGGCGATGCAGGACCTCACGGCCCGGCGCCGGCTGGAGAGCGTCCGGCGCGAGTTCGTGGCCAACGCGTCGCACGAGCTCAAGACGCCGCTCACCGTGGTCAGCGGATTCGCCGAGACGCTGGTGGACCCCGATCTCAGCCTGGAGGACCGGCAGCGGTTTTCGGCGATGATCCGCACCAACGCGCAGCGCATGCAGCGCATCGTCGACGACCTGCTCGACCTCTCGCGCTACGAGTCGGGCGGCTGGAAGCCGGAGCCGCGGCGCCTCGATCTGCGGCAGACGGCGGCCGACGTGCTCGGCAACCTCGACCGCGCGGCCGGCGCCAAGCGGCTCACGCTGGCGCGCGACATTCCCGAGGAGGCGGCGTTCGTGCGGGCCGACCCGGTGGCGCTGCGTCAGGTGCTGACCAACCTGGCCGAGAACGCGGTGCGCTACACCGCGGAGGGCACGGTGACGCTGTTCGCGGCCCGCGAGAACGGCGGGGTGCGGGTGGGCGTGCGCGATACGGGAATTGGCATCGCGCCGGAGCATCTGGACCGCATCTTCGAGCGGTTCTACCGGGTGGACGCGGCGCGGTCCCGGGAGGAGGGGGGCACGGGCCTCGGCCTGGCGATCGTGAAACATCTGGCAGAGGCCCACGGCGGCGCCGTGCGCGCCGAGAGCGCGGTGGGCAAGGGCAGCACGATCAGCGTGTTCTTCCCCGACGAGGCCAACGGCCGCAGCGCCTGAGGCCGGCCGCCCCCCGTTACGCCGGCGGGTCGGGAGAGTGACCACATTCGTTGCCCAGCCGGCGGGGCCCGGTGACACGGGGGGCCTAGTCTCTCCGTCGTATGCAGACCCCACTGCTGGCGCGGCTCGCCGCGCGGGACCGCGACCTCTACGTGCGCTGGGCGCTCGACGATACGTCGGCCCGCGTGCTCCGCGACGTCCTCGTGGCCATCACCCACGCCGGCGGGGCGCTGAGCAGCATCCTGCTCGCCTCCCTGCCCCTGCTCGGCTTCGCGCCGCTCGCGGCGGCGGGCGCCAGGCCGCTCTCGGCGCTGGTCGTCTCGCACATGGTCGTCCAGCTGTTCAAGCGCACCGTCGGCCGGCCGCGCCCGTCGCGCACGCTCGGCGCCCCCGCCACGATCGCCGAGCCCGACCGGTTCTCCTTCCCGTCGGGGCACGCGGCGGCGGCCATGTCGATCGCGGTCGTGTACGCGGTGCTCTTTCCGGCCGTCGCCCTGCCCGTGGTGCTCGGGGCGACGCTGGTGGGGCTCACGCGTGTCTTCCTCGGCGTGCACTATCCGGGTGACGTCATCGCCGGCCAGTTGGTCGCGGTGGCCACCGCCCTCGCCGTGTTGGCGCGGTGACCGCGGCGACGACGGCGCGCTCCGCGACCGCCGAGCGCCCGGACCATAGCGAACGCGACGAAGTCGAACGGGCGCTGCTCGACGCCCCGCGTCCGCAGCGCGGGCTCGACATCGGCAGCCAGCCCCTGCGTCCGGTGCTCCGGCCCCACGCCCGGCGCGCGGTGCTCGACATCACCGAGTTCTTCGGCGAGACGAGCGGCGGCGTGCGCACCTACCTGTTCGAGAAGGCGCGGTTCGTCGAGGCGCGAACCGACCTGCGCCACGTCGTCGTCGTTCCCGGCCTGCGCGACGCCATCACCGAGACCGACGGCGTTCGCTGTTACCGGCTGCGCGGACCCCGCGTGCCCACGCAGGCCCCCTACCGGTTCATGCTCGCCACCCGCTCCACCCAGCGCATCGTCGAGCATGAACGGCCGGACGTCATCGAGGTCGGCAGCATCGGCCTCGTGCCCTGGGTGGTGCGCCACGCCACGCGACGCGCGAACGTCCCGCTGGTGGCGTTCTACCACACGCACCTGCCGCGGCTGTTCGCCCCCGCGGGTACCCAGTCGCCGGCGCACCGCCGGGTGGTCGAGGAGTTTGCCTGGCGCTATCTGCGCGCGCTCGACCGGCACTTCGACACCACCATCGTGGCCTCGGACTTCGTGGCGCGCGAACTCGCCGCCGCCGGCATCGACCGCACCACCCGCGTGCCCCTGGGCGTCGACCTCGAGCTGTTCCATCCCCACCGCCGAGAGAGCGGCCACATGACCCGGCGGCTGGCCGGGCTGCCGCAGCGGCCGATGGTGCTCTACGTGGGGCGGCTCGCCCGCGAGAAGGAAATCGAGACACTGATCGACGGCTGGCGGCTGGCGCAACGGTCGCTCGACGCCGATCTCGTGATCGTGGGCAGTGGCCCCCGGGCCGCCGCCCTGCGGGCTCGCGCGCGCGGCCTGCGCGTGCACTTCGTGCCCTACGTGGCCAACCGGGTGCGGTTGGCGCATCTGATCGCCGCCGCCGAACTCTGCGTGGCGCCGAGTTCGGTGGAGACGTTCGGCCTGTCGGCCATCGAGGCGCTGGCCAGCGGCGTGCCGGTGTTGAGCGCCGACCGGGGCGGCGTGGATGAGATGGTGCGGCGATCGGGTGCCGGTGCGACGTTCGCGACCGGCTCGGCGGGCTCGCTGGCCGAGGAACTCACCGCGCTGATGCGGCGCGACCTGCGGGCGCTGGGCGCGCTCGGGCGCGGCTACTGCGAGCGCGAACACGACTGGAACCTCGTGCTGGCCCGGCTGTTCGCCGTCTACGACGCGCTGGCGGCCCGGTGAAGCTGCTCGTCGCCATCCACGACGTGACGCCGGCCCTGGAGCGCGACGTGCGCTCGCTCTGGGACCTGTGCGCCGAGCGCGGCATCACGCCGGCGCTGTTCGTGGTACCCAACTGGCACGGCGCCTGGCCGCTGGAGGAGTACCCGCGGTTCGCGGCCTGGCTGGGGGCCAAGGCCCGCGCCGGCGCCGAGATCTTCCTGCACGGCGAGCGCCACGACGAGGAGGGGCTCCCGCGCCGCGATCGCCGACCACGTGCGGGCGTTCGGCGCCACGGCGCGCGAGGGCGAGTTCCTCACGCTGAACGAGCGCCAGGCTTCGGAGCGCATCGCGCGCGGACTCTGCACGCTGCGGCGCGTCGGCCTCCGTCCCGATCGGCTTCGTGGCGCCAGCCTGGCTCGCGCGTGAAAGCACCTACCGCGCCGTGCGGAGTGCCGGACTGGCCATCAGCGAGGACGTGGAGACGATCCGGCTGCACGGCCGCGCAACGCGTCTCGCGTCGCCGGTGCTCCGCTGGAGCGGCCGGACGCCGCTCCGGGCGCGGATCTCCGCGGCGATGGCCGAGGCGCGGTGGCTCACCGACCGCCACAACTGGCTCGCCCGGATCGCCCTGCACCCGAGCGATCTGCGGCACGCGTCGACGGCCGCCAGCGTGACGGCGCACCTCGAGCGCTGGCGCACCCATCGGTATCAGCACCGGTACGCGCTGCTCTGACCATGGTCGACGCCTCGTCGCTCCGGGTCGCGCTGTTCACCGACACCTTTCTGCCCCAGCTCAACGGCGTCACGCGCACGCTCGACCGCCTGGAGCGCGCCATCCGGGTGCGCGGCGGCGACGTGCGCGTCTGGACGCCGCGCGATCCGAAGGCGCCGCCGCGCGACGACGTGCGCGACCTTCGGAGCGCGCCTTTCTGGGCCTATCCCGAACTCCGTATCGCCCTGCCCGACGTGCCGCACGTGCTGGGCGAATTGCGGCAGTGGCGTCCCACGCTGATCCACGCAGCGACGCCCTTCGGCGCCGGACTGGCCGGCCGCCGGGCCGCCCGCCGGCTCGGCCTGCCGATGGTCACGTCGTACCACACCAGCTTCAGCGCCTACGCCCGCTTCTATCATTTCGGCGCGCTGGCCGAACCCGGGTGGCGCTACCTGCGCTGGTTTCACAACACCGGCCGCCGCACCTACGCGCCGAGCAACGCGACGGCAGACGAGCTCCGCGCGCACGGGTTCCGCAACGTCAGCGTGTGGAGCCGCGGGGTCGACATGCGCCGGTTCAATCCGGGCTTCCGGTCGGAGGCGCTGCGGGAGCAGCTCGGCGTGCGCGACGGCCGCGTGCTGGTGGGCAACGTGGGGCGCGTGGCGCGGGAGAAGGGGCTCGACACGATGCTCTCGGCAATGCACGAGCTGGAGCGCGACCAGCCGGGCCGCTTCGTCTTTGCCTTTGCCGGCGACGGACCCTACCTGGAGCCGCTGCGCCGACTGGCGCCGGCGTCGGCGCGATTCGTGGGCCGGCTGGAGGGCGACGCGCTGAGCGCGTTCTTCGCCTCGCTCGACCTGTTCGTGTTTCCGTCCACCACCGACACCTTCGGCAACGTGCTGCTGGAGGCGATGGCGTCGGGGGTCCCCATCGTGGCGGCCGACGCGGGCCCCACGCGGTCGTTGGTCCTGCCGGGCCGCGGGTTATTGTATTATCCGGGGGCCGGATCGAACCTCTCCGCCGGCATCCGCTCCGCGGCCGCGCAGCCCGACCTGCTGGCCGCGATGCGGCGTGCCGCGCTCACCTTCGCCGCGCAGCGTGAATGGGATCGAATCTTCGACGAGCTGATCGCGGACTACGGAACGATCGCGGCGGCGGCACGCGCGCCCACGGGCCCGGCGCCGGCGGCGAAGCCGGAAGTCGCCCACACGTGAGCCCCGGCGGCAACGGCGCGGCTCAGCCGCGGCGCATCGCGGCCATCGACATCGGGTCCAACTCCATCCGGCAGATTCTCGCCGACGTGTGGCCCGACGGGCGCATCCAGATCATCGACGAAATGAAGGCGGCGCCGCGCCTCGGCTCGGGACTGACCGAGCACGGCGCGCTGGAGGACGGCGCGATCGCGCGCGCCCTCGACGCGCTCCGCCGCATGAACATGCTCGCCCGCCGCCTGCGCGCCGGCCACATCGAGGTGGTGGCGACGAGCGCGGTGCGCGAAGCCACGAACGGCGACGCGTTCGTGTCCGAGGTGAAGCGGGCCACCGGCCTCCGCGTGCGGGTGCTGTCCGGCGAGGAGGAGGCGCGGCTCGCCTTCCGCAGCGCGCTCGCCCACTTCGAGTTGGGTGCCGGCCGCGTCGTGGTGATGGACATCGGCGGCGGCTCGCTGGAGCTGGCGCTGAGCTCGGACGGCGTCGTGGAGCACCTGGCGTCGCTGCCGCTCGGCGCGCTCCGGCTCACCGAGCACTATCTGTCCGGCGACGACCAGAAGAAGGGGCTGGCCAAGCTGCGCCGCCACGTGCGGGAGCTGCTCCGACCGCACCTGCCGGTGCGCGAATGGCGAGGCGCCCGCATCATCGGGTCGGGGGGCACGTTCACCAACCTGGCCGGCATGCACCTGGCGCGGCAGGGAATGACCGTGGCCCGCTCCGTGCACGGCACGGCGATTCCGCACGTGGACATGGAGCGCGTGCTCGAGCTGCTGTCCGATATGTCGCCGGCCGAGCGGCGGGGCGTGCCGGGGCTCAACCCCGGACGCGCCGACATCATCCTCGCCGGCGTGGCCGTGGCCATGGAGGTGATGTCGCGCCTC
Source organism: uncultured Gemmatimonadaceae bacterium (assembly GCA_963775915.1). Lineage (GTDB taxonomy): Bacteria > Gemmatimonadota > Gemmatimonadetes > Gemmatimonadales > Gemmatimonadaceae > JAGWRI01. The sequence goes on from CAVZKH010000004.1 coordinate 112,576, forward strand.
GAGGCGCGGGCGCTGCGCGTGTCGGCCTACGGGATCCGGGAAGGGCTCCTGCTCGAAGCGGCCCGCGTGGCGCCGTCAATCACCGACCGCGGGGAATCGCGGGAGCGGTCGGTGCGCGAGTTCGCCGAGCGGTGCCACTACGAGGCCGTGCACTCGGAGCGGGTGCGGATGCTCGCGCTCCGGCTGTTCGACACCATCGGCGCACGCCTGGGCTGCCTGCCGGAGGATCGCGCGATCCTGGCCGACGCCGCGCTGCTGCACGACGTGGGCTATCACATCGGGTTCCGGGGCCATCAGAAGCATTCGTACCACCTGATCCTCCACGCCGAACTGATGGGCATGACACCCACGGAGCAGGTGATGGTGGCGAACGTGGCGCGCTACCATCGCGGCAAGCGGCCGCGCAAGACCGACGAGAATCTCGCGCATCTGGGCCCCGAGGTGCGGCGCCGCATCAAGCGCCTGGCGGCCATTCTGCGGGTGGCCGACGGGTTCGACCGCGGCCACGTGGGCGCGGTGCGGCAGCTGCGCGTGCGCTGGCTCAGCCGGGCCGTGCGCATCACGCCGGTGCCGTCGCGGGCCGGCCGCGCGCTGCGATTGGAGCTGTGGGGCGCCCAGCGCAAGAGCGACCTGCTCTCGCGCGTGGCCAAGCGTCCGGTGGAGATCGTCGCGCCCGATGGCGCCGTGCACTCCTCGGCGACGGTGGACGCGTAGCGCCGGCTACGGCGCCTCGACCACCGAGGGCGCGCCGTCGCGCTCCTCGCTCGCCTCGGCCGCCGAGCGGCCCCAGGAATCGCGCAGCAGGATGACGTGGGTGGCCCGCGCCGCCCCCTCGGGCATGCGCTGATGCCAGATGCCGTCGCCGTCCAGCTCCCAGGCCTGCCGGTTGTCGGCGAGCAGGGTGTCGAACAGCGCCTTGAGCCGCGGGTGCAGCGTGCGGTCCTCCACCGGCGTCACGGCCTCGACCCGCCGGTCGAAGTTGCGCGGCATCCAGTCCGCCGACCCGAAGTAGTACTGCCCCGCGCCGCCGTTGGCGAAGTACCACATGCGCGAGTGCTCAAGGAAGCGGCCGATGATGCTGGTGACGCGGATGTTCTCGCTCACGCCGGGCAATCCCGGGCGCAGGCAGCAGATGCCGCGGATGATGAGGTCGATCTGCACGCCCGCCTGCGACGCCGCGTAGAGGGCGCGGATCATCTCCTCGTCCACCAGCGCGTTCATCTTGGCGATGACGCGGGCCGGCCGCCCGGCGGCCGCGTGCACGGCCTCGCGCTCCAGCAGTTCGATGAACCGCGACCGCAGCGACATCGGCGCCACGAGCAGCGCCTGGTACGAGCGCTTGCGCGAGAATCCGGTGAGGGCGTTGAACAGTTCGGTCACGTCTTCCCCGATCACCGGGCTGCAGGTGAACAGGCCGACGTCGGTGTAGATCCGCGCCGTGCGCGAGTTGTAGTTGCCGCTGCCGATGTGCACGTAGCGGCGGATGCCGTCGGCCTCGCGACGCACCACGAGCGCCGTCTTGGCGTGCGTCTTGAGCGTGGCCGAGCCGTAGGCCACGTGCACGCCCACGTCTTCGAGCTGGCGCGCCCAGTTGATGTTGTTCGCTTCGTCGAACCGCGCCTTGAGCTCCACCAGCACGGCCACCTGCTTGCCGAGCTGGGCGGCCTCGCTCAGGGCGTCGACGATCGCCGAATCGCCCGACGTGCGGTAGAGCGTCATCTTGATGGCCAGCACCTGGTCGTCGCGCGCCGCCTCCTTGATGAACCGCTCCACCGAGGCCGTGAACGAGTCGAAGGGGTGGTGCACGAGCATGTCGCGCTCGCGGATCACGTCGAAGATCGAGCGGCCGCCGTCGCGCAGCGCCGGCGGCGTGGCCGGCGTGAACGGCGCGTCTTTCAGGACCGGAAGGTCGATGGCCAGCAGCGACATCAGGTCGCCGAGCCCGAGCAAGCCGCCCGCCTCGGCGATGTCGCGCTCGGTGAGCACGCCGGTGGGCAGCTCGCGTTCGTCGCGCAGCTCCTCCAGCAGCAGCTCCCGCAGGTGCGGCGGCATGTCCTCCACCACTTCCAGCCGGATCACTTCGCCGAACCGCCGTTTGAAGACCTGCTCCTCGATCTGGGCCAGCAGATCCTCGGGCTCGTCGAGCACCTCGGGGAGTTCGAGGTCGGAGTAGCGGATGATTCGGAAGGCGTACCAGTTCATGACGTCGACGCCGGGGAAGAGCGCGTCGAGGTGCGAGCCCACCAGCGCTTCCAGCGGCACGAACTGGTTCGTGCGTCCCTCGATTGGCACCCATCGCGGCATGCTCTTCGGCACCTTCACGCGGGCGAAGCGCACCGCCCCGGTGTCGGGATCGCGGATCTCCACGGCCAGCGAAATCGAGAGGTTGGAGATGTGCGGGAACGGATGCCCCGGGTCGACCACCAGCGGCGTGAGGATCGGGAACACCTCGCGCCGGAAGTACGCGTCCATCGCCCGGCGCTCGTCGGGCGAGAGCTCCTCCACCGGCACCAGCCTGACCCCGTGGCCCGCCAGCTCCGCGAGCAGGTCTCGCGCGCATGCGTTCTGGACCTTGAGCAGCTCGGCGATCTTGCGGTTGATCGCGTCGAGCTGTTCTTGCGGGGTCAGGCCGTCGGGCGGGGTCTGCTGCACCTTGGCGGCCACCTGGCGGCGCAGCCCCGCCACGCGCACCATGATGAACTCGTCCAGGTTGGTGGCGAAGATCGACAGGAACTTCACGCGTTCGAGCAGCGGGTTCCGCGCGTCCTCGGCCTCGTGCAGGACGCGCTGATTGAACGCCAGCCAGCTCAGCTCGCGATTGAAGAACAACGATGGCGTAGTCGCCGTGGTCATGACCGGGGGCATGTAAAGACCTCCCACGCTAGTATAGCGACCCCGATGGCCGGCGACCGTGACGTCTCGGGGACGTCACGGCCCTGTCACGCGCCAAGTATCGACCGCAGAACGATATAGGCCACGCCGGACAGGGCACCGGCGGCGGGGATCGTCAGCACCCACGCCCAGACGATCCGTCCGGCGATGCCCCACCGGACCGCCGAAAGACGGTGGGTGGCGCCCACGCCCACGATCGACCCGGTGATGGTGTGCGTGGTGCTGACCGGGATCCCGAACCGGGTGGCCGTGAGGATCGCGATGGCGCCCCCCGTCTCGGCGCAGAACCCGCCCACCGGCCGCAGCTTGGTGATGCGCGACCCCATGGTGTGCACGATCCGCCACCCGCCGAACAGGGTGCCGAGCGAAATGGAGGTGTAGGCGCACACCTCGACCCAGAGAGGAATCGTCGACGCATCGGTGACGTAGAGATGGTGCAGCAGCCCCGTCTGGTGGGCGAACGTGGGCTGCACGGCCACGAGGAGCGCGACCACGATGCCCATCGTCTTCTGGGCGTCGTTTCCGCCGTGCGACAGCGACAGGAGCGCCGAGCTGGCGATCTGGGCGGGCCGGAAGAAGCGGTCGACGCGGGCCGGCGCGGCGCGGCGGAACACGCGGAACACCAGCACCATCAGGAAGTAGCCCGCGAGCAGCCCGACGATCGGCGAGATCACTATGAACGAGAGCGTCTGCTTCCACTTGACGCCCCAGAGAATCGCCCCGATGCCGGCCTTGGCGATGGCGGCGCCGGCATAGCCGCCGATGAGCGCGTGCGAGGAACTCGACGGGATGCCGTAGAACCAGGTGATCATGTTCCAGGTGATGGCGCCCAGGAGCGCGGCGAGGATCACATTGGGCGTGACGATGCTCTGGTCCACCATCCCCGAGCCGATGGCCGTGGCGACGGCCGTCTTGACGACGAACAGGGCGGCGAAGTTGAACGTCGCCGCCCAGACCACGGCGGCGAGCGGGCTCAGCACCCGGGTGCCGACGATCGTGGCGATGGAGTTCGCCGAGTCGTGGAAGCCGTTGCTGAAATCGAAGACGAGCGCAACGACAATGATCGCGACGACAAAGCCGGCCACGTCAGGTGTTCTTGAGGGAGATGCTGCGCAGCACCTGCGCGACCCGCATGCAGTAGTCGGTGGTGCGCTCCAGGGTGTCGAACATCTCCTTCCACCGGAGCACGTCCAGCGGGTCGCCGCCGTTGGCGAACAGGGCGCCGATCGCGCCCTCGTAGATGGAGTCGGCCTCCTCCTCCAGCTCCTTCACGGCCGCCACCTGGCGGGCGACCTCGGCCGGCTTCTTGATGCCCTGCACCGCCTGATGGAGGTGGTCGGCCGCCGCCGCCAGCACCCGGACCAGCTCCTTGCCCTCCGGGCGCACGTCGCGGATGTGCAGCATCTCGTAGCGGCGGCCCGCGCCGTCGATGAGGTCGATCACGTCGTCGAGCCGGGACACCAGCATGTGAATGTCCTCTCGGTCGAACGGCGTGATGAAGCTCTTGTTGAGCCGGACGTTCACCGACGCGGTCAGTTCGTCGGCGGCGTGCTCGATCTCCTTCAGCTTCCGCACGTGCTGGGCCGAACGGCCCGGCTCGTCGAACAGCTTGACCAGCTGGCGGGCGGCTGCGGCAAGGTGACCGGCGAGGTCGTTGAACGACTGGAAGAACTGCTCGTCGTGGGGGATGAGGCGGCCGAACATCGGTACCCGGGGGTTGAGGCGCAGGGAAGCTAGCCGCTGAATCGGGATCACGGGAAGGAGAAGAACCCTGAACCCGCATGCCGGGGCCGACCCGGCGTCAGCCCGGCTGCAGCTGCCCCATCATCCGCGCCCGCTGGGCCATGTACTCCGGCTTCACGAACGCCCGGATGAGCACGAGGCCGGCCAGGAATCCGCCCACGTGCGCCCAGACCGCCACGCCGCCCGAGATGTCCGGCCCCGTCGAGTTGAGCGAGGGCAGCGCGGTGAGCAGCTGCACGGCGAACCACCAGATGAGCACCAGCCAGGCCGGGATCCGGAAGACCTTGAAGAAGATGATGAAGATGAAGAGCATGTGGACGCGCACCCGCGGGTAGAGCAGCAGGTACGCCCCCATGACGCCCGAGATGGCCCCCGAGGCCCCCACGGTGGGCACCGGCGAGGCCGGATCCGACGCGATCTGGGTGGCCGCGGCGATGAGCCCGCACAGCAGGTAGAACGCGAGGAAGCGCCAGGGGCCCATGGTGTCCTCGACGGCCCGCGCGAACACCCAGAAGAACACGGCGTTGCCCAGGATGTGCCACCAGCTCCCGTGCAGGAACATCGAGATAAGGGGCGTGAAGATGTTGATCGCCGAGTTGTCGATCACGCACTCGAGCCCCGGGCCCAGCGGCACGCCGGACCCCAGCGGCGCCATATGGGTGATCTCGCCCGGCACCATGCCCAGATTGCAGACGCTGGTCAGGAGCGCCGAGTCGTTGAAGCCCGCGCCCTCGATGAAGATCCAGGCCGCGAACATGGCGGCGAGCAGGATCCAGGTCATCACCGGCGGGCGGAGCGAGACGTTTTCGTCGCTGAGCGGGATCATGAAAGGCCTTGCTGGGCGAACTGCCTCGGCCAACCCGGAACCCTGCCCGGACGTCAGCCGCAGCCGGGCGGCGCCAGACTGTCAGACCTGAGAATGATAACGGGGCGCGGAGTCTGCCAGAGTGGCGCAGAAATCCGGCCCCCGTTTTGCTAATGATAGCGGCATCGGCGGGGCGGCTGGCGCCCGGCCATTCACCAATCAGGGGTAGCAATGGCGGACAAAGTCATCGGCATCGATCTGGGGACGACCAACTCAGTCGTGGCGGTCATGGAGGGCGGGGACCCGGTCGTGATCCCGAACGCGGAGGGCGGTCGGACCACGCCTTCGGTGGTCGGGTTCACCAAGGACGGGGAGCGCCTGGTCGGCCAGGTGGCCAAGCGTCAGGCGGTCACGAACCCCCAGAACACGGTGTTTTCCATCAAGCGGTTCATGGGCCGGAAGATGAGCGAGGTGAAGGACGAAACCGCTCGCGTGCCCTACAAGGTGGTGTCGGGATCCAACGACGTCGCCACGGTCGAGGTGCAGGGCAAGCGGTTCACGCCGCCCGAGATCTCGGCGATGATCCTGCAGAAGATGAAGCAGACGGCGGAGGACTACCTGGGGCATTCGGTGTCCAAGGCGGTCATCACCGTGCCGGCGTATTTCAACGACGCCCAGCGGCAGGCCACCAAGGACGCCGGCAAGATCGCCGGACTCGACGTCCTGCGCATCATCAACGAGCCCACGGCGGCGGCGCTGGCCTACGGTCTCGACAAGAAGAAGGACGAGAAGGTCGCGGTGTTCGACCTGGGCGGCGGCACCTACGACATCTCGGTGCTCGAGCTGTACGACGTCGAGGGGCGTCAGTTCGAGGTGAAGTCCACGAACGGCGACACGCACCTGGGCGGCGACGACTTCGATCAGCGCGTGATCGACTGGATCGTGGCCGAGTTCAAGAAGGACCAGGGCATCGACCTGTCCAAGGACCCGATGGCGCTCCAGCGCCTGAAGGAGGCGCGCCGAGAAGGCGAAGATGCGAGCTGTCGAGCACGATGTCCGACGGACATCAACCTGCCGTTCATCACCGCCGACCAGAGCGGGCCCAAGCACCTGAACTACACGCTCTCGCGGGCCAAGTTCGAGCAGCTGGTGGACGACCTGATCCAGCGCACGATCCCGCCCATGGAGCAGGCGCTCAAGGACGCGGGCCTGAAGCCGGACGAGATCGACGAGGTGATCCTCGTCGGCGGCTCGACGCGCATTCCGAAGATCCAGGAGATCGTGAAGAAGTTCTTCGGGAAGGAGCCGAACAAGGGCGTGAACCCGGACGAAGTCGTGGCGATCGGCGCCGCGATCCAGGGCGCGGTGCTCACCGGCGAGGTGAAGGACGTGCTGCTGCTCGACGTGACGCCGCTGTCGCTGGGCATCGAGACGCTGGGCGGCGTGACCACGGTGCTCATCCCGCGCAACACGACCATCCCGACCAAGAAGTCGGAGGTGTTCTCCACGGCCGACGACAACCAGACGACCGTCGAGATCCACGTGCTGCAGGGCGAGCGCGAGCTGGCGCGGGACAACCGCACCATCGGCAAGTTCCAGCTCACGGGCATTCCGCCCGCTCCGCGCGGCATGCCGCAGGTCGAGGTCACCTTCGACATCGACGCCAACGGCATCCTGCACGTGGGCGCCAAGGACAAGGCGACGAACAAGGAGCAGAAGATCCGCATCGAGGCCTCGAGCGGGCTGACCGACAACGAGATCGACCGCATGGTGAAGGACGCCGAGAAGAACGCGGCGGCCGACAAGTCGCGGCGCGAGGAGATCGATACGCGCAACCGGCTGGACAGCATGACCTACGAGGTGGAGAAGAACTCCAAGGAATGGTCGGACAAGCTGCCGGCTGACCTCAAGGCGAAGCTGGACGCCTCGGTGGAACGCGCGCGCAAGGCGCTCCGCGGCGACGACATGGCCGAGATCAAGGCGGCGCAGGAGGATCTGTCGAAGACCTTCGCCGAAGCGGGCCAGAGCTTCTACGCGCAGCAGCAGGCGGCCGAAAGCGCGGCTCCGCCCTCGGGCGAGGGCGCGCCGGCCGCGGAGGGCGAGAAGCCGGAGGAGGCGGTCGAGGCCGACTACGAGATCGTGGACGAGACCAAGAAGTCGTAAAATTTTCGGGGCAAACGCACGCGGGCGCCGGCGCAGCATTGCCGGCGCCCGCGTTCGTTGGCGAGACGGCCACTCGCGGAAACCACGCGGCCGCGCTATGTGTCCAAGAGTTGCGTCCGCTCCCACGACGCCGCATCGTCCGGCGGTCGAGCCGGCGAACAAAACCGCCGGCGCACGGGTACAACCAGAGTCTGCCACACAGGTGAAATGACCAACATGTCCATGCGTTCACGTATCACACTGGGCGCCGCCGTGACGGTGGCCTTCTTCTGCGGATTGATCTTCGCGTCGGGGTTCAACCTGACGAGCCTTTCCTGGGCGCAGGCCTCGCGTCCCGAGTTCAGCACGGCGGCGCTGCATCCGCCCGCCTCGGCCAAGACGGCCGACGCGCTGTCCGAAGCATTCGAGTGGGTGTCGAACACGGTCACGCCGGCCGTCGTGTCCATCCAGGCGGAGACGCGCCCCAAGCGGGCGTCGCGCCGAGGGGTGCCGCAGAACATCCCGCCCGAGATGCAGCAGTTCTTCCGCCAGTTCCAGCAGCAGCCCGACAACACGCCGCAGGAGTCGAGCGGCACCGGGTTCATCGTGTCGAGCGACGGCTACATCCTGACCAACAACCATGTGGTAGCCGACGCCGGCGATCTGGCCGACAAGCTCACGGTCAAGCTGCTCGACAACCGGACGTTCACCGCCAAGGTGATCGGCCGCGACCCGACCACGGACGTGGCGCTGATCAAGATCGACGCCACCAACCTGCCGACCGTGGTGCTGGGCGAGGATTCGAGCGCCCACGTGGGCCAGTGGGTGGAAGCGATCGGCAACCCGCTCGGCCTCAACTTCACGGTGACGGCGGGGATCGTGAGCGCCAAGGGCCGGCAGTTGAACGGCCTGCTCAACACGCCGGACAACCCGTACGCGATCATGGATTACATCCAGACCGACGCGGCCATCAATCCGGGCAACAGCGGCGGTCCGCTGGTGAACCTGCAGGGGCAGGTGATCGGCATCAATAGCGCGCTGGCCAGCGGCACCGGCTACTACGCGGGCTACGGGTTTGCGATTCCGATTTCGCTTGCGCGCAAGGTGATGGACGACCTGATCAAGTACGGGCACGTGCGCCGCGCGGTGCTGGGCGTGAGCATCACGGACGTGGACGCCGCGACGGCCAACGTGGCCAAGATGACCGACATCCACGGCGCGCTGGTGGGCGGATTCACGGACGACAACGGCACGAGCCCGGCCGAGAAGGCGGGCCTGCAGCAGGGCGACGTGATTGTCGCCGTGGATGGCCAGTCGGTGAAGGACGTGGCGGCGCTGCAAAGGATCATCCGGAACTACGAGCCGGGCGAGACCGTCAAGCTTGGCGTCGTGCGCTACGGCAAGGATCTCACCATGCAGGTGAAGCTGGGCGAGCCGCCGGCGACGCCGGCCGCGACCGTGGCGAGCAACGACGGCGCGGACAAGTCGGCCTCCCCGGCGGCCAAGGCGGAGTCGCGCCTGGGCATCTCGGTGGCGCCGCTGCCGGCCCAGATGGCCGACTCCATCGCGGCGCAGTACAAGCACGGGCTGCTGGTGACGAACGTGTCGTCGAGCGGCCCGGCCTATCCCGACCCGTCGTCGACGAGCACGGGGCTCCTGCCCAACAGCGACGTGATCGTGCGCAGCCTGTACCCGAAGCGCATGGAGATCAAGACGACGGACGATCTGAGCGCGGCGGTGAGCGCCGTGAAGAAGGGCGACTATCTGCAGCTCCTCGTGTACAATCTGGGGAACGGGCAGACGCGGCCGGTGAATATTCAGATACAGTGAGAGGGTGAAAGGGTGAGGCAGTGAGGCAGTCGAAATCGGATGGGGGCCGGCGGGACCGCCGGCCCCTTTCCGTATCCGTGGCATTCGAGCCCGGCGGCGGATCGGTTTTGCGCTGGTCCGGGTGGCGCGTAGTATTGGGGTACGCGAGAGTGGCGGAACTGGCAGACGCGCAGGACTTAGGATCCTGTGCCGCAAGGCTTGGGGGTTCGAGTCCCCCCTCTCGCATGGCAAGCCGGGCAGGGCCGCCCTGGCACCCTAGGCCCCCCTCCCCCCCGCGGTTAGCTTTCGGGACACCGAACACCCGCCGCCCCCGGCCCCCGGATGGGGACCCGCCGCGGCCGGGCGCCGGAGCCCTGAAATCGACCCAATGGACATCCAGATAACCACGAAGAAGAGCGGCGGCGTCGAGCGCCTGCTATCGGTCACCGTAACCGCCGAGGCGGTGAAGGACGTGGAGAATTCCACGGCCAAGCGCTACGCCTCCAGCGTCCGCCTGCCGGGCTTCCGCGCCGGCAAGGCCCCGCCGGCCCTGGTCAAGAAGAAGTACAAGGACGCCATCCGGCAGGAAGTCATCGAGCGCGTGGTGCAGGAGGCCTACAAGCAGGTGCTGGACAACGAGCAGCTGAAGGTGGCCGCCCAGCCGCACATCCACGACCTCAAGTTCAATGAGGGCGAAGCGATGACCTTCGAGCTGCACCTGGAGGTGCGCCCGGAGGTGGACCTGGCCCGCGTTGAGGGGTTCACGGTCACGCGCCCGACCCCCGAGGTCACCGACGCCCAGGTGGAGGAGCAGATCGAGCAGCTCCGCGACCAGCGCGCCACCTGGTCTCCGATGCTCGAGCGCCCCCTACCCGGCGACATGGTAACCGTGCTCCTGGCCACGGCCGAGGACGGCGGGGAGATTCCCGAGGGCAAGGAGTACACGATCGTCCTGGGCGGCGGCCAGGCGATTCCGGGCATCGAAGAGCTCATCATGTCGATGGCGCCGTCCGAGACCAAGGAATCGGGGGTGCGCTGGCCCGACGACTTCCCGGACGAGGCGCAGCGGGGCAAGACCAAGCCGGTGCGCGTGCTGCTGCAGGAAGTGAAGCGGAAGGCGCTGCCGGCGCTGGACGACGCGTTCGCCCGCGAGGTGGGGGACTTCGACTCGCTGGACGCGCTCAAGACGACGGTCCGCAAGGATCTCGAGGAGCACGCCATGCGCGAGGCCGACGCCGGCGTGCGGCAGCAGCTCATCGAGCAGATCGCGTCGGCGAACGCCTTCGAGCTGCCGCCGAGCTGGGTGAATCAGATGATCCAGGCGTACCTGCAGGTGTATCAGGTGACGGAGGACGAGCGCGACCGGTTCGTGAGCGAGTTCCATCCGGTGGCGGAGCGGCAGGTGCGGCGCGACCTGATCATCGACACGCTGGCCGAGCGGGAGAAGCTGGCGGCGAGCGAGGCGGACGTGGACGACCGCGTGGCCGAGGTGGCGCAGAAGCGGGGCGCCGAGCCGGGCCAGGTGTACGCGTCGCTGCAGAAGGCGGGGCGTCTCAAGGAAATCGAACGCAGCATCACGGAAGACAAGGTCTTCGCGTGGCTGCTGGAACGGAATACCGTGGAGCAGGCCAACTGATGAAGAACCAACCCATGTCGACGATCTATCCTCCCTACGTCATCGAGCGGTCGAGCCGCGGCGAGCGCAGCTACGACATCTTCTCGCGGCTGCTCATGGACCGCATCATCTTCCTCGGCACGCCGGTGAACGACGACGTGGCGAACATCATCATCGCCCAGATGCTGTTCCTCCAGGCGGACAACCCGGAGCGCGACATCCATCTGTACATCAATTCGCCGGGGGGCAGCGTGTCGGCGGGGCTCGCGATCTACGACACGATGCAGTACCTGAAGGCGCCGGTGGAGACGATCTGCATGGGGATGGCCGCGAGCATGGGCGCGTTCCTGCTCGCCGCCGGCACCAAGGGCAAGCGGATCGCCCTGCCCCACTCGCGGGTCATGATTCACCAGCCGTCGCAGTCGGGCGGCGGCGGGTCGGCGTCGGACATCGAGATCCAGGCCAAGGAGATCATCTATCTCCGCACCCAGCTCAACGGGCTGATGGCCAAGCACACCGGTCAGAACATCGAGCAGATCGAGAAGGACACCGACCGGGACCGCTGGATGTCGGCCGAGGAAGCGAAGGAATACGGGCTTGTAGATACGGTGATCACCAACGCGTCGGAGATCCCGGCGGCCACCGGCGTAGTGGCCGCGGCCGCCAAGAAATAGCCCCGAAGCCGGGGGTAGCCGGGCTCGTGAAAACGTTCACGAGCTTTGGTCGTCTGTTCCTTGACCGTTCGCGCGCCCGCGGTGTATGCTCAGGCACCGGCGCGCGAGGGCGGGCCGTCCCCCCATCACGGTAGTCGAGTGTCCAGCATGTCTCACGACAAACACCTGCGCTGCTCGTTCTGCGGAAAGTCCAAGGACTCGGTCCGGAAGTTCATCTCGGGCCCGTCCGTGTACATCTGCAACGAATGCATCGCGCTCTGCAACGAGATTCTCGCCGAGGACGAGGAGCGCGAGGTTGCGGAGGCGATCACCCAGGTTCCGACGCCGCAGGAAATCAAGGACATCCTCGACCAGTACGTGATCGGGCAGGAAAAGGCCAAGAAGGCGCTGTCGGTGGCGGTGTACAACCACTACAAGCGCATCAACTCGGCTTCGCTGCGCGACGACGACGTGGAGCTGGACAAGTCCAACATCCTGCTCATCGGCCCCACCGGCGTGGGTAAGACGCTGCTCGCGCAGACGCTGGCGCGCATACTCGACGTGCCGTTCACGATCGCCGACGCGACCACGCTCACCGAGGCCGGCTACGTGGGCGAGGACGTGGAGAACATCCTCGTGCGGCTGCTGCAGGCGGGCGACTTCAACGTGGCCGAATGCGAGCGCGGCATCGTCTACATCGACGAAATCGACAAGATTGCCAGGAAGTCCGAAAATCCGAGCATCACGCGCGACGTGTCGGGCGAGGGCGTGCAGCAGGCGCTGCTCAAGATCCTGGAAGGCACGGTGGCCAGCGTTCCGCCCCAGGGCGGCCGCAAGCACCCGCAGCAGGAATACATCCAGATCAACACCAAGGACATCCTGTTCATCTGCGGCGGCGCGTTCGACGGCCTGGAGAAGATCATCGAGGCGCGCACGGGCAAGCGGCAGATCGGGTTCAGCGGCGCCGAGACCACGCCGGGCACCGTCGCGCCCGGCGCGGTGAGCAAGACGCCGTTCGCCGAGGTGGAGCCCGACGACATGCTGCGCTACGGGCTGATTCCGGAGCTGGTGGGCCGCCTGCCGGTGACGGTGGCGCTCAACTCGCTGGATGAGGATTCGCTGGTGCGCATCCTGAAGGAGCCCAAGAACGCGCTCACCAAGCAGTACGTGAAGCTGTTCGAACTCGAAGAGGTGAAGCTGACCTTCGAGGAGAGCGCGCTCCGCGCGATCGCCGCCAAGGCGCTCAAGCGCGGCACCGGCGCGCGCGGCCTCCGGGCCATCCTCGAGGAGATCCTCACCGACGTGATGTTCGAGCTGCCCACGCGCGAGGACGTCGAGGAAGTGAAGCTGACGGAAGGCTCGGTGCTGCACGGGGCGCCGCCGCTGCTGGAGATCGCGCCGCAGAGGAAGAAGAAAGAGGCGTGACGCAGTGAGCCGGTGAGACAGACCACGTCCACAGACCCGACGGTCCTGTCTACGTCCGGAGCGCGGAAGTACGCCGATATTCATTCGGAGTACGCGGATATTCGTTCGGAGTACGCGTACAGCGCGTCGACCAACGCGGGAAACGCACCGGAGTTCCCGGGGCGCTGATCGGAGCTCCCGGTTCGCGCCCGGCAGTCCCCGGATTTCCGATCGGAGTGCCCGGTGCGGCGGTCGGAGCAAGCGATCCGTCGCTAGGAGCACGCGGGGCAACGACGGTTGTCCGCGGTCGGCGTCACGGAGCCCGCGGGAAGCCGCACGGAGCTCGCGGGAAGCCGCACGGAGCTCGCGGGAAGCCGCACGGAGCCCGCGGGAAGCCGCACGGAGCCCGCGGGAAGCTGCACGGAGCCCTCGGGAAGCCGCACGGAGCTCGCGGGAAGCTGCACGGAGCCCGCGGGAAGCCGCACGGAGCCCGCGGGAAACTGCACGGAGCCCGCGGGAAACTGCACGGAGCCCGCGGGAAGTTGCACGGAGCCCGCGGAACGCACCGGGGAGCCCGCGGGGCGCATCTGGGAGGCCGCGTTCGTGGTACGCCTCGGCAGCATTAGCTTTAGTCCCATGCCCATTCTCAGTCCCGACGGCGACCGCATTCCCGTCGGCGAGCGCCTGCCCGTGCTGCCGCTGCGGGACGTGGTGTTCTTCCCCCACACCGTCATGCCCCTGCTCGTGGGGCGGCGGACGTCGCTGGCGGCGCTCGACGCCGCCGCGACGCCGGGCGGCGAGGCGGCGTACCTGCTGGCCGTCACCCAGCGCGACGCCGAGGTGGACGAACCCACCGCGGCCAACCTCCACCGGATCGGCGTCGTCGTGCGCGTGCTGCAGCGCACGCCCATGCCAAACGGCGCCACGAAGGTGCTCCTGGAGGGCGTGGCCCGGGCCCGCGTGATCCGCTACGCCACCGCCGGCGGCGTGCTGCGCGCCACCCTGGCCGGATCCGACGAGTTCGCGCCGCCAGCGGTGGACACGACGGCGCTCGCGCGCCGGGTCGTATCGCAGTTCGAGGAATACGTGGCGCTGCAGCGGCGGATTCCCGGCGAGGTCCTGGCCGTGGTGCAGAGCGCGCCCACGCCGGCCCGGCGGGCCTATGCCGTGGCCGCGCACCTGGCCGTATCGCAGGAGACTCGGCAGCGATTCGTGGAGGCGGAATCGCTGGCGGATCTGCTCCGCCTGCTCGACACGACGCTCACCGGCGAGATCGAGCTGCTGGGGCTGGAGGAGAAGATCGAGCAGGACGTGCGCGGGTCGCTGTTCCAGAACCAGCGCGAGTTCTACCTGCAGGAGCAGCTCAAGGCGATCCATCGCGAGCTCGGGCAGGAAGACGACGACCTGTCGGAACTCGAAGCCCAGGTGGAGCGGAAGGGGCTGCCCGAGCCGGTGAAGACGCGCGTGCTGCGCGAGATCCGCAAGATGCGCCGCATGTCGCCCATCGCCCCCGAGACCACGGTGTCGCGCAACTTCGTGGACTGGGTGCTGGCCCTGCCCTGGACGGCGCGCACCGACGACGTGCTCGACGTGGCCGGCGCGAAGCGCGTGCTGGACGAGGACCACTACGGCCTGGAACCGGTGAAGGAGCGGATCCTCGACTACATCGGCGTGCTCTCGCTGGTGGGCAAGCTGGAAGGGCCGATCCTCTGCCTCGTCGGCCCGCCGGGCGTGGGCAAGACGTCGCTCGGCCGGTCGGTGGCGCGGGCGCTGGGGCGCAAGTTCGTGCGCATGTCGCTGGGCGGCGTGCGCGACGAAGCCGAGATCCGCGGCCACCGGCGCACCTACATCGGGTCGATGCCGGGCCGCGTGCTCCAGGCGATGCGCCGGGCCGAGGTGATGAACCCGGTGATCCTGCTCGACGAGGTGGACAAGCTGGGCCAGGACTGGCGCGGCGACCCCGCGGCGGCGCTGCTCGAGGTGCTCGACCCGGAGCAGAACCGGGCGTTCAACGACCACTACCTCGAGATCGACTACGACCTGTCGCAGGTGCTGTTCATCACCACCGCGAACTATCTGCCGCAGGTGCCGGAGCCGCTGCGCGACCGCATGGAAGTGATCCGAATCCCGGGCTATCTCGACCAGGAGAAGCTGGCCATCGCGCGGCAGTTCCTGATTCCCAAGCAGCTGCGCGCCAACGGGCTCGCGCCCGAGACGGTGACGTGGGAGCCCGAGGTGGTGCCGACGATCATCCAGGAGCACACCCGCGAGGCCGGGGTGCGCGAACTGGAGCGCAAGCTGGCGCGGGTGGCGCGGAAGATCGCGCGGCGGCGCGCCGAGGATGGCAAACGCGACGCCGCCGGCACCGACACGGTGCGCGTGGACGATCTCAAGGCGCTCCTCGGCCCGGCGCCCTTCGATCCGTCGGCGGTGACGCTGGAGAACAAGGTGGGCGTCGCGCTGGGGCTGGCCTACTCGCCGATGGGGGGCGACGTGCTGGAGATCGAGGTGAGCGCCGTGCCGGGCCGCGGCCGGCTGCAGCTCACCGGCACTCTGGGCGACGTGATGAAGGAGTCGGCGAGCGCCGCGCTGAGTTACACGCGCTCCCGGTCGGCCGCGCTGGGACTCGACCGCGAGGTGACGCGGCAGCGCGACCTGCACGTGCACATTCCGGCCGGCGGCACGCCCAAGGACGGTCCGTCGGCGGGCATCGCCATCGCCACGGCCATCGCCAGCGCGCTCACCGGGCTGCCCGTGCGCGGCGACGTCGCGATGACGGGCGAGGTGACGCTGCGGGGGCGGGTGCTGCCCATCGGCGGGCTGCGGGAGAAGGCGGTGGCCGCGCACCGCAACCGGATCTACCACGTGATCATTCCGCAGCTCAACCTGCGCGAAGTGGAGGAGCTGCCCGCCGAGGTGCGCGAGGGCGTGCACTTCCACGCGGTGAAGACCATGGACGAGGTGCTGCGATTGGCGCTCGTGGGCGGGCCGTACGCCGGCGACGCGCCGTCGGCCGCGGCGCTCACGCAATGAGCGGCCGGAGCGCGGGCAGCGGGGCCGGGACCGGAGACCCGCTGGTCATCCGCACGGTGGAGTTCCTGGGCCCGATGGCGACCGCCGACGGATGGCGACCGCCCCCGGGCCTGCCCGAGGTCGCCTTTGGCGGGCGGTCGAACGTCGGCAAGTCGTCGCTGATCAACACCCTGGTGCGGCGCAGGAAGACGGCGCGGGTGAGCCACACGCCCGGCCGCACGCGCGAGATCAACTTCTTCGCGGTGAACGGCCGGTTCACGCTGGTGGACCTGCCCGGCTACGGCTACGCGCGCGTCTCCAAGGCGCGCCAGGCCGAGTGGCGCCCGCTCATCGAGGGGTATCTGCGCGCCAGCCAGGAGCTGCGGGGCGTGGTGCAGCTGCTGGACGCGCGGCACGACCCCACGGCCGACGACCTGGCCATGCTGGAATTCCTGGCCGACGTCGGCGCGCCGACGATCGTGGCGGCCACCAAGATCGACAAGCTGAAGCCGGCGGCGCGCGCCGAGCGGCTGGCGGCCCTGGCGCGCGCGTCCGGCCTGGCGGAAGATCAGGTGATTCCGTTCAGCTCGGTGACCGGCGAGGGGCGCGACGAACTCGCCGGGGCGATCGTGGATTTGCTCGATCAGCCGGCGTGGCGCGACGCGTGACCGGCGCGGGGCGGGAGCTGGCGCGGCAAGGGCGCGCGGACTCGACGTGTGGAGCGGCGATGAGACGAGCGATCACATTTGTGATGTGCCTGGCGGGGGGCCTCACCGCGGCCGCCTGCGGCGTGCCGTCGGGCGCGAGCGCCGCGCCGGGTCCGGCGCCGGCCCAGCCCGCGGTTGGGGCGCCGGCGACGAGCGCCGCCGACACCGCGGCATCGGGCGTGATCCCGGCGGGGTACGGTACCCTGCGGCAGGAGGACGTGTCGATCAAGCTGACGCTCGACGGCGTGCTGGTGCAGCTCTTGCCGATGAACGAGTCGGTGATTCGCACGCTGTCGCCCGACGCATACAAGGCACTGCACGACCTGCTGACGAGCTACGGGAAGACCATCCGCGCGTACGCGGCGCAGTACGGGCTGCGCGAGGACAATGTCTGGTACGTGTCGTTCTACGGCATGGCGCCCGACGCGACCTTCTCGCCGCTCGACCTGACCATTCGCGCGCCGGGGCGCGACTTCACGCCGCTGCGCGTGATCCCCATTACGCCCGGCTTCGGCCAGAACCGCCTGCAGGTGCGCGACGTGCAGCGGGCATTCTACCTGTTCGACGACGGGCTGCCGCTGGCG
Source organism: uncultured Gemmatimonadaceae bacterium (assembly GCA_963775915.1). GTDB lineage: Bacteria > Gemmatimonadota > Gemmatimonadetes > Gemmatimonadales > Gemmatimonadaceae > JAGWRI01. The sequence goes on from CAVZKH010000004.1 coordinate 129,942, forward strand.
CAGCCGCTGAGCGTGACGATGGGCGCGGTAACCGACGACAACAGCTGGGAGACGATCACGCGCCGGATCGAGGCCGAGCAGGCGAACGTGCGGGCCCGCGCGGCCCGTGCGCCCGGGGGCGGCGCCGGCGGCGGCCCCTCTGGACCGGCCGCCCGTCGCCTGGAGGAGCAGTTGCCATGACCTTTCTTCCACTGCGCGACCTGCCGCCCCGCGCCGTCTCGCCCACCGCCCTGGAATGGCTCGAAGGGCTGCACGACACGCTCGCCGACGCGGGCGCGGACCGCGCCCTGCTCTGCCGCCGCACGCTCACCGACATCTGCTATCCCGAGTACTCGGCCAACTGGGAGACGGCGGTGACCGACGCCAAGCTGCCCGCGGCGACGCGGCTGGCGCTGTCGGCCATGGATCCGCGCAACGTGACGCTCGAACCCGAGTACTACGCCGACTGCGACGACGCGCGCTTCCAGCGGGTGAAGCCGCTGCTCTGGCTCTGGTACTCGTTCGACCGCACGCCGCTGGGCGGGCAGAACGTGTGGCTCGGCGTGCTGCTCCGGCGGCTGCTGGCGGGGCACATCTTCAAGACGTGCGGGGAGAACTTCAAGGCGTTCCAGCACGTCGAGGTGTCGTTCGGATACAACCTCGAAGTGGGCGACGACGTGGTGGTGCACCGCCACGTGCTGCTCGACGACCGCGGCGGCATCCGGCTGGGCAACAACGTGTCGATCAGCGATTACGCCAACATCTACAGCCACACGCACAGCATCGTGGACCCGCGCGAGGTGACGAACGTGGCCACGATCATCGGCGACGGCGTGCGGATCACCTACCACGCGACGATCCTGGCCGGCGTGCACGTGGCCGAACAGGGGATGGTGGGCGCGATGGCCCTGGCCACGTCGGACGTACGGCCGTACCACGTGTACGTGGGAATTCCGGCCAAGAGCGTGCGCGTGAAGCCGAACGCCCCGACGCCGGACGTGATCCGCCGGCCGAGCCATCGCGCGGACGGCGAGCCGCGCGACGGGTAGTCAGCGCACGCGCAGCACGTCGTCCACGCGGGCGATGTTGGCGGGACTGAGGAGCTGCACGATGTCGCCGATGGTGCGGCGCGACCGCGGCCAGGTGCAGCGCTCGGCGGCGGCGACGACGTCCAGCCACTCGAAGCGCTGGTGCTCGCCGCTGATCGCGACCGGCCCCGGATCGTCCACGAACGCGGCGAACACCACCGACAGCTGGATGCTGGAGCGCCGCGGCAGATAGAAGGGCTGGACGGCCACGCAGTACAGGCGATCGGCGCCGAGCCCCGTCTCCTCGCGCATCTCGCGAAGCGCCGCGTCCTCCGGCCGTTCGCCGTCGTCGATGCTGCCGGTGACCACCTCCCACGAGCCGGGCCGGATGGTGCCGGCCGCGCGCTGCAGCATCAGCACGCGCCAGCCGTCGGGGTGCGGGTGCACGACGTAGGTCTCGACGGTGCCGACGTCGACGGAGATCGGGGAATTGGCCATGCGGGTTCGCTCGGGCTCGCGGTACGCCGGCATGGCGCCGCGCTCCCTCAACTTACCCGCCGGCGGGGGCGCGGCAACGCGGCGCAGCTCCTCGATGGTCGTGTTGCCGGCGCGGACGTGCGCCGTGCCGGAATCCCAGAGGCTGCGCATGCCGCCCTGCCGCGCCGCCTCGGCGAGCCGCTCCACCGGGTCGCCGGCGGCCACCCGGCGTTCGAACTCCGGGGTCGACACGAGCACCTCGACGATGGCGAGCCGCCCCTGGAATCCGTCGCCCGCCCACCGGCGCACCAACCGCTGGGCCACCACGCCCTTCACGGCGGTGGCGATCTTGTACGGGGCGACGCCGAAGTCCACGAGCCGCGTGACGGCGCTGGCGGCGTCGTTGGTGTGCAGGGTGGAGAGCACGAGGTGGCCGGTGAGCGACGCCTGGATGGCGATCTCCGCGGTCTCGCGGTCGCGGATCTCGCCCACGAGCAGGACGTCGGGGTCCTGGCGCATGATCGACCGCAGCGCCGAGGCGAAGGTGAGTCCCGCGCGCTCGTGCACCTGCACCTGGACGATGCCCGGGATGCGGTACTCGATGGGATCCTCGACGGTGACGATGTTGACGCTGCGCTGCTGCAGTCGCTGGAGCGCGGCGTAGAGCGTGGTGGTCTTGCCCGACCCGGTGGGGCCGGTGACGAGGATGAGCCCCTCGCGGCAGTCGAGCAGCGTCTCGATGCGCGCGTACTCCTCGGGGTTGAAGCCCATCGCATCGAGCGAGCGGAGCGCCGAGCGGCGGTCGAGGATGCGGATGACGACCTTCTCGCCGCGCGAGGCGGGGAGGGTGGACACGCGCAGGTCGACGGCGGCGCCGTCCACGGCGATACGGGCGCGGCCGTCCTGCGGGCGCAGGCGGTCGGCGATGTCGAGGCCGGAGATGATCTTGATGCGCGAGACGAGCGGCCGCGCCAGCGCGAGGGGGAGGGTGCGCACCGGCCGGAGCACGCCGTCGATGCGGTGCCGCACGGCGATGCCCTGCTCTTCGGGTTCGATGTGCACGTCGCTGGCGCCGGCGGAAATGCCGTCGGCCACGAGGTCGTCGACGAGCCGGCTGATGTTGCCGCCGGCGTCCTCGCCCATCGTCGGCGGGGCCACCTCCTGGTCGGCGCTGAGCATCTGGACGTCGCGCGCCGTCTCCGGCGCCGTGGAGCCGGCCTGCCCATCGCCGTAGGCGTCGGCCACGGCGTCGCCGATCGCCGCCGGGCTGGCGAGGACGAACTGCACGGCGCGCCCGGTGGCGAAGGCGAGCGTGCGCTCGCATTCGAGATCGAGCGGATCGGCGGTGGCGATCACGATGCGGTCGTCGGTGGCGCGGAGGGGCAGCACGCGGAACTGCCGGGCCCAGCGCTCGGGCACGAGGGCGCGCGCCGCTGGGTTGGCGTTCTCGAGGTCGGCGACGTCGAGGTGCAGGCAGTCGGCGAGCGCGCGAACCCGCGACGGCTCGTCGTCGGGAAGGGGGCCGCGCGCGGCGCTCAGCACGCGCAGCGGCCACTCGTCGTCGGGGAGGGTGGTGCCCATGCGAGCATCGTACGCCGGCGGCGCGGCCGGAGCGCACTCATTCGGGCGCGGGGCGGATCAATATCGCGCGGCCGACATCAAGAACGTCTGGAACTACGATGATTCAGGAAACAGCCGGAAAGGACCGGATCAACCTCTTGGGGGCTTCGAGGGGAGTCCATCGTCGCCCACACGGCAAACACTTCACCCTCCAAGCGCTACAGGGCAGATCCGGCAGTTTCCGGATTCTCCCGATTCATCGTGTCCATAGGCACGTTCTTGATGCCGGTCGGCGCGCGTCAGAGAATGCCCCAGAACTCGCGCGCGAAGTCGATGGAGAAGGTCCACCGGCCGTCGTGGAGGAGGCCACGGGCGACGTCGAGGCGCACGAGGTCGAAGAAGCCGATGAGCCCGACGCCCAGCGACGGGAAGAGGCGGCTGTCGCGCGTGATGCCGTTGACGGTCACCGGCGCCGCAGCCGGATCGATGGACACGACGTTGTAGAAGGGCGCCAGCGTCGCCCGCGCCGGCGCGCGGCCGAAGGTGCCGAGCGAGAACCCGTAGAACGGGACGGGGATGCGCGCCTCCACGCGCTGCGAAACGCCGCGCGTGCCGACGAGCCCGTGCAGCGGATAGCCCGGCGCGGTCACCGGACCGCCGAAATACACCAGCTGCTGCGCCGGCACCTGGTACTCGCCGGCGTCCGCCACGGCGAAGTCGGTGTGGCTGACGAGGGTGACCGGGCCGAACGCGCGCGCGGCGTCGGCGATCACCGAGCCGCGGTGGACTACCGGCGGCGGCACCGCGCATGGGGACGATGTGCCGGCGAGGGGGCACTTGTCCTCCGGCGCATGCCACGCGTCAAGCTGCACGGCCCACGTATAGCCGATGCCGAACACCGTGTCGGCCGCGTCGCGCTCGGCGCGAACGGACACGTGCACGGGGGAATAATCGGTGGCGGCAATGGTCGGGGCGAAGCCGCCGAGCGCCGGGCGCGCGTGCACGGACACGGCCTCGTGGCGCTCGGCCGCCGCGCCGAGCGTCCAGCGGAGGCCCATCCATGGCGCCCTGAGCGTCAGCCCCGCGGCTTCGAGGTCGTACGGCTCGGTGGCGTCGCTGCCGAACTCCTGCGCCGCGAGACTGTTGATGATGCCCGAGCGCTCGGGCTCGTCGCGCGCGTCGGCGAGCACGCGGCGCGCGTAGAGACTCACCGTAGTGCCGGTGGCGTTGGCCCAGTCGAGGGACGCCGAGCCGCGGAGCGTGCGGTCGTCGATGCCGAACTGCGGGCGGGCGGCCACCGAGAAGCCGGCGGCCAGGTGCTGCTCCACCCCGGCGCCCACGGCCAGCCCCTGCACCCGGTTCACGGTCGCGAAGTCGCTCAGGCCTCGGGCCGACAGGCGCGTTTCCTCGGCGCGGTTCAGCGCCTGCTCGCGCACGAGGGCGCGGGCTTCGGCCTGCACGCGGCGCACGTCGGCGTCGCTCGTGACCGCGACGTCGGGCGGCAGCGAGTCGAGAATGCCGCCGTGCCAGGGATAGGCCTTGAGCACCGCCGCCGGCATCTGCTGGAATTCCGGTCCGGTGAACACGACGGCGGGAATCTTCTCGTTGAGCTGGTAGTCGGACACCTCCCAGCGGCCGCGGATGATGCCGCGCACCGGGTAGTCGAACCAGGTGCCGGTCCGGCGGATTTCGATCTCCTGGTGACGGGGGAGCCAGAAGCGGGTGCCGATGAGGCCGTTCTCGAGCACGATGGAGATGTCCTCGAGCTGCGGGTCGAGCAGGGCGGCGCGGGTGAAGCTCAAGGCCATGCGCACCACCTGGCCCGATTGCCGGTCGAGGAAGAGCGCCCCGACCACTCGCGGCTGGGTATCATCCTTCGGGCGGACCTTCACCTCGTAGACGTCGAAGGTCTGCCCCGGAATGGCGATGCGGAGCGAGTCGGCGATCTGGAAGTCGTAGAGAGCCATGCCGGCGGGCGACAGCGGGTGCGGCACGTCGTGCACCTCGTCGCCTTCGCCCAGCCGGATGATGTTGGGGAAGTTGTTCTGGATGATCCCCAGGTGGTCGCGGTGGTAGTTGATGTCGGTGGGGAGGAGCGTGGTGTCGCGACGGCCGATGATGCGCTGCTTGCTCTGGTCGGGCGAGCGCCAATAGACTTGGAGCGCGAGCTGATCGGTCTTGACGATCTTGGGCGGGGTCGGGAAGCCGGTGCCGAGCTGGACGAGAAAGGTGAGATAGCCGCGCGCGGTGGCCTGATACTCGATCAGGCCCGTATCGGCCAACTGCGCGATGCGGTGCTGGATGGCGGTGCGGACGAGGGAGTCGGTGCGGGGGGAGTTCCAGACCGGAGACTGCGACAGGGCGGGAACGGCGAACAGCAAACTGAACAGCGCGGGGCCGAACCCACGCCGGGCCGAAACGACGCAGGGCCGACCCCACGATACCGCGATACGGCGCAGGGCCGAAACACACACAGTCTCCATCAATCAAGTATCGCGGGGGCGCGGCCCCCGATCAACGGATCTTTCATGAGCTTCGAAGGCTTTCAGGCACGCGCCAGGCGCGGGCGTCTGGTTCCCGTCTGGCGCGAATGCGTGCTCGACACCGAAACGCCGGTGGCGGCGTTCACCAAGCTCAAGCGTGGGCCGTACTCCTTTTTGCTCGAGTCGGCGCCGGCGGGCGGCGAGACCTGGTCGCGGTACACGTTCATGGGCACCGAACCGCGCGGCGCCTGGCGGATCGACCGACGGGCGGGTGGAGGACTGGACGCCGGACGCGGGCTGGCACAACGCGCGCACTCCCGCCGACCCGCTCGACGACCTCGACCGCCTGCTCAAGCGCTTCCCGCCGGTGGACGTGCCGGAGCTGGGCGAATTCTGGGCCGGCGCGGTCGGGTACTTCGGCTACGACGTGGTGCGCTGCATCGAGCGGCTGCCGCACGCGCCGCCGCGCACGCTCGACGCGCCTGACGCGCTGTTCGTGTTCACGAACGTGCTCGTGGTGCTCGACAACCTGCGCTCGCAGGCCCGCTGTCGTGGCCTCGGTGCCGGTGCCCGAAGCGGCCGACCGACGCCGACGTGCACGCGCTGTACGACCGCGCCGACGCGGACATCGCCGACGCGATGCGCCGGCTGCGCGCGCCCGGCGCCCTGGCGCCGCTCGACCTCGACGAGTCGGCGCCGCCCGCGGTCGGCGCGTCGAACTACGAGAAGGCCAAGTACCTCGCGCGACGTCGAGCGCATCAAGGAGTACATCGTGGCCGGCGACTGCGTTCCAGGTGCTGCTCGCCCGCCGCATCACGCTGCCGCACGATTTCTCCGCCGACGTGCTCTACCGCGCGCTGCGCGCGGTGAATCCGTCGCCGTACATGTACCACCTGGTCCTGGACGGCGTGGAGCTGGTGGGCAGTTCGCCGGAGCTGCTGGTGCGCGTGGCCGACGGCGCGCGTGACGGTGCGGCCGATCGCCGGCACGCGGCCGCGCGGCCGGACCGCGGCGGAGGACGAGGCGCTCCGCGCGGAGCTGCTGGCCGACGAGAAGGAGCGCGCCGAGCACGTGATGCTCGTGGATCTGGGCCGCAACGACGTGGGGCGGGTCGCGGAGTACGGCACCGTGCACGTGACCGACCTGATGGCGGTGGAGCGCTACTCGCACGTGCTGCACATCGTGAGCCAGGTCGAGGGGGCGATGCGCCGGCGAGCTCTCGGCGATCGACGTCTTCCGCGCCACCTTCCCGGCGGGCACGATGACCGGCGCGCCCAAGGTCCGCGCGATGGAGATCATCGACGAACTGGAGCCCGAGCGCCGCGGGCCGTACGCCGGCGCGGTCGGGTACATCGCGGCCGGCGACCGCCGCATGGATCTGGCGATCACCATCCGCACCTGCGTGCATCGCCCACGGCGATGGCCTCGGTGCAGGCGGGCGCGGGCATCGTGGCGGATTCGGTGCCCGAGCGCGAGTGGGATGAGACGGAGAACAAGGCCCGGGCGATGCTGACCGCGATCGGCCAGGTCCGCGTGGCGCAGGAACGTCCGCCAGTCGGATCGCTGCGCGTCGCATATTCTGAGCGCGATGCCGTACAAGCTGACCAGCGCGGACGGCACCCAGTCGTTCGAGTTGCGCCCCGGGGCGTCGCAGCTGGTCGGCCGGGCCCTCACCAGCGACATCCCGGTCTTCGATCCCGACGATCTCGCGACGGCACGCCGAAGCTCAGTCGCCGGCGAAACCGGCGTCGAGGTGCGCGATCTCGGATCGAGCAACGGCACGTTCGTCAACGGCATGCGGGTGGACGCGGCCCCGCTGGCCGTCGGCGACATGGTGACGTTCGGCAAAGTCTCGTTCCGGATCACGGAGCGTCGCGCCGCCCGAGCTCGCCGCCGAGCGCGGACGAACGCCCGGCCGCCACGCCGAGATGACGGCGACCCGCCGGAGCGCGACCATCGTGCGCCAGTCCGCCGCCCGGCTGACGCGATTGGCGCGCTCGTCACGCCGCCCAGCGGCGCATCGAGAGCCGCCAGGCCGGAGGCGCCGCAGCGACGATGTCGACGAAGAGCCGCGCAGAAGCTCGCCGACTGCTGCTCGAGGTGTCGAAGGGGCTCAGCCGCGCGGTCGACATCGACGCGACTGCTCGACAAGATCGTCCGGCTACGCGTCCAGATCCTCGACGTCGACCGCGTGGCGATCCTGCTGCTCGACGACGAGCGGGGAGCTGGTGCCCAAGATCTCGCGCGACAAGCGGGGCGCCGACGCGCCGCGCGATCGGTGCCGCAGTCGATCGCCCGCACGGCGGTGGCACGACAAGGTCGCCATCCTGTCCGACAACGCCGGCGAGGACACCCGCTTCGGCGGCCAGTCGATCCTGCTGCAGCGGGTGCGCGCGCGATCTGCGCCCCGCTGGTGGGCAGCGAGGACAAGGTGCTCGGCGTGCTGTACGTGGACAACGTCTCGACCACGCACCGGTTCGACGACGACGACCTCGACTTCCTCGTCGCGTTCGCGGCATCGCCGCGGTGGCCATCGAGAACGGCCAGTTCGCCGAGCGGATCCGCCGCGAGACGCTGGTGCGCAGCAACTTCGAGCGCTACTTCACGCCGCAGCTCGCCCAGCGCATCGCGTCGTCGGCCGGGGCCACGCGGCTGGGCGGCGACAAGCGCACGGTGGCGGTGCTGTTCAGCGACATCCGCGGGTTCACGCCGCTCTCGGAGACGATGAACCCCGACGACATCGCGCAGCTCGCTGACCGAGTACTTCACCGAGATGGTGGACTGCGTGTTCCGCCACGGCGGCACGCTCGACAAGTTCATCGGCGACGCGGTCATGGCGCAGTGGGGCGCGCCGATCGGCGATCCGACGACGCCGACCAGGCGGTGCGCGCCGCCATCGACATGATGCGCGAGCTCGACAAGCTCAACGTGCGGTGGGTGGCCGAGGGGCGCCCCGAGCTGCAGATCGGCATCGGGCTCAACTACGGCGAGGTCTTCGCCGGCAACATCGGCTCCGAGAACGCCGTCTCGAGTTCACCGTGATCGGCGACACGGTGAACACGGCGAGCCGTCTCTGCTCGGTGGCGGCGCCGGGCGAGATCCTGATCTCGGAGAGCATGCTCGCCGCGCTGTCGGACAAGCCGCGCGTGGAAGAGCGGCCGCCCATGGAGCTCAAGGGCAAGAGCCAGGCGGTGCCGGTGTTCCGCGTCGTCGTGTGACGCCGCGCGCGCTGCCGGCGGGGTACGAGCGGCTCCGCGCGGGACGCGCCGAGGCCGTGGCGGTGCCGGAGATGATTCCGCTGCTGCAAGACGTACTCGCCGCGGGCACGCTTTACGATTTCGCGCGCGCCCAAGCCGGCGCGAGCGCATTGAACGGGCGGCAGCCGGCGTACGCCATCGCCGTGCCGGCGGGCGGCGGCCGCATGGTGGTGCGCCACAACCGGCACGGCGGACTGCTGGCGGGGCTCACCGGCGACCGGTTTCTCCCCCCGACGCGGGCGCCCCGCGAACTCGCCATCGCGCTCCGACTTGCCGCGGCTGGAGTGCCGACGCCGCCGATGCTGGCCTACGTGATCTACCGGGCCGGGCCGTTCGCGCGCTCCGACGTCGCGACGCGGATGGTGGAGCCGGCGCGGGACCTTTCCGCAACGCTGGCCGCGGGCGACGACGCGTCGCGCCGGCGGGCGCTCGATCTCGCGGCGACGCTCGTGGCCGGCCTGTCGCGCGCCGGCGCCCGGCACCACGACCTCAACGCCAAGAACGTGCTCGTCGGATCGAAGGCGTTCGTGCTCGACGTGGACCGCGTGGCGTTCGGCTGGGCGCCGACCGACGCCCTGGCCCACAATCTGGCGCGCCTCGACCGCTCTCTGCGCAAGCGGCGGGAACGGTTCGGCGAGATGGTGACGGACGGGGAAATCGCGGCAATGGCGCGCGCCGCCGCCGAGCGGATGGGAGCAGACTAGGAACCGACGGGGCGTCCGGCAAGCACGGCCTCGTATACGCGCTCCGTCGCGTCGGTCATCCGCTCCACGGAGAAATGCTCGGCGCGTTCGCGCGCGGCGTCGCCCAGCCGGCCGGCCAGCGAGGGATCGGTGACCAGCCGCGCGATCGCCGCGCCCAGCGCGTCGGGATCGTGCACCGGCGCCAGCAGTCCGCTCACGCCGTCCTGCACCACTTCGGGAATGCCGCCGGCCCGCGTGGCGGCGATCGGGCGGCCCAGGAACAGCGCATCGAGCAGCACCGAGCCCATGCCCTCCTCGCGCGAGCTGAGCACGAATACGGTGGCCGCCGCAATCAGGGCGTCGGCGTCGGTGCGAAAGCCCACCGCGTGCACGTGCCGCTCGACGCCGAGCGCGTGGATCTCAGCCTCCACCGCGGGGCGCAGCACGCCGTCCCCCACGAGCAGGCCGTGCAGGCCGGGCGCGTCCCGCCGCGCGCGCGCCATCGCGCGCACGAAGTTGAGCGGGTCCTTGTGCCCCACGAGCTGCGCCACCTGCACGGCCACCGGGCGCGCCGGCCGGCACGCCCAGCGCCTCCAGCGTCTCGTCGGACGCCGGCGGGATGTCGCGGTGCACGTCCACCCCGTCGGGCACGACGGCGATGCGCCACCGGTCGACGCCGCACGACACCAGGACGTCGGCCACGGCGCGCGACACGGCGATGATGCCCGCGGAGCGCGAGTACTTCCAGCGGGTGCCGGGGTTGTCGCGCAGCCGGAAATCGACGCGCCGCGAGATGACCAGCTTCGCTCGCGTGCCGGTGATCGCGAGCGCGCCCAGCGTGACGTCGTGCCCCGTGTGCGCGTGCACGATGTCGAAGTCGAAGCGCCGGATGGCCCGGCGGGTGCGGTAGACGCGCAGCGGATCCCCCTCGAAACGGGGGGAGCAGTTCACCACGGGAAGGCCGGCGTCGCGGACACGCTGGGCCAGCGGGTGCGACCGCCGGGCGGCCACGGCCGAGAAGTGGCCGCGCCGGGCGAGTTCGGCCGCCAGCCAGAATGCCTGGCGCTCGCCGCCCCGCCAGCCCCGCTCGGTATCGAGGTGAAGAATGCGCATCCCGACGGCACCAGGCGTCGCGGGGTGGAGGATCGGGGTTGGTCTCGCACGGCGGGGGCTTGCCCCGCCCGACCCGGCCGCCGAAGTTGCGCGGCAGAGTGAACCAGAATCTAACGCGCGCGCCGGCGCCCCGGCGCCTGCTGCTCGTCAGCCTCGACAACCTCGGCGATCTCGTGTTCGCCTCGGCGCTCACGCCACCGTTGCGCGAGCGCTTTCCCGGCGCGTCGATCACGCTCTGGTGCAAGGACTACACGCGCGACATCGGCGCGCTGGTGCCCCACGTGGAGCGCGTGATCGCGGCCGATCCCTACTGGGACCGCGCCCCGGGGCGCGGCCGGGGCAGCGTGTTCCGGTTCCTGCGGGCCATGGGCCAGGTGCGGCGCGGCCGGTTCGACACGGCGGTGCTGGCGGCGGCGCCCTGGCGCACGGCGCGCGCCGTGGCGCAGTGCGGCATTCCCGTGCGCATCGGCCTCGAGCGCCGCAAGAACGCGCGCTGGCTGACGCACCTCCTGCCGGCCGAGGACATGCGCCGTCCCGTGCTCGCCGAGGAGGGGCGGCTGTTGGGGCCGCTGGGCATCGACGCGGGCCAGCTGCGCTACCGGCTCGATGCCCGCCGTCTGGCGCCGCGGCCGGACGTCGAGCGCGCGCTCGTGCGCCGCATCGTGGCGCTGCACCCATTCGCCAGCAAGCGGGCGCGCTGCGTGCCGGTGCGCGTGTGGATCGCGGTGGCCGCGGCACTGCAGCAGGAAGGGTACGATCCGCTCTGGCTGGGCAGCACCGCCGAGCTCAACGAGGTGCGGGTCTCCACCGGCCACACGGATTGGCTGTACGTGGATCAGTTCGGCGTGCGGTTAGTGGACACGGCCGCCGCGCTGGCGCGGGCCGCGCTGTTCATCGGGCACGATTCGGGGCCGCTGCACATCGCCGGCGCGTTCGGCGTGCCGGCGCTGGGCATCTTCGCGCCCGGCGAGCCGGAGCGGACCTTTCCGCAGGGCGTGGGGCCCTCGCGCATGATCGCGCGGCCGGGGCCGGAAGGGATTTCAGCCGCCGAAATCGTTGCGCAAGCCTTGGATCTCGCACCCGGGACGGGGGGACGGTGAGCATCGCGGTGGCGCCCGTTGAGCTCAGCAAGGGGAGGTCAAGGAGAGCGACACCGACATTACTGACAGCAACGGACAACTCACGGTCGAGCTTTGGGGGTTGCGGCATGAAGTTCTTCCCGCGCGGGGGAGGGCTGACTGGCGCGATCAACGCTTCCCCGAAGCCCCAACAGTCCTTCCGTTCGTCGTCCGTTCTGGTCCGTTGATTTCGTATCCCCCGTCAGTGGGCGCGCCGGGCCGAGCAGCCCGCCGGCCACGCCAATCCCTCCGGCCCGGGCGGGCTGCCGCTATCTTGAGGCCCATGATCGAAGCCCGGCTGGACCGGATCTGCGTCGTCATGATGAGCGCCGTGGGCGACGCGGTGCACGTGCTGCCCGTGATCAACGCCATCAAGCGGGCGCATCCGGCCGCGCACATCACCTGGGTGCTCCAGCCCGGGACCGGCGACGCTGGTGCGCGGCCACCGGTCGGTGGACGACATCGTGATCTTCGACCGCGCGAAGGGCTGGCGCGCCTTCACCGACGTGCGCGCCGAACTGGCGAAGCGGCCGTTCGACCTCGTGATCGATCTGCAGGTCTATTTCAAGGCCGGGATCGTCACGTCGTTCACGCGCGCGCCGGTGAAGCTCGGCTTCGACCGGGCGCGCGCCCGCGACATGAACTGGCTGTTCACCAACCGGAAGATCCCGCCGCACGACGGCCAGCACGTGCAGGACCAGTACTTCGAGTTCCTCACCGCGCTGGGCATCGCGCCGGAGCCCGTGCTCTGGGACCTCGGCCCCTGGAGCGCCGAGCGCGCCTGGCAGCGCGAATTCTACGCGACGCTGGAGCGTCCCGCGGCGGCCATCGTCGTGGCCACGAGCAAGCCGGAGAAGGACTGGCCGCCCGAGCGGTGGGCCGAGGTGGCCGACGCGCTGGATCGCGACTTCGGCCTCCAGCCGGTGCTGGTGGGCGGCCGGTCGCCGCGTGAACTGCACGCCGAGCAGGTGATTCTCGGGCGCGCCTCGGGCGCGCCCCGCTCGGCGCTGGGCAGCGGGCTCCGCAACCTGGTGGGCATCATGGACGGCGCCGCGCTGGTGCTGTCGCCCGATACGGGACCGCTGCACGTGTCCGTGGCGCTCGACCGTCCGGTGGTGAGCCTTCTCGGGTACACGAATCCCATGCGCACCGGTCCCTACCGCAAGTTCCACGACCTGATCGTCGACGCGTACGGCGACCCGGGCGAGGATTATCCGATCTCGATGGACAACCGCCCCGGGCGGATGCCGCGCATCACCGTGCGCGACGTGCTGGACCGCGTGGAACGCTGGCGGTCTACGTACGGCGTGAGCTACGGCCGCGGGGCTTCGAGCGGCCCGAAGGCGTAGCGCAGGCCCAGCCGTTCGAACAGCCGCACCATCCGGTTCACGGCGAGTCCCATGACCGCGAAGTAGTCCCCGTCCACCCGGGTCACGATCGTCGCCCCGAAACCCTGGATGCCGTAGGACCCCGCCTTGTCCATCGGCTCGCCGGTGTCGATGTAGCGCTCGATGTCGGCGTCGGACAGTTCGCGGAAGGTCACGCCCACCGCCTCGACGCTCGACTCCACGCGGCCGCGCCACGCCACCGCCACCGCGGTGATGACGATGTGCGAGCGGCCGCTCAGGCGGCGGAGCATGCGCGCCGCGCCGGCGCGGTCGGCGGGCTTGCCGAGCACGTCGCCGTCCACGACGACGATCGTGTCGCTCCCCACGACGACCGCCTCCGGCTCGTGGATGGCCAGCGCCTTTTCCCGGGCCAGCCGCTCGGCGTGCGCGGCCGGCAGCTCGTGCGGCAGGTAGGTCTCGTCGATGTCGGCCGGCCGGACGTCGTGCGGAATGCCGATGAGCGTCAGAAGGTCGCGCCGGCGGGGCGACGCCGAGGCGAGGACGACCCGGGGATGCGTCACTTCTCCAGCCACAGGGTCACCGGGCCGTCGTTCACCAGCTCCACGTCCATCATCGCGCCGAACTCCCCGGTTTCGGTGCGCACGCCGCGCTCGCGCAGCATGGCCACGAACCGCTCGTAGAGGGGAACCGCCAGCTCCGGCCGCGCGGCGTCGATGAAGCTCGGCCGGCGCCCCTTGGCGGCGTCGCCGTACAGCGTGAACTGCGACACTACCAGCAGCGCGCCGTCGACGTCGGCGAGCGCCAGATTCATCTTATCCTCGGCGTCGGCGAACAGCCGGAGGCCGATCACCTTGTCGGCCATCCAGGCCAGCTGGGCCTCGGTGTCGGCATGCGTGAAGCCGACGAGGAGCAGGAATCCGCAGCCGATCGCGCCGGTCACCCGCGGCCCGACCCGGACCTCGGCGCGCGACACGCGCTGGAGAAGAATGCGCATGGGCGGAGAATATACCTTCCCGCCGGGTGTTTGCAGTCGCATCTTGTTGGCGTCATGCCGCTCTATGCCGCCCGCCTCTCCGACCTCGGCGTCGAAGGCTCGTTCACGTTCGGCGAGGACGTGGCGCGCGCAGTCGCCGCGGGCCGCGACGTGGTGCGCCTCACCATCGGCGAGCCCGACTTCGACAGCGCCCCGCACATCAACGAGGCGGGCATCGCCGAGATCCGGAAGGGCAACACCCACTATTCCGATCCGCAGGGCATCCTCCCCCTGCGCCGGGCGATTGCCGAATACGTCTCGCGCACGCGCGGCATCGCCGTGGATCCCGCGCGCGTGATCGTGCTGCCGGGCGCCAAGCCGTCCATCTCGCTCACCATCCAGACGTACGTCGATCCCGGCGACGAGGTGATCTACCCCAGCCCCGGATTCGCGATCTACGAATCGTGGACCACGTTCGTGCGGGGGGTGCCGGTGCCGCTGCGGCTGCGCGAGGAGCGCGACTTCACCTTCACCGCCGACGATCTCGCGGCGCTGATCACGCCGAAGACCAAGCTGATCATGTTCTGCTCGCCGTCCAACCCCACCGGGGGCGTGCTGCCGGCGTCGCTGCTGGCCGAAGCGGCCGCGGTGATCCGCGAGCGGTGCGGCCCCGACGTGCGCGTGTACACCGACGAGATCTACGAGCACATCGTGTTCGACGGCGTGGCCCACGCCAGCATCGCCTCGCAGCCCGGCATGGCCGAACGGACGATCATCGCCAGCGGCCATTCCAAGGGTTTCGCGATGACCGGCTGGCGCCTGGGCTACGCGGTGCTCCCCACCGCGGAGGAGGCGCAGGCGTTCAAGCGGCAGGTGATCCAAACCACGTCGTGCGTAGCGCCGTTCACGCAGGTGGCGGGCACCGTGGCGCTGGAGAGTCCGGCGTCGTACGAGGCCATCGAGCGCATGGTGGCCGAATTCCAGGCGCGCCGCGACTGGGTGGTGCCGGCGCTGAACGCGATACCCGGCGTGCGCTGCCGCACGCCGCAGGGCGCCTTCTACGTGTTCCCGAACATCGCCGGCGTCTGCGAGCGGCTGGGCGTGCTCGACGCGTACGCGGCGCTCGATCCCGAGGCGCGCCGCCGGACCTCGCCGTCACGGCTCTTTCAGCTGTTCGCGCTCTACGTGCACGGCGTCGCCATGCTGCACCGCGAGTCGTTCGGCACGCGCGGCGCCGAGGGCGAGCACTACGTGCGGCTGTCGATCGCGACGTCCATGGACCAGCTGGGGGAGGGCGTGCGGCGCCTGGCCGCGGCCGCCGACGACCGGGCGGGCTTCGCCCGCTTCATGGCCGCGCCGGAGGCGAGGCGATGAACCGGGTGTTCGTCACGCGCCGCATTCCCCAGCCCGGTCTCGACCTGCTGGTGGATGCCCGGGCGCGCGTGCGGGTTGGGCAGAAGGACGACGAGGCCCCGGTGCCCCGCGCCGTGCTCGAGGACGGCGTGCGCTGGTGCCGCGTGCTGCTGCCGCTGCTCACCGAGCCGATCGACCGCGAGCTGCTGGCCATGAACCCGGCGCTGCGCGGCGTGGCCAACTGCGCCGTGGGCTTCGACAACATCGACGTGGCGGCGGCCACCGAACTCGGCATTCCCGTGAGCAACACGCCGGGCGTGCTCACGGATACCACCGCCGATCTGACGTGGGCGCTGATCCTCGCCGTGGCGCGCCGGATCCCGGAGGCGGACGCCTACATGAAGGCCGGGCGCTACAAGCTCTGGGGGCCGAACCTGATGCTCGGCGCCGACGTCGGCCCCGGCGGAAGCGGGCGCCGCAAGGTGCTCGGCGTGATCGGCTTCGGACGCATCGGCGCCGCGGTGGCGCGGCGCGCCGTCGGGTTCGACATGGACGTGGTGGCCTACGACCCGCACGCCCGCGAAGCGATCGAGACCAGCGGCATCGCGCGCTGGGCCGAACTCGGCGACCTGCTGAAGCAGAGCGACTTCGTGACGCTGCATCCGCGGCTCACGAAGGAGACGCGGCACCTGATCGACGCCCGCGCGCTCAAGCGCATGAAGCCGACGGCCTATCTGATCAACGCCTCGCGCGGCCCGGTCGTGGACGAGGCGGCGCTGGTGCGCGCGCTACGCGGCGGGACGATCGCGGGCGCCGCGCTCGATGTGTTCGAGAACGAGCCGGCGATGGCGGCCGGGCTCGCCGAATGCCCCAACGTGGTGCTCGTGCCGCACATCGCCTCGGCGAGCACCGACACGCGCAACCGGATGGCGACGATGGCCGCCGCCAACGCGCTGGCGCACCTGAAGGGCGAGCCGGCGCCGCACGTGGTGAATCCCGGCGTGTACGACACCGCGGCCTACCGCGAACGGCTCGCGGCCGGCTCGTGACGACTCCCTCCGCGGGCGCGAGTCCCGCATGAGCACATGATGAGACATTCGAAACGTGCACGCGCCTTCGCCGGCGCCCTGATGACGTTCACCCTGTCGCTCGCCGCGCCCCGCCTGCACGCGCAGGCGCCGGCCGCGCCCACCGCGCCGCCGTTCGACGTGGTCGAGGCGAGCATCGCCGACGTGCACGCGGCGCTGGCATCGGGCGCGCTCACCTGCCACCGGTTGGTCCAGGACTATCTCGCCCGCGTCGATGCCTACGACAAGAACGGCCCGGCCATCAACGCCATCATCATGGTGAACCCCGACGCGCTGGCGGTGGCGGAC
Source organism: uncultured Gemmatimonadaceae bacterium (assembly GCA_963775915.1). GTDB lineage: Bacteria > Gemmatimonadota > Gemmatimonadetes > Gemmatimonadales > Gemmatimonadaceae > JAGWRI01. The sequence goes on from CAVZKH010000004.1 coordinate 146,691, forward strand.
AGTCTCGACGCCGTTGCCAAGAGCGGCGGGAAGCTGGGAACCATGCACTGCATCCCGGTGATCGTGAAGGACAACTATCAGACCAAGGGGCTCCAGACCACCGGCGGCTCGCTGGCATTCAAGGGCTACAAGCCCGATCGCGACGCGTTCGTGGTGGCTCGGCTGCGGGCCGCCGGCGCCATCGTGCTCGCCAAGTCCAACATGGCCGAGCTGGCGTTCAGCCCGTACGAGACCGTGAGTTCGATCCTGCCCGGCTACACGCACAATCCGTACGAGCTCGACCGCGTGACCGCGGGCTCGAGCGGCGGCACCGCGGCCGCGGTGGCGGCGAGCATGGGCACCGTGGGCCTCGGCACCGACACGGGCAATTCCATCCGCGGGCCCTCGTCCCACCAGGCGCTGGTCGGCATCCGGCCGACGATGGGCCTCACCAGCCGCGCCGGCGTCGTGCCGCTGTTCCTCGGCGCCGACGTCACCGGCCCGATGGCGCGGACGGTGGCCGACGCCGTGGCGGTGCTGCAGGTGATCGCCGGCCCCGACCCCGACGACCCGGTGACGCTCGCCAGCCGCGGCCACGTGGGCGACTACGCCTCGGCGCTCAGAGCCGACGGGCTCCGCGGCGCGCGCATCGGTGTGCTGCACCAGGCCTACGACACGCCGACGCTCGACCCGGAGATCAAGCAGATCTTCGCGCGGGCGCTGGACGATCTGCGCCGCCAGGGCGCGACAGTCATCGACCCGGTGGCCGTGCCCGATCTCCGCGCGATCCAGCGCCTGCAGACGGCCGGGTGCAATACCTTCAAGCGCGACTTCGACGGCTACCTGGCGTCGCTCGCGCCGCCGCCGCCGGTGAAGAACCTCACCGAGCTGATCCGGTCGCGGAAGTACCACCCGTCCATCGAGACGCGGCTCAAGGACGCGGAGGCGGTGGAGGACACGTCGCGCAGCGCGCCCGGCTGCGTGAGCGGCGAACAGATGCACGCCAGGTTGCGCGCGGCCGTCACCCAGCTCATGGACTCGATGCACCTGGACGCGATGGTGTACCCGACGTGGAGCAACGTGCCGCGGCGCATTGGCGACCTGAACACGCCGGCCGGCGACAACAACCAGTTCTTCTCGCCGGCCACGGGGTTCCCGGCCGTCACGGTGCCCATGGGGTTCAGCCGCGGCGGCGCGCTACCGTCGGGGCTGCAGTTCTTCGGGCGCCAGTGGGACGAACGGACGCTGATCCGGCTGGCGTATTCGTACGAGCAGGCGACGCACTGGCGGCGGGCGCCGGTGGTGACGCCGCCCTTGACGGGGGAGGGTGAGAGTGAGAGGGTGAGAGAGTGAAAGAGCGAGAGAGAGCGGCCTTTCTTGCCCATTCACCCTTTCACCCTTTCACCCACTCACCCTTTCACCTCTCGATCGGCGCCCGCACCGCGTTCCCCCACTCCGTCCAGCTGCCGTCGTAGTTCCGCACCTTTTCGTAGCCGAGCAGGTACGTCAGCACGAACCAGGTGTGCGAGCTGCGCTCGCCGATGCGGCAGTAGGCGATCACGTCGTCGGTGGGGCCGAGCCCCTGTTCGCGTTCGTAGATCGTGCGCAGCTCGTCGGCGGTCTTGAACGTGCCGTCCTCGTTGGCGGCGCGGGCCCAGGGCACGCTCCGGGCGCCGGGGATGTGGCCGCCCCGCAGCGCCCCCTCTTGCGGGTAGTCCGGCATGTGGAGCTTCTTGCCCGTGTATTCGTCCGGCGAGCGGACGTCCACGAGCTGCCCGTGCGACTGCAGGTGGCGCTTCACGTCGTCGATGAAGGCGCGGATGCGGGCGTCGCTGCGGGCCGGCGCCTTGTACCCGGTGGGCGCGTATGTGCGCGCGTCGGTCACCAGCGGCCGGCCGTCCTGCTCCCACTTGATCCGCCCGCCGTCGAGGATTCGCGTGTTGGTGAAGCCGAACAGGTGGAACACCCAGAGCGCATAGCAGGCCCACCAGTTGTTCTTGTCGCCGTAGAACACCACCGGTGTGGTCTCGTCGATGCCGAGCCGGCGCAGCAGCGTCTGGAACCGCTCGCGATCGATGTAGTCGCGCACCACCGGGTCGTTCAGGTCGGCGTGCCAATCCACCTTCTGCGCTCCCGGGATGTGCCCGGTGTCGTACAGCAGGACGTCCTCGTCGCTCTCGATCACGCGGAGCTTCGGGTCGTCGAGGTGTTCGGCCAGCCAGGCGGTGCTGACCAGCGATTCGGGGTGGACGTAGCCCTTGGCGAGGATCGGGTCGTCGGCGGAGGTGGTCGTCGTCATGTGCTCACTCCCTGTGGTGGCTCGGGTGATCCTGCTATGGAGCCGCCCGCAGCACGGAAAGTTCCGCGCAACAAAAAGCCCGGACGACCTCCGCCCGGGGATCGCGTTTTAGCTCCTTGTTTAGCGTGGCGGCAATAGGCGGCAAATGACCACGGCGCTGCGGTTGTGTCCTGATTACTAGCGGACTCGGAGTTCGCGGGCAAGGCCCCGGAGGCAAGGCCCGCCCTCAATCTCCGAGATCGATCTTCCAGCTCCCTGTCCGCCGGTCCTCCGGAACGTTGGCGCGGTACATGATCACCCGCGCCCGCTCCAGGGTGATCAGCCCGCCGCCGATCATGCCGTCCAGCTCGGGAAGGATCTCCTCGATCCGCTCGGGCGTGTCCACGCACTCGACGACGATCGGCAGGTCGCTCGACAGCTCAAGGAAGCGGTCGGTGTGCAGGTGCGCCGTGGCGCCGAATCCCATGATGCCGCGCAGCACGGTGCAGCCGGCGTAGTGGCGTTTGCGCAGCAGCTCCACGATCTGCTGGTACAGCGGCTTGCCCTCGTACTTGTCGCTCTCGCCGATGTGGATGCGCATGAGCATTCGCTCGCCCTTGAATCCGTGGGCGATGTTGGCCGGATGGTGGTCGGTCATGGTCACGCTCCTCCACGCTGCAGGTGAATCGCCCCGCGGGCTGCGGCGAATCCGGCGAACATCGCCGCGAGGGACAGGCCCACGCTGAGCACGATATACAGACCGGCGCGCTGGTATTCCCCGTCGCGCATCAGCGCGAACGTTTCGTAGCTGAACGTCGAGAAGGTCGTATACCCGCCGCACACCCCCGACGTCAGCAACAGTCCCAGCTCCGGCCGCACGGCCGTCGTCTCGGCCAGGTACGCCACCAGGAATCCCAGCAGCAGCGACCCGGAGATGTTGATCAGCATCGTGGCCACGGGGAAGCCCGGCCCGGCGCGCCCCTGGACGTACACGGTGGCCAGATAGCGCATCGCGCCGCCGATGGCCGCGCCCACGGCGACGTAGGCGACGTTGATCATCAGTCTCATTTCGCCTCCGCCGAGCGCGGGCCCGCGGCCTCTGGGTTGGTGAGGCGCCCGATGGCGCGGAACCGCTCCATCAGGTCGTCGAGCACCGGGTCGAGCTCCGCGTGCACGCTGGGATCCACCGCGCCGTAGCCGCGCAGCCCGCGCGCCCGGCTGTCCTCCAGCCGGATCGTGGCCGAGGTGACCATGGCGCGGATGCTGCGGGCGCGGGACATCTGGCGGGCGTCGGTGCCGAGCGCCGCGCTCAACCGCACCACGCGGTCGCGCAGGTCGGCGATCAGCGGCTCGATCTCGGCGCGGAACCGGGGCGGGAGATCGTCGGTGTACTCGGTGAGCGGGCCCCACGAGCGGCGCGCGGACTCGGCCAGCTGCTCGATGCGGGCCAGCGCCTCATCCAGGCTTACCAGCAGCACCGAGAAGTGGCGCCGCTGGTTCTCGTTGAGCACGGGGTGCGGATCGGTCATTGGCACAATAATGGCTCCTGCGCGGTGAGTGCGTAGGAGCCATCAGCGGGCCCGGAGCGCGGGCCGGCGGTTTCAGGTGAGCCCCATCACCTGGGAAGAACGATACCGACGGGTCGCGCTTTCGGGCAAGGGTCAGACGGTGAGGCAGTGAGCCGGTGAGGCGGGGGGCCACGGGCCGGGGGGACCGCCAGAATCGAATTGTGGTATAGTGAAGATACGACAGTCGAAATGGGACTCTGTGAAACGGAGGAGGCGGCATGCAACTGTTCCGTTCGAACATGGCGGTGGCGGGACTCATGATGGCGGCGATGGCGGGGTGCGGTGGAAGGGACGTGACTGGAGCAAGTGGCACATCGACGCCGCCGTTGACGGGACCTGGGCAGGCCGCGCACATAACCGTTGCGCCGAGTTCGGTGGCGATTGGGCTCGGCAGCAGCGTCCAACTGCATGCGTATGTGGAAGGCGTCGTCAACGGCAGCCAGAGCGTGCGGTGGAGCCTCGCCCCACCGAGCAACGCCGACGTGTTCGCCGTATCGGACAGCGGCCTCGTCTCCGCCACGTGCTATCCGGGGGGCACCGCGACAGTCGTGGCCACGAGTCTGGCCGACACCACCGTGGCCGGTGCGGCGACCGTCATTGCCGTCCCCCCTGGGCTATCCGCGGTCAACCTCCTGGCGGTCAACCAGGCGGGCACCGGGAAGGCCGCAACGCTCGACGCCGTCACCGATTCGATCGATGTCGTCACCGCCATCGATCCCGGCGTCGTCCCCTGCTACGCGGTCACCGAAGCCGAGCTCGTGATCCACCGAACAGCGGGCGATACGGTCGTCGCCCGGCTTCCGTTGGATACGCTCGCGACAGCCCTCCACGTCATCGGCCTGGTCTTTCACAGCGACGCTACGGCAAACGGCGTGCCCCTGTTTCCGAACGGAGCCTATTCGATGCACGTGGCGGGCGTGGTGAGCGGACCGTTCGCGCCACAGGCGTCGTCCACAATCAACTTCACGATCGCGAACTAGCGGCGCCTGAGCGTAGCTGTCGCCACACTGACAATTCTTGGGAACCCCTTGAATTGCGGCGCGCCGCTGGGCATCGTGCGTCCGTCGCGACACTCGCGGCCCCCTGGTCCTCAGGTTCCCACTCCAGACCGTGCCGCCATGCTGTGGACGGAAACGCTCCTCGTCGCCCTCGCGTCGCTGCGCGCCAACAAACTCCGATCGTTCCTCACGATGCTCGGCATCGTGATCGGCATCGCCGCCGTGATCGCCATGATCGCCCTCGGCAACGGCGCACAGCGCTCGGTGCAGGACCGCATCTCCGCCCTCGGCACCACGCTCCTGCAGGTGGACGCGACGCGCATGTCCCAGAATGGCGTGCGCCTTACCACGTTCCACCGCATGACCACGGCTGACGCCGACATGCTGCGCGACAGCACCACGACGCTCACCGAGGTGCAGGCGCAGGAGGACCAGAACCAGCAGGTGACGTTCCAGAACCTCAACACCAACATCCGCGTCCTCGGCACCACCGCGAACTACCTGGGCGTCCACAAATACGAACTCGACCTTGGCCGCTTCTTCACCGCGCGTGAAGACACCGCCAGCCGCCGCGTGGCGGTGCTCGGCTCCGATGTCCTCACGGCGCTCGGCGTCGACGATCCGCTGGCGATCCTCGGCCAGAACATCCGCATTCGCGGCATTCTGTTCCAGGTCATCGGCGTGCTCAAGTCCAAGGGGTCGGCATCGTCGTTCGAGAATCCCGACGAGCAGATCCTGATCCCGTATAACACGGCCCGCTTCCGCGTGTTCGGCAGCCCCTACCTCGGTGACATCTTCGTGCTCACCAAGGACGAAGCGTCGATTCCGCTGGCCATGGCCGAGATCCAGCACTGGATGCGCCGCAGCCAGCGCCTGCGCCCGGACCAGCCTGACGATTTCCGCATCCGCAGCCAGAGCGATTTCCTCGCCACCATGGGCGAGACGGCCCAGGTGTTCACGGCCTTGCTCGCCGGAATCGCCGCGGTGAGCCTGCTCGTGGGCGGCATCGGCATCATGAACATCATGCTCGTGTCGGTCACCGAACGCACCCGCGAGATCGGCATCCGCAAGGCCCTGGGCGCCACGCGGCGCACGATCCTGCTCCAATTCATGATCGAAGCGGTCACGCTGTGCGTGGCCGGCGGCGCCGTCGGCATCAGCCTCGGCGTCGGCGCGTCGCTGGTGCTGCAGTCGGCGTTCGCGTGGAACACCGCCGTGTCCGCAGGGTCGATCGGGTTGGCGTTCGGATTCGCCGCGCTGGTGGGCATGCTGTTCGGCGTCTGGCCCGCCCGCCGGGCGGCCAGCCTCGACCCGATCATCGCGCTCCGGTACGAGTAGACGGCGCCCGGCCGGCGCGCGCCGTATCTTGTGCGGGGCGCCCGGCATCCGGCGCCCAGCCTTCAATCGACCCCCTCCGACCATGGCCATCCTCGCCCGCATCTCCCCTGCGCCGCGCCGTCTCGCGGTTGCGCTCGCGACGCTGATCGTCGCCGCCCTCCCACGCATCGGGGCCGCCCAGGCGCCGCTCGCCAGCGTCACGCCCGCGCACGTCCGCGGCATCCTCTCGGCGCTCGCCGACGATTCCATGGAAGGGCGCGGCACCGGAACTGCAGGCTCCATGCGCGCCGGCAAGTTCATCGCCGGCGAAATGAAGAGCATCGGGCTCGTGCCGGCAGGCGATAGCGGCTACTTCCAGCACGTGCCGCTGGTCCACCGCGCCTTCGACACGACGTCCACGATCACGGTGGGCGGCGTCACGCTTCGCGCGCTCACCGACTTCGTGGCGTCGACGCCGCGCGGCGGCCTTCCGCGGTCCATCGACGGCGTGCCGGTGATCTACGGCGGCGTGGCGGGCGACACCGCCAATCCGCTCAGCGCCGACATGGTGCGCGGGAAGCTCGTGATTCTCGCCCCGGCACAGAACGCGGGACGCGGCCGGGGTCGCGGCCGCGGAGGGTTTGGCGGCGCCTCGGCGCTGAGCGAGGCGGCGGGCATCGCCACCATCGCCGGCGACGCGCTTCCCGAGAATGTGGTGCGCGCCGCCGCCGCCCAGCCGGGCGCGATCATGGTCGCCGACCCCGCGGCGCCGGCGGGCCCGCAGACGCTGACCATCACGGCGCGCGCCGCCGAGGCCATTCTCGGAACGCCCGTGGGACTCGCGGCCAGGGGAATGATGGGGCGCCCGGTGCGCGGCGGCGCGCGCTTCACCGACGCGCCCGCGCTCGGCGGCAACGTGGTGGGGATCATTCCCGGCGTGGACCCCGCGCTCAGGGACGACGTGGTGCTGGTGGACGCGCACTACGACCACCTGGGCATCCGCACGCCGGCCACGCCGGGCGCCGACTCCATTTACAACGGCGCCGACGACGACGGTTCCGGCACGACGGCCGTGCTGGAGATCGCGCGCGTGATCAAGGCCGGGCCGGCGCCCAAACGCACGCTCGTGTTCATCACCACCACGGGCGAGGAAGTGGGGCTGCTCGGTACCAACTGGTACATCGCGCATCCGGTGCGCCCGCTGTCGGCGATGGTGGCGAATCTGGAGATCGAGATGATCGGGCGCCCCGACTCGCTGGCCGGCGGCCCCGGGCGCGCCTGGCTCACCGGGTTCGACCGGTCGACGATGGGCGCGATGTTCGCCGCCGCCGGCCTGCCGATCGTGCCCGACAAGCGCCCCGACCAGCAGTTCTTCCAGCGCAGCGACAACATCGCGTTCGCGCGCATGGGCATCCCGGCGCATACGCTGTCGACGTTCAACCTGCACGCCGACTACCACCGGCCCAGCGACGAGGTCTCGAAGATCGACTTCGATCACATGGCCGGGGTGATCAACGCGGCGGTGAAGGCGGTGGAACTGCTGGCCAACGGCCCGAAGCCGGTGTGGAACCCGGGCGGCAAGCCCTAGCCTCGCCCCGCCCTTTCATGCTTTCACCCTTTCACGCTTTCACTCTCTCACCGCCTCACCGCCTCACCGCCGAGTCCACCTGTGCGTACGTGATCACCCGCGCCCAGTGCGTGATCTCCCCGGCGCGCAGAAACCGGACCGTCACCGCCGCTGAATCGCCAGGGCGCACGCCCGCGCCGACCCCGAACACCATGATGTGAAGTCCGCCCGGCGCGAACTTCACCGTGTCGTGCGCCGGCAGCGGCAGGGCTGACACCGGCTGCATGTGCTCCATGCCGTCGCCCATCGCCATCGTTCGGTGCATCTGGGCACTGTCGGTGGTTGCCACGCGAACCGCGGTCACCGTATCCCCCTGCCCCGTGGGATTGGCCACCGACAGATAGACCACGGCGGGCGACCCGGGCGCGGGCACCACCAGATAACCGCGCGACCAGTCCACCCGGCCCCCCTCGTCCACCGGCACCGCTCGGCAGGCGCCCAGCAGTGCCGCCGCCACCACGACCGCCGTCATCAAATGCCGCATGTCAGTACGCTCCCCGCAAGAGACGCGGAATATCGTGCGCATAATCGGAACTCGTCGCCCCCGGCAGATAGATCACGTGCGCGCTGTCGTCGGGGGTGAACGCGAAGACCTGGGCCGAATGGCTCACGCCGTAGCCCCCGCCGGGCAGGCTGTCGCGCAGCGCCGGCGGGATGTGGAACGCCCGCTCCATGGCGGCCAGCTGCTCGTCGGTGCCGCGCAATCCGACGAACGTCGGGTCGAACGAATCGAGCCAGCGCCGAAGCTGCGCCAGCGAGTCGCGCGCCGCGTCGGTGGTGACGAACACCACCGTCACCCGCGCCCGGTCGGCGGCGCTCAACCGCTTGAGCGCGCCGGCCAGGTTGGCCATGTGCACCGGGCAGACGTCGGGGCATTGCGTGTACCCGAACGTGACGAAGGTGACGCGACCCTTCGTCCGCGCGGCGAAGTCGTAGGGCGCGCCGTCGGTGGACGTCATGGTCAGGTCCGGACGCGCCACGGCCGGGTCGACGGTGGCCCCGCGGATGAGCGGCTCGCCGCGCATCCGGTCGACCGCGTCGTGCCACGAACCGCACCCGGCCGCCAGGGCCAGGGTGCACGTATCGGAACGACCGCTCGGGACCGCCACCGCATGATGCCCTCCGTCAGAACGCGCGCCGCACCTGCGCGAACAGCGTGCGGGGCTGGCCGGGCGACACGAGCCCGCCCGCCACCAGTTCAGGATAGGCGCGGTCGAGCAGATTGCGAACCCCCAGGTCGATGTCGGAGCCGAACGCGCTGATCGACACGTTGGCGTGCATCAGCCCGTAGGCACCGAGCACCGTGCCCGGCTCGTCGAATGGAGAGTAGGGGCCCACCCAGTTGCCGCTCAGGGTCAGGCGCCAGGGCTGGCCAGCAGGCAGGTACTGCACCGCCGAACTGCCGGTGTACTTGGCCGTGTTGTACACGCGCAGCCCGTCCACCGTCGCCACCGACCCGTCGTCCTCCGACACGATGGTCAGGTGGGTGTACCGCGCGTCGTTGAAGGTCCAGTCGCCGTAAAGGAGCACGGTGGGCTGCACCAGCGCCGACCAGCCCAGCTCCAGTCCCTGCCGCACGCTAGAGCCTCCGTTGTTGGCTTCGCCGGTGAGCGGATTGTACGTCTGCTCGTTGCTCACGTTCATGCGGAAGAGCGTGGCCGACGCGCTCGTGCCGCTGCGGTCGAACTTCACGCCGCCCTCGTAATCCCATTCGGTGATCACCGGCAGCGCCGGATCCTCGATCACGCCGTCGGTGGAGCGGAATCCGCGCGCCCAGGCAACGTACGCCGACCAGGGCCCGTCGAGGCGGTAGGTCGCGCCGATCTTGGGCGAGAACACGCCCGTGCTGCCGCGGAATTCCCCGGCCATGTCCTGAAGCGATTTCGTGTCCAACGCATCGGCGCGCGCGCCCACGTCCAGACGCAGCCGGTCGGTGAGGTCCGTGTGCGAGGCCAGGAACACCGCGCCCGACATCTGCCGCGCCGTGGCGAGGAAGTTGGCGGAGTCGCGCGTCCGGTTGGTCGTGAACCAGTTCTCGTAGCGGGCATGGTCCCACCGCCCCTCGGTGCCCACTGTGAACTCGCCCCGCGGAATCTCCCAGGTGAGCGCGCTGGTGATGCCGGCGCCGTAGCGCCGATCCTCCTCTTCCGTCTGGCTGCCGCTGCCCTCGAAGATTCCGCCGGCCGGCGGAATCGTGAGATACAGCTGCCACTCCCCCTCGGTGCCGTACAGCGTCGTGCGCCACGACATCGCGTCGGTGAGGTAGCGCAGGCTCACGCGTTCCTGCGCCCGCCGCTTGTAGCCGCCGTCCGACGGGTTGGACACGACGTCGTACTCGTGCGCGGCGAATTCGTCGCCGCTCAGGAAGCCGGCCGAATTCCAGTTGGCGCCGTACAGTTCCGTGCCGGCGTCCACGGACCACCCGTTGCCGAGTTGGTGCACCACCCGTGCGTGACCCTGGGCGAGATCGTAGCCCGCGTTGGGGCGGAAGCCGTCGTCGTGCTCGTAATGGATGCCGAACACGCCGCCCCCGCGGTCGCCGTGGTCGAACCCGGTCATCAGCGTCGCGTTGGCGTCGCCGTACGAGCCCACCTGCGCCTGCACCTCGGACCCCTGCATCCGGTCGATGGTGCGCACGTTCACCACGCCGCCCATCGCGAAGTTGCCGAACAGCGGGCTCGTCGGCCCTTTGATCACGTCGATGCTCTGCACGGCCTGCGCGAACAGTTCGCTGAAATCGTCGTACCCCTCGGCGTGCCCGTTCACCGGTTCGTTCACCGGCACACCGTCGATCCAGAGCGCGATGTCGGTGGAGTGGTCGGAGCTGAAGCCGCGCAGCGACGCGTCGCTGGCGAAGCCGGGGCCCTGTCCCTGCTCGTGCACCTCGACCCCGGCGGTCTGCCGGAGCAGGTCCCAGGTGCTGTTGGACGGCGTGGTGCTGATGGTCGACGGCGAGACGTTGACGATCGACGCCGGTTGGTTCCGATCCAACGGCGCGGCGACGATGTTCACGGCGCTGAGGCTGCGCGCCTCACGGCGCAGCGAGTCGGCCCGGGCGGCCGAGTCGGACTGTTGGGTCTTCTGTTGCGCGAACAGGACGGATGGGCACGCCACGAGGGCGAGCGCGCAAACGGTGCGGCGCATGCGGTCTCCACACGGAAATGAAGGAATTCCGCGGCCGGCGTGTCCGGTCGCGGGGACGCCGCGTCGGGGCGTCAGCGGGTCAGGTCGTGTGGAGCGCGGGGGGGCCGATGGCCGGCGGCTGCCGGTGGGCGGCCGGCCGCATGGGCGCGCGCAGAGCGCGCTCCACGCTCACCGCCTGCCGGATCGCGACCAGCACCGGCAGCACCGCGGCCGGTCCGGCGGGCAGCGTGGCCATGGCGCACCCGCAGCACGCGCCCATGCACGTGCACTGCATGGGGCCGTGCGGCTGCGGCGCCCGGGGCGCGGCGGGCGCCGGCGTCATGCCCGACATGTCGCCCATCGCCGTGCCCGACATGTCACCCGCCGCCATGCCCGCCATCTGCCCCATCGCCATGTGCGCCATGCCATCGTGCATGGGACACGCGTCGAGCCCGCCCACGTCGGTGGCGAGCGCCACGAACCAGAGGGCGAGCGGGAGCGCGAGGATGCGGTGCAGCCGGCGGCGACGCATGGGCCCAATGTAACGCCGGTAAACGCCCGATAACACCATCCGGTCATCTGCCTTCACCGCATGGGGTTGCGCGCCAAGGGCCGTTCGCCTCGCAATGTTCGCTCGCCCACCGCCGTCCCCAGCGGTACATTTAATGATCCGGATACGCCTCAACTCGGGGCAGCCCGCCGCCGGAGCCTCTCGGTCCCACAACTTCATGAGTCAGGTTTCGACGGCTGCCTCGGCTTCCGGCATCTCGTCCACGTCCGCGAGCGCGCCCCGCGCCGATCTGGCGTGGCGCCAGATGGTGGCTCCCTTCGAATCGCCGTCTGTGGCGCGCAGCGTCTGGCAGGTGGCCAGCACGTTGATTCCACTCGCCGCGGCCCTCTATTTGATGTACCGCAGCCTCGCGCTTCCCTACTGGGTCACGCTGCTGCTGGCCGTTCCCACCGCCGGGCTCACCGTGCGGACGTTCACGATCATGCACGACTGCGCGCACGGATCGCTGTTCGCGCAGCGCTGGGCGAATGATCTGGTCGGCTGGTTCACCGGCGTTCTCGCGCTCACGCCGTACGTCCAGTGGCGCCGCGACCACGTGCTGCATCACGCGTCGTCGGGCGACCTCGACCGCCGCGGCCACGGCGACGTCTGGACGCTGACCATCCGCGAATACCAGGCGCTCCCGCGCATGGGCAAGCTGCGCTACCGGCTGTTCCGCCACCCCCTCGTGCTGTTCGGGCTGGGACCGATCCACATGGCGCTGGGCCAGCGCTGGCGCTCGCGCAGCACGGCCACCGGCGCCAAGGAGCAGGCCAGCGTGCGCGAGACCGATCTGGCGCTCATCGCGCTCGTGCTCGGCTTCTCGGCGCTCGTCGGGCCGCTGGCCGTGTTCGAGATCTACGTGCCCGTGTTCATGATGGCCGGCGCCGCCGGCATCTGGCTGTTCTACGTGCAGCACCAGTTCGAGGACACTTACTGGGCCGAGCACGAAGAATGGGATTACGTCACGGCCTCCATTCGCGGCAGCTCGTACTACAAGCTGCCCGGCATCCTCAACTGGTTCACCTGCAACATCGGGCTGCACCACGTGCATCACCTGAGCCCGCGCATTCCGAACTACCGGCTGCACGAATGCCACGCCGCCAACGAGCGGCTGCAGGAAGCCACCACCATCGGCATCCTGGAAAGCCGGAAGAGCGTGCGCCTCACGCTATGGGACGAGGACGCCGGGCGGCTGGTGGGCTGGGACGCGCTGCGGAGATCGGCGCCGGCGTTGAGCTAGGGCCGCGCCCCGGGTGACCGGAGCCGGGCACCGGCCGTAGATTTCGGCCGTCCCCTTCGCCGCGCACCCGACGCATGCCCTTTTCCGCTCTCGAAACCCCCGTTCCGCTGGTCGACCTCGACCGGCTGGGACGCAACCTCGACCGCGCCGCGGCGTACGCCTTCGCCCACCATCTGGCGCTGCGGCCGCACGTGAAGACGCACAAGGCGCCGTGCGTGGCGGTGGAGCAGCTGCACCGCGGCGCCGCCGGCGTCACCTGCGCCACGCCCTCCGAAGCCGAGGTCATGGCCGCGGTCTGCGACGACATCCTCGTCGCCTATCCGCCCGTGCGCGCCGTGCGCGCGAACCGTCTGGCCGCCCTGGCCGAGCACGTGCACCTCACGGTGGCCCTCGATTCGGCGCGCGCGCTCGACGACCTCGCCGCGGCCGCGCTCGCCGCCGAGCGCGACATCGCCGTGCTCGTGGAACTCGACCTCGGCATGCACCGCGTGGGGCTCCCCGCCGTCGCCGATGCCATCGCGCTCGCCGCGGCCGTTGCCGCGCACCCGCGGCTCCTCTGGAGGGGCGTCGCCTTCTATCCGGGCCACATCCGCCAGCCCGTGGGCGAACAGGACGCCGCCGTGGCCGAGCTGAACGCGGCGCTGGGCCTCGCGCTCGCCGAGTTCCGCCGCGCCGGCCTCGAGCCCCAGGTGGTGAGCGGCGGCTCCACGCCCACGATGTGGCGCACGCACGAGATCGCGGGGGTCACCGAATTCCGCCCCGGCACCTACGTCTACAACGACCGCACCACGGTGGGCATCGGCGCCTGTGCCTGGACCGACTGCGCGCTCACCGTGCTGGCCACCGTCGTCAGCACGTCGGTGAGCGGCCAGGCGGTGATCGACGCCGGCAGCAAGGCGCTGGGGCGCGAGCCGATGCGCGGCAGCGACGGCACGGGTTTCGGCGCGCTGCTCGAACATCCCGACGTCGTCGTGAGTTCGATGTCCGAGGAGCACGGCATCCTCGACCTCCGCCAGACCGGCTGGCGCCCCGAGGTGGGCGACATGGTGCGCGTGGTGCCCAACCACGTCTGCATCGTGACGCACCTGCACGATCTGGTGATCGGGGTGCGCGATTTCCGCATCGAGACCAGCTGGCCGGTGGTGGCGCGGGGGCGGGGTTACGAGCCGCCGCTGTAGTTGCCCGGCCGTTACCGGGACCAGATGCGCGGCCGCCGCCGGCGTGGCATCTTTCTGCCCATGAAATCCCGCCTCCGCGCGCCCCTCGCGGCGCTCGCCATCGTCACCGCCGGCGTGCTCATGCTCCCCGCCGTCGGCTCCGCCTGGGACGCCACCGGCCATCGCACGATCGCCGAAATCGCCTGGGACCACATGACGCCGCACGCCCGCGCGCGCGCCGTCGAACTCCTCATGCACGGGCCGGCGCTGGCCAACCTCGCCTCGCTCCGTCCCGCCACCGGCGCCGACGCCGAGCGCGATCGCGCGCTGTTCATGAACGCCGCCACCTGGGCCGACATGATCCGCGACCGCAACCAGCCCTGGTACGCCTACAACCGCCCGTCGTGGCACTACGCCGACTTCTACTGGGACGTGGTGAACGGGCAGCCGCACGACATCCCGGGCACCGGCCCCGATTCTTCCAACGCGGGCGAGCGCATCGTCGCCTTCCGCGCCGCGCTGGCCGACCCGGCCGTGGCCGACACCACGAAGTCCATCGACCTGGCCTGGGTCCTCCACCTCGTGGGCGACATCCACCAGCCGCTGCACTGCAGCTCGCTGGTGGACCCGCAGGACACACTCCCCCGCGGCGACATGGGCGGCAACAACTTCCACCTCGACGGCCGCGATCGACTGCACGGCTACTGGGATTCGATCCTCGACGAGGCGACGGCGCGCGGCGCCGGCGAGGACTCGATCGCCTACGCCACGCGGCTGGCCGGGGACATCGAGCGGCAGCACACGCTGGCCTCGCTCGCCTCGCCCGCGGCGTCGGCCGACGTGGCCGGCTGGGAGCACGAGGGGCTGCGCCTCGCGCAGACCGTGGTCTACGCCGGCATCACGCGCGGCGCCGCCCCTTCGGCGGCCTACCAGGCCGAGGCGCTCAAGGTCTCGGAGCGGCAGATGGCGCTGGCCGGCTACCGCCTGGCCGCGCTGCTCAACGACGCCCTGAAGTAACGGCCCGGCGCACGACGCTCAGCGCAGCGCGCCGAGCGTGGTGCGCTTGTACTCCTCCCACTCCTCGGGTTCGATGCGGCGGGCGGGCACCCCGCCCCACCGCTCGCGCGCGCCCACGCGCGTGCCCGGCAGCAGCACCGTGTGGGCGAGCACCGTCGCCCCCTCTCCTACCTCGACGTCGCCCATCACGGTCGCTTTCTCGCCGATTGTCGCCCGGCTGCCGATCGTCACCGGCGCGATCACCAGCCGCCCGGCGCCCCCGTAGTGGCAGAACACGTGCGCGCTGCCGCCGATCGACACGTCGTCGCCCAGCGTGATCATGCACACGTCGGTGAAATTCTCGGTGGTGATGCGCGGCCGCTTGCCCATGCGCATCCCCATCGCGCGCAGGAACCAGATGCCGATGGGCGTGACGGTGATGAACGGCAGAAAGGTGTAGCGCACCAGGTAGAACAGGCCGTTGTGCAGATACCAGGGCACCGCCGCCGCGGTGAAGTAGCCGCCGTCGAACGGATGCAGCCGCGTGGGCAGCACGAAGTTGAACGCCGCCACGACCACGAGCAGCGTGAACCCCCACGCGAACAGTCCGGCGCCGGCGAGCATGCCGAGCAGCGGCCAGCGCGTCCACCCGCCGGCGTGCCAGATCGGCGGCCCGAGACGCGCCGCGGCCAACAGCGACGGCACCAGCGCCAACCCCAGCGCGGTCGCCGCCAGCAGGTAGATCGCGATCACCGCCAGCGCGTACGCCGTGCCATTGAACCGGCGCACGAATCGGTCCACCGCCCCCGTGGGGGGCGGATTGTCGCCCGGCGTGAAGAATCGCATGGCGCCGCCGACGCTACGAGGCGCCGGCCGCCGACTCCCGGGCCCCGAAATACAGCCCGCCCGCCGACACGAGGAACAGGATCAGGAACATGAAGAACCCGTACACGCACGCGGGATATCCTAGGATCGTGCCCGGCGCCCCCGGCGACGGGCAGGTGAGCCCGCCGCTGCCGAACAGCTCACGGTAGCTGAGCGTTCCCGAGAACAGCGTCCCGAGCAGGCTCAGCACGAACACAAACTGCAACGCGCGTTTGATGACCATGCGATACCCCCTCCGAGCGCACGGCAGTCCGCGGTCGCCCCGCGGCACATGTTTCCGGCGCCGCTGTGAAGTTCGCCCCGTCGACCGTGATTACTGCCGGGGAAAGGGGACTCCCCATGTCAGGATAGGCCGGACACCGCCCGCGAGCGCCCCGCACCGACGTTGCGGGTTCTGCGGACTGAACGGGTTCCCCCAACCGTGCACTCTTCGAGGTGCAGTGTTGCGTCATCCCCGCCCATCTCTGCTGTGAGGTTCCCATGCGCGCCCGTCAACTCATGACCTCGACCCCGGCGGTCGTCACCGCGGACGACTCGATCCAGAAGGCCGCCGAAATGATGCGCACCGTGGACGTCGGCATGCTCCCAGTGGTGGACGACATGCAGCACCGCCGCCTCATCGGCGTCATCACCGACCGCGATATCGTGGTCCGTTGCGTCGCTGATCGCGGCGCCGGCCCCTGCCAGGTGCGCCACCATATGACCATGACGCCGCTCGTGTTCGTCGACGACGACGCCACGGCCGAGGAGATCGGCGCCCAGATGGAGCAGTTTCAGGTGCGCCGGATCCCCGTGGTGGCCGCGGACATGCGGGTGATCGGCATCGTGACTCAGGCCGATCTCGCGCGCCTGATCGGGCCCCACAACCCGCAATTCATCGAGGAAGTCGTCGAACGCATTTCCACGCCCGGAGCGCTGACGCACTGAGGCGACGGACGGCAGTCGGCAGCACCCATTTGTTCGCCGCCCCGCGGCGAGGAGTTCGCCATGAAGACCGACATGCAGCTGCAGCGAGACGTGATCGAAGAACTCGCCTGGCAGCCGAATATCCGCGAAGCCGAAATCGGCGTCGCCGTCAAGAACGGCGTCGCCACCCTGTCGGGGTTCGTGGATTCCTACGCGCAGAAGTACGCCGCCGCCCGCACCGTGGAACGCGTCCACGGCGTGCGCGCCGTGGCCGATGAGCTCACGGTGAAGCTGCCCAAGCCGCTGATGCGAAGCGACACCGACATCGCGCACGCCGCCGTGGCGGCGCTCAAATGGGACGTCGAGGTCCCAGACGAGCGCATCCAGGTGCTGGTGGACGACGGCTGGGTGTCGCTCGACGGCGCCGTGGACTGGCAGTTCCAGCGGACCGCCACCGAGAAGGCCATTCAGTACCTGACGGGCGTGAAGGGCGTGATCAACCGCATCAGCGTGCAGCAGCCCAAGGTCTCGGCCTACGAGGTCAACCAGCGCATCGAGACGGCGCTCAAGCGGAGCGCGGCGGTCGACGCCGATCGCATCACGGTCGAGGCCAAGGATGGCAAGGTGGTCCTCCGCGGCACCGTGCGGTCGTGGGCCGAACGCGAGGACGCCGAGCGCGCCGCATGGGCGGCCCCCGGCGTGAGCGAGGTGGACGATGAAATCGCCGTGGCCTTCTGAGCGCGCGGAGCCAGACCTCATGCCTCTGCGCTTTCGCGACCGGCGCGACGCCGGCCGGCGCCTCGGGGAACTCCTGCGGCAGCGCCGGCTCGATCATGATCCGATCGTGCTGGGCCTGCCGCGGGGCGGGATCCCGGTGGCCTACGAAGTGGCCGAAACCCTCGGCGCGCCGCTCGACGTGTTCGTCGTGCGCAAGCTGGGCGTCCCCGGCCATGAGGAATATGCCATGGGCGCCATCGCCAGCGGCGGCGTCCGCGTGATCGACCACGAGGTGGTGCGGCAACTGCGCATCCCGCTCAGCGCCGTGGAGTACGTCGAGCGCGCCGAGCGGCAGGAACTCGAGCGGCGCGAGCTGCTCTACCGCGGCGACCGCCCGGTGCGCTCGCTGCGCGACCGCACGGTGGTGCTCGTGGACGACGGCCTTGCCACGGGCGCGACCATGCTCGCCGCGGTCGCCGCGGTGCGCACGGAGCATCCGCTTCGCATCGTCGTCGCCGTGCCCGTGGCATCGGTGGACGCGGTGGCGGCCGTGCGGCGCGAAGCCGACGACTGCATTGCCGTCTCGACCCCCGACCCCTTCTACGCGGTCGGGCTGTGGTACCTGGATTTCAACCAGACGACGGACGACGAGGTGCGCGCGCTGCTCGCCGCGGCCGGGCACGCGCCCGACATGCCCGTCGCTCAACACTGACTTCACGCCGGGAGGACCGGGCCATGCCAACCGTCGCACGAGCTACTCTGCCGCAGCTGATTCAGGACGCGGCGCACCCGCTCACGGGCGGGCCCGGGACTTCGAGCCCCTGCTCAGCCGCATCGGCGACGCGCCGTACGTGCTGATCGGCGAGGCGTCGCACGGCACGCACGAGTTCTACCGGATCCGCTCCGAGATCACCAAGCGCCTCATCGCCGACCGCGGCTTCTCGGCCGTGGCCGTAGAGGCCGACTGGCCCGACGCCTACCGCGTGAATCGCTACGTCCGCGGCGCGGGCGACGATACCGACGCCGTCGAGGCGCTGGACGGTTTCGTGCGCTTCCCACAGTGGATGTGGCGCAACGCCGACGTGCTCGATTTCGTCGGCTGGCTGCGCGCCTACAACGACACGCGGTCGCGCCCGGACGACCGGGCCGGGTTCTACGGCCTGGATCTGTACAGCCTGCACGCGTCCATCGAGGCCGTGCTGCAGTACCTGCGCGAGGTGGATCCGGAGGCCGCCGAACGGGCGCGCGAACGGTACGCCTGCTTCGACCAGTTCGGGTCCGACCCGCAGACGTACGGTTACGCCACCACGGCCGGCCTCGCGGCGTCGTGCGAGGCCGAAGTGGTGGCGCAGCTCGTCGAGTTGCGGCGCAGCGCGGGCACCTACGCCAGGCACGACGGCCGGCTGGCCGCCGACGAGGCGTTCTTCGCCGAGCAGAACGCCCACGTCGTGGCCAACGCCGAGCAGTACTACCGGGCCATGTTCGGCAGCCGCGTGTCGAGTTGGAATCTGCGCGACCTGCACATGGCGGAGACGCTGGACGCGCTGGTGACGTTCCTGCGCCCCCGCGTGGCCCAGCCGAAGGTCGTGGTGTGGGCGCACAACTCGCACTTGGGCGACGCCCGGGCCACCGAGCTCGGCCGCTCGGGCGAACTCAACCTCGGCCAGGTCACGCGTCAGCGGCATGGCGCCGAAGCGGTGCTGATCGGCTTCAGCACGTACGACGGCACGGTCACCGCCGCGTCCGACTGGGACGCGCCGGCGGAGCGGAAGATCGTGCGGCCGGGCCTCCCCGGCAGCTATGAGGCGATCTTCCACGACACCGGCATCGCGAACTTCTCGCTCGTGCCCGACCAGAACCCGGAGCTGCGCGCCGCGCTCGACCACGCCCGGCTGCAGCGCGCGATCGGCGTGATCTACCGCCCGCAGAGCGAACGGCAGAGCCACTACTTCCACTCGCACCTGCCGCGCCAGTTCGACGCCGTGCTGCATTACGATCGCACCCGCGCCGTGGAGCCGCTCGAGCGCACCGCGGTGTGGGAGCATGGAGAGGTACCGGAGACTTACCCGGCGGGACTATGAACACGATTCGCGAGAACCACCTCCACCTGCCGGTCGGCCCGCTGACCCTGCACGGCGACCTGTCCGTGCCCGACGCGGCGACGGCGCTGGTGCTGTTCGCGCACGGCAGCGGCAGCGGCCGCCTCAGCCCGCGCAACATCCAGGTGGCCCGGGGGCTGCAGGAGGGCGGGCTTGCCACGCTGCTGTTCGACCTGCTCACCGAGGAGGAGGGCGCCGAGGACGCCTTCACCGGCCACCTGCGGTTCGACATCGAACTTCTGGCGCGGCGGTTGCTCGCGGTCACCGACCTGATGGCCAAGGGGTTCGGCGGCCGGCGGTGGCGCCTGGGCTACTTCGGCGCCAGCACGGGCGCGGCGGCGGCGCTGATCGCGGCGTCGCACCGCGGCGATCTCGTGCACGCCGTCGTCTCGCGCGGCGGCCGTCCGGATCTCGCGGGCACCGCGCTCTCCGGCGTGCAAGCGCCCACGCTGCTCATCGTCGGCGAGTACGACCGCGTGGTCATCGACCTCAACCGCGACGCGTTCGAGCGGCTCTGGTGCATCAAGCGCATGGACATCGTGCCGCGCGCCACGCACCTGTTCGAGGAGGCGGGCGCGTTGGAAGAAGTCACCCGGCTCGCCTGCGGCTGGTTCGAGCACTACCTCGTGAAACCGGCCGCGCACGCGCCCGTGCTGGACGCCCGCCACGAATAGAGAAAACCCCCGCTGCGCTCTGACAGGCGCTGCGGGGGCTTCTCAAGCGCTGGCCTTCATCGAGCGTTCGAGGATGTGGCCAGCGACCCCACATCCTTCGCGCCGGAAACTCCGTCCGTCGCGCGACCCCCGCCGGCCTGCCGGAAACGAGTGCCGAATCGTCCGTTGCTCGTCGGGACGACTGAGGGTGATAATCGCGCGGCGCACGAGCGTGAGGAGCCCGGCATTCCCTGAACATCTGTCGGGGAGATTCCGCCCGGGCCTCCGGCGTCGTGTACACGGGGTCCGGCCCGAAATGTGAGGAGGTTGCCCCCAACGGAACAGCGAATCCGACAAATTCTCGGCTCGCCGGTTTACCCGCCTCATTGATGCCCATATATATTGGTTCATGGAACCACGAGCCGAATCGCCCCGCGACGACGCAGCCCGTTCGCCACAGCGGTCCCCGGAACCTTCCGCGGCACCGTCGCGCCAGCCATACGCGCCTCCCCGGCTCAGTGTGTACGGCAGCGTGCGCGAATTGACCCGCACCGTCGGGCCGCGCGGGCGCCGCGATGCGAGACGGAGCACCCGGCGCACCGGCTTCTGATCGCTCGAAGGGATCGCCCGCCTGGGGACGGACTACCCGCCGCGCGCCAGCCGCACCGCCGCAACCACCACGATCAAGCCGAGGATCGCATTTGCGCGGGCCAGCCATGCGGCTTGCCGGCGAAGCCCCAATGCTTCGGGACTCCCCGGCACTGCCGCCCCGGCCCGCGGACCCGTGACGAAGTCGTGGATGAGGCTCACGACGAGCATCGCCGCAACGGCCGTCAGCTTGGCGGCAAGCGCGTAGCCCATCGACGTCCGCCAGAACGCGGGGTTGGCGAGCACGCCGTTCCATTGGAGCAGGTGCCGGTAGTGGAGATTGACCACTCCCGTCGCCAGCAGAATGGCGATGGCCACCCACCCCGCCTTCCGGAATCGCACTCCGAGCGCCTCGAACAGCCGCTGGCGCAGCGCCGGCGGCTCCACTGCCCGCAGCGCCGGCGCGCCCACGACGGCGAGGAAGAACATCCCGCCCAGCCAGAACATCGCGGCGAGCACGTGCACGGTGACGTTGAGGTAGTAGAGCGGCGGCATGGCCCAAGTATACCACACGCGGCGCCGCCCCGGCCCTTGACGAATTCAAACACTCGTTTTATACAATCGTTTGAACCTACGAGGCCGGCCCCGACGAATCGCCGGCGCGGAGCGACCGCATGAACCGAAAACGACTCGCCATCATCGCCGGGGCCGCCGTCGTCGTGGCCGCGGCCGCCTACCTCCTGCTCCGCGCCCCGACGACGCTCACCCTCACCGGCATCGTCACGACCAACGACGTCATCGTGAGCCCGCAGGTGGCCGGCCAGGTGAGCAAGCTCCTCGTGACCGAAGGTGATTCGGTGGCGGCCAACCAGCTCCTCGCCGTCCTGTCGCCGGCCGAGCTGGCCGCTGATCAGTCGTTCTACGCGCGAACGGCCCAGGCCGCCGCGTCGCAGGTGCAGGCCAGCGAGTCGGAACTCAAGTTCGAGGAGACGCAGGCCGCCGAGCAGTTGCGTCAGGCACGCGCCAATCTCGCCTCGGCCCTCGCCCAGGCCTCCGAAGACTCCGCGTCCGCGGTCAACATGCGGCGGATCCTCACCCGCTACGAAGCGATGGCCTCCACCGGCGGCATCTCGCCGCAGCAGCTCGACTCCGCGCGCACCGCCTACACCGTCGTCTCGTCCCGGCTCGACGCCAGCCGCCAGCAGGTGCAGGCGCAGCAGGCCGCCGTCGCCCTCGCCCGCGCCGCCGAGGACCAGGTGGCGATGAAGCGCAGCGGGCTCGCGGCCGCCCGCCAGCAGCAGGCCGCCGCCAGCGCGCAGACGCGGAAGGCCGACGTGCGGCTCGAGCTACACCGAGATCCGCGCGCCGATCGCCGGCGTCGTCGACGTGCGCGCGGCGCGGGTCGGCGAGTTCGTGAACGCCGGCCAGCCGATCGTCACCCTCATCGAACCCCGACGACCTCTGGGTCCGCGCCGACGTCGAGGAGACCTACATCGACCGCGTCCGCATCGGCGACACGCTCACCGTGCGCCTGCCGTCCGGCGACGACGCGCACCGGCACCGTCTTCTACCGCGGCGTCGACGCCGGCTACGCCACGCAGCGCGACGTGAGCCGCACCAAGCGCGACATCAAGACGTTCGAGATCCGCCTGCGCGTGGACAACAGCGACCGCCGCCTGGCCGTCGGCATGACGGCCTACGTCCTGCTGCCCGTGAAACCGGCGTCATGAAAGTCCGCCATCGACGTTCGCGGCATCACGAAGCGGTTCGGCGACTTCACCGCCGTCGACGGCATCTCGTTCACCGTCGACGAGGGCGAGATCTTCGGCCTGCTCGGGCCCAACGGCGCCGGCAAGTCGACGCTCATCCGCATGCTGACCACGCTGCTCGTCCCGACCTCGGGCACGGCGCTCGTCAACGGCTTCGACATCGTCACCGATGCCGACGACGTGCGCCGCGTCCATCGGCGTGATCCCGCAGGCCATGACCAGCGACCTCGAGCTGAGCGCGGACGAGAACCTGCTCATCTTCGCCAAGCTGTACGGCGTGCCGCGCGAGAGGCGCAAGCGGCTCATCGCGCGACCTGCTCGCGGCCGTGGAGCTGACCCAGTGGGCCGACAAGCCGGTGAAGAACCTCTCGGGCGGCATGCGGCGGCGCGTCGAGATCGCGCGCGGGCTGGTGCACGAGCCGAGCATCTTCTTCCTCGACGAGCCGACCACCGGGCTCGATCCCGGTGTCGCGCGTCGCGGTGTGGGAGATGCTCGCGCGCATCAAGAGCCGAGCGCGACCTCACGGTGCTGCTCACCACGCACTACATGGACGAGGCCGACAAGCTCTGCGACCGCATCGCCATCGTCGACCACGGCAAGCTCATGGCGCTCGATTCGCCGATGAAGCTCAAGGCCGTCGATCCCCGGCGAGAACATCCTCGAGGTGAGCTTCTCGGACGACGCCCGCCGGACTGGGCGCGACACGCCTGCGCGCGCTGCCGGGCGTCGAGAGCGTCGACGGCAGGACGCCGATGTCTACCGCATCTCGTCCAACAACGGGCCGGCGACGACGATGGCGCTGCTCGAGGCCGCGGCGCGAGGCCGGCGTGACGGTGCAGTCGCTGTCGGTGCAGAGCACGACGCTCGACGACGTGTTCGTGCACTACACCGGCCGCCAGCTGCGCGACGCGCTGCAGGAGCGCCGCGAGCGACGCGACCGCAGCATCCGGTGCGGAAGCGGTGAGCGCCATGCAACGCACCTGGGCCATCATCGAGCGCGAGCTGCGCCGCTTCCGCCGCAGCCCGACGCTGATCGTCATGTCGCTGGTCATGCCGATCGTGCAGCTGGTCGTGCTCGGCTACGCCTTCGGCGGCAAGGTCAAGCACCTGCAAGGTCGGCGTGGTGGACCAGGACCACGGCGTGCCCGCCGTGCAGCATCCGCGAACTGCGCCAGCGCCGTCGCGGCCAACGCGCAGCACCTTCGACGACCGGTGCCGTACACCGACCACGGGCAGGCGATGCGACGACCTGCGCAACGGCGAGGTCAACGGGGTGCTGACCATCCCGCCGGACTTCTCGCGCCGCGTGCTGTCGGGCGACGACCCGCAGCGTCGCGCTGATCGAGGACAACACCGACAAGTTCGTGTCCGGCCACGCTCGCCGGCAGCCTTCAGCGGCCTGTGTCGCCGCCTACAACCAGCCGCCGGCCACCGCCGACCGCGCTGTCTCGAGCCGCGCCACGCTGGACGTCGTCGAGGTGTACCCGTACGTGCCGTACATCCAGTACCTGCTCCCGGGCTCGATCGTCATGTCGATCTTCATGATGGTGATGATCGGCGGCGGCATCATCTTCATCGACGACAAGGCGCGCGGCCTGCACGAGGGCTACCTGGTCACGCCGATCACGCAAGCTCGAGCTGATCCTCGGGCTTCAACCTCTCGGGCACGATCAAGGCGGTGCTCGCCGGCACCGTGCTCGATGACCATCGGCTCGGTCATCGCCGGCATCCCGGACCCGTTCGCGCCGCTGCGGCTGCTCCGGCTGCTTCGTCGTCATCGTCGTCACCGTCGTTCGCGCTCATCAGCATGATGTTCCTGCTCATGGTGCGCGTGAACGATCCGCTGCTGCCGCGCGCGATGTTCGGCGTGCTCAACACGCTGCTGTACTTCCCGAGCGGCGCCGTGTATCCGCAGCAGGCGCTTTCCCGGCTGGATGCAGGCCATCGCCGTCGTCGACCCGTTCACCTACGCCGTCCACGCGCTCAAGAGCCTGCTGCTGAAGAACACCGGCTTCGCGGCGATCGGGTTCGATCTCGTGTATCTCGCCGTGTTCTCGGCCGTCACGATGACGGCCGCCACGCTGCTGTTCCGGAGGACGCTGTCGTGAAGCCGCGCCGCGCGGCGCCGGCCATCCGCCGGCGGCCCGCCAAGACGGCGCCCACGGCACGGCGCGCCCCCGTGCCCCACGACGTCGCCACGCGCGAGCGCCTGGTGTCCGCCGCTTCGCGGCTGTTCGCCGAGCATGGATTCAAGAACGTCAGCGTGCGCGAGATCTGCTCCGAGGCCGGCGCCAACGTCGCCGCGGTGAACTACCACTTCGAGGACAAACTCGGCCTCTACCGCGAGGTCGTGGGCCGGGCCATCGCCGCCATCCGCGACATCAGCGAGGCGACGATCTTCGCGCCGGAGGGCGCGCCGCCCGAGGAGCGGCTGCGCCACTACGTGCGCGCCTACGTGCCCCGCCTCGCCGGCCGCGATCCGCGCGTCGACGCCGCCCGCGTGGCCTGGATCCACAAGCTGATGCGCCACGAGACCTCGGAGCCGACGCCCCTCGCGCCCTGGATCGCCGAGCAGGCGCTGGCGCCGCGCATCAACTACCTGAGCCGGCTCGTCGCCGAGATGCTGGGCTGCGAGCCGGCCGATCCCCGCGTGTCGCGCTGCGTGATCGGCATCCAGGCGCAGTGTCTGTTCTACGCCCCGGACAAGTTCCGCGAGACGGCGTTCGCCGGCTGGCCGCCGACCACCGCCGAACTGGCCGCGGCGGCGGACCACATCGTGGAATTCTCGCTGGCCGGCATCCGGCGGATCGCCGCGCTGGGCTGAACGCGGCGGCGCGCCGGCCCGCCGCCGCTACCGGATCCCCAGCTGTTTCTTGAGGAAGGCCACGGTCCGCGGCCAGGCGTCCTCGGCCGCGGCGAGATTCGCCTGCTGCTGCTCCGGGTTGGGCGTGGGCTGCACGGGATCGTCCTGCGCCCGCATGAAGCCGTGGATGGCGCCCTCGTAGTTGCGGCCGAAGTAGTCCTTGCCCAGGGCGTGCATCAGCGAGTCGATCGACGGCATGAGCGCGCCGATCCGCGGATCCTTGGATCCGCTCAGGAGCATAACCGGCTTGTCGATCTTCTTCAGCGAGTCGACGATCACGTCGCGCCCGCTCGTGTATGGCGTGCCGTAGAACGCCACGCCGCCCGAATAGCCGGCGATGCCGCGGTTGATGGCGTAACCCCAGGTGGTCGAGCCGCCCCAGCAGAAGCCGATCACCGCGTAGCGCTGCTCCGCCGACGGCAGCGACGTCGCATAGCGCGCCGCGGCCGTGACGCCCGCGTTCTTGTCGGCGTTGGGCACGTTGCGGATGATCTTCGCCGCCGAGTCCGGCGACAGTTCGTCGGTGGACGGCCCGCCGCGCACGCGCGAGTTGAGGTCGGGCGCGATGGCGATGAATCCCTCGGCGGCCGCCTGGTCGGCGACGGCGCGAATCCACGTGCTGAGGCCGAAGATCTCGTGCACGATCACCACCACGGGCGAGTGCGTCCGGTCGGTGACCGGGTACACCACCCACGCCATCAGCGAATCGCTCTTGCCGTCACCCCACGGGATCTTGACCCATTCGCCGTGACGCGGGCTGGCCGCCAGGCGCGCCGCCGCGGCGTTCGCGCTCGCCGGCAGCCCCGGGTGCCCCTGCGGCAGCGTGGCCCGGCCGGGCTGCACCGCCGGCGCCGCCATGTCGGCGGCCGACATCATCGCCATGTGGTCGTCGACGGCCGGCGCCGCGTGCATCTGCGAATCCATGCCGGGCGGGCGGTGCTGGAGCGTGCACGCCGCGGCAAGGCCGAGGGCGGCGGCAAGGGAGAGAACGCGCACGGGGGTCGAGGACATCTGCGGCTCCTGCGGAAGGCTGGGGTGGGACGGATACCTTACTCCCGGCGGGCGCGGTGCGGAAGTGCGCGCCCCCGCGCCGTCAGAACTTCACGCCCAGGCTGATCGGGACGAACTGCACTCCGACGTTGGAGATCGCGTAGAAGCGAGCGTCGAACGTGACCGCGAATCCCGACAGCGGCGCCTGCGCGCCCAGGCCGGCGTTGAAGCCGAATCCCTTCTGATCGCCGAATTCGACGTACTTGGTCGTATTCCCCTGCGCTACCGGCGGGTAGACGCGCGACGTCGTGCTCGCGTCGTAGTAGCCCACGCCGCCGATGACGTAGAACCCCGCCGCCGGTTCGCTGCCCGGTTCCGCAACGCCGCCCAGCACGGCGTCGACGCCGGCGCCGGTGATCATGGAACGCCGGCCGCAGCTCGAGCCCGATCCGCACACGACACCGTACTTGCCGCCGAGCGTGAACTCGTCATGCAACGCTTCCAGGCGCAGCCCGGCGCCCGCTGCGGGCCAGTACGCGCCCACCCCGGCCCCGGCGTGAAACCCCATGGTGCTGGAGGTGCCGAACGACCCCAGAGGAATCGACGGCCCGGCCTGCAACGTGACGTTCACGATCGGGCTCTGCGCCCGCGCCGCGAGCGGCGCCAATGCAACGCCAACCACGCCGATCACGATTCGCACCCGCGACGTCGACACGGTGAACTCCCGGGGTTGAGCGACCTTGAATGGATACGCGCCCGCGCGGCCTCCCGCCATGGCGGTTCGCGGCCGGCGATGGTAGAACTGTACGGTTTCCTTGTGCAGATCCGCCGACTTCTCCAGGGTCGCCCCATGTCTCGCTGCTCCCTGCTCGCCATCGCGCTGTGCGCGTCTTTCCTGCCGTCCGTGGTCGCGGCGCAATCCGCCGCCGAGCCGCCGAACGCGCCCGCCGCGCTCCGCGTCGACGCCGGCCGCGTGACCATGACCTACGGCGGCCGCGTGATCCTCTCCGCCACACTCACCAGCACGGGCGCTCCTCCCGAGCCAATCGCCCTCGTCGATACGGCGGACGGCGCCGTCACGCAGGTGCTCAAGTGGACGGCGCAGGGCGGCGCCCGGTTGACGCTCGCCGGCAGGGTGCTCGGCGACGCCCAGGCTTTCGCCTGCGCCACCGAGCCGCCGCCCAACGGGCTCGCCATGGTGCGCAACAGCGTCGGTCCCAGCGACAGCCGGCTCAACCGCGCCATCTACGACCGCCGTTCCGACTGGGCGCTGTCGGTGGACCAGCCCACCGCCGCGACGGTGCGCGCACTCCCCCCGGTCGGCGACTCCGCGGCATTCACTCTCAGCGCCACGGGCTCGGAGATCATCCTGCGCTTCCGCCCCCGCTTCTATCAGAAGCACCGCGGCCTTGCCGAATACCGCCCCTGGACCTACGACGTCTGGCCTCGGTCGGTGGCGGGATGGACGTCGTGGTACGCCTTCTTCGACAAGGTAACCGAGCAGGACGTGAAGGACGCGGCCGACGTGCTGCACGATGTGCTGGCGCCCTTCGGATATGAGTATTTGCAGATCGACGACGGCTACGAGCGGGATCCCATCGGCACGCCGGCGCACTGGCTGCACCCCAACGCCAAGTTCCCCTCGGGGCTCGACGGGCTGGAAAGCTACATCGCCGGGCGCGGGCTCGCCCCCGGCATCTGGACCAACGCCAGTTTCTCCGACAGCGCGTACGCGTTCGCGCACCGGTCGGAGTTCGTGACGGCGGCCGACGGCACGCCCGCGTCAGGCAACTGGGTGGGCTACCCGATGGACGCGTCCAACCCGGCCACGCTCGACCATCTCGTGCGCCCCGTCTACGACTCGCTCTCGGCGATGGGCTGGCGGTACTACAAGCTCGACGCCCTGCGGCACCTGCGCTACGAGGGGTACAACAGCCACGCCGCGTACTTCCGCGCGCGGGGGCTCGACCGCGAAAAGGTGTTCCGCGCCTTCGCCCAGACCGTGCGCGACGCCATCGGACGCACCGCGTTCCTGCTCGCCTGCTGGGGCATCCGCCCGGAGCTGATCGGCATCGTCGACGCCGTGCGCGTGGGCACCGACGGCTTCGGCTACGGCGGATTCGCGGAGTACAACTCGTACAACAACGTCGTGTGGCGGAACGACCCCGATCACATCCAGCTCGCCGCGCCCGATGCCTATCGCGCCGCCACGCTGGCGTCGCTCACCGGGTCGCTGCTGATGCTCACCGACAAGCCCGGCGTCTACCGCACCGCGCGCGCCGAGATCGCCAGGCGTTCGGCGCCGGTGCTGTTCACGCAGCCGGAGCAGCTGTACGACGTCGATCCGTCGCGGTCGTCGCTCGTCGGGCGCGCGGCCACGGAGCTGAGCGGCTCGGGGCCGCGCGCGTTCGACGCCGACCAGCGGCTGACGGTGCCGCTCTATCTGCTGGACGTGAACCGTCCGTTCGAGCGCTGGGCTGTGCTGGCCCGCACCGGCGGCGGCGACACGGAGCGCATCAGGTTCGCCGACCTCGGCCTCGACCCCGCCCGCGACTACCTCGTGTTCGAGTTCTGGTCGCACGCGCTGCGCGGCGCTTTCCGCGCGGAGTTCACGCCGGGGCCCATCGATTCCGGTCGGATGGTGCAGGTGTTCTGCATTCGGGAACGCGTGCCGCATCCGCAGGTCGTGGCCACCAGCCGCCACGTGACCTGCGGCGGGCCTGATCTCGAGAGTGTCGACTGGCGCGGCGACACGCTGTCCGGCACGAGCGACCTCGTGGCGAACGACGAATACGACGTCTATCTCACCGAACCGGCGGGATTCCGGTTCGCTGGCGCGAGCGCGACGGGCGCGGACTACCTCGGCACGACAGTGGACGGCGCGATGCGCGTCATCCGGCTGCGATCGGGCACCGGCGGGCGGGCGTCGTGGAGCGTGCGCTATCGCCGCTGACGCGCGGCCATCGCGCCGCGGTCACACGCCGACCACGCGGAACCCGGTCGCCCGCGCCGCCAGCGCCAGCGCGCGATCGTGGGTGGCCATCGACCAGTCGCCGCCCCGATCCTCGCGCCAGAGTTCGGCGGTGGCGAGATGGATGGCGTCCAGCGTCCCGAGCGGCGCCGGCATGGGCTGCGCCGCCCGATGAAGCACGGCGGGCGAGAGATCGATCAGGTCGATGGCGTCGAGGATCCGGAACGTCGCCTCCCGCCGGCTCGTCGCGTCCTCGATCGAGAAGTGGCCGGACGCCCGCAGCCGGTCGATCGTCCGGAGGCATTCGACCTCGAGCAGGCCACTTGCCACCGCCTGCGTGATCCCCCGCCACTCGGCGAGCCGGTCGGGCTGGCCCATCACGACGCGGAGCACGACCGACGAATCGACGTATGCCTTCACCGCTCCCGCTCGCGGTCTTCGAGCAGCGCGCCGACGACGTCGAAACCGAGATCGGCCGGCGGCGGCAGGGGGATGTCGCCCAGCGTTCGATATGCGTGCACCCGCTCGCGCACCACCAACCGCCCGCCGGCGCCGGGGCCGGCGTACGGCACCACCCGCGCGACGGGTTCCAGCCGGTCGGCGATGGTCAGGGTGTGCCCCTTCTTCACCGCGCGCAGGTACTCGCTCAGCCGCGCCTTGAACTCGGCGACCCCGATGGGCTTGTCGGACATGGTCACATGATAGTCATTAATGACTATCTCAGCAAGCGCCCGTGATGCGGTCCATGCCCCGCCAAACGACAGAGGGGCCGGGCGCACCCACGCCCGGCCCCTCAAGCCAAGACTCTTGCCGCCCTTAGTTACAGGCCGGCTCGCCCTCGCCCGCCGTCGTGACGGTCGGGTTCGTGGTGTTGACGCCGATGCCGCAGGTGTGGCCCGCGAGCTGGCTGTGCGTCACCGTGGCCGTCCAGTAGCCGGCGCCGGTCGCGATCGTCGGCGTGTTCACGCCGGTCGACTGCTTGAAGTTGATCGCCGTCAGGTCCGTCGAGTACTTCGACGAATCGGAGAAGAAGGCCTCTTCCGCGGTCACCATGTTCCGGAGGTCGGACTTCATGGCGGTGACGTAGGCCTTCGACTTGGTGTTGGCGAACTTCGGAATCGCGATCGCGGCCAGGATGCCGATGATCACGACCACGATCAGCAGCTCGATCAGGGTAAAGCCTTTCCGTGTCCGGAGCATTGAAGCCTCTCGAGGTGGGGGATGACGGCCGTGTCGCACGGCCTTGGGCTGACAGCGCTAAGAACACGCAAAGGATGTGCCAGAGTCAATTTGTTTGTAAGTTCTTAGTGTGCCATAATTTATGGCCACGTGCCAATCTTGGCCAATCCGGGAGCTATGGCCAACTGCAATCCCGATGGCAACTTGCAACCGCTTGATGTTGGAACCGCCAATGGCCAGATCATCGCGGCAGGTCGTCAGGCTCGGCTTGATGCTCGCGGTTTGCGCGTCGCCGCTCGGCGCCCAGCGACCTGCGACCGCTGTCGTACGTGTGCGGGTGACCGACCCGGCGGGCGCGCCCGTCGCCCGCGCCGAGTTGGCGATTCTCGACGCCGCGGCGCCCGAGGCCGTCGCGGTCGCCACGACCGACTCGGCGGGCCGTCATACGTTCTCGCTCGCGCTCGGCAGTGCCGGCTACCGCATTACCGCGCGGAAGCTGGGCTTCGTGTCCACGATCCGGCGGCTCGCGGTGGCGCCTGGAGACACGGTTACGGTAGACCTCCGGCTCGCGGCGATGGCGGCGGTGCAGGAGTTGCCGATGGTGGTGACTCGCGAGCACTACCGTCTGGACACCGATCCGGGGAATCGCGAGGGGTTCGCTCAGCGGTGCGCGTCACCGCTCGTGGCGTGTATCGCCGATTCGACGTTGGCGGCACGTCCCTCGGGCGACCTGCTTTCCTTCTTGAACCACGCGGACGGGATGATTCCGCAATCCGACAATGGATACGCGCCGGACCCGCCAAAGATGTTCGGCACGTTCACCGGACAGTGCGAGCCAGTGTACTACGTCAACGGCTTCCGCTGGCCCAAGGATACCGGCTTCGGTTGGAAGGCCCTCGCCGAGGCGTATCGCGGATTCGCAGTCGAGGGGATAGAGGTCTACCGCGCCGGCCAGCCGCGCCCCGGCCGGTTCTCCGGCGACCCCGGGTGCGGGGTGGTTGTGTTCTGGCTCAAGTGAAGTTCTGATTAGCCGATGCCAACGACGCCAGCCATGTGGCTTCGCCGAGTCGCCGAGCATCTGATCCGCGATCTCCGTCACGCGCTCCGCACGCTCGCTCGCTCGCCCGGATTCACCGCGGTGGCGGTGCTCACCCTCGCGCTCGGCATCGCCTGCACCACGGCGGCGTTCAGCGTGGTCTCGCCGATTCTGCTGCGCGGCCAGCCGTACCGGAACTCCAACGAGCTGCGCACGATCTACGAGCGGCGCGACGACGGCGCCGAGCGTACGCCGTCCTATCCCACCTATCAGGACTGGCAGACGCAGATCGCGTCAGCGGGGAGCGCCATCGCCGGCCTGGCGTTCATCCGCGGCGACGCGGTCACGCTCCCCGGCCCCGACAAGGACACGCGGATCATCGCCGCGTACGTCACGCCGGGCTTCTTCTCCGTGGTCGGCGCCACGCCCTTTCTCGGCCGCACCTTCCGCCCCGACGAGGAAGCCCGCGGCGGTCCGCCCGTGGCCGTCATCTCGTACGATCTCTTCCTCGACCGCTTCGGCGGCGATCGCACCGTGATCGGCCGCGCGGTGGACCTCGACAGCGTGCCGACCACGATCGTCGGCGTGATGTCACGCGGCTTCGCCTACCCCAACTTCGGCGGCAACTACTGGGTGCCGGCGAAGATCTGGGAACCGATCCAGGTGTTCGAGGCCCGGAATCCCGCCGTGCTCACCCTGCGCGGCCTGCACGTGGACAGCCGCACGCTCGTGCGCCTTCGCGCCGGCGTCGACTCGGCGACCGCGGTGAGCGCCATGCACGTCATCGCGCAGCGGCTGGCCGCCGAGTATCCCGGGGATCAGGCACACTGGACGGGCGCCGAGCTGCAGTCCATGAGCAGCGAGCTGTTCGGCGACCTGCCCAAGTCCCTGCTCCTGGTGTCCGGCGCGATCCTGCTGGTGCTGCTGCTGGCCTGCGCCAACGTGGCCAATCTGTTCCTGGTCCGGAGCGCCGGCCGCGGCCGCGAGCTGGCGGTGCGCGTCGCCCTCGGCGCCGGCCGCGGGCGGATCGTATCGCAGCTCTTCACCGAGGCGCTCGTGCTGGCGCTCGCCGCCGGCGTGCTCGGCGCGGCGCTGGCGTCGGCCATCGTCGGCTACGCGCGCCACACGCTCGGTGCGCTGCTCCCGATGTCGGACCGGCTGGCCGTGGACGCGCCCGCGCTGGCGTTCGCCTTCGGCGCTTCGCTGGCCGCGGCGGTGCTCGTCGGCCTCGGGCCGGCGCTCAGCGCCAGCGGCGGCCGCATGATGCAGCGCATCCGCAGCGGAGGCATCGCGGCCGCCGGCGGGCGCCACGAACGCCGGGCGCGCAACCTGCTGATCTCGTTCCAGTTCGCGCTCGCGCTCACCCTGCTCATCGGCTCCGGCCTGCTCATCCAGAGCTTCCGCCGGCTCACCGACGTCCCGCTGGGCTACGATCCAAGTAACCTAATAAGCCTCACGATCGACCCGGGCTCGCACGAGTACGATGGCCCCGAGGCCGCGGCGGCGCTGTACCAGCGGATCCTGACGTCGGTCGACGCGCTGCCCGGGGTGGAGTCGGCCGCGGCCACGGGCGGCGCCCTGCTCAACACGACGGTGGTGAAGGCCGACGCGCCCGCCGGCACACAACCGCCCATGCAGGCGATGTATCATCCGGTGTCCACCGACTATCGGCGCGTGATGCGCATCCCGATGGTGGCCGGCCGTTGGTTCACGGAGCAGGACATGCACGCCGCGGGCGGACTCGTGATCAGCGAGCGGCTGGCCCAGCGGCTGTGGGGACGCGCCAGCCCACTTGGCCAGCGCATCACCGTTCACCGCCAGTCGCAGGCGCGCGCCGACTTCGGCCAGCCGATCACCCTGCCGGTGATCGGCGTCGTGACCGACGTCCGCGAGTCGGGCCCCGCCGCCGACCCCGATCCCGAGGTGTATCTGCCCTACACGCTCGAAGTCTGGCCGTGGATGAGCTTCGCCCTGCGGGCCCGAAGCCCCGACGCGCTGGTGAAGCCGGTGAGGGCGGCCGTCGCTGCGCTCGACCCGGCCGTGGACTTTCGCGGGGAGCCGAGCGTGAGCCGGACCGGCATCGCCAGCATCGACGCGCAACGGAGGTTCGTGACCGAGGTGCTCGCCGCCTTCGCGCTGGGCGCGCTGCTGCTGGCGGCGGTGGGGCTGTACGGCATCGTCGCCTATCACGTATCCCAGCGTGTCCGGGAGATCGGGATTCGGATCGCGCTCGGCGCGTCGAGGGGCAGCGTGCTCCGGCTGGTCGTACGCGACGCGGTGACGTTCGTGCTCGCCGGCGCCATCGCGGGCATCGGCGGAGCACTGGCCGCGGGGCGCGTGCTGCAGTCCATGCTCTTCCAGACGACGGCCGCCGACTGGCAGACGTTCGTCGCCGTGACCGCGGTGCTGGCGGCCACGGCAATCGCCGCCAGCTATCTGCCGGCGCGGCGGGCGGCGCGCACCGATCCGACGGTCGCGATGCGGACCGAGTGAATCACGCGGGGGGCGGCGGGCGCTTTCGCCACCGCCCGGCGCCATCCGGTCCGCGCCTCAGCGCTGCCGGGTTGCGTTCGCGGCGATCCAGGCCGCGAGGTCGTTCACCACGTCCGGGGCCACGTGCTCGGGGTGCTGATAGTCCTTTGGCGTGGAGAGCCCGTCGCCCGGGGTCGCGGCCGGCGTGAACAGGTGCGTGAGGCCCGGGTAGAGCTTGAACGTCGCGTTCGCGTGCCCGGCGAGCGCGCGCTTCCAGCCGTCGAAGTCGGCCAGCCGCACCTGATAGTCGCGCTGCCCCTGCATCACGAGCACCGGAATCTTCAGCCGCGCCACCACCTTCGCCGGGTCGTAGGCACGCAGATCGAGCACGTATGATGACGGCCAGGCGGCGATCCCGTCGTTGATCGTGGTCCCGGGCTTGAGGTCCGGGCTCTCCATGGCGCGTTGGGCAGCTTCGGCCTTCGCGATCGTCGCGGTAGTCATCGCCGAGTCCGCGCCCTGCAGCGGCAGCAGGTAGTGCAGCTGCTCGATCATCACCTGCTCCAGCGGCCGCGAGTTGCCGGCCAGGATCGCAATGCCGGCCACGTTCGAATCCCCGGCGGCGATGCGCGGCGCCAGGTAGCCGCCCTCGCTGTGCCCGACGACGTAGATATGCCGTGCTTCGATTCCAGGCTGCGCGGCCAGCAACGCCACCGCCGCCCGGGCGTCGTCGAGATATTCGTCCTTCACCGTCGGCTTCTTCGGATCGGCCGCGTACTGCGCGCCGTAGACGCGCGTGCGCTTGGGAAACCGCAGCACCGCGACGCCGTGGCTGGCCAGCCCCCAGGCGAGGTCTTTGAACGGCTTGTCGGAATACACCGTCTCGTCCTCGTCGTTTGGCCCCGAGCCGGCGATCAGGACTGCGGCGGGGAACGGTCCTGCGCCGTCGGGCAGCGTCAGCGTGCCGGGCAGCGTCCACCTGTCCGCGGCCACCGTTACCGCCACTTCGTGGAACTTGGCCGTGTCCGCGTAGGCGGGCGCCGTCCAGCTGTTCGCCGCCTGCGGCGCCGCGGCCGGTCGGAAGAAGAGTCCGGCAATCCGCCCGCTCGAGTCGAACGTCACCAGCGCGTTCAACATGCCGTGCTCGAACGTGCATTTGACGGTGACGATGTGGTTGGTCCCCAGATCCACCACCGTGGTCCCGTCGACCTGTTTGAACGCACCGACCTGGGCGGTCAATTGGCCCCAGACCCCCGCGAGCTTCTCCTGCGGCAGCGCTCCCGCCACCCGCTCGTTGAACTGCGCCTCGGCCTGCCGCCACGCCCCGGCACCGAGCTGGCTGATGAACTTCACGCCGGCAGCCGCGTAGTCGGGCGTGGACGTGGCCGGCTGCTGCGCCGCGAGCGCGGGCGCGACGGCGACGGCCAGCGTCAGAGCGAGCACACGGTTCATCCGACTGCTCCCGACGGTGAGCAGGGAACGGGTGCAGCGCCGTCTACCGCCCACCTGGCGCCTCCGTCTTCGGCGGCGTCGGATCGTTCCAGTTGATGATGGCGTTGAACATCATGTTGAACTCGCCGTGGTTCTGCCACCGGTAGACCGGATTGTTGGCGAACATGATCACGCGCCCGTTGCCGTCGTGCGCCTTTGAGATGTCCACCACGAAGGGCTGGTTCCGCAGGTTGTCGGCGCCGGTCATCAGACCGCTCAGCACCGACTCGTCGCCGCCCACGTACTCGGCGAGCACGCGCGTCGAATCGGCGACGCCGATGCGGAACACCTGCGCGCCCTGGTTGAACTTTATGGGAATCGTATCGCTGGCGTATCCGTAGAAGATCGGGCTGTCGGTGCGGGTGATGCGCGCCGTCACGAGCGGCTTCTGCGCCGTCACGCCCGCCGGATTCTGCGCCTCCACCGAGCGCGCGAGGCCGAAGTCGATCGGATAGCTGACCGCCTGCGCCGCGGTGATCAGCGTGCCGCCGGCGTCGAGGAACGCGTCTGATCGCGTCCACGCCCGCCTGGCCGAACCCGCCGCTCATGTCCGGCGTCGAGCCGTACATGCCCAGGTTCCTGTACTTCGCGCTCTGTTCGTACGGTTGCGGATGCGCCGCCTTGGGCGCGAACACCGCCGAGCGGTTGATGTTCTGCACCGCCATGACGATGACGTCGTAGTCCTTCTTGAGGTTGCCCTGCGCCACCCGCTCCTTGAAGATCAGATCGTACGGCACGTGGAACTGGTCGAAGGTGAAGCGATACCAGCCCAGATCCTGCGTGCCGCTCCACTGGGAGTAGATGGCCACGCGCGGCGCCTTGGCGTCGTGCTCCGGCACCTGCGGCAGCGACGCGAGGGCCGCCGCCGTGAGGCCCAGCGAGTCGACCATGTGCCGGGCCGCCGCGAGGTCCGATGACGACCCGGTGACGATGAACGAACCCGCCGGGAACTTCACGCCGTTGGCGGTGAACGCCGAGTCGGCCACCTGCATCGGCACGTTCTTCAGCAGGTAGCGGAAGGCAATCATGTTGTTGGATCCGTAGTGCGCCACCGCCAGCCCGGCCGAGCCGCTGCCGGCCACGGTGCCCGTCACCTCGGCTTTCTTCACCGGCGTGACCGCGGCATCGAGAATGGACTTGTCCTCGATCTCCTTCACCGTCACGTCGAACGCCCAGCCCATGGACCAGCCGCTGTCGTCGTACGTGGTGAGGCGCGGATCGGGGAAGATCTGCTTCTCGAGCAGGTTCTTGGCCAGGCGCCCGTACGGCTGGTTGAGCTTCACCACGTACGAGCCCGCGGGGAAGGTGTCGGCGCCGACGACGGTCGCGTCCTTGAGCACGCCGACCTCGATGCCCTGCGCGCGCAGAATGTTGACCAGCGTGGCCGGCTTGGTCATGTCCGGCGCCTTCGGAATGACGTACGCGTACGGCGCTTTCTCGCTGCCGTCGTCGAGCGAGTGCCTGGTCATGACGTAGAAGTTCTCCAGCACCATCTCGGGGAACATCGACGTCAGCTGGAGCGCCGAGAGCACGCCGGTTTCCATGTAGTTGGTGTTGTCACGACGTGTGAACGTCGCGACGCCATTCGGCGGAAGGGGCAGACCGCGGAACCACTCGCGGAGTTGGTTCCCGCCCTTGCCCGTGGGCGGGCTCTCGCCCCGGCCGCCGAATCCGCCGCCGCCGGCGCCCGAAGCGCCACCACGGCCTCCCGCGGCCGCGCCGGCCCCCCGACCTCCACGTCCTCCGACCGCCGCCGCCGCCGCCGCCCGCCCAGCCCCAGCCGCGGCCCCGCCGCGCCCGAACGCCGCGCCCGCCGCGCGCCGGCGGCTCCGCGTAGGCGATGCTGTCGGCCATCGAATCGGCCGGAATGTCGTGCCCCGACTCGGTCTCGTACATCTCCATCATGCCGTTGTGGTTGTACGCCACCGAGCCCAGGTAGCCCGGCGACCAGCCGTCCATGAAGTCGTGCGTGTACACGCCCGGCATGCCGTACTTCGTGGTCTGCTCGAGCTGGTAGTTGGCGAAGAAGGGCAGCTCGGTGAACAGGATCGGATCGAGATTCGGATTCTGCGGCGGGCCGCCGCTGTACACGTACATCAGCGCTTCCGCTTCGTGCAGGTCGTGCAGGATCGGCGGATGCGCCGTGAAGTACCAATCGGTGATCGCGCGCATCTCGATCTGCGAGAGGTTGATGTCGCGATTGTTGTCGTGGTAGACGTACTTGCCCCAGTAGGGCAGCCCGCCCTCGACGCTGCCGCCGCGGCCGCCCCGGCCGCCGGCTATCGGTGCCGCCGCCATCGTCTCTGCGGCGCCCGCGCCCGCTCCCCCACCGCGGCCACCACGGCCCCCACGCCCGCCACGACCGCCGCGTCCGCGCTCACCAGCCGCCTGGGCGGCGCTGTCGGCCTTGAGGCTGTCGGCGCGCAGACTGTCGGCGTGCGCGATCGAGTCGGCCGGCCCGTACTGTGCCTTCATGTCGAGGCCGTGGTAGAACCAGTCCACGTTCCGGTCGCGGCCGTCGGGCTCGGCGGCCGGCGTCACCGAGACGTACACGTTGTCGCGGATCTTCGTGATGAGCGGCGACGTCTCCGTGGCCAGGCGATAGACCAGCTCCATCAGCATTTCCGACGGACCCGTCTCGCCGGAGTGCAGCCCGCCCATGAGATGGTAGTCGGGCTTCGTGCTCGCGATGAGTTCATGGCACCTGCGCGTCGCTGAGACCGCGCGGGTCGGCGATCCTCGCCAGGTTCGCGCGGTTCTCGGCCAGGCGCTTCATGTTCGCCTCGGAGGAGACCCACACCACCACGAGTTCGCGTCCCTCGTCCGAGCGGCCGATCGTCTCGACCTTCACGCGCGGCGTCGCCTTGGCGAGGGCGCGGTAGTACTTCACGATCTGGTCGTAGTAGGTGAGCTTCTTGGGCGCCCCGATGTAGTAGCCCAGGAACTGCTTCGGCGTCGGGATGCCGGGCACGATGGGCAGGTGGTCGACGAGCGGGCTCCCGTGGTGCGTCCACATCTTATAGAACGCCGGGAAGTCCGGATCCTGCTGCTGGTGCGGATCGCGGGTCTCGAGGACGGACTGCTGGGCCCGGAGGGCGGGCGCGGCGAGGCTGAGGGCGGCGGCGGCACAGATGGCGGCCAGCGCGAAGCGGTGTCTCATGGCGTGCTGAGTGCTCGGCGCGACACGCCCGATTGCGGCGGGCGGGACACGCGGTGGGAAAGGAACCAGCGAAGAAGGGCGCCGGGGGGGCGGCGGGGTCCAAGATACGCGTCGGACCGGCCGGGCGTTAGCGCAACGCCAGCGCACAAGATGCCGAGGGATGCGGCCGC
Organism: uncultured Gemmatimonadaceae bacterium; assembly: GCA_963775915.1. Taxonomy (GTDB): domain Bacteria; phylum Gemmatimonadota; class Gemmatimonadetes; order Gemmatimonadales; family Gemmatimonadaceae; genus JAGWRI01. The sequence continues at coordinate 185,477 of CAVZKH010000004.1, forward strand.
GCGGACACCGCGGTCAACCTCCTCTGCACGGCGGTCAACCGCCTCTGCACCGCGGGCAACAGCCTCTGCACCGCGGGCAACCGCCTCTGCACCGCGGGCAACCGCCTCTGCACCGCGGTCAACCGCCTCTGCACCGCGGACAGCCGACTCTGCACCGCGGACAGCCGACTCTGCATCGCGGACAGACGCCTCTGCATCGCGGACAGCCGACTCTGCACGGCCGTCAACCGCCTCTGCACGGCGGTCAACCGCCTCTGCACGGCGGTCAACCGCCTCTGCACCGCGGTCAACCGCCTCTGCACCGCGGTCAACCGCCTCTGCATCGCGGACAGACGCCTCTGCATTGCGGACAGACGCCTCTGCACCGCGGACAGCCGACTCTGCATCGCGGACAGACGACTCTGCACCGCGGACAGACGACCCTGCACCGCGGTCAACCGCCTCTGCACCGCGGACAGACGCCTCTGCATCGCGGACAGACGCCTCTGCACCGCGGACAGACGCCTCTGCATCGCGGACAGACGCCTCTGCACCGCGGACAGACGCCTCTGCATCGCGGACAGACGCCTCTGCACCGCGGACAGACGACCCTGCACCGCGGACGCCCGACTGCTCGCCGCGGCCACCGAGCGCCGCGACGATCAGTGCCTTTGCCGTTCCGTGGAGTCCGAACTAATTTCGCCAGAGTTCGAACGCTCCGCGCGCTGCCGTCCGGAGAGTCCGACGCATTCCGCCCGATCCAACGTGGGAAAATGGATGTTAATGCCGACGATCGCCGCCGTCACGCCGGCGCGGATGTCCATCTTCTCCACGTCCCGCGTTAACACCATGAAGTCGTGGCCCGTGGAGGGGGATCGAGGACGTCGAGTATGCCACGCTCGAATGGGTACGGTCAGCGCTTGATGGAACGGCTGGGCGACTTGCCACCCGCGGAGTGGGAAGCACACTATCACCGAGCTTGGGCCACCGAAACGGCCGGAGCACTCAACTAAGACAGTCTCCGGACTACCCGGCGCGATTCAGCCACCACAAGGGACGTGAGGGCCAACGTCCCCCTCACTCCACCGTCACGCTCTTCGCCAGATTCCGCGGCTGATCCACGTTCAGCCCCCGCTTGTTCGCGATGTAGTACGCCATCAGCTGCAGCGGCACCACCGTCAGCACCGGGTACAGCATGTCGATCGTTTCGGGAATCCTGATCTCGAAATCGATCTTCCCCTCGAGACTCGGCTCGTCGCGGCTCGTGATCACGATCACCCGCCCGCCCCGCGCCTTCACCTCGCTGATGTTCGACACGACCTTCTCGAACACGCTGTCGTGCGGCGCGATGAACACCACGGGCATGTTCTCGTCGATGAGCGCGATGGGACCGTGCTTCATCTCGGCCGCCGGATACCCCTCGGCGTGGATGTAGCTGATCTCCTTGAGCTTGAGCGCGCCCTCGAGTGCCACCGGGAAGTTGTAGCCGCGCCCCAGGTACAGGAAATTCGTCGCGTCGCGGAACCGGTCGGCGATCTTCTCGATCTCGCCCGCCCGGTCGAGAATCGACTGCACCTGCGCCGGCAGCGCCTCCATGGCCTGCGCGATGGCCCGCCCCTTCTCCACCGACAGCGACCGCAGCCGCGCCAGCTTGAGCGTCAGCAGCGACAGCGCGATCACCTGGCTCGTGAACGCCTTGGTGCTCGCCACGCCGATCTCGGGACCGGCGTGCAGATAGATGCCGCCGTCGTCCTCGCGCGCGATGGTCGACCCCACGACGTTCACCAGCCCCAGCGTCTTCGCCCCGCGCCGCTTCGCCTCTCGCATCGCCGCCAGCGTATCGGCGGTCTCGCCGGACTGCGAGATCACCACGCACAGCGTCTTGTCGTCCACGATCGGATTGCGGTACCGGTACTCCGAGGCGTACTCGACCTCCACCCGGATGCGCGCCAGATCCTCGATCATCAACTTGCCGATCAGCGCCGAATGCCAGCTCGTGCCGCACGCCGTGATCAGGATGTGCTCCAGCTCCAGCATCTCGGTCTTGGTCAGGTTCAGCCCGCCGAGCTTCGAGAACCCCTCCTCGGTCACCAGCCGCCCGCGCATCGTATTCTGGATCGTCGCCGGCTGCTCGAAGATCTCCTTCAGCATGAAGTGCTCGAACCCGCCCTTCTCGATCTGCTCGATGTCCCAGTCGATGCTGTTGACGTTCTTGGGGATGTCGTTGGCCTCGAGATCGAACACGCGATAGCCGTCGCGCGTCAGCACCGCCATCTCGCCGTCGTCCAGATAGACCACCTGCCGCGTGTGCTGCGAGAATGGCCGCCACGTCGCTGGCCACGAAGTTCTCGCCGTCGCCGAGCCCGATGAGCAACGGGCTCCCGTTCCGCGCCGCCACGATCTTGTCCGGGTCGCGGCTCGAGATCACGGCGATGCCGTACGTGCCCTCCACCAGGTCGAGCGCCTCCATCACCGCCGCCTCGAGGTTGCCGGTGAACGCGGCCTCGATCAGGTGCGCCAGCACCTCGGTGTCGGTGTCGGACTTGAACACGTGGCCGGCCTCGATCAGCCGCTTCCGCAGCACGCCGAAGTTCTCGATGATGCCATTGTGCACCACGGCGATCGAACCCGAGCAGTCGCGCTGCGGATGCGCGTTCTTCTCGCTCGGCGCCCCGTGCGTGGCCCACCGCGTGTGGCCGATGCCCACCGATCCGCCGATCGGATGCTTGGCCACGGCGGACTCCAGCATCGCGATCTTGCCCTTGGCCCGGCGCATCTCCACGCCGTCGTCGCCGAGCAGCGCCACGCCCGCGGAATCGTAGCCGCGGTATTCCATTCGCTTCAGTCCGTCGATGAGCATCGGCGTCGCGATCTGCGGCCCGACGTACCCGATGATTCCGCACATACCAGAGGTCCTCTCTATTTACTTGGCGGCGAGCGCGTCGAGCGGCGCCCGCGACTTCTTCACGAGTTCCCGGGCTTCCGCGTCACTCGGCGCCTCGGCGATCACCCGCACGATCGGCTCCGTGCCCGACGGCCGCACGTGCACCCAGCGGTCCTTCCAGCTCAGCCTGAGCCCGTCCTGCGTGTCCGCCTCGGCGTCGGGAAACGCCCCGCGCAGCGCGGCATACACGGCGTCCAGGCTCGCCTTCGGCCGGTCGAGCTTGTCCTTCACGATCACGTAGCGCGGCCATTCGTCCACGAGGGCCGAGAGCGGCCGCGCCTCCTCCAGCATCAGCTGCAGCACCAGCGCCGCGCCCACCGGCGCGTCCCGCCCCAGGTGTACCTCGGGCAGGATCACGCCGCCATTGCCCTCGCCCCCCACCACCGCCCCGGCGTCGCGCATGCGCCACCGCCACGTTCACCTCGCCGACCGGCGCGCGGAGCAGTGTCGACCCGCCCGCCACCGCCGCGTCCTCTACCACACGGCTCGTCGAGAGGTTCGTCACCACCGGCCCCTGCCGGTGCCGCAGCACCAGGCGCGTGGCCAGCGCCAGCGTGTAGTCCTCGCCGATGGCGTTGCCCTGGTTCGACACGATCGCCAACCGGTCCACGTCGGGGTCCACCGCGAAGCCGATGTCGGCGCCGGTCTCTTGCACGAATCGTTCCAGCTCACCGAGGTTCTCCGGCACCGGCTCCGGAGAGCGCGGAAAGCGGCCGTCGGGCTCGACGTTGATGGTGCTCACGACGCAGCCCAGCCGGTCGAGCAGGGCCGGCATGATCACGGCGCCCGCGCCGCGGCAGCAGTCGAGCGCCACCTTGAACCGGCGGCGGCGCAGCGCTTCAACGTCCACATATGGAAGCGAAAGGACACACTCAATGTGTCGCGAAACGGCACGGTCGTCGCGCTCGACCACGCCCAGTTTGTCCCACGTCGCGTACGCGATGCCGGTCTCGATCAGCTCCCGCATCGCCGCGCCCTCGGCGGCCTCGAGAAACATCCCCGTCGGTCCGATGAACTTGAGCGCGTTCCACTCGATGGGGTTGTGGCTGGCCGACAGCATCACGCCCCCCGCGGCGTGGTGGTGCTCCACGGCCAGCTGGCAGGTGGGCGTGGTGGTCAGCCCTATGTCCATGACCGTGCAGCCCACCGACTGCAGCGCTCCCGTCGCGATGCGGTGGAACATGGGGCCGGATACGCGGCTGTCACGCCCCAGGACGATCGTCCGGGACGGGCCGGCGGCGGACGCCCAGGCGCCGAACGCCGCCGCGTAGCGCGCGACGACCTCGGGCGTGAGCGCCTCGCCCACGCGTCCCCGAATTCCCGAGACGCTGACCATCAGGCCGTCGTGGCCCATGCATCCTCCTTCTGCGAAAGCATAAGCTAGCCCGGGCGGTCAACCGCGCCAACGGCGAGCGCCCCAGCGCTTTACACCCTCTCCGCCCCGGTCTAACTTTTCGCCGCCCGCCTTGGAGGTCGGACCCCTGACTCAGCCGCCCGAAACTCGCGGCAAAATCCGCTTCCCGTTCCGCCTCAAGATGGCCGCCATCAGCGCGGCGGCCGTCGTGCTGACGCTGGGCGTGATCATGGCGCCCGTGTACGTGAGCAGCCGCAATCAGCTCGCCAAGGTGCACGGCGACCGGCTGATGGGCATCGCGCGCGGCGCCACGCTGGTGGTCGAAGCGGAGTCGCTCGACGTGATCGCGGCCAAGGGGCAGGAAACCACGGCCTTTCACGACACGCGCTCCGCCCTGCTCCACGCCTGGCTCGCCAACGGCGCCAGCGAGAGCGATCTCGTGAACGGCCTCGCCATCGTGCGGCAGGACAGCACCGGTGTCTGGCGCGTAATCGTTCACGCGTCGTGGGGCCCCGGCCAGCCGCAGTACCAGCAGCGGTGGATCTCGCCCCCGGGACTCGTCGACAGCATGTCCGAGGGCCGCGAGGCATACACCGGTGTGTACGTCACCGACGAGGGCTCGCTCCTGTCGGCCGAGGAACCCGTGCGCCGTCCCGACGGATCCATTGCCGGGTTCATCGTGGCGACGCTCCGCGCCGGCCAGTTCATCAGCGACCTGCGCTGGCAGCTGCTCCGGTTCACGCCCTTCCCGCTGCTGGCGCTGCTGCTGGCGCTCGCGCTGTCGTACTGGGGCGCGTCGCGGCTCACCCGCGGCCTCGACGACGTCACCCGCCACGCCGACGCGGTGGCCACCGGCCAGCTTCGCCACGAACTCCACTACTCCTCCGCCGACGAGATCGGCGCCATGGCCGAGTCGGTGCGGCGGATGACCGTGGGGCTGCGCAGCCTCCTGCTCGAACTCGACCTGGGCGCCAACGAGGTCGCGGCCACCGCCGAGGAGCTGGCGGCCAGCGCCGAGGAAATGACCGCCGGCACCGACCAGGTTTCGGGCGCCGCGCGCGCCATCGCCTCGGCCACCGCCACGCAGACCCGCAACGTCAAGGCGGCCACCGAGGGCTCCACGCGCGTGGCCGACCGCGCCTTCACCGTGGCGGGGCACGCGCGCAACGCCCAGAACGCGTCGGACATCGTGGCCCGCTCCGCCGCCCGCGGCGTGTCGGCGGCGGGCGAGGCGCTGGAGAGCATGACGGCCATCGCCGCGGTGACGCACGAAGCGGTGCCGGCCGTAGTCGAGCTGGGCGCGAAGTCGCAGCGCATCGGCAAGATCACCGAGACCATCGCCGCCATCGCCAAGCAGACCAACCTGCTGGCGCTCAACGCCGCCATCGAGGCGGCGCGCGCCGGCGAGCACGGCAAGGGGTTCGCCGTCGTCGCCGACGAGGTGCGCAAGCTGGCCAACCAGACGGCGGCGGCGCTCGACAACATCCGCACGCTCGCCGGCGAGATCCGCGCCGCCGCCATCCGCACCGAGGAGCAGATCGCCCAGGTCACCGACCGCGTGGCGGTGGGCGAGGGCGTGATCCGCGCCTCGTCCGGCGCCCTCTCCCAGATCGGCCGGGAGATCGAGGCCAGCCGCCGGGCGGTGGACCTGATCGTCGCCTCCGCCGAAGCGCAGCGCGATGACGCGGCGGCGCTGGCGCGCGAGATCGAGGAGCTGGCCACCGCCGCCGAGCAGAACGCCGGCACCGCCGAGGCGATGAGCGGCGTGGTGGAGCAGCAGAACGAATCGATGGGCGCGGTGGTGCAGTCCAGCCAGCACCTGGCGTCGATCGCCGAGCGGCTCAAGGAGTCGATGGCGCGCTTCAACCTGTGAGCGAACCCCTGGCGCTGCTGCCGCTCGCCATTGCCGCCGGCGGCGGGCGGGTGGGCGAGTTCGAGGCGCAGCAGCTGGTGGCGGCGGGGCTCACGCTCCTCCAGCGGTGCGCGCCCCTGGTCCGCGCGCTGTCGGGCCGCCGGTCGGCGATTCTGCTGAGCGCGTCACCGGCCTACGTCACCGCGCTCGCGGCGAGCGACGGTCGCGGCGCGGTGCTCCTGAACCCGCTGGCGTCGCCGCTGGAGATTGCGGCCCAGCTGCGCGACGCCAACGTGGGCGCGGTGTTCACGGTCACGCCGCTGGCCGCGCGCCTGTCCGGCGACGTGCCGCGCGTGCTGCTCGACGACGCGCCGCGCGCCGCGCGCTACGCCGGCGGCGGCATCACGCGCGACGTGGACCTGGGCAGTCACCACGGGCTCGCCATCGAGGGGGAGCGCGACGTGCCCGGGCGCGACGAGGAGGCAGCCATCGTCTACACGTCGGGGATGGCCGGCCGGCCCCTGGGCGCCGTGCTCACGCACCGCAACCTGATCGCCAACGCGCGCAGCACGGTCGAGGCGGCCGGCAACACGCCCGACGACCACGTGCTGGCACTGCTGCCCTTCTCGCATCTGTTCGGACTCACCGTCACCGGCACGGCGCCGCTGCTCGCGGGCGCCAGCGTGACGACGATGGAGCGCTTCAATCCGGCGCGGGCCGTGGAGCTGATCGCGGCCGGCGAGATCACGGAGGTGGTGGGCGTGCCCGCGGTGTACCGTACGCTGCTCGCGGCCTACCGGCGCCGCGGCGCGGGCAGCGGCCAGCTCCGATTGTGCATCTGCGGCGGCGCGCCGCTGGAGCGCGACCTGCAGGACCAGTGGTTCGACGCCACGGGCGTGGAACTGCGACAGGGCTACGGCCTCACCGAAGCGGCGCCGGTGTGCCTGTTCAACCGCGTCGACCGGCCGAACGCGCGCGGCACGATGGGCGTGCCGTTCCCCGGGGTGGAGGTGACCGTGCGCTCGCCGCTCGCCAGCGGGGCCGCGGCCACGCCCGCGCTGGAGCCGGGCGCCCGCGGCGAGATCTGCGTGCGCGGCGACAACGTGTTCGGCGGTTATCTGGGCGGCGCCGCGACCGGGCTCGCCGTGCGCGACGGCTGGCTCTACACCGGCGACGCCGGCCTGATGAACCCCGACGGAACGGTGGTGTTCGACGGCGTGCTCAAGCCGATGTTCACGCGCAACGGATTCAATATCTATCCGGCGGAGATCCGCGCCGCGGTGATGGAACTGGACGGGGTGCGCGACGTCGCCGTGCGGGCCATTCCCGAGCCGTCGCGCGAAAACGACATCGGCATCGAGGTGCGCGGCGCGGTGACGGCGGACGAGGTCCGCGCGTGGTGCGAGCGGCGGCTGAGCGCGTACAAACAGCCGGCGGAGATTTCGGTCGAACCCGCGTAACGGCAAACGGCGGAACCGAAGGTTGTGGTGTGGCGGGGAAGCCGCCCTACCTGCCGGCCGGTAAAGCCGTCGGTGGCTTCGGCATCAACACCAGTTCGCCGCTCTGCGTTGCGCGCACCACCGCCTCGACGACATCTACGTCGAACTGCACGCCGACGTGCTTCTGCAGTTCGGCCACGGCGCCCTCGAGCGTCGCTTCCGACGTTCGGTACGGCCGCCCGCTGGTCATCGCGTCGATCGCGTCGGCGGCGGCGGCGATGCGCGCCTCCAGCGGAATGGCGCGCCCGCGAAGCTGATCGGGCACTCCCCGTCCGTCCATCCGCTCGTGGTGCGAGCGTACGATGTTGAGCGCGATCGGCGCGTCGCCCAGCAGCGGGGCGAGGATCCGCCAGCCCACCACCGGATGGATCATGATGTGCTCGTACTCTTCCGGCGTCAGGCGGCCCCGCTTGTTCAGCACTTCCTCGCGCACGCCGATCTTGCCGAGGTCGTGCACGTGGCCGCCGAGCTCGACCTGGTAGATCATCTCGTCGTCGAGGTCGAGCGCCCGGGCGATGACGCTGGAGTACTGGGCGACGCGGATCGAATGCCCGCGCGTGTACGGATCCTTCACTTCCAGCGCCTCGGCCAGCGACTGGATGCCGGTGAGGAACAGCTCCTCCATGCGGCGGGATTGGGCCTGGACGCGCTCCTCGAGCCGCTCCTGGTAATCCCGGTTCTCCATGATCAACCGCCGGCGCTCCAGCGCCTGCGACACGCGCGCCCGGACCTCTTCCAGGTGGAACGGCTTGGTGAGGTAGTCCATGGCGCCGATGGCCAGGCATTTCACCGCCACGTCGACGTCGGCCACCGCCGTGATCATCACCACCGCGGTGTCGGGATAGCGGCCGCGGATCTCGCGCAGCAACTCGATGCCGTCCACGTGCGGCATGCGCAGGTCGGAGATCACGAGCGTCACCCGGTGGTCGGCCAGGTACTCGAGCGCGTCGCGGCCGTTGGCCGCTTCCGCGCATGCGAATCCATCGCCCCGCATCAGGTGCATCAGCACCTGGCGCAGCGGCGCCTCGTCGTCCACGATCAGACAGGTTGCCCGGCCGACCTGCTCCATGCGTTCTCCGCCCTCATGTCCACGGCGTCCGCTCGCAGAGCGGCATCGGCGCCGCTATCTTTCCCCCATCATCTTCCCACCGAGCTTCCGCATGACGCGTGCATACGACGACGATCTCAACGCCGGGTTCGCCACCCGCGCCATCCATGCGGGCCAGCGACCGGAACCGCTCGCGGGTGCCATCATGACCCCCGTGTACCTCACGTCCACCTACGTGCAGGACGCGCTCGGGCAGAACAAGGGTTACGAGTACGCCCGGGGCAAGAACCCCACGCGGGAGGCTCTTGAACGGAACGTAGCCGCGCTCGAGGGCGCCCGCCACGGGTTCGCGTTCTCCAGCGGAATGGGATGTGTGGATTCCATCATGAAGCTGTTCCGGGCCGGCGACCACATCGTCTGCGGCGAGAACGTCTACGGCGGCACCTTCCGTCTGTTCGACAAGATCCTCCAGCCCATGGGCCTGCGGTTCTCGTATGTCGACACCCGCGACCCGCAGCGCGTGGCCGACGCCATCACCCCCGCCACCCGGGCCATCGTCGTCGAGACCCCGACGAATCCGCTGATGCGGCTCACCGACCTGGCCGCCGTCTCCCAGATCTCCCGCAAGGCCGGCGCCCTGCTCATCGTCGACAACACCTTCGCGACGCCCTTCTTCCAGCGGCCGTTCGCGCTCGGCGCCGACATCGTCTTCCATTCGACCACCAAGTACCTCAACGGCCACAGCGACATGGTCGGCGGCATCGCGCTGGTGAACGACGACGACCTGGCCGCGCGGTTGAACTTCATCCAGAACGCCGCCGGCGCCGTGCCCGGGCCGCTCGACTGCTGGCTGGCCCTCCGCGGCACCAAGACCCTCCACCTGCGCATGCCGCGGCACGACTCCAACGGCCGCGCCATCGCCGACTGGATCGCCGAGCGCCTCGGCGCCGAGCACGTCAACTACATCGGGCTCTCCACGCACCCGCAGCACGAGCTGGCCAAGCGCCAGATGTCCGGGTTCGGCGGCATGATGAGCGTCGAGATGATCACCCGCGAGCGCGCCGCCCACGTGCTGGGCCGCGTGAAGCTGTTCGCGCTCGCCGAGTCGCTGGGCGGCGTGGAATCGCTGATCAGCCACCCGGCGTCGATGACGCACGCCTCGGTGGACGCGGCTCGCCGCGCCGATCTGGGCATCACCGACGGGCTCGTCCGCCTGTCGTGCGGCGTCGAGGACGTGGGCGACCTGCTGGCCGACCTCGACCGGGCCTTCGACGGGCTCCCCGAGGTGGCCGCCCGGACGCCCGCCGTCGACCGGAAGGCCCGTTCGGCGGCTTCGACACCGGCGTGAGGTTGTTGCCGTAGGGACTGAGGAGCATCATCGCGGGAGGGCGCCGGCCCAGGCCGGCCCCCCTCGCTCGGCATTTCCCTTTCCACGGGCCACCTATGCCTCCCGTCAAGCTCGAACAGATCTCCTCGCGCGCCTGGGAACACCCGGCCGACCGCGCCGCGCTCAACACCCTGCGCTCGATTCCCGGATTCGACGAGGTCGTGCGCAAGGTCGCCGGCTTCTTCGGCGAACGCGGCATCCGCCAGCTCTTCCTGGCCAACGCCGTGCGCGTGAGCGACGTGCAGCGCCCCAGGCTCAACGCCATGTGGACCGAGGTGCTCGCGACGCTCGACTGGCCCACCCGGCCCCAGCTCTACATCACGCAGACCCCGTTCGTGAACGCCGGCGCGGTGGGCTTCGAAGACCCGTTCGTGGTCATGAACTCCGCCACGCTGGCCATGCTCGACGAGGACGAGCAGCGGTTCATCCTCGCCCACGAGCTGGGCCACATCATGAGCGGGCACGCCACCTACCGGACGATCGCCATCATCATCCTCTTGGTGGGCATCAACAACCTGCCCTTCCTGGCCGGCATGGCGCTGCTCCCCTTCCAGCTCGCGCTGCTCGAGTGGTACCGGAAGAGCGAACTCTCGTCCGATCGCGCCGGCCTGCTGGGCGTCCAGGACCTCAACGTGGCGATGGGCGGGTTCATGAAGCTCGCCGGCGGCAGCGCGGCCGAGGGCGAGGCGAGCCTCGACGAGTTCATCAGGCAGGCCGAGGAGTACGAGACCGGCGGCAACGCCTGGGACACGGTCTTCAAGGTGCTCAACACGGCGTTCCGCGATCACCCGTTCAACACCGTGCGCGCGTCCGAACTGCTCAAGTGGCAGAAGAGCGGCGCCTACGACGCCATCCTCAGCGGCGACTACCAGCGCCGCGCCGACGGCGACCGCCCGCTGAGCGACGACTACGCCGATGCCGCCGGCTACTACGGTGACCAGACGCGGTCCACCATCAAGCAGTTCGAGGACGTGTTCGCGCGGGCCCGGGACGCGTTCAACGAGGCGTGGCGCGGCAATCCGAAATGAAGGTGCTCCTCGTCGGCGGGGGCGGGCGCGAACACGCGCTCGCCTGGAAGTTCAGGCGGGACGATCCATCGGTTTCGATCATTGCCGCACCGGGCAATCCCGGCATCGCGGAGCTGGCCGAGTGCGTCGCGGTGGCCGCGTCGGACGTCGAGCGGCTGGTGGAGCTGGCGCTCGAACGCGCGGTGGATCTCGTCGTGGTGGGACCCGAAGCGCCCCTGGCCGCCGGCCTCGTCGACCGCTGTCGCGAGGCCGGCGTTCCCGCGTTCGGGCCCACGCTGGCCGCGGCCGAGATCGAGACGTCGAAGGCGTTCGCCAAGCAGCTCATGCTCGACGCCGGCGTGCCCACGGCCCGCGCGCAGGCGTTCTCCACGGTGCTCGAAGCCAGGGCGTGCGCCCGCGACTACGGCGCGCCGGTGGTGATCAAGGCCTCCGGGCTCGCGGCCGGCAAGGGCGTGATCGTCTGCGAGACCCTGGCCGAGGCCGACGACGCCATCGAGTCGATGCTCGAGGGCAACGCCTTCGGGGAGAGCGGCCACCAGGTGCTGGTCGAGGAGTTCATGGAGGGCGAGGAGGTGTCGGTGCTGGCCCTCACCGACGGCGAGCGAGTGCTCTCCCTCGTTCCGGCGCAGGACCACAAGCGGCTCCTGGCCGGCGACCGTGGGCCCAACACCGGCGGCATGGGCGCCTACGCGCCGGTGTCGCTGGGCGTGCAGCCTCGGCGAGGTGTCGCGCGACAACACGGCGCTGCTGCGCGAAACCGAAACGCGGGTGCTGCTCCCCACGCTGGCTGCGATGCGCGAAATGGGGCGCCCGTTCACCGGGCTCCTCTACGCCGGGCTCATGATCACGGCCGACGGCCCCAAGGTGGTGGAGTTCAACTGCCGCTTCGGCGACCCGGAAGCGCAGGCGGTGCTCCCCGTGACCGGGCTCTCGCTGCCCCTCGCCGACGTGATGCTCGCGATCGCGCGCGGCAAGGGCATTCCGCCGGGCACGCGGTGCGTCGCGTCCGGCTACGCCGTGACCACCGTGCTCGCCGCCGCCGGATACCCGGGAACGCCGCACGCCGGCGATGCGATCGCGCTGCCGCCCGGCCGCCCCGACGCGATCGTCTTCCACGCCGGCACGGCGCGAGATGCGACGGGCACGCTGGTCACCTCGGGCGGTCGGGTGCTCGCCGTCACGGGACTCGGGTCCACGTTCGCCGACGCGCAGCGGGCGAGCGCGGAAGTAGCCGCCCAGGTGCGCTTCGCCGGCAAGCAGTTCCGCGACGACATCGGGTGGCGCGAACGGGCCCGCGGTGCCTGAGCTCCCGGAAACCGAAACCATCGCGCGGGACCTCGACCGGCAGGTCGTCGGCGCCGGCATCAAGTCCGTAGGCGTGCCCAGGCCCGACGTGCTGCGCGGCATCGGCGCCCTGGCGCTCCGCCGGCGCGTCACCGGCACCCGGTTCGTGCGCGCCTGGCGGCGCGCCAAGCTGGTGGTGCTCGATCTCTCCTCCGGCGACCGGCTGGTGGTGCAGCCGCGGTTCACCGGCGCCCTGCTCCTCGACGCCGGCCAGCTCGACGAGCGCGAGCGCGCCTACGCCACCGTCGAGTTCGCCCTGGAGGACGGCCGCGCCCTGCTCTACCGTGACATCCGCCGCCTTGGCACCGTCGCGCTGATGGCCCCGGCCCAGTTCGAGCGGTACTCGGCCGGCCTCGGCGCCGAACCCCTTGACCCGGCGTTCGGTGCGGGTGAACTATCGGGAATTCTTCGGGGCAGCCGACAGGCGGTGAAGAAGGTGCTCATGGACCAGCGGCGATTGGCCGGCGTGGGGAACATCTACGCGAACGAAGCGCTCTGGCGCGCGGGCATCGACCCGTCGCGCCCCGCGCGCTCGCTGTCGGACGCCGAGGGCGCCGCGCTGCACGCCGCGCTCACCGCCGTGCTGCGCGAGTCGATCGCGGCCCGCGGCACGAGCTTTCGCGACTACCGCGACGCGAGCGGCAACGCCGGCGCCTTCGCCGAGCAGTTGGCCGTGTACGGGCGCGCCGGGCAGCCCTGCCCCCGGTGCGGCGCCCGCCTGGTGGGCACCCACGCCGTGGATGGCCGGAGCACCGTGCTATGTGCGCGCTGCCAGCGCTAGCGCTCCTCCCCCGCCGCACCGCGCCGGCGCAGCTGCGCGCCATGCGCGATCACGTGCGCGCCACCGCCGCCGACCGGCCGGGCGTCTACCGCATGATCGCCGAGGGAGGCGAGGTGGTGTACGTGGGCAAGTCGAAGCGGATCCGCACGCGGCTGCTCAGCTATTTCCGCGCCTCCTTCCCCGCCGAGAAGGGCGCCCGCATCGTGCGCGAGGCGACCGCCATCGAGTGGGACTACGAACCGAGCGAGTTCGCTGCGCTGCTGGCCGAGATGCGCGCCATCAAGCGCTTCCGCCCCCGGCTCAACGTGGCCATGAAGCGCGACGCGCGGCACTTCGCGTTCATCAAGCTCACCGGCGGCGCCGCGCCCAAGCTGCTCGCCGTGCGCGGCCCCAGCGGCGACGACAGCGCCGTGTACTACGGGCCCTTCCACGGCGCGCGGCGGCTGCAGGAATCGCTGCGCGAGCTGAGCGACGTGCTGGGGCTCCGCGACTGCCGGCTCACGCAGCGCGTGATCTACGCCGATCAGCCCGAGCTGTTCGACGCGCCGGCGCGCACGCCGGGGTGCATCCGGCTGGAGATCGGGCGCTGCCTGGGCCCCTGCGCCGGCGCCTGCACGGCGTCGGCCTACGCCGACCGCGTGCGGCTGGCCCGTGCCTTTCTCGACGGCCGCGACGACGGTCCGCTGGACTCGCTCCGCGCCGACATGGAGGCGAGCGCCGAACGGCTGGAGTTCGAGCGCGCGGCATCGCTGCGCGACAAGCTGGCCACGCTGGAGGAGCTGCGCGGGCAGTTCGAGCGGCTCCGGTTCGCGCTCGAGTCGCTCTCGTTCGTGTACCGCGTGCCCGGCGTCGAGGATGACGACCGGTGGTATCTGATCCGTCGCGGTCGGGTGCGCGGGGAGTGCGCGCGGCCGCGCACGCGCGCCGAGAAACGCGCGTTCGCCGAGCTCCGGGAACAGGTGTTCGCGAGCGCCGAGCCGCGCGGAGCGCGGGTGCCGACGCACGAGATCGACGAGCTGATGCTGCTGTCGAGCTGGTTCAGGATGCGTCCGGCAGAGATGAAGCGAACGAAACGGATGGAAACGGCGAAGACGGCATAACAGCAGACTGTCAGCGGGCAGCTCACAGCCTTCAGTTGGGGTGGCGCCGTTGCGGGCGTTTCCCCGACAGCGCAATGCCCACACCCGCCCCAGCATCTTCCCGACAATTCGCGCTCGAAACACCGACAGACGGTCCGTGCCGCGATCCCTAGGTTCTTCCAATCGAGGAGGAAAGGGATGCTCAAGGTCCGCGAGATCATGACCGCAAACCCCATCACGTTGGGGCCCGATCTGTCTCTGCGCGAGGCCGCGGAGCGTCTCGCCGGTTCGCACATTTCCGGAGCGCCGGTGGTGAGCGGCGACGCGGTGCTCGGCGTGCTGTCGCTGTCCGACATCGTCGAGTTCATCGCCAACACTCCGGGAATGCCGGCCGACGAGGGGGCGCGCGACATCGAGGGCGAGGACGATGGATACGACTCCACCGCCACGTTCTATGCCGATGCCGCCGCTGGCGACGTGGCCGATATCGTGGAGCGGATGCGCAACGTCGATCGCCGGGAATGGGACGTGCTCTCGGAACACTCCGTGCAGGAAGCGATGACGCACGTGGTGTTCTCTCTTCCTCCCGATGCCACCGTCGAGACGGCGGCCGAGTACATGGGACGGGCGGAGATCCACCGCCTGCTCGTGCTCGACGCCGGCCGGCTCGTCGGGATCGTGAGTGCGCTCGATATCACACGGGCGGTCGCGGACCACCGCCTGACCACGCGCACGTACGTGTTTTCGCCTCACTCGCGGTTTCCCGCGCCAGGGCGGGTCTGACCGCGCCGGGGGGCGGACCGGGCCGCATCGTACGGCCCGGTAGTGGGAACCCAAGCAGCACCAGGCAGGAGGCTCCAATGGCGAACACCCAAATGACCCGCGCCGCGACCACGCGGCTCCCCTTCGTCTCGACGCTCACGCGTGACCTGGACGAGATGCAGAACCGCCTGCGCAAGGCGTTCAACCTGCCGACATTCGAACCGTTCGTGCCGTCGTTCGTGCAGCCCCTGGGCTGGAACCCGGCCGTCGAGATCGCCGAGACCCCCGAGGAGTTCACGGTCACCGCCGAACTCCCGGGCCTCGTCGCCAAGGACGTGACCGCCGACTTCGAAGACGGCATGCTCACGATCAAGGGCGAGAAGACCGAGACGAAGACCGAGAAGGAGGACAAGAAGTACTACGTCTGGGAGCGGAGCTACGGCTCGTTCGAGCGGTCGTTCTCGTTCCCGATGGGCGTGGATCAGGACAAGATCAAGGCGTCGTTCGAGAACGGAGTGCTCACGGTCACTCTGCCGAAGACCAAGGAAGCCAAGGCCAGCGGCAAGAAGATCGCCATCACGGCGAAGTGACGGTGGCTGGATTCAGGGAATGAGGGGTACGTGCGCGATGCGGATGTCGTGACCTGAGATACGCATGCGGGCGACACTCGGCTCGATGTCGAACCGCCGCTGCCCGGCTGCACCTGGATTCACCACCCACCGCCCGTCTGCTTTCACGAGCAGCGGGCGGTGCGTGTGTCCGTACACCAGCACGTCGGCGTCGTAGGCGGCCAGCAGCTTCTCCGGCGTGGGATTCCCCAGTTCGTGACCGTGGCTCACGTGCACCCGCACGTCGTCGAACGCCTCCTCCAGCGCGCCGGTCAGCCGCGGATCGCCCGGCCGGTCGGTGTTGCCGTACACGGCGTGCACGGGCGCGATCGTCTCCAGCTCCTCGAGCACTCCATCGCCCACGTCGCCGGCATGCAGGATCAGCTCCACGCCCTCCAGCGCCGGGAACACCTCCGGGCGCAGCAGGCCGTGCGTGTCCGAGATGAGGCCGATCTCGTGCGCGCGCGCCGTCAACGGCGCGGCCTCCGGGCCGGCGGGCCGCCCTCGCCCTTCCATCGCTTCACCAGGTCGTGCTCCACGCCCAGATGGTCGAGCACGCGGGCGACGATGAAGTCCACGAGGTCGTCCACCGACCGCGGCCGGTGGTAGAAGCCCGGCGACGCCGGCATCACCACCGCGCCGGCGTGGGTCAGGCGCAGCATGTTCTCCAGATGGATCGCCGAGAGCGGCGTCTCCCGCGTCACCAGCACCAGCGGCCGCCGCTCCTTGAGCGCCACGTCGGCGGCGCGTTCCACCAGCGACCGCGACGCGCCGACGCTCACCGCCGACAGCGTGCCCATGGAACAGGGGCAGATCACCATGCCGGCGTTGAGCGCCGAGCCCGACGCCGGCGCCGCGCCGCGGTCGCCGTCGTCGTACGCCGTCACGTACCGGTCCCAGGCCTTCGCGCCGACGGCCGCGCGCAGGTCCTCAACGCTCGTCAGCGCCGTCTCGGTGCGCAGCAGCCGCAGCCCATGGCTCGACACGATCAGCTGGACCGGCCGCTTCGCGGCCACCAGCTGCCCCAGCAGGCGCACGGCGTACGGCGCCCCCGAAGCGCCGGTGATGGCGAATACGATTGGGCGGTTCGCGGCCGGCACCGTCACGGCCCCCGGTGCGCGGTCATCAGCAGCAGCGGGCGGACCCGCTCGGCGAGCACGAAGAAGAAGAAGGCCAGGCTGAGCATGCCGTTCATCGAGAAGAACGCCGCGTCGAGCTTCGAGAGGTCGTCGGCGCGCACGAGGGAATGCTCGTACGCCAGGATCGACGCCGCCAGCGCCACGCCGACCCAGTAGAACACGCCGCCGTGGGTGGCCACCCCCACCGCGGCCAGCGCCGCGATGGTCACCGTGTGCAGCACGTGCGCCACGCGAATCGCCCGCGCCTCGCCCAGCTTGGCCGGCAGCGAATGCAGCGCGTTGGCGCGGTCGAACTCCACGTCGGCCAGCGAATAGAATACGTCGAACCCGCCCACCCAGGTCATCACCGCCACCGCCAGCGCCACCAGCATCCACCAGGGACGGCTCCATTGGCCGGAGACGGCCAGGTAGCCGCCCACCGGCGCGATGGCCGTGCCGGCGCCGAGCACCAGATGCGACCACCGCGTGAATCGCTTGGTGTAGCTGTAGAAGAAGACCCACAGCAGCGCGACCGGCGACAGCGCGAAGCAGAGCGGGTTGAGCCGCGACGCCGCGTAGGCGAACAGCGCCGACGCCACGACCACCGAGGCCCACGCCTCGCGCACGCTGAGCGCGCCGCGCGGGATCTCGCGCATCGCCGTGCGCGGATTGCGGGCGTCGTATTCGCGGTCGGCGATGCGGTTGAACCCCATGGCGGCGAACCGCGCCGCCGTGAACGCCACCACCACCCACCCCACCTGCCAGACGTAGATCGGCCGCCGGTACGACGCCAGGATCACGCCCACCAGCGCGAACGGCAGCGCGAACACGGTGTGCGGCAGCTTCACGAGATTCACGTAGGCGATGAACCGCGAGCCGCGGTCGGCGAAGGTCTGGCCCTCCGCGCGTGCTCATCCCCACGGCATCGCCCAGCGACTTCCACATCGCGTCCACCTTCGCCCTGGTCTGCGCGTCCATCGCGATCACCTCCGGCCAGTCGCGCGTGAACCCCTCCTCGGGCAACTTGCGCGTGCCGTCGAGGCCCATCTTCGACCCGTACGTGAACGTCCGGCTCGAGTGGTCGAGCACGTCCACCGGACCCATCGTGAACCGCGTGTCGCGCTCGGGATCGATGTTGTTGAGCGCCACCCACCACGCCTCCTTCGGGTCGTGCACGTTCACCCACTTGTCCACGACCACGAGCACCTTGGCCAGCGACATCAGCCCCTGCCCCCAGAGCGCGTTCATCACCTTGTACGCCTGCCCCGGATACTGCTTGTCGATGGACACGAACACGAGGTTGTGGAAGATCCCCTCGGCCGGCATGTGGTAGTCGACGATCTCCGGCACGGTGAGCTTGAGCAGCGGCAGGAAGATCCGCTCGGTGGCGTGGCCGAGGTAGAAGTCCTCCATCGGCGGACGGCCGACGATGGTCGACGGCATAGATCGGCCGCCGGCGCATCGTGATCGCCGTGACGTGGACCTGCGGATAGAGATCGGCCAGCGAGTAGAAGCCGGTGTGGTCGCCGAACGGCCCCTCGGACACCAGCGGCTCGGCGGGGTCGATGTACCCCTCGATCACGAAGTCCGCCTCGGCGGGCACGTCGAGATCGTTGGTGAGCGCGCGGGCGAGCCGCACGTGCGCCTTGCGCAGGAACCCGGCGAAGAGGAACTCGTCCACCGTCGGCGGCAGCGGCGCGCTGGCCGAGTACATGGACGCCGGGTCGCCGCCCAGCGCGATGCACACCGGCATCTTCTCGCCGCGCTCCGCCATCTCCCGCCAGTGCGCGGCGCCGACCTTGTGGCGCTGCCAGTGCATGGCCAGCGTCGTCCTGCCCGTCTGCATCACGCGGTACATGCCGACGTTGCGGATGCCGCGCTTCGGGTCGCGCGTGATCACCATCGGAAGGGTGATGTACGCGCCGCCATCCTCGGGCCAGCACCTGAGCAGGGGGAGCCTGTCGAGATCCACGTCGCCGCCGCGCCACACCACCTCCTGGCAGGGCGCCGCGCCGCCGTGCGGGCGGGGGGAAACTTCGACAGCTCCAGCAGCTTGGGCAGCAGCGACAGCTTGGCCACGAAGCCCTCGGGCACCTTCATCTCGAGCAGCTCGGTGATGCGCCCGCCGATCGCGTCGAGGTCGGTGACGCCGAGCGACATCGCCATCCGCTTCATCGAGCCGAACAGGTTGATGCCCACCGGGAACGCCGAGGGCGCGCCGTTCAGAAGGATCGGCCGCTCGAACAGCAGCGCCGGGCCGCCCCCCGGCTGCTTCATGGCGCGGTCGGCGATCTCGCACAGCTCCCGGTCCACCGACACCGGCTGCGTGACGCGCACCAGCTCGCCGGCGCGGTCGAGCGCCTCGACGAAGCCGGAAAGGGATTCGAGCGTCACGGCTTCGTGCCGGCGTGAATCGCCGCGATGCCGAAGGTCAGCGGCCGCCACTCCACGGCCGCGAACCCGGCCCGCGACATGCGGCCGGCCAGCGCGTCGCCCGAGGGGAAGTTGGCCACCGACCGCGGCAGGTAGCGGTACGCGGTGCCGTGTCCGCTCACCAGTCCGCCGATGAAGGGGAGCAGGTGGTGGAAGTACGCGTGGTAGCCGGCGCGCACGAGGCGCGACGGCGGCGTCGAGAACTCGAGAATCACGAACCGCGCGCCGGGCTCGAGCACGCGCAGCACCTCGCGCAGCGCGGCGTCGAGGTCGGCCACGTTGCGGATGCCGAAGGCGACGATGGCGCCGGCCAGCGAGGCATCCGTGAGCGGCAGCGCGAGCGCGTCGGCCACCACCGGGCGCACCACGTCGGGGCTCGACTTCCCGGCGCCGGCGCGCAGCATCGGCTCGGCGAAGTCGGCGCCGATCACCGATCCGGCGAAGCCGCGCGTGCGCGCAATCTCCGCCGCCACGTCGAGCGTTCCCGCGCACAGGTCGAGATAGCGCCCGCCCAGGTTGCGATCGAGGCCGAGCGCGGAAATCGCTCGCCGCCGCCAGCGCCGGTCCACGTTGAAGCTCAGCAGATGGTTGAGCAGATCGTAGCGCGGCGCGATCTCGGAGAAGATGCGCCGCACGTAGGCGCGCTTCTCGTCTCCCCACGCCGCGGCGGATTCCGCCTCGACGGCCTCCAGATGGTTCACGGGCATCGGCGAAAGTTCGCCGGGCACGAGAGTTGGGGCAAGCGACGCGGCTGGCTCGTGCACCCCACCCCCGATAGGTTCCACCAGACGACCGGGCGCCGCTGCCTGCGCGCGCCCGGCCCACCCGCCCGATGCCTCCAGCTCTCGACCTCGCCAACCTTCCCGATGCCGACGTCGTCGCGCTCGCCAAACGCGGGCGGGAAGCGGCGTATCGCGAGCTGATCCGGCGCTACGAGCGCCCGGTGTTCAGCCTCGTGTTCCGCATGGTGCGCGACCGCGAACTGTCCGAGGATCTGGCCCAGGACACCTTCGTGAAGGTGCTCCAGCATATCGACCGCTACCGGCCCGAATTCAAGTTCTCCAGCTGGCTGTTCAAGATCGCCAACAACGTCGCCATCGATCATCTCCGGCGCCGGCAGCTCGACACGGTCAGCATGGACGGCTCCCCCCACGCCGTCACCGCCGACGCCGTGGAACGGACCTCGTTCGACGTTTCGGCCCCCGACGAGTCGGCGCTCGACCTGCTGGAGGCCAAGGAGCTGGGGTCCGCCATCGAACGGGCCATCGCGCGGCTGCGCCCGGAGTACCGGGCCTGCATCCTGCTGCGCCACGTCGAAGACAAGTCCTACGAGGAGATCGCGGCCACTCTCGATCTCCCCCTCGGCACCGTGAAGACCTACATCCATCGCGCCCGCCACGAGCTGCGCGAGCTCCTGGAACACCTGAAGCAATGAGTCTCGCCGCCCCGACTTTCGACCCCGTTTCCCCTGAAACCGGCACTCCCGGCCGGCCGTAGGACACCCTGGAGGCTCCGTGAATCACCGGCATCTGCTCCCCGAAGAAATCGACCTGCTGCTCGACGACGAAGTCGGGTTCGGCGTCGCACCCCTGCGAGACCACGTGCAGGAGTGCGAGCAGTGCCGTGCCCGGCTCGACGAGGCGCGCCTGGTCGCGTCGGCGCTCGAGGAACTGCCCCATTTCGCCCCGTCGTTCACGCTGGCGAACAAGGTGATGGCTCAGGTGCCGGTGTTCGTGCCCTGGCACGAAGCCGCCCGGGAGAGCGTCGGCCGCTGGCTGCCGCAGTCGCGGCCGGCCCGGGTGGCCGTGGGCACCCTCATGGCCGCCGGCGGCGCCACGCTCACCGCGGGCGCGGTCTGGCTCGCCAGCCGCGGCGACCTGGTGAGCCTGGCGTCCGAAGTGGCCGGCACCCGCCTCCGCGGCGCCGCCGGCGACGCGCTCCGGAACGTGGCCGTAACCCTTCTCGGCCCCGCGGTCCTGGACACGCTCCAGCACGGCAGCCTGGCCGGCTTGGGAGCGATCGCCGGCGGGTTCCTGCTCGCGGCCACGGCCTCCGCCTTCGGACTCCGCGCCATCGCCCACTCCGCCCGCCGGAGGAGCTGAGCCATGCGGGTCCTCACGCTCTGCCTCGGGCTGGCCGCGGTCGCCGCGGCGTCCCCGGTGCTGGCGCAGTCCGCGTCCGATTCCGGCGCGCCGGCGCAGTCCCCGCAACTCACGCAGAAACTGCGCGACGACATCGCCCGCATCGGCCGCGCCACCGGCGTGAGCGATGTGCCCCCCGCCGAGAAGTTCGTGCTCGGCGGCACCACGGTGCCCTCGGGCAGCGTCACCGCCGGGACCATCGGCGTCGCCAACGGACCGCTGGAGATCAGCGGCCGCGTGAAAGGGAACGCCATCGCGCTGCACGGAGACGTGATCGTGCATCGCGGCGGGTCGGTGGACGGCGACGCCGTGTCGATCGGCGGCCACGTGAAGCTCGACGGCGGCAACGTCTACGGCGAGATGCGCTCCCTGAGCGGCCTCGGCGCCGGCACTGGGGCGGCCCTCCCGCCCGCCGCCGCCCCGATGACCACGTGGGGCGCCATGAAGCTCGTGTTCGGATGGTTCGCCGTGCTCGTCATCGTCGGGATCGGCGTGCTGCTCTTCGCCGAGCGCAACCTCGACGGCGTGGTCGCCGTGCTGGAACGCCACCTGGCGCGGGCGTTCTGGGTGGGCGTGCTGGCCGAACTCGGGCTCGTACCGCTCCTGCTCCTGGGTGTGCTGGCGCTGGCCATCACCGTGATCGGGATCCTGCTCATTCCCTTCGCCATCGTCGCCTACGTCATTGCCGCGGCCGGGCTGCTGGCGCTGGGCTTCCTGGCCGTGGCGCGGTTCACGGGACGGGGATTCTTCCGCGTCGATCCCGACGCCTCGCCGCGCGGCGTGACGCTGCGCGCGTTGCTCACGGGACTGGTGCTGTATCTCGGGCTCTGGTTCGTGGTCGCGTCCCTCACCTGGCTGCCGGCGGCGCAGCCGATCCTCCGGGCCGCGGCCGTGGCGGTCACCTGGGTGGCGCTCACGGCGGGCCTCGGCGCCACGGTGCTGAGCCGCGCCGGCACGCAGCACGAACAGCCGCGCGACGGCGCGATCGCGCCGGCGGGCGGCGAGCCGCTCGCCTGGCAGACGCCGACACCGGTGGCCGGGGTCTCCGCCGCCCGCCGCCCGGCGGCCGCCGCGAGGGAGGTGCGATGACGCGCCGCCTGCTGTTGATCGCGGCCGCGATGCTGGCGCCCGCCGCGGCGCCGGCGCAGGTGTGGCGGACGCTCGACGTCTCGCGGCAGCTGCGCGACACGGCGGAACTCCACGTCAACGTGCAGTACGGCGCCGGACGGTTCGAGCTGCGCGCCGCCTCCGACCCCGTGCTCTATTCGATGCAGCTGCGGTACGACGAGAACGGGGCGACGCCGCTGCACGCGTACGACGCGTCCGCGGGGACCCTCCAGATCGGCCTCAAGAACGCGAAGTCCGGATGGTCCTACCACGAATCGGACAGCGACGACAACGCCGCCATGCGGCTGGCGCTGGCGGCCTCGGTGCCGATCGACCTGTCGCTGGCCCTTGGCGCCACGGATGCGCGCATCGACCTCGGCGGGCTCACGCTGCGCGGGCTGAACGTCGCGTCCGGCGCCGCCGACGAGACGATCGATTTCAGCTCGCCCAACCGGGCCCGCATCGCCAACATCTCGATCGACGTGGGCGCGGCGAGCTTCACGGTCACGAATCTCGCCAACGCCAACGCGTCGTCGCTGCACGTGACGGGCGGCGTGGGCGCGGTGGATCTCGGCTTCGGCGGCACGTGGACCGGCGATCTCGAGGCCAACGTGCAGGTGTCGCTGGGCAAGGTCACGCTCCACGTGCCGCGTGACGTCGGCGTGCAGCTCGAGATGCAGCGGTTCATCACGTCGTTCGACAACGACGGGCTCGTGAAGCGCGACGGCTACTACTACACGGACAATTGGGACTCGGCGAAGTACCATCTGCGCATCCACGTGCAGACGGCGCTGGGCGGAATCGCGATCGACCGGTTCGGCGGCACGGGACAGCCGTAGTCAGGGCCCGCGGAGGGCTGGATCACGGCGCTCGAATTGTTCTGGGCGCGCCCGCCTCGGCGGGGAGATGATCCGCCCGGAAGCGGATTGATGCCACACACGGCGCCGCTCGGCGCACCGTGTGGTGGTGAGCCCCACCATCCTGCGAATCGGCGGGTATCGCCTCTACTTCTTCTCTCGCGAGGAGCGCCGGATCCACGTTCACGTGCAACGCGCCGGCGGCGAAGCTAAATTCTGGATCGATCCTGAAATCGCGCTCGCGGTCAACCATGGATTGAGCCCGCAATCTCTGGCGAGGGCTCGCAGACTGGTCGAGGAGCATGAAGACGAAATCCGTCGCGCATGGAAGGCACACTTCGGTGGTTGAAGTCACCAACCCGTCCCGCCGTGGATTCTGGCTTGTCGTCGACGGCGTCGAGCGCTTCGTACCATACCGCCAATTTCCATGGTTCCGCGGGGCCGCGCTCGCCGACCTCCGGTCAGTGGTCAGCACCGCGAGCGGTCACCTCCGGTGGCCGCGGCTGGATATCGACCTGACGATCGACTCCATCGAGCACCCGGAACGGTATCCGCTCGTGAGCCGCACCTAGGTTCTCAGCGTCACCTGGTCGCCCCGCGCGAGCCCCAGCTCCACCGCCGCGCTGCCGTCGCGCACCGCGATCTCGAGCAGGCCCGACGATCCCACCACGGCCACCGGCTCGCCCCGCGCCGCCTCGGCGTACGTGTGGCGCACCGCCACCCGGCGCCCGGCCACCGTGACCGTGCCCCCGCGCACGCCCAGCAGATTGGTGATCGCGTTGCCGAAGCGGTCGATCGTCACCACCTGCCCCACCACCGATCCGTCGGCGGCGCGGTGGGGCTCCGGCGTGCGCCGGATCACGGGATCCGTCTCCGGCTCGCCGAGCGCATCGAACGCCTGGCCGATCGCCAGGTGCACGGCCGCGGGCGTGAACACGTCGCGGCCGTGGAATGTGGCGCTGGCCGAGGGCGGCACCGCCAGCCGCACGATCCGCGCGCCCGGCGCCAGCAGCGCCGGCGACAGGAGCCCGTTGTCCGGGCCGATGAGATAGCGGCGCTGGCTCTCGACCGCCAGCGCGTGGCGCGTGGTGCCGACGCCGGGATCCACCACCGCGACGTGGATCGTGCGCTCCGGGAACCGCTTCCAGTAGCGCGCCAGCGCGAGGCGACCGGCGTCGACGTCCTGCGGCGGCAGGTCGTGCGCGATATCGAGAATCGTCGCCTCGGGCGCGCCGCTGGCCAGCACGCCCTTCATTTCCGCCACGTAGCCGTCGGCGGTCCCGAAGTCGGTGAGCAGCGTGACGAGCGCGCGCGCCACGCGTTACCTCACGTGGCGGCGGCCAGTTGGCGCGCCGCCTCCGCTACGCGTCCGGCCACCGCGACCAGCGCCTTCGCCGCCGCCGACGGGGCGTCGGCCACGACAATGGGCTGTCCGACCTCGGCGCCTTCCATCATTCGCGGGTACAGCGGGATCTGGCCGAGCAGTGGGAGTTCGGTCTCCTTCGCCAGCCGCTCGCCGCCGCCGGCGCCGAAGATCGCCGTCGGCTTGCCGCAGTGCGGACACTCGAACCAGCTCATGTTCTCGACAATCCCCAGCACCGGCACGCCGACGCGCTGGAACATCCGCACGCCGCGCAGGGCGTCGCCGGTGGACATCTCCTGCGGCGTCGTCACGATCACGGCGCCGTTCACCATCGTCGCCTGCACGAGCGACAGCTGCGCGTCGCCCGTGCCCGGCGGCATGTCGACGATGAAGAAGTCGAGCTCGCCCCAGGCCACGTCGCGCAGGAACTGCGTGATGATCTTCATCACGATTGGCCCGCGCCAGATGGCCGGCTGGTCCCTGTCGATCATGAACCCGAGCGACATCACCTTCACGCCGAACGCCTCGAGCGGCACGATCTTCTCGTTCACCACGGCGGGCGGGGCGTCCACGCCCATCATGCGCGGAATGTTGGGCCCGTAGATGTCGGCGTCCATGAGGCCCACCCGGGCGCCGCTCTGCGCCAGCGCCACGGCGAGGTTGGTGGCCACGGTGGACTTGCCCACGCCGCCCTTGCCGCTCGACACGGCGATGATGCGCCCCAGATGCGGGTACGTCACCGGCGTCGGCGCCTGGGCGCGCGGGGCGGCGGGCCGGTCGTCCATCACCGGCAGGGCGCGCGACCTGGACGCGGGCTTGGGCGCTTCCGCCGGATCCTTCACGTCCACGCGAACCTCGGACACGCCGTCCAGACGCTCCAGCGACGTGCGGACGTCGCGCACGAGCGTGGCCGGATCGTCGGCGGCGAGCAGGAGCGTGAGGCGCACCTTGCCGCCGGTGGTGGTGGCCACGTCGCGCACCATCTCGTCGGTGACCACGTCGTGCCCGGTGCGCGGGTTGCGGATCTTCGAAAGCGCCGTCGCCAGGCGCTGCTGGAGAGTCTCGGTCATGGTCCGGAAACTACGGGCTCGCCGGAGGCTTTCCAAGCGACGCCAGCTCGGCGCGCGCGTCGGCGAGCACCCGCTCGCGCACCTCGTTCAGCGATCCCGCGATCAGCGCCCCCGCGGCCCGCACGTGGCCCCCGCCCCCATAGCGGCGGGCGAACGCGTTGGCGTCGAACGCCCCGGTGCTGCGGAAACTCGCCTTGACCTTCCCGTGGCCGAGGTCGCGGAAGAAAATCGCCAGTTTGGTGCCGGCGATGGATCGCGCGTGTTCGACGATGCCGTCCAGGTCCTCCTGGCGCACGCCGTACTCGCCCAGCGCGCCGGCGCGCATGGACAGCCAGGAGAGGCCCAGCGACTCGTCCACGCCCAGCGACTGGAGCACCTCGGCCAGCAGGCGCACGCGGCCCACCGGCGCCGAGGCGTACACGCGGCGGTAGGTCTCCTCGGGGTCGACGCCGGCGCTCATCAGCTCGGCGGCGATCGCGTGCGCCCGGGACGAGGTGTTGCTGAACCGGAAGCCGCCGGTGTCGGTGAGGATGGCCGTGTAGATGGCGCGGGCGATGGGCGGCGTGATCTCGAGCCCGAGCACCCGGGCCACGTCGAAGATCAGCTCGCCCGTGGCGCAGACGCGCGTGTCGCTGAGCACGACGGTCCCGGCCGGGTCGTTGGAGGGCACGTGGTGATCGATCACCAGCCGCGGCGCGGCGAGGCCGCGCACGGTGTCGGCCAGGGCGCCCAGGCGCGAGACGTCGTTGATGTCCACCACCACGAGCAGGTCGATCCCGGCGAGCGCGTCGGCGCCGCGCGGGCTGGCGTTGACCACGTCGTCGCCCAGCAGATAGCCGAACAGATCGGGCCAGGGCGTCGGGTTGACGATGCGCACCGTCATGCCGCGCTGCGCGAGCAGGCGGGCGAGGGCAGCCTCGGAGCCGCAGCCGTCGCCGTCGGCGTTGATGTGCGTGGACAGGGCCGCGACCCGGCCGGGGCGCCAGTATTCGGCCAGTTGGAGAATGGCGTCGCGCCGCACGGGCGGCACGTCAAGGTAGTCGGATGTGCTCACGGGATGCCGGACAAAGCGAAACGGCGCCCGGGTCCGGGCGCCGTTTCAAAGGTAACGCGCGGGTGGGTCAGTCGCCCGACGGCTCCGCCAGGTCGCCGCGGATGCGCGAATGCGACTTGCTGTATGCGAAATAGATGACCAGGCCGATCGCCATCCACACGACCAGCCGGAGCCACGTGTCGCTCGGGAGCGTAGCCATCATGCCGCCGCACACGATGATTCCAAGAATCGGCACCACCGGAACCCATGGGGTGCGGAAGGGGCGGTCGATGTTGGGCCGGCTGTAGCGGAGCGCGATGATGCCGCCGCAGACGATAACGAACGCCAGCAGCGTGCCGATGGAAACCAGTTCGCCGAGCAGTCCGATCGGGAACAGGCCCGCGACGATGCCGGCCACCGTGCCGGTCAGGATCGTCGTGATGTACGGCGTCTGGAACCTCGGGTGCACCTTGCCGAACACCGGCGGCAGCAGGCCGTCGCGCGCCATCGAGAAGAAGATGCGCGGCTGGCCCATGAGCATCACCAACACGACCGACGCCAGGCCGAGCACGGCGCCGACGTTCACGAAGAAGCCGAGCCACGCCAGCGGCTGGCCGGCAGCGGCAATCGCGACGTACACCGGGTGGGGGACGTTGAGCGTGGTGTAGTTCGCCAGACCGGTCATCACGAGGGCCATCAGGATGTAGAGCACGGTGCAGATGCCCAACGAACTGAGAATGCCGATCGGCATATCCCGTTGCGGATTTCGCGCTTCCTGTGCCGCAGTACTCACCGCGTCGAAGCCGATGAAGGCGAAGAACACGACCGCGGCGCCGCGCACGATGCCGCTCCACCCGAAGTCGCCGAAGTGCCCCGTGTTCGGCGGAATGAACGGATGCCAGTTCGACGTCTTGACGTACATGAACCCGAAGCCGATCACGAGGATCACGATCGACACCTTCAGGATCACGATCAGGTTGTTGAAGTTCGCGGACTCCTTGATTCCGACCACCAGCAGCGTGGTCATGAGGCCGATGAGGATCATCGCCGGCAGGTTGAGCATGCCGTGCGCCACCACGTACTTCGTGGTATCGCACGCCTGGCCGGCGGCGAGCGTCACCGCCTGGTTGGTGGACGGGTCGATGCAGAGCACGCTGCGCACGATCGTGTGCGAGCCAACGACGTCGAGCGGGGCCTGCATCCACGCCAGCGGCAGGTGGATGCCGAACTCTTTGAGGAGCTCGTTGAAGTAGCCCGCCCACCCCACGGCCACCGTCGCCGCGCCGAAGAGGTATTCGAGCATCAGGTCCCAGCCGATGATCCAGGCGACGAACTCGCCGAGAGTGGCGTAGGCGTAGGTATACGCGCTGCCCGCGATGGGAATCATCGCGGCGAATTCGGCATAGCAGAGTCCCGCGAACATGCATCCGACGCCGCAGACGATGAACGAGAGCACGATGGACGGGCCGGCGTACTGCGCGGCCGCGGTGCCGGTGAGGACGAAGATGCCCGCGCCGATGATGGCGCCGATACCGAGGAAGGTGAGATTCCAGGCGCCGAGGACGCGCTTCAGGGTGTCCGCACCTTCGGCGCCTGCTTCGTTTTTCAGCAGGGCGAGGCTCTTTCTCGACCAGAGGCCCATGTGAGAATTCTCCGGGGTTTTACATAAGAATGGGCGGCGGTGGCGCCGCCCTCGGGGTGGGATCACGCAGGCCGGGTGAGGGCTCGGACTGTATGCAAATCAGAAGTTGGGGCCGCGGCGCATCGTTTGTCAATGCACCTTGCAGGAAGCGAACGCGGCGGGCGGCGGCGACGCGCCGCCGAGCCGCCGCCGGTCAGAGGGAGTAGTTCGGCGCTTCGCGGGTGATCGTCACGTCGTGCGGATGCGACTCGCGCAGCCCCGCCGTCGTGATGCGCACGAACCCCGGCTTGGTGCGCAGCTCTTCGATGTCGGCACAACCCACGTAGCCCATGCCGCTGCGCAGGCCGCCCACCATCTGGTAGAGCACGTCGCCCACCGGTCCCTTGTAGGGCACGCGGCCCTCGATGCCTTCGGGCACGAGCTTCTTGGGGCTGAGTTCGCCCTCCTGGAAGTACCGGTCGGCGCTCCCGTCCTGCATGGCCGACAGCGAGCCCATGCCGCGCATCATCTTGAACCTGCGCCCCTCGAGCAGGAACGCCTCTCCCGGGCTCTCCTCGGTGCCGGCGAGCATCGACCCCATCATCACGCTCGACGCGCCGGCGGCCAGCGCCTTGACGATGTCGCCCGAGTACTTGATGCCGCCGTCGGCGATCACCGGCACCTCGCCCGCGCCCTCCACGGCGTCGAAGATCGCCGTCAGCTGCGGCACGCCGACGCCGGTGACCACGCGCGTGGTGCAGATCGAGCCCGGCCCGACGCCCACCTTCACCGCGTCGACGCCGCGCTCGACGAGCGCGATGGCGCCCTCGCGGCTGGCGATGTTGCCGGCAATGAGCTGCACGTCGGGGAACTTCTCGCGCACCTCGGCGGTGGCGCGGAGCACGCCGTCCGAGTGGCCGTGCGCGGTGTCGATGACGAGCGCGTCCACGCCCGCCTCGACCAGGGCCCGCGCCCGCGACAGGAAGTCGCCGGCGGCCCCGATGGCCGCCGCCACGCGCAGGCGGCCGTGCTCGTCCTTGTTGGCGCCCGGGTACTGGCGGCGCTTGTGGATGTCCTTGACCGTGATGAGGCCGCGCAGCTTCCCGGCCTCGTCCACCACCGGGAGCTTCTCGATGCGCCCCTTGGCCAGGATCCGCTCGGCTTCTTCGAGCGTGGTGCCGGTGGGGGCGGTCACCAGCCCGTCCTTGGTCATCGCCTCGGCCAGCGGCCGGTCGAGCGCCGTTTCGAACTGGAGGTCGCGGTTGGTGATGATGCCCACCAGCCGCCCCTCTTCATCGACGATCGGAACGCCGGAAATGCTGAAGCGGCGCATGAGCGCGTTGGCTTCGCGCACCGTGTCGGCCGGACGGAGGGTGATCGGATTCATGATCATTCCGCTCTCGCTGCGCTTCACGCGGTCCACCTCGGCGGCCTGCCGGTCGATGGACATGTTCTTGTGCAGCACGCCGATGCCGCCGGAACGGGCCATGGCGATGGCCATGTCGCTCTCGGTGACGGTGTCCATGGCCGCCGAGACGAGCGGCACGTTGAGCGTGATGCGGCGCGTGAAGCGCGACTTGAGCGAGACGTCCTTGGGATGCGTCAGCGCGTGGGCCGGCACCAGCAGAACGTCGTCGAACGTCAGGGCGACGGGCTCGCGGACCCGGTCGGCGCCCCGGGGTTCCGATAAACGCGAAGGCCCGCTGTCCGCGGAGGCGGACGGAGCGGGCCTGTTGGATGGGCGAGTTGAGGTTGCCATGGCGAAAAATAGGCGGGACTGCGGGAGGGCGCAACGACGATGGGGCGCAGGGCCGAAACCACGCAGGGCCGATGAAACGCAGGGCCGAAACTACGAAACTGAAAACCGACGCAGGGCAAGACGGGCGCGAGATTCGGGCTTCAGCAAACCGCGGATGGGTGAAGGGGCCGAACGTCCGGATTCCGGCGAACCGCGAATGGGTGAACGGGCGGGGCTCGCTTCATAACCCATCCGGAGGTTGCGGGCCGCAGGCCCGATTCCGATTCTCGCGCCCCAATTGCGCTGCGCCGTATCGCGGTTTCGTGGGTTCGGCCCTGCGTCGTTTCGGCCCTGCGTGGTTTCGGCCCTGCGGCTTTCAGGCCGTTCCGCCGTTTGACCCCTGCGTGGGTTCGGCCGGCGGCCCCTCCTTCGGCTCTCCCGGTTCCTTGCCGCCGGCCGCCGCCCCGGATACCCCCCGCACCACGTCGTCGGCCACCGATTTCCCCGCGGCCATGGCGCTGTTGAGCACGTTCGAGGCCCGGTTGAGAAACCCCATCGTCTCGGCGATGACCGACGCCGAGACCCGGCCGGCGCGGAGCTTGTCCTCCACCGACTCGGTCAGGCGCGTGAACACGTTGGCCTGGGGCGACTGGCGCTCGGCGTATTTGGACTCGATGAACTCGACGTAGTCGAGCACCTGATAGCCGCGGTCATCGGACAGGGTGTCGAGCTTTCGCAGGATTCGGTCGCGCAGATGTTCGTTCATGGACCCTCCGGGGCCCGGCGTGGCTAGCCGCGCCAGCGCTCGCGTTCGCCGCGCGTGTCGATGTGCACGTACGGGGTGGGATACCGCCGGCTGGTGTAGATCCCGAGCCCGCCCACCAGCTCCGGGTGCCGCGCCTCCACCAGGTCCACCGCCTGCACGATCATGTCGACGTCGGCGCGGTCTATGCGACCGTCGCCATTGGCGTCGAGCGTGATGTCGGCGGCGTCCCCGAACTGGTGCCGGCTGTCGTCGGCGGCGCGGGGCACGGTGCGGTTGTAGAGCGGAGTGCGGAATCCGGAATGGACGTCGATCTCGAGCTGCATCGCGTCCCTACGGGCCGTGCCGCGCTCCAGTTCCGCCATCACCAGCTCCAGCTTGTCGAGCAGCCGCGGTTGGAGCGCCACGTACTTGGGCCAGACGTCGGTCTGCGAGTCGTGGGTGATGAAGTCGGCCACGCGCAGGTGGCCGCTCACCATCAGATCGGTGTCCGCCGCGGTGACCACCAGGAACCCGTCGGGATGGGGTTCGGTGCCGTGCCGCTCGCCACGGTAGGTGCCGATGCGATAGCCCGTGATCTCCCCGCCCCGCTTCTCTTCGAACGGCATCAGCACCCCGAGCACCGGCGTGTCGAGCACGATCTGCTGCGTGTCGCGCACCAGCGCCAGGTGGTAGAACCCGGGCTTGGCCGGCGCATAGATCGGCCGCCGGTCGAGCGGGAGCGTGAGCGCCGCGCGCACCGAGTCGCCGTCGTGCACCCACTCGTAGCGCAGCCCCGCCGAATCGGGCGACAAGTCGAGCGGCATCGCCACCGAATCTCCCGGCAGGGCGACGGTGAGGTCCACGGCATGACTGATCCCGGTGGCCTCGGGCGTGGCCAGGGCCGCTCGCTCCGGCGGGCGCGAGAGCACCAGCGCGGCCAGCTTCGCCGGCTGGGTAAGTGCCACCACGCCAGCCACGAGCCCCACGAACAGCACGGCATGGCGCGCGCGGCGACCCGCCCGGGCGCGCCGGGCATAATACGCCGTCGATCGGGGTCGGTGCGGCCTCGACTTCTTCATGACATTTGGGTTGTGGTGGACGGCGGTCGCCGGAGCCCGAAAGTTAACCGGAAGCGACCTTAAGCCGGGTACCGCTGAGCGTGGAATTGGGTCCAAATCCGCCACCCGGGACATCCAGCCCTTTCGAATGGGACTGACCATTAGGTCAGTCTACTTTGTGGTCATCGACTGGACGTCGAGGATCGGCACTCCCGAGGGATCGGACCGCCCCGTGCGTACCCGCGCCGTGACCACGAGTTGGGTCATTGGCTCCAGCGCCCTCGCCCGGTCGACCAGCTCGGCGGGCAGCGCCAGATACAGGAGCGCGTTCTCGCTGCCAGGGCCCCGGGCGAGGAGGTAGGGTTCGTCGGGCCGCATGTCCTTTCGCAGGGGATCCGCCGTCTGGAATGCCAGCGCGGTAACCGCCCAGCGAACCGTTCGGCCGACGTACTGGTCGGGGTTGGTTCGGAGATCGGCCGCGCTGATCTGACTGACCGAACTGTCAGCCGCCACCAGATCGCTCTCTCGCATCCACCCTTCGAGCGAAACGCGCACCCATCCGCGATCGCGCCCGATCGGGGTGAGCACCGCACCTCGGCGGATGGTCGCGACGCCCCCGACGCCCGGCGCCGGGGAGAGTTCGGCGCTGGTGGAGGGGGTAAGCGCTCCGGCGGGCGGCGGCGTGGTGTCCGCCCTGCCGGCCGTTGGGGGTGTCACACGGGCTGAGGGGCCGGCCGGCGCCGCGGGCGGAGAGGGTGCGGCGCCGGGCTTGGGCGTCACACGCGGCTCCGGCCTGGTTGGAGGGGCGGCCTTGGGCAGGTCTTGCTTGGCGAGCGTCTCGGGGAAGGCGGACCGTCGGATCCAGCCCGCGCGTTCCACCTGGGTCCAGTCGCCGGCGCGCTTGACCACGTGGAACGCCGTCCCCTGCCGCAGTTCGGCGAGCACCGGCGCGGTCGCGGAGGGCGCCCCGCGCAGCCTGGCGCCGCTGCCGGTCACGCTCACCGGAAAGGAATCGCGCTTGCCGCCCAGCAGCGACGAGGCGATGTAGCCGCGGAGGTTCACGCGCAGGTATTCGCCGGAGCTGCGGCCCGGCGCGAGCGTGGTACCCCGCGCCACGGTGGCGAGCTCGGTTGCGCCCGGCAGCGCGTATACCACGGCGGGGCCGGTCGTGGCCTGCGCGTGCGCCCGAATGGCGAGCGCGGCCATGAGCATGAAGAACGGGGAAGTACGGATTCGCATCGCTTGGTTGAGGCTACGTCGACGGGTACATTTCGTGACCGTTGCCACTCGGGTTCGCAGTATACAGGCCCCGCGCGGCTGAGCAAGCGCTGAATCGGAGATCGATGCCACCACACGCCAAGCATCCCGTGATCCTCATCGTCCTCGACGGCTGGGGGTATCGCGCCGAGACCGAGGGCAACGCGATCGCGCTGGCCGACACGCCGATGTGGGACCGGCTGGTGGCCGGCTATCCGCGCACGCTCCTCGAGGCGTCGGGACTGCGGGTGGGGCTGCCCGAGGGGCAGATGGGCAACAGCGAGGTGGGGCATCTCAATCTGGGGGCGGGCCGGGTGGTAATGCAGGACATCGTGCGCATCTCGCAAGCCATCACGGACGGGTCGTTCTTCCGCATCGCGCCGTTCGTCGAGGCCTGCCGCCGCGTGCGCGACTCCGGCGGCACGCTGCACCTGATGGGACTGATCGGCGACGGCGGCGTCCACGCGCTCGACGAGCACCTGTTCGCGCTGATCGATCTCGCCGAACGGGAACGCGTTCCGCACGTGGCGATCCACGCGCTGCTTGACGGCCGCGACACCATGCCGCGCTCGGGACTCGGGTTCATGCAGACGCTGCTCGACCGGGCCAAGGGGCGGGCCCGCGTGGCCAGCCTCGGCGGCCGCTACTTCGGCATGGACCGCGACAAGCGCTGGGAGCGGACCGAGAAGTGGTACCGCGCCGCGGTTCAGGGCGCGGGCCCCGCGGGCACCGACCCGCTGGCCGTGATCCGGGCCGCCTATGACCGCGACGTCACCGACGAGTTCATCGAGCCGACCACGATCGTCGAGCACGGGAAGCCGGTGGCGCCGATGCGCGACGGCGACGCGGTGATCTGCTTCAACTACCGCGCCGACCGGATGCGCCAGATCGTGCGCGCCCTGACCGTGGGCGGGTTCGACGGATTTTCGACCGCCGGCCGGCCGTCGGTGTATCTGGTGACGATGACCCAGTACGATCAGACCTTCACCGCCCCGATGGCCTTCGCGCCGCGCACGCTGGCCAACATCGTGGGCGAGGTGATCGCCGACGCCGGCATGCGGCAACTGCGGACGGCGGAAACCGAGAAGTACGCGCACGTGACCTACTTCTTCAACGGCGGCCGCGAAACGCCCTTCCGCTGCGAGGACCGGGTGCTCGTGCCGAGCCAGAAGGTGGCCACATACGATCTGGCGCCGGAGATGAGCGCCGCCGGCGTGACCGACGCGCTGTGCGGCGCGATCGACGCCGGCGAGTACGATTTCATTCTCTGCAACTACGCCAACAGCGACATGGTGGGCCACACGGGGTCGATGCCGGCGACGATCCGGGCGGTGGAAACGGTGGACGGCTGCCTGGCCCGCGTGCTGCAGGCCGCCGAGCGCGCGGGCGCGCGCCTGCTGATCACCGCCGACCACGGCAATTGCGAACAGATGATCGATCCGGCGACAGGCGGGCCGCACACGGCGCACACGACGAATCCGGTGCCGATCGTGGCCGTGGACGCGGGGGGCGCCGCCTCCGCCCGAAGCGCGGCGCCCCTGCGCGGCGGCGGCGCGCTCTGCGACGTGGGCCCCACCCTGCTCACGATGCTGGGGCTGGAGACGCCCGCCGACATGACCGGGAAGGACCTTCGACTGACGGGAGCCAATTCGTGAAGCGTCTGCTGACCGCCCTGCTGCTGGCCTCCACCGCCGCCGCGCTGCCCGCGCAGCAGGTGGGATACTCCCCCTCGCGCAGTCCGTACAACGACATCGACCAGTCCATGGAACTGGCGCTGCTCACCGGCCATTTCACGGCCCTGCCCGACCCCGCGGGCGTCGCCCCGCAGAGCGGCGGGATGTGGTCGCTGCTCTACGGCTGGCACGCGGCGGGGCCGCTCTTCCTCACCACCGCCATGTCGCGCGTGGGCTCGGTGCGGCACATCGTCGACCCGTCGACGCTCAACACCGATCGCGGCACCGAGTACTGGCCGCTGTTCGCCTTCGACGGCACGCTGTCGATGTCGCTCACCGGCAATCGCACATATCACGGGTTCATGCCGCTGCTGAACGCCGGCATGGGCTTCGTCAGCGACCGCCACACGCAGAGCGACGTCGGCGACTACCAGTTCGGCACCCGCTTCGAATTCGTGTGGGGCGCGTCGCTGCGTTACGTGGCGACCAGCCGCTGGGGCGTCCGCGCCGACCTCACCAACCACTTCTACTCGATGGCGTATCCGGCGTCGTACTACGCCACCGGCAAGAA
Source organism: uncultured Gemmatimonadaceae bacterium (assembly GCA_963775915.1). Classification (GTDB taxonomy): domain Bacteria; phylum Gemmatimonadota; class Gemmatimonadetes; order Gemmatimonadales; family Gemmatimonadaceae; genus JAGWRI01. The sequence goes on from CAVZKH010000004.1 coordinate 220,927, forward strand.
CGGCAGCGCGATCGTGACGGGTACGCAGTCGAAATCATTCTGGCGCAACAACCCGAGCTTCTCCATCGGGCTGTCGTACCTGTTCTCGCACTGAGCGCGCGCCATGGCGATCGCCTACCTGACGCGTCGGGTCTCGTTCGCCGCCGCCCACCGCTACCGGCTGCCGGAATTCAGTGACGCCGAGAACACCGCGCGGTTCGGGCTCTGCGCGCGACCGAACTACCACGGTCACAGCTATGTCTGCGACGTCACCGTGCGTGGCGCGATCGACGACCGCACCGGGATGATCGTCGACCTCGGCGAGCTCGACCGGATCCTCGACCGGGACGTGCGCGCCCGATTCGACCACGCCAACCTGAACCTCGACGTGCCGGAATTCGCCGAGGGCAAGCTCATGCCCACCGGCGAGAATCTGGCCCGGTTCATCTTCCAGATCGTCCAGCGCGGCCTCGGCGGCGGCGCCGCGGTGTGCGAAGTGCGCGTCGCCGAAGACGCGACCCTGAGCGCCGCCTACCGCGGCGAGTAGCGCGCCGCGCACGGTGCGCCCCGACTCCGCGACTCCGGCGCCGGATGAGCCGCTCGGCGTCGTGCTGGCCGGCGGCGGCAGCACGCGCTTCGGGTCGCCCAAGGGACTCTCGCGCGTGGGCGGCGCGCGCCTCCTCGATCGCGTCGCGGCGGCGCTGCGCGAGGCCGCGTCCGACCTGCTGCTCGTGGCCAACGATCCGGGCGCGGCCGACTGGCTGGCCGGCGTGGCGTGCATCGGCGACGCCCTGCCCGGAGGCGGCGGCCTGAGCGGCGTCCATGCGGCGCTGGCCTACGCCCGCCGGCCGGTGATCGTCGCCGCGTGGGACATGCCCTTCCTGAGCGGGCCGCTGCTGCGCGAACTGGCACGGCGCTGCGTCGCCGAGGACGCCAAGGCCTGCGTGCCGCTCAGCGCGTCGCCGGTGGGGATGGAGCCGTTCTGCGCCTGCTACGCGCCCTCCTGCCTGGACGCGCTCGGGCGGGCCATCGCCGGCGGGAACGCGGGCGGCGCGCGGTTCGCGCGTTCGCTCTCGCGCGTGTCGTGGATGCCCGCCTCCGAGACCGCCGCGTACGGCGATCCGGCGCGCCTGTTCTTCAGCGTCAATACGCCCGCCGATCTGCAGCGCGCGGAGGCGATGGCGGCCGGGACGTGGTAGCTTCTCCCCCATCGTGATCCCGATCGCCGCACGCCTCGCCCGCCCCGTGGGCGCCGCTCTCGCCGCGTTGAACCTCGCCTGCCTCGCGCCGCCGGCGGCGCCGCGGCCAGCGCCCGCCCCCCATTCCACCGCCGCTCTGCGCCGCGCCATCGACTCGATCGTCGAGGGGCCCGAGTTCCGCAGCGCGCAGTGGGGCGTGCTGGTCGTCGACCCCGCCGCCGGCGACACGCTCTACTCACGCAACGCCGGCAAGCTCTTCCTGCCCGCGTCCAACATGAAGCTTGTCACCTTGGCCACCGCGGCGGCGCGGCTGGGACTGGACTACCGATGGACCACCACGGTCGCCGGCCGCGGCCCGATATCGGACGGCGTGCTCGCCGGCGACCTGCTGGTGTACGGGCGCGGCGATCCGTCGGTGAGCGATTCGGCGCGCGGCGACGCCATGCGGCCGCTGCGCGACATGGCCGATTCGCTCTACGCCCGCGGCCTCCGGCGCGTGACCGGCCGCCTGGTGGCGGCCGGCGACGCGTTCCCCGGACCGACGATCGGGTTCGGCTGGTCGTGGGACGACCTCGACGGCCCCGACGGCGCGCCGGTGGACGAACTGACGTTCAACAATGGGTTCGCCACGCTGCGTGTGCGCGCCGGCGCGAGCCCCGGCCACCGGCCCGTAGTGAGCACGGAGCCGGCGCGCGCATATCCACCGGTGCGCGTGGCGGCCCGCACGGTGGCCCGCGACGACAGCGCCGCGCTCAGCGCCGGCCCGCTCCGGGCCGTGAGGGACACGGCGCGCGGCAGCTTCGCCGTCCTCGGCGCCATCGCTGCCGGCGACAGCGCGGCGCTCCCGGTCACCTTCTCCGACCCCGACGCCGCGTATCTGGCCGCGCTCGGCGAGGCGCTCAACGACCGCGGCATCGCCGTGGACGGAGCGGCCACGGACACCGCCGCGACCGTCGACACGCTCGTGCGCGTGGAATCGCCGACGCTCGGCGAACTGCTGCCGGCGGTGTTCAAACCGTCGCAGAACCAGATGGCCGAGCTCGTGCTGCGCACGCTGGGCCTCGTGGCCACGGGCGTCGGGCGCGCCGACAGCGCCGCGCGGGTGATCGGCGACCAGCTGCGGGCGTGGGGCGCCGACTCCGACGGCTACGTGATCCGCGACGGCAGCGGGCTGGCGCGCTACGACCTGCTGTCGCCGGAAACGGTGGTGCGCGTGCTCAACGCGATGCGCCGCGCGCCCTGGTTCCAGACGTTCGACGCGGCGCTGCCGGTGGCCGGCGTGGATGGCACGCTCAGGCACCGGATGCGGGGCACGCCCGCCGAAGGCGACGTGCACGCCAAGACGGGCAGCCTCGCCAACACGCGGTCGCTCTCCGGCTACGTCACCACCGCCGGCGGGCGACTGCTCGTCTTCAGCCTCCTCGTCAACAACTTCGCGGGCCCGCCGGCCCGCGTGGGCGAAGCGCAGGACGCCATCGCCGAACTGCTCGCGGGGCTCGACCTCCGATGACGGCGCGCACCGTCACCGAAGCGGCGCTCGAGATCGTCGACGCCATCCGCCCGCTGCCCGCCGAGCGCGTGGCGCTGGGCGCGGCGCTCGACCGCGTGCTCGCCCAGGACGTGCTCTCGCCGGTGGACCTGCCGCCATGGGACAACGCGTCGATGGACGGCTATGCCGTGCGCGCCGCCGACGCGCGCGGCGCCTCCGCGCAGGCGCCGGTCACCCTCGAGGTCATCGGCACCGTGGCCGCCGGCGCCCGCGCCGAGCGTCCCCTCGGCGCGGGGCAGGCGTACCGCATCATGACCGGCGCGCCGGTGCCGGCGGGCGCCGACTCGGTGGTGCGGGTGGAGGACACCGACGCCGGTCTCACCAGCGTGCAGCTGTTCGACGACCGCGACGTGGAACGCAACGTGCGTCCCCGGGGCGAGGATCTGGCCGCGGGCGCGCTGGCCGTGGCCCGCGGCACGCGGCTCTCGCCGGCGCACCTGGGCGTGCTGGCGTCGGTGGGCGCGGCGGAAGTCGCCGTGACGCGGCGGCCGCGCGTGGGCATCCTCACGACGGGCGACGAACTGGTGGACGTCGAAGGCTTCGATCGCGTGCGCGCCGGCGACCGGATCGTGAACTCGAACCGCTACGCGCTCGAAGCGCTGGTGCGCGCCACGGGCGGCGAGCCGGTCTTTCTCGGGCTCGTTCCCGACGATCCCGCGGCGCTGAAGGCGTGCCTCGAGGCGGCGCCCGCGCTCGACCTCCTGCTCACGTCGGGGGGCATCTCCGTGGGCGCTTTCGACCATACGCGCCGCGTGCTGGCCGACCTCGGGGCGGAATTGGGATTCTGGCGAGTGAAGATCCGGCCGGGCGCGCCGCTGGGATTCGGCCGCTGGCGCGGGGCGCCGTGGATCGGACTGCCGGGCAATCCCGTGTCGAGCATGGTGACCTTCGAACTCTTCGTGCGCCCGGCGCTGCGCCGCCTACTCGGCATGCCGCGCGTGTTTCCCCAGCCGGTGCCGGTGCGCGCGGTCGAGCCAATCACCATCGCGGCCCCGCTCACGCACTTCCTGCGCGCCGTGGTGACGGTGGGCGCGGAGGGGATGGCCGAGGCCCGGCTCACGGGCCCCCAGGGCTCGGGGCTGCTCACGAGCATGGCCCGCGCGAACGCCCTGCTGGTGGTGCCCGCGGACCGGCCGCACGTCGTCGCGGGGGAGTCGGTCGGAGCCATCCTGCTGGGGTCCGAATCGCTGCTCTCCGACCGTCCGGCCTTCGGAGAACCGACGCGCGGCGGCTGAACATCGGTCACTGTTGCCGCCGGGTGACGCGTATCTGGACGGCGCATGGGCGCCCAAGGTGACATGTGGCACAGAGTTAGCCCGCGACGCGTGGCATCGTGTCCTCCCCGGCTTCGTTCTTGTCCCCGCGACCGAGTCGGGGGTAATTTGACTCCCCCTGCCGTTCGCGCGAACCGGTCGCGTGTTCGATGGCGCAGGGGTGGCGATCGACGTCGCAGGCGACGGAGACGGTACGATGACGTACTCGTGCACCACCGACTTGCGCAGGAACCGTAGCATTCGCAGCGGCTCCCCGCGGCGCGCGTTCGCGCGCGCGGTGTCGGCGCTGGCGCTGGCGTGCGCCGGTCTCACGTGCACCGACTCGCACCTGACGGCGCCCAACCGCTCCGACGGCCTGGTCCACCTGGCGATCGCGCCCAGCTTCGAGACGCTGCCGGCCGGCGCGCCGACCATCGACCTCGACCAGATCCGCGGCGTGTTGCTGGGCCTCAACGGCGACAGCACGGTCGTGGTCGCCCAGTTCGCGGGCGACAGCGCGGTGCTGGTGTTCGACGTGGCGTTCACCGGGCAGGAGGGCGTGTTCCAGCTCAGTCTGACCGCGTACGACAGCACCGGCGCTGTGGTGTTCAGCGGCATCGACACGGTGCACGTGACGCCGGGCACGAACCCGCCCGTGCAGCCGACCAACCCGCTGCAGTACTCGGCGCCCGACGCCAAGGTCACGACCATCCACGTGGTGCCGAGTGCCGTGCAGCTCAACGCGGGGCAGTCGGGTAATCTGGCCGTGACTGGCACGAACGCGCAGGGACAGGCCATCTCGCCCATTCGCGTTGGGTGGACGTCGCGGAACGTGAACGTCGCCACGGTGGACGCGAACGGCGTGGTGACCGGCGGCACCGCCGAAGGACAGACGTGGGTTGTGGCGCGCACGGCGACCAACGTCGCCGACTCGGCGAGCGTCACCGTGCACGCGCCGGTGGCGACGGTTACCGTCACGCCGGCCAGCGACACGCTGGTGCGGGGCGACTCGGTGCAGCTCTCGGCGGCGCTGGCCGACGCGGCGAACAATCCGATCACGAACCGCACGGCCACCTGGTCGTCGTCGGATGCGAGCAAGGCCACGGTGAGCGCGTCGGGCTGGGTGACGGGCGTGGCGGTCGGCGCCGCGACGATCACGGCGACGGCGGAAGGCAAGACGGGGACGGCGCAGCTCACCGTGGTGTCGCCCGTCAGCAAGGTCACGATGGCCCCGTCGCCCGTCGTCTTCGGCGCGCTGACGGCCACGCAGCAGATCACGGCGACGGCGGTGCCGCAGACCGGCGTCGCGACGTCGCGCGTCTCGGGGCTCCCCGTGACGTGGTCCACCAGCAGCGCGGCGGTGGTCACGGTCGATTCGACGGGCCACGCGACGGCCGTCGCCAACGGCGACGCGGCGATCACGGCGGTGATTGACGGCGTGGCCGGCACCGATTCGGTGCACGTGGCCCAGGTGGCGACGGCGCTGAAGATCACGCCGCCCAACAGTGGCGTGGCCGGCATTCACGGGCAGCGCCAGTTCTCCGCGGTCGCCCAGGACGCGAAGGGACAGCCGCTCGCGGCGGCGGCCCTGCACTGGTCGTCCAGCGATCCGAGCGTGGCCACCGTGGACGGCACCGGGCTGGCCACCGGCGTGTCGGTGGGCATCGCCTACATCGTGGTGCGGAGCGGCGCGCTGGCCGACTCGGCGCTGTTCTCTGTTTCGCAGTCGGCCTACGCGATCACGGCGACGTTCTCGCCGGACACGCTCTCGCCGGGCGCGCAGCGGGCGATCGTGGCGACGGTGCTCGACTACAGCTTCCAGCCGATTTCCGGTGCGGCGGTGACCTACACGTCGCTCGCGCCGTCGGTCGCGACGGTCTCGAGCAGCGGCGTGGTGACGGGCGTGGCGCCGGGCGCGGGCAAGGTGCGGCTGACGAGTGGCAGCGCGCCGCCGGACACCGTGTCGTTCACCGTCGTGACGCCCACCGGCGGGCCGGGCGGGCTCGTCATCAACCTGTCCGCGGTCGAGAAGCTCCCCAACGGCACGCAGCAGTTCTCGATCGTGTCGGGCGGGGCCGGGCCGTACGTGTGGTCGGTGAACGGCGTGGACGGCGGCAACAGCACGTTCGGAATCATCGACGGCACCGGGTTCTACACGGCGCCCGCCACGGTGCCCTCGCCGTCCTCCTTCCAGGTGTGCGTGCGGCGGCAGGCGGTGCCGAGCGACAGCGCCTGCGCGACGGTGACGATCGACCCGGTTCCGACGGCGGGCGGTGACGTGGCGGTGATCAACGATCTGAATACCTTCGACAACAACGCGGCGGCCAACCCGAACAACATCCAGTTCTACAAGAACCTGGTGGACTTCTCGGGCGCGGGCTCGCGGGCGAGCGGCAACAAGGTGCTCATGTTCCGCGGACACAACCCGGCCTGTGGGTGGGAGTGCAGTCCCAGCAACTGGAGCACCTTTGAAACGACGATGACGGGCGAGGGATATACGGTCATCGACGGCGACGACAACTCGACGCCGATCACGAACATCGATCCGGGCGTGAAGCTGCTCGTGCTCGTGCTGCCCACGACGTCGCTCGCCTGGAACGAGATCAACGCCATCAAATCGTTCTCGGCGGAGGGCGGCCGCGTGCTGTTTGTCGGCGAGTACGACAGCTACTACGGCACCGGCGGCCTCAGTACGGAGAACAACTTCCTGTCCAACATGGGCGCGGTGATGCGCAACATCGCAGGCTCCGTCGACTGCGGCTACACGGTGATCCCCGGCGCGAACATTCATGATCACCAGATCACGCACGGACTCACCAACATCACGGTGGCGTGCTTGTCGCGGCTCCAACTCGGGCCGAACGACTTCGCGCTGGTCACGAGCGTGCAGCAGCCGGGCGCCGTGCTGATGGGCGTGGCCAAGGTCGACCTGACGCCGTTGCCGCCCGCCAACCGGGCGCCGTCGGCCCAGTTGGCGCCGCCCAGCACCGCGCCGGTCGCGCGCGATCCGAACGTGCATTCGTGGGGAACGGGCCCGGCGACGCCGCCGAAGCGGACGGGCGGAGGCGGCGGATCGCAGCCGTGAGGCGGTGGGACGTAAGCGCGTGCGTTCACCATACCGGAGAGGGTCGGGCCCCGGCGGCCCGGCCCTCTCCACATTCGGGAACCCGGCACTTGGCGATCCACGTCCGGAGACGCGCCAGTCGGTTCGCCCCGCTAGTGGGCCCGGCGGATGCCGAGACCTGTTGACTCTGTGGCGGGGCGTGTGATCTGGTGCAGCCGCGGGCCGACTTCGACGTCGAGGACAGCTTCCTGCGACGCGAGCGACACGCACTTGCTGGCGGCGGGCGTCGATCCGTTGAGGGTGCGGCGCCCCGAGCAGCCCTGGGACGCCGGCGGGCCCCGGGCAGGATGCGAAGAGGGCCGGGCGCTTTCAGCGCCCGGCCCTCCTTGCCCTTCAGGAACCCTCTGAGCGGTCAGTTACAGACCGGCTCGCCCTCGCCCGCCGTCGTGACCAGCGGGTTGGTGGTGTTCACCGCGATCGCGCAGGTGTGGCCCGCGAGCTGACTGTGCGTCACGGTCGCCGTCCAGTAGCCGGCGCCGGTCGCGATCGTCGGCGTGTTCACGCCGGTCGACTGCTTGAAGTTGATCGCCGTCAGGTCCGTCGAGTACTTCGACGAATCGGAGAAGAAGGCCTCTTCCGCCGTGACCATGTTGCGCAGGTCGGACTTCATGGCGGTGATGTACGCCTTGTCCTTGGTGTTGGCGAACTTCGGAATCGCGATCGCGGCCAGGATGCCGATGATGACGACCACGATCAGCAGTTCGATCAGGGTGAAACCTTCACGCTTTCTTGACATGATACTTTCCTCCGGCTGGGTAATGAAGAGGGGCGCGTCTCAGTGCTTTCGATGAGTCTTCATGCATGGATGGTGCCACGCGGGTGGTGCTCAGCCACGTCCCTCGAAGGCAACGGGTTACGCCGCGTGTTAAGACCGCACAAACATCGCTCGCGTGGTGAAGTGCAACGCGTAGTGCGAAATGCCGCAGGAAGCTTGGCATCTGGAAACGCCGCGCTCCGGACGCGTGAACGCACGACGGGGGAGCGTCTCCGCTCCCCCGTCGTCGCTGCGCCTCGACCACCCACTCAGTTACAGACCGGCTCGCCTTCGCCAGCGGTAGTGACCAGCGGATTCGTCGTGTTCACGGCGATCGCGCAGGTGTGCCCGGCCAACTGGCTGTGCGTGACGGTCGCCGTCCAGTAGCCGGCGCCGGTGGCGATCGTCGGCGTGTTCACGCCGGTCGACTGCTTGAAGTTGATCGCCGTCAGGTCGGTGGAGTACGCCGAGGAGTCGGAGAAGAACGCCTCTTCGGCCGTCACCATGTTCCGGAGATCCGACTTCATGGCCGTGATGTACGCCTTGTCCTTCGTGTTCGCGAACTTCGGGATCGCGATCGCGGCCAGGATGCCGATGATGACGACGACGATCAGCAGCTCGATCAGGGTGAAGCCCTTGCGATTTCTCAACATGTTCCTTCCTGCGTGGGAGGCCGAGGCCCGTGGATGGTGGAACCCGGGGCCTCGTAGGGCACGGGCCGTGCCGCGGCGCTCAGGCCGCGCCAACACCGGCAGGAAAGGCTTTACGAGAAGTACAAAGACGCTACAAGCAATGCGATTCCGCATCCCGCCAGCCGGCTGCCGCAATTCGCGGGCGCCGCCGGCGATCGGCGACAGACCGGATACATTAAGAAACCGTCAACCTCCCGGCCACCACCTCGGCGATGTCCACCACGGCGACATCCGCATCGCGTGACTTCACGCTGTCGCTCATCATCGTCATGCAGAACGGACAGGCCACGGCGATCGTGTCGGCGCCGGTGCGCAGCAGTTCCTCCGTCCGCTCGGCGTTGATGCGCGTCCCGACGGTCTCCTCCATCCACATCCGGCCGCCGCCGGCGCCGCAGCACAACCCGCGGTCGCGGTTCCGCTCCGGTTCCACCAGCTTCACGATCGGCAGCGCGCGCCGGATCGTCTCGCGGGGCGCGTCGTAGACGTCGTTGTACCGCCCCAGGTAGCAGGAATCGTGGTAGGCCACCGTCAGCGCCTGCCCCTCGTCGGTGGACAGCGGCACCCGGTTCTCTTCGAGCAGCCGCTCGATGAACGTCGAATGGTGGATCACGTCGTACATGCCGCCCAGCTGCGGGAACTCGTTACCCAGCTGATGGAAGCAATGGGGGCAGGCGGTGACGATGGTGCGCACCTCGTAGCGGTCGAGCGTCTCGATCGCGTTCTTCGCCAGCATCTGATAGAGATACTCGTTCCCCATGCGGCGGGCGGGATCGCCGTGGCAGCTCTCCTCCTGCCCCAGAATCGCGAAGTCGATGCCGCAGGCCTTGAGGATGCGGGCGAACGCCACCGTGGTCTTCTTGGCCCGGTCGTCGAACGACCCCATGCACCCCACCCAATAGAGCACCTGGGGGCGCCGGCCGCGGGCGAACGCCTCGGCCATTGTCGGGATGTCGAGCCCGTCGGCCCACTGCCCACGGTCCGCGGGGCTGAACGCCCACGGCGAGCCGTTCCGCTCCAGGGATTCGAACGCCGGCTGGATCTCCTCCGGAAAGCGCGACTCCGAGAGTACCAGGTAGCGCCGCATTTCATTGATGATGTCCAGCTGGTCGATGGACACCGGGCACTCCTGCACGCAGGCGCGGCAGCTGGTGCACGCCCACAGCTCCTCTTCCGTTATGTAGTCGCCGAGCAGGTGCCGCTCGCCCACGGCCGCGGCCGCCGGCGCCGCATCCTGCACCACCGGCAGCCCGCCCACCGTCTCCATCAGCCGCTGCCGCGTGTTGATCACGATCTTGCGCGGGCTCAGCAGCTTGCCGGTGAGGTTGGCCGGGCAGGCCGCGGTGCAGCGGCCGCATTCGGTGCACGAATACCCGTCCAGCAGGTTCTTCCACGTGAGCTGCTGCACGTCGTTGGCCCCGAACTGCTCCACGTCCGCCTCGAGATCCATGTAGCGCATCACGCCCTTGTGGCCGGGTCCGCTGGTGTTCGAGAAGAACACGTTGAACAGCGAGGTCACCACGTGCAGGTGCTTCGAGTATGGCAGGTAGTTGAGGAAGAACAGCACCAGGAGCACGTGCAGCCACCAACAGACGTGGGCCACCGCCTGCGCCGCGGCCGGCGAGACGCCGTGCAGCAGGCCGGAGAGGGCCGTGGACACGAACTTCTCCCGGCCCAGCGCGCCCGGGTCGGCCGCTCCGGTAAAGGCGAACATGGCGAGCAGCGTCACCATCAGCGCGCCGATCATGCCGAGGATGAAGTAGGCGTCGCCGTGGTGGGTGTGGTCGCCGTCGAGCCGCCGGGGGTGGAGCACCAGCCGACGGAAGAAGGCGAACGCCACCGCCGCGAGCACGATCGTCGCGAAGGCGTCCTGCGACAACGAGTAGAGCAGGTACGCCGGGTGCGGCAGGAACCACTCGTACGAGAACCCCGGGACGACGCCCTGGGCGATCAGCTCGACGGTGCCCGCCGTGAGCACCAGGAACCCCCAGAAGATGCCGGCGTGCATCGGGCCGGCCACCGGGTCGCGGAAGATCTTCTCCTGGAAGATCGCGATGCGGAGCACGTTCCACGCCCGCTGCCACGGGTGGTCCAGCCGGCCCTCGGTGCGCCCGCGGCGGAGGAACTGCACCAGGCGCTGCACGTTGAGGGAGAAGAACCCGGCCGCGATCACCAGGACGAACACGAAAATCATGCGTTCCGCGGTCATTGCCAGCGCTCCACCAGGCATGAAAAAAACGAAAGCCCGCGGGGAAGCTAGTCCGCCGCGGGCCTCGAATACAAGCAGGAACTCCCCGCGCTCAGTGCGACTGCCTGGCCGCGCGAACGGCCGCGGTGAGCACCGGCACGATCTCCAGCGCGTCGCCCACGATGCCGTAGTCGGCCACCTTGAAGATCGGCGCTTCGGCGTCCTTGTTGATCGCCACGATCGTCTTCGACGTCCGCATGCCGGCCAGGTGCTGGATGGCGCCGGAGATGCCCACCGCCACGTAGAGATCGGGACTCACCAGCCGCCCCGTCTGCCCGATCTGGTCGCTGTGCGGCCGCCACCCGTCGTCGGTCACGGCGCGGGTGGCCCCCACCGCGGCGTTACCGAACGCGTCGGCCAGCTCTTCGACGAGCTTGAAGTTCGCCGCCTCCTTGAGCCCGCGGCCGCCGGAGATGATCACCGGCGCCTCGCCCAGATCGAGCTTCGCGCCCCCCGTCGCCACGACGTCGGTCACCTTCACCCGCGACGCCGCCGGGTCGCTCGCCGGCGCGATCGTCTCGGCCGCGAGCGCCCTGGCGTTGACGGCCGGCGTCGTGGCATTGGGACGCACGCTGACGACCGTTGGCGTTCCGGTGGACTTCAGCGTCGCGATCAGCTTGCCGGTGTACGTCGGGTGGGTTACGACGACCGAACCGTCGGACAGTCGGACAGTCAGACAGTCGGACAGCAATGGGGCGTTGAGCTTGGCCGAGACGCGCGGAGCCAGATCCTTACCCTGGGCCGAAGCGCTCAGCAGCACGACGGGAAAGCCCGCGGCGCGCGCGGCGATCGTGGCCGACATCGACTCGGCATCCGCTCGTACGTACGCGGCGTGCTCGCAGACGAGCACTTTGTCGGCGCCGTGCTGGGCCAGCGGCTCCACCTTGCCCGCCGTGCCCGGAGGACCGAAGACGAGCGCGTGCACCTGGCCGCCGCCCGCCGCGTCGGCCAGCGCGCGCGCCGCCGTGACCGCCTCGAGGGCCACCTTGCGCAGCTCGCCGCCGCGCGTCTCCGCTACTGCGAGAATGTTCGGCATCAGAGCACCTTCGCTTCGGTCTGGAGGAGGCGGACCAGCTCGGGCACCGCGTCGGGGCCGGTGCCGATGATGCGGCCCGGCGGACGCTCGGCGGGCAGCTCCATCTTCTCGACCGTGACGCGCACGTCGCCGAGTTGGGCCGGCCGCACGTCGAGCGGCTTCTTCTTGGCCGCCATGATGCCCTTGAGCGACGGATAGCGCGGCCGCGCGATCCCTTCGTCGATGGTGACCACGGCGGGCAGCGGGAATTCGAGCAGCTCGGCGGCGCCTTCGAGTTCGCGGCGGGCCACCGCCTTGCCGTCGGTGAATTCGAGCTTCGACGCCGCGGTGAGACAGGGCAGACCGAGCAGCTCGGCCACCATCGTCCCCGCCCCGCCGGTCATGGCGTCCAGAGAGTGCTTGCCGAACAGGATCAGCTCGTAGCCGCCGCCCTTGAGTTCGGCGGCCAGCGCCTTGGCGATGGCCAGCGAGTCGGCCGGCACGCTGTCGGCCTTGAGCTGCACCCCGCGCTCGGCGCCCATGCTCAGCGCCTTGCGGATGATCTCCTGGACGACGTCGGGCCCGAGACAGATGACCGTGGTCTCGCCCCCGCCCGCCTTCTCGTTGATCTGGAGGGCGACTTCCACGGCGTACGCATCGAAGTCGCTGATGTCGTACTTGAGCCCGGTCTCGTCGATGGCCAGACCGTTCGGGGCGACCTTGAAGCGCGTCTCCATGTCCGGGACACGCTTGATGCAGACGGCGATTTTCACAGCCCGTCCTCGTATGTGAAAAGATTCACATGGAAGATAGCAGGTGCATGGGGTGGTTCAAGGCGAGGCCGGACACTTGGCCGTCGACAGTGCACGGCCAACGGCCCGGCCCGTCACTTGAATGCGCGTCTCCCAGCCACGGGCTGGCGCGGAGTCGCCGCCAGCAGGCCCGGCGCCACCAGCGCCGAGCCTGCCGGCACGATCAACCCGACCCCGCCGGTCAATTTCGCGGTCTCGGTGACGGTGACGCTGACCTTGCCCGATGTTACGGTGTACGTGTAGGTCCCAGGCGTCGTGCCCAACTTCATAGTGGCCGACGCGCTGCCGTTCCCATCGGTCGTCGCACCCTGCGGATTGATACTCCCACCGGCGGTCACTGCCGTGAACGTGACCGCCACCCCCGGCAAGGCGTCGCCGAGTATGTCCTGCGCCACCACGGTGAACGGCACGGGCAACGTTGTGCCAACCGTGCCGGTCTGTCCATCAACGCCTGGCCCTGCGACCAGCTTCGCGACGCCGCGTACGATGGCGACGGCCGCGAACACCACGGGACTAACAGTGCCTGGGACGGAGCCGTTCACGTGGTACACGCCCGGCGTCCTGCCGAGAGTCAAGGTGACCGATGCAAAGCCCGACGCGTCGGTGGTCGAGGTGGGCGCCAAGAGCGATCCTCCGTCAACCGAGGACCAGGAAACCGTGGCGCCCGGCACGGGATTCCCGAAGCGGTCGCTGACCTTCACGACGAACGGCGCGAGCGTCGTCCCCGTGCTGTCCGCCTGCCCGTCGCCGCTCACGATCGTGATCGACGCGGGGAGGCCCGCCGTGGCCGTGGCCGTGATCGCGGCCGGCGCGAGTCCGGGGGATGTCGCATTGAACTGCTGCGCGCCCGTCGCCTTACCAAGCGTGAGCTGCACCGATGCTCGCCCCGACGCGTCCGTGACTGCGGACGCCGGGTTGACGCTCCCGCCCGTCGTGCCGGCGTCGAAATTGACGGGCACGCCGGCCACCGGCCCGTCCACGCCGTCCGTCTCGACGACCACCGGCTGCGGCAGCGCCGTAGCCGGCATTGCCAGCTGATTGTTTCCGCTCACGACGACGACCCTTGTGGCCGCGGGCAGAAGGGCCACCGACGCGGAGCCTGAGACGCCGCTCCAGGTCGTCGCGGTGATCGACACCGCGCCGCGACGCCCGGTGCCGGTGAACAAGCCCGACGTGCTGATCGACCCCAAGGTCGCGTCGCTGACGCTCCACACCACCGGCACACCGCTGAGCACAGCGCCGGAGGCATCGTTCACGACGGCGGTGAACTGCTGCGCGCCCGCGGAGGAGATACTCGCGGGGTTCGGTGACACGGTGACGGCGTGGGCGGTCGCCCCGGGACCCACGTACGAGACCGTGACCGTCGCGGTATTCTTGGTGATTGCCCCCGACGTCACCACCAGGGTCTGCGTGCCTTCGTAGAGCACGGTGCCGGCCTGCAACAGATCGAGCGTCACCTTCAGATTGTCGGCATCGCTCTGCAGCGTGAGTTTGAAATTCAGAGTCACGTTGGTCGCGCCCGGCGCCACGGTCACGATGGTGTCGAGCACCACCTTGTTCGTCGACACGCGGGTGAACACGAAGTGGATCTTGTCGACCACCGGGGCCGCGTCGAACGACACCCCGTCGAACGACGGCTGGATGCTGACATTCGCGATCGACCGCGCCCCCACCAGCATCGATGAGTCGGTGCACGATCCCACGGCCAACAGGAGGCCAGCGATCGCCGCCCCGCGGATCGCGGTGAGAGTCTTCGATGGCATCATGTGAAGGCGTTGAGGCCCGTTACGGCCTGTCCGAGGATGAGCGAGTGGACGTCGTGCGTCCCCTCATAGGTATACACGCTTTCGAGATTCGCCATGTGCCGCATCGACGCGTATTCGGCGAGAATGCCGTTGGCCCCTAATAGACGGCGGGCTTCCCGCGCTATGTCTGTGGCGACGCTCACATTATTCCGTTTGGCCAGCGACACCTGCTGCGGCGTGTAGGTGCCGGCGTCCTTGAGGCGCCCTAGGTGCAGCGAGACGAGCTGCGCCTTCACGATCTCGGTGAGCATCTCGGCCAGCCGCTGCTGCTGGATCTGGAAGCCGGCGATCGGCCGGTCGAACATCACCCGGTTCTTGGCGTAGGCGAGCGCTTCCTCGTAGCAGGCCATGGCGGCGCCGACCGCGCCCCACGAGATGCCATAGCGCGCCTGCGTGAGGCACATGAGTGGGCTCTTCAGCCCGCCCGAAGCCGGCAGGATGGCGTCGGCCGGCAGGTGCACGTCCTGGAACACCAGCTCGCTCGTGTCGCTGGCGCGCAGCGAGAGCTTGCCCTTCTGATCCTTGGACGTGAAGCCCGGCGTGCCCCGGGGCACGATGAACCCGCGGATCGACCTGTCGCTCTTGTCGCCGTTGGTCTTGGCCCACACCACGGCGATGTGGGCGGTGGATCCGTTGGTGATCCACATCTTGGCGCCGTTCAGCACCCACGATCCGTCCTTCTGCTCGCGCGCCATGGTGATCATGCCGCTCGGGTTCGAGCCGTAGTCGGGCTCGGTGAGCCCGAAGCAGCCGATGATCTCGCCGGCGGCCATTTTCGGCAGGTACTTCCGCTTCTGGTCCTCGCTGCCGAAGGCGAAGATCGGATACATGGCGAGCGCGCCCTGCACCGACGCGAAACTCCGCACGCCGGAATCCCCGCGTTCCAGCTCCTGCATGATCAGCCCGTAGGCGACGTTGTTGAGCCCCGCGCAGCCGTACTCCTCGGGCAGATTGGCGCCGAACACGCCGAGGTTTCCCATCTCGGGCACCAGCTCGAGGGGGAAGTGGCCGTCGAGGTAGTGCTGGCCGATGATCGGCAGCACGCGCTCGTCCACGAACTGGCGAACGCTGTCGCGCACCGCGCGCTCCTCTTCCGAGAGCGCGCTGTCGATGTCGAAGAAGTCGGTGGTCATGCGTGGAATCTATTGCGCCGCTGCCGGCTCGCCGCCCGCCGGCGCGCCGCCGCGCAGTGCCGCGCCCAGCGACGCGGCCGACCACGCGGCGATGAGCGGGAATGCCAGTTCCGCCGCGCAGAGCGCCCAAACCGGCACCGCCATCGCGGCGGCGAGCTTGGCGCCGAACGAGAACATAGGCGCGCGCACGATGGCCGGCAGCACGAGCATGAGCCCCCAGGCCGCCATCGCGGCGAATCCGGCGCGCGCCCCGGCCCGCGCCGGCGCGGCGCTGATCAGCCCCCACGCCAGCGCCACCGCCGGCACGGCCCACCATCCGAACCCGTAGGTGCCGATCCCGAACGCGAGCACCAGCAGGAGCAGGCGGCCAACGTTGCGCCCCATCATTTCGCCTCCGGGTTGAGCGTGAGCGTTGCCTTCGTGCGATCGGCCGGGAGTCCGGCCGCCGTGTGCGGCACCAGCACCGGGCTCAACTGCCCGGCAAGCCACTGCGGAATGCGGTCGTCATAGTCGGGGCTGGCCGGATTTCCGCTCTGGCCGCCCGGATACGTATCCCACGCCTTCACTTCGGGTCCGAGGTCGACGACCAGCCGCCAACTCGGCCCGTCGCTGCCGCCGCTGCCCGGCGCCATCGCGGGGTTGAGGGTGCCGCGGCCGCCGTCGGTCACCAGGCCGAGCGCCGAGAAGCCGCCCAGCCCGAGCAGATGGCGGATGTTCACCTTGGCCACGGTATCCCACGGCCAGCCCTTGGCCGACGGCGGGCCGTAGCGCGCGCTGAGCGTGTCGTACGCCTCGGCCAGCGCCTTGGCCATGATGGCGTCGCGGGTCTCGACGACGCCGTTGGTGCGATGGTCGTCCCACCAGGGGCTGTTGGGCTGCTGGATCAGCTCGAGCATCACTTCGTCGGACGGCGTGACCGCGCGGTGGCCGGCGGAGTCCGCGAGTTCGTCCCAGGTGAGGTCACGCAGATCGCGCATCGCCTCTTCGAACAGCGCCGCGCCCCCGTTGTCCTTCGTGTACCGATGGTCCCAGGCGCCGAGGATGCGCACCGCCCCTTGGAGGGCCGGCGAGCCGTAGGCGCCGCCCGTGGGCGAGATCGCCGCCTGCTGGAAGTACGGCACGAACGCTTCGGCGCGCACGCTCAGCGGACTCACCTGGAACTGGCGCATCATGTCCACCGACACCTTGCCGCTCGAACGCAGGAGCTGGTTGATGTCGAGGGCCCGCCACGGGTCGAACGCCCGCTCGTCGCCGAGATACGCGAACTGCTGCGACGGATCCACCGGCTGCTGGTTGGCCGACGCCAGGTAGCCCTGGGCCGGATTCACCGCTTCCGGGTACTTGTCCACGGGCCAGTAGCCGGTCCAGTCGCTGGCGCTCGTCGATCCGTCGAAGATCTGCAGCCCGTTCGTGCCCTTGGGACGCAGCGGGAAGTGGCCGGTGGAGCGAATGGCGATGTTCCCCACCCGGTCGGCCACGATCATGTTCTGCGCCGGCACGAAGAAGCCGCGCGCCATGTCGTCGAGGAAGTTCTTGGCGTTGTTGGCGTGCGACGCCTCGTAAAAGGCCGTGATCTCGTGGCTCTCCTCGAGCTGCGTCCAGCGCATCGAGAGCCACCCGCCGAGTCGGTGCATGAGCGGTCCGCGGTGCGTGTAGCGCACGGTGTCGGTGGCCAGGACCTCGCCGTGCGTTCCGCGATAGACCTCCACGCGGAGCACGAGCGGCTTCCACGCGCCGTCGAGCTTGTACTTCGTGGGGCGCGCCGCGTCGTCCACCGTCTCGCGGTAGAAATCGACCACGTCGGCGCCGGTGTTCGTGAACCCCCACGCCAGATCGCGGTTGAACCCGAGCACGATGCCGGGCGCGCCGGGGATGGTCACCCCGTACACGTCGAGCTTGCCCGGCACCACGAGTTGCGTCTCGTACCAGATGCTGGGCAGCGTGAGATCGAGGTGCGGGTCGTTGGCCAGCAGCGCATGCCCGTCGGCCGACTTGGCCGCCGCCACCGCCCAGTTGTTGCTCGCCCAGTGGGCGGGATCATGGTCGCTCGCGCCGGGAGGCGCGATGCTCTGGAGCAGCGCGCCGACCGTGACCGCCGAACGGTCGGGCGCGCCGGGGGGCGGAATCACCTGGAACTTGTACTGCGGACTGCGGCCGCCGGTGGGCTGGAGCGGCTCCTGGATCGGCGAGTTGAGCGGAAACAGCGCGTCCGCCGCCGAGTCTCCGACCAGCCCGCGGGCCGCGTAGCGGGCGCCTTCGTCGGGCAGGTACGACAGCGTCCACCCCATGCGGTTGAACAGGTGGATGGAGTTGATCGGCTTCCAATGTTCGGGCCGCACGCCGAGCAGCTTGTACTCCACCGGCCAGCGCGCCGGCGACAGCCCGTCGATGTACGCGTTGACGCCATCGGAAAAGGCCTGCATCACGTGCCAGGCCATGGTCGTGGTGTCGATGCCGGCCAGCTTCTGTTCGGCGGCCCGCGGAAGCCCCAGGTCGCGCATCTGGCGGTCGAGCGGCAGCGCGCGGGCGCCCGCCCACTCGGTGAGCCGCCCTGAAGCCGCGTGGGTCTGCAGGTCGAGCTGGAACAGCCGGTCGCGGGCGACGACGTAGCCGAGCGCGCGGTAGGCGTCGGTCTCCGTCTTCGCGAAGATGTGCGGCACGCCGCGATCGTCGTAGCGGACGTCCACGGAGTCACGGAGCCCGGGGATCTTCGCCGAGGCGTGGGCGGGCAGGTTGGCGTGCAGCGCGGCGCTCCAGGCGCCGTTCGCGGGGTCGAGCAGCTGGCCGAGCGGCGGCAGGGCTCCGGCGCCGCGCTCGCCGATCCAGAGGACGCAGGCGAGGACGGCGGCGGCGAGCACGGCGCGAGTGATGCGGTTGGTCATGGCGCCTAAGTTACCACGGCCCGGCCCCGGGGCCACAGGCCCCCGTCGATCAGCCGGCCCGCCGCCGCGGTTCCACCCGGTCCACCACCTTCTTGGCCGTGGGCGCCGCCCCCACCTCGCGCGCCTTCCGGCGGAACCCCCCCCGGTGGTCCACGGGCAGCCCCGACTCGTCCTGCCACTGGTGCACCATCTCGTGCAGCAGCGTGTCGGTGGCGTCCTCCCACCCGTCCCGCAGCACGTGGCGGCGGCTGATGACGATCTCCACGTGGGCGCTCTGGCTGGCCGGCACGTAGTGGCCGAGCCGCGACTTCATGCGCCGCGACACGCGCACCGGAATCGAGCGCAGGGTGCCGCCGAACCGCTCGGCGTTGAGCGCGGCATGCAACTGCCGCAGCCGGGCCACCATGACTTCGTCTTCGGCGTGCGTACGCTCGGGCGGGCGCGGCGCCACGTGGGCCACGACCGCCGCGGCGATGATCGTCCGCTGGGCCGCGCGCCGATCGGCCCGGGTGCGGCCCTGCACGAAGGTCACGACGGCACGGAGCACCGATTCGGGCGCATCGAGGTAGCCCTCGTGCACGCGCAGCTCGCCGTCGCCGAAGCTCACCATCACCGTGCGATTGCGCGTGAGCACGCAGCGGTCGATGCGGCGGAGCCCCAGCGCGCGCAGGCGCGAGAGCAACTCGTCCGCGGTGCGCGGCGCGGGCGGCGCCGGCGTGGACGGCGGGGCGACGCCCAGGTCGAGCTGGGCGGGATCGGCGCGGCGGCGCATCAGTCGTCTCAGCGCGGAAAGCGTTGGGACGGTCCCGCGACGAAGGCGCGGTCGGTGTCGGACCAGACGAGCGTGGTCACCGCGATCGCGTCGTCGCCGATTTCGATGCTGTTCACCGACGACGGGCGCCCGCCGCGCGAGCGATTCGATACAGTGCCCGCCGTGGAGACCACCGTGCCCTTCTGCGTATGCTCCACGGAGTCCACCGCCTCCTGATGGTCGTGCCCGCACATCACGAGGTCAACGCCCATGTCGGCGAACGCGGCCAGCACGGCGTCGGGGCGCTTGAGGCCGAACCGCCGCGACAGCTCGCCGCGCATCGGGTTGTGGTGCATGACCACCGCGCGCAGGTCGCCCGGCGCCGCGTCGGCGAACACGCGCCGCAGCCGGTCGAGCTGATCCGGACCCACGTGGCCGATGATCGAGATGTCGCGCAGGTTCCAGGTCAGGGTTTCCCAGCGCACGCCGTGCGACGTATTGAGCCCGGCGAAGACCGCCCCGGGGAGCCGCAGCACCGGCTCGATGTCGTCGTCGACGTAGCGACGGTACTTGTAAAGCAGCGACACATCCCGTCCCAGCCGGAGCGGCGAGAACCACCAGGCCACGTCGTGGTTGCCCGGCACGACGATCACCTTGCTCACCCGTTCGGCGCGCTGGATGAACACGCGGGCCCGCTGGAACTCGCCGGCGCGGGCGCGCTGCGACAGATCGCCGGAGATGGCGACGACGTCGAACTTCCGCTGCTGGATGAGCGCTTCCAGCGCCTCGTACTGCTCCGGCACGGCGGGGTGGCCGAAGTGCAGATCGGAGCAATGGACGACCGACAGGGCGCTCACAGCCGGGCGATGATGGCGTCGGTGAATTCGTCGGTGCTGGCGGTGCCGCCCAGATCGCGGGTGATGGCTTTCTTCGCCCGGATCGTCTCTTCGAGCGCCGAGCGCACGCGGAGCGCCCGCTCGCCCTGGCCCACGTGCTCGAGCAGCATGCAGCCGGCGAGGATCACCGAACTCGGGTTGGCCACACCCTTGCCGGCGATGTCGGGCGCCGTGCCGTGCACCGCCTCGAAGATGGCGCCGTTCAGCCCGATGTTGGCGCCGGGCGCGAGGCCCAGCCCGCCCACCAATCCCGAGATCTCGTCGGAGAGAATGTCGCCGAACAGATTTGTGGTCACGATGACGTCGTACTTCTCCGGACGCAGCACGAGGTTCATCGCCATCGCGTCCACGATGACGTCGTCGCACTGGATGTGGTCGTATTCGTGGGCGATCTGGCGGCCCACGTCGAGGAACAGCCCCGAGGTGTTCTTGAGGATGTTCGCCTTGTGGACGAGCGTGACCTTCTTGCGGTTGTGCGTCATCGCGTATTCGAACGCATAGCGCACGATGCGTTCGCAGCCGGCGCGGGTGACGATCGCCGTGCTCTCGGCCACTGCCTTGGGGTCGTCGCCCACCTGGATGTAGTGCTCGACGCCGACGTAGAGGCCCTCGGTGTTCTCGCGAATGAGCACGAGGTCGATGTTGTCGTAGCGGCCGCCGTGCACGATGGAGTACGCGGGGCGCACGTTGGCGTAGAGGTCGAAAGTCTTGCGCAGGGCGACGTTGATGGAGCGGAACCCCTGCCCCACCGGCGTTTCCAGCGGGCCCTTGAGGGCGAGCCGCGTGCGCTTGATCGAGTCGAGCGTGGCGTCGGGCAGCGGATCGTTGTAGCGAGCCACGGCGGCCATGCCGGCCAGCTGCGAATCCCACTCCAGATCGGCGCCCGCGGCTTCGAGAATGCGCACGGTGGCGCTGGTGATCGACGGCCCGATGCCGTCGCCCGGAATCAGCGTGACTGGAATGCCCATGTGGCGTATCGGAACGGCCCTCGCGCCGGCTACGGCGAGATGACCAGGTCGGCGAAGCGATTGGCGAGACTGGCGAAGACCACCGGGCCGAACGCCGATGCGGGCTCGCTCTTCACCTCGCCGCTCCAGACGAACTCGGTGGTCCGCGCGTCGACGAGCACGAGCTTGAGCACGGCCTGACCCTGGGTGCCGGCGCCCACCCGCTCGAACCGCAGTTCCACCGGCAGCATCACCAGCCGCGCGCCGTCCTGCATCGCGATCATGGTGCGGAGCTGCGTCGCCAGCGGTTCCCCATAGTTCTTGCCGATCTCGACGTGGCCGCGCAGCGGATTCTCGGCGAGCATGTGCGGATCGGCGGCGTAGGTCGAGTTCAACTGGTAGCTCTGCTCGAGCTGGGGCGCGAAGTACCAGGTACTGCCGAGCCCGCGGGCCCGGAATTCGGCGGTGATGGCCGAGTCGAGTTCGCGGAGCATGGCGCGCGGCCGCGGGATCCCGGCGGCCCAGCCGAGTGGATCGCCCTGCACCATGTCGTAGACGGGCGTGACGATGATGCGCCGCGCGGCCAGGTTGGCCAGCGGGTGCGCGTTGCGGGCCGGCGCGGGCGCCGGCGGCACGTCGGATTTCGGCGTGCGGGTGGGCTGCGATGCGCAGGCGGCGATCAGCAGCGCGGCGGCGAGTTGGAGTGTGCGGGGCACGCAGGGAATTTAACGGATCGAGGGACTCTCCGCGCTATCGGCTTCGGCCGCGCGGTCCGCCCGTCCGTCCGATCGTCCGTCCGTCCCCCTGGTCCCCCTGTTGACCCACCCGCCCACGCGTTCCAAGTTTGCCCCCGGTCCCACCCGGAGTCTTGCCCTCATGTCGAAGCTGTTGCGGGCCCTCGTCTGGGCGGGCATCGCCCTGCTCGGCGCCGGCTCCCTCGCCTGGCTGGCGCTGTATCGCGGGGAATCGATCAACGCCGCCTGGCTGCTCACCGCCGCGGTGTGCAGCTACCTGGTCGGCTACCGCTTCTACGCCAGGTTCATCGCGAGCAGGGTGTTCGCGCTCGACGCCAACCGGCGCGACGCCCGCCGAGCGGCTCGACGACGGCCGCGACTACGTGCCGACGAACAAGTGGATCGTCTTCGGGCACCACTTCGCCGCGATCGCCGGCCCGGGCCCGCTCGTCGGCCCGATGCTGGCCGCGCAGTTCGGCTATCTGCCCGGCGCGCTCTGGATCATCGTCGGCGTGGTGCTGGGCGGCGCGGTGCAGGACTTCGTCATCCTCTGCTCGTCGGTGCGGCGCGACGGCAAGTCGCTCGGCCAGATGGCGCAGGGAGGAGATCGGACCGGTGGCCGGTTGGACGGCCCTGGTCGCCGTGCTCGGCATCATGATCATGCTCATCGCGGTGCTGGCGCTGGTGGTGGTCAACGCGCTCAAGGCGAGCCCGTGGGGGACGTTGACCATCGGGCTGACCATTCCCATCGCGCTGTTCATGGGGATCTACCTGCGCTGGCTGCGGCCCGGGCGGGTGCTCGAGGCCAGCGCCATCGGCGTGGCGCTGCTCGTGGTGGCGCTGTACGCCGGCCGCTGGGTGGCAGAGAATCCGTCGCTCGCGGCCACGTTCACCTTGAGCGGCACGACGCTGGCGTGGATCGTGATGGCGTACGGCTTCGCGGCATCGGTGCTGCCGGTGTGGCTGCTGCTGGCGCCGCGCGATTACCTGTCGGCGTTCGTGAAGATCGGCGTCGTGGCGACGCTCGCCGTGGGCATCCTGATCGTGCTGCCGCCGCTGCACATGCCGGCGCTCACCCGGTTCACCGACGGCACCGGCCCCATCTTCGCCGGCAAGGTCTTCCCGTTCGCGTTCATCACCATCGCCTGCGGCGCGATCTCCGGGTTTCACGCGCTCATCGCGTCGGGCACGACGCCCAAGCTGCTGGAGCGCGAGCCCGACGCGCGGCTGATCGGCTACGGCGGCATGCTGATGGAGTCGTTCGTGGCCATCATGGCGCTGATCGCCGCCTGCGCGCTCACGCCGGGCGTCTACTTCGCCATCAACGCGCCGGCGAGCGCGCTGGGCGCCACCGTGCAGACCGCGTCGGCGGCCATCGCGCACTGGGGGTTCACCGTCTCGCCGGCGGAGCTGCACGCGGCTGGCGCACGACGTGGGGGAGACGTCGCTGCTGTCGCGCACCGGCGGCGCGCCGAGCCTGGCCGTGGGGATGGCGACGCTGTTCAGCGGGGCGCTCTCGGGCGGCGGCGCGATGGCGCTCTGGTACCACTTCGCCATCATGTTCGAGGCGCTGTTCATCCTGACGACGCTCGACGCCGGCACGCGCGTGGGACGGTTCATGCTGCAGGACGTGGGGCGCCACGTGTGGGAGCCGTTCGGCCGCGTGTCCTGGTATCCGGCGGTGCTGCTGTCGAGCGCGATTTTCGTAGCCATGTGGGGCTACTTCCTGTACCAGGGCGTGGTCGATCCGCTGGGCGGCATCAATTCGCTCTGGCCGCTGTTCGGCATCTCCAATCAGCTGCTCGCGGCCGTGGCGCTGTGCGTGGGCACCACGGTGTTCATCAAGATGGGGAAAGCACGCTACGCCTGGGTGACGATCGTGCCGCTCGTGTGGCTGGTGGTCGTGACCATGAGCGCCGGGTGGGAGAAGATGTTCTCCCCCGATCCGCACCTGGGCTTCCTCTCGCACGCCCATTCGCTCGGCGCGGCGATCGACGCCGGCGCGCTGCCGGCCGGGATCACCACGGTGGCGGCGGCGCACCGGATGATGTTCAACGACTACCTCGACGCCGCCGTGGCCGCCTTCTTCATGGTGTCGGTGGTGGTGATCCTGGCCGACTCGCTGCGGATCTGGTACGCCGTGGCCAGCGGGCGTGTGCCGGCCAAGTCGTCGGAAGTGCCGTACGAGGCGCGGGTGGCGGAGGCCTGACGATGCGATCCATGGGTCGGCTCCGGACGCAGCTGCGCGCCGTGGGCGAGGTGACTCGGCGGATCATCGGCGCGCCCGACTATGAGCGCTACGCCGCGCACATGCGGCAGTGCCACTCGGGCGAGCGGCCGCTCACGCGCGAGGAGTTCGCGAAGCAGCGGCTGGAAGACAAGTACTCGAAGCCCGGGTCGCGGTGCTGCTGAGGCGGGACGTGCGGCGAGTCGTGAACGGCTCCGACGCGCCGGCCGGTTGCCATTCGAGCGTCTCGCGCGCGATCTCCGGGCGCTCGTCCCCCCTGTGCCAGCGTTCGATCACCCGGGCGTTCACGTCGACAATCCAGTACTCGTCCACCGGCGCTCGCTGGTAGAAGCTCCGCTTGAGCCCGCGGTCGTAGCGCGCCGTGGAGGGCGAGAGCACCTCGACCACGAGCAGGGCGTGCTTCACGTCCGTCCACTTTCGGACGTCGCGGCGAGGGTTCCCGGGGAGGACGAACAGGTCGGGTTGGGTCAGTGCGTTGGCCGACAGTTCGAGATCGGCCGAGAGCGGAATGACCTGCCCCAGCCGGTGTTCGCGCACGTACCGCTTGAGCCGGTCGCCAAGTTCATCGACGGCGTACTGATGCACCGGACGCGGCGTCGGCGCCACGAGCAGCACGCCGTCGATGCACTCGTACTTGTTGCCGTCGTCGGGCAGCGCGCGGACCTCGTCCGGCGTCCAGCAGTGGATCTGCTCGGCCATACCCATCGCGTACGCTCGGCGGATTGAGTGGGGCAAGGGCGGTGGCACGAGGCACGCGCGCCGCCGTCATCGATGCCTCGGGTCCGGTGCCGTAGTAGAGCTCCGCCCCTCTTGCGGTTTGTATACAATTGCCGTATTCCTGTAGCCCAAGGGCGGCGGCCGGAAGCTGCCGCCCCGCGTGCACCCGGACTCGCGAGACCGCATGGCCATGGGACGCGGACGCCATCTTCCGACCCTCGTCTGGCTCGCCGCCGCCGCGGCCCTCGCCGGCGCCGTGCCCCCGCGCGCTTCGGGGCAGAGCCCCGATTCGGCCACGGTCACCGTTCGCGTGGTCGATCCCGCGGGCGCCGCCGTCGCCGGGGCGCAGCTCGTGTTCGGCGTCGGCGATTCGACGACCCTCATCGACCGCACCGATTCCGAGGGCCGGCGCCGGCGGCGCCTCCAGGTCCTCGCGCAGCCGTACCGCCTGTCGGTGCTCAAGATCGGCTACGTGTCGACGCGACGGCTGCTGCGCCTCGCGCCGAACGACTCGTCGGCCATGGAACTTACGCTCGTACCGTTTCCGGCCGATACCGTGGCGTCGCTGCCGACGGTGACCTCCGAGGCCCAACGCTGGCGCGGCCCGGCGGACACGGTGCGCGAACTCGACCGCGCGGGGTTCTACGAGCGCCGGAACGAGGGATTCGCGCCGCAGAACGCGTTCGTCACCGCCGAACAGATCGACCACTGGAAGATCACCGAACTGAAAGATCTGCGGTTCATCTCGGGACGCGACGTGCTGAGCTGCACGATCTATGTCAACGGCGCGTACGTCGGGGGCGGGTTGAATTCCATTCTGCCGGCCGATCAACTGGCCGGCGTTGAGATCTACCGCGGCATCGAAGCGCCCGTGCAGTACCCACCGCGCGGCAAGGGCGGGTGCGTCGCACTGCTCTGGGTGAAGTAGGGCGCCGGCGCTGCCTGCGGGGCGTCACAATCCTTCATACATGCCGCCGTCAGGATGATCCGCGCCGCGCCCCCGCTGAGCATCTGCGTGCTCCGCGTGCTCTGTGGTCAACCCTCGCCGCGCCTGCCTCCGCCCACGAACATGATCCCGACGGCCGCCACGAGCGCCAACGATGCGCCGAGCGTGAACGCCGCGCCCACGCCGACTCGGTCCCACACCTCGCCGAAGATCAGCGACGCCGGCAGCGCGCCCAGCCCCACGGCCAGATTGAACCACCCGAACGCCGTGCCCCGCCGCTCCGCCGGCACGATGTCCGACACCAGCGCCCGCTCCGCCCCCTCGGTGAACCCGAAGTAGATCCCGTACACCGCGAACAGCGCCCACGCGTGCCACTGCTGCGACGCGTGCGCGAACGCCAGATACACCCCGGCGTAGAAGAGCCACCCCACCACCAGCGTCGGCCGTCGCCCTACCCGGTCGCTCAGCGCGCCGCCGGGCGTGTTGGTGATGGACTTCACGGCGTTCAGCACCGCCCAGATGACCGGCATCAGCGCGATCGGCACGCCGAGCTGATTGGCGCGGAGCAGCAGGAACGCGTCGGTGGAGTTGCCGAGCGTGAACACGAAGATCACCGCCAGGATGGCCCAGAACCGGCCGCCCATCGGTTGGCTCAGGTCCAGCGGCGCCCCGCTGCGCGCGATCTTCCGCGGCACCTCGCGCACGCCCCACACCACCGTCGCCACCGCGAACAGACCAGGCACGAGCGCCAGCCAGAAGACGTGCCGCAGCGTCAGCCCCTCCCACTGCAGCAGCGCGAACGCGATCAGCGGCCCGGCCACCGCGCCCGCGTTGTCCCACGCCCGCTGGAAGCCGTACGCCCGCCCGCGAATCGACGGGTCCACGGAATCGGCAATCAGCGCGTCGCGCGGCGAGGTGCGGAGCCCCTTCCCCACCCGGTCGGCGGCGCGGACGGCCAGCACCTGCCACGCCGCCGTCGCCACGGCCACGAGCGGCCGCACCACCGTCGCCAGCAGATACCCCACCAGCACGAACGGCTTGCGCTCGCGCACCCGGTCGGACCACCAGCCGCTCACCAGCTTGAGCAGCGCCGACATCGATTCCGCCGTCCCCTCGATCACGCCCACGTAGGCCGCGCTCGCCCCCAGCGTGGCCGTCAGGAACACCGGCAGCAGCGGATAGATCATCTCGCTCGACATGTCGGTGAAGAAACTCACCAGGCCGAGCGCGACGACGTTGCGCCCGAGTTTCGGGCGGGCGGTGGGATCGGGCGTGGGCGGCGATGCGGGCGTCGTCATGGGCGTCCGCCAATCTACCACTTGCCAAATCGCCGCGCTCCTCCGCTCTATTGTGGAGCATGCCGACCCCATCCCGCACCCACGCCGACGCCTACGCGGCGCTCGCGCCCCTGCGCCGGCAGCTCGCCGGGCACGACGACGCGCTGATGCGGACGCAGGTGGCGGTCGCGGAACTGCCCGCGCCCACCGGCGACGAGGGCGACCGCGCCGCCTGGATGCGCGAGCGCTTCTCGGAGCTCGGCCTCACCGGCGTCCGCACCGACGAGGCGGGCAACGTCATCGCCCGCCGGCCCGGCCGCCGGAGCGACGAACCTGTGGTCGTCTGCGCGCACATGGACACCGTATTTTCGCGCGACACGCCGCATCTGGTCACGCGCACCGGCATCCGGTACGCGGGCCCCAGCATCACCGACAACAGCCGCGGCCTGGCGGCGATGCTCGCCATCGCCGACACGCTGGGCGACGCCGGCATCGCGCTGGAACGTCCGGTCGAATTCCTCGCCAGCACGGGCGAGGAAGGCAACGGCGACCTGCGCGGCGTGAAGCACTACTTTGCGCGCGCCGCCGAGCGGCCGTCGGCGCTGATCGCCGTGGACGGCGCCGGCGATCAGCGCATCATCCACCGCGCGCTGGGCGCACGCCGCTACCGCGTCACCTTCGACGGGCCGGGGGGGCACAGCTGGGCGGCGTTCGGCGCGCCCAACGCCATCCACGCCGCCGCCGGCGCCACGGCGCGGCTCGCGGCCATCCCGCTCACCGAGAATCCGCGCACGACGTTGACGGTCGGCCGCATCGGCGGCGGGATTTCGGTGAACGCCATTCCCGACCACGCCTGGCTCGAGATCGACGTGCGCTCCACGAGTTCGCGCGCCCTCGACCTGATGGAGGTCGAGGTCCATCGCGCCATCGCCGCCGCGGTGGAGGAGGAGAACGCGAGGCGGGCCCGGGGCACGCGTGCCCTCGCCACCGCCATCACCCGCATCGGCGACCGCCCGGGCGGCGAGACCGCCGCCGAACATCCGCTGGTTCAGGCGGCGCGAGACTTCACGCTGCTCTCCGGCCTCGAGCCGGAACTCGCCGTCGCGTCGACCGACGCCAACGTCCCCATCGGACTCGGCATTCCGGCCATCGCCATCGGCGCCGGCGGCCGCGGAGGTGACGCGCACTCGCCCACGGAGTGGTTCGAGAACGTCGACGGAACGCGCGGCGTGGCCCGGGCGCTGGCCATCGTGCTCGCGGCGGCGCAGGCGCCCGGCGCCGCGGCCGCCGGCTGATCAGCCGCTCACCGACGACGGTTCGAGCTTCTCGAACGCACGCCCCAGCAGCTGCATCACGCCCTGGAGTTCGAACGCGAGTCCGCCGCTGCCGGCGAGCATCGCCACGGCGATCCCGAGCGCGCCCTCCAGGTGCAGCGACGCGACGGCCACGAACCCCATCGCCGTCGGAATCACCAGCAGCACGGCCAGCAGGATGAGATAGAACCCCATCATCAGGATCATCTGCCCCATCACCTCCACGCCGCCGGCCACGATGGTTCCCAGCCGCGCCCACCCGGGAAAGAGGATCGGGGCGCCGTTCTGAATCGTCACGCTCGTCGCGTTGAACGCGAGCAGAACGGGCAGCGCGCCCACGGCGAGCGCCATGCGAATCGGCGCCGGCCCCCAGTTCACGTGCGCCGCCGTCGCGAGCGCGGCCGCCGCCGCGAGCGACAGCGCCTGCACCAACGCCAGCGGAATCGACACGCTCAGCACCTCGGCGGCGACGATGGTGGTGCCCGAGAACGGCAGCATCTTCAATTCCGCGAGATGCTGCAGGTCCTGGCGCAGGTCGCCGCGCAGCATCAGCGGGCCCATCAGCAGCAGCATGCCGGCGAAGATCGCCGCCCCGGCGGCGACCCCGGCCGTGACGCCGCCCAGCTTGCTGCCGACCGCCCCCCCGCCAATGACGGCGAGCATCATCGGCGGAATCAGCTGCCGCAGCTGCATCGTCCGGCGCAGGCACACGAGATTCTTCCACACGATGCCCGCCGCCGGACGATTCGCGGGAACGAACGCGAACTGCCGCCCCCGCGCCGCACCGGCTGCCGCCGGCCGCCGTGCCCGCGCCGCCGTTGCCCCCGACGCGCTTCCCCCGCCGAACGTCCGGCGGTTGTGGAGCGCCTCGATCTTCCGCGCCCGCGCCGCCGTGGCGGCCAGGGCCGCCTCCTCGAACGCGGTGTCGGTGTGCATCACCCACCAGACGTGCACCAGCAGTACGAGCGCGGCCGGCGCCAGCGCCCCCAGCCATTGACTCAGATTCGCGGCATACACCGGCCCCAGCACCGCCGTGAACGGCCAGAGCACCCAGCGCGCCGGCGTCTGCGTCACCACGGCGGCGAGCGCGGCAACCCACCCATCAAGGTCTCCGGCCGCGCGGAACAGCGGCAGGCTCCGCACCAGGTTCACGCCAACGCCTCCGAGGATGATGGCGAAGATCGCCAGCGACAGCGCGTTCCGGCGCAGGCCCTGCCCGCCGCTCTCCCCCCACGCCGTCCGCACCAGCGATGACCCGAGGCGGTGCAGGAAGATGATGGCGAACACCATCCACACGCCGACGAACCGCGCCGGGAGCGGAAGCGTCGCGTGTCCCGCATTGAGCAGCAGGACCCAGATGAGCGAGTTGAAGAGCAGCGGAACCTGGCCCCGCACGAGCTTGTAGGCCACGAGCTGCCGGCGCGACACCGGCGCCGGAAAGAGGAACGACGCCTCGGCCTGCGTGAACGCCAGCGCCGTGCTGGCGCCGCCGAACAGCCACATCGAGACCGCGCCCACGAACAGCGCGGCGACGACGAACAGATGCCCGCCGTCGTTGAGCAGCGGGAAGACGCTCGCGTGCGCGCGCCGCGGGTTCCGCCAGAACATGAAGTAGAAGTAGGCGACGCCGATGATGATGGCGAGCGCGTAGCGCGGGTTCTTCGACCGGCGCACCTGGTGCGCGATCCGGTTGCGGAAGCTCCGCAGGGTGAGGAAGAGGAACGCGCCGGTCATGCGCCTCAGCCGTCGGAACGCGGCGCGTCGGCGTCGCCGGTGAGCATCAGGAACGCCTCTTCCAGCGTGTGCCCGCGCAGCTCCGGCCGCTCGCCGACGATCTGCTCGAGCGTGCCGTACGCCACCGCGCGCCCCTTGGCGATCACGAGGAGCTTGGTGCACAGCTCCTCCACCAGGTGCAGCAGGTGCGAGCTCAGCACCACGGCGGCGCCCTCGCGCGCCCGCGCGGCGATGGTGTTCTTCATCCGCCGCATGCCCCCAGGGTCGAGCCCGGTGAGCGGCTCGTCGAGAATCAGCCCCGACGGATTGTGGAGCAACCCGCAGGCAATCGCCAGCTTCTGCCGCATGCCGCGCGAGAGCTCGCCGGGCAGGACATCGGTCTTGTCGCTCAACTCCAACTCGCGGAGCAGCTCCGGCCCCCGCGTCGCGGCGTCCGGCACCCCGTACACGCGCGCGATGAACTCCAGATGCTCGGCGACGGTCAGGTATTCGAACAGGTACGGCTCGTCGGGAATGAAGGCGAGCGAGCGCTTGGCCTCCACGGCGTCCCGCGCCATGTCGTGGCCGGCGATGGTGACCGTGCCCTGCGACGGCGCGATGATGCCCACCAGGCAGCGCAGGGTGGTCGTCTTGCCGGCGCCGTTGGGCCCCACCAGCCCCAGCACCTCGCCCGGACCGACGTCGAACGTGAGGCCGGAAACGGCCGGAAAGTCGCCGTAGAGCTTGGTGAGCTGGCGGACCGAGATCATGCGCGCTCTGGGGTGCGGGGACCCGCTACGATAACACCCCGCGAGCGCACGCGCGACCGACGCTATTCGGCGCGAAGGTCCGAGTCATCGCCCACCGTCGCCTGCCCGGCGAACCCTTCCAGCACCACGTCGTCGCCGATCAGCGAATCGTGAAGCGTGCACCGCGTGATGCGGGCGTTGGCGCCGACGATCGTGTCGCGCAGCGTCGAACCGTCGATCGCCGCGCCGGCGCTGATCGACACGTTGGGGCCGATCGTCGCCCGCCGCAGCGTCACGCCGTCCTCGACGTACACGGGTTCCACGAACACCACGCCGGCGCCGGCCCCGGGATGGCGGGCCATGCCGCGCTTCTCGAGCATCGTGCGGTTGGTCTCGAGCAGCGTATCGAGCTTGCCGGCGTCGTACCACCCTTCCACGTCGATCACGCGGATCTTCGCCCCGTGGTCGATCATGTACTGGAACGCGTCGGTCAGGTAGTACTCGCCCTTGTTCTTCGGCGACGCCAGCACGTGCTCGATGCCCTCGTACAGCAGCTTCCAGTTGCGGATGTAGTAGAGCCCGATGTTGGCCCGTTTGGAGATCGGCGTCGACGGCTTCTCGATGATCTCCGTCATGTTGCCGGCCGCGTCCGTCACCACGACGCCGAAGCGCTGGTAGTCCTCCACTTCCTTGGTCCAGATGATCCCGTCGGCGTCGATCGTGTTGATCACCGAGAGATCGGCATCGAAGATCGTGTCCACGAACACGATCAGCACCGGCTGGTCCACGTAGGGCTGCGCCAGCGCCACCGCGCCCGCCGTGCCGTCCTGCACCTTCTGCTCGATGAACGCCGAGTCGAACGGATACTTCGCGCGGACGTACTCCTCGACCTTCTCCTTGAGATGTCCGGTGATGTACACCACCTGATCCACGCCGCCCAGGCGCTGCAGGTCGTCCATCAGATAGTCGATCACCGGCTTGCCGGCGATCTTGAGCATCGGCTTCGGCGTGACGTGCGTGTGGGGGCGGAGCCGCGTGCCCTTCCCCGCGAGCGGAATGATCACCTTCATGGGGCGCTGGTTCCTTCGCGGCCGTATCGGTCCTGGAGCCGCACGACGTCGTCGAGATCGGGAGTGGACGCTTCGAGGATGTCGCAGTCGGTCACCGCTTCCATCTGGTGGACGGTGAACGGCGTGATGCGGTAGGCTTCGCCCAGCGTGAGCTTCACATCCACGGGTCTGGCCCCCGCCGGCAGCACGCCGCCGGCCACGGGCAGGTCCCACACACGGTAGATCAGCTCGCCGGAGAGGAGATAGACCGTCTCGTCCTTGACGTTGTGGTACTGCACCGACAGGGCGTGCCCCGCCTTGATATGCAGGATCTTGCCGACGTAGCGGTCGGTGTGGGCCCAGATGGTTTCGTGGCCCCACGGCTTGGGGACGTGGGTGACGGAGGCGCGTCCGGACATGCGACTCGGGGTGAGAGACGACGTAATATCGCACGATCGCCGACCGCACGCATCACGACGCCCGTGGCACCTCCCGCGCGTTGCCCGGGTGCTTTAGCTTGAACTCCGGGTCCGCGTCCGACCCTCATCCACGACACGCACCGCCATGCCGACGCCGGAACAACCGACCGCACCACCGACCCGCCCGTCCTGGCGCCGCGCCGCCAAGGCCACGGGCATCGCGCTCGTGGTCGCGGTGCTCTCCATTGGCGCCTACTTCGGCTCCATCCAGATCGGCGGCAACGTCCATCTCGTCGAGCCGGGCCAGCTCTACCGCTCCGCGCAGCTCGGCCGCTCGGGGTTCGCCAAGCTCGTCCGGCAGCACGGCATCCGGACGATCGTGAACCTCCGCGGCGCGCACCCAGGCGCCT
Source organism: uncultured Gemmatimonadaceae bacterium (assembly GCA_963775915.1). Classification (GTDB taxonomy): domain Bacteria; phylum Gemmatimonadota; class Gemmatimonadetes; order Gemmatimonadales; family Gemmatimonadaceae; genus JAGWRI01. The sequence goes on from CAVZKH010000004.1 coordinate 253,538, forward strand.
CGTGGTACGACGGCGAGATCGCCGTCTCCGACTCGCTGGGCGTCACGCACTACGACTTCGGCCTCTCGGCCACGCACATGGTCACGCCGGCGCAGATCGATTCGATCCTGCGGCTCCTGCGCGCCGCGCCCAAGCCCATTCTCATCCACTGCCAGAGCGGGTCCGACCGCTCGGGGCTCGTGGCGGCGCTGTACGAAGCCGAAATCGCGGGCAAGAGCGATTCCGCGGCCGACGACCAGCTCTCACTGCGCTACGGGCACTTTCCGTACCTCACGAGCAAGACCGTCGCCATGGACCGCAGCTACTGGGACTACGTGACGCAGCACCGCGGCGGCATCGGCGGGCGCTGATCCGGCGCCTCACCGCTTCCGGTGGTAGTAGAGGTCGTACTGCGCCGTCCACGTCTTGCCGCCATCGGTGGACATCTCGCCGAACTGGCGCACCGTGTCCGAGTCGAGCGGCGTGTACGTCATTCGCAGAAGCGTGGGCGAGTCGACGTCCGGCACGTGCGCCACGAGCCGCAGGCTCGCGCCCACCCATTCACCGAAGCGATACTCGGTGACGGTCCCCGTGGCCGACGTCCAGAACTGCTGCCACCTCTTGAGGCCGCGGTTGTAGGCGCTGAGGCTCTTGCCCTCCACGCCGTTCGTTGCCTTCCAGTTCTCGAACACGACGCAGTCGCCGAGGATCTTCTGCACGGAACTGGTGCCCGCCTGGCCTCCCTGCGGCGTGGTCACGTTCCACTCGCCAACCCAGAAGTCGAACCGGTGAGACTCCGGCTGCGCCGCGCACGACGGCGGCGCCGATGCGGGCGCCGGCGCCGTCTGCGCGCCCGCGCCTGAGGCGCCGGCAAGCAGCGTGAGGACAACAACGGTCAGCGTGCGCGCGCGCGTGCGCTGCATGGGCGACTCCGGTTCGTGTTGGGGACCGGAACCAACATGCGCGCCCGGCGCGCCGCGGCCAACGGTTCTACAGAACCATTACGAGGCGCGTACAAATCGCGGCCGCGCTACCAGAGGTCTCCGAAGCTGAACGTCCACCGCGCCGCCACGGTCGCGTGGCTGCTCGTCAGCCCGCCCCCGCCCGCCAGCGCCGGCTGGTGCACCAGGACCGGCGCGTCCAGCCGCACGGTCACATCGCGGTCGTACAGCTTGCCGCGCAGCGAGACGCCCGCCCCCGCGTCGGCCAGGAACGCGCCGTCGAGAGCGTACGTGCGCGACGCCGCGAACCCGGCGTCGCCGAACAGCGACCCCCACAGCGACAGCCCGCTGAACACGTCCGGCGCCAGCCGCCGCGCCAGCTCGGCGTTGCCCGCGACGACGCGCGCCACCGTGATCGCCGGATCGTAGCCGCGAAGCCTCGCCCCGCCCAGCGGCACGTAGTTCACGCCGGGCCGGGTGAGAATGGATCCGCGCGGCCGGTACCAGTTGTCGTCGAAATTCTCGAGCGGGTCGCTGGCCGACAGGTGCAGCGCCGCCTGCGCCGGCGGATCGTTGCCCGCCGCGCCGTACACGCGGAGCGAGAGCGTGGACGCCCCGTCGTCGTAGCGGCTCACGTCGGTGCCCGCCAACTCGGCGCGCCCGTAGTTCGACCCGCCCGCGCCGGTCAGCCCCACCGCGCCCGAGGCCCGCAGCCCCATGGTCCCGTCGGCGCCGAACAACGCGCGCGGCACGGTCACGTCGAAGCTGCCGTGCACCTCGGTCAGCGACCGGTCGTCCCAGCCCGCCGGCAGCATCCCGCGATCGTAGACGTACGCGCCCGTGGCGCCGAGCGTCGCGCCGATGCGCGGGCCGGCGGCGGTCCAGAGCGGACTCAGGTCCCACGTCTGCGACACGTCGAGCTTCGCCACGCCGTCCAGCAGCGCCGCGCCTCCGGCCAGCCCCATCGCCGGCTTCGAGAGTCCGGGCCAATACGGGTTCTGGAATCGCCACCAGCCCTGAACGCGGCTCATGCCCTTCGGCCCCGGCGCGCCGGCCACGGCGCGCAGCCCGCTCGTCACCGCCAGCCCGAAGTCGTAGCGGTCCACGAGCCCCAGGTAGCTCGTCCGCGCCCGCATGCCCACCGTCGCCGCGCCGGGGTCCGAATACCAGGCCAGCGGCGACAGCGCCACCAGCGCGTGATCGCGGTTCGCCTGATCCAGGAAGGGCCAGTCGAACACCGGCTGGGCCCCGCTCAGGCCGAACCAGGTGGGGCCTACCACGTCGTTGCGGCGGTCCCAGTCGTACGTGGTGTGGTACGGGTCAAGCCGCACCTCCACCGGCTTCCGCGCCGTGATCACCTGCACCTGCTGCACGTCCTGCGCGTAATCCCCGTGCGCAATGGTCCACCCGCTGTCGGTGCGCACGCCCACGGGCATCGGGTGCACGTAGTCCCCGTGCCGGACGACGGTCGCCGTGGTGAGCCAGCGGCCATCCGAGAGCTGCGCCGTGGTTGCCGCTCGCAGGGCGTAGTCCACCATCCCCACCTCGTGCACCCACTGGTGGAAGAACCAGCCGAGATCCCGCCCCGACACGCGCTCCGCCGACGCCTCCATCGCCCACTCGTCCACGTGCTTGAGCGCCCACCGGTTGTAGTAGTCGTGGAAGAAGGCGCGGAACACGCTGTCGCCCAGCACGTCGCGCAGCTGGGAGTACATGAGCTGTCCGCGCGCATAGATCATCGCGTTGTACGTGCCGAAGTCGGTGAAGTCGTACGCCGGCGTGCCGATGGGCTGCGAGTGGCCGAGCATGTCGAGCTCGGGCAGCAGCAGATCGCGATCCTGGAGCGGTGGCATCGTCGTCGCGTACGCGCGGTAGCCCTCGGCCAGCCGCGGCGGCGGGGGCGGCCCCTGCGCGGCCAGTTCCTGCGGCGTCTGCCCCTGCGCCCACGCCGTCTGGTACGAGGTGAGCCCCTCGTCCATCCATCCCGAGCGCCACTCGTTGTTGCCCAGGATGCCGTAGGTGAAGTTGTGCCCGCCCTCGTGCAGGATGAGCCCGAGGCTCGCGCTGCCGTCCATGATCATCATCGGGAACTCGGTGCCGCCGCTCTCCAGCCGGTGCAGGTTGGTGAACGTGGGCCAGGCGAAGGGCCCCCAGATGCCCTCCAGCCACTTGAACGCCGCGATCGTGTTCTCCACGGCGCGGCCCCCGCCCCACGTCGAGTCGTCGCCGGGGCGATAGAGCACGTTGATCGAGAGCGTGTCCCACGTCTTGAAGTGCGTGGGCGGCAGCTGCCGCAGGTAGATCGCGCCCTCGTACCGGTAGTCGGGCGAGGTGGACCAGGCGAAGTGGTGGACGTTGCGGGCGTAGAAGCGCACCGCCTTGTCTCCCGCCGGCACGGTGACGGCGGGTCCGGGCGGCACGCTGTCGTACGCGTCGCGCGGAATGTGCACCACGCCCCACCGCTTCACGCGCTCCCATCCGGGATCACCCGCAATCGGCACGCCGGTCGCCCCCAGCACCTGGTCTTCGGGCACGACGAGCGTGACGTCGTAGGTGCCATATTCGCCGTACAACTCGCCCGAGGGGACGAGCGGGTTCTCCTCCCACCCGCCGCGGTCGTACACGGCGACTTTGGGATACCACTGCGCGAAGTCGTAGCTGCGGCCGGCGCGCCCCTGCCGGCGCAGCACGGTGGACGGCCGCGCGTCCCATTCGAGGTGGATGCGGATCGAGTCACCGGGCGCCAGCGGGCGCGGCAGTATGAAGTGCGCCACGGTGCTGTCCGGCGCGCCCGGATAGGTCGCCGCCACCGGCGTGCCGTCGAACGTCGGCGTCGCCGTGAACCGCTCGTAGCCGTAGTCGGGGTCCTGCAGGTTCTGGAACCGCACGCGCCCTTCGCGCTCGTCCACGGCGCTCCACCTGGAGCCCGGGCGGAACGCGTTGAGGTATTGGTGGAAGTACATCGCGCGCAGCGTGTCGGGCGAGTGGTTCACGTACGTGAGATCGGCCACGCCGTGCGCCAGGTGGCGCGGCTCGTCGAGCGTCGCCGTGATCCGGTAGTTCACGAACTGCTGCCAGTAGCCGGTGGTGTCGCCGGACGGGGGCGTGGTGTAGGCACCGGAAATACGGGGCGCTGCGGCCGCCGGGGCCGCGGGACGGGCGGGCCCCTGCTGGAACGCGAGGAGCAGGGCGAGAACGGAGGCGGTCGTCATGATTTGTTAATGAATGGCCCCTGGCCGGGTCGCTGGATTCCTGTATTGTAGGGACAAATGTACTCCACGTGCATCTTCTGCCATGCCCCGCTCGGGAGCAACGACGCGATCGAGCACTTTCCCGTGGGCAAGCGGCTCGCGTTCGACGCCGACAAGGGCAGGCTGTGGGTGATCTGCGGCAGCTGCGCGCGCTGGAACCTCTCCCCCATGGAAGAGCGCTGGGAAGCGATCGAGGACGCCGAACGCATCTTCCGCGCCACGCGCACGCGGGTGACCACCGACAACATCGGCATGGCGCGCCTGCCGAGCGGCGAGCAGCTGGTGCGCGTCGGGAAGCCGCTGCGTCCCGAATTCGCGGCCTGGCGCTACGGCCGGCGGTTCGCGCGGCGCCGGCTCAACGTGCAGGTGCTCACGGGCACCGCGGCCGCCGCGGCGGCGCTGGCCGGCGCGGTGTTCTCGCCGATCATCATCCCGGCGCTCATCACCGGCACGATGTCGGTCGTCGCCTTCCCCGGATTCACCACGGTCATGGGCGCGGTGCCGATGATCGGCGCGCTCGCCGCCCGCGACTACCTGCTGGACGACCGCGTGGTGGCGCGCTTCCGCAAGGGCAAACGCACGCTCGTGGTGCGCGAGCGGCACGTGCGGGACTCCGAGTTCCACATGGCGGGCGACTATCCGACGCTGCGCCTGCCCCACGACGACGGGTGGGAGTACTACGACGGCGCCGAGGCGATGCACATCGCGACGGTGCTGCTCGCGGGCGCCAACCGCTATGGCGGAACGGGCGGCGAGGTGAAGCAGGCGGTGGACCGGATCGAGAAGGCGGGCGACGCGTCCAGCTTCCTGCGCAAGGCGTCGCGGGCCGTGGAGTGGCGCGAGGGGCGCGTCATGTCGCGGCTGAACGAGATTCGCCGACTCGGCGCGCTGCATCTGATGCCCACCGAGCGGCTGGCGCTGGAGATGTCGATGCACGAGGAGTCGGAGCGGCGGGCCCTGGAAGGCGAACTCGACCTCCTGAAGGACGCCTGGCGCGAGGCCGAGGAGATCGCCGCCATCGCCGACGGACTGCTCGATCCGCCGGCCGGATTCGACCGGCTGCGCGCGCTGAGGCCGTCGGAGGGCTGATTCGCGGGCGGGGCGACGCGTGGCAGGCAACCGCGTACGTACAGAGCAGACGCGGAGTGCCCGCCCGTCACATTGATCCCAGACTGCAAAGAAAGCGGCCCCGGGAGTCTCCCCCGGGGCCGCTCGACTGTGTCGCCGATCCGACCGATCCTACTTCTGATCCGGCGTCAACGTCACGGCCGTGATCTTGTCCTCCTTCCCCACCTTCCACTCGCCGGCGTGCTTCACATACATGTCCAGCCAAGCCGTCCAGCGCGCCCACTGATCCAGGTCCGACTCGCGCGTCGCCGGCCCGTGATCCTCGTACGGATACATGAACAGCGCCGCCGTCTTTCCGAGCGCCCGGAGCGCCTGCATCATGCGAATCGAGCTGATGGGATCGGTGCCGACGTTCTGGTCCTCGATCGAGTGGTACATCAGCACCGCGCCCTGGATCTTGTCGGCGTAGAAGAACGGCGACATCTCCTCGTACGTCTTCTGCGCCTCCCAGAAGGTGCGCCGTTCGTTCTGGAAGTCGTTGGGCGTGAGCGACCGGTTGTACATCCCGTCGCCCGCGATCCCCGCCTTGAAGAAGGGAGTGTGCGCCAGCGCGTTCATCGTGCTGAAGGCGCCGTAGCTGTGCCCGCCGATCCCCAGCCGCGACCGGTCGATGTACCCGCCCTTGTCCAGTGCGTCGATCACCGTCGAGAGGTCGGTCACCAGGTCCGACACGTAATTGTCGTTCATCCGCCCGGTCGGCCCCACGATCGGGGGGTCGAAGTCGGCCACCGCGTACCCCTGCGTGATCAGGTACTCGATGGTCCGCGGCCCCTGCGCCGGGAACCGGTTCACGTTCTCCGTGCGCAGCGTGCGGTCGTACTCCGCCTGCGTCGTATACTCGTACGGATAGAACCAGAACATCCCCGGCAGCCGCGTGCCCGGCTTGTAGTCGCCGGGCAGCGTCAGGTTCACGATGAACTTGAACCCGTCGGGACGCGTGACCTCGATGCGCTTGCGGATGGCCGCCGTGAACTCCGGCGCGTAGTCCCTGTTGTCGGTGAGCTTGGTGCGCTGGCCTGTGGCGCGGTTCCAGAGATACGAATCCGCCACCTGCGTCGGCGTCTCGCGGGTGATGATCGCCTGCTTGAAGTCGTCGTCGAGCGGCGCCGCCACGGTCTCCACCGCGTCCTTCGCGCTCTCGAACACCCGCGTCTTCTGCCCCGTGCCGACCTCGTACTCGTCCACGAACGCCTGCGGCGCGTTGGTGAGATAGTCGGGGTGGTACTGCGTGCCGGTGAAGTACACGTGCTTGCCGTCGGCCGACACCATGGCCACTTCGCCGCCGCGCGTGCCGCGCTCGGCCATCATCGCGCCGGGGTTCGCATAGAACTGCGCCGAGTCGTTCGCGGCGCCGCCCCGTCCCCCGCCACCGCCGCCGCCGCGCCCACCGCGGCCGCCGGCGCTGAACGACGGCGTATAGCCGCGCTGCCGGATGATCGACAGCTTCGTGGCCGGATCGGCCAGGTTCACAGCGTAGATCTCACCCGAGCCGTTGGCGTTGTCGGCAACGTAGATCGTCTTCGCGTCGTCGCTGAACTCGAGGCTGCTGATCGGCCCCGTGGCCGTGTACAGCACCTTCGTGTCGGTCTTGCCGAACGGCGGCAGCCACTGCATCAGCTTGTCGGGACGAACCGCCCCGCCTGCGCCACCGCGCCCGCCGCGCCCCGCCCGGCCGCCGGCCGGAGCGCCGCCGGCGCCCGCCGTCGAGTCGGCGCCGCGCGCCGGCGTCTCACTCTCGATGAAGTAGAGCCCCGGACCCTGCGGCATCCACGAGAGGCCGCGATAGGCGCCCCCGCGACCACCCCGGCCGCCGAAGCCGCCGGCAGCGGTCGTGTCGGGCTCCTGCCCCTCGCGGCTGGGCCGTTTATCGATCTGCGCCAGCACCTTGCCCGTGGCGTCCCAGATCTCCTGCGTCGTGCCGAAGCTGTTGTACTGGACCACGTACGAGAACGGCTCGTCCATCGTCGTCACGCGGAAGTAGTTCGCGTCGGGGCCGGCGTCCACCGCCGAGACCATCGCCGGCGCGCCGATCTTCCTCAGCGCGTGCGTCTTCACGTTCACGACGCCGATCTGGCCCGTGACGTAGTACTTCATCAGCTCCTTGTCGAACGGCTCGTTGAGCAGGCTCGCGAAGTTGCGCTCCGGCTCCTTCACCCCGTCCAGCCAGAGCCGCGCGATCGGGCCGGTGGCGATCTCCGGCTTCTTGGGCTCGGGACCGCGGGCGTCGGGCACGAACACCGCGATCACGCTCGACCCGTCGGCCGTCCAGTCGATCGTCGTCACCAGCGTTGCCAGCAGCGGCGTCTTGGACGCCTGCACCGACTTGCCCGTGGCGACGTCGGCCACGTAGATGTACGACCCGTCGGCGAAATTGCCGATGTACGCCAGCTGCTTGCCGTCGGGACTCCACGCGGGGCTGCTCACCGTGGCGCCCTTGGGCAGCAGCACCGTGGTGCTCTTGCCCGTGGTGGCGTCGATGAGCGACAGGCCCGCCGACGCGCGCGTGGTGAGCGTGCGGGCGCGGTTGGCCTTGGGGTCCACCTGCAGGCCGGCAAAGTAGTAGTGGAACTTCCCGAACTCGTTCACGGTCGGCAGCCCGTCCGATTCCTGCTTGAGGAAGTGCGTGCGGTCGGGGCTCTGGAGCGAGAGCGACACGTTGTTCTGCCGCGGCGCCGTGACCAGCTTCTCGATGGCCGCCGGCGGCGTGACGTAGACCTCCTTGGCCAGCAGCGCGCGGTCGGCGGCGATCTGCTCGGCGACGTTGGACGCCTGGGCGTGGAGGCGGAGCGGGAGCGCCGCGGCGGCGAACACGGCCAGCAACAGGGCGCGCGACGCGAGGCGGCGGGAGGGGGAGGTAAGGGACCGCGTCATGGGGACCTCGGCGGGACGGGGGGACGGCGGGGGTGGTTCGGGTGGGGCTTTCGCTCCAAGAACATACGCGGCGGGGAGGCGGCGTGCTGTAGCGGTGCGCCCAACGACGAAGAACGGGGCGGCCTCCCCGGCCGCCCCGTCCACTCGCGTCCACCCGCGCCGACGTTACGCGCCTGCCAACCCCGCCTTGAGCAGACCCAGCCGCTTCCGCACCGAACCGTCCATCACAGTGTCGCCCACGCGCACTACGACGCCGCCGAGGATCGCCGGCTGCACGCTCAGGTGCGCCACGACCTTCTTCCCGAACACGCGCGAGAGCTGCGCGGCAATGGCGTCGCGGTCGGCATCGGTGGTTTCCCGCGCCACGGTCACCATGGCGTGAATGCGCCCCTCGACCGCGTCAACGAGATCCATGTACGCCGCCGAGATCTCGGGAATGAGCATCTGCCGCCGGTTGTGCACCAGCTTCTGCAGGAAGCGCACGAAGTGCGCCGGCGCGCCCTTGAACGCCTCGGCCAGCACCTTGTTCTTCTCGCCCGCGGCGATGCGCGGCGACTCGAGAAACAGCCGCAGCGTCCGGTCGCTCCCCATGGCGTCGGCCAGCCCGCCGATGCGCGCCTCCCATCCGTGCAGGTCATCGGCCCGCTTCGCCAGCTCGAACAGCGCGTCGGCGTAGTTCTGGGCGATCGTGGTGTCGCGCATTACTGAACGACCTTCGCCGGCTTGAGCGTGGACAGGAACGCCTCGACCAGCTTACGGTTCTTCACACTGTCGAGGTTCTCCTCGATCACCCGCGACGCGCCGGCGATGGCCATCTCGACGGCTTCGCGCCGCAGTTCGGCGAGCGCCCGTTCCTTCTCGCGCTGGATCTCGGCCACCGCGCGCTCGATCGCGGCCTGTTGTTCGCCGCGCGCTTTCTCGAGCATGTCCGCGCGCAGCTTCTCGCCGTCGCTCCGCGCCTCGGCGATCAGCTTCTGCGCCTCGCCGCGAGCCGCTTCGATCTGCGCGCGGTGCTCGGCGAGAAGCGCGGCCGCCTCGTCGCGATCGCGCTTGGCGGCGGCGAGCGCGTCTTCCAGCGACTTCTCGCGGGCTTCGACGGCCGCGGTGATCGGCTTGAACGCGAACTTGGTGAGCAGGTAGAACAGCACCAGGAAGATGAGCAGCGTCCAGAACATCAGGTTGGACTTGAGGCTCATCAGGGAACCGCCGGCGCTCTCCCCTTCCTGCGCCAGGAGCGGCGAGGCGGCCAGCGTCATCGGGACGGCGATGGCGAACGAACGAAGGAAACGCATGGAATATCCGACGTGGAAGGTGGTTGATGGCGCCCGCCCCGGGGCGGACGCCACCGCCCGGTCTAGTACTTCAGAACGATCATGAGCGCCACGACGACGGCGAACAGCGCGACGCCTTCGATGAACGCGGAAAGCACCAGCGCGTTGGTGAAGATGGAGCCCTTCTCCGCGGGCTGACGGGCGATGCCGTCCATGGCCGAGCCACCGATCCGGCCGATACCGATGCCGGCGCCGATCGCCGCCACGCCAGCGCCGATCCCGGCGCCCAGCATGGCCCAGCCACCCTGATAGCCCTTGCCGAACGTGTCGGTCGCGGCCTGCAACAGCGGAAGGATGTGCATTGTCGATCTCCGTTGTGCTTCGTAATCGATTCCTGTGCTCCGCACCGCCGGCTCTCGCCGAGGGCGCTCCCCGTCAACGGGACCCGGGTCCCAACGGGAATCCTCAATCGCTCGATTGAGTACTCGATGCGCCGTGGAGCGTGGTGCGCGCACCGTCCGTCGTCTTCCTTTCTGTCTGTCCGACTGTCTGACTGTCCGACTGTCCGACCGCCTCACTCTTTAATGATGCGCCGCCCTGATCTGCCCTATGAACACCGCGGTGAGCAACGCGAAGATGAACGCCTGAATGAAGCTCACCAGCACTTCCAGCATCATGATTCCGAGCGCCATCAGCAGCGGCGGCACGGCGATCAGCCAGCTTCCGAACAGCAGAATCAGCCCGATCATCGCCAGCACGATCACGTGCCCCGCGATCATGTTGGCGAACAAGCGCACCGTGAGCGCGAACGGCTTGGTGAACTTGCTGATGATTTCCACCGGCGTCATGATGAACGTCATCGGCAGCTTGATCGCGACCGAGAGATCGCTCGGCCAGTAGACCACCGTCTTCATGTAGCCGACGGGGCCGAGCGCGATCATGCCCGCCGTCTCCGTGGCGACGAAGGCGCAGGCCGCGAGCGTCGCGTTGACCCCGAGGTTCCCCGTCGGCGTGGATCCGTAGGGGATGAGCCCCATCAGATTCATGAACAGGATGAAGAAGAACAGCGTCAGCACGAAGGGGATGTAGGCGTCGCCGTGCGCGCCGAGCGCGTCCTTGAACATGTCGCGCAGCAGGAGCACCACCGATTCGACCCCGGCGGCGAACCCCGTCGGGTGGCCGTGCGCCCGCGTGGCCCGGGCGTGCGAGCGCGCCGCCCCCACGAGCGTGATCAGGCACAGAACCGCCGCGAGCAGCATGAAGATCACGTGCTTGGTGGGCGCCAGGTCCACCGTCGTGTTGCCGATGTGAACCGGCCACGTCGGCAGATGCCATTCGCACGCCCACTCCGCGTTGAAGCAGGGGACCTCCACCGTCTTCGAGTCGGTGATGTGCGGCATGATGATGTCGGCGGGGCCGAGCGCGTGCTTGAGGCCGGGCGCGGAACTCGCGTCCTGGGCCACGGCGCGCATCGGGCCGCCCATCACCGCCAGCGCGGCCACCACCATCACGAAGATCGAGCGGAGTCTCATTTGCGCAGCAACAGAGGTTCGACCAGAGTCGGGAGAAACAGGAACGTCGCGCACCCGATCAACGCCGGGGCCAACGGGAACAGCAGCACCTTCGAGACGAGCACCGCGTACACCACCAACGCCGCGAACCGCAGGAAGCTGCCCGCGAACCACGCTCCCCACACGTTCCACCGCTGGAGCGATCGGGAGATCGCAAACGACACGACGTGCACTCCGAACACGAGCACCGCCGTCACCTCGAGCGCTTCGTGATCCGCCGCGTTCGGGAACAGGAGCATCAGCGTCACCATCGAAACGCCGATCGCCACCGCCGCCAACAGCGCGAAGAGCGCGCCCGCCTTCACTTCCGGTCCTCGCGCTGACCGCGCTCCACCGCCATCGCCTGCCGGTACATCGAGTAGATCCCGCCCGCCGCGCCCACAAACGTGCACCCGAGCATGCACCAGGGCGAGGTGCCGAAGCGGCGGTCGAGCCACACGCCGCCAAACACGAAGACCACGATCGTGAGTCCGAACTGGATCCCGATTCCGGCCAGCTCCATGCCCGGCGAACTCGACCGCTGACCCGGGCGGTTGGCGTTCACTTCGGCCCCCCGTTTGGCTCGCGATGGTGGTCCATTTCCGCCCGGAAACTAGGACTTTGTGAAATTTTTCGCAAGCGAACGTGGAGGGGCTCGGGGCGGGTCCTGCGCCCCAGGCCCGCACCGGCCCTGGACCTTGTCGGCGCCGTACCTGCCGCGCCCGGAAAGCGCCAAGAACGAAGGTCTGGACACGATGACTCGAGAGGATCCTGATGAGTCGGGATCATTCCTTAGAGCGCTCCGCGCGGAGGGTTACGGAGCGGCACCACACAAATATGATGTCCGACGGCGCCGCGGAGCGTTCCGCCCGCGTCCGTGCTCCTTCCCGCCTCCGTCCGTGTCATTTTGTGTGGGCTTACCGGTCGGCCACCGGCCGCCACCCAAGTGCCGTCCGTGCCAGCAGATCGCCCGTGACATTTAATGTTGACTGTTCGTCCCTGAGTTGATAAGATGATTCGCGACACATTTTGTGATTGGGACGCGCCATCACAAATCTGCGCCCCGGAACACCCGCCCGTACCGCCCAATGAATTCGCGGTTCGCCATCTCGCTCCTCTGCGCCGGCGCCATCGGCATTGCCTGCAGCGCCCGATCGCACTCGGAAGAAGCCGTTGCTGCGCCCGCCTCGGCGCAGGCGGTCGACGGGCATCCAAAAATCAAGTCGTTCCTCGACGTCGAGCACCACGATCACGGCGTGCGCTTCGCGCTGCACGTCGTCAACACCGGCAAGAGCAACGTCGAGATCGACTTCCCCAACGGACAGGCATACGACTTCGTCGTGCTCGACTCCGTGGGACGCGAGGTCTGGAACTGGGCGCACGCGCGCATGTTCACGCAGAACACGCAGATCAAGTACGTGGGCGGCGGCGAGGAGTTCGAAGTCGCCGAGAATTGGAAGAACCCGCCGGCGCCGGGCAAGTACGTCGCCGTCGCCACGCTCACCAGCACCAACTTCCCGGTGACCGAGCGCGTGCCGTTCACGGTTCGCTAGCACCGCTCTCCGCACGCCGCGCAAGGTGAATCCCGCCGCCGACCCGACCCCGGATCCGGCGGCTTTTCATTTTCCGCCGGTCCGCCCACCGCTCGCCGCCCCACTGGTCGCGGCATTCGCCGCGGCCGAGTTGGCCCTCCACCTGATCGTGCTGGCCGTCACGCCGTACGGCATCCATCGCGATGCCTTCCTCTACTTCGCGATGGGCGACCACCTGCGCCTCTGGCGCATGGACTTCCCGCCCTTCATCGCGATCATGGGCAACATCCAGACGGCGCTGTTCGGCCACACGCTGACCGCGGCGCGCGTCTTCCCGGCCCTCGAAGGCGCGGCCATCCTCGTGCTCGCCGCGCTCATCGCCCGCGAGCTCGGCGGCGGACGCTTCGCGCAGGGACTGGCCATGCTCCCGATGCTCTGCGCGGGCATCTTCCTCCGCCCCGCCAACCTCTTCCAGCCCGTCGTCCTGGACCAGGTCTGGTGGACCCTGGCCCTGTACGCCCTGCTCCGCGTCGGCCGTGCCCGCTCCACGGGCGACGGGCGCGCCGAACGGAACTGGTGGCTGGCCTTCGGCGCGGCGATGGGGTTCGGCCTGCTCACCAAGTTCAGCATCCTGTTCATCGGCTTCTCCGTGCTCTGCGCGATTGTCGCGACGCCGCTTCGCCGGTCGCTCTCCACCCCCTGGCCCTGGGTAGCCGCCGCCGTCGCCTTCGTCATCGGATCGCCGAGCATCGTCGGGCAGGTCGCGCTCCACTTCCCCGTAGTGGGGCAGATGGCGGACCTGCAGGCGGGGCAGCTCGTGCACGTGAGCTGGCTCGCCTTCGTGGCCAGCCAGCCGTTCATGGTCGGCTTTGCCGGGTTCCCGCTGGGCGTCGCCGGCGCCGTGGCCCTCGTCGCCTGGGCCCCGCTCCGCGCCTATCGCGCCGCGGGGTGGGCCATCGTCTTCGTGTTTCTGTTGCTGCTCCTGCTGCACGGCAAGGCGTACTACGTGGGCCCCATCTACCCCACCCTGCTCGCCGCCGGCGCCGTGTGGCTGGAGCGGATGGGACAGGGGCCCGCGCCGCGCGTGCGCGCGGGCATCCGGTGGCTGGTGCCGGCGCTGATGGTGGTCGAGGGCGCGATCGCCTTCCCGGTCGCGCTGCCCATCCTGGCCCCCGAATCGACGGCCCGCTACATCGTGCGCGCCGGCATGGACTACGCGCTGGGCACCAACTGGGGCGGCACCGATCTCCTGCCGCAGGACTTCGCCGATCAACTCGGATGGGAGCAGCAGGCCCGCGTGGTCGCGCGGGTGTATCACGCGCTCCCGCCCGACGAACGGCGCGTGGCCGTGGTGGCCGGCGACAACTATGGCGAGGCGGGCGCGCTCGAGTTCTATGCCGGCAAGTACGGACTGCCCGAGGTCATCTCGGGGGCGGGCTCATTCTGGTTCTTCGGGCCGGGAAGCAAGCCGGGCCGGGTGCTCGTCGCCCTGGGCACCGACTCGTCGGTGCTGGCGTCGATGTACGGCGACGTGCGGCGCGCCGCGACCATCCGCAGTCCCTGGTCGGTGCCCGAGGAGCGGTACCTGCCCGTGTGGGTGGCGCGCGACCAGAAGAAGACGCTCCAGCAGATCTGGCCGCTGCTTCCCGGCCGGCACTGACCGGCGGCTCAGCCCGCGGCCGGCGCCTTCGACAGCACGCGCTTGGCGATGCGCTCCACGAATGCCATCGTGGCCAGTCCGAACAGCATGTGGACCACGCGCACCACCCAGTGCGCGTCGCCGACCATGAAGGCGCGCTGGCCGAGTCCGATGACCGGCAGCAGGACGGCCCACAGCACCGTGAGGCCGCTGAGCCCCCAGCCGGCGCCGCCCACGGCCCCGAGCAGCGCCTGCAACAGCACGGCCATCGTGAAGATGAATCCGAGCCCGATGTGCGCGTTCGTCAGGCCGGTGTGGCCCATCCACACGAGCACTCCGATCACGAGCATCACGACGATGAGCAGGCGCAGCAGCATCTGGTCGATCTTGACGAGCAGTCGCATTGCAGGTCCTCGGGTAGGGCGTGGGTTCGGTGGCAATCTATCAACGTGGGCGTGGGCCGTGGGCGGCCGTCTCGTTCCCCCCTCGCGTCCCCATCGTTACCTTCCCCAGTCCGCCCCACCAGGACCCTCATGGCCACCACCCGCGCGCCCGCCTCCGACGACCGCGACCTCGAGCTGCTCGCGCAGCTCGCTTCGGCGCACCGCGACCTCAAGGCGCAGATCGCGCGGCGCATCGTGGGGCAGCACGCCATCGTGGACGACCTGGTGACGGCGCTGCTGGCGGGCGGGCACGCGCTGCTGGTGGGCGTGCCGGGACTGGCCAAGACGCTGCTCGTGCACACGGTGGCCCAGGCGCTCGACCTCAGCTTCTCGCGCGTGCAGTTCACCCCCGACCTGATGCCGAGCGATATCACCGGCACCGAACTGCTGGAAGAGGACCGCGCGGCGGGGCGGCGGTTCTTCAAGTTCGTGCACGGGCCGATCTTCGCGCACGTGGTGCTGGCCGACGAGATCAACCGCGCCCCGCCGAAGACCCAGGCGGCGCTGCTGCAGGCGATGCAGGAGCATGCCGTGACCGCGGCCGGGCAGACGCACGCCCTGCCCCGTCCCTTCTTCGTGCTGGCCACGCAGAACCCCATCGAGCAGGAGGGCACCTACCCGCTGCCCGAGGCGCAGCTCGACCGGTTCATGTTCCAGCTCCGCCTGGGGTATCCCTCGCGCGCCGAAGAGGAGCAGATCGTGGCGGCGACGACGAGCGACGTGGACGTGGAGATCACGCCCCTGCTCACCGCCGACCGGCTGCTCGAATTGCAGCATCTGGTTCGTCGGCTGCCGGCGCCGCCCACCGTGGTGAGTTACGCGGTGAAGCTCGCCCGCCGCACGCGCCCGGAGAGCGACGACGCGACGCCGCTGGTGAAGAAGTACGTCAGCTGGGGCGCCGGGCCGCGGGCGTCGCAGTACCTGGTGCTCGGCGCCAAGGCGCGGGCGGCGATGGACGGCCGGCCGATGCCCGACCTCGAGGACGTGAACGCCATCGCCATGCGGGTGCTCGAACACCGCGTGGTGTTGAACTTCCAGGCGGAGGCCGAGGGCGTGAGCGCCGCGCAGGTGGTCCAGGTGGAGGAGCGGCCGTAAGGCGGGCGTCGGCGAACGCGGTTGGTGGTATGATGGGTTCATCCGGCGTGGGGCGCGTGAACCGCACACAAGTCGCCGCAAGGAAACGCGCAGCCGTGCGTTGAAATGATGATGCGGCCGCGGGGGCCCAAGAGTAGGCTGGCCATCTGGACCCTGTGCGTTCATACTTGTGGCGTCGGCGAGGCCGCCGGCGTTTCCGCCGCTCCACGGCGTTCCCCCCACGCCGATCATGCTCGTACTTCAGACCCTTGGCGTAGCCGCTATCCGCGTCGGCACCCGAACGGTGCTCCCCAGCGCCGCTCGTGCGTTCGCGGCCCTGCTCTACCTCGGCCTCGAACGCGATCGTCGCATCCCGCGCGCTGAGTTGCAGGCGTTCATCTTCCCGGGGCAGGATGAGCGCGCCGCCAGCCATGGCCTGCGGCAACTGCTGTATCGGCTGAGGGCACTCGGCGCGCCGATCGAGGCTGGCCCTGACTCGGTGCGCATTCCCGCGACTGCGGTCGAAGATGACTACTCCGCGCTCGGCGCCGATCCGGCGCTCGCGTCGGAGAAGGTCCGAGCCGTGTCCGACGGCGTCCTGCCGGGGTACGCGCCGACCTTCTCGCGGCCCCTGACCCGGTGGGTCGAGGAGCAGCGCACGAGCATCGAGGGATCGGTGGTCCGCGCCCTCGTCGCGCGGCTCGGCGCGCTGCGCGCCGCGGGTCAGTGGCGGGATCTCGACCCGATCGCCCGCGCGTCGCTGAAGCTCGATCCCTTGAACGAGGAGGCGACGCTCGCCCTGGCGGAGGCGCTGGCGCTGAACGGGCAGAAGGCGGCGGCGATGCAGCTGCTGGATGAGTATCTCGGGGAAGTCGCGCCGTTCGGTAGGGCCGTTCGACTGCCGGCGAGCGTCCTGCGCATGCGCATCTCCGAGCGCACGCCCGACGACACGTTCCGGCGGGCGCGGAGCGGAGCCTTCGTCGGGCGGGACGCCGAGATGGCGGAGCTCTGGCGGCATCACAAGGCGGCGGCCGGGGGCGTCCCGCGCGCGATCGTGATTCATGGAGCTCCGGGCATCGGCAAAACGCGGCTGGCCACGGAATTCCTCAAGACGACGGCTCTGGACGGCGCGACGTGCGTCAAGGTCCAGTGCGCAGCGCATGACGCGCAGCGTCCGCTCGGCGTGTTCGTGGACCTGGTGCCGAAGCTGCTTGCGGCGCCCGGCGGATTGGGGGTGGCGCCGAAGGCGATGGCGCAGCTCCAGCGGTTGACCCAGCCGGCGCTGGCGCCGGACGACGCGCCGCTCGATGCCGACCCGCGCCATCTCTTCAATGAGATCCTGACGGCGATCGGTGATCTCGTAGACGCCGTGTGCGAGGAGCAGCCGGTGGTAGTTGTCGTCGACGACGCGCACCACATGGACCCTGCGTCGGCCGATCTCGCATTCACGCTCGTCGACGGTGGGCAACCGCGCCCGCTGTTGTTCGTGCTGACCTCGCGGTCGAAGCTCGGCGCCGGCGACGAGCGGCGGGCGCACGACGGGTTGAGCTGGCTGCGCCTTCGGCCGCTCGACCAACAGGCGTCGCGCGAACTTCTTCCTCTCGCTCGCGCCGCCGTCGAACAACCGTGGCCGGGCCAAGCGAGCCGTTCGATCGCCTAGCACTGGCAGGAGGCAATCCCCTCTACCTTCGCTCTCTCGTTTTGGAGTCTCCCGGCGGCGGTGAATTGGCTCTGCCGGCCTCGCTCACCGATCTGCTTTCTCGGCGCGTTCAGCGGCTTGCTGACACGACGCTTGCGAGCGTTCGTCGCGGCCGTTTTGCTCGGCAAGCATTGCCGCCTCGATCGACTGGTTCGTCTGGCCGGCCTCAACGAGTACGAGCTCTTGAACGCCATTCAGAGCCTAGAGAATGAGGGCTTTCTGGAGGCCGACGGCTCGGACATTCGTAGCGCCCATCCGATGTTGTCGCAGGCGGCGCTTGCGCAGTTTCCGCCGGTGACGATGAGACTCATGCACTCGACCGCCGCCATGCAATTGCAGGCGGAGGCGGAGCCGGGCCATGACATCGGGATGTTGTGGGATGCGGCGGAGCATTGGCATCGAGCGGGGGCGACGGACAAGGCGATCGAGTTGTTGAGGTCGTGTGCCGGTTACTGCACCAATATTGGTCGCCCATCTGTAGCGTGCGAACTCCTGCAACGCACTCTAGTGATCGCCCCCACGGAGCAGCAGCAGGGCATTCTCTTGCGGCTCATAGACGCTGCCGGGCTCGCCGAAGCGTACGGGTTACTCGCGAGCGCAATCCAACAGTTGCGACACGCCACAGGGACTGAATCCGAAAGCACAATCCATGACGCACTCGAACTCGTTGAGCTCCAAGCGAAGCGACTATGTGGCACATCGCTCGTCGACCTGGAGACACGACTTGCCGATTGCATCTCGCATCCAACGGCAGACTCTTCGCACCGGCTCAGGGCCGCGTGTTTCCTATTGGTTGCGCACGACCTCAACTTGGATCGGCACGGGGCCGCGCTGGCCTATCGGCTGTCGCAGAGCATTCCATGCGCTAACGATGTCGATCGTCTCAATCGCGTTTTGGCTGACTTACTCTTCAACTTGTTGATCGGCGAAAGAGTTCCGGCGGCTAGGGCGGCGCATGAGTTGCTCGCGCGGTCCGAAAAATCAGACTCTCGTGCGGCAAGCCTTCGGTTCAGGATCGACGCCGCCATGGGCCTCTTTCGAGCAGCCGAAGCTCATCCGGCTATCGATGCGATGGAGCAAGCTTTTGAAGCCAGCGAACGGAATGGGATGCTGTCGTCAATGCTCGACAGCTCGAGTATGCTCGCGTGGATGCAACACACTGTGGGCGACTTCGCAGCTGCTGCTCGCTGGGACCGGTTGTCGGATCAAGCGTTCGCAAGGCTCTCTCGCGCGCTGGTCCAGCCCGGCGGGCGCACCGGGCCTTACTTCTCGAATAAGATCGAATTCGCACTTGAACGAGCAGACTGGCCCGCCGCGAGCGCTTGGCTACAGAAGGCCCGATCAGCATACGCCGAAATCGACGCGCCGCGTAGCCGCCAGTTAGCCCGCGCGTTTCGCATGCGAATCGAGCAACTTCAGCACCTTGCCGGCGGACGAATTGAAGACTTAGAAGAGCTGGCGAGCGACCACGCCCTAGGCCGTGAGTGTGGGCTTCACGACAATTTTGTCGACGCGTATTGGCACGAACTTGTCCGCGCAGGACTGAAGAACAAGGCGAATGACATGCTAGTCGAGTATGTCACACGCTACCGCCGTGACGGGTTCTCGCTCTCCGCTCCGATTCGCGAAATTGTCCGAGTGGAACGTTTGGCTCTTGTTGCCAAATTCCAGCCAATCGATCAAGGATCCGAGTCGCGCGGCGGCGCCTAACTCACTTCGCGGCGCTTAGCTCCTACCAGCGAGAGTCCGCTGGAGTAACGCGCGACGTCCGCCGGTGGCGTGAAGAGCGACGCCCAACCGGGACTTGCGAGTAAGCGGTCGGTCATATCGGGATCGAACTGTGTCTCCCTGCAGCGCACGATTTCAGCCCTAACAGCTTCAGGACTGAGGGCGCCACGATAGGGACGCTCGGTCAACATTGCATCCATGGTGTCGGCGAAGCGAATGATTCTGGCGGCAACCGGAATCCGTTCGCCTGCTAGTCCATCTGGATATCCCGTCCCATCCCAGTTTTCGTGATGATGACGAATTGCCACGACGAGCTCACGCAGCTTGCTCATCGTCGCCACAAGCTCCGCCCCGTCGACAGGGTGTTGCTGCATGATCGTCCATTCAGCGGGGGACAGCCGCTCTGCCTTTGCAAGCAATGGGCCGTATTTCTCGTGAATCTTTCCAACATCATGCAGGAGGGCGGCCCTGCTTACGAGGTCAATTTCACGTTCCGGCAGCCCAAGTGCTCGGGCGATCATGGTCGAATAGTGGCGAACTCTGCGCGAATGACCGGAAGTGTACGGGTCCCTTGCCTCGATGGACTTCGCCATCAATTCGAGCAATTCTTGATTTGTTTGCTCAAGTTCCAGGTTTGCTTTATGCACTTGTCTGATGCCTACGATCGGCACCCAAACTAGAGCCGCCGCAATCGCGCCCTTCGCCGCGTACAACCACGCAAACACGAAAACGACCGGGCTGGCAATCATGTCGATCCCAATCGTCGAAAGCTTAAGGTCTTTCCAAACCGTTAGAGGTGAGGTTCCCTCGACGACAGCATAACCAGTGCTAACGATCAACGTGTTAACGAAGAACGACACCGCATATGCGCTAATTGCCGGCAATCCCATCTTGCTGGTCAGCGTCGCTATTGGAATATCCTTATATAGCAGGAAACTCTCACCGCCTAGTCCCCGGTAAACAAGTATCGCAATCGCAAGCGTCAACATATGTTGGGCAACGTTAAACACGGCGCGCTCTGGCCGCATCTTCATCGCCACTTGAGTTATGCTCGCGACGCAAAACATCGTCAGGAGCGCTTCCCAGTGCGGCACGACAAGCACGCTTGCGAGGTAGGGTATAAACGCGATGGACCCTCGGGCACCATGAGGCAGGAGATGCGTCAGCAACTCTGCTCCGAGAGCCAGCCCGCCCAGGATCATCAGCGCCGTGCCACCCTTTGGCGGCAGCGGCGCTGACGTCGAGTAAAGCAAGTACGCCGCACAGGCGGCGGTGATTGCTGTCAGGAACGCAAAACGGGCAAAGCGCGAAGTCTTCATAAAGTAGCAGTGGACCCCCTTCCCTCGCCCCTAGTTGCCCATGCTAATCCAACCGCTCAACGTGATGATGAGGTTGGCGAGCATCGCGTAAACGTCCATTCAGCGTCACCCCCCTGTTCACTGAGTCACTGCGCTGCTCTGCAGTGCTCCGCTAAGGTTGGCTCCGCTCAACTACTCGGGGAAAAAAATTCCTCCGCTCGCCTTCGCTTCACGAGGGAGGGGGTCTCTTTTTTTGGGTTCAGTGTTGAATAGGTTTTCCGATCGTTCCTTCGTAAGGCGGCCGCGCACAACTTCGCACGCGCCCTGTACAAACTCTCGCGGTACATCTCACCGTCACGTCGTCACTTCTCGCTGTACTCAACCCACCGGTTCGTGGCGTCCAGCACCGCCAGCACCGCCGCGGTCTCCATGCTCTCCTTCACCTCGGCCGTCCCCGTCAGCAATACCGTGTCGCGCTCGAACCGCGCCGTGATGCCCACGAACACAAATTCGTGATCGAAGGCACTCACCAGCTTGCACCCCTCCAAACCCAGCACGGCCGTCGCATCCTTCTCCGACCGCGAAATGGCCTCCACCGCCGCCTTGGCGGCAAGCTCCACCCGAAGACGCTGGCTCTCCAGCCCCTCCGCTTCGCCTACGTAGGACGCATCACCTTTCCTCAGCGTCACACGGCACGTCACGCCCTGGCTCCGCGATCGCCGCACCTCGATATCCTCGAAATAGAGCCGCCGGCGCCGGAAATCCGCCGCCAAGTCCGCTTCACGCACCCGGGGAACCTCCCCGCTCGTCCGACGGCCGGTGTCCCGCGTGGTCGCCACCGAGATCTTCTTGTGGCTCACCCGCATCCCGAGCTGCGCCATCAGCGCGCTCTCGACGTTCCGCACCGTGGCCTTGGGCGCCACCTCGTCCGACGTCAGCAGGTGGATCTCATCCACCATGCCGTTGGCGCCGGCTACGATCCGCACCGAGATCACCCCGGGCAGCGTGGCCAGCAACTCTTCGGCGCGCGAGATGGGAAGTACGCTCCCGGCAATGGGAGACTGGCCTGGCGACGACGGAGATGTATTGGCGGGCACGGGCAGCGGCGCTCCGGCTTCCGATCAGCGTTGAGATTGTGAGAGGGAGACGCGAGTCACGATGAAAACGGCAACCCGATCGTGTGCGGCCGGCGTCGATCCGCGTGTAAGGCAGGCGACGCCAATATTGGGACGATCAATCAGTCCTGCAAGTCATCCGTTTCGGGCAATTTGTACTCCTTGATCTTCCGGTACAGCGTCCGCTCGCCAATCCCGAGCATCTCGGCTGCCTTTCGCCGGTTCCCCCGCGTCTCCCGCAGCGCCGCCTCGATCACCCGGCGCTCCACCTCGTCCATCCGCGTACCCGCCGGAATCACCACCTCGTTGGCCGGCGGTTCCGCCCCACGGGGCTCGATGGCGGCCACCGCCGTTCCCCCAGTCCCCGCCCCCCGCGCCCCCCCGATCTCCCCCAGCCACCCGCCCGCCTCCCCAACCGGCAGGCGGCCGGCGTGCTCGGAATCCAGCCGGTGCCGCAGCTCCTCCACCTGCAGCTTCAACTCCAGCAGGCTCCGCACGATGAACTCCAGCTCCTGCCCCGAACCCCCGCGGTCACCGCCCGCACGCCCGAGGCCCGGCAGGCGCACCGGCAAGAGGCGCGCCGATCCGCCGTCGCGGATCTGCCGCGGAAGATCCTCGGGTTCGATCTCCCGCCCCGGCGCCAGCACTACCATGCTGTCCACCAGGTTCTTGAGTTCGCGCACGTTGCCGGGCCACGGATAGTCGATCAGCAACTGCATCGCCTCGGCCGAGATGCCCAGGAACTCCCGGGCATGCTCGGCGCTGAACTCGCGGATGAACTGGCGCACGAGGTGGGGGATATCCGACTTCCGCGTCCGCAGCGGCGGCAGATAGATGTTCAGCACGTTGAGCCGGTAGAACAGATCGGGCCGGAACGACCCCTCCTCCACCTGCTCCCGGAGCGGCCGGTTGGTGGCCGCCACCACCCGCACGTTCACCTTGATCGGCTGCGTGGCGCCGAGCCGCATCACCTCGCGATCCTCGAGCACCCGCAGGAGCTTCACCTGCGTGGCCGGCGGAATGTCGCCGATCTCGTCCAGGAACAGCGTTCCCTGGTCGGCCAGCTCGAACCGCCCGATGCGCCGCTCGGAGGCTCCCGTGAACGCCCCCTTCTCGTGCCCGAACAGCTCGCTCTCCAACAGGGTGTCGGGAAGCGCGCCCACGTTCACGGCGATGAACGGCTTGTTCTTGCGCGGACTCAGCCGGTGCAGCGCCCGCGCCACCAGCTCCTTGCCGGTGCCGCTCTCCCCCTCCACCAGCACCGTGCTGCTCACCGGCGCCATCTGCTCCACCTTCACCAGCACCTCGCGCAGGGGCGCGCTCTCCCCCACCAGCCCGGTCTCCCGCTGCAGACGGCGGCGCTCCAGCACCCGCTTCACGCCGCTCACCGCGTCGTCCACGTCCACCGGCTTCTGGTAGATCTCCACGAACCCCGCCGCGCGCAGGCGGTCGAGCTGCGCCGGGTCGGAGATGGCGGTGAGCCCGATGCTCGCGACCCCGACCCACATCTGGTCCTTCACCACGGCCAGCGTCTGCGGGTCGCTCAGGTCGCCGCTGAATACGAGCACGTCGGGCTTCTCGCGCTTGAGCGCGGCGCGCATGTCGTCGAGCGGCGAAACGACCGCGGTCTGGATGCCGTCGGCTTCCAGCTGCTTGTTGATCCGCACCGCGGGCTCGACGTCGTTGAGCGTGATGAGGACGGTCATGGCGCGCCCTCCCCGCCGCTGTGCTCCGTCGCCCGGCCGCGGAGGATCGCCACCGCGTGGTCAACGATGGGCTCCAGGGCGGACAGCCCGTCGTTCACCCCGCCGGTCGATCCCGGCAGGTTGACCACCAGCGTCCGCGCCCGCGTTCCGGCCAGCCCTCGCGACAGCGCCGCCCTCGGGAACGCCGCCACCGACGACGCCCGGATCAGCTCGGCGATGCCCGGCGCCTCACGTTCCAGCACGGCGCGGGTGGCCTCCGGCGTCAGGTCGCGCGCCGAGAGGCCCGTGCCGCCGGTGGTGACCACCAGGTCGGCCGCGTCGCCGTCACACCAGGCCACGAGCTGCCGGACGATGGCGTCGGTCTCGTCGCGCACGGTCGCGCGGGCCGCCACCACGTATCCGCGCGCCGCGGCCCAGCGGGCGATCGCGTCGCCCGAGGAATCGGCCCGTTCGCCGCGCGAGGCGGCGTCGGAAACGGTGAGCACGGCCACGCGCATGGCCCTACCGGTGCGTGGCGTGCTGGTAGAACGGCAGCTTCACAATGGTGCCGGTCACGCGCTTGCCGCGGATCTCCACCTCGAGCGTGTTGCCCGGCTTGGCGTGCTCCGTGGGCACATACGCGGTGCCGATGGCCAGGTTGCAGCTCGGGCTCATGGTGCCGCTGCGCACCTCGCCGCTCGGGGCGCCGCCCACGAACACCGGGTAGCCGTGCCGCGGGAAGGCGCGGTCGGCGATGGTGAACCCCACGAGCTTGCGCGGAATCCCGGCCGCCTTCTGGGCTTCGAGCGCCGCGCGACCCGTGAAATCGCCCTTCTTCATCTTCACGATCCAGCCCAGATTCGCCTCGAGCGGCGTCACCGTGTCGTCGATGTCGTTGCCGTAGAGCGCCATGCCCATCTCCAGGCGCAGCGAGTCACGGCAGCCGAGTCCGGTGGGGGTGACGCGCCCCGACTTCATGAGGGCGTTCCACATGGCGGGGGCGTGCGCGGCGCCGAAGTACAGCTCGAAGCCGTCCTCGCCCGTGTAGCCCGTGCGCGACACGATGACGTCGGCGATGCCGGCCACCGTGCCCGTGGTGAAGTGATAGTAGCCGATGGACTCGAGATCGACCGCGGTCAGCGGCTGGAGAATCGACTGCGCGTCGGGGCCCTGCAGCGCCAGGAGCGCGATCGCGTCGCTGATGTCCTCGA
This sequence comes from uncultured Gemmatimonadaceae bacterium, assembly GCA_963775915.1. Taxonomy (GTDB): domain Bacteria; phylum Gemmatimonadota; class Gemmatimonadetes; order Gemmatimonadales; family Gemmatimonadaceae; genus JAGWRI01. Next base: position 277,953 of record CAVZKH010000004.1, read on the forward strand.
GCCTGGCGTCGAACTTCGAGAGCTGCTTGCTGATGTGGGCGAAGTCCTTGTCCTTGTTCGAGGCGTTCACGACCATCATCACGTGGTCGGCGAATCGATAGACGAGACAGTCGTCCTCGAATGTGCCCCGTTCGTTGAGGATGCCGGAGTAGTGCACCTGTCCGATCTCCAGCCCTGCCACGTCGTTCGTCGTCACGTAGCTGACGAAGTCGATGGCCTGGGGGCCGGTGATCCGGAACTCACCCATATGACTCACGTCGAACAGCCCGCACTTCTGGCGGACGGCGTTGTGCTCGGCGGTAATTCCCGTAGGGTACTGCACCGGCATCTCGTAGCCGGCGAAGGGGACCATCTTGGCGCCCAGGGACACGTGGATGTCGTGGAAGGGCGTACGCTTGAGCGTGGTGGTGCTATCGGAGGCAGACATCGTATTGGTCTCGGATTGAAGGGCCGGCCTGAGCCGGAGATAGTAATGTGCCAAGGTGGCAGGGTTGGGACTAGGGGGTGGGACTACCCCACGTACGGAGGGCGCCTACCCACGATCAGCGCATGACCGACTTTGGGGCTGGTCCGACGGAGCGAGTTTACGTGGGCCGGTTCGCCGCCCCCTCCTGGCAGGAGGTCCGGCGCATCGGTGCCGCGAACGCCCGGTCCGGCGTTCGCGGCGCAGCGCCCGCTCCACCGATGTCCCGTAACTCTGGAGGAGTTCATGCGGTATCACGCCATCACGGCCATGGTCCTGACCTTCGCCGCCGCCTCGGCGGCGGCTCAGCAGCCCTTCATGCCGAAAGGCGGACTTGAGATCCGTCCGATCGCCGGCGCGTACATCCCCACCGGCCCGCAGGCCGACAATTTCAAGTCCAACGTCCTCGTGGGGGGCCAGCTCGCCTACGAGTTCTCCGACCACCTGCACCTGCTCGGCTCGTTCGCCTGGGTGCCGCAGACGGTGAAGTTCACCGGGCTGGCCAGCGACGGCGCGGACATCTACGACTACAACGCCGGTCTGGAGTTCAACCTGCTGCGCCACATGGGCAGCGAATGGCTGTGGCGCCCCTTCGTGGGCCTGGGCGGGGGCGGCCGCACGTATCACTACGCGGCGTCGGGCACGGCGCAGAACAGCTGCACCGCGGGATACGGCGCGCTCGGCACGGAGTTCCAGCACGGCATTTACGCCGTGCGCTTCGAGGCGCGCGACAACGCGACCTGCTTCACGCAGCCGCTGACTCACGTCAAGACGACGAACAACGATCTCGCCTTCTCGTTGGGGCTCGTCTATCACTTCCGCCGCTGAACCGCGGCGGCCGGGTGCCGCCGGGACCGATCAGGTCCCGGCGCGCACCTGCAGGCGATAGCGCCCGTGGTCGGTGAGCCCGTTGGCCTCGCTCACCAGCACGTCGACGTAGTACGTGCCCGCCGTGAGCGTGGTGGTGATCGTCGAACAGTTCGGCCCGCTGGCCTTGTTGTTGTCGTCGTTCGAGGCGAGCACGGTGCCGGCGGCATTGAGCAGACTGATCTGCGTGTCGAGTTCGAGCCCCCACCCGCAGGCCCCGGTGAACCCCGAAGTCTCGAAGGTGTACGTGCCCGGCGCCGGTATTAGCACCTTGTAATAGTCGGCGACGTCGGGCGCGGTGATGGTCCCGGTCACGTAGCCGCCCACGCTCAGCGGATTCGCCGTGGCCACGGCGTCGTTGGGCTCCGACTCCCCGGGCATGCCGATGGCCACGCCGGTGGTCTGGACGAGCGCGCTGCCCGCCGCCGTCGAGAACACGGTGGGCGCCGTGGCGCCCCCCACCCAGGCGAAGCGGCGCCCCGGTATGCCGATGGCCGCGTCGCCCGACTCGTCCTCTCCCGCCTGGATCTGGTAGCTGCCCGGGGCGAGCTGCGTGAACGAGAACTGGCCGGAGCCGTTGGCGGCCACGGTACGCACCACGGCTCCGGTGGTGGCGTCGAGCAGGCGGACGTAGGCCTGCCGCGGAGCCCCGGTCTGCGACGTGAGCGCGTTGTAGGCGTTCACGATGCCCCATCCGTAATTGTCGTTGCGCCCCGTGTTGGGCGCGCGCGTGGCGTAGGTCTCGAGCCGCGTGCTGATGGCCGCGGCCGTGAGCCCAGGCTCGTGCGCCAGCAGCAGCGCGGCGATGCCCGACACGAAGGGCGCCGAGGCCGACGTGCCGTAGCCGAATACGAGCGTCGGCTGGCCCTTGGTGAAGTCCCACCCCGGCCCCAACACGCCGTCGCCGCCGTTGTCGTCGAGCCGGAATTCGCCGCCCGGCGCGGCGAGCGCCACGTAGCTCCCCGCATCCGAGTAGGACGCGATGACGCCGTCCATGCCCACCGCCGAGACGCCGAGCACGCCCGCATACGCCGCCGGGTAGACCGGGATGTCGGTGGTGGAGTTGCCCGCCGAGGCGACGATGAGGCACCCCGCCTGCTCGGCGGCCGCCACGGCCGCCTGGTCCGACGCGTCGACGCCGAACCCGCCGAGGCTGAGGTTGATGATCGGCGACTTCGAGGGCGCCGTGACCAGCGCGCCGTTGGCCCCCACGGCTGGAAGTCCGGCCGCGTAGAGGATGCCCTGGGCGATGTCGAACCCAACGCCGTCGCCCGTGATGCCGAGCACGCGGATGGGCCGGATTCGGGCCGTCCAGTTGATACCGGTCACCGTGCGGCCGTCGTTGCCGACGGCGCCGATGATGCCCGACGTCCACAGGCCATGGTCGCCGAGTGAGCTGTGCTGCCAGCAGGTCCCGGTGCTGTCGAGATAGACGTCGTCCGGGTCGGTGGGATCGGAGTCCGGACCCGGCGTGGCGTCGTCATCGACGTAGGGGAACGTGCCGCCCGCGCAGAACCGGTTTGAGACCGAGTCCGGGTAGCCAAGGTCCGCCAGCGTCATCTTGGACACGAAATCGTAGCCGTCGCTGGTGAGGTTGGCGGCGACGTCGGGGTCGTCGAAGCGGACGCCCATGTCGATCACGGCAATCGTGAACGCGGTGCTGCCGGTTTCGAGCGCCCAGGCCTTGGGCAGGTCCGTCATGCTGGCGCCCCATGCCTGGTACGAGAAGTAGGGATCGTTGGGAGTGGCGGTGGCGGCGCCCGACGGGTGGTAGATCGGCGCGCCGGACAGGCGCACGTTGCTGAAGTCGGCGAGCTGCGGTGCCGGAGCCCCGTCGCGGACGGTGAGGATCACATCGCGCGCAACCGACGCCACCGAGGCGTCGGCGCGCAGAGCGGCCATCACGGCGTCCACGCTGTCGGGGTCGGAAACGGTCAGGTGGGCGGCGAGGATCGCGGGCGACACGCGAACGTTGGTCACCGGGCGCCCGGCGGTGACGGCGGCCACGCGCTGCTGCAGCAGGGACGCGGTGGACTGGGCCACGGCCAGCGAGCGATAGGCGGGCGAGCCGGCCTCGGCCACGTGGAACACGCCGCTCTGGAAGGTGACGGTGATGCCGCGGTTGGAGAACCGGGTGGCGGTGCTCGCCCGCGGGCCCCCGACGCCGCCGGCGACGCGCGAGGCGGAGTAGAAGCTGGCCGGGTTCGCGTTGGCGATGCTGACCGTGCCGGTGATCGTGGGACCATTGCCGGCCACGAACGACACCGAGGCGCCGGCGATGGCGGAGCTGGTGGCGGTGGCCGTCTGCGTGCCGGGGGTGGGTCCGAGGGTCCAGGTGGTGGACACCCGGCCCTGGGCGTCGGTGCTGGCGCTCGGGGCGGCCACGCTGCCGCCGCCGACGACCGTCCAGGAGACCGCCACACCCTGCACCGGTCGGTTGGCGCCGTCCACGACCTGCACCACGAGCGGCGCGGCCAGCGCGGCGCCCACGTCGGCGGTCTGGTTGGCGCCGGAAACGATGGAAAGCCGCACCGGGGTCCTGGGAATGGCGTCCGTCGTCTTGTTGCATGCCGCGAGAGCGGCGACCAGCAATGCGGCGGACGCGAAGCTTAGGGGGTTGGCGGACATGGTGGCATTGGGTTGGACGTGTCGGCGCCCGCACCCGGCGCGCCGTCCGCAGAGATACCCGCCGCTTCGCGGGAGTTCCGACGGGCGTTAGAGAGCCGCGAGCGCCTGTTCGACCTCTTCGGCGTGTCCCTGCGGTTTCACCTTCTCGAAGATCTTCGCGATCTTGCCCGCGCCGTCGATGACGAAGGTGGTGCGTTCGACGCCCATGTACTTGCGGCCGTACATCGACTTCTCCTTCCACACGCCGTACGCCTCGCACACAGCGTGGTCCGGGTCGGCGAGCAGCGTGAAGGGGAGATCGAACTTGGCCTTGAACTTCTGGTGGCTCTTCACCGAGTCGGGGGAGACGCCAAGGATGACCGCCTTGTTCTTCTTGAAGCGCGGGAAGGCGTCGCGGAATTCGCAGGCCTCGACGGTGCAGCCGCTGGTGTCGTCCTTGGGATAGAAGTAGAGGACGACGGGCCGTCCCTTGAGGTCCTTGAGGGAGAGGCGCTCGCCGGTGTCGGTGTCGAGCGAGAAGGCGGGGGCGGTCTTGCCGATCGTGAGCATGGGCAATCGTGGTTGTACGGGGTTCCGGTGCCGTCGGGTTCCATCGGGAACGCTTATCAATGTAATCGGGGCGTCATGTAACGGCGCGTGTGACGGAGGGCGTGGCGCGCCTCGGCCCCTCTGGGCGCATCACAAAACCGCCGAGCGCGACGCTGCGCGTCGGTCACGACGGGGTTCACGGTCATGTTACTGCGCCATCGCCGATCGCTCGCCGTGCCGTCACTTCCGCCGGGGTTCTTGAGTGTGAGAACACTCGAACGCGCCGCACCGGTGGCGCAGGAGACACAACAGATGCGGGTTCATTTTGCGATCGCCCTGGTCGCGGCCGCGGCGTGGTCGGCGACGGCGCGGGCACAGAGTACCGGGCAGGTATCGGGCACGGTGGCCGACAGCGGGCGGCAGCCGATTACGGGCGCGGTGGTGCACTTTCAAGGAACGCAACTGGGGGCCTTGACGCCCGGCGACGGGCGCTACGCGGTGCGCAACGTTCCGGCCGGCACGTACAAGGTCGTGGTGACGGCGGTGGGCTACGGGCCGGACACCAGCTCGGTGGAGGTGGCGGCCGGCAGCTCGGTGGTGCACGACGTGACGTTGCGGGCCCGGACGACGCTCCTGCGGGCGATCATCAGCAAGGCGTCGCCGCGGCTCAGCGAAACGGAGCAGCAGGCGCTGCAGCAGCAGAAGACGGCGCCGAACATCATGTCGGTGATGTCGGGCGACGAGATCCGATCATTACCGAACTATAATGCCGCCGAGGCCGCGGCGCGGATTCCGGGCGTGTCGACGGAGCGTGACGAGGGCGAGGGCAAGTTCGTGCAGATCCGCGGCACCGAGCCGCGGCTGTCGGACGTGACCATCGACGGCGTGCACGTGCCCGGCACCGAGGGCGGCGACCGCATCCCGAAGCTCGACGACGTGCCGGCCGATCTTCTGGGCGCCATTCAGGTGTCGAAGACGCTGCGCGCCGACATGGACGCCGACGCCATCGGCGGCTCGGTGAACCTGGTGACCAAGGTTCCGGAGGGTCCGCCGCGCGGTTACTTCGCCGCGCAGGGCGGCCAGGCCTCGCTGCTGGCGCGCACCAACGGCCAGATCGGCGTCGGCTACGGCGGGCGCACCGGTGACGACGGCAGCTTCGGGTACCTGATCAACGGGTCGTACGACCGCAACAACCGCTCGATCGACGACGTCGAGTGGGGCTGGAACGTGGACGGCAACGGGCGATCGTACCCGGTGGAATGGGACCAGCGCGACTATCTCTACGGCCGCATCCGGTACGGCGCCGGCGGCGATCTGGACTATCGCTTCAAGAACGGCGCCACGGCGTTCCTGAAAGGGATGTGGAGCCAGTTCGACAATCTGGGGATCCGTTACCGGTTCGACGTGGCGGCCGGCGGTGACTCGGCGCTCGCGGCGACGCCGACCACCGGCGTCGGCACCGGCACGACGTTCGTGCGCGAGGTGCAGAACCGCCAGCCGCACGAACAGATGTACGGCTTCACGGCCGGCGGCACCGCCCCGATGGGCATGCTGGCCGCGGACTACCAGCTCGACGTTTCGGGCACGCAACAGGCGACCTACAACCACCGGACCCACGATTTCGAGTGGGACGGCCCCGGCGGTAACGGCCTCAACGTCAAGTACAACTTCGCCAATCGCGCCGCGCCCACCTACTCCTACGCCAGCGCCGCCGACGCCACGCAGGCGACGACGCCGGCGAACTACCCGATGTCGAAGTACAGCATCGGCGACGAGACGACGGAGGCTCACGACTTCGGCGGCACCGCCAACTGGCGCCTGACCACCGGCATCGGCGCCGATACCAATGCGTTCCAGTTCGGCGCCAGGCTCCGGAACGAGGATCGCTGGTACAACGATTTCAGCGGGAAGTACGTGCCGACCGGCGACGTTTCGCTCACGCAGGTGCTCGACGCGTTCACCGATCCGAGCTTCTACTCGGGACACGCGCCCGGCTTCTTCATGGGCCCACAGCCCAACTGGAAGAAGTCCACCGACTATGAGAACTCGAATCCGTCGCTGTTCGCGAACAAGACGAGCACGCTCAGCGACTCCAGCAACAGCTTCCGCGGCTCGGAGCGCATCCTCGCCGGGTACGTGATGGACACCAAGCAGTACGGCCCGCTCATGGTCAATGTCGGCGTGCGAGTCGAGGCAACCCACGACGACTACACCGGCCACGTGCTCCTGACCGACGCCAACGGCAACACGGGGATCAGCCTGACGTCCGGCACGAAGGACTACGTGGACGTCTTCCCGAGCCTCCAGATCCGGTACGAGATCGATCCGAAGTCAGACCTGCGCTTTGCCGTGACGCGCGGCATCGCGCGGCCGAACTACAGCGACCTCGTGCCGTTCCTCAACGGCCAGGTGTGCGCGGCGTGCAACCACGACTTCACCAACCTCTCGGCCGGCAATCCCAACCTTCACGCCCAGCACGCGTGGAACTACGACATCCTGTACGCCAACTACTTCACGCCCACCAGCGTGTTCTCGGCAGGACTGTTCTACAAGCAGATTTCGGATTTCATCTACACCCGCGAGTTCGTGTACAACGGGCCGGTGACCCAGTTCGACGGCTATTACGGGACGCAGCCGCAGAACGGCGGCGACGCGCACCTGACCGGGCTGGAGATGGACTACAGCGACCGGTTCCGGTTCCTGCCCGACGCCTGGTCGGGGCTGGGGTTCGACGTGAATTGGACGCACGTCGATTCGAAGGCCAACATCCTCGCCGACACCGCGAACAGCGCCGCCGGACTCGGCAAGCCGATCGTGGCCCGGGTGGCTCCGCTCTACCGTACGTCGCCCAACGTCGGCAACGTGGCGCTCACCTACGACTACGCCAAGTTCTCGGCCCGCGCCGCCTGGCAGTACCAGGGCGCCAACATCGCGAGCTACGGCGACGGGACCGCCACCGCGAACGGCGACGACTATTTCTACGCGCATTCCCAGATCGACGCGTCGGTGATCTACAACGTGACGCGCGAGGTGCAACTGCAGCTGCAGGGGCTCGACCTCAACGACGCCGTGTTCGGGTTCTTCAACGGCAGCCCGAGCCAGCGGTATGCGGTGCAGCGCGAGTTCTACGGTCGCACGATCATCGTCGGGACCAAGATCGGCTTCTGACATGGGGGCGCCGCGGGTCGGCGCTGTAAGCCTGATGACAGGAACCGATACGCGGGGAGTCGGCAGTGTAACGCCGGCTTCCCGCGTCAGGTCTTACCGGGTGTAGACTTCACGCGAACCACTCTCCGGAGCCTCTGTCATGTCCGCTCTCTCGTTCAGACCTCTCGTCGCCACGGCCGCCGCGCTGCTTCTGGCCGCGGTGCCGGCCCAGAGCCCCAACTACCACGTTACCGCCACCCATGTCCTCGGCGGCGAAGGCGGCTGGGACTACATCACGCTCGACCCGGCCAGCCACCACCTGTTCATCACGCGCGGCGACCGCGTGTCGGTAGTCGATCCGGCGGCGGGCAAGGTGCTCGCCGAGATTCCCGGCTTCGACCGGGCGCACGGCGTGGCGTTCGTGGACGCCGTCGGCCGTGCCTTCGCCACCTCGGGCGGAGACAGCGCCATCCGCATCATCGATCTCAAGACGCTCAAGGTGACGGGCAAGATCCACGCTGCCGTGGACGACGACGGCATTATCTACGATCCGTCGAGCGGATATGTATTCTCGATGAACGGCGACGCCGGCTCGGCGTCCATGATCGACCCCAAGACCGGCACCGACGTGGCCAACATCCCGCTCACCGGCAAGCCCGAGTTCGGCATCGCCGACGGCGCCGGCCGCCTGTACGTGAACATCGAGGACAAGGCCGAGATCGACGAGGTGGACATCGCGGCGCGGAAAGTGACGCGCCACTGGTCGATGGCCCCCTGCACGAGCCCCACGGGGCTGGCCATCGACGCCGCGCACCACCGGCTGTTCAGCGGGTGCCGGAGCGGCGTGATGGCCATCTCCGATGTGGTAGCCGGCAAGCTCGTGACCACGGTGCCGATCGGCCAGGGCGTGGACGCTACGCGCTTCGACGCGGGCACGCAGCTCGCCTTCGCCTCGTGCGGCGATGGGACGATCACGGTGATCCACGAGGATTCGCCCGACAAGTACACCGTGGTGCAGACGGTGAAGACGATGGACGGCGCGCGGACGATGGAGCTCGATCCGGTGACGCACACGCTCTACACGGCGTCGGCCAGGTTCGCTCCGCGGCCGGCGGGTGGGCGCGGGCGGCCGTCGGTGCTGGCGGGGACGTTCACGCTGCTGACGGTGCAAAGGTGAGAGGGTGAATCGGTGAGGCGGTGACAGAGAGCGAGGTCATTGCCTCACTGCTTCACCGCCTCACTCCATCACCCCACCGACTCCCCGCCCATCAGCACCGCCATGATCGCCTTCTGCATGTGAAGCCGGTTCTCGGCCTCGTCCCACACGCGGCTCTGCGGCCCGTCGATCACGTCGGCCGCCACTTCCTCGCCTCGGTGCGCCGGCAGGCAGTGCAGGAAGATCGCCGCGGGGTCGGCCTTCTTCATCAGTTTCGCATTGACCACGTACTTGGCGAACGCCTTGGCGCGCGTCTTCTGCTCCTGCTCCTGCCCCATGCTCGCCCACACGTCCGTCGTCACCACGTGCGCGCCCTCGGCGGCCGCCATCGGGTCGCGAGTGACCGTGATCTTCGCGTGCTTCCTCGCCTCGGCCAGCAGGTGGTCGGCCGGCTCGTAGCCCTCGGGACAGGCGAGTCGCAGTTCGAAGCCCAGCCGCCCCGCGGCGTTGATCCACGAGTTGGCCATGTTGTTCCCGTCGCCGATCCAGGCCACGGTCTTTCCCTCGTACGACCCCAGGTGCTGCTTCACGGTGAGCAGGTCGGCCAGCACCTGGCAGGGGTGCACCATGTCGGTGAGGCCGTTGATCACCGGCACGCTGGCGTAGCGCGCCAGCACCTCGGCGTCCTGGTGGGCGAAGGTGCGGATCATGATCCCGTTCACGTAGCGCGACAGCACCTGCGCCGTGTCGGCGATGGGCTCTCCGCGGCCGATCTGCACGTCGCGCGGCGACAGGAAGAGCGCGTGGCCGCCCAGCTGGTACGTGCCCACCTCGAACGACACGCGCGTGCGCGTGGACGCCTTCATGAAGATCATGGCCAGCGACTTGCCGGCCAGCGGCTTCCGGTCGTACTTGCCAGCGCGCATGCGCTCGGCGAGCGCGAACAGTTTCTCGAGCTCGGGGCGCGTGAAGTCGGTGATCTGGAGGAAGTCGCGATGCGGCGGCTGGGCGGCCACCGAGGGAGCGGCGGGCGGGGCGTCGGCGGTTACGGGCTTGGCCATGGCGGAATGCCGGGGTTCGGGGACTAGAGAATGTAGCGCCGCAGGTCTTCGTCTTCCACGATCGCCTTGAGCTTGTCGCGCACCGCCTTCGCATCGACGACGATCTCGGCGGTGCCGCGGTCGGGGAGTTCGTAGAGCACTTCCTCGAGCTGCGTGGTCATCACGGTGTGCAGCCGCCGAGCGCCGATGTTCTCCATGCGGTCGTTGACCAGCGCGGCGATGCGAGCGATCTCGGCGACGCCATCGTCGGTGAAGGTGAGCTTCGCGCCCTCCGCCTCGACCAGGGCCGCGTACTGCTTGGTGAGCGCGTTCTCGGGCTCGGTCATGATGCGCACGAAGTCGGCTTCGGTGAGCGGCTTGAGTTCGACGCGGATCGGGAACCGCCCCTGCAGCTCGGGGATGAGGTCGCTGGGCTTGGAGACGTGGAACGCGCCGGCGGCGATGAACAGCACGTGGTCGGTCTTCACCATGCCGTACTTGGTCTGCACGTTAGAGCCCTCGACGATGGGCAGCAGGTCGCGCTGCACCCCCTCGCGCGACACGTCGGGGCCGCCCATCTGCGAGCGCTCGCCAGCGATCTTGTCGATCTCGTCGAGGAAGATGATGCCGAGCTTCTCCACCCGCTCGAGGGCGTCGGTGGTGACCTCCTCGAGGTCGATCAGCTTCTCGAACTCCTGCTCGAGGAGGATGCGCCGCGCCTCGCTCACTTTCACGGTGCGCTTCTTCTGGCGCTTGGGCAGCATGTCCTTGAGCATGTCGGTGAAGTTGTCCATGCCCTCGGGCGCGCCCTGGGTGGAGAGCATGTCGATCATCGGAGCCCGCGGCGTGACCTCGACCTCCACCTCGCGCGATTCGAGCTGGCCGTCCTTGAGCAGCTGGTGGAGCTTCTCGCGCGTGCGCTGGTGGCGCTCCCTGGCGAGTTCCTGGTCGCGGGTGACGTCGCCCTTGGACGAAACGACGAAGACGTTGCTCTCCTCCTCGTGCGGCTCCTCGGCGGGATTCGTCTTGGGCGGCTCGGGCGGCGGGAGGAGGAGGTCGAGCAGCCGCTGCTCGACGCGCTCGTGCGCCAGGTCCTCGATCTCCGCTTCGCGCTCGGTGCGCACCATGTCGATGGCGCTCTCCACCAGGTCGCGCACCATCGACTCCACGTCCCGGCCCACGTATCCGACTTCCGTGAACTTTGACGCTTCGACCTTGATGAACGGCGCGCCGGCGAGCTTGGACAGGCGGCGGGCGATCTCGGTCTTGCCGACGCCGGTGGGTCCGATGAGGATGATGTTGTTGGGCGCGATCTCCTCGCGGATCCCCTCCGGCGTGCGCTGGCGGCGCCAGCGGTTGCGGAGGGCGATGGCGACGGCCTTCTTGGCGTCCCCCTGCCCCACGATGTAGCGGTCCAGCTCGGCGACGATCTGACGCGGGGTCAGGTCGGCGAGCCTGGCGAGCACTTGTTCGGTATGATTCGTGGGCATGGACAGACCATCCGCGCGTGCCGGCGGGCGCGGCCCGGATGGCCGTCGCGCGCCGCCGCCCGCCGCGGCTCAGGCGTCGAGAACGGTGATGTTTGTATTCGTGTAGATGCAGACTTCGCCGGCGATCGTGAGCGCCTTCTCCACGATCTCGCGCGGCGCCAGCGAGGTGTTGCCGGCCAGTGCGCGCGCCGCCGACAGGGCGTAGGGCCCGCCCGACCCGATGGCCAGGATGCCGTCGTCGGGCTCGATCACCTCGCCGTTGCCGGAGATGATATAGCCGTTGTTCACGTCGGCCACGATGAGCATCGCCTCGAGCCGGCGCAGCACGCGGTCGCTCCGCCATTCCTTGGCCAGATCCACCACCGCCCGCGGCAAATTGCCGGGAAAACGGGTCAGCTTCTCTTCGAACTTGTCGAACAGCGTGAGCGCGTCGGCCACCGAACCGGCGAATCCGGTGAGCAGCTTGCCCCCCTGCATTGCCCGCACCTTCTGGGCCTTGGCCTTCATCACGGTATCGCCGACGGTCACCTGACCGTCGCCGCCGATGGCGACCTTGCCGTCGCGGCGGACGGCGAGGATGGTGGTGGCGCGAATGGTCGGGAGTGGCATGGGAGAAAGATAGCGCCCCCTCCCAACGGGCGGCGACCGGCTACCAAATGCCTGGGATTATTGCGCTTACCCGTTGCCGGTACTGCCGGTACCGGTCCCCGAACTCCTCGGTCATGAACCGCTCCTCGATGGGCCACTTGAGGCGCCAGGAGACCAGCATCAGGGCGACCGCAACCACCCCGCGCAGTTGTCCGATGGCGAGCGCGGTGCCCACCGCGGCCAGCGAGAACCCGGAATAGATGGGGTGGCGCACCAGCCGGTACGGGCCGCGCTGGACGAGCTCGTGGTCGTTCTTGACCGTCACCGTGGCGCTCCAGTTGCCGCCAAGGACGGCGCGCGCCCAGATGGCGAGCGCAACGCCCGCCGCCGTGAGCGCGACACCGGTCCAGACCGATCCGGCGCTCTGCTTGGTGAACCGCCAGCCCAGCCATCCGATGGCCGTATCGGAATCGAAGAGCAGGAAGTACGCCGACACCACGAGGAGCATCTGGACCACGCGGGAGCCGGCGCTCTGGCGCCGGGCAATCCGTTTGGCACCGATGGCGCCCACCAGCCAGACGGCCAGGAGCAGAAGCCAGAGATCGACAATGAGGGAGCCGGGACGCAGCATGATGTCGGGTGAGAACGGGTCACACAACGGCCGCGCGATGGTCGCGGTTTCGGACGGGCATCGGAAACAGAAGGCGGTGAGCGACCAGCTGACAGCCGTCGGCTGACAGCTATGCCCGCGGGTGCGATTTGTGGTACACCTCTTTGAGCCGCTCGACGCTCGTGTGGGTGTAGATCTGCGTCGTGGTGATCGATGCGTGCCCCAGCAATTCCTGCACCGCCCGCAGGTCGGCGCCGGCGTCGAGCAGATGCGTGGCGAAGGTGTGCCGCAGGGAGTGCGTGCTGAGGCCCGCGCTCTCGTCGATCTCGGACAGGAACCTGCTCATGATCTTCTGAACCGCGCGCACGGTGAGGCGCTTGCCGGTGCGCCCGACGAACAGGGCCCGCCGGTCGACCGTGCCGCCCAGCTTGCCGTTCAGTTCGTCGCGCTTGGCCTCGTAGTTGCGGATGGCCAGCTGCGCGTGGTCCCCCACGGGCACGATGCGTTCCTTGCGCCCCTTGCCGCGCACCTTGACCTGCTGGGAGATGAGGTCGAGGTCGGGTCTGTTGAGACCCTGCAGCTCCGAGACGCGCATGCCGGTTGAGTAGAACAGTTCGAGAATGGCGAGATTCCGCACGTCCTCGAACCGGCCCTCCATGGCCCGCACCTCGGCGAACTGGAACAGCAGATCGATCTGCGCGCGGTCCAGATACCCCGGCAGGTGCTTCTCCAGCTTGGGCGCGCCCACGGCGCGGGCCGGGTTGGACGACACCACCTCGTTGACGGCGAGAAAGGTGTAGAGGCCGCGCACCGCGCTCAGCATGCGGGCCATCGAGCGTTTGGCGAGGCCGCGCCGGGTGAGGTGGCCCAGGAAGCCGCGCATCGCCAGCCGGTCGATGCCCTGCCAGCTCCAGCCGGCGGCGCCGTAGTACCCACCCAGGTACGACACGAATTCGCGCAGGTCACGCCGGTACGCCTTCACCGTATTCGGCGAGACGTCGCGCTCCTTGGCCAGATGGGTGAGGTAGTCCTCGACTTCGGCCGGGAGCGGGTCGGCGGCGGCACCCGGGCGCTCGGTCACGGGAGGGCCGGCGCCACCGCCAGTTCGTCGCGCCAGCGCGTCATGTCGGCCAGCGCGCGCTCGACGACCAGCGACCGCTTGCGCCCCTTGTCGCGGATCTCCTGCTCCAGCGGCTCGACGAGGCCGAAATTCGCGTTCATCGGCTGGAAGTGGCGCGGGTCGGCCTCGCGCAGATAGCGGTAGAGGGCGCCGAGCATGGTCGTGGGCGGCGGCACCAGCGGATCGAGCCCATGCAGCAGACGCGGCAGGTTGACGCCGGCCACGAGTCCGGTGGCGGTGCTCTCGGTGTACCCCTCGACGCCCGTGAGCTGCCCGGCGAACAGCACCATCGGATCGTCGCGCAGCGACAGGTGCGGCGTGAGCGATGCCGGCGAGTTGAGATACGAATTCCGGTGAATGCTTCCGAACCGCAGGAACTCGGCGCCGGCCAGCCCAGGAATCATGGTGAACACGCGCTTCTGTTCGGGAATGCGCAGCCGCGTCTGGAATCCGACGAGGTTCCACATCTGCCCCGCCCGGTCCTCCATGCGCAGTTGGGCCACGGCCCACGGCCGGTGCCCCGTGCGCGGATCCACCAGCCCCACGGGCTTCATGGGACCAAAGCGGAGCGTCTCGCGCCCGCGCTGGGCCATCACCTCCACCGGCATGCACCCTTCGAAGTAGGGCGCCTCGTCGAACTCGTGGCCGTGGTGCTGGTCGGCGGAGATCAGCGCGTCGATGAACGCCTCGTACTCATCGCGTGTGAACGGGCAGTTGAGGTACGCGCCCTCGGGCTCGGCGCCCTCCATGGTCTCCTTGTCGTAGCGCGAGGCGCGGAAGGCGATGGCCTCGTCGATCGACTCGCGGGCGACGATGGGCGCGATGGCGTCGTAGAACGCGAGCGACGCGACGCCGAGCCGCGCCCGGATGGCCTCGGCCAGGGCGTCGGAGGTGAGGGGCCCGGTGGCGACGATGCCCGGCGAGGGAAGCGCCGCGACCTCACCGCGCTCGACGGTCACGCGCGGATGCGCGTGGAGGCGGTCGTGCACGCCCTGCGAGAAGACGTCTCGATCGACGGTGAGCGCCGACCCGCCGGGCACCCGCGCCGCGTCGGCGGCCTCGAGGATCAGCGAGCCCAGCAGGCGCATCTCGGCCTTGAGCAGCCCGTGCGCGTTGGTGATCTCGGTGCTCTTGAAGGTGTTGGAGCAGACCAGCTCGGCCAGCCGGTCGGTCTTGTGCGCCGGCGTGCCGCGTACGGGGCGCATCTCGTGCACCACCACGCGGTGGCCGCGCTCGGCGAGCTGCCACGCGGCTTCCGATCCGGCGAGTCCACCGCCGACGATATGGATGGGGGTGTCGGTCACGGGTTCAAGTTAGCGCGTGCGGAGAGCCGGGCCAAAAGGGCGCGCATCCCCGGATGGGAGCGCGAAATTCTTGCCGCAGAGCACACAGATGACACCGGACCCACCGCCACAACCGCTCAGTGTGACAGTGCCACGACGGCGGCATAGGACCCGAGCCGCCCGGCCCGGAATGCGTTCACCACCGCCTGCATCGACGAGAGGAGCGTGATCGATCCGCCGGGTCCGACGTTGAGCGAGGGCATCCCGCTGCGAAAGACGGCGCGGATGAAGGTGCTCGACGAATCGAGCGGCAGCGAGGCGACGTTGGCGTAGAAGCGGCGCCAGTCGTCCCCCTGCACGTAGAGATACTGCTCCACGTTCGACGTGTAGAAGGCCGTGACCGTCGCGCCCTGCGCGCGCAGGTAGACCCCCACGGCGCGCACCGCCTTCTGACCGGCAAAGTCGCCCACCACCGGCACGATCCGGTTCTCCAACTCCAGCGTCCGCACCGCGCGGTAGTCGGCTTCGCTGGCGAGATAGCCGCGATCGACGCCGGCGCCGTCATCCTCCGTCATCAACTGGGCGTAGGTGGGGCGCCAGCCGCGGCCGTAGCGGACGTAGCCCCCCGCCGATCCGGACATGTTGTTGTAGTCCATGTCCGGCCCCTGGGCGTAGAAGGCGTGGAGCACGTACGCGATGCCGCGGCGGTCGTCCGCCGAGAGCGCGATGCCGTGCGTTCGCGTGAGACGGGCGAGGGCGTCGCGCAGGGTGGCGGCGAACATCACCGTGTCGTGGGCCACCGGGCTGTAGGCCGCGAACAGCGCCGCCGCCGTGGCGGCGGTATCGAGCCCCGCCGGCCGCGGGCGGGAAAAGAGCCGGCCGATGAAATCGGCTCGGGTGTCCGACGCCTCGAACAGCGCCTTGTACAGCAGCAGCTCGAGCGCGTTGCCGCGCCGGATATCGAAC
The DNA here is from genome assembly GCA_963775915.1 of uncultured Gemmatimonadaceae bacterium. GTDB lineage: Bacteria > Gemmatimonadota > Gemmatimonadetes > Gemmatimonadales > Gemmatimonadaceae > JAGWRI01. The sequence goes on from CAVZKH010000004.1 coordinate 293,839, forward strand.
ACAAAGGCGAGCCGCGGATGGAGCGCGGCGATGTAGGTGAAGTTCTGTTCGGGGCCGACGCCGAGGTAGACGCCGCCGGGCGCGGTGCGCGCGACCAGCGCCGGGATCACCCGCTGGAAGCCGCCTTCATTGGAGAGCAGGTTGTCCGACCGCCAGTAGCCGTTGGGCTCGGACAACTGCGTGAACAGGCGGACGAACGTCGTGTCCGGGAGCGCCTGGGCGCGCGCCGCGCCCCCGAGCATCGCGATGCCGGCGAGGGCGGCGAGGGCGGCGGTGAATCGAACGCGGAAGCGCACCTACTTCACGACACGAGCGCCGCTTCGGCTTCGGGCTCGGGCGCCGGCGCCACGTCCCACTCGTTGCCGCACTTGATGCACTTGCGGTAGTCGCCGCGGGCCTTGGTGGACTTCATCTCGGCGCCGATGTAGCCGCACTCGGGGCATTTCTCCAGCGCCGGTCTGTTCCACACCACGAAATCGCAGTCTTCGTTGGCGCAGGCGTAGAACTTGGTGCCCCGCTTCTTCGACCGCCGCTCCACGATCTCGCCCCCGTCCTTGGGACAGAGCACGCCGGTGGGCATCGACTTGGTGCCGCGGCACTTCGGGAAGGTGCTGCAGCCGAGGAATTCTCCGCTCCGCCCCGTGCGCACCACCATCGGCTTGCCGCAGAGCGGACAGGGGATGTCGGTCATCTTCGGCTTCACCTTCTCGCCCTTGAGCGGCCGCGTGTACTTGCACGTCTTGGGGTGGTTCTCGCAGGCCAGGAAGGGACCGAAGAACCCGCCCCGCGGCTCGAGCCTGCCGCCGCATTCGGGGCAGCGGAGCGCCGCGACGGCCGACAGGTCGTGAGCCACGGCAATGAGCGCCGGCGCGTCCACCGACTCCAGCGACTTGGCGAACGGCCCGTAGAAGTCCTCGAGCACGCGCCGCCACCCCAGCTCCCCGTCCTCGATCTTGTCCAGCTCCCCCTCCATCGCGGAGGTGAAGCCGACGTTGAACACGTCCGGGAACTGCTTGACCATCACCTTCTCCACCGTCTCGCCGAGCTCGGTGGGGAAGAAGCGCCGCTGTTCGAGGTTGACGTAGTGGCGGTCGACGAGCACGGAGATGATCGCCGCGTACGTGGACGGCCGGCCGATGCCGAGCTTCTCCAGCTCCTTGACCAGGCTGGCCTCGGAGAATCGCGGCGGCGGTTCGGTGAAGTGCTGGAAGGGCGTGATCGCGGTGACCGGCACCGCCTCGTCGCGCTCGACGACGGGCAGTGCCTGCTCGTCCTCCAGCGCCTTGTGGTCGCCCTCTTCGTGCGACTCGCGATAAAGCACGAGGAAGCCCGGGAACTTCACGATGCTGCCCGTGGCGCGGAACAGATAATTGCGCCGCCCGATGTCGGGCTGGGCGCCGGCCGGAATGTCGAAGTCCACCGTTGTGGTGTCGAATACCGCCGGCGCCATCTGCGACGCCATGAACCGCTGCCACACCAGCTGGTACAGCTTGAACTGATCGGGCGTGAGGTACTTCTTCACGTCCTCGGGGCGCCGGGCCGGATCGGTGGGCCGCACCGCCTCGTGCGCGTCCTGCGCGTTCTTGGCCTTGTTCTTCCCGTCGCCGTAGAGCTGCGGACCCGAGGCCAGGTACGCCTCGCCGTGCGCCGAGCGAATGAAGTCGCGCGCCTGCCCCGCCGCCGACTCCGCCACGCGGGTGGAATCGGTGCGCATGTACGTGATGAGACCGACGCCGCCCTCGGCGCCCAGCTCGATGCCCTCGTACAGATCCTGCGCCACGCGCATCGTGCGCTTGGAGCCGAACGACAGCTTCTTCGCCGCCTCCTGCTGCAGCGTGCTCGTGGTAAAGGGCGCCGAGGGATTCTTGCGGCGCTCGCGGCGCTTGACGTCGGTGACCGTGAAGGTCTTCCGCCCCTTGAGATCGTCGAGGATGCGGTCCGCTTCCGCCTTGTTGTGGATCTCCGGCTTCTTGCCGTCCACGTGGTGCAGCTTGGCGATGAACGGCGTGCCGCCCTTCTGCATCGCCGCTTCCACGGTCCAGTACTCCACCGGCTTGAACGCGCGAATGTCGCGCTCGCGCTCGACGATGAGGCGCAGGGCCACGGTCTGCACGCGCCCGGCCGAGATGCCCTTCTTCACCGTCTTCCAGAGCACGGGGCTGGCCTTGTAGCCCACCAGCCGGTCGAGCACGCGCCGCGCCTGCTGCGCTTCCACCTTGCGCTCGTCGATCACGCCGGCGGCGCCGATGGCGCGCTGCACGGCGTCCTTGGTGATTTCATGAAAGAGCACGCGGCGAATCGGCATGGTCGACTTGCCGCGCTTGGGGCGCAGCTGCTCGGCCACGTGCCACGCGATCGCCTCGCCCTCGCGGTCCGGGTCGGTGGCGATCAGCACTTCCTTCGCCCCCTTGGCCGCGCTCTTCAGGTCGGCGATCGTCTTCTCCTTTCCTGGAATTGGCACCAGCTCGGGTTCGAAGCCGTGCTCGAGATCGATGCCGAGCTTCTTGGCCGGCAGATCCATGATATGGCCCACCGTGGCCCGCACCCGGTAGCCGCGGCCGAGGTACTTGCCGATGGTCTTGGCCTTGGCCGGCGACTCGACGATGACGAGCGAGGTCGAGCCCGCCGGGGCGTCCGGCGTCTCGTCCTCGTCCGGTTCGGCCGCCACCGAGCGCCCGCGGCGTTTCGTCGCCGCGCTGCCCGTGGCCTTGGCGCTCTTCGTCGCGCGCTTCTTGCTGGTGGTGCTCTTCTTCTTGACTGCCATGCTCAGTGTACCGTCTGATTGTCGTCCCGCGATCGCTCGTCCTCGATGCCGGTGCCCTCGAGGAGCGTGCGAAGATCGTCTCCGGTAATGCGTCCGTCCACCTGCGACAGCGCCCGTTCGATGATCATCTCCAGCTCCAGCGGACTCACCGCGCCCGAATTGCCGAGCCGCAACAGGTATCCCCAGGCCTCCGGCGCGAACCGTCCGCGCTCGTGCGGCCCCAACACTCGAATCGTCATTTTCCCGCCCCGCCCCGCCGGCATCCGGCCGTTCCCAAGATGGCCCTGTTCACGCGTTCCATGGCATTGATCCTCTGCAGGTCGTACCCGGATACCGCGCTTCGGCAGGCCTCCAACCTCTAGCGCAATTCATTGGCCAGCGCAACTACCTGTTCCGTAACCTCTTGCAACGTAAGGTGTTCCGAATCTACGACGCGGTCGGCCCCTTCATATAATAGGCGACGCTCGTCGTACAGCCGCTTCATTTCGCCCGCCGGATTGGGGCGCATGAGCAGGGGTCTGATCTCCCGGCGCTTGCCCATTCGTTTGAGGGCGGTGTCCGGCCTGACCTTAAGGTAGACGAGCAGTCCAGGGGGGCGCAGAAGGGCGACGACGTCCGGGTTGGTGATCCATCCGCCGCCGGGCGAGAGGATCATGCCGCCGGCCTCCCGCAGCTCCTCGGTGAGCGCGCGCTCGCGCGACCGGAAGTAGTGCTCGCCGTGCTCGCCAAAGATCTGCGAGATTGGCATCCCCTCGCGGCGCTCGATCTCGGCGTCGAAGTCGAGGAAGGTGCGCCCGCACATCTCGGCGGCGCGCATCCCCACCACGGACTTTCCGCACCCCGGCAGTCCGACCAGGATGAGGTGCGGAACCGATGGGTCAGCGGCCGAGACGCCGTGCGATGTGCGAAACGTAGGCGTCATAGTTGCGTCGCATCTCGGCAAGGGAGTCGCCGCCGAACTTCTCGGCGAATGCATCGGCGAGCACGAAGGCCATCATGCCTTCGGCGATCACCGCCATGGCGGGAACGGCCGTGACGTCGCTTCGCTCGGCGACCGCGGCCGCCGGCTCGGCGGAGGCGACGTCCACCGTGGCCAGCGGTCGCATGAGCGTGCTGATGGGCTTCATGGCGACCTTCACCACCAGCGGCTCGCCGTTGGTCATGCCGCCTTCGAGGCCGCCGGCGCGATTGGTGCGGCGGCGCACGTTGCCGGCGAGCGGGCGCGCGGGATCGCCGGCGAGGTCGATCTCGTCGTGGGCCTCGGCGCCGCTCACGCGCGCCGCCTGGAAGCCGAGCCCGATCTCGACGCCCTTCACGGCGGGGATGCTCATGAGGGCGGCGGCGAGCCGGCCGTCGAGCTTGCGGTCCCACGACACGTGGGATCCGAGCCCCACCGGCAGCCCATCGGCCACCACCTCGGCGATGCCGCCCAGCGTGTTGCCGGCGCGCTTGATCTCGTCGATGCGCGCGATCATCGCCGCGTCGGCGGCGGGATCGAGCGTGCGCAGCGGCGACGCGTCGGCGGCGGCGTTGAGATCGGCGGGCATGGGATCGGGACGCCGGGCGTCTACGCCGCCCAGGTGCACGACGTGGCTGCCGATGCGTACGCCGAACTCGGCGAGCAGGCGGCGGCAGACGGCCGAGGCGGCCACGCGGGCGGTGGTCTCGCGGGCCGACGCGCGTTCGAGCACGTCGCGGGCATCGGCGCGGTCGTACTTGAGCATGCCGGGCAGGTCGGCGTGTCCGGGGCGCGGGCGGGTGACGGCGCGTTTGCGGGCAGCGCCGGGATCCTCACCCTCGCGCGCCGCGGAATCCATGATCTCCTCCCAATTCTTCCAGTCGCGGTTGCGCACGAGCATGGCGATGGGCGAGCCGAGCGTCTCACCGCGGCGCACGCCGGAGAGGAACTCGACGGCGTCCTGTTCGATCTGCATGCGGCGGCCGCGGCCGTAGCCCTGCTGGCGGCGCGCCAACTGGGCATCGACGTCGGCGGCGGCGAGCGGGAGGCCGGCCGGGATGCCTTCGAGAATCGAGACGAGCGCCGGTCCGTGCGACTCGCCGGCGGTGGTGAAACGGATCATGGGTCCTCAAACGCGGTGAGCCCGACGACCGCGTCGGGCTCACCAAGTCTATCGTGCGATCGTTGCGGCGGGTACTACGGGGCTCCGGGCTGGATGTCGGAAGCGCGGAGGTTGATCACCACGAGCCCGTTGGTCGACATCACGTACAGCTTGAGCACGACGTCGGCCGGATCGCCCGGCAGCGGCCGCGTGACGCGCAGCGGGCCGTAGACGGGGTACTTGAGCTGCAGCGTGCCGCGGTTGTTGTAGTGCGCCACGTCGACGATCTCGATCTTGCCGCCGGCCGACGCCACGAAGGCGATACGATCGGCGAGGTTGCTGGTGCCGGTGCCGTTGGCGCCTGGGCTGAAGGCGATGCCCGCGCCCTGGTCGGCCGAGTTGTACGTGCCCTGCAGGCGCAGGTGGAGTGGGTCGGGGATGCTGGCGAAGTAGGATTCGAGCAACCCGTGGGCGCCGACCTGCTGGCCGGTACTGTCGATGGCGAGCCCGGTGACGACGTCCGAGGCGTTCTCGATGACGTCGTGGATGGGGATGGTGCCCGACACGGAGATGCCGTTGAAGGTGGCCGCGTCGTGGGCCATGATGATGCGGCCGGCGGTGCCCTTGGTGTCCGCCTCGCCGAAGCCGATCCACTTCCGGTCCACGCTGCGGGCCACGAAGGTGGTGTCGGTGAGCGCGAGGCTGGCGACGTCGAGGCCCAGCACTTCCTGGATGTCGCTGTTCACCGGCGCCGCCTGGAGCTGCGTCATGATGCCGGCGGCGGTGGAGTCGACGAAGCACTTGCTCGAGTTGGCGGTGCCCGGCGTGTGGTCGCAGGCATACACCTGGTCGGAGACGTTGGTGGCTCCCGAGGGCGCCTTGAACACCGTCAGGTAATCGACGTTGAAGATGGCGATCTGCGAGGCATCGGACGCCTGGGCGCCGTACTGCCAGATGTGGCGCGGGTCGGCCACGGCCTGCGTGGGGTCGATCACGCGGATGGTGCCGGGCGTGGCCGACGCGGTGGTGGTGGTCGAATAGTAGATGAGACCGCCGGCGCCCTGCTCCACGTACTGCGGGCGGTCGGAGTAGACCGTCGGGCCGTCGTAGCTCAGATGGTAGACGAGGGACGTATCGCCGGCGGTGTCGACGTTGAACGTGACCGACTGGTGGAGCACGTAGACCACCGTGTTCCGCGTGAGGATGCGGGCGGCCAGGTTCTCGGTGATGGCGTTGGGATCGGACGTTCCGATGTTGACCTGGCTGATGTTCGTACCGCCGGAGTTGGCCACGAGCAGCGTGTTGCCGTTCGTGCTGCTGATGTCCATGCCCCACGGCAGCGCGCCGACGGCGACGCCGTTCGTGGCGAAGGTGTGCGTAGCGTTGTTCCACACCTCGAGCAGGTTGTAGTTCGTGTTGGACAGGAAGACGTTGCCGTGCACTGGATCGACGGCGATGTCGCCGACCACGCCGCTGCGGGGCATGGCGAAGGTCTGGCCGAACGCGACCCGCGTGGAGTCGATGTAGGCCGCCGCTTCGGTGCCCTGCGGAATGGCGACGCCGGTCTTGACGGAGAAGCCGACGCGGTTGGCCTGGTCCTTGGCGAAGCTGTAGATGAAGACCTTGGTGCCCTGCGTCGTGGCGGAGAGGCTCAGCGGCACGCGCTGCGACACGTTGGACGCGTACGGCGCGGCGAGCGCCAGGCTGTCGCGCTGCAGCTGGTGTCCCACCGAGTCGAGCACAACGAACCCGACCATCTGGATGCCGTCGCCGTTGGCGTTGATGGTGATGCTGTCGCCGATCTCCGAGCGCGCGAGCACGTTCTGCGTGACGATGGGCTCGGCGTTGCTGCCGCTGCGCACGAACACGGAGACCGGCGCGGCGGACCCGGGCTGGCCGTTGACGTCGGTGGCCGCCGAGGCGACGGTGATGTGGCCGCGGATGGGCGCATCGACGGGAATGCGGACGACGCCGGTGAGCGTCACGTCGCGACTGTTCGGCGGATAGGTGGCCAGCACCGTGGTGTCGAGCTTGGTGGGCCAGTTGGTCTCGCCGGTGACGTGGTAGCTGAGCTTGGCCACGCCCTGGCTGTGGGTGGCGTGCAGGGTGACGGTCATGCCGACGCCGGCGGGGACGCTGTCGCCCTGCGCCGGCGCGAGGACGGCCACCTTGGGCCCGGACACGATATCGACGCGGCGGAGCGCGGAGTCGGCGTTGCCGGCCGAATCCATGACGGTCGCGATAACGATGAGACTGTCGAGCGAAGTGTCGACCGGCTGGGCCGGCTGCAGATAGCGGCGGATGACGGTGTCTCGCAGGCCGGACCGGAACAGGCCGGCGGCCGGGGCGATGACGGTCGAATAGCGGATCGTGCGCTGGAAGGTGCCGAGATCGACGCTGCCCGTCTCCTTGTACCCGACGATGGACACGCCGGCAATGGCGCGGTCGTCGTGCAGGTGCATGGAGACGAGAATCGAGTCGCCGACGTTGGCCAGACCGCCGACGGTGGGCGTGTCGATGGTCACCGTGGGCGGCGTCTTGTCCGTCGACGAAGACGTGCTCGTCGAGGACGACCCGCCGGTCTTGCTCAGCGGCGCCGTGAGGGGAGCCGAGTCGCAGCTGATCACGACGGCGATGCTGACGCCGAGCGCGAGCAGGCGCACGAGTGGTGATTTCATCGGGTCGCTCCGTTCCGGCTAATGCGAGCTGCCGTCACCCGACATCGCCTGCCCATCGTCCACGATGTGCGGGGTGATGAGGATGAGGAGATCGCGTTTGACTTCCTGACGCTGGGTGAACCCGAACAGCCGGCCGATGATCGGCAGGTCGACGAGCACCGGGATGCCCGACTTGGAGACGGTGACGCTGGTCTGGGTCAATCCGCCCATGATCGCCGTCTGGCCGTCGGCCACGAGCATCACGTTGTCGATGGACTGCTTGGGGAACACGGCGCCGATGTCGTTGGAGAACTGCTGCACGTCGGAGTTCTCGGCGTGCACGAGCATCTGCACCTGATGGTTGGCCGTGATCTGCGGCGTGACGATCAGGATGATACCGGTCTGGTGGAACTGCACCGTGGCCTTGGGGCCGTTCTGCGTGCCGCCGGCCGACGAGGCGTCGACGACGCGCACCGGCACTTCGGTGCCCGCGGTGAGGTTGGCGATGTGGTTGTTCAGCGTGGTCACGCTCGGCTCGGCCTGCACGTCGAGCAGCGACACGGTGGACAGGGCCTGGATGAAGCTGGTGAAGCTGAACCCGCCCATGGCCGCGGAGTACACGGCCTTGAGCGCCGCGCCGGGCACGGTCTGCGACGCGTTGGCGATGGCCGAGATCGTGTTGCCGCCCAGGTAGATCAGCCCCGGCGTGGTCTGCGGCTTGCCGGTGGAGTCGAGGCGCGGCACGAGGTCGTTGAAGTACTGGTTGGCGCTGCCGATGTCGTACTGCAGGCCCAGCGCCTCGAGCGACGTGCGGTCGACGAGGATGATCTTGGCCTTGATGTTCACCTGGGGCTGCCGGATGTCGAGGCTCTTCGCGTAGGCGACGAGCGTATCGATGTTGGCGGCCACGTCGGTGATGCTCATCGTGTTCGTGGTGGTGTCGGTGGTGACCGCGCCGCGCACCGGGCAGCTCAGATTGGTGAGCACGGGGGCGCCGCCGCCCGTCTCCCCTGCCGCGCCGGCGGCCGCGCCGGTCGGGACCGCGGCCTGTCCGCCGCCGCCCTGGCCCTGCGCCTGCATGCTGCAGTCGCGGCTCAACCGAGCTTCGACGCTGGTCTTCAGCTCGAATGCCTTCGTGTAGTTCAGGCGCAGGCTGCGCGTGACGAGCGGGTCGGCCGCGTGCTGGGCGCGAATGTGGTCCTGCGTGTCGACGATCAGGATGCCGCTGGGATCTTCCACGGCGTCCAGTCCGTTGGCGTTGAGCACGACGCGGAGCGCCACGTCCCACGGCTGGTCCGTGATGGTGGCCGAGATCTTGGTGGCCTCGACCCCCTTGGAGAGGATGATCGTGCGGCCGGAGTACGCGGAGAACGCCGCGGTGACGTCGCGGATGTCGGCGTTCTCCCAGGTGACGGTGATGCGCGGCTGCTGCTGGGCCTGCGGATCGTTGTAGGTGGCGGCGCGTACGGGCTGGCGTTCGGCGCGCAGGGGCACGACGCGCACCGGCACCGGCCGGGCGGCGTCTTCGGCGGGAGCCGACGCGTTGCGGGCCGGGGTCACCGGGACGCTCGGGGCATCGGCCACGGCGCTCGGCGCGGCGACCGAGCCGCCGACGTGCCAGGCCGCGAAGTCGGCCGACGTGCCGTCAACGCTGACGCGGATCTGGTTGGCGTCGTTGGAGACGCGGTACGGATGGGCGGCGTCGAGGGAGACGACCACGCGCACCACGCCGCGGCTGAATTGCGAATACCGCACGCCGAGGACGCCGCCGCGATCGACCTGATCGTAGCCGCCCGTGGGAATGCGCAGGGAGGCGCCGCTGATGTCGACGACGACCCGCTCGGGATCGTGGAGCGTGAAGTCCCGAACCGAAACGGTGCCGCCGACGCCAATGAGCACTTCGGCGCGGCCGCTGGCCGGCACGACGCTCAACGAGGTCACGGCGCCCTCGTCAGGCGCCGGCCCGGACGCCGAGCGCCAGGCGCCGGCGACGAGCGCGACGGCCATCGCCGCGACTACCGTCATTACGCGTTTCATGGAGTCCTCGTTTTCGTGGTATCCACAAGCACCAGCGAATCCTGGCGGTTGAATCCGAATTCTTCGATGGTAAAGATCACGGCGCGCGGCTTGATCTGGGCCACGCGCATCCGGCCCAGGGTCTGACCGACCGTCGCGCGATAGAGCGCGTTGGCGTTGTCGCGCATCACGGCCACCGAATGCCGGCCGTTCACATCATACAGCACGCCGATCAGGTGCAGGTCGGACAGCACGGGCCTCAGCTCGGTGGTGTTGAGCAGCGACACGAACGGGTCGCGCGCGGCGCCGCGGTCGTAGTCGAACGCCTCGCGCATGACGAACGCCGGCACCGTATCGAGCTTGGCGGGGGCCGCGACGCGGCCTTTGGGCCCGACCTTTCCGCCCGTGCCCGTTCCCTGCGACGTGCCCTGGACCGATTTCGTCTGCGGCGCCTGGGCCGCGGGCGCCTTCTTGCCTTGGGTCTGCGCCGGGACGTTCTGTTCCTTGGCCACGTGGGCATCGGCCGCGGCCTTCGCGTTCCGGGCCTTGTCGATGGCCTTGGTCATCTGGCCATGGGCCGTCCCGGCGCCGGCCACGAGGAGGGCCAGCGCCATCAGTGCGCGCTTCACTTGCCCTCCTTCTTCGGCGGCGCCGGCGGCGGCGTTTCGGCCGGCGACGTGTGGGCCACGTACGTCTGAATGTCGAACGTGGCGTCGAGGAGCTGGGTGCTCTTGTCCTTGTTGCGCTGCTGCGCCGACGAGGGCGCCAGCGCCAGGTTGATCGGGGCCACGATGCGGCGCAGTTCGCCGACGTTGGTCAGGAACTCGCCGATCTTGTGATACGATCCGGTGACGCCGAGCTTGTACTTGTAGGTGTCGAACTGGTCGCCTTCGGTCTTGCCGTCGGGCGCCACCCCGGAGATGTCGAGACCCGCCTGGCGGGCCGCGTTGGACACCGATTCCAGCAGCGCCGGCACCTCGTTGCCCGTGGGCACGAGCTGCCGCATGATCTCGACTTCCTTGGCGTATTCGACGGATTGGGCGCGCAGCTTGTCGATGCTGCCCCGCGCCACGTCCAGCTTGGCGCGCTGGTTCATCGCCCCCAGGCTGTCGACGTGCGTCTGCATCGTGGCCAGCGCCTCGGCCTTCGGCGACCAGACAAAATTGAAGTACAGCCCCGCCGCGGCCAGGAAGACGATGGCCACGAGCAGCTTGTACTGGTCGTTTCGTTTCGTCGGAAGAAGGGCCATGGCTATTTCACCGAGACGGCGAGGGGCACACGGTGGATGACGCTCGAGTCCGGCCGCGTGTACAGCATCGTCAGCGTGAAGTCGGTTACCTGAATGCCGTTGTCCAGCGCGGCCTCCGACTTGTCGAGGGTCACCTGGGAGAAGAACGGCGACGACGAGAGGTCGCTCATGAATCGCGTGAGCGCCTGGATGTCCACGGTGCGCCCGAGCAGACGGACGTGCACCGTATCGAGCGGGATATCCGTCTGGACGGTGACGCCCTTCTTGGGCTTGGGCGCCGCTTCGCCCGGCGGCCGCTCCGTGACCATGTTCTGCCCCTGCGGCGAACCGGTGTACGACAGCGCGGTGAGCCAGGTGTAGGCCGGAAGCGCCGCGCTCACTTCTTCGAGAACGTGCGGCCACACGAACCGGTCGCCGTCGATGGCGCGGATGATGTTCAACTGGCGCAGCAGCGTGTCGCGCTTCGCTTCGAGATGCAGCCGCTCGCTGAGCACCGACGCGTAACGCGTCGAATCCGACAGCCCCTGCTGTTCGGCGGCCGTGATCTGCGAAGTCTGGCGGGACTGAATGAGGTACATCGCGCCAATCGCGCCGAGCCCGAGCACGCCGCACACCACGGCGGCCGCGAGCCATCGATCCTTGACCCGTTCCGATACGCCCGCGAGCAACGACGAGAAGTCGAAGCGCGCACCGCCGCCTCGCTTCGTCTTTTTCGTGGCGCCTGGAAGGAGATTGATTTCGATCATGGGGGATCCCGCTGGGCCTAGGCCACTTGCCGCAGCGCCAACCCGATGGGGAGCATCAGGAGGGGCGCCACTTCGTCAGTGACGAGCGACTCGAGCGCGCCGTCACGCACCTGCAGGGAGGCCAACGGGTTGGCCTGCTCCACGGAGAGCTTGAGCCGGTCGGCCAGCATCTGGGTGAGCCCCGGGATGCGCGAGCCGCCGCCGCACGTGAAGACCGCGCGCACGGCGCTCGCCGTGCGCGAGTTGGACGCCAGGAACGCCACCGCCCGCTCGATCCCCAGCGCGATCTCCTCTCCGCGGCTCTCGAGGATCGCGTCCAGATGCGGCGAGCGGTCGTAGCCCTGCAGGAGCGCCTGCGCCTCCTCGGCGCCGAGCCCCCGTTCCCGCTGCAGATCCTCGCGGAACCGCCGCGTGCCCACCGCCAGGTCTCGCGTCAGAATCGGCACACCCTCTTCGAGGACGTTGATGTTCGTCACTTCGTGCCCCACGTTCACCAGCGCCACCACGCCCGTCATCGCGTCCGGATGGTTGAGCTCGAAGGCGTTGTGCAGCGCGAACGCGTCCACGTCCACGATGCCCGCCTCGATCCCGGCGTCCGTCAGCACCCGCAGCTTCGATTCCACCAGCTCGCGCTTGGCCGCCACCAGCAACACGCTCATTTCGAGACCGTCGCCGTCGGGGTCGAGGATCTGGAAGTCCAGCTCCACCGACTCCATGTCGAACGGCACGTGCTGCTCCGCCTCCCAGCGCATCAACTCGCGCGCCTGCTGCTCCTTCACGCGCTCGATCTGGATCTTCTTGATGATCACGTCGCGGCCGCCCACGGCGGTCACCACCTGCTTCACCTTCACCCCCGCCTGCGCCAACGCCGACTGGATGGCCTCGGCCACGATGCCGGGGTCCATCACCTCGCCTTCGACGATGGCGTCCGCGATCAGCGGCGCGATGGCAACCTTGACCAGCTCCGGTTCCGCCTTGGAGTGGTCGATCACCGCCACCTTGATCAGGCCCGATCCGATGTCCAGGCCGACTGTCGTCTTGCTGCGACCGAGGAATGCCATGAGGAGGTCTGGGTGATGCCGCATCCGGCGGGCGGGGCCCTCGCCCCGCGCCCGAAGGGGCACGGCGACTGCCAAAATGAAGGCGCGCCGCAGGATGGCCGGTTGCGCCTCACGGGATACGAACTACGCGCGTTGAGGTAACAAGACGGGGCATCGCGCGAGGCGTCCGCTAACCGGCCGATTCTAGCCCGTCACGGAGCAGGAATCCACGCCCCGCGTTCGGCGAAATCCAGCCGTCCGGCATGCCACGCCATATCTTCCACGACGCTGGAATCACCGCGTAACTCAAAGCTGGCGTTGATGTTAACAACAACGGACGTTCCCGACAGCAACAGTCCGGTCACGACCGCGTCAGCGCCGGTGACCCGGACGCCGCGGCGGGCGATGATCACCCCGCGGAAGCGAACGGGCCCGGATATGACCAACGTGCCGTCCACCAGCAGAATGCCGGCGCCGTCCCCTCCAGTGAGTTCCAGATCTCCCGCGGCGCGCATCAGGGCTCCGGTGGGTGCCCACACCACCGCGCCCGGCGCGAAGGTCGGCTCGGCGCGGGATTCCAGGTCGGCCAAGGCGACGCCCCCCAAATCCTCAAAACTGGAGTCGGCGGAGCCGTGGGTCTGGAATCGGGGCGCGGCCACATGCAGCAACGCGGCCGCACGGGCGGCGAGAGTGCGGTCCCGCGCATCCGCGACCCGCACGGTGAGCCAGTAGCTGGTGGCGGACAGCCGCGTGATCCAGACCCAGGCGGTGGCGCCGTGAGCGGCCGTCGCGAGGGACTCCGCGGCCGTGGTCCCCACCGGTTGCCGGTAGCGCGCCGCGGAGTCCCAGCCGGCGGCCACATCGAGGATCCCGGCCTCGGCCGCGGCCTCGAGTTGCGCGGTGCGGACGGAGACCAGCCCACGCTCCCACGACGCGCGCTCCGCGTAGTAGCCCGCGGCGAGGAAGGTGCCGGCCACGGCGAGCACCACCAGCGCGGCCAGCAGGGCGACGCCCTGGCGCCGAGGGTCAGGGCGCACGGCGCAGAGCGACGACCCGTTCGACGGCGGCCGCGGCGGAGTCGGCTGCGAGCGCCTTGACGACGACGCTTGCCGCGTCGGACGGCGAAACAACCGGGACGTCGAGCGGGCGGCCCGCCGCGTCGAGATAGTCGAGGTGGAAGCCGGTGCGCGGGCGCAAGGGACCCGCCACCGGCTGCACGCCGTTGAACCGGTTCGCGTCGCCATTCCAGTCGCGCAGGCCCAGATACCAGGCACCGTCGCCTGAGCGGTAGGCCGCCAGCCGGGTGCGCCGGGCCAGGCGGAACGCCGCCACCGGCCCCGTCCCGACCGGCGCGTCGAGCCGCAGCGTGATGGTCGGGGACGGCGGAGCCCCTACGGCGGCGCACTGGGCGCCGCCCGACGCGGTGCCGACAACGATGTATGACCTCCACCGCGCCGGGAGGCCTCGATCGTCGTACACCGCCACGCGATCGCCGGGACCCGGAAACGCAGCGAGCGACGCGAGCGCCGGCCCGCTGGCTGGAGCCGCCGCGGCGAGAATCAGTGCATCGCCGGCGGCGCAGGCGATGCCGGCGCCGATGGGGGCCATGAAATCGAGCGCGGAATCGGTGGCCTGGCCGGCGGTGAGATCCTCGGACGCGGCGCCGGCCAGCGCCGAGACGGCGATGGCGGCCGCCTGCCGCGCCGCCCGATGGCCGGCCTCGACGGCGCGCTCCTGGCGCTGGAACCGCTCGTGAAAGACGGCGGCACGCGCCAGCAGCGCCATGACGATCGCGAAGACGACCATCGTCACCACAAGTTCGACGAGCGTGACGCCGCGGCGCATGCGTCAGCAGCGGACGGTGGCGGCGAGCACCACGGCGGCCGGCGCCGGCGGCGCGGCGTAGGTGACGCTGTCGCGAACGCGCAGCCCGGGACCTGGGGCGGGTTCGACGCGCCAGTGCTCGTGCACGCCGGGCGCCGGGGTCGCCTGTCCGGCGCCGGCATCGGGCGGGCAGCCGGCGGCGCGGATGCGCTCGACGCGCGACAGCGCGGCGGCGAGCGCAGCGTCGCGCCGAGCCGCGGTGCCGCGCAGGCGCACGAGCATGGCCGCGTCGGCGGCAAAGCCGAGCAGGGCGACGTCGAACACCACGAGGGCGACGAGCAGTTCGACGAGCGAGAATCCGGAACGCCGGCGGAGCGCATGACACATGCCCCACGATGCACGGCGGGCGGCGCGCGCGCGGCACCGGAATCGCGCCGGCGCAATCATGTCACCGCGGCGCGCGGGACGCGGCGCGGCCGGGGCGAACGGCAGGAGGGGCCGGGCGCGATAGCGCCCGGCCCCTCCAGACCTTCAACCGCTGTCGGCCTTAGTTACAGACCGGCTCGCCCTCGCCCGCCGTCGTGACGATCGGGTTCGTGGTGTTGACGCCGATGCCGCAGGTGTGGCCCGCGAGCTGGCTATGCGTCACCGTGGCCGTCCAGTAGCCGGCGCCGGTCGCGATCGTCGGCGTGTTCACGCCGGTCGACTGCTTGAAGTTGATCGCCGTCAGGTCCGTCGAGTACTTCGACGAATCGGAGAAGAAGGCCTCTTCCGCGGTCACCATGTTCCGGAGGTCGGACTTCATGGCGGTGATGTAGGCCTTCGACTTGGTGTTGGCGAACTTCGGAATCGCGATCGCGGCCAGAATGCCGATGATCACGACGACGATCAGCAGCTCGATCAGGGTGAAACCTTCACGCTTTCTAAACATGGTGGTCTCCGGGGGTGGATGGGTCAGCCGGCGCAGCGGCTGGAAGTCTTGGCGAGTCCTTGATTGGCAAATTGGGGACCACCGGCGTGCCAACCATCCATCTTGCTGTCAGTCAACGCTTTGTACGCGAAGCGGAATCGCGAGATGTCGTTGTGGCGTGTGTTTTCTGCAAAGAGTCAGGCAATTCGCCAGACGGTTTGTTGGGGACCCCATGGGCCGCCACATTCGCCATGTCGCTGTCCGCCCAGACCAGAATGTTGTGCATGTCCTTCACCGGGCCTCCATGGCGCACGGCGTCCACGGCGGCCTTCTTGGCCGCCACGTACTGGTTGTCCAGCAACAGGCAGTTGGCCAGCTGCGGACGCGCCACGACAATTTCGGAGTCGATGGCGATGGCCCACTTGTACAGATTGATCGCCGGCTTGCAGATGCCCCAGCCGCGATAGTTCTCGGCGAAGCTGAACGCCATGAAGGGGTCGAAGGGAAACAGGCGCATGCCCTCGCTGTACTCCTTCTCGCCGTCGCGCAGCCGTTTGTTCTGCATGTACCAGGCGCCGAGCATGAAGTGCGACCGGTAGCTGTCGGGCGCGTCCTTCACCGCCTGCTTGAACAGCACGTCGTCGTCGTGCCACACCTTCTGGCGTTCGGCGCTGCGCCACGCGCCGGCGACGACGAGCGCGGCCACCGCGGCCGCGCCGGCCCACTGCAGGCGGCGGGCCGCCAACCAGTCGTAGACGTTGGGGATCAGGGCGCCGAGGAGAATCATCGCGCCGACGCTCGGAAAGAGCAGCGTCCGCTCGGCGATCAGGAATCCCGCCGGCAGCACGAGGTTGCTCACCGGTGACATGGCGACGATGACCCAGCCGATGCCGAAGCTCGCCGCCGGCAGCTTGCGGCGCGTGGCGAAGAACAGGCCGATCACGGCGATCATGAGCAGGAGACCGGGGAGCTGCGTGATGCTCACGCCCTGCGCGATCTCGATGTAGGGCGGCGCGTACTCGGTGGCGAGGTGCGCCGGCCAGTAGAACAGGCGCAGCCACTCGGGCGCCACGCCGATCATCGTGAGGATGCGGTCGGGGGCGGAGAGGTGGAGCCCCTGGAAGGGCACGAACGGGTGGAAGCCGCTGATGTTGCCGGCGAGGACGACGCTGCGCGCCCACAGATAGCCCATGGCCACGGCGACCAGGCCGAGCACGAAGGGGCGCATCTCCACGAGCCGCGTCCAGAGCGGGCGCGGGTCGCGCACCACCGTGATCTCGGCGGCGACGACGAGCGCCACGAGCGTGATGCCGTGTTCCTTGAACAGCATGGCCGCGGCGTACATCACGGCGATGGCGATTTGGCGGGCCACCGACAGCGGGCCGTTCTGGCGCCCGTACACGTAGAGCGCCATGGCCGCCGTGAGCAGCAGGCCGACGGTGAGTTCCGACTGCCCGACGACGTTGGCCACCGCTTCGACGTGCACCGGGTGCACGGCGAACAGCGCCGAGGCGATCCAGGCCGGCGCGCTGGGCAGCACGCCGGTGAGCAGCCAGAAGACGGCCACGCACATGGCCATGTACAGCACGACGTTCACGACGTGGAAGACGAGCGGCGAGCCGTGCCCGATCGCCCACTGGACCGCGAAGCCGAGGATGGTGAGCGGACGGTAGCCGTCGCTGCCCCAGGTCTTGGACCAATAGGAGTCGGCGAAGAGGTGCCACCAGTGGACGAGCGTATGGATGCGCGCGTCCTTCTGGATCACGTAGACGTCGTCGTAGGCGAACTGGTTGGGGAGACCGGTGGCCGACGCGGCGAACGCCAGCAGCGCGATGCTGCCGGCGAGCATCCACCAGGTGCGACGCTTCATGTCAGGAGGTTGAATTTGAGGATGTGCCAGAATGCCGCCACGCCGTCCTTCCAGTTGATCTTCTTCCCCTCGGCGTAGGTGCGGCCCGAATAGCTGATCGGCACTTCGAACACGCGGGCCCGGGCCCGCGCCAGCCGGGCCGTGACCTCGGGTTCGAATCCGAATCGATTGGCGGTGAGCGTCAACGACCGCGCCAGATCCCCGCGCATCGCCTTGTAGCAGGTCTCCATGTCGGTCAGGTTCAGGTTGGTGAGCATATTGCTGAACGTGGTCAGCATCCGATTGCCCACCGAGTGCCAGTAGTAGAGCACGCGGTGCGGGCCGCCGAGAAAGCGCGACCCGAAGCAGGCGTCGGCGCGGCCGTCGATGATCGGCGCCAGGAGCACGGGCCAGTCGCTCGGCGTGTACTCGAGGTCGGCGTCCTGCACGAGCACGACCTGTCCGGTGCTCGCCGCCAGCGCGGCGCGGATCGCCGCCCCCTTGCCCCGGTTCTCCGGCTGCAGGATGAGCTTGTCGATGCGGCCGGCGGCGTGGAGCTGCTGCAGCCGGTCGCGGGTGCCGTCGGTGGAGCAGTCGTCCACGCACACGACTTCCTTGGGCACCGGGGCGGCGTGGATGCGGTCGAGCACGGTGTCGATGGTGCTGGCCTCGTTGTACACGGGCACGAGCACGGACAACCGCCAGGCACTCATGTCCAGGGGGGTGAGCGGCGTGTGGCGCGACACGGTCATATCTCGACTCCGTAGCGGGACAGTTTGCGGTACAGCGTGGACGGATCGATGCCCAGCGCTTCGGCGGCGCGTGACTTGTTGCCGCCTTCGGACTGCAGGACCCACATGATGTACGCGCGTTCGACCGCCTCGAGCGTCGGGTTGGCCGGCGTGCGGGCGGCAACGAGGGGCTCCGACCGCGGCTGCGTGATGCGTTCGGGAAGCGCCGTCACCGGAATCACGGAACCGGTGCTGAGAATGGCGGCGCGCTCCAGCGCGTTCTCGAGTTCGCGGACGTTGCCGGGCCAGGCGTACTCCTGCGTGGCTTCGAGCGCGGTGGCGTCGAGATGCTTGGGCTCCTCGCCGCGCGCCTGCGCGATGCGCAGCAGGAAGTGGTCCACCAGCAGCGGGATGTCGTCCCGGCGCTGGCGCAGGGGGGGCAGGTGGAAGAGGATGACGTTGAGCCGGTAGTAGAGGTCGCTGCGGAATCGGCCGGCCTTGATCTCCTCTTCGAGATCGCGGTTGGTGGCGGCGACGAGCCGCACGTCGATCGGCTCGGCGTCGGTGGCGCCCACGGGAATCACTTCGCGGTGCTGCAGCACGCGCAGCAGCTTGACCTGCGTGGCCGGCGTGGTCTCGCCGATTTCGTCCAGGAAGAAGGTGCCCTTGGCGGCGGCGGCGAAGAGGCCCGACTTGTCCTTCACGGCTCCGGTGAACGAGCCCTTCACGTGGCCAAACAGCTCGCTCTCCAGCAGCCCTTCCGGCAGCGCGCCGCAGTTGATCGACAGGAACGGCCCGGCAGTGCGCGTGGAGAGTTGGTGGATGTAGCGGGCCACCACTTCCTTGCCGGTGCCCGACTCGCCCTGGATGAGCACCGTGCTCTCGGTTGGCGCCACCGTCTCGGCCAGCCGCAGGACTTCCATCCACGGCTTGCTGGTGCCCACCGGACGGTCGCCGTGGCCGCTGTCGCGCCGTTTGATCTCCTGCTTGAGCGACTTGTTTTCGACGCGCAGCTGCCGGTGCTCGGCGGCACGCTTGAGAATCGCGATCAGCTCGTCGTTGCGGAACGGCTTCTGGATGTAATAGAAGGCGCCCTCGTTCACCGCCTGCATGGCCGACTGCAGGGTGGCCTGCGCCGTCATCAGGATCACCGGCACATCGGGGTCGCGCTGCCGGGCCGCCGCCAACACTTCGACGCCGGTGACCCCGGGCATGCGAATGTCGGTGAGCACGATGTCGGGCGAGGGGCCGGCCAGCATCTCCAGGCCCTTCTTGCCGCCGTGGGCCAGGATCGGTTCGAACCCCTCGTTCCTGAGCAGGATGCGCAGCGATTCGAGAATCCCCGACTCGTCGTCCACGACGAGCACGCTGGGACGGACGTCAGCGACACGGGTGCTCACGCGGGGCCTCCGTTGGTGGAGTGGGCACGCGGCAGGATCACGGTGAACGTGGTGCCCCGCGCGCCGCTGTCGAGGAACACCATGCCCCGGTGCGCCTCGATGGCGCGGTGGACGACGGCCAGGCCGAGGCCGCTGCCACCGGGCTTGGTGGTGAAGAAGGGATCGAACAGCCGGTCGCGGATCTCGAGAGCGATGCCCGGCCCCTCGTCGTTGACGCGCACGGCCACGCTGCCGTCCTCGTACCGCACGCCCAGGGGCAGTTGGTCGGCCGTCATGGCCGTGGCGTCCACCCGCACCGTGCCCCCTTCGGGCGAGGCCTGCACGGCGTTGAGCACGAGGTTGAACACCGCCCGGTGCAACAGGTCCTCGTCGCCCTGCACCACCAGCGAGTCGTCGTCGGGCACCGTGCATTCGATGCGCACCGCACCGCGGTCGGGGTGCGCTTCGGCGAGGCGCACCGCCCCCCGCACGACTTCGGCCACGTCCACCGACCCGGTGTGCGCCACGCGCACGCGCGCGAAGTCCAGGAACTCGGTGAGCAGGCGGGACAGCCGGTCGCTCTCGCGCAGCACCAGCTCGGACAGCGTGCGTTCGTCGTCCGTCCGGCGTGGAATGCGCGAGAGCTGCTCCACCGAACTGCGAATCGACGCCAGCGGGTTCTTGATCTCGTGGGCCAGCGACGCGCTCAGCTCGGCCACTCCCTCCAGCCGCTCGGCGCGCAGGCGCAGCGTCTCCATGCGCTTCTGATCGGAGATGTCCTGGAAGATGGCCGTGGCCGTCCGGTCGGTGCGGAGGCCGTCGCCTTCCGTATAGGTCGTGGTCACGCCGATCGGATATCGCAGGCTGCCGGCGGTCACCATGCCCTCGCCGCGCGTGGTGCGGATGCGATGCGTCACCGATTGGTGCAGCGCCTCGGCCAGTTCGGGCGCGGCCTGCGCAATGCGATCGAGCACCGGGCGGTTGAGCACCGATTCCAGGTTCACGCCCAGGAGCGCCTGCGCCTTGGGATTCGCGTAGAGCAGCTGTCCCGAGGAGTCGATCGTCACGACGCCGCTCTGGATGTTGCGCAGGATGTCGTCCGCCTCCAGCCGGGCGTGCTCGAGGGCGGCGGCGAGCACTTCCTTGCCCTCGCCGGCCTTCTGCAGCTGCGACGCCAGCACCGCGCACCCGAGCGAGACCGCCGCGAACACGCCGAGCTGGAGCCAGACGATGCTGTTGTGGAGGTCGGCGTTCACGCCGAACACGGTGTCGGCGAAGAACAGCACGATGCCGAGCGCGGCGATGAGCAGCCCGCCGCCCACCGGGAGCATCAGCGTGGCCGTGGCGATGACGAGGATGTAGAGCGCCGAGAACTGCGAGACGCCGCCGCTCTCCGTCAACCCGGGGGTGACGTGCACCACCACGGTCACGAGCAGCAGATCGGCGATGCTCTGCAGATACAGGAAGGTCTTGCCGAGCGGCTTGCGGTATATTTCGCTGTAGGCGAACGAAATCACCGTCACCACCGTCGCCAGCGCGAACGTGACCGTCACCACGGTCAGCTTGCTGGCGTCGGTCTCCTGCTTGGCCCAGTTCACCACCGCCGCGATGAAGATGGCGCTCGCAAGCGAGAGCCGGCCCAGATAGACCCAGCGCAGGAGATACCGCGGGGTCAGCATGGCCTGGATCGAGGACGGAGTCTCTACTGCGGTCTGAAAGCGCACAGGATGTCGGTCTGTTGCAAAGTGCAAGGAAACCACAAAGACAGCAACTCTGGCATTCTGCTATAGCCATGGACGATTCGGCGGTTCACAAGTTTCCGACCTACGCACCCCCGGCTGGCCGCGCATGAGCGAGGCCGCTGGGCCCGGTTTGATTCCGGCAATCCGCCGGGGCCTGCTCCGGCTGTTCGGCCTGCCCGACGAGGCGCCGTCACCGGCCGGGGGGCGGGCCGACCCGCATCGGGAGGCCCGGGAGCGGCTGGCCGGCGCCGACGGCAACGGCCCCGCCGACCCCGGCGCCCGGATGCTCGCCGACGTCCTGGAATTCCGGGCGAAGATCGTGCGCGAGGTGATGCGCCCGCGCACCGACATCGTGGCGCTGCGGCTTTCGTCGACCGAAGATGAGGTGCGGGACGCCCTGCGGCGGGAGCGCTACTCGCGCTATCCGGTGTACGGGGACTCGCTGGACGACATCGTGGGTGTGTTCCTGGCCAAGGACCTCTGGCTGCACGAGCAGGGGCTTCCGTTCACGCTGGCCCGGCATCTGCGGGAAACGCTGTTCGTGCCCGACGGCCGGCCGGCGCAGCGGGTGCTGGACGACCTGCGCAAGACGCGGGCGCACATCGCCGTGGTGCTCGACGAGTTCGGCGGCACGGCGGGGATCGTGACGCTCGAAGATCTGGTGGAGCAGGTGATCGGCGACATCAACGACGAGGACGACGTCGCCGTGCGTTCGGCGATCGAGACCGACGGCGTGCTTGAGCTGGCGGGGTCGCTGTCGCTGCGCGACGTGCGCGGCGACTACCGGTTGCCGATTCCCGACGGCGATTGGCAGACGATCGGCGGCTACGCGTTCGCCCGGCTGGGGCGCCTGCCGCGCATCGGCGACCGGGCGTCCTATCCAGGCGGCGAGCTCGAGATCGTGGCGATGGACGGGCGGCGGGTGGCGGCGGTGCGCGTGCACCGCGCGGCGGAGCCGAACGATGCCGGGCCGAACTGACCTCTACGTGAGCGCGGCGCTCTCGATTCCGCGCGCCGAGCTCGACGCGCGGGCGTCGCGGGCCGGCGGGGCGGGCGGTCAGCACGTGAACACGTCGTCCACGCGCGTGGAGCTGTCGTGGAACGTGGCCGCCTCGCGGGCCCTCGACGAGGCGCAGCGCGCGCGGCTGCTGCACGCGCTGCGGTCGCGGCTCACCGCCGACGGCACGCTGCGCGTGGTGGCCAGCGAGCGGCGGAGCCAGGCACAGAACCGCGAGGCCGCGGAGGGCCGGCTGGCGGCGACGGTGCGCCGGGCGCTCGTGGTGCCGAAGAAGCGGCGCCCCACGCGGCCGACGCGGGCGTCGGTGGAGCGGCGGCTGGACGCCAAGCGGCGGCGGGGCGAGCGCAAGCGTCAGCGGCGGCCCGACGACGACTAGGCGCCCCGGTCGTCCGTGACGTGGCGCGCCTTGAGTGCGGCGATGGCCTGCCGGAGGTGCGGGGCCACGCGCGATTCAGGATACCGGTCCAGCAGGCGGCGGAGTTCGACGAGCGCCCGCGCCGGCGTGTCGAGCGGCCCCATATAGAGGTCGGCCAGGCGATTGCCGACATACAGGTCGTCGCCCGAGCCGAGTCCCGGGAGGCGCTGCACGTCGCGGAACAGCTCGGCGGCGCGTTGCGGGTTGTTTCCGAGACCGGCGTAGAGGTCGGCGGCCTTGACCCGGACCCGCACGCCGGCGGGGTCGGCGGCGATGCGCCGTTCGAACGATTCGAGGGCTTCGGGCACGCGGCGTTGCATGACCAGCGCTTCCTCCTGCGAGAACTGCTCTTCGTACGGCGTGCTGGCGCCGGTGGGAGCGAGGTAGAAGTCGGCCACGGCGCCGGCCGGCCTGGTGATGACCAGGGCGATCGCCGTGATCGCCGCCCACCCGACGATGTAGAAGAGCGGGATCGTGACGAGCAGGGGCCAACCGGGCGGGCTGTGGAAGAGCGCCACGGGAAGGAACATCACGGCGCCGAGCGACGCCCAGCCCGCCGCAAAGAGTACGCGGCCGAAATCGGGGCCGTAGCGGTCGAAGAGCGTGCGGCGATAGGGGCGTTCGCGCGCGGGAGGGCGGGAGCCGGGGGCGGGCATCGGCGCTCCGGGAGGCGGAGGGACGAGAGCTGGAGAGTCGCGGAACTTCCGGGACTATCATGGGGCGAACTGGTCCGGCGGGCAACGCGGCTGCGGCGCCGCGCCCTGGCCGGGGCACTTTGGGGCGCATGCGGCGTACAACATCCGAACTGTGGCGGGAGGCCCCGCGTGGCACGAACGCCGTCGAAGTCGGATATGTTACGGTGCGCCGGCCCCTTGCCCAGGCGCGTGGGCTCCGGTATTCAGCAGGGGATCGCCCGCTGCGCGGCGATGATGACCACATCCAGCGGTTCCACCGCGGGGCTTCAATGACTCGATCGCTCACCCGTCCGGTGGCACTCGGCCTGGCGCTGCTCGCGCTTGGCGGGGTCCAGACGGCGTCTGCCCAGTACTTCGGCCGCAACAAGGTCCAGTACGAGACCTTCAATTTCAAGATTCTGCGGACGCAGCACTTCGATCTGTACTTCTACCCCGCGGAGTCTCTGGCCGTGCGCGACGCCGGCCGCATGGCCGAGCGCTGGTACGCGCGCCATTCGGAGACCTTCGCGCACCAGTTCGAGCGCAAGTCCGTCATCCTCTACGCCGACCACTCCGACTTCGAGCAGACGAATGTCGTGAGCGACTCGCCGGACCAAGCCGAGCAGGGCGTGACCGAGGGGCTGCGCACACGGGTCATCATGCCCTTCCAGGGCAGTTACGCCGAGACCGACCACGTGCTGGGCCACGAACTCGTGCACGTGTTCCAGTACGACATCGCCGAGAACGGCGACGTGAACGGGCTGGCGCGCATGGGCACATTGCCCGGCTGGCTCATCGAGGGCATGGCGGAGTACTTCTCGCTCGGGCGCAACAGCGAGTTGACGGCGATGTGGATGCGCGACGCCGTGGAGCGCGACTCGTTCCCGACCATCAAGCAGCTGAACACGGACCCGCGATTCTTCCCCTATCGTTACGGCCAGGCGATGTGGGCCTACGTGGCGGGCAGGTGGGGCGAGCGGTCGGTGATCGACGTGTACCGCACGTCGCTGCGCATGGGACTCGATGGCGCGATCACGCGGGTGCTCGGCGAGACGCCCGACTCGTTGAGCGCCGACTGGGCGGCGGCCAACAAGGCGCTGTACACCTCGCAGCTCGTGGGGCGCACCAAGCCGCGGGACGCCGGCCAGCCGGTGATCCTGCCCGACCGCAAGGGCGGCGACGCCAACGTGTCGCCGGTGATCAGCCCCGACGGCCGGTACGTGGCTTTCTTCTCGTCGCGGGCTCTGTTCAGCTACGACCTCTACCTGGCAGACGCCCGCACCGGCCGGATCATCCGCAAACTGGTGTCGCCCTCCAGCGACCCGCACTTTGACGCGCTGAACTTCGTGCAGTCGAGCGGCGCCTGGTCGCCGGACAGCAGGCAGTTCGCGTTCATGGTGGACGAGAACGGCAAGAACAACGTGGCGGTGGTGGACGTGGAGACGGGCAAGCTGACGCGGAAGATCGACCTCAGTGGCGTGAACGCGGTGAACGCCGTGGCCTGGTCGCCCGACGGCAACCTGATGGCGCTCTCCGGCCTCAAGGGCGGGATCAGCGACCTCTACCTGCTCGACCTGCGCACGGAGAAGGTCACGCAGCTCACCAACGACCGGAACGGCGACGAGATGCCGACCTTCTCGCCCGACGGCCAGACGATCGCGTTCTCGTCGGACCGCGGGGCGTCCACCAACTTCACCGACCTGTCCTACTCGCCGCTGCAGCTGGCGACGATCAGCATCCACGGCGGGCCGGTGACGGTGTACTCGCCCTTCCCGAACGCCAAGGAGATCAACCCGCAGTACACGCCGGACGGCAAGGACCTGTTGTTCGTGTCGGCGCAGGACGGCTTCAGCGACATCTACCGGCTCAACCTCGCGATGGGCACGGTGACGCGCGTGACCAAGGTGGCCACCGGCGTGAGCGGCATCACCGAGACGTCGCCGGCCATCACCGTGTCGGCGCAGACGGGCCGCCTGCTGTTCACGGTGTTCCAGAGCCAGGGCTACGGCATCTACGGCCTCGACGCTTCGGCCACCAAGGGGCTGCCGGTGGAGGCCACGCCGACGGTGAGCATGGCGAGCATCCTGCCGCCGGGCGACCTGCCGGGCACCAACACGGTAACCGCGTATCTCAAGGACCCGCTGGGCGGGCTGGTGTCGGGCAACGACTTCACCGTCGAGCCGTACCACTCGGCGTTCTCTCTCGACGCGATCAGCCAGCCGAGCGTGGGCGTGCAGACGGGCGGCTACTTCGGCACCGGCATCGTGGGCGGCATCGCGGCGCTGTGGGGCGACCAGCTGAGCGACCGGCAGATCTACTCGGTGATTCAGGCCAATGGCACGGTGAAGGACATCGGCGGTGCGGTGCAGTACATCAACCTCCGGAACCGATGGAACTGGTCCGTGGGGCTCGAGCACATCCCGTATCTGACCGGCTACACCTACCTCGCTCCCGATAGCACGTACCCCGGTGCCATCGATTACGCGCAGGTTCTCCAACGCATTTACATCGATCAGGCGTCCCTCAACACGCAGTACCCGTTCTCCACGACGCGACGCGTCGAACTGGGCGTATCGGCCACGCATCTTGGATACGATACTGAGATCGACCAGTTCGTACTCGCTCAGAGCGGGCAAGTCATCGCCGAGAACCGGACTAACGGTGTGTCCTACCCGTCGACGTATTTCCTCCAGGGCGATATCGCGCTTGTGAGCGACAACGCGAACGAAGCGTACGTGGGTCCGGTCTCGGGCGAGCGCTGGCGCATCGAGGCCAACCCGACGGTCGGCAAGCTGAATTACCAGGGGCTGCTGGCCGACTACCGGCGGTACTTCTTCGCCAATCCGTTCACCTTCGCCGTGCGCGGGCTGCACTACGGGCGCTACGGACGGGACGCCGAAGCGTACGCCAGCGGGCAGATGTATCCGATCTATCTGGGTGAGGAAACGCTGATTCGCGGTTACGGCTACGGATCGTTCGGCCCCAACGAGTGCGTATCGGTGTCAAACCCTAATACCTGTCCGGTGTTCGACCGGCTGCTCGGGAGCCGCGTGGACGTGATCAATCTGGAGTGGCGGATTCCGCTGTTCGGCTCGCCGGCATTCGGGATTCTCCCGACCTCGTTCCTGCCGGTGGAGATCGCGCCGTTCTTCGACGGCGGCATCGCCTATTCGAGCTCGCAGCCTCCCGACTTCCGGTGGGCCAGTTCAGCGAATCGGATTCCCGCGAGTTGCACCTCGGCCCAGAACGTGGCCGAGGCAGCCTACGGCATCAACTGCGTGGACCACATTCCGGTGTTCAGCACCGGCGTCACAGCGCGCGTGAACCTGCTGGGGTACCTGATTCTCGAAACGTACGTGGCGCATCCGTTCCAGCGCCCGGGGAAGGGCTGGGTGGTGGGCGTGCAAATGGCGCCGGGGTGGTAAGAGTGTGAGGCGGTGAGGCGGTCAAAGGGTGGAAGCACGAAGGGCTCGCGATCTCGCGAGCCCTTCGTATTTCCACCCCCCTGCCCCACCCCAGGACTACTCGTTGCCGGTGCCCGTCGAATCGGGCGGCGGTCCGCCGCGTCCGCGCATCATGCCTGCGCCACCGCGGCCGGGCCCCATCTGCATGCCCGGTCCCATCTGCATGCCCTGACCGTTTCCACCGCGACCGGGACCCATCATCTGCATGCCGGGTCCGTTGCCGCCCTGCCCCTGGCCGCGTCCCCGCTGCATCCGCATGCCGCGGCCCTGCCCAAAGCCGCGCATCATCATCTGCCGCCGCATGGCGCCGCGCTGGCGCCGCATCTGCGTCGCGACGCGCTCCATCCGCTGGCGCATGCGGTCGCGGTTGGCGTCGAAAATCTTCTGCTGATCGGGCGTCAGCACGCCGCGCACACCGCGCTCGATCTGGGCGCGCATGGCGATCTGCCGGTTCTGCTGGCCGCGCACGCGAGCCCGGGCAGCGTTGAGCGCCACGGTATCGCCGTTTTCGCGCGCCGTGCGCATTGCTTGCCGGTCGGCCTGGGCCGCCTTGGCCAGCGCCTGCCGCTGGGTGATGGCGTCGGCCTCCACCTTCTGGAGCTGCGTCTTCTCGGCGTCGGTGAGGATGATGCCGCGGAAGAGCTGGCGGCTCACGGCCGCCCGAATGCCGCCACCCTGACCGCCGGCGCCGTCGGCGCGTCCCATGCCGCGGCCGCCCATCTGTCCCATGCCACCACCGCCGCCGCGCTGCGCTGCCGCCGAGCTCGCCATGCCGCACACGAGCGCCACGCCGGTGACGAATGCGTTGAACTTCTTCATGATTCCCCCTGTTTAACGCCGCGCACCATCGCCCGGCCTCACTGTGGGAGACGAAGCGTTGCCGCAAGCGTTAAGGGGAAATCGATTGCCGAATCATACGGTCGGCATTCCGGCGCGGCGGCTCAGGTGCCCCCGTACCACTCGTAGCCCTGGTCGCTCCAGTAGCCGCCGTTGCGCTCGGCCATGAACCGCACGCGCACCAGATACTTGGTGTTCTTGTAGCCGAGTTTCACGGGGGAGTGCACGCGCGCGGGGGCGCCGTGGTCGGGACCCAGGAGCCGGCCATCCATGCCGTAGGCCACGAGCGTCTGCGGGTGCATCGCGCTGGCCAGGTCCCAGCTCTCGTGGTAGCCGTCGTCGAACGAGGCGAAGTCGACGTACTGCGCGTCGGCGTGCATGCCGGCGATCTTCGCGAGCTCGGAGACGCGGGTGCCGGTCCAGTCGGCCACGGCGGTCCACCCTTCCACGCAATAGTGGTTCACGCGCTGCGTGATGCGCGGCAGGCGTTGGAGGTCGTCGAGTGACAACCGGAGGGGGCGGTCGACGAGCCCGCCCACCTCGAGCGTCCACGGCCCCCGCGCCGCCTCGTTCCACAACGGCACCTGGTCGGAGATGAAGTACTTGGGAAAGGCGCTCCCCGCGGCGGCGGCACGCGTCGACACGCGGTCCATGGACGTGTGGCGGAAGAGCAGGCGTTCCACGCCCTCGTTGCGGCGCTCGGCGAAGGCGAGCAGCCCCTGGGCGCTGTCGGGCCCCTGCGAATCGCAGGCGGCGAAGAACGCCGCGGTGAGCGACGCGCCGCTCAACTGGAGAAACCGGCGGCGGTCCATGGTCACGGGGCCTCCGATGCGCCCGGCGTGGGCGCTGGCTTGCGACGCTTCCACCAGAAGGGGCGCGCGTTGCGCTCTTCGGGAGACTTCGCGTCGTCGTAGCCGCCGGTGGTGATCGCGCGCAGCGCGTAGGGATCGACGCTGAACACCATGAACACGTGCACGGCGGTGAGCGCCACCAGCGCGAGCATCGCCAGGAAGTGCCAGTAGCGGGCCCAGACGTAGCCGCCCATGAGGCGCGTGAGCCAGCCGAGCTGGACCGGCTTCCAGATGGCGAGCCCCGACACCACGGCCAGCGCGCCGAAGACGGGCATGGCGAAGTAGGCGCCGCGCTGCAGCGCGTTGTGCTTGCCCTGACGCGGATGGTCCGGGCGCGCGAAGAGGTAGAACTTCACCATCTCCCACGAATCGCGGATGTCGCCGCGGCGGGGCGTGAGGTCGCGCCACTCGCCGTGCAAATAGATGAAGCCGACGTAGACCAGTCCGTTCGCCACCAGCAGCCACATGGCGGCGAAGTGCCAATGGCGGGCGCCGGCCAGCCAGCCGCCGAAGGTGAGCCAGGCGGGGATCGGCGTGCCGGCGAACGGATAGCAGCAGAAGCTCTCGCCCTTGCGCGCGAACGCCGGATACGCGTTGAAGATGCGGAGCCCGGTGGTCACCATGAGCGTGAGCGCGAACGCGTTCACCCAGTGCGTGACGCGGACGACCCAGTGGTGGCGGGCAGAGTTGGCCATGGGCTCGATGCTAGCGGAGGAACGCCCGGCCGTCGAGAGGAAGCCCCCCGCCGGCAGTCCTGCACAGAACCTGCCGAATCCGGAAAGAGTTCCGTCCGGCGGGCGCTAGTGCATGTCCCGCACCGTTGTGCGGGCCTTTCCCGTATGGAAGAACAACAGCAGCGGCAGCGATGACAGCAGCAGCAGCCCGCTCAACAGGTAGATCCTGGAGAACGCCAGCACGCTGGACTGGGCCATGACCTGGTGGTCCATGATCGCCAGCGCCTGCTGGTGGGCCACGAACGGACTGGCGCCGCGGGCGATCATCGCGTTGGTGATCGCGCCGAGCCGTCCGAGCGTCAGCGGGTCGGTGGACGTGACGTGCTGGATGAGCGTGCCCCGGGCCACGGTGGTGAACCGGGTGAGCAGGGTGGCCATGATGGCGATGCCCAGCGACCCGCCCAGTTGCCGCGTGAGGTTGAACATGCCCGTGCCCTGGGCCAGCTCGCGCGTGGCGAGGTCGGCCATCGTGGCGTTGGTGAGGGGCACGAAGATCAGCCCCAGCCCCAGGCCGCGCCAGATGAGCGGCCAGAACAGATCGGCACGTCCCGCGTCGAGGCTCAGGTAGGAGAGCTGGTACATGGAGAGCATGAAGAACAGCGCGCCGATGGTCACCGTGATGCGCGCGTCGAGCCAGTTGGCGTTGCGTCCCACCCACATCATCGTGAACGCCGACGCCAGCGCGCCGGGCAGGATGACGAGACCCGTCTGGTTGGCGGTGAATCCGTGCAGCTGCTGGAGGAACACCGGCAGCACGAAGATCGACCCGTACAGCGCGAGGCCGAGGAAGGCGGCGATGCTCACGCCGGCGGCGAGCTGCCGGCTCCTGAACACGCGGAAGTTGATCACCGGCTCCTTGGCGGTCAGCTCCCGCCAGAGCAGGAGGATGAACGACACCACCGAGATCACGCACAGCACGGTCACGAACCGCGACTCGAACCAGTCGTACCGTTCGCCGCGCTCGAGCATCCACTGCAGCGACCCGACGCCGGTGGCCAGCAGCACGATGCCGGCGACGTCGATGCTCTTGGCCCGCGCCTGGTGGGCCGCGTCGTGGACGTACGTGTAGACCATGAACGCCGCCAGAATGCCCAGCGGCACGTTGATGTAGAAGATCCAGGGCCAGTTGTAGTTGTCGACGATCCAGCCGCCGAGCGTGGGCCCCACGGTGGGGCCCACCATCACGCCGACGCCGAACATCGCCTGTCCGATGCCCACCTCGTGCGGCGGGAACGACTCGAACAGCGTGGTCTGCGCGGTGGAGAGCAGCGCCCCGCCGCCGAGGCCCTGGACCACGCGCCAGAACACGAGCGCGCCCAGCGAATGCGCCGCGCCGCACATGAACGACGCCGCCACGAACAGCATGATCGACCCCGTGAGGTATCGCTTGCGCCCGAAGTAGGCGGAGAGCCAGCCCGACAACGGGATCACGATCACGTTGGCGATGATGTAGCCGGTGGACACCCACGAGATCTCGTCGAGCGTGGCGCCCAGGTTCCCCATCATGTTGGGGATGGCGACGTTGACGATCGAGGTGTCGATCAGCTCCAGCACCGCCGCCAGCGTGACGGCGATGGCGATGATGTACTTGTACTTGTACGGGTCCTCGTGCTCGGCGGGCCGCGCCGGCGCGTCGAACACGACGCGAGCCGTGCCCCGCGCCCCGGCGCCAAGATGCGCCCCGGGCTCGACCGTGGCGGCCGAATCCGACATGATGGATGCCTCGCTGCTGGTTGGCGGTTACTTCGTGACGACGTGCGCGACCACCGACATGCCCGGGCGGAGCGGACGGTCGGCGCCGCACCCCTTGGTGACGGCGATGCGCACCGGCACCCGCTGCACGACCTTGGTGAAGTTGCCGGTCGCGTTGTCGGGCGGCAGCAGGGCGAACTTCGCGCCCGTGGCCGCCGACAGGCTCTCCACCTTTCCTTCAGCCGCGCATCCCGGATAGGCATCGACCTCGATGTCCACCGGCTGGCCCACGCGGATGTCGGAGAGCTGCGTCTCCTTGTAGTTGGCCGTCACCCACACACCGGTGTCGGCGACCACGGTCAGCAGCGGCTGGCCTGCCTGCACGAGCTGGCCGATCTCGACCTGCTTGCGCGACACGAGGCCCGCCATGGGCGCCGCGATGCGCGTGTACGAGAGCTGCAGCTTGGCGTTGTCCACGGCCGCCTGCGCCGCGGCGAGCCGCGCCGTGGCCAGCCGGACGCCCGCTTCGGCCGCCGTGATGTTCGAGCCGGCGGCGCTCTTCTGCTTCTCGAGCGCCTGCAGCGTGGCGGCTGCCGCGTCGGCGGCCGCCTGCGCGGCGTCGAGCTGCTGCTTCGAAACGATCTGCTTGGCCACCAGTTCCCGGGCCCGCGCGAGGTCGGCGTTGGCCTTGGTCAGGTTCGCCTGGCCCGCGACGATCTGCGCGTCCAGCGAGGCGCGCTGGTTGGACGCGGCCTGCACCGCGGCCTGCGCCTGCCCCTCGCCCAGCGGGCCCGACACGGCGGCGCGCGCCGCGGCCAGATCGGCCTGGGCCTGGGCGAGCCGGGCCTCGTACTCGGACGGATCGATCTGCACGAGCAGCGAGTCGCCGGCCACGTGCACGTTCTCGTCGACGGTGATCTTCTGGACGTAGCCGCCCACCTTGGCGAGCACGGGCGTCATGTCGCCGTCCACCTGGGCGTCGTCGGTGGACTCGTGCGCCTGGGCGTAGAGGTACTCCTTCACCGCCCAGCCGAGCCCGATGACGACGAGCACGATGAGCACGGGGAGCACGAAGCGGCGCCGGGAGCCGTTGGTGGCGGGCTTGGCGTCCAGATCTGCGGAATTGGTCGGGGTTGCCATGGTTCGGACTATTGAGTGGTCGGGGTCGTGGATGCGATCGGGACGCGGGTTATTCGAGCGAGGTCGCGCGCCCTTCGGCGCGCGCGAGCGCCACGCGGGCGGCCTGGAACGCCGTTTCGGCGTCGATGAGCTGCGTGCGCGAGGCGTTGAGCGACAATGAGGCGGTGATCACGTCGGCGTTGCCGGCCACGCCGGCGCGGAACCGGTCGCGCGCCTGCGAGACTTCCTGTTCGGCCAGCCGCACGCGCTCGCGCGCGGCGTCCACCGACTGGCGCGCCGACGAGAGGTCGAGCACGGCGCCGCGCACTTCGGCGGCCACCTGCTGCTGCAGGTCGCGCACGCGCACCTGGAGGTCCCGCGCCGCGGCGTCCTGCTCGGTGATCCGCGCGTCGCGCCGGTTGCCGTCGAACACCGGCACCGACAGCTCGATGCCCCACGTGTACGTGGCCAGCAGGTGGTTGATGCGGAGCCCGATGTAGCCGCCGTTGCCGAAGGCGTTTACGGCCGGCAGCCGCTCGTCGCGAACGGCGTTGATCTGCGCCTGGGCAGCGCTGATCTGCGCCTCCAGCCCACGCACGTCGGGCCGCCGGCGCATCGCTTCGGCCACCGCGGCGTCGACGTCGGCCGCGCCGGCGGCCGCGCCGTCGAGCGCGGCGAGCGAATCGGTGAGCTGGAACGGCGTGTCGAGCGGCAGGTTGAGCGCGCGCGCCAGGTCGAGCCGGGCGCGGGCCTGCGAGTTGCGCGCCGAGATGAGCTGCGCCTTGACGCCGGCCAGCTGCGACTCGGCGCGCGTGACGTCGAGCGCCACGCCGACGCCGGCGGTGAGCTGATCCTGCGCGATGCCGAGCAGATCGACGGCGAGCGACGAATCGGCGAGGCGGGCCGAGAGCTGCGCGTCGGCGCGCAGCGCCTGCACGTAGGCCGCCGCGGCCTGCACCGCCGCCTGTTCCGCGGCCGCGCTCTCGCCGACGCCCACGGCCGCGGCGCCTGCCTTCGAGGCGTTCAGGCGGCCGAGCGCGGCGGGGTCGAACAGCGTCTGCGACGCGCGGGCGCGCAGGTCGAGCGTGGTCACCGGGCCGATGATCTGGCCGAGCGGGTTGAGGAAGGGCGGCTGCCCGGGCTGCGTCGGGAAGTTGAAGCCGAAGGTCGCCGAGTTGAGCGTGTTCTCCGCTTCGGTGGCGCCGGCGTCGAGGTTGGGCAGGAAGGCCGAGCGCGACTGCGAGACGCGCGCGTTGGCCTGGGCGGTGCGCAGCGCCGCCGACTGGACCAGCGCGCTCTGGCGCGCGGCCAGACGCACCGCGTCGGCGAGCGAGAGCGGCTGCGGGGCCGGCTGCTGAGCGGCGAGCGCGGGCGCGAGCAGGGCTGCGGCGAACAATACGCGGGCCGCGGCGCGCGTGGCCCGGAGACTTGGGGTGACGTTCATGAGACGAGTGTCGGGGTCGCGTCGGGCGCGCTCGGCGCCGGACGAATGGCGTTGAGGTAGAACTCGCGGATCTCTTCGAGCAGCTGCTTGTCGGACTGGCCGCCGATGGAGTCGCACAGCACGGGCTTGTGCCGCCAGTTGCCGTACGAGGCGATGAGCGCCATCAGCATGCGCGAGGCGACCGCCGGATCCATGCGGCGGAACTCACCGTCGCGGATGCCGCGCTCGAGGATGCCGCGCAGCAGCTGCCTGCTCTTGCCCAGCACTTCCTGGCCGTAGAAGCGCGCCAGTTCGGGATAGGCGTTCAGTTCGGCGTGCACCCAGCGGTGGAGCGGCGGGAACTTCTCGGAGCAGACGAAGGCCCACTTGGCTTCCATGAACGTGTTCAGGTCGTCGGTGGCGGTGGGGCCGTTGAGCCGGCGCGCGAGGTCGTCGATGGCGTCGCCGACCGTGTGGCGGACCACTTCGCGGAAGAGGTCTTCCTTGCTCTGGAAGTAGAGATAGATGGTGCCCTTTGAAACGCCGGCGCGGCGCGCGATATCGTCGAGGCGCGCCGAAGCAAGGCCGTGCTCGGCGAAGGCGGAGAATGCGGCGTCGAGAATCTGGCGCGGCCGCTCTTCGGGCATGCGGCGCCATTTCGGTTCGTGTTGGAGATCGGGTGCAACCATCGTATCCTCCAAAATCCGACAAGCTCAGCTAATAACCGACGGGTCGGTCATTTAGTTTCCGGGCATGAAAAGGCGCGAGGCAAGCGTTTCTGCCTCGCGCGCCGGTTAAGTTACTCGCCGGTCATTAGGAGTCAAGGGGGCCGTGTGGTGGAACGGAGGACATAGGGCCCTTGGTGCCGAGCTAGAACCACCGGCGGACGCGAGACCGGTACTCCCGGTACGGCTCGCCGAACTTCGCGGCGAGGTAGCGCTCCTCGCGCCGCACCACGCCCCAGTGCAGGATCGCCATCATGGGGACGGCGAGCAGGAGCGGAACGAGACCGTCCACCCACAGGGCGACGCCGAGGTAGACGCCGGTGGCGGCGACGTAGAGCGGGTTCCGGGTGAAGCGGAACGGGCCGTCGGTGACGAGCACGAGCGCCGGGAGCGTGGGAATGACGTTCGTGCCCGCCCGGTGCATCACCTGGTGCGCGCGGATGGCCAGTACACCGCCGGCCAGGACCAGCGCGGCGCCGGCCAGGCGCGCCGGCCAGAGCGGGAACACGCGCACCGTCCACGCGAAGTGATGAAGCAGCAGGCCCGCGGCGAGCGTGACCGCGACGAGCACCGGCGGAAGGACGAGGACGTTCGGTGAGTCGGGATTGCGCGGCACGGCGGCTCCGGCGGTTCGGGACGAGGTGTGCTGGGGCACGCCAGGGTCGATCGCGGCGCCCGGAATCAACCTGCCGCCTGCCCCGCCTGTTCCTGCGCCTTCCGGATGGTGTCATAGACCTTGGCCGCGTCGGGGATCATCTCGAACGCCGGCGTGAGCTGCATGCCCGGCCACGCCATGCCCTGGTAGAGCGCGCGCGAAACGATCTGCGGTCCGAAGGTGATGGTGCCGGTGCCGTCCCGGTGCTCGTTGAGCGTCACGTCGGTGAGCGTGCGCAGGTTGAGCGACTTGGTGGTGCGCGAGAGCAGGCCGCTGTTGATCATCACGCGGCCGGAGGTCACGAGGTAGGTGGTCTGGGCGCGCCGCAGCGCGTCGGTGAAGAAACGGCCGACGGTGATGTAGAGGCCGACGAGCACGAAGGGCACGCCCCAGATCTTGAACATCAGCGGGGCGCCCTGCCGGAAGACCATGTATTCCCAGAAAGCCGCGAACCCACCCCAGAGCAGGCTGAAGGGGATCATGAACGTGTCACTGGCGCGAAGGACGACGCCCGGGCGGGGCGCGCCCGCCCAGAGCTCGCGTTCACCGCGGTCGAGATCGAAGCCCAGACTGGATATCGGCATCGTGGTTGGCCTCCGCTGGTGCGGGAGGAATCAGTCGCCGCGGCCGGGCTTCGGCCAGTACGTGAACTCCTTCCGGTAGCAGACGGCGTCGAGATCCGCCGTGCGCTCCTGGAAGAAGTCTTTGGCGTCGGCGATGGCCTGGTTGTAGATGGTCGGGCCGACTTCACGGAGGATGTAGTCGAGGAGCAGATCGGCCTTGAGATCGCCGATCTCCTGGTCGAAGTGTTCGGAGGCGTAGCGCTTGAGCGAGGCGATGGCCCGCTTCTTGGCGTCGGCTGAGATCGTGATGGTGGGCTTGTCTCGCATGGGGACGCGGGATTCGCGGAGCTGGCGCCGCGCTACTTGCCGAACGGCGGTCCGCTGACCCCCGCCGCGTTCAACCGCGCCCGGCAGGGCAGACTCGCGCACCCCCAGCCGACTTTGCTCCACCGCGTGCCGCCCTTCGACGCGGCGGTCCACCCGCGCACCGAGTCCCGGATGACGAACGCGAACCCGCGCGCCTCCGTCTTCTCCGTGAAGTGCGTGGTGGCTCCCGTGCTGTCCACGAGCGTGCGGCAGTCGCCGGTGCACCCGACGGTGAGGTCGGTCCACGCGCACCCGCTTGTGCAATGGAACGACCAGCCGGACGCCGTCCGGTCGACGTTCATCTGGAAGTGGCTCGGCGGCGCGGCTACGGCGCTCCACGCACCGAGGGCAAGCACGCTCGCCGCGAGAATCAGGGTCTTCTTCACGATCCGCCTCCGAAGTGGATTAGACACATTGTATGGTTTGGCGGGGGCTTGCACAATGCGGGCGGCGGGGCCCTCTCGCCCCGTGCGCCCTCGCGCGATACGTTCACGCATGGCCGCCGACGACTCCCGCATCCGCATCGACAAGTGGCTCTGGGCTGCGCGCTTCTACAAGACGCGCTCCCTGGCCACCGACGCCGTGCAGGGCGGCAAGGTGGAGCTCAACGGCGAGCGCGCCAAGCCGGCCAAGCCGGTCGGGCCCGGCGACGAGATCCGCGTCCGGCTCGGCCCGTACGAGCACATCGTCGTCGTGCGCGGCGTCGCCGGCCGGCGCGGGTCGGCTCGCGACGCGCAGGCGCTGTACGAGGAGACGCCGGAATCCCGCGCCGAGCGGGAGCGGCTGGCCGAGCAGCTGCGGCTGGCGCCGGCTGCGTTCGTCTGGGAGGACAAGGGCCGTCCCACCAAGAAGGACCGCCGAGAACTGACGCGGCTCCGCGACCGCAAGCGCCCGTAGGCAACGGCCGGCCCGGGAACTTCCCCGCGTACCGACCACTATCACGTCAAAACCCACCCGAGCGCCCACCATGCCGCAACCGAAGATCCGTTTCGCGCCCATGCAATCGATCGTCGTCCGAGCCACGGCCATGGCTGGCGCGCTCGTGGCGCTGGCCAGCTGCAAGGCGCCCGACTTCCTGCCCGCCGATTCCTCGGGGACCACGGGGACCACGGGGACGGGCAACACCACGGTCTCGTCGATCAAGGTGAACCCGTGCTCGGTGACCGGGACGCTGACGCTGGCCGTGGCGGCGACGGCGCGGGTGGATTGCACGAACGGGGGCACGACGGTCACGGTGGCCGGCAACGGGGCGAGCTATCTGGTCATACCGGAGTTCCCGACCGACAACGCGGCCAACTCCGACGTGCTCTACAACGTCGCGGCGGCGACGACGACCGCCTCGGCCTCGGTGGCCTCGGCGCGGATGTCGCGGCTCCTCACCGGCCAGGCGCCGGGCGTGTCGCTCGCCGGTGCGCGTTCGCACGCGTTCCAGCAGCACGCCTACTCGGTGCTGCGCGCCAAGGAACGGTCGCTGGCGGCGGCGGGCCGGTTCCAGCAGACGAGCGCGCACTTCCGGGCGGCGTCGGCGACCCGCACCGCGCACGTGAGCTACGCCGTCGCGACGCCGCCGGTGGGCAGCGTGCGAAGCTTCCACGTGCTGTCGTCGTTCAGCGGCAACGGCACCTGGAAGAACGTGGGGGCGCAGCTCGCGTACGCCGGCACCGACGTGCTGCTGTACATCGACACGCTGGCGCCGACCAACGGGTTCACGGCGACGCAGCTGCAGCAGTTCGGCCAGTACTTCGACCAGACGCTCTATCCGATCGACACGGCCGCCTTCGGGCCGCCGTCGGACGTGGACAACAACGGCCACGTGATCATGCTGATGTCGCCGGTGGTGAACGCCGATACGCCGACGTCGACCTGCCAGACGCAGGGCTACGTGGCGGGCTTCTTCGATTCGCAGGATTTCGACGGCGCGACCGACCCGTACTCGAATCAGGGCGAGATCTTCTATTCCATCGTGCCCGATCCGAGCGCCACGGTGAGCTGCTCGCACACGGTGACCGACGTGGGCCTCAACGTGCCGGCCACCTTCCTGCATGAACTCCAGCACCTGATCGACTTCTCGACCCACGTGATCGTGCACGGCGGCCAGCCCGAGGCCGGGTGGCTGGACGAGGGGCTGAGCATCAACGCCGAGGAGCTCGGCTCGCTGTACTACGAGGTGAAGTGCCCCCCGCCGGCATGCCGCACCGATCCGTCGCAGATCTTCCCGGACTCGTCCCAGGGGTTCGTGAACGGCTTCATGTACGACTCGTACGAGTACGGACTGCTGCCCGACACGGCGAGCGTGACCCTGCACTCGGACTCCGACGACGGCTTCGCCTGGCGCGGCGGCGACTGGGCGCTGGTGCACTACATCGGCGACCAGTTCGGCCACGGCGTGTGGCGCAAGCTCGAGAACGGCACCGCGACGGGCGTGGCGAACATCGTGGCGGCCACTGGGGTAGCGTTCCCGAACATGTTCAGCGATTTCAGCCTCGCCCTCTACACCGACAGCCTGCCGGGCCTTCCGCGGACCACGGCGCCGGCCATCGACCGGTTCGCGAACCGGAACCTGCGGCAGATGTGGGCACGCCTGTACCAGAATTACGGGCCGGCCACGGACATTCCGTACGCATTTCCGATCC
This sequence comes from uncultured Gemmatimonadaceae bacterium, assembly GCA_963775915.1. Classification (GTDB taxonomy): domain Bacteria; phylum Gemmatimonadota; class Gemmatimonadetes; order Gemmatimonadales; family Gemmatimonadaceae; genus JAGWRI01. Next base: position 331,975 of record CAVZKH010000004.1, read on the forward strand.
AGGTATTCCCGATCAGCGCGGACACGACCAGCTACATCATGATCCCCGGAACGACCTCGTACTATCGGCTCGACACGCCCGCTTCGGCGGCCACCGTGACGATCCAGTTCTCGGGGCCGGGGGCCAGGCCGCTGCTGCCGTCGCTCAATCCGCAGCTGGCGATCTTCCGCCTGCCGTCGGGACAGTAGCCGTCGGGAAGGTGGACCGGCGCGCCGCCGCTAATCGGGCGGCGCGCCGGCCACGGCCACCAGCGACTCGGCGGGAATGGCGTGCCCGCCCGCGAATCGCGTGAGGTCGTACGGCACGCCGGCCTTTCGCAGCAGCTCGAGCTGTTCGGCGATGCGGGCCTCACCGAAGAATTCGTCGCGATCGCCGAACGCGTACGCCACCGGCCCGCGTCCGAACCGGTCGCGGGCGGCGGCGAGGTCCAGATCGTGCGGCGTGCTGCCGCTCCAGGCGATGAACCGGTCCACGGGCGTGACGCCGAGGGCGAGCCAGCGCATGACCGTGGCCACGCCCTGCGAGAACCCGAAGGCCACCAGCCGCAGGCGATCGCGGTCGCGCCCGGCGAGCAGCTGCGCGGCCAGCGCGTCGAGGTACTCCACGTAGTCGGCGACCTCGGAATCGCGATCCTCGCGCGTCATCCAGGTGGCGCCGATGCGCGCGTCGGGGCCGTGGGGAAGCGTGTTGTCGAGGTAGAAGCGCGACAGCGCTTCGGGGGCGACGACGAGCCGCCCGGGATGCTCGATGGGCCGGAAGTGCCGCAGGAAGCGGGCGGCCAGCTGGCCGTAGCCGTGGCAGGCGATCCAGATCTCGCGAACCGCGGGGCCGCCGTCCCCCAGCGTGTGGTAACGCGCGGTGCGCCGGACGCGCAGATGGTGTTCGGGCACCGCCCCTCCCCGGCCGCCGCGGCGGCTACTTCGAGCGCGCCACCGCGAACAGCTGCTGCTGGCTGGTCGCCTTCTTGAGCAGCGCGATGGCCGCGGTCAGCTGCCGGTCGTCGGCGAGGGTCAGCTGCTTGGCCTCGCCGTCGCCGAAGGCTTTGCTCACGGTGCGGACCGCCAACTGCGCGGCGAGAATGGAGTCGGCGACCGCGCCGTACTTGGGATCAATCGTCACCTTCTGCGCCGCCAGACGCTCCATCAGGTGCTGCGTCCACGACGGCTGAAGCGTGAGCGTGGGCGTCTTGAGACTGTCCTTGAGAATGCGCGATTCCTTGTCGAGTTCGAGCGCGATGGTGCCCGCATCAGGTGCCAGCGATCGGAAGAACCCCTGCTCGAGCGTGGTCAGCGTGTCCTCGCGCACCACGACGTCGGGGGTGATGCCGCCGCCGCCGTACACCACGCGGCCCTCGTCCGACTTGTACTTGGGACGGGCCAGTCGCTCGGAGTCGGTCTCCATCGAGTCGGGACGCACCTCCACGAGCTGACCGGCGTCGTTGAGTTTGCGCTCGCGGTGGATGGAGCGGCCGCTGGGCGTGTACCACTTGCCGGTGGTGAGCTTGAGGGCGTAGCCGCCGTCGAGCCCGTACACCGATTGCACGAGCCCCTTGCCGAACGAGGTCATGCCGACGACGAGGGCGCGGTCATGATCCTGCAGCGCGCCGGCCACGATCTCCGACGCCGACGCCGTGCCGCCGTCGGTCATCACGACCAGGGGCACGTTGAGGGCCATGTGCTGGCGGCCGGCGCGCGAGATCTCGTCCGGCTGGCCGCGCGAGCGCACGCTCACGATCTCCTGCGAATCCTTGAGGAAGAGGCTGCTCAGTTCCAGGGCCTGGTCGACGATGCCGCCGCCGTTGCCGCGGAGGTCGATGACGTAGCCCTTGGCGCCCTCCGCCTTGAGCTTCTGCACGGCGGCGGTCACTTCCTCGACCACGTTCTCGTTGAAGGTCTGGATGGGGATGTACCCCACCGTGCCGTCGAGAATGGTGGCGTACTGCACCGCCGGGATGTGCACCTCGCGGCGCACGAACGAGATCTTGATCGGCTGCGGGACGCCGCGCCGCTGATAGGTGACTTCGACCTTGGACCCGACGTCGCCGCGCAGTCTGGTGGCGATGTCGGTGCTGGACACGCCGATCACGCTCTTGTTGTCCACGCCCACGATGCGGTCGCCTTCCTGCACCCCCGCCTCTTCGGCCGGCGTGTGGGGAAACACCTGCTGCACGAAGGTGCCGTTGGTGTCCTCGCCCAGGAGCATGCCGGTGCCGCCGTAGCGGCCGCCGGTGCCGCGCGCGAAGTCCTCGCTGGCCTTGGGGCTGAACAGCTGCGAGTACGGATCGCGCAGCTGCTGCACGAGCCCGGTGGCCGCCTTGGCGTAGATGTCGTTGGCCCGGAGCGAATCCACGTAGCGGTTGGCCACCAGCGAGATCACCTGGTCGAACAGCCGCGCGTTGGCATGCGCCGGGGGTTCCTGGAGCAGGAAGCCGCCGGCCACGATGGGCACGAACAGCAGGGTGGTGACGGCGGCGGTGCGGAAGCTCGGCTTCATGCGGGGGCTCAGGCGTGTGGAAGTGTCCACGGAAGAAGGGCCCGCCGACATCGTTTGTCAACGCGCACCGGGCGAGCCCGTACAGAATCCGCAAACGTGAGTGTGGCAACGACTCCACCGAGCGGCGACATTTGTCGGCATGAGCGCCCCGACCCCGGATTCGCCACGTTCCGCCGCCCAGGAAGGCGCCCACGCATACCGCGCCGAGTTCCGCGCGCTCACGGCGCTGGCGCTCCCGGTGGTGCTCGTGCAGGTGGGCCTCATGAGCATGGGCGTGATCGATTCGATCATGGTGGGGCACCTGTCGGCGCGGGCGCTGGCCGCCGTCGCCCTCGGGAACATCTATTTCTTCAACGTCATCGTCTTCGCGATGGGCACGCTGTTCGCCCTCGACCCCATCGTTGCGCAGGCCGTGGGCGCCAACGACGAGCCGGCCATCGAGCGCGGCATCCAGCGGGGGCTGGTGCTGAGCGTGGCGTTGACCGTGCTCTGCGCGCTCCTCATGGCGCCGGCCGGCCGGGTGATCACGCTGGCGCGGCAGCCCGCCGAGATCGTGCCGGAGGCAGCGGCGTACGTGCGCATCTCGATCGCCGGCGCCCTGCCCTTTCTGGCGTTCATCGTGCTGCGCCAGAGCCTGCAGGCGATGGGGCGGGTGGCGCCGATCGTGGTCACGATCTTCGCCGCCAACTTCCTCAACGCGGGCCTCAACTGGGTGTTCGTGTACGGGCACCTGGGCGCGCCGTCGATGGGCGTCGAGGGGAGTGCCATCGCCACGGTGCTCAGCCGGTGGGCGATGTTCTTCGGCCTGCTGCTGCTGGCGTGGCCGGCGCTCCGCCCCTACCTGACGGCGCTGCGCGCCGACACCCTGCGCGCGCGCCCGCTCATGCGCATGCTCGTCGTGGCGCTGCCGATCGGGTTCCAGCAGGTGCTGGAGGTGGGCGCGTTCGGAACGATCGGCCTGCTGATGGGGCTGTTCGGCACGGCGCAGGTGGCGGCGCATCAGATCGCGATCAATCTGGCGGCGCTGACGTTCATGGTGCCGGTGGGGATCTCGACCGCGGGCGCGGTGCGCGTGGGGCACGCCATCGGCGCGCAGGACGGCGACCGGGCGCGGCGCGCGGCGCGGGTGGCGTTCCTCTGCGGCGTGGGGTTCATGTCGCTCACGGCGCTGCTCTTCCTCAGCGTGCCCGAGTGGCTGGCGCGGCTCTTCACGTCCGACGTCGCGGTGATCGGGATCGCGTCTCTGCTGATTCCGGTGGCCGGCGTGTTCCAGGTGTTCGACGGCATCCAGGCGGTGGCGGCGGGCGTGCTGCGCGGCATCGGCGACACGCAGGCCCCGCTGGTGGCGATGCTGGCCGGCTACTGGCTCATCGGACTGCCGGTGAGCCTCTATCTGGGCTTCCGCACCAGTGCCGGGCCGACGGGGCTGTGGTGGGGCTTCGTGGCCGGACTGTCGAGCGTGGCGCTGTTCCTGTCGCTGCGCGTGGCGGCGTTGTTTCGCGGAGAGTTGCGCCGGCTGCACATGGACGACGAGTCGTCGCCGGCGTAGCGCCCGCTACCGCGGCACCAGCAGCGTGTCCACCGCGCGCACCGCCGCCGCGAAGCGCGCGTCCCAGTCGCCGCCGATCTCCACGTAGGGCAGCCGCATCGCGTCCAGCCGGCCCCGGAAGAGCGCGTGCATTTCCGGCCGCCGGTCGCCGCGGTCGCGCGCCGGATCGGCCACCCAGGGCACGTCGATGTTCATGAGCAGATAGAGGTCGGCGGCCCGCGCCGCCGCCGCCTCGATGATCCACGCCGGACAGCGGCCGAAGTAGTGCTCGCAGTACACCACCGTGCTCACGAGATCCGTGTCGATGAACGCCACGCGCTTGGCGGAGGCCACCGCTTCGTCCTCGGCGGCCATCTGTCCGCGGGCGATGGGGCCGTGGTCCTCGAAGCCGAGCTGGTTGCCGCGCGCGATGGCGTACTCGCGCACGAACTCCCGCGACACCGACGTGCGGTAGTGCTTCGCCAGCCGGTGGGCGAGCGTGGTCTTGCCCGTGGATTCCGACCCGGTCAGGACGACGCGGGCGACGTGCGGCGCGTGTAGCTGCGCTTCCATTCGACGTATCCCATGATCGCCAGCGCGAGGAACACCAGGTACAGCCCCGACGTGACGTACAGCTTCTTGTAGATGTACATCGGCACGTACACGATGTCGGCGAGGATCCAGAGAATCCAGTTCTCGAGAATCTTGCGGGTCATCATCCACTGCGCGATGAGGCTGGTGGCGGTGAGCGCGGCGTCGATGGACGGGATCGACACGCCGTGCAGCCGCCGCGTGATGGACCAGATGACGAACCAGCCGAGCACGCCGGCGACCGCCGAGATCAGCCAGACGCGCCCCGAAGCCGTCGAGACCTCGAGCTTGCTGCGGTTGGCGCCGCCGTGCAGCCACTCGTACCAGCCGTAGATGGACAGCACCAGATAGACCACCTGGAGGCCCATGTCGGAGTAGAGGCCGCTCTCGCGAAATATGAAGATGTAGAGGCCGACGTTGACGATCGCGGTGGGCCAGCTCCAGATGTTCTCGCGCGCGCTCAGGTACACGCTGATGGCGCCGGCAATCGCGGCGAACCACTCGACGCCGCTCACCGCGCGAGCTTCGCGATCAGGCTGTCGGCGTGGGCGCCGACGCGGCGCGCCGCCTCATCGATGGCGGCGGTGGTTTCGCCCGAAGCGCCGCCCACCTCGATGTCGCGCATGGTGCCGATGGCGCCCACGTACCAGTTCTTCCACGCCGTGAGAATCTCCACCTCGCGAGCGGCGGGGCCGCCGGCGCGCACCGCGCCGTCGCTGAGCGCGTACTCGCGGTCGAGGCGCGAGCGCCCGTCGGCTTCCACCTGGGCCACCAGCGCGCGCGCCGTGGCGCCGTCGGCGCTGGTGAGGGTGAGCGCCGAGACGAGCGCGGCCACGCCCACGTTCCTCATCTCGCCGGGCGAGACCATGGGCAGCCGGTCGCCGTCGGTGTGGTAGTAGACGTCGGTGAAGTGCCAGAACAGGAGCCCCGGCTTGTGGTACTCGATGTACGGGGTGTGGTCGCTGCCGCCCTCGTAGGGATTGGTCTTCACCACCCACCCGGTGGCCGCGGCCTGATCCAGGCAGCGGTCGAGGATGAAGTCGTTGAAGTAGTGCGGCCGCAACATCGAGAGCGGCACGGGGCTCCCGCCCCATTCGGTATGATGGTCGTCGCCGCGCGTCCACACCGCCGACGGGTCGGGCATCTTCTCGATGAGGAAGGTGCCGCCGGTCTGCTTCGTGTCCTCGCCGGTCATGTCGAGACTCACGCCCCAGTGGATGTTGCGCGTGCGCACCGAGTCGCCGGCCAGGAAGTTCTGCGTCTGCTCGATCTCGTTGCCCCAGATCATCGTGATCGTGCGGCCGGGATCGACGGCGCCCCGCGTGAACAGCGCGGCGAGCGTGCGGGCCATCTCGGCCTGCGTGCCGACGCCGCTGGCGTTGTCGTTGGCGCCGGGCTCCTGCACGTGGGCGCTGAACACGAACCGCTGCTCGGGCGACGTGCGGCCGAGCAGCTCGGCCACCAGCGTGCGCTCCACCGACGGGTAGATGCGCGTGTTGGTCTCCACGTGCACCTGCACCGGACCGCGCCCGAGCGCGGCGCGGAGCGAGTCGTACGCGGCTTTGGAAATGGGCATCGCCCAACTCCGGTGCACCGAGTCGAGCGGGATCTGCGTGAACTGGATGGACGTCGGGTGCACGTCGGGCTGCGTGTACGCCGGCATCGAGTAGCCCAGCACGCCGGCGGCGCCGCGGTTCGTCACGGCGTCGGTGAACACGCGCCGCACCGGGCTGTCGACGAGCACCACCTTGCCCGCCACGCGCGCGGCATCGAGCTCGGCGGCGCTGCCCTTGCCCGCGTACACCAGCGGCGCGGTCACGCCGCCGGGCGGCGTCGCGTACGAATCGATGGCCAGCATGTTGCGGTTGGTGGCGAAGCGCAGCAGCGGCGCGTCCCGGCCGACGATCGTGAGCGACGCGTCCACCGGTTCCCAGGTGGGGCCGCGCAAAGGGCGCGTCTCGATGCGATAGGTGAGCCGCGCTCCCGGCGCGGCCGTCGACTCCGGCTGGTAGCCGGCGCCCCGCAGAATCGAGACCACGCGGTCGATGCTGGCGTCGAAGCCCGTGTTGCCCGGCACACGGAAGTAGTGGTCCATGAACGCCACCACGTCGAGCGCGTTCTGCCCCGAGTACTCGGCGCGGACGAGCGAGAAATCGCGCGCGATGGCCGGCGGCGGCGCCGGGCGCTGGGCGCGCGACGTTGCCGGAACGACCGCGGCGGCGGCCAGCGAGAATGCGACGAGGCGGCGGTTCACGCCGGGAATGTTAGCCGGAGGACGAACCCGCCGACACCCCGGCGCACCCCGTCGGGAGCCCATTACCTTTCTGCATGGAGATCCTGCGCGTCGACCCCTCGCATCCCGACGCCGCGGCGCTGCGCGCCGCCGCCGACGTATTGCGCCGCGGGCGGCTGGTGGCCTTTCCAACCGAGACCGTCTACGGGCTCGGCGCCCACGCGCTCGACGAATCGGCCGTGGCCGGGATCTACGCCGCCAAGGGCCGGCCGGCGTACAATCCGCTGATCGTGCACGTGGCCGACGTCGAGGCGGCGAAGCGCCTCGTGTCGGACTGGCCGGCGAACGCCGACGCGCTCGCGCGGGCGTTCTGGCCCGGGCCGCTGACGCTGGTGCTCCGCAAGCGCGATGTGGTGCCGGACGCCATCACCGCTGGCCTGCCGACGGTCGCCATTCGGATTCCCGCGCACCCGGTGGCGCTGGCCCTGCTCCGCGAGGCGAACCTGCCGGTGGCGGCCCCAAGCGCCAACCGGTTCGCGCAGCTGTCTCCCACCACCGCGGCGCACGTGGTGGAATCGCTGGGCGACGCGGTGGACATCGTGCTCGACGGCGGACCGACCACGGTGGGCATCGAATCCACGGTGGTCGATCTCACCGGCGCCCTGCCCCGCGTGCTGCGCCCGGGCATGATTGACGCCGCGCAGATCGCCGCCGTGGTGGGCGCCTTGGACGATAGCCCGGCAGCGGTGGCCGACGGGGCGGCGCGCTCGTCGCCGGGAATGGTGGACCGGCACTACGCCCCGCGGGCGCGCGTGCTGCTGTTCGACGAGCGATCGCACGACGCGGCGCTGGCCGAGGCGACGGCGGCCGCCGCCGGCGGCGCGCGGGTGGGCAGTCTGGCGTTCACGCCGCTGCCGGTGACCGACGCGCGGGTGATGCCCCGCGACGCGGCCGCCTACGCGCGCCGGCTGTACGCCGAGCTCCACGCGCTCGACGATCTCGACTGCGACCTCGTGCTCGTGGAGCGCGTGCCCGACACGCCGGAGTGGGCCGGCCTGCGCGACCGGCTGGAGCGCGCGGCGCGCTGATTACGCGCGCGGCGCCGCCGCTCCGATGCGCCGCTCCATCTCCGCTTCCGCGCGCAAACTCTCGCCGTCGCGGAAGATCGTCGCCACGGCGGCCGTTCGTCCACCGGCGACGTAGCGCACCGCGCAGTCGCGGGCCGCGGGGTCGCCCTCCACCACGATCTCGTCCCACGCCTCGGCGTGCCCGACGTAGTTGATGCTCACGTCGTAGTGCTGGCTCCAGAAGAAAGGCACGGCGTCGAACCGCTGGCCGGCGCCGAGCACGTTTCGCGCCGCGGTCTGCCCCTGCCGCTGCGCCACCACCCAGTGCTCCACGCGAATGGCCGCGCCGGAATGCGGATCGGGCCACCGCGCCAGGTCGCCCGCGGCATAGATGTCCGCGGCGCTCGTGCACAGGTGTTCGTCTACCAGCACGCCGCGGTCGATGGCCAGACCGGCGGCTTCCGCCAGCGCCACCGACGGGCGCACGCCCACGCCGGCCACCACGAAGTCGGCGTCGAGCGACCTGCCGTCATCGAGGATCACGGAGTTGGCGCCAAAGGCCTTTGCCGAGCGGCCCAGGTGGAAATGAACGCCGTGTTCCTCGTGCAGCCCACGCACGAAGTCGCCGAGCTGCGGTCCGAGCACCCGCTCCAGCGGGCGCGCCTCGGGGGCGGCCACGTGCACCTCGAGTCCGCGGGCGCGGAGCGAGGCGGCCACCTCGAGTCCGATGAAGCTGGCCCCGAGCACGACGACGCGCCGGGCCTCGCCGGCGGCGGCGATGATCGCGTCGGCGTGGGCCAGCGTGCGCAGCACGTGCACCGCGGTCCCCGCGTTCGGCAGCGGCAGCCGGATCGGGTCGGCCCCGGTGGCGAGGATGAGCGCGCCGAACGTGAGCGTGGCGCCGTCGTCCATGGCCACGGTGCGGGCGGCGGGATCGATGCTCGTGACCCGGGCGCGGCGCACCGCGATCGCCTGCTCGTCGTAGAACTCGGCGCCATGCAGCGGGATCCACTCGGGCCGGGCGGTGCCCGCGAGATAATCCTTGGAGAGATTCGGGCGGTCGCAGGGCGCGGCCGGGTCGGGGTCGATCATCGTGATCGGACCGTCGTACCCTTCGCGGCGCAGGGTCTCGGCGGCGGAGTTGCCCGCGGCGCCGGCGCCGACGATCACCACCGAGGCCGGGCGCTCGGCCGGGGCGCCGCGGCGGACGGGCGTGTCGAGCTTGCCGCGCACGAACACCGTGCCGTCGCGGGTTTCCACGCGATACCGGGGGAGGTCGAACAGCGCGGGCGGTCGCAACGCCTGGCCCGTGCGCAGCGAGAAGCAGGCGTGATGCCACGGACAGCGCACGGTGCCGGCCTCCACGAGCCCCTCGGCCAGCGGTCCGCCGTAGTGAGAACAGGTGGCGCCCACGGCGCAGATCTCGCCGCCCACGCGCGTGAGCAGCACGGCGTCTCCGCCGGCGTGGCCGAGCGTCGGCGCGTCGCCGATCGAGGCGACGGGCACACCGGCGCCGAAATCGGGGCCGGACAGTGGGGCGGGCTGGTCGCTCATGGTGCTCTCCGTTCTGCGTTCGCGTGCGTGCGCATCCGCCGGACCGGGGCGCGCCAACCACGCATATCATGCCGCCGACGCGCGAGTTCCCGAAATCGTGGCCCCTGCGATACGTTCGCGCAACCGCAGGCCGTTGGCGCGCCGGGGGCGCGGCGATACTTTCAAGCGTCATCGCTCCGGACCCGAACGCCATGTTGCGCTACTCCCGCGTCCTTCCCGGCGCCGCGCGCGCCGTTGCTGTCCTCTTCGTCGTCGCCGCCTGCCGCGCCACGCCGCAGGGCTCGCCGCAGGACGGCAATCCGCTCGGCGCGACCATCGGCCGACTGCCCACCGGCGTGCATCTCGATCCGGCGGCGCCGCAACACCCGACGCTGTCGTTCCCGCTGGGCATGGCAATGGCGCCCGACAGCGCGCACATCGCGCTCTCCGTGAACGGCTGGTACCGGCAGGGCGTGCAGATCGTGGACCGCGCCACCGGCGCGGTGACGCAGACGCTGGAGCAGCCGGCGGCGTTCATCGGCATCGCGTTCACGCCCGACGGCCGGTCGCTGTACGTGTCGGGCGGAAACCAGGACGTGATCTACCGCTACGACTGGGCGGCGGGCCGGGCGACGCTGCGCGACAGCGTGGTGCTGGCGGTGAAGCGGAATGCGCGCGCCTCGGGCAGGCGCTACCCGGCGGGGATCGCGTTCTCGCCCGACGGCCGGTGGCTGTACGTGGCCGAAAACCTGGCCGACTCGATGGCCGTGGTGGACGTGGCGTCGGCCCGCGTGGTGCAGCGGTACGCCACCGATCCCTATCCATACGGCGTGGCGGCGGCGAGCGACGGCAACGTGTACGTCTCGGCGTGGGGCGGTTACACCGTTTCGCAATTCACGCCCTCCGGCGACGGCTATACGGCGCACCGGATCATGGTGGGGCGCCACCCGTCGGCGCTGCTGCTCAACCGCGCGGGCACGCGGCTGTTCGTCGCGTCGGGCAGCACCGACCGCGTCACCGTGGTGGCCACGGGCGAACGGCGGGTGGTGGAGACGCTGCTCGACCCGCCGCCGGCGGGCCCCGGCGAGGGGAGCACGCCCAACGCGCTGGCGCTCTCCAGCGACGGCACGCGGCTGTTCGTGGCCGAAGCCGACGCCAACGCCATCGCGGTCTTCGACCTGACCGCCGAGGCGTCGGGCGTGCGCGGGGCCACGGGCAACGACCTGCTGGCCGGCCGCGTGCCCACGGCCTGGTATCCGTCGCTCGTGGCGGCGCTGCACGACACGCTGTTCGTGGCCTCGTCCAAGGGGATGGGCACGCACGCCAACCTCGACGGGGCGCAGCCGGTGCCGATGCCAGGGCATCCGCCGCGGGGCCGCAACTACACGCTCGGGCAGCTCGACGGCTCGGTGATGCTCTCGCCGCTGGCCGGCGCGCGCGGGGCCGAGCTGGCCGCGCTCACGCAGCGCGTGGTGCGGGCCAACGGGTGGGACGGCAGCACGAGCCGCGTGACCGCGTATCCGCCGTTCAAGCACGTCATCTACATCATCAAGGAGAACCGGACGTACGACCAGGTGTTCGGCGACATGGCCGCGGGCGACGGCGACACGTCGCTGGTGTTCTTCGGACGGAAGGACGCGCCGAACGACCACGCGCTGGCCGACCGGTTCGGCCTGTTCGACCGGTTCTTCGTGAACGCCGAGGTGAGCGCCGACGGCCACAACTGGTCCACGGCGGCGTACGCGACGGATTATCTGGAGAAGACGGTGCAGTCGCAGTACTCCGACCGGGGGCGGCCGTACGATTACGAGGGCGCGTCGTTCGGCGCGCCGGGCCAGACGTCGCCGATCCCCGAGGACGACCAGAACGCGCCGGCCAATGGATATTTGTGGGATCTGGCGCACCGTGGGGGGATCACCTTCCGGAACTACGGCGAGTTCGTGATTCCCTCGGGCGTCGACCCGAACGATCCGATGCCTGCCGGCTACCGCGGCGACAAGCCGTTCCTGCGCGCGCACACCGATCCCGACTATCCGGGGTTCAACCTGGAGATCCGGGACCAGCACCGGGTGGACATGTGGCAGAAGGAGTTCGACGCCTTCGTGCGCACCGACTCGCTGCCGGCTCTGGAGATCGTGCGGCTGCCCAACGACCACACCTCGGGGGCGGCGGCGGGCGCGCCGACGCCGCACGCCGCGTTCGCCGACAACGATCTGGCGCTGGGCCGGATCGTTCAGGCGGTGTCGCATTCGCCGTATTGGAAGAACACGGTGATCTTCGTGCTCGAGGACGACGCGCAGAACGGACCCGACCACGTCGATTCGCACCGTTCGCCGATGTTGGTGATCTCGGCGTACAACCACCCGGGCACGATCCACCGGTGGACGAACACGACCGACGTGCTGCGGACGATCGAGGAGATCCTGGGGCTCAAGTCGATGTCGCAGTTCGACTATTACGGGCGTCCGCTGCGGGAGATCTGGTCGGCGACGCCGGACCTCACGCCGTATACCGCGCTGCCGGCGGGCACGTCGCTCGACGCGGTGAATCCGTCGACCGGGCGCGGGGCGCGGGAGTCACGCGGGCTGGATCTCGAGGTCGAGGACATGGCGAACACGGAGCTGTTCAACCACGTCCTGTGGCGGGCGATCAAGGGGGACAGCGTGCCGTATCCGGGGACGAACCGGGTGTCGGCGCAGGCGATCAAGACGGGGGGATGAGGCGGGGCGCCCCCCGCACCGCCTTCGGTTGCAGTTCCCGCTGGTGTTCAGTTCTTGTGCCGGAAGGTGATCCGCCCGCGGCTGAGGTCGTACGGCGATACCTCGATCGTCACCCGGTCGCCGGCGAGCACGCGGATCCGGAACCGGCGCATGTTGCCACCCAGCGTCGCGAGCACGGTGTGTCCGTTGCTGAGGAGGACGCGAAACGTCGCGTTGGGCAGCACTTCGGTGACCTGACCTTCGAGTTGTATCGCTTCTTCCTTCGCCATCCAGTCTCTCCACGGGGGTCGGCGACGGCTCGGGGCAACCACGGGACGTGGCCGTCGCAGCGGGAAGTCTAGGACCCCCCCCGGCCCCCGTCAACGCGCCGGAGCGCCGCGCCGTCGCCGTGCGACGCGCGCGGACTCCCGGCGCGCCCGTTCTCGCCCATCACGCAGTTGCGGCCGGCCCGCTTGGCCGCGAGCAGCAGATCGTCGGCGCGCTCGAGGATTTCGAGTCCCGTATCGTGCTCCGGGTCGAGCGTGGCCACGCCGGCGCTGAGCGTCATGCGGCCGTCGGATGCGCCGGGGACCTGCAGCTCCATCTCCTCCAGCTGGCGGCGGATCTGCTCGAGCTTGAGCGTCGCTTCCGGCCCCGGCGTCTCGGGCAGCACGACGACGAATTCCTCGCCGCCGAAGCGGGCGACGATGTCGGTGCGTCGCACGGCCTGGCTGAGCGTGCGGGAGAAGGCGCGCAGGGCGACGTCGCCGGCGGCGTGCCCGAACGCGTCGTTGAACCGCTTGAACAGATCCAGATCGATCATCGCCACGGCGAGCGGGCGGCCGTAGCGGCGGGCGCGCATCACCTCTTCGCGCACCCGCTCCTCGAGCACGTTGCGGTTGAGCAGGCCGGTGAGCGGATCGTGCATCGAGAGCTGGCGCAGCCGTTCGGAACGGCGGAGGATCGACCAGGCGAGCACGGCGGCGGTGGCCAGGATCACGAGCCGTCCGATCTGGTCGCCCCAGGAGAACGTTCCGTAGCCGGCGTACCGCGGATCGCTCAGGTCCCACTTGCCCCGCACCACGATCACGATCGCCGCGTACTCGGCCACCGCCACGGCGCCGGCCACCAGCGGGGTGCTGCGGTCGTAGCGCAGGCAGGTGGCACTCAGCGCGAGCAGATAGACCTCGAAGACAATGCGGCTGTTGACCGCGATCTGCGGCACGCCGATGAGCATGAACGTGACCAAGATGGCGCTCACGCTCGACACGTCGTAGATGCTGGTGGCCAGGCCGAGCCAGGGCCGGTAGTAGCCGCGCCGGAGGACGGCCAGGACGCCGCCGGACACGGCGAGGCCCAACAGTGCCCCAGCCAACCCCACCCAGTTCTCGGGGCGCTCGGAATTCGAGGCCACGGCGTGCACGGGGATGGTCGCCAGGACCAGCGTGATCAGGACCCGCGCCCGGGCCACGACCCGTTCGCCGGCCGAACCGGCATCGATCAGTTTGGCGTCGCGTGCCGAGAGGAGTCGTTCCCAACGCGCGCCGGTCGGAGTCTCGTGCACCATCGGCACTTCCCGGTGGCGACCAACGCCGCCATTGAAGGGGAGGCGGGCTTCGGCGCCCACGTGATTCTGACGCGGCGCCGTGAATCGCGCCAGAGCATGGGGTGCCGCCGTGACAATTCCCCGCTAGCTTTCCCCGGCGACCGGGGTGCCCGTGCACACATCCGCGCACGCGCTGAGATCACACCCGTCGAACCTGATCCGGCTCATACCGGCGAAGGGAGTCGCCCATGCAAATCCAGATGAATACCGCGGCGCGCCGTCACAGGCGCGTCAGTCCGGCCACCCGTTCGTTCCGGAGGGCCGGCGCATGACCATACTCGCGCTGCTGGCCGCGCTCGCCGCGGCCACGGGCATCTCCGGCGTCGTGCGCGACGCCCGCACGCATGCCCCGCTCGCCGGCGTCCGCGTGGAGGACACGCGGGGTCACCTGAACACCACCACCGACTCGGCGGGGCGCTTCTCGCTGGCGGTCGAACCGCCCGCCGGGCTGCGGTTCAGCCGCGCCGGCTACACGACGCTGGAGCGGACCGTGGCGGCCGACACCGGAACCGCCATCGACCTCGTGCCGGAGGCCCAGACGCTGGAGCGGGTGACCGTTTCGGCCCTCCGCGCCGACGACGCCGCGCCGATCTCGGCCGCGGTCGTCACCCGGCCGGAGATCGAGGACCGGTCGTTCGGGCAGGAACCGCCCCTGCTGCTGGCCAACACGCCGTCGTTCACCTCGTACGCGGAGCAGGGCGGCTACTCGGGGTACAGCTACATCCGGCTCCGCGGCATCGATCAGACGCGCATCAACCTCACGCTCGACGGCATTCCGCTCAACGATCCCGAGGACGAGGTGTTCTACTTCGCCGACCTGCCCGGCTTCATGAACACGGTGCAGTCGGTGCAGATCCAGCGGGGGGTGGGCACGAGCACCAACGGCACCGCCTCGTACGGCGGATCGATCAACTTCGAGTCGATCTCGCTCACCGGCGCGCCGCCGGGGGGGCACGTGCAGCTGGGCGGCGGCGACTGGAACACGCGCCGCGGCGCGGTGGACTACGCGTCGGGGCTCCTGTCCAACCGGCTGGCGTTCTATGTCGCGGCCAGTGACCAGAGCACCGACAGCTACCGCGAGCACGCCGGCGACATGTCGCATTCGGGGTTCTTCAGCGCCGGCTACTTCGGCGACCGCGACATCGTGAAGATCACGGCGATGACCGGGCAGGAGCACAGCCAGCTGGCGTACGACGCGGCGCCGATCGACACGCTGCTGGTGGACCGCCGGGCCAACCCGCTCTCGCCCGACGAACGCGACGACTTCGGGGAGTCGCTGGGGAGCGTGGTGTACACGCGACTGCTCGATCCGCGTTCGTCCATCTCGACGACCGTTTACGGCGTGATGGCCACCGGCTACTACGACGTGATCTACGGGGAGACCGATCGCTACCATCTGGACTTCTGGTGGAACGGGCTCACCAGCACGTACACCTATCGCGGCGACCACGCGCGGCTCGACATCGGGCTCAACGCCGACAACTACCACCGCGACCACTACGACTACACCTTCCCCGACCTCGCCGACCGCGTGTATTCCAACCGCGGGATGAAGCGCGAGGCGAGCACGTTCGTGAAGGGGAGTTACGACGTCGGGCCGCTGTCGCTGTTCGGCGACGTGCAGGCCCGCTACGCCTGGTGGCGCTACGTGCCCGACGCCAACGCGGGCATCGACGCGCAGAGCATCGCCTGGCGGTTCCTCAATCCCAAGGCCGGGCTCACGTACACCGTGTCGCCCGCCTGGAGCGCCTACGTCTCGTACGGGGTGAACGGCCGCGAGCCGGCGCGCAACGACATCCTGGCCGGGTTCGACAATCTGGATACCTCGAACGTGGCCTTCGTGGGCAGCTTCCGCCGGGTGCGCCCCGAGACCGCGCGCGACCTCGAGGCCGGCGTGCACTTCGCCGGCCGCGCGGTGTCGCTGGACGCCGACGTGTACGACATGGAGTTCCGCAACGAGATCGCCGCCATCGGCCAGCTGAGCTATCTCGGCCTGCCGCTCCGGAAGAACGTGCCGGCGAGCACGCGCCGGGGGGTGGAGGCCACCGTCACCTGGCGTCCGCTGCCGGCGCTCACCGCGTCGGTGAACGGAGCGCTGAGCCACAACTGGATCACCGCCTACACCGACGACGCCACCGGCATCACCTACCACGACGTGCCGCCGCTGCTCACCCCAAAGGTGTCGTCCAGCCAGCGGCTGAGTTATGAGGCCGGAGGCGGGCTCCGGGTGTCCGTGGACGGCCGGTTCACCGGGCAGTCGTTCCTGGCCAACGACGGCAACCTGGCGTTCGTGCTGCCGGCGGCCTACGTGGCCGACGCGCAGGTCGGATGGCGCGACCGCCACGGGCGGCTCGACGTCACGCTGTTCGTAAACAACCTCGGCAACGTCAATCGGTACTCCGCCGGATACACGGACGGCACGACCTCATACTACTATCCAATGCCGCTGCGCAACCTGTATCTGCAGGTGCGCACGGCCTTCTGAGCGGCCCGGCGGCGGCAATCGGCTCCCGGGTGCCCTTGAGAAACGGCGCCCGGGAGTCGATGTTCCCCGTGTCCACGCACCGCCATGCCGCAATCGCCCATCTCGCCGGACCAGCTGAAGGACGCCTGTCTGCTTCTCGTCGACGACGAGCAGACGAACTTGACGTTGCTCCGACTGATCCTCGGGCGCGCCGGGTACACGCGCGTGCACACCCTGTCCGACGCCCGCGACGTGCTGCCGCTGGCCAAGGCGCTCAACCCCGACCTCGTGGTCCTCGATCTGCGCATGCCCACGATGAGCGGGTTCACGGTGCTCGAGGGACTGGTGGAGCAGACGGCGCCCGACGAGTTCCTGCCGATCCTGGTGGTGACCGGCGACGCGAGCCAGACGGCGCGGCAGCGGGCGCTCAAGCTGGGCGCCAAGGACTTCCTCACCAAGCCCTTCGAAGCGACGGAAGTGCTGCTGCGCATCCACAACCTGCTCGTCACGCGCATCCTGCACGAGTCGCTGCGGTCGCAGAACGAGATTCTCGAGGCCAAGGTCCGCGACCGCACCGAGCAGCTGCAGCGCGCGGCCCACCAGGCGGAGGAGGCCAACCGCGCCAAGAGCGTCTTCCTGGCGACGATGAGCCACGAGCTCCTGACGCCGCTCAACGCCGTGATCGGCTTCGCCAACGAGCTGCAGAAGAACCACGCGGGGAACCTGCTGCCGCAGGATCTGACCTACGTGCAGCGCATCACCAGCAACGGCCTGCATCTGCTCCGCGTGATCAACGACGTGCTCGACCTGTCGAAGGTCGAGGCGGGGCGGATGGAGCTGGACCTGTCGTCGATAGCGCTCGACCAGCTGGTGATGGAGGCGCTGAAGGACGTGGAGGGGCGTTCGGTGCGCACGGCCGTGGTGCCGCGCGTGTCGCTGCCGCCGTCGCTGGCGCCGATCGAGAGCGACGCCACGAAGCTCCGGCGCGTGGTGCTCAACCTGGTGGACAACGCGGTGAAGTTCACGCCGTCGGGGAGCTTCCGCGTCGGCATCATCACCGAGCCGGGGTCGGGGCGTCCGCTGCGGCTGGACGTGATCGACAGCGGCGTCGGCATCGCCGCCGACCGCCTCGAGAAGATCTTCGGGGCGTTCGAGCAGGTGGAATCGGGCACCCGGCGCCGCCACGAGGGCACGGGCCTCGGCCTCGCCATTTCGCGGGCCCTGTGCGAGGCGATGAACTATCGGCTCACCGCGACCAGCGAGCCGGGTCGCGGGTCGGCCTTCAGCGTTCTCTTCTCACCGGACGCCGAGGCGCCGCGCGACTACGACGACGCGCTGCGTTCCTACGCGCCGAGCAATACCGACGCGACCAACCGTGGCCCATAAGCCGGTCCGCGCGCTGGTCGCGGCCGCGATCGCGCTGCCGCTCCTCGTGTCCGTGCTTGGCGCCCAGGCATCGCCCCCGCCCCCGCCCCAGGCGCGCCCCAAGCGCGTCGAGCAGCCGGAGGTGGCCAAGCCCAAGCAGGCGCCGGCCCCGCAGCCGGTGTGGCCGGCGGACGCTCCTGAGGCGCTGCCCGGGGCGATCCTTCCCGCGCACCGGATCGTGGCGTTCTACGGCAATCCCCTGTCCAAGGGCATGGGGATCCTCGGCGCGCTGCCGCACGAGGAGATGCTGGCGAAGCTCGACACCGTGGCCGGCCTCTGGCAGGCCGCCGATCCGGCCACGCCGGTGGTGCCCGCGCTGCAGCTCATCGTGAGCGTGGCCCAGCGCGATCCGGGGCGCGACGGGATGTACCGCATGCGCATGCCGGACACGCTCATCGACCGCGTGTCCGGATGGGCGACCGAGAAAAACGCGCTGTTCTTCCTCGACGTGCAGGTGGGGCACAGCACCGTGGCCGCGGAACTGACGCGGCTGCTGCCCTACCTGGCCCGCCCCACCGTCCACCTGGCGCTCGATCCCGAGTTCGCGATGAAGGAGGGTGGGGTGCCGGGCACCAAGGTCGGCACGCTCGACGCCAGCGACGTGAACTACGCCATCGGCGTGCTCGACAGCCTGGTCACGGCCGACCATCTGCCGCCCAAGGTCCTGATCGTGCACCGCTTCCGGCAGCACATGCTCACCAACGCGTCACGCATCCGGCCGACGCCGAACGTGCAGGTGGTGGTGAACATGGACGGGTGGGGCCCCCGGCCGCTGAAGGAAGACTCCTACCGGGCGTACGTCTACGCGGAGCCCGTGCAGTTCACCGGGTTCAAGCTGTTCTTCCACAACGATACGAAAGGGGGCCGGCCGCTGATGACGCCGTCCCAGGTGCTCCGTCTCTTCCCCGCGCCGCTCTACATCCAGTATCAGTAAAGTCGCGCGGCCGCGCGCTCAGGTGGGAGTGAGGACGATCACGAGCGTCGAGTCCTTGAACGTGTTGGCCGAGTCGGGGTGGATGGAGCCGAACACGTACGTCGACCCGGCCGAGACCGTGTGCACCAGGCCGGTCGCGTCAACGGTAGCGATGGTCGTGTCCCCGGACGACCACTGCACGACCCATGTCCCGGTCACCACGTCGAGGTTGCCATCGTAGGCCGTGCCATGGAGCTGCACCGTCTGCCCGAGGAGCGTGGACGCGGTGTGCTGCCCGGTGCTGGTGGTGACGGTAAAGGATGTCACGCCGCCGGAGACGATGATGATGGGAGGGGCGGTAGACCCCGAACCGCCGCAGGCCACGGCGGCGGCGAGCGCCAGGAGCACGGGTAACCGTCGCATCTTCGTCCTCCAAGTGGGGAATTTCGGGACCGGCGCCTGGACCGCGCTCAATGGGCGGTCCAGGTGTTGTTGTCGCGGTTGTCGTCGATCAGCCGGTGGTCGGGGTCGAGCTCGACCTTGGCGAGCGTCTTGCCAACGAAGGCGTACTGTCGGAGGAAGCGGACGCTGTTCATGTACCACGATTCTGCCGGGTAGTCGATGTCCTGCGTGGTGCCGTCGGAGAAGGTGAACCGGGCGATGATCGGCAGCACGCCGCGGTCGCGGTTGCCGAACACGACGACGACCTTCTCCGTGTCGGCCGCGGTGCGGGTCACCACGGTGTCCACCGCCTGGTCGAAGCGCGTGTTGGTTTCGAAGAACTCGCGCCAGAACCAATCGAGCCGGCGGCCGCCGGCGTCCTCCATGGTGCGGAAGAAGTCGGACGGCGTGGGATGCTTGTACGCCCAGCGGTTGATGTACTCGCGGAAGCCGTCGTCGAAGGCGCTGTCGCCGAGGATCTCGGTGCGCAGCAGGTGCAGGGCCATCGACGTCTTCTCGTACTGGTTGATGCCGAGCAGGTTCGGGTTGATGCGGTCGGGGCCCATATCGATCGGCGTGTCGTAGCCTGCCTTCTGGACCTGCTCGATCTGCTGCCGCTCCTCGGCCTCGCGCTGCGCCTCGGTGCCCTTCTGCGGATAGCGCCGGGCTTCGGAGAACGTGTTGATGAAGGTGTTGAATCCCTCATCCTGCCAGAAGTGCATGCGCTCGTTCGACCCGACGATCATCGGGAACCAGTTGTGGCCGATCTCGTGCGTGATGACGTTGTACAGGTCGTAGACGTCCTGGCTGTGCGCCTCCATGGCCAGCATCGGGTACTCCATGCCGCTGATCGGGCCTTCGGCCACCGTGATCTGCGGGTACGGGTACTGGAACCACCGCGTGGAGTATTCGAGGATCGACATCCGCGCCTGGTCGGCGGCATCGGCCCAGGGCGAGACCGCCGACGGCCGATAGTACGACTGCGCCAGGATGCCCTTCCAGCTCGTGGCGTCCCAGATGTATTGGGGCGAGGTGGCCCAGGCCACATCGCGGACGTTCTTGGCGGTGAACTTCCACGTCTGCGTACCCGCCTTGGTCGGGCGCGCGGCACCGCTCTCGAGCTCGGCCTGCGTGACGACGTGGATCACGGTGTCCGACTTGGCGGCCGCGGCGAGGCGCGCGATCTGCGCCTTGGTGAGCACGGCCGCCGCGTTCTGCAGCATGCCGGTGGCGGCCACGATGTAGCCGGCGGGCACCGTCACCGAGAGGTTGAAGTCCCCGTACTCCCGATAGAATTCGCCCTGCCCCAGATACGGCTCGATGTTCCACCCCTTCACGTCGTCGTACACGACGACGCTGGGGTACCACTGGCCGAACTCGAACAGCGATCCGTCGTAGCCCATGCGGTCGGCGCCGTGCTCGGGAATCGCGAAGTGCCAGGCGATCTCCAGCTTGGCGGTCTTGCCTGGCTTGAGCGGCTCGGCCAGATCGATCCGCATGACCGTGGTGGACACGCGCGTGGCGAGCGGCACGTTCTTCTTGCCGGGGGTCACCTGCTCGGCCTTCTCGATCACGTCGCCGCCCTCGAAGCCGCGGGCGCCGAAGCGCGTGTTCGGACCGTACACGAAGGAATTGAGCGAACCCGTCTGGAAGGCGTCCTGCTCCACCTGCACCCAGATGTAGTCGAGGGTGGCCGGGGAATTGTTCGTGTAGGTGAGGGTCTCCGTGCCGTGTAGCACGCGGGCGCTGGTATCGAGCGTGGCGTGGAGGTCGTAGTCGGCGCGGTTCGACCAGTAGTCGGGGCCCGGCGCGCCGGATCCCAGACGGAAGGCGTTTGGCGTGGGCAGATCGAGCGGGGCAAAGATCGACGTGTCGCCGACGCCGCCCACCTTGGACGGCTGCTGGGCGGCCGCGGAGGCGGCCAGCCCGCCAACAGCCGCCGCGGCGGCGAGGATGCGAAGAAACATGCGCACGGAAGTCGTCACTCCGGTGTGAGGCGAGGGAAGACGGAACGATGGTAGAGGATACACCGGCCCCGGGGTCGGGTGCCAGCGCCGCGGGCGTAAAGGAACTGTTCGCCCGCGCGGGCGGCTCAGCCCTAGCGGCCGCCCAGGCCGCTGTCCAGGAGCAGTTGGCGGAGCCGGCCGCGCTGGTCGTTCATGACCTTCAACGCGCGACTGGACGCCTGGTCGTCGAGCAGCTTGAGCACCTGGGCGCCAGCGTCGTCGTTGTTCTTCTGGATCTCCCCGATAAGAAGGTCGAGCGTGACGATGCCGGTGCGCCGGTCGGTGGCGCCCTCGCGGCGCGCCTCGTCGGAGATCGTCGGCGGGCCGCCCGGGTGCGTGGCGAGCGAATCGACCTGGCGCAGGGCCCGGGCGTTCCTGGCGTCGAGCTGCGAGAGGATCACGGCGAGCTTGCCGATCAGCGAGTCGGGGATCCCGATCTCCTTGCGGCGCTCGATGAGCGGCGTGATCGGGTTCAGCCGTTCGACGGAGTCGGAGGTGACGAGATGCGGCTTGTCGGCGCGTGAGCTGGGCGTTTCGCGGTCACCGCCCCCGCCCCCGCGCTGGGCGCGGGCGGCCGGCGCGGCGGCCGCCAACAGGCAGGCCGCGGCAGCGAATCGAGCGAACGAAGAGGCGAATGTCATGGCGAAATCGTGCGTGGAAGGATGGGCGCCCGGGCCGTGGACCCCGGGCGCCGCCTTCCCTGAACTTAGAGCACCGGGGCCGGAACCGTCAGTTCCGGGCCCGCCCGGGCGCCGGCCAGCGGCTACACCCGGGCGGTCGCCGGTTCCGGGTGCGCCGCGGCCTCGCCGAGGATCCCCGCCGCGCCGACCGGCGCGAACCGCGCCTGGAAGAAGCGCAGGTATTCCGGCTCGTAGGTGAACTGCAGGCCAGCCACCCGTTCACGTTTCTCGTATACGCCGATCACCGCCTCGGCGGTCACGTCCATGTGCGCCTGCGTGTAGACGCGGCGCGGGATGGTGAGCCGCACCAGCTCCAGCCGCGGCATGCGGTTGGCGCCGGTTTCCGGATCGCGCCCGGACGACACCGTGCCCCGCTCCATCGAGCGGATGCCCGACTCGACGTACAGCGCCGCCGCCAGCGCCTGCGCCGGGAACTGCTCTCGCGGCAGGTGCGGCAGGATCGCCGCCGCGTCGAGGAACACCGCGTGGCCGCCGATGGGCCGAACGATCGGGATGCCGGCCTCGATCAGCTTGTTCCCGAGGTACACCACCTGGCCGATGCGGCTCCGGATGTGGTCCTGCTGCACCGACTCTTCGATGCCGATCGCCATCGCCTCCATGTCGCGCCCGGCGAGGCCGCCGTAGGTGTGCAGCCCCTCGTACACCACGACCAGGTTCCGCGCCTTCTCGGCGAGCCCGGCATCGTCGCAGGCGCCAGCCAGCCGCCGATATTGACCAGACTGTCCTTCTTGCCCGACATCGTGGCGCCGTCGGAATACCGGCAGAGGTCGAGCAGGATCTCGCCCACCGTGCGGTCACGCTGGCCGGGCTCGCGCTGCTGGATGAACCAGGCGTTCTCCACGGCGCGCGTGGCGTCGAGAATCACCCTGATGCCCCGGGAGTGGGCGAACTCGAAGACGGCCTTCATGTTCGCGAGACTGATCGGCTGCCCGCCCGCCATGTTGACCGTCGCGGCGACGGAGACGTAGGGCACGCGCTCGGCGCCCACCGCGTCCACCAGCGCCTTGAGCTTCTCCAGGTCCACGTCGCCCTTGAACGGATGTTCGGAGCGCGGATCGTGCGCCTCGGCGATGATCACGTCGTGGAAGGTGGCGCCGGCCAGTTCCTGGTGCGCCCGCGTGGTGGTGAAGTACATGTTGCCGGCCACGTGGTCGCCCGGCTTGATGAGAATGCGCGACAGGATGTGCTCGGCGCCCCGCCCCTGGTGCGTCGGGATCAGGTGCTCGTAGCCGTAGTGGTCGTGCACCGCGTCGCTCGAGGTGGTAGAAGTTGCGCGACCCGGCGTAGGCCTCGTCGCCCAGCATCATCCCCGCCCACTGTCGGTCCGACATGGCGCTCGTGCCGGAGTCGGTGAGCAGATCGATGTACACGTCCTCCGAGCGCAGGAGGAAGGTGTTGTACCCGGCGTCGGCGATGGCGCGTTCGCGCTCGCGACGGTCGGTCATCTTGATGGGCTCGACGACCTTGATCTTCCAGGGTTCGGCCCAGCTGCGCGTGGTCATGGATCCTCTCCGGCAGGGTGGCGCGCGTCGCGGGCGAGAACGCGCCCGCGACGCCTGCGCCAAACCTGCGGGGGGAATCCCGCGGGGTCAGTCAGGGATCCGGAACGGCGCTGTCAGGTCGGACCCGACAGCCAGTCAGTTCCGCCCGCGCGAGAGCAGCTTGCCGAGCTCGTCGTGCGAGTCCTTCAGCACGTCGTCGGCCCTCTTCTTCTGGTCGTCCGACATCAGCCCCAGCGCGTCGCGCTCCACCGAGTCGTAGCGCTGGCGCATGTTGCTCGCAACCATGCGCACGAACGTGTTCAGCGTCTGGGCCCGGGCCTGGTCGTCGCCCGTCGGGTTCGACCCGATGTTGGCGAGCTGCTGGTTGAGCGAGTCGAGCACGTGGTAGGCCGGCTTCTGGACCTCGTCGAGCTGGTCGTGCATCTGCTTGAGCTTGGCCACCTGGCTGTCGGCCAGGCTCATGTCCTTGTGCTTGTCGATCAGGATGGCGATCGGATCGAGGTCGCGGAGCTTGTTGCTGGTGATGCTGGGCCCGCGGCGCGCGTTCTGGTCGCCCATCAATTCGGTGCGCTGCGTGGCGCCGCTGCGCGTGCCGCCCCCCCGCTGGGCCGCCACCACACCCGGCACGGCCATCACCACCGCCACTGCTAGGAAATATCGACGCATGACATCCTCCAGATGTCGGCGGGACGCGAGATGCGCCCGCGCGGAATTCACGATCGCGAGTTCGTTCGAGGAGCGCTGTGCCCGCCTATCATACCGCCGGAACCGGCCGATCGTTGAGCGGCGGCACCCTTCCCGGCCGACGGCGCCGCCCTATTAGCTTGAACGGGCAACTCATCGGGGGCAAGGGATGCGGCACCGCACGCTGGGCCGGCTCGAGGTATCCGCCATCGGGCTCGGCTGCATGGGGATGAGCGACTTCTACGGCCCGCGCGACGAGGCCGAATCGGTGGCCACGCTCGAACGCGCGCTGGCGCTGGGCGTCACCTTCTACGACACCGCCGACATGTACGGCTCCGGCACCAACGAAGAGCTGCTCGGCCGGGTGCTGGGCGCGCGCCGGCCGTCCCTCGTGGTGGCCACCAAGTTCGGGATCGTCCGCGACCGGGCCAACCTCGCCTACCGCGGGTTCAACGCCGCGCCCGATTACGTGCCGAAGGCCTGCGACGCCAGCCTCCGGCGCCTCGGCACCGACTACATCGACCTCTACTACCTGCACCGCCCCGACGGCAAGACGCCCATCGAGGACACGGTGGGCGCCATGGCGCGCCTCGTCGAGGCGGGCAAGGTGCGGCATCTGGGGCTGTCCGAGGTGTCGGCGGAGACCCTGCGCCGGGCGCATGCCGTGGCGCCGATCACCGCGCTCCAGAGCGAGTACAGCCTGTGGACCCGCGAACCCGAGGACGGCGTGCTCGACGCCTGCCGCGAGCTGGGCATCGGGTTCGTGCCCTACAGCCCGCTGGGACGCGGCTTTCTCAGCGGCGAGATCACCAATCCCGAAGACTTCGCCCCCGACGACTTCCGCCGCATCCAGCCGCGGTTCCAGGGCGAGAACTTCCGGCGCAACCTGGCCCTCGTGGAAGCCGTGAAGCACCTCGCCGCCGACCGCGGCGTGACCGCGGCGCAGCTGGCGCTGGCGTGGGTGCTGGCCCAGGGCGACGACGTGGTGCCGATTCCGGGCACGAAGCGCGTGAAATACCTGGAGCAGAACGTGGCCGCGGTCGACCTCAAGCTCACGGCGTCCGACCTCGCGGCGCTGGAGGCCGCGTTCCCGCGCGACGCCGTGGCCGGCACGCGCTATCAGACGCAGGCGATGGCGGCGCTCAACCGGTAGGCCGCCGCGCTCATTGGGTGCGCCGCACGAGCAGGGACGCGAAGAACACGACCGCCGCGACGACGATCGTCACCGGTCCGGTGGCGAGCCCGATGGCGGGCGCGGCCACGGCGCCGATGAGCGTTGCCGCCACGGCGATGCAGACGCTGATCAACTGCATGCCGCGCAGGCTGCGCGCCAGCTGCTTGGCCGTGGCCGCCGGGATGATGATCAGTGAGCCCATGAGCAGCACGCCCAGATAGCGGAGCCCCAGCGCCACGGTGAGCGCGAAGGCGAAGAGAAAGAGCAGGTTCACCCGCGCCACCTGCACGCCGGCGGTGCGCGCCAGGTCGGGCGACACCAGGGCGATCACCAGTTCGCTGCGCTTCCAGAGCATGAAGGCGATGACGAGCAGCGCGGCGAGCGCGCCCAACACGAGCTCGGGGCGGCCGGCGGCCTGGGGCCCGCCGAACAGCGCGTCGATCAACTCCTCGCCCGAGGCCATCATGCTCCCGATGGCGAGCGCCGCCGAGAACACGACGCCGATGATCGCCTCGGTGGGAATGCGGGTCTGCCGCTCCACCGACCAGACGAGCAAGGTGCCGACGAACAGCGCCGCCAGCGCGCCGAGCACCGGATTGGCGTGGAACAGGATGGCGAGCCCGATGCCGGGGAGCGCGATGTGCGAGATGGCGTCGGCGGCCAGCGTCATCCGCCGCATCACGGCCACCGAGCCGACGAGGCCGGCGGCCACCGCCATGGCCATGGGCAGCAGCAGCTGGCTAACCGGCGGCATGCCCGTGCGCGTGGTCGTGGAACTTGACGTGCGCCCCGTACATCTGCTGCAGCCGTTCCGTCGTGAGCACGTCGACGGGCGGGCCGAAGCAGGCCTCGCTCCGCGACAGGCAGAGCACGTTGTCCGCGTAGCGGTACACGAGCGTCAGCTCGTGCGAGATGAGGAGGAGCGTGAAGCCGAGCTCGCGCTGCAGCGACCGGAACAGGGCGTAGATGCTCTCCTCGCCCGGCTGATCGACGCCCGCGGTGGGCTCGTCGAACAGCAGCACCGACGGCCGCCCCATGAGCGCGAACGCCACCAGCAGCCGCTGGAACTGGCCGCCAGACAGCGTGCCGATGGGCTGGGCGGCGGTTTCGTGGGGAAGACTCACGGCGTCGAGCACGCGGGCGATCTCCGCCGCCGGCGTGCGCGTGACGTGGGCCTTGGCATGCAGGAACTCGAGCCCGGTGAGCGGCAGGTCGCGCTCGATGTCGAGCTTCTGCGGCACGTAGCCGATGGTCGTGTCGGGCGCCCAGATCACGCGCCCCTCGTAGTCCACGGTGCCGATGAGGGCGCGAAAGAGGACGGTCTTGCCCGACCCGTTGGCTCCGATGATGGCGAGCGTGCTGCCCGTCTCCACGGTGAAGCTCAGGTTCCGCAGCACGCGGTCCCTGCCGAAGGTCACGGACAGATCCTGTACTTCGAGCGCGGTGGGCATCGGACGTGAAGGTTACCCCGCCGGTCAACGGCGCGAAAGCGCGATGGCCGGGCTATTCCTCCCGCAGCGTCATCGCGGGATCCGTCCGGCTGGCCCGCACCGCGGGAATCCACGCCGCGGCGGCGGCAGCGCAGAGCAGCATCAGCGGCACGGCGACGAAGGTCGGCGGATCGCCGGGCGACACGCCGAACAGGAACACGCGCATCGTCTGCGCGGCGAACAGCGACGCGACGATCCCGACCGCCAGCCCCAATCCCACGAGCTGCAGCCCGTTGCGCACGATCAGCCACCGCACGTCGCCGAGCGACGCGCCGAGCGCGATGCGGATGCCGACCTCGCGCCGCCTCCCGCGCGCCAGCTGGGCCATCACGCCGTACACCCCCACCAGCGCCAGCACCATGCCCACCGCCGCGAACACCAGCAGCATGGTCATGAAGAAGCGCTGCCGCGCCAGGGAGGCGCTGCGCACCTCGCCCATGGTGCGCATCGACGCAACGGCTAGCGCGGGATCGAGATCGTGCACGATGCGACGCACGGACGGACCGAGGGCGCTCGGATCGCCCGACGTATGGATGACGACGTACATGCCGTTCGACGGATTCTGCGCGAAATCGGTGGTGAACTGGATCTTCGTGTCGGCGCCGAGCGACGTCTGCCGCTCGTCGCCAACGACGCCGACGATCGTGTACCAGGTCGACGTCGAATCGGGAGTCTTGTCGAACGACACCCGCTGGCCGATCGGATCCTCGCCGCGGAAGTATTGATCGGCGAGCGATTGATTGATCAGGACCACCGGCGGCGATCCGGCCCGGTCCTCGGGGCCGAACCCGCGTCCGCGAACCACCGGCACGTGCAGCGCCGCGAAGTAGCCGGCAGTCGTCGCGCGGTGGGCGACCTCGCTGCCGTAGCGGTCGGCGGGCCAGGTCTGCGCCCTGAACTGGCTGGTCCATCCCCACGACGTGAGCGGCACCTCCTCCGTCAGCCCCGCGGCGTCGACCCCCGGCAGCGCGCGCAGCCGCCGCTGCAGTTCGTCGTAGAACGCCACGACTTTGGTGTTCGAATCGTACTTCAGCTGCGGGAGGCTGAGGCGCACCGCGAGCACGCCGGCCGGATCGAACCCCGGCTCCACGCGCGTCAGCTTCCAGTAGCTGCGCACCAGCAGTCCCGCGCCGACGGTCAGCACCAGCGCAAGTGCGACCTCGCCCACCACCAGCCCGTTGCCCCAGCGTCGGGCGCGACGGCCCGTCCCGCTGCCGCGCGCGCCCTCCTTGATCGCATCGCCGGGCATGCGATGCGCGTTCCAGATCGCGGGCGCGATGCCGAACAGCATGCCGCTCACGACGGTGACGCCGGCCACGTACGCCAGCACCGACCAGTCCATCCGGATCTGGCCGGACGGCAGCAGCCCCGGCGGCTGCATGGCCACCAGAGCCCGCGTTCCGAACCACCCAACGGCGAGTCCGGCCGCGCCGCCCAGCACTGAGAGCACCAGGCTCTCGGTGAGCGCCTGGCGAATGAGCCGGCCGCGGCCGGCGCCGAGGGCGAGGCGCATCGCCGACTCGCGCCCGCGGGCGAGCGCGCGCACCAGCAGCAGGTTCCCCACGTTGGCGCAGGCGATGAGCAGGAGGATCGCGACGGCGGTGAGCAGCATCGTGAGCGGGCGCTTCGTGTCGCGGATGAGGAAGTCGTGGAGCGGCGTCATGCCGCCCCCCATCACCCGGTTGGTCACCGGATACTCCGTCTGCAACTGATGGATCACCGTCTGCAGCTGCGCGTCGGCCTGGGCATACGTCACGCCCGGCTTGAGCCGCGCCACGGCGCGCGCCCAGTGCGCCCGCCGGAAGAAGGTCTTGCCGCGGTCGGCCGGATCCCAGGCTTCGGGCGCCCAGAGATCGATGTCGGGCGAGATGAAGGTGAACTCCGCGGGAAGCACGCCGGTGATGGTGAACTGGCGGCCGTTGACTAGGATCGTGGTTCCGACGGCGGCGGAGTCGGCGCCCAGTTGATTCCGCCAGAACCGGTTGCTCACGGTGAGCACGCGATCGTTGGCGCCCTCAGGGCTCCACGTCTCGGCGTCCTGGAGCGTGCGGCCGATCGCGGCCCGTACGCCGAGCACGGAGAAGAGGTTGCCGGTGACTGTCTGGGCCTGCACCAGCACCGGGCCGTCCTTGCCCGCATACGTCACCGATCCCGATCCGTCGTCGTACATCGCGACGTCGCTGAACGCCGCCACCCGGTCCTTCCAGTCGAGGGCGTTGGCCGGCGCCACATCCTGCTGGTACCAGTGGTACTCGGGATTCGACTCCCAGAGCATCAGCAGCCGGTCGGACTTCGGAAACGGCAGCGGACGCAGGACGACGCCGTTGACCGCCGAGAAGATGGCGGTGTTGGCGCCGATGCCGAGCGCGATGGTGACGATGGCCGCGCCGGCCAGCACCGGCGTGTGGCGGAGAGTGCGCAGCGCGTAGCGCGCGTCGGCCGCGAGATCGTGCAGCCAGCGCACGCCGAACGCGTCGCGGCGGGCTTCGCGCGCGATCTCGACGTTGCCGAAGGCGACGCGGGCGCGGCGGCGGGCCTCGTCGGGGCTCATGCCGGCCGCGACGTTCTTGGCCGTCTCCTGCTCGAGGTGGAAGCGGATCTCCTCGTCGAGATCGCGGTCGGTGGCGGACTTCGCGAACAGCGCGTGGAGTCTGAGGTCGATCGATTTTAGAAGGCGCATGGGCCGGTTCCGGGTGCGGAGGACGACGGGGCGGCGGTCAGTTGGCGGCGAGGATCCACTCGACGGCGGAGACGTAGCGGCGCCAGCCGTCGGTCTCGGCGCCGAGCGCGCGCTTTCCCTGCGCGGTGAGCCGGTAGTAGCGGGCGCGGCGGTTGTTCTCCGTGGTCTGCCACTCGGCGTCGATCCAGCCCTTGAGTTCGAGGCGCTGGAGCGCCGGGTAGAGCGAGCCCTGGTTCACGTCGAGCAGGCCGCGCGAGAACTGCTGGATGCGCTGGCTGATGCCCCAGCCGTGCATCGGCTCGAGGGTGAGCGTCTTGAGGATGAGGAGGTCGAGGGTGCCGCGGAGGACGTCGGATTGGGGGTTAGGCATTTGACGGTAGGTCGGTAGGTCGGTAGGTCGGTGCGACGGCCAGACTGTGCATGTACTGTCGGGTTTCTACAGAAGGTGCCGCGACTTCTGTCGGAAGTCAACAAGAGAGACACCGCGGCCGCGGAAGGGGTTGTCGCGACCGAGGCCGGCGGCTGGCGGCTGGCGGCTGGCGGCGGCACGTTGGGGCTCCTCCCGGCGGCAGAGTGATGAAGGTGAGGGGAGCGCCGTGTCGCATGCTGCCGCATGCCGAGTTGCATTCTGAACGCCGAGGAGCGCAGACTATGGGCATGGCCGCGCCGTATACCCGTTGGACCGTCGATCGCCTCCGCGCGCTACCCGACGACGGACGCCGGTACGAGATCATTGATGGCGAGCTGTTGGTGACGCCGTCGCCGAGCCTTCGCCACCAGGACGCGGTGCTGGCGCTGGCCGTGCGGCTGCGCGCATATCTCGCAACGCGCCGCGTTGGGCACGTGATCATCGCGCCGGCGGACGTGGAGTTCAGCGACGATACCGTGGTTGAACCCGACGTATTCGTGGTACCGCTCGTGAACGGGCGTCCCCCGGCGGAATTGAAACAGGCCGGCCGTCCCCTGCTCGTCGCGGAGATCCTGTCGCCGAGCACTGAACGGGCGGACCGCGGTCGGAAGCGCGAGCTGTTCCAGGTGCGCGGGGTGCCGGACTATTGGATCGTCAACGTCGACGCGCGCGTGTTCGAACGCTGGCGGCCGGGTGCGACGCAGCCGGAGTTGGTCACGGAGCGGCTGGAGTGGCGCCCGGCGCCGGACGTCGAGCCGTTCGTGATGGCGCTCGACGACTACTGGCGCGAGGTGTTCGAGGGGCCGGCAATGGCAGGTCGATAGCTCGGGAACGGCATTCGTGGTACACCGTTCTACCGACCTACCGACCTACCGACCTACTCTTCTCTTAGCGCCACCACCGGATCCACCCGCGTCGCCCGCAGCGCCGGCCCCATCGTCGCCGCGATCGCGACGATGGTCAGCACCGTGGCCACGGCGCCGAACGTCGGCGGATCGGTGGGCGACACCTGGTAGAGCTGCGCGTCGAGCAACCGCGTCAGCGCCAGCGCCCCCGCCAATCCGATGGCGACGCCGGCCATCGACATCACCATGCCCTGCCGCAGGACCATCCGCAGCACGCGCTCCCTCGGCGCGCCGAGCGCGACGCGCACGCCCAGCTCCCGCGTCCGCTGCGCCACGGTGTACGACATCACGCCGTAGATGCCGAGGGACGCCAGGAGCAGCGCCAGTCCGGAGAACACGCCGAGCAGGACCACCGCCAACCGCCGGTCCCCGAGCGAGGATGCGATCAGGCCGTCCATCGAGTCGATGTTGGCGATCGGCATGCTCTGGTCGACGCTCTGCACCGCGCGCCGCACCGCGGCGACGTACGACTGCGGATCGGCCGACGTCTTGACCGCGACCTGCAGATTGTTGATGCCGCCGAACCCCGCGGCCGCCTGCGACACATCGAAGTACACCTGGACGCGCTTGTCGGCGGTCAGGCCTTCGTGCGCGGCGTGGCCGACCACGCCGACGATGGTGATGAGCTTGGTCTTGGGGGTGATCGGGCCGTCCTCGAAATAGATGTGCCGTCCGATCGGCTCCTGGCCCGGCTTGAAGAATCGCTTCACGAACTCCTCGTCCACCACCGCCACGAGCGACGCCTTGGCGTCGTCGCCCGCTCCGAGCAGGCGCCCCTGCTTCAGCGGAATCTTCAGCGCGCTGAAGAAGCCCGGGGTCACGATGCGGATGTCGCCCCATGGACCATTTCCCTTCGGCGGCGTATAGCCCTCGACGTTGAAGCTGCCGGTGGACCAGGATCCCCCGAAGGGCATGACGCTGGTGCCGCCGACCGCGCGCACTCCAGGCACGGCGGCGATGGCCGGCATGACGCGCGCGAAGAACGCGGCCTGCGCGTCCGCCGTCGCGTACTGCGTCTTCGGCAGCGAGAGGCTGAGCGTGAGCACGTTATGGGGATCGAAGCCCGGATCGACGCCCTCGATGGCCGCGAAGCTCTTGAGCAGCAGGCCGCCGCCCACCAACAGGGTGAGAGCCAGCGCGACTTCGCCGACCACCAGCGCCCAGCGGAGGCGCTGCCCGCCACGGTCGGTCGTGCCGCCGCGCCCGCCTTCCTTGATGATCAGATGCAGCCGCCCACCCGCCATCTGCAGCGCCGGCACCAGCCCGAACAGCAATCCGGTGATCACCGCCACCGCCGCCGTGAAGCCGATGACGCGCCCGTCGATGGCCAGTTCGCTGATGCGCGGCACGTTGCCCGGATTGATCGCCACCAGCGCGCGCACCGCCCCGTAGGCAATGCCGAGCCCGAGGATGCCGCCGGTGATCGAGAGCAGCAGGCTCTCGACCAGCAGTTGCCTCACCAGGGCCCATCGGGTGGCGCCGAGCGCGGTGCGAATGGCCACTTCACGCTGCCGGGCCGCCGCCCGCGCCAGCATCAGGTTGGCGACGTTCGCGCAGGCGATGAGCAGCACGAACCCGACCGCGCCAAGCAGCACGAGCAGCATCGGCTTGACGCTGCCGGTGCGGAGCTCCGCCATCGGCTTGAGATCGAGCGTCCACTGGTCGGGGAGATCGTCTGGATACTCCTTCTTCAGTTGATCGGCGAACGCGGTCATGTCGCGCTTCGCCTGCTGGACCGTGACGCCCGGCTTGAGCAGCGCCGTCAGGTTCAGGAATTCGTTGGTGAACCGGCCGGGGACGTTGAGCTTCGGGTCGAGCGCGATCGGCGTCCAGATGTCGGCGCCGCGGTTCCACGGATCGACGAACGACGGCGGCATCACGCCGATGACGTCGTACGACTCGCCGTTGAGCGAGATCGGCTTTCCGACGAGACTCGAATCGCCGCCGAACGTCCGCCGCCACAGCCCGTACGAGAGGACGACCACATGGTCGCGCCCGATCGAATCCTCGTCGGGACGCGGCACGCGGCCGAGCATCGGGGTAACGCCGAGCGCCGGGAAGAACTGGGCGCTGGCCCGCTGGCCGGTGAGCCGCTGCGGATCGCCCTGCCCGGTGAGGTTCACCTGCCAGTTCGATTCCACGGCGAGTTCCGCGAAGTCGTGCGTGCGATCGCGGTAGGCGATGAACCCCGGCACCGACACCGACGCTTCGAGATCGAGCTTCGTGTAATGATGGAAGATCGTCACGAGGCGGTCCGGCTCCCGATAGGCCAGCGGCTTCAGCAGCACCGTGTTCACCACGCTGAAGATCGCGGAGTTGGCGCCGATGCCGAGGGCCAGCGTGGCGACGACCACGAGCGTGAAGGCCGGCGCCTGGCGAAGACGGCGCAGGGCATAGCGGAGGTCGGCGAGGATGAGCGACATGAGGGTGTCTCCCGCGGGTCGTGGGTGGGCGGCGGCGGCCGGAACGGAGCGCCGCTCCCGATGCATGGCGGCCAGGGTGAGCGGGGCGCGAATCGTCTCGCGCC
Source organism: uncultured Gemmatimonadaceae bacterium (assembly GCA_963775915.1). Lineage (GTDB taxonomy): Bacteria > Gemmatimonadota > Gemmatimonadetes > Gemmatimonadales > Gemmatimonadaceae > JAGWRI01. The sequence goes on from CAVZKH010000004.1 coordinate 365,046, forward strand.
AGTACCAGAGTCGGGCGCGCCAGCGGCTCATGCCGCCGGCGAGGGACGCGCGATAACACTCGTCGAGGTCGCCCAGGAAGGGCTCGCGGAGATCGCCGGGCAGCAGGCGGGCCAGCAGCCACGCCGCCGCGCGCGGGGGAACGCCGCGAATATCCGTCACGGGGCCTCGAACGCGGTGTCGAGTCCGCAGGTCATGCCGCGCACCGCTTCGAGACTGGCCCTGAGCGCGCGCCGCCCGGCGGCCCGCATCACGAAGTGCTTCTTGCGCCGCCCGCCGCGTTCCGGCGACGACTCGCCCAGGCGGGACTCGATCAGCCCCTTGTCCTCCAACCGCGCCAACGTCGTGTAGATCGTGGCGAAGCTCGGGTGGCGCGCGGCGCGCGACGCGATCTCGCGCTGCACGGCCACTCCGTACGCGTCATCGCCAAGGCGCACCAGGGCGAGCAGAACGAGTTGTTCAAGTTCTCCGAGATGAACCGCCACATCCGCTCCCAGTTTCTTCGACAATGCCGAATATATGGACAACCTGGGGCGCGGAAAGGTTGGATCGGGGTCTGCGCCGACGGCGGCCGGTGAACTCAAAGACCGCGTCACCGCCTGCACTTCACCTCTTACCGCCCACTCGTCCCGCTAGCTCGGCTTTTCGACCCGCCCGCCACCCGCCGGCGGAAGTGCGCCGGGCGCGCGCTCCGACGCCACGCGCGCCGTGAACCGCTGCGCTTCCGACACCCGCTCCACCTCGAGCGCCGTCGTCTCCACGATCTGCTCGATCCGCGCCAGGCGTTCGGCCAGATCCGAGGGCAGCGCCGACTGCTCCGGCTGCTTGTTGATGTAGGCGATGATGACACGGCTGACCGACGTCACGAAGACCACGGCCACGACAGCCACCGCCACCAACGCCAACACCGATCGCGTATCCACGGCTTGCTCCGGTCACGGGATGTGCTGCCCTACGGCCGGGTTTGGCCGAGGGTTCCAGCACGCCACCACTACGTCGCCAACAGCGTCGCGTCGATATCCGCCAGCCGCGAGCGCCCGCACAGCGCCATGGCCAGCACGATCTCGTTGCGGAAGTCGTCGAGCACGCGGCGCACGCCCGCCTCCCCGTCCACCGCCAGCCCCCACAGGTAGGGCCGGCCGATCAGCGCCGCCTTCGCGCCCATGGCCAGCGCCGCCACCACGTGCGAGCCCCGGCGGATGCCGCCGTCCACGAGCACATCCAGCCGGCCGCCGGCGGCGTCGACGACCTCGCGCAACGCGCGGCCGGACGAGACGGCCCCGTCGAGCTGTCGGCCCCCGTGATTCGACACGATCACGGCGGCGGCGCCGTGCTCGGCGGCGAGCACGCCGTCCTCGCCGGTCAAGATTCCCTTCAGCACGAGCGGGAGCCGCGTGGTCGACCGCAGCCAGTCGATGGACGTCCAGTCGAGGCTCGGATCCCACAGCGCGTTCACGTACTTCCGGAGCGCCGAATCGCGCTCGGCGGCCGCCAGGTCGGCCACGGCGTACGGTTCGAGATTCTTGAGCGTCACGCCGGGCGGGAGATGGAACCCGGTGCGCACCTCGCGCTCGCGGCGTCCCAGGAACGGCACGTCCACGGTGACGCAGAGCGCCTCGTAGCCGGCGGCTTCGGCCCGCTGCACCAGCGACCGCGTCACCTCGCGGTCGCGATAGCAGTACAGCTGGAACCAGCGCGCACCGCCGGGCGCCGCAGCGGCGACGTCCTCCAGCGACGTCGACGCCACGGTGCTCACCACCTGCACCACTCCCGCCGCCGCCGTGGCGCGCGCCACCGCCCGCTCTCCCTCCTCGTGCGCGAGGCCGTTGAATCCACAGGGCGCCGTGAAGAGCGGCATCTCGTGCCGGCGGCCGAGCACCGTGGTCGAGCAGTCAACGCTGCTCATGTCCACGAGCACGCGGGGGCGGAAGCGGACCGCTTCCCAGGCCCGTCGGTTATCGTCGAGCGTGATCTCGTCGTTGGCGCCTCCGGCGTAGTAGTCGTACACCATCTGGGGCAGCCGCTCACGGGCCAGAAGTTCGAGATCGTTCAGGTTCACGGGGGCCGGCATGGCGATGCTCGGGTTGCGGTATGGATTACAGAGTACCGCCGGGCGAGCGCCGGCGGAATCGGCGAAGGGCCCACGAACGGCTCGGAAGTCGGACTCGCCAACACCCCTGGCCGCCACCGCGTATGACCAGCAGCTTTTCTATCCTCAAAGTCGGTCATCCCCCGCCCCCGCCCCCGCCCCGAGGCTGCCCATGTCGTCCCCGCGCGCCGAGTCGCTCGACGGCCACGCGTCCACCGCCGCCGCATCCCCGCGCTACCTGCCGCTGCTGCTCCTGCTGTTCGTCGGAAGCGGCTGCGCGGCGCTGATCTACGAGATCGTCTGGTTCCAGCTGCTCTCGCTGAACATCGGGTCCTCCGCCGTTTCGCTCGGCGTGCTGCTCGGGACCTTCATGGGCGGCATGTGCATCGGCAGCCTCGGGCTGTCGCGCGTGATCTCGACGCGCCACCACCCGCTGCGTGTCTACGCCGCGCTCGAAGGGGCGATCGGCGTGCTCGGCATCATCGTCCTGTTCGCGCTCCCATACGCCGGCGGCATCTACACGTCGATCGCGGTGCACGGGATGTCGGGTCTCTTCCTGCGCGGCGTGGTAGCGGCCATCTGCCTCCTGCCGCCCACGATTCTCATGGGCGCCACCCTGCCCGCGATCGCGCGGTGGGTGGAGACGACGCCGGCCGGCGTGGCGTGGCTGGGGTTCTTCTACGGCGGCAACACCGGCGGCGCGGTGTTCGGCAGCCTGCTGGCAGGCTTCTACCTGCTGCGCGTCTACGACATCCGAACGGCGACGTACGTTGCCGTGGCCATCAACGCATTCGTGGCGGTGTCGGGATACGCGCTGTCGCGGGTGACGCCGCACACGCCGCCGGCCGAGCCCGCCGCCGCGGCGGAGCCGGCGCAGGCGGCGGCCGGCGCCTGGCTCGTCTACCTCACCATCGGCATCTCGGGCGCCACGGCGCTGGCCGCCGAGGTGGTGTGGACGCGCATCCTGTCGCTGCTGCTCGGCGCGACGACGTACACCTTCTCGCTCATCCTGGCCGTGTTCCTGGTGGGCATCGGCATCGGCGCCAGCATCGGCTCGATGATCGCCCGTTCGGCGGCCGACGCGCGCACCGCGCTCGGCTGGTGCCAGGCGCTGCTGATCGTCGGCATCGCGTGGGCGGCGTACTCGCTGACGCAGATGCTCCCCTACTGGCCGGTGAATCCGGGGCTGGCGAGCAGCCCGCGCTACCTGTTCGAGCTCGATCTCGTGCGCTGCCTGTGGGTGGTGCTGCCGGCGGCGCTGCTGTGGGGGGCGAGCTTCCCGCTGGCGCTGGCCGGGATCGGCTCCGGGGAACGCGACGGCGGGCGGCTGGTGGGGCGCGTGTACGCCGCCAACACCGTGGGCGCGATCGTCGGCGCGCTCTCCGCCAGTCTGCTGCTCATCGCCTGGATCGGCACCAACAACTCCGAGCGGGTGATGATCGCGTTCGCCGCCGTGGGCGCGCTGCTGATGTTCGTGCCGGCGCTGGCCTCGAATGCCGCCAGGGTTCACGTGCGCAAATCGGGCGCCGTGCTGGCCACGGTGACCGTGGCGGCGGCGGTGTTCTTCGCCGCGACCACGAAGCCCGAGCCCGACCTGCTGGTGGCCTACGGGCGGTGGATGGTCACCTGGATTCCGTTCAACGGCAAGATCATCTACGTGGGCGAGGGAATGAACTCGTCGGTGGCGGTGTCGGAGCTGCCCAACGGCGTGCGCAACTACCACAACGCCGGCAAGGTGCAGGCATCGAGCGAGCCGCAGGACATGCGCCTGCAGCGGATGCTCGGCCACCTGACCACGCTGCTGCCGGCCAATCCGGCGTCGGTGCTGGTGATCGGCTGCGGCGCCGGCGTCACGGCGGGCGCGGTGTCGATCGACCCGCGCGTGCAGCACGAGACGATCGCCGAGATCGAGCCGCTGGTGCCGAAGGTCGTGTCGACCTATTTCTCGGGGCCGAACTTCAACGTCGTGAACAACCCGAAGGTGAAGGTGGTGATCGACGACGCGCGGCACTTCATCCTCACCACCGACCAGAAGTTCGACGCGGTGACGTCCGATCCGCTCGACCCGTGGGTGAAGGGCGCGGCGACGCTGTACACCGAGGAATTCTTCGACGTCGTGAAGCAGCACCTCAATCCGGGCGGCGTCGTGACGCTGTTCGTGCAGCTCTACGAGAACAACGAAGCGGCGGTGAAGAGCGAGGTGGCGACGTTCATGAAGGTGTTCCCCAACGGCATGGTGTTCGGCAACGAGTACAACGGCGGCGGCTACGACATGGTGCTGGTAGGGTCGGTGGAGCCGATGACGATCAACGTGGACTCGATTCAGCAGCGGCTGCTGACCCCGGCATACGCGCCGGTGGCCCATTCGCTCAGCGAGATCGGCTTCTACTCGGCCACCGATCTGTTCTCGACGTTCGCGGCGCAGGGCCCGGCGCTGGCGCCCTGGATGGCCGACGCGCAGATCAACCACGACCGCGACCTCCGCCTCCAGTACCTGGCGGGGATCAGCAACGATCAGTACAACCAACAGGCGATCTACGCGGACATGCTGCGCTACCGCACGTACCCCGACCACCTGTTCACGGGCTCGCCGCAGACGCTCCAGACGCTGCACGCCGCCATCTCCGGAGGCTCCTCGCCGTGAAGTCGCGCCGCTTCCTGCCGTTGCTGCTGGTCCTGTTCGTGGGGAGCGGCTGTGCCGCACTGATTTACGAGATCGTCTGGTTCCAGCTGCTGCAGCTGGTCATCGGGTCCACCGCCGTGTCCATGGGCGTGCTGCTGGGCACGTTCATGGGCGGCATGTGCATCGGCAGCCTGGCGCTGCCCAAGTACGTCTCGGCGCGGCGGCACCCGCTGCGCGTCTACGCGGCGCTCGAGCTGGGCATCGGCGTCATCGGCATCGCCGTGCTGTTCGCCATGCCGTACGCCGGCGGGGTGTACACGGCGATCGCCGGCCAGGGCGTGCTCGGGGTCGTCACGCGGGCGCTCTTGTGCACGATCCTGCTGCTGCCGCCCACCATCCTCATGGGCGCCTCGCTGCCCGCCATCGCGCGGTGGATCGAGACCACGCCCGAGGGCGTGTCGTGGCTGGGGTTCTTCTACGGCGGGAACACGGCCGGCGCCGTGGTGGGCTCGCTGCTCGCCGGCTTCTACCTGCTGCGCGTGCACGACATGCCGACCACCACGTACGTGGCGGCCTCGCTCAACGCCGCCGTGGCCCTGCTCGCCTTCGCGCTCGCCGCGCTCACGACGCACGACGCGGAAGGCGCCGAGTCGGCGACGGCGGGGGGCGCGCTGTTCGTGCGGCGGGCCACGCCCGTGTACGTGGTCATCGCGCTCAGCGGACTCACCGCGCTCGGCGCCGAGGTGGTGTGGACGCGGCTGCTGTCGCTGCTGCTCGGCGGCACGACGTACACCTTCTCGATCATCCTCGGCGTGTTCCTCATCGGCATCGGCATCGGGAGCAGCGGCGGCGCGGCGTTCTCGCGCGGCCGGTGGTCGGCGCGCGCGGCGCTGGGCATCTGCCAGCTGCTGCTCGTGGCCAGCGTCGCCTGGTCGGCGTACATGATCGCCAGGGCGCTGCCCTACTGGCCGGTGGACCCGGGGCTGGCGTCGAGCCCGCGGTACCTCTTCGAGATCGACTTCGCGCGCGTGCTGTGGACCGTGCTGCCGGCGGCGCTTCTCTGGGGCGCGAGCTTCCCGCTGGCGCTGGCCGCGGTGGCCGAGCCCGGCCAGGATCCGGGACGGCTGGTGGGCGGCGTCTACGCGGCGAACACGATCGGCGCGATCGTCGGCGCGCTGGCGTTCAGCATCTTCCTGGTGCCGGCCATCGGCACGCAGAACGCGCAGCGGGCGCTGATGCTGCTCGCCGGCGCGGGCGCGCTGCTGCTGCTCGTCCCGTTCGCGGCCGACCGCGCCGCCGGCGTCGGGCGCACGGTGGCGCTCACCGCGTCGGTGGCGGTGGGGCTCGCGCTCATGTGGGGCGTGGCGGCGGTGCCCTTCGAACTGATCGCCTACGGGCGCCAGATGCCCTGGCGGCTGCACGAGGTCACCGAACTGTACCGCGGCGAGGGGCGGAACGCGTCCATCGGCGTGTCGCAGGAGCCCAACGGCGTGCGCAACTTCCACGTCAGCGGCAAGGTGGAGGCGTCGAGCGAGCCGCAGGACATGCGGCTGCAGCGGATGCTGGGCAGTCTCCCGGCGCTGCTGCACCCCGACGCGAAGTCGGTGCTCGTGGTGGGATTCGGCGCCGGCGTCACGGCGGGTTCGATGCTCCCCTTCCCCACCGTGACCAGCGAGCAGATCTGCGAGATCGAGCCGCTGATTCCGCCGAACATCGGCCCCTTCTTCGCCGAGCAGAACTTCAACGTGCTCAACGATCCGCGCGTGAAGATCATCTACGACGACGCGCGGCACTTCATCCTCACCACCGACCGGAAGTTCGACATCATCACGTCCGACCCGATCCATCCGTGGGTGAAGGGCGCGGCGACGCTGTACACGAAGGAGTACTTCGAACTCGTGAAGCAGCACCTGAACCCGGGCGGGCTCGTGACGCAGTGGGTGCCGCTGTACGAGAGCAACGAGGCGGCGGTGAAGAGCGAGATCGCGACGTTCTTCGAGGTCTTCCCCAACGGCACCGTCTGGGGCAACACCAACCAGGGGCAGGGCTACGACGTCGTGCTGCTCGGCCAGGTGGGGCCGCTCCACATCGACATCGATTCGATCGAGGCGCGGATGGCCCGTCCCGACATGGCGCCGGTAGACGCATCGCTGAACGCGGTGGGCTTCCCCTCCATCGTCGATCTGCTCGGCACGTACGCCGGCCGGGCGTCGACCTCAAGTCCTGGCTCGCCGACGCCCAGATCAACCTCGACCGCAACCTGCGGCTGCAGTACCTGGCCGGGATGACGCCCGACTGGTACAAGGGCGGGCCGATCTACACCGCCATCCTCGCCGAGCGGCGCTTTCCCTCGGACCTCATCATCGGGCGGCCGGCGGAGCTGGCCGAACTCTCGGCGGTGATGGCCAGCGGGCGGTAGCGGCGCTCGTGGACCGCCGGCGCGGCTATCCCCCCGCCGGCGGCGGCACCAGCGGCGCCGACCCGCGCAGGATGTCGAGCCGCAGCTCCGTCCATCCGTCCACCTGGTAGTACTCGACGCGGATCGTGTGCCGGCCGGCCGCGATCGGCGCCGCGTCGACGGCCGACTCGTGCGGCTGCCAGTGGTCGATGGCGAGCGAGTCGTCCACCCACACCCGCACGGCGTCGTCGCTGATCGTGCGCAGAGTATAGCGCCCCGCGTCGAGCGTCACGGTCGCGGCGGCCGAGAGCGCCCAGTGTTCGAGCGGCAGCGCCTTGATGGCCGGCCCGTACCACTCGTAGTCGAGGCGCGGCTCCGTTCGCGCGAGCAGGGGCGCGGCGCGGAGCAGCGAGTCGAACGCCTGCGGCCGCGTGCGCGGGTCGGTGCTGTCGCTCCAGGCGAAGAACCGGGCGTCCCACGCCATCGGAGGTTCGAAGCGGCCATATGAAAACATATATGGCGCGCCGGCCTCGCCCGCGTCGCCGCGGGGGGAGACCGTCGCGGCCCCCCGGTACTCGAGATCCACCTCCCAATTGCCCGCCGAATCGGGCGCCGGCGTGACGGTGATCGTGTCGCCCACCCGCCCGCTGGCGCGCGAGAGCTTTGCCACGCCCGTCATCGACGCGAGGGTCCAGGCGCCCGGCGGGCCGAGCACGGCCAGGCGCAGGGGCAGCGCGTGCGTGCTGTCCACGGGCCAGAGCTTGGGCGAGCGCCAGTCGTACGGCCCCCACTGGTCGACGACGATCGCCGACCGGTCGCGGCGGGTGAGCGGTGACGCGGGGATCGTGCGCTCCGACGCCGGTGCGGCGAGCGCGAGCTTGGCGAATCCGGCCGGGAGCAGCGCCATCGGGTCGCATGCCGCCCGCGCGGCCGCGGCGGCCGCCGCGGGCCCGGCCACGGTGTTGGCGGTCCGCGTGACGTTGGCCGTGTCCTTCATCACCTCCACCGTGTCGGCGCCGGCAAAGACGTCGCCGGTGAGCGCGAGGCCGGCGGTGTTCGCGACGCGCAGCGCCGCGCGCTGGCCGGCGAAGGTATTGCCATTCACGCGATAGTCGCGGCTGTGGGTGTCGTGCTTCCTGGGATAGCCCCAGTCGGCGGCCTCCGGATAGTTGGCCCAGAGCCAAAGCCCCGTCGTGCCGCCCACGATCCGGTTGCGCAGAATGTCGTTGCTCTGCCCGTGCTCGATGGCGATGCCATTGCGGTTCCCGATCAGGCAGTTGGCCACGATTTTCGAGTCGTAGCTGTAGCCGCCCCAGAGTCCGTAGTCGCTGCCCGTCACGCGGTTGGCCACGAACGAGTTCCGGCTGAACGTGGCCTCCATGCCGTTGGTGGGCGCGAAGCTGAAATCATTGCCGAAGAACAGATTGTCGTTGGCGCCGCCATCGCCGGTGTCCATGGTGCTCTGGCCGGCCCACAGGAACAACCCATCGCCGCCGTGCGTGACCGAGTTGTACGCCACGACGTTGCTGTCGCTCTGCTCGTACACCAGCAGGCCGGCCGAGTCCTGGCCGCGGCGGTAGAAGCCTTCACTGTAGCCGCGCACGTCGAAGTCGATGCGGTTGTGCAGAATCGTGTTGCCCGACGAGCGGTAGAGCCCGATCCCGAGACCGGAGTTGTACGACAGCGTGTTGTCGTGGATGCGCAGGTGGTCGCTGCGCACCAGCATCACGGCGTTCATCCCCTGCACCGACGTGTTGTCGCGCAGTTCCCCGCCCCTGACGTCGGCCAGGTACACGGCGGCGCCGTAGCGCAGCCACTCGTCCTTCTCGTTGTGGTGGAACGACAGCCAGTCCACGAGACTCTCGTGCTCGACCAGGCTGTAGAGCCGCGGCTTCCAGTTGTAGCTGACGTCGCTGCCGGCGAGGGTGAACCCCCGCGTGCCGCGCACCATGATCCCCACCGTGTAGCCGCGGATGTGCGCGTTCAGGATGCGCACGTTGTGGCCGCCCTCCACGCGCACGGCCACGCCCTGGGCCAGGTCGGGGTCGGCGTGCGGGTCCATCCCCTCCAGGCGGGCGCCGGCGAAGTCCACCGTCACGTCGTCGCCGCGGATGACGATGGCCGCCGAGTCGAGCGACGCCGGCGCCGGCAGCCGGTAGGTGCGCGGCACCACGCGCGCCGACGACGTGATCACGAGTCCCGGCCGCAGCTCCACCGGAGGCAGACGATGCTGGGCGCAGGCCGCCGCGGGAACGAGCGCGGTGAGAATGGCGGCGGCGACCAACGGCGCCGCCATCGGCACGAATGAAAACGCCGCCGGCGTGTCGTGCCGATACGCCGACCGCGCGTGGAAGCGGCGGCGGGTCTCCGGGTGGATCGAGAGAAAATTCATCGTTGCAGTCTCGCTCCCACACCCCGACCGGCGCAAGAATCCGCGCGCCCGCGCGTTCGGCGCCGGCGTCACTGGCCAAGCCGGCGTCCACTGGCGATACTCCACGCGCCCGGCGCCCCCACCGCGACCCCCACCTCTCCGCCCTCTGCGTCCGCTTCCCGCACTTCGCGCCGCCGACCGCATCCTTCGGCTGACGCTGCTCGCGCTCGCCTGGCCGGCCCTCGCCGCCGCGCAGGGCGGCGGGTCGCTCACCGAATGGCGGTCCGACCTCCGCGCCACCACGCCGCTCTCGGGCGCGTGGGCGCTCGAAGCGCACCTCACGGACTACGGGAACGTCCAGCGGCGGACGCTCGACGAATTGAAGGCGGGCCTCGAGGGCGTGCGCACCGCCGGGGCCTGGCACCTCTCGGGCGGCTACGAACACGTTGTGCTGCGCAGCGCCACCTCTCGCAGCACCGAGGAGCGGTTCCTCTTCGAGGCGAACGCCGCCCATGCCTTCACGCCCTGGCTGTCGCTCAGCGAGCACGAGAAGACCGAACTCCGCGACATGGCGCAGGGCTGGTTCACCCGCTGGACCGGGCGCCTGCGCGCCGACGTGGGCGGCACGGCGATCCCCTTGGTGACGCCCTGGATGGCGCGAGAGGGGTCGTACGACGCGCGCTTCGGCGTCATGAACAAGACGATGTGGTGGTACGGCCTTCGGCTGCGGTCGCGGCTGCCGGTGGACGCCGACGTCTTCTTCTACGACGAGTACGACACCGAGCGCGCGGCGCACCGGCTCACCGCCGTGGGGCTCGACTTGCGCGTGCGGCGCTGAAGCGCGCGCCGCCGGCGCGCGTCAGGACACCGGCGGCACCCGGTCGTCCGGCGGCACGAAGTTCGACAGGAACACGCGCTCGTCGGCCGTCAGGCTGTCCACGCCGTGGGCGCTGATCTTGTCGAGAATCCGGTTGACCTCGTCGCGGTTCAACTCGTGGATGCTCGTCGGGTCTACCCGGCGCCAGTCGATCGCCTTCGTGACCGGCGCCAAGGGCGCGGTGGCCCTGGCCCGGAACTTCCGGACGCCATGGTGCCGGTCGAGCCACCACAGGTAAACCGCCGCGCCGGCGATGCCGCCCAGGTGGGCGAAGTCGGCCACGCCGCTCGTCGAACCGTTCATGCCGCTCCACACCGAATAGGCCACGGTGAGCGCGATCAGCCAGATGGCCTGAATGGGCAGCACGCCCCAGATGTAGATCAGCTCGCGCGGCCAGTACTTGGCGAACGCCATCTCGACGCCGAACACCGCCGCCGAGGCCCCGATGATCGCCGCGTTCGGCGCGAGCACGAACGACAGCGCGCGCGCCCGAGATCCCGGCAATGAAGTAGAGCGCGATGAAACGGTTCGACCCCAGCCGCGATTCGACCCGGGGACCGAAGAAGAACAGCACGATCATGTTGAACGCAATATGCATGAAGCCGCCGTGGAGGAACATGTACGTCACCACCGTCCACGGCCGCATGAACGTCAGCGCCGGCACGAACGCGAACGCGTTGGTGATCTCCGGCAGGGCGAGCTGCAGAAAGAAGACGACGATGTTGGCGGCGATGAGTCGCTTGACCCATGGGGTCACGAACATTCCTCCGGAATGACGGGGTGGCGGGGCTTCTCCGAAGATAATGCGCCGGCCGGCCACATGCCGACCGCCGCCGGCTCGCGGGGTTCCCGATTGCGGCCGACGCGTTCATGCTTAGAGACATGCGAGCCATGCTGCTCTGGCGGCCGGCGCCGCTAGCCGAGAATCCCGTCGCGCTCGAAGCGGCCGACGTGCCCGCGCCCACGCCCGCGGCGGGCGAGCTCCTGGTGCGCGTGTCGGTGTGCGGCGTCTGCCGCACCGATCTCGACCTGGCCGAAGGCCGGCTCGCGGCGCCCGCCTATCCGGTGATTCCCGGCCACCAGGTGGTGGGGCGCGTGGCCGGGCTCGGCGCCGGCGCTACCGGATTCCGCGAGGGCGACCGGGTGGGCGTGGCCTGGATCCACTCGGCGTGCGGCCGCTGCCGGTATTGCGCGTCAGGCGCCGAGAATCTGTGCCCGCACTTCATGGCCACCGGCTGCGACGCCAACGGTGGGTACGCCGAATACCTCGTCGTGCCCGCGGCGTTCGCCCACGCCATTCCCGGCGGCCTCCCCGACGCCGCAGTCGCGCCCCTGCTCTGCGCCGGCGCCATCGGCTGGCGATCGCTGCGGCTCACCAACCTCGCCGACGGCCAGCCGCTGGGGCTCACGGGCTTCGGCGCGTCGGCGCACCTGATGCTGCAGGCGGCGCGGCACCGCTACCCGAACTCGCCGGTGTTCGTCTTCGCGCGCAGCCCCGGCGAGCGGGAGTTCGCCCAGGAGCTGGGCGCCGCGTGGACGGGCGACACCGCCGACTCGCCGCCGGAGCCGCTCGCCGCCATCGTCGATACGACGCCGGCGTGGAAGCCGGTGGTGGAAGCGCTGCGCCATCTCGCCCCGGGCGGCCGCCTCGTGATCAACGCCATCCGCAAGGAGTCCGCCGACCAGCACGAGCTGCTGCGGCTGGACTACCCCACGCACCTCTGGCGCGAGAAGGAGATCAAGAGCGTGGCCAACGTCACGCGCGCCGACGTGCGGGAGTTCCTCGACGCCGCCGCCGAGCTCCGCCTGCGGCCCACCGTGTCCGAGGTTCCGCTCGCCGACGCGAACGCGGCGCTGGCCTGGCTCCGCTCGGGCGAGGCGATCCGCGGAGCCCGCGTGCCGCGCGTCGCCGCCGACGACTGACCCGCGCCCCTACTCGGCGACGTCGGCGGCCTCGTACCGGTCGTAGCCCTTGAGGCGATACACCGTGGCCGAAACGAACCAGCTGGCCAGGAAGACGCCGATGATCAGGTAGCCGATGGCGCCGAAGTTGCCGTTCAGCCGCGCCACCTCGCGCCAGAACCATCCGTGCAGGTCGAGCTTCGCGCCGACGAGCCCCAGCGCCTCGATGCCGCCGACGAAGCAGCGCCACCACGACCGAGACGAAGGTGATGGTCATGTTGTAGTAGAGCTTGCGGATGGGCTTCACGAAGGCCCAGCCGTAGGCGCCCAGCATCAGCACGCTGTCGGTCGTATCCACCAGCGACATGCCGGCCGCGAACAGCGCCGGGAAGACCAGGATGCGACCGATCGGGACATGCCCTTGGCCGCCTGCGGTCGCCGAGATGCCCAGCAGGCCGATCTCGGTCGCCGTGTCGAAGCCCAGGCCGAAGAGGAAGCCCAGCGGGTACATGTGCCAGCTCTTGCGGACCAGCCGGAACATCGGCCGGAAGATGCGCGCCAGGAAGCCCCGGTTCTGCCAGCAGCAGGTCGAGGTCTCTCGTCGACGTAGGCGCCGCCGCGCCGCGACCCGGCGGAAGGTGCGGTAGACCGCGACGAGGACGAGCAGGTTGATCAGCCGCGATGGCGAGCAGGAAGAGCGGCCGAGACCGACCGTGCCGATCAGGCCGCCGACGGCCTGGAGCGTCGAGGCTGCGTGGCCAGCGCGGCGGCCGTGGCGGCGATGCGCCACCGACGGCCAGGACCACGATCGTCGAGTGGCCGAGCGAGAAGAAGAAGCCCACGCCCGACCGGCCGCTTCGCCCTCCTGCATCAGCTTGCGCGTGACGTTGTCGATGGCCGCGATGTGGTCGGCGTCGAGGCGTGGCGCAGGCCGAGCGCCGTAGGCCAGCAGCGCCGTGCCGAGCAGCAGCGGATAGTGCGCGGAACGCCACCAGCGCCCACACCCACGCCCCGAGGTTGGCGGCCAGCGACAGGACGTACAGCCCGATCACCCGCCCGCGGACGTGCACGGACAGCGAACTCGGCGGCGTGGACG
>CAVZKH010000005.1:0-303371 GCA_963775915.1 uncultured Gemmatimonadaceae bacterium
GAATCCCTTTTTCTCCAGAGTCGTGATGTGCTTGTGAACGGTGGCAAGAGAAGTCAATTTTAGGCCCTTGCCAATCTCTTCAAAGCTTGGGGCGTACCCGTGTTTGTTGTCAAAAGAAACCAGGTAATCCAGAACCTCTTTTTGCCGTTTTGTCAGGGCCATCGCTCGCCTCCGCACACACTCTTGCAGCGTCCCCACTTTAGGCGAAAAGAAAGCGAACGTCAAGTGACAAGTTGCCTTCGCGTTACTTTCACTTCCCTGTCGCGGCACTTCTGGAAATGATATACACAGAAGGCATGGCCGCCGACTCGAAGCCTTCTGCATCTGTTATCGCCGCGGGCGTTGTGGCCATTCTCGGAAGCTCGGTGATTTTGGTTGGAGCGGGGCTCAGCCTGGTCGCGCTCGTAGCGGTAAAGATGCCGGCTACTTTGCCGGAAGAGCCGCCTTTTGTCAGGATCACTGGCGTTGCCTCGATGGCGTTAGGGATGGCTTGCGGCATTTTCGGCATTGCCGCGGGCATCGGCCTTTTTCTTCTGCGCAATTGGGCCCGCATTGCGACATTGGTCTGGGCGGGGATTTGCTTTTTCTTTGGCCTCATCGGGATACCCGTCGCCCTCTTCATGTCCCTTCCGGCGACTTCCAACTCTCCCGGCATGCCCGGGAATTTTGTGTTGATCTTTCGTCTTCTACTTCTTGCGATATACGGCGCACCGCTCGCTGTGGGTATCTGGTGGCTCGTTCTCTTCAGTCGCAAGTCCGTTAAAGAGCAATTCCTGCGGACTGCGGCTCCGGTCGATCTCTCGGTCCCTCAAAAGCCTCGCGCCCCTGTTGCCATCACCGTACTTGCGTGGTTTTTCATCACCTCCAGCGCGAACCTCGTCCTTCTTCCGCTCTTACCGCGCCACTTTCCCACGATGATCTTCGGCCATTTGTTCTATCCGCCTGCCAGCACAATTATTTTTGCTCTCAGTTGCGTTCTCGTCACCATCGTGGGGATCGGGCTTTTAAAGCTCAAGCCCTGGAGCTATCCCCTCACAATTGGACTCCAGCTTTTCTGGCTTGCGAGCGGCATCATCAGCCTGCTCAGTTCGGACTTCGATTCCTGGGTCAATTCCATCATCGGCGATATGAACAACGCCTTGCGCCTGCCTGAGGGCGTCGGCGTTCCGATGGACTTTTTCCATCACATGCGCTTGCTCATGGACATCGGCTTGCTTATTCCCGTTGCCATCGTGGCCATGCTTTTTTATTACCGAGAGCGATTTTTCGAAGCAGCGACCGCGGCAAAAACATGAGTCCAAGCGTTTCAGCCCGAACGAGGTAGGCCGCTCGAGAGTCTTTTCCGTAACGACACATTTGGCGCTGCTTGCCTGTCTCTCCGCCAGGAATGCGCCGGTGTGGTATTCTTCTTATGTCGGCTCCGGGCGGCTGGATGCTGCATCCAACCTGGTTTTCGCATTGCCCATCTAACAAATCGAGCCACACTCCCTTGGGGGAATCGCTTGGGAGTTCAGTAGCAGCGGAGCCCTGGCCACCATGTCCACTTTGATTGAAACACCGCCGGTAAAACACAAGCGCGAGGTGATCGATCGCGCGGTCATCCGCTTTGCCGGCGACTCCGGCGACGGCATGCAAATTACCGGAAGCCAGTTCACCAATACCGTCGCGCTTTATGGCAACGACATTGCCACCTTCCCGGATTTTCCCGCGGAGATTCGCGCGCCTGCCGGAACGCTCCCAGGCGTCAGCGGCTACCAACTCCATTTCTCTTCCAGCGACGTGTACACGCCGGGCGACGCCGTGGATGTTCTGATCGCCATGAATCCCGCGGCCTTGAAGATGAACGTTGCGGACCTCAAAGCCAACGGAATCCTGATCGTGAATTCCGATGCCTTTGCGGAAAACGACCTGCGCAAAGCGAAGATGGATTCCAATCCGCTCGAGGATCATTCCCTCGACAAATACCGTCTCTTTTCTGTCGAGCTGGAGCGCCTCACTAAAACGGCGCTGGATGATCTCGGCTTGGACGCCAAGTCCATCAGCCGCTGCAAAAATTTCTTTGCTCTCGGCATGTGCTACTGGCTTTACAACCGCTCGATGGAGCCCACCGTGCGGTGGATTGACGCCAAATTTAAGAACAAGCCGCTGCTCGTCAGAAGCCAACAAGCTCGCGGATGAAGCGGCGGGCTATTCGTATGCCGAGGCGACCGAAGCGTTCCAGATGAGTTACGAGATTCCCCTGCGCGGCTTGCTCCCGGCTGTTACCGGATCTCCGCCGGAAACCGGCTTGGCGCTCGGATTCGTCCCGGCCTCGCCGGAACTAGGCGAATCCGCTCTTCCGGGCAGCTATCCCATTACACCCGGCGTCCGACATTCTTCACGAGCTTCCGCAGTACGAAAGATTTCTGCGTGATACCTTCGGCGGAAGACGAAATCGCCGCCATCACCGCAGCTCCATTGGCGCGGCCTATGCAGGCGCGCTGCGCCATCACTACGACCTCCGGCCCTGGCATGGCGCTTAAGACGGAAGCGCTGGGTCTCGCAGTCGCCGTCGAAATTCCGCTGGTCATTTGCGATATTCAGCGCGGCGGCCCATCCCACCGGCTTGCCGACAAAGACCGAGCAGGCGGATCTTTTGCAAGCGCTGTTCGGGCGCAACTCCGAAGCGCCCATTCCCATTATTGCCGCGGCGCACGCCAGCGATTGCTTCTGGGCCGCGCTCGAAACCTGCCGCATCACCGTCAAGTACATGGTTCCCGGATCGTCCCTTCCGACGGCTATCTCGCGAACGGCGCGGAGCCGTGGCGGAGTTCCGAAGCGTCGATGAACATCCGGCTTTCCCCGTGAAGTTTGCGACGGAAGTCGACGGTCGCCGAACGGTTATTCGCCTCTACAAGCGCGATCCGCAAACGCTCGCGCGCCCTGGGCCGTCCCGGCACACCGGGCTCGAGCCGCGTTCGGCCGGTCTCGAAAGCAGGACGTTACCGGCGACATCAATTACGAGCCGCTCAATGCCAGAAACGTGCTGGCGTCCGCGCGGCATACCACCATTGCGGCCATGGTGCCGGAAATCCGGATGCCAGATCCCGCTGCGATACCGAAGGTGACTCCTGTCAGTAGCTTGGGGCTCGACGCACGGCGCGATCAGCGGGCCGCGTTGAAAACGCAGGCGGCGTGGCCGCGAGGATAGGCCACGTGCACTGCGTTATCTCAATCCACTTCCGGCGAATCTCGGCGATGATGCTCCTGCGATCAGGACGGTTCTCGTGCCCGAGCTCAACATCGGCCAGTTCTTTGGGTGTTGCGCGCCAAGTATTCGGTCGAGATGCCATCGGGCTCAACAAGATACGGGCCGTCCGTTCAGACAGGCCGAGGTCGAGCAAAAGATCGAGGAGATTTTGGGGAGAATTCCTGATGAGCACTGCCACGCTGCCGCCTATCACGCCTCTCACCAGAAAGATTTCCAGACTGATCAGGAAGTTCGCTGGTGCCCGGGCTGTGGCGACTACGCGATTCTTTCCGCCGTTCAGTCTGTTTTTCCTGATCTGGCATCAAGCGCGAAAATTTGTCGTGGTTACCGGCATCGGCTGTTCGAGCCGTTTCCCGTATTACATGAACACGTTCGGCTTTCACACCGTCCACGGCCGCGCACCGGCGGTCGCTACGGGGATTAAGGCCATTCGCCGGACCTGGAAGTCTGGGTCACGACCGGCGATGGCGGTGCCGTCTCCATCGGCGGCAATCGCCTGTCACATGCTGCGGCGCAACGTCGGCCTGAAAGTTTTGCTGTTCAACAACCGTATCTACGGCTTGACCAAGGGCCAGTATTCGCCGACTTCCGGAGTTCGGTAAGAAGACGAAGTCGACGCCGTTCGGTTCGCTCGATCGGCCGTTCAATCCTATTTCTCTTGCGATTGGCGCCGAGGCGACTTTTGTGCGCGCTTCGTCGGTGTTTTCCAGCAGCACCTCAAGGAAACGCTCAAGCATGCTGCCGCTCACAAAGGCTCCGCGTTCGTCGAGATTCTGCCAGAACTGCAACATCTTCAATGATGGCGCGTGGTTCAACCTCACCGACGCGACGCGCCGCAGCGAGCACATCATCCAGCTCGAGCACGGCAAACCGCTCGTTTTCGGCAAGAACCGCGACAAAGGCATTCGTCGCAATGCCGACGGCGACATCGAAGATGGTGCGCTTCGGCAATGGCATCACCGAATCGGACTTGGTCATTCACGATGCGCATCATCCGCGCGCGTCCTACGCCTTCTTGCTTTCGCACATCGAGCATCGTTCCTGGCTTCCCCACGCCGGATCGGTTGCTCGCGCGCCTGGGACGATCTCCCGCGCTATGAAGACGTCATGAATCGGCAGACCAAGGCGTCATTGCGAAGCGTGGCCCGGCGATCTCGCGAAAGCTGCTCCGCGCCGGCGACACCTGGGAAGTGAAGTAGCACCATCCTATCCAAGATATCGGCATGCCTAGCGTTGGCTTTCTGTCTCTCTGCCTGCGTCCGCCTCGCAAATCGCCCTCCGTCGGCAAAGGGCGTATGATTAAGTCCTAGGATTCCAGAGAATTCTTACCTTAGGAGAGATATCCATGAGCCCCAAAAATAACAAGCAGGACACTCTTACAGCCAGCTCGAAACCGGCGCGAAACAAGCCAAGCCAGTTCAACACCAGCATGCCGAAATCCAGCCCTACGGCAAGATTGCCAAGCTGCCCATCGCCCTCGATGAGAAAGTCTGTGCATCCAGCGCTGAAAACTTAAATCAAATTCTCGCGGACACCATGACTCTTCGCGACATGTACAAAAAGCACCATTGGCAGACCGCCGGCCACACCTTTTACCAATTGCATCTGCTTTTTGACAAACATCACGGGGAGCAAGATGAACTCGTGGATGGCATCGCCGAACGCATTCAAATCCTGGGCGGCATCAGCCTGGCGATGGCCGCAGATGTTGCCGAGACGACCCTGATCCCCCGGCTGCCCCGAGGCCGAAGAGGAGCGCGAGTACAATTTTCGCGCCTGCTTGAAGCCCACGAAATCATTCTGAAGGAAGCCCGCACCATGGCAAGACTAGCCAGCGAGGCCGGAGACGACGGAACAAACGATTTGGTGGTCTCGGACGTGATCCGCACGAACGAACTTCAAGTATGGTTCCTGGCGGAACATCTGGTGGCCGTTCCTCTCGTTCGGGCGGCTCAGGCCAAGGCTGCCGCGAACGGAGACTAGCCCTTGCCAGGTCACGATAAGCAAAAAGCGAAAAGGCGGGCGCCGCAAATTCCGGCTAACCCGCCTTTTCGTCATTCGTGTGCCCTGCTCTAAAATTCCCTGTCAATTTTGCAATCTTCAGGACTATGCCTTGGAGGCTTTCAAATCGTCCTTGGCTTGCTTTTCCGCGTTCTTCGCTTCCGTTTTCGCGTCGGCGTCCGGTTTCATCGCGTGGATTGCTTTGCTCAAGCTCATCGCCTTATCACCGGCTGCACCCTCGCACGAAGACGGACGTTGTCCCAGCAGCCGGTTTGTACTCCGGTCAGATTCGACTTCATGCAGTTAAAGTCCACTCCAAGATTCTTGCTTGCGTGAAGTGCGGCCACGCACTCGTCCAGCGACTTGAAATTCTCGCAGGCGCTCTTGGCATCGGTATTGGCCGGAAGCACTCCTTGGGATTTCAGGCTGGCAGTCAGTCTCTTGTCCTGTTCGTCTTTGGCGTCGAGCTGATCGCTGGCCGACTTGGGCTCTTTCTTCACCCACTTGATTGGATTCAACGAATGCGAGCTTCCCGAACTCCCCGAGGCTGCTGAACTTGCACCCGCGCCCTGCGGCCCCTGTGCGGCGGCTCTGTTCGCCCCGTACGAGACACTGAGCATTGCCACTGCTGCAACTAGGACTAGCTTTTTCATCTGCCCTCCGATCAATCGTACATTCTCAACTGGCGAGACCCACACGGGTCTCATCCACCAGTAGGCCACGTGGCTTGGTTGACGGCGAGGGGTTGAACGGGCGGTACTCCCCCAATCCGTCACGCTGGCCGTTCAGACAGGCCTCGGAGAACTTTCCGAGGTCCTGTTGCTACTAGCTCCAAGGCCGGATTTCCGCTCGGAATGAGTTATCGTGATGGTTCGATAGAGATGCGCGACCGACGTCGGTGCTTCCTGCCTCGCCTGCGAGGGTGGCTCTCGCCCGCCGATATTCCGCGCGGTGCCGACCTCATTTTCGTCCTCGCAGGAAGGGTCGATCGCAAGGACTACGCTCTGGAACTCTTCCGCCAAGGCCTCTCACCACGAATCTTGTTTAGCGTAGGCCGCTTCGAAATCCGGCGTTTCTCCCAAATGCCGTTGCCCGTGCCGCTGGATCTCCTAAAACTGGCCCAGGAAACCCCTCCGCCTCAGCGTCACTACTTTGCTTTCTTTCAGAGGCAAAACGTTCAACTGGAGCTCGTCCTTCCGGGCCGATTTGGCACGCTCAGGGAGATCGAAGCACTTGCTGGTTGGCTTCGAGCGCATCCAGACATTCGCTCCGTGTCGGTCATCAGCAGCGAGACGCATCTGCGCCGGATTCGAATGTGCTGCCGCTCCTGCTAAACCCAAACCTGGAACTGGCTTACCTCGCTGCCCCTTTTACGCCTCCCGAGCCAGAGCTGCGGTTCGCGCTTGCGAACACGATGGATCTCCTCTTGGAGCTCTTCAAAGTTTCGATTTATTGGGCTTTGCTGAAAATCCGATAATTCCGCGGAATGCTACTGAAGTGAGTTGCCGACGTGCAAGTTCTGGGACGCGCTGATTTGCCTCTCCTAGGAACGCATCCGCAGGTAGACCCCGTAAAGGCACATCCCTAGGCCCCCAAGAAACGCCGGCGGAGCCAAATAATCGCTCACCCACGGACTAAGCTGAACAGGAAGCGTGAAAGGGCTATGGCCTCCGGCGAAATAATAAATCACCGCGCCCAGAAGCATGTACGTCAGCCCGCGATGCACTTCCCGGCGGCCCTCCCTCCCGCCTCGGGAAGAAAGACGAATTTGGGGAACTTCCTCTCGGCAATGGGGGCAGCGATTCAACCGCCCGGGTACGGGCTTCCCGCAAAAGGCACACGGACGCCGAAGCTGTTGCCTGCCCTAGCATCCACCACCCATACACTCCCCCGTCCTCCGTCACTATTAGCGTAAGTTTGTGCTCCGCCTCCGTCAAGCGCGTCTGCGTCTGAGAGTTAACATAGCTCGCTGCCAAATTTTGTCCAGCCAGCTGCTACATCTGAAACCGATTCATTTATGCTACATCTAATCAGCAGCCCGGCTCGGGTCACTCAAAAATGGAAGACCTCTCCAAACTCGCCTCTTACGCCATTCTTGGCGATGCGCCCGATCCCGTACCTCAGAGCCTTCTCAGCGCCTTCCCCGAGCAGGCCAAGACATCCTCGCCTTGCTCTACGACGTCAGCCGCGAGCTGACTTCCATTCTCGACCGCGAAGAGTTGCTTCGCCGCATTGCCCTGCGCGTCAAGCGCATCGTCAACTACCATGTCTTTAGCGTGATGCTTTGGAACGAATCGACGCAGCTTCTCGAGAGTGTCTTCGGCATGCGCTATGGAGTTCCGTCCCGACGTTCCTGCGTTTGCCCCTCCGGCTGGGCCTCACGGGAGCCGCTGCCGCCGAGCGCCGCCCCATCCGCGTCGATGATGTGCTTACGGATGCGCGTTACATTCGCTGCGAAACCGGCGTCGATACACGATCCGAGCTTGTCGTCCCCCTGCTCCTCCAGGACCGCCTCATTGGTGTTCTCGACCTCGAAAGCACGGAGCCCAACGCCTTCACCGTCGAAAACGAGCGCATGCTCGCCACTCTCGGCTCCTACATCGCGGTGGCCCTTGAAAACGCGCGGCTCTACGAAGAGGCGCGCGAGAATCAGCTCCGCCTCCAGGATGACCTCAACACGGCTCGCGACCGCGCGCTCGTGGAGCGGCAGTTGGCGGAATTGACGGCCATCGAGCAGATGGCGGACGCCGACCCGTCGCTCGGATCGCCCGAGGACGCCTGACGGGCCACCGCATGACGACGCTCGCCGCACCGTCCGCCGACCCGACCCCGGCCATGCGCGTGGACGCGGCCGCGGAGGCCATCCGCGCCCGCTTTCCGCGCCGGCCCGACGCCGCGATCATCCTCGGCACGGGGCTGGCGCGGCTGGCCGAGGAGATCGCGGTGGAGGCGGCGATTCCGTACGCCGACATCCCGGGGTTCCCGGAACCCACGGTCGAGGCGCACCGCGGCCGGCTGCTGTGCGGCACGCTGGCCGGGCGCACCGTGCTGGCGATGCAGGGGCGGTTTCACCGGTACGAGGGCTACACGATGGCGCAGGTGACGCTGCCGGTGCGGGTGCTGCGCGCGCTGGGCGCGCCGGTGCTCATCGTGTCGAACGCGTGCGGCGGGATGAATCCGGCGTGGCAGCCGGGCGATCTGATGCTGATTGCCGACCACATCAATCTGCTGGGCGAGAATCCGCTCGTAGGCCCGAACGACGACGCGATGGGGCCGCGCTTCCCCGACATGTCGGAGCCCTACGACCCGGCGCTGCGGACGCTGGCTCGTGAGGTGGCGAAGGCGGAGGGGCTGACGCTGCGCGAGGGCGTGTACGTGGCGGTCACCGGTCCCAACCTCGAGACGCGCGCCGAGTACCGGATGCTGCGGCGGCTGGGCGCCGACGTGGTCGGGATGTCGACCGTGCCCGAGGTGATCGTGGCGGTGCATGCGGGGATGCGGGTGCTGGGCGTGTCGATCATCACCGACGCCTGCATTCCGGAAACGGTGTCGCCGACGACCCTGGCCGAAGTGCTCGCCGTGGCGGCGAAGGCCGAGCCCCGGCTGGGCCGTCTGGTGCACGGCGTGCTGGAGGGAATGTGACGAGCGTGCCGGAGACGACGCGATTCGCGATCGCTGCCCGCCGACCAGGCGGCCGACGCGCTCGAGCGCGAGGTGCTGGCCCGCTGGGAGGCGGAGGACCTGTTCGCGCGCACGCTGGCCGCGGCGGCGGGGAAGCCGTCGTACGTGTTCTTCGAGGGGCCGCCCACGGCCAACGGGCGTCCCGGCATCCACCACGTGTTCTCGCGGACGATCAAGGATCTGTTCTGCCGCCACCGCGCCATGAAGGGGTTCCGCGTGGAGCGGAAGGCGGGTTGGGACACGCACGGGCTGCCCGTGGAAATCGAGGTGGAGAAGAAGCTCGGCATCAGCGGCAAGCAGCAGATCGAGGCGCTGGGGGTGGCCGAGTTCAACCGGCTGTGCCGCGAGAGCGTCTTCACGTACCGGGGCGACTGGGAGAAGCTGAGCGGCCGGATCGGCTACTGGCTGGACTACGCGCAGCCGTACGTGACGTACCACAACGAATACGTGGAGAGCGTGTGGTGGGCGCTGAAGACGCTGCACGACAAGGGCCACCTGTATCGCGGGCACAAGATCCTGCCATACTGCCCGCGCTGCGGCACGGCGCTGTCGAGCCATGAGGTGGCCCAGGGATACGAGGACGTGGATGACCCGAGCGTGTACGTGGCGCTCGATCTGGCGGCGCCGGCGGGGGCGGGCGAGGCCGGCGGCCGGCGCATCCTCGTCTGGACGACCACGCCGTGGACGCTGGTGTCGAACACGGCGCTCGCCGTGCATCCGGATCTGGGCTACGTGGAGCTGGCGCGGAAGGACGGGAAGGACGCGCGCACGGTGATCCTCGCCGAGGCGCGGGTGAAGGCGGTGCTGGGGGAGGACTTCGCGGCGCGCTGGGAGCTGGTGCGGCTGCTGCGCGGGGCGGAGCTGGTAGGGCTCGGTTATCGCCGCCCGATCGACTGGCTGCCCTATCCGCCGGGCGCGCACGAGATCATCGTCGGCGAAGACTTCGTGTCGGCGGAGGACGGCACCGGGGTGGTGCACATGTCGCCGGCGTTCGGCGCCGACGACTACGCGGCCGGCCAGCGGAACGGCCTCGCCTTCCTGCAGCCGGTGAACGCGCAGGGCGAATTCCCGGCCGACCTGCCGCTGGTGGGCGGGAAGTTCGTCAAGGACGCGGACCCGCTGCTGGTGGAGGAGCTGAAGCGCCGCGGCGTGCTGTGGAAGGCGGGCACGATCACGCACGCGTATCCGCACTGCTGGCGGTGCGGCACGCCGCTGCTCTACTACGCCCGCACGTCGTGGTTCGTGAAGACCACGGCGTACCGCGACCGGATGCTGGCGCGCAACGCGCGGGTGGACTGGCATCCGCCCGAGGTCGGGGAGGGGCGGTTCGGCGAGTGGCTGAAGAACAACGTCGACTGGGCGATCTCCCGCGACCGCTACTGGGGCACGCCGCTGCCGGTGTGGGTGTGCGATGCGGACGACACGCACGTGGACGTCGTCGGCGGGTTCGCCGATCTGGCGGCGCGCACCGGCGCGGCGCTCGGCGAGGGGTTCGACCCCCACAAGCCATATGTGGACGCGTATGGGTGGCCGTGCGCGCGGGCCGGCTGCGGGGGCACGATGCGCCGCACGAGCGAGGTGATCGACACCTGGTTCGATTCCGGGTCGATGTCGTTCGCGCAGTGGGGCTATCCGTACCAGGCGGGGAGCCGGGAGCGGCTGGCGGCGCAGTACCCGGCCGATTTCATCGCCGAGGGCGTGGATCAGACGCGGGGGTGGTTCTACTCGCTGCTGGCCATCGCCACCGGGCTCGACGACGCCCTGCCCAACAACGCCGGGGCCTCGACCCGCACGCCGGGGGCGACGCCGGCGCCGTACGGGCACGTGGTGGTGAACGACCTGGTGCTCGATGCCGACGGCCAGAAGATGTCGAAGAGCAAGGGCAACGTGGTCGATCCGTGGCGCGTGATCGCCGAGTACGGGGCGGACGCGGTGCGGCTGTTCCTGGTCGCGTCGGCGGACGTGTCGGTGCCGCGCAAGTTCGACGAGCGGTCGATCCGCGAACAGGCGGTGCGGTTCCTGCTCACGCTGCGGAACGTGTACAGCGGCATGTTCGCCCAGTACGCGAACTACGGATGGGAACCCTCGGCCGCCGATCCGGCGGCGGCGGACCGTCCGCCGATGGATCGGTGGATGCTGTCGCGGCTGACGGCGGTGGAGCAGGAGGTGGACGCGGCGCTGGAGCGGTACGACGCCACGGCGGCGGCGCGCCTGCTCATCCGGTTCGTGGACGACGACGTGGCCAACTGGTACGTGCGGTTGAGCCGGGGCCGCTTCTACGAGGTGGACGGGGCCGACAACCGGGCGGCGTTCGCGACCCTGCACGAGGTGCTGGTGACCACCTGCCGGCTGCTCGCGCCGCTGGCGCCCTTCCTCAGCGATTGGCTGCATCGGGAGCTGGCGGGCGAATCGGTGCACCTGGCCGCCTACGTGCGCGCCGACGCGGCGCCGCGCGACCGGGGGCTGGAGGACGCGATGGCCGCCGTGCGCACGCTGGCCAAGCTGGGGCGGGCGGCGCGCGAGGAGGCCGGGGTCAAGGTGCGGCAGCCGCTCACGCGGATGGTGTGCGTGGCCCCGGCCGTGGCCGAGGCGGCGCTCGCACCCCTGGTGGATCTGCTCGGCAACGAATTGAACGTGAAGCGGGTAGAATTCGCGCGCACGGGTGACGCGCTGGTGACGCTGGAGGCGAAGCCCAACTTCCGTGCGCTCGGCAAGAAGTTCGGCAAAGCGACGCCGCTGGCGGCGCAGGCGGTGCAGGCGTTCAGCAGCGACGAGCTCCAGGCCTTCGCGCACGGCCAGGCGCTGGCCGTGACGGTGGACGGTCAGTCGCACGAACTGGACGGCGAGGACGTCACGATCGTGCGACGGGCGTCGGGGGATCTTGTCGTGCAGGAGGAGAATGGCTTTTTTGCGGCGCTCGATCCGACGGTCACGGCGGCGTTGCGGCTGGAAGGGCTGGCGCGGGAACTGGTGAGCCGGGTGCAGCGCCTGCGGAAGGATTCAGGACTTGCGGTGAGCGACCGGATCGTGCTGTATGTCGGCGGCGATTCGGAGTTGGAGGCCGCCGTGCGGGCGCACGGGGCGTGGGTGGGCGGGGAGGTGCTGGCGACGCGCGTGGTGTGGCGCGCCGCCGGCGCGGCGGATGATCAGGCGACGATGCAGGCCGTGGACCTCGATGGCGTCGCGGCGCGCATCGCCATAACCAAGGCGGAGTAGCATGGCCACCAACAGCGTGAAGAAGGGCAAGGGGATGTCGAAGAAGCAGCTGCAGCACTTCGAGAAGCGACTCCTCGAGGAACGCCGGCGCGTCCTGAAGGAACTGGGACAGTACGACGAAGCCTTTGGTGCCACGACCCAGTCGGCCGACGGCGGGCTGAGCAGCTACTCGTTCCACATGGCCGATCAGGGCACCGACGCGATGGAGCGCGAGAAGGCGTTCCTCTTCGCCAGCCAGGAGGGGCGGTTCCTCTGGCACATCGACGAGGCGCTACGCCGGCTCTATCGGTCGCCGGACGCGTACGGCCTCTGCCAGTCCTGCGGCAATCTGATCGGCTACGAGCGCCTGGACGCGCTGCCGCACGCCCGGTACTGCATCGAATGCAAGCAGCGTGAGGAAGATGGGAAGAAATAAGGCGGTCCTGTTCTGGCCGGTGCTGCTGGCCGTCACCGCGGCCGACGCGCTCACCAAGGCGCTGGCCCGCCGGTGGCTGCCGCTGCCCCAGTTGCCCCACGACGTGCTCGGCAACACCGTGCGCTTCACGCTGGTGTACAATCCCGGCGCGGCGTTCGGCATCAACTTCGGCGGCTACTCGCGCTGGATCTTCACGGCGCTCACGATCGTCGCGCTGATCATCCTGGCGCGGCTGTACGCGGCCACGCGACCCGGCCAGCCGTCGCGGGTGCTGGCGCTGGCGCTCGTCTGCGGCGGGGCGCTGGGCAATCTCATCGACCGGTTCTGGTCGCCGCTCGGCGTGGTGGACTTCATCGACGTGGGCCTGCGCACCGCGCGCTGGCCGACGTTCAACGTGGCGGACATGGCGGTGAGCGTGGGCGCGGTGCTGCTGGCGATGGTGCTGTGGGCCGAGGATCGCGAGGCCGCCGCGGCGGCCGGTTCCGCCGCGGCACCGGTCGGCGAGGGTCCCGCCGGCGAAGTGTCCTGAGCGCCGCGCCATGACCAACGCTCCCGCCACGCGCCGGTTGTTCTGGGTCACCGCCGCGTGCGTCGTCGCGCTCGACGTGGTGACCAAGCTGCTCGCCGTGCGGCACCTCCAGGCCTACGTGCCCCACGACGTGCTCGGGTCGTACGGGCGGCTGACGCTGGCCTACAACGAGGGCGCCGCGTTCAGCATGTCGCTGGGCTCGTACTCGCGGGTCGCCTTCGGCGCGTTCGCGACGCTGGCGTTGGTGATCGTCGGCCGGTGGGCGTTCACGACGCCGCCCGCGGAGCGGGCCAAGCTGCTCGCGCTCGGCTTCATCTGGGGGGGCGCCGCCGGCAACCTGATCGACCGGCTGCGCTCGGGCCGGGGCGTGGTGGATTTCATCGACGTGGGGGTGGGTACGGTGCGCTTCTGGACCTTCAACGTGGCCGACTCCGGGGTGACGATCGGAGCCTGTCTGCTCGCCGTCGTGCTGTGGATGGAAGAGCGGCAGCGGCTCCGCCCGCGTGAGTGAGCGCGGCGAGCGCCACGAACGGTTCGCGGCACCGGACGCCGCGCCGCGGCTGGACGTGCTGGTGGCCGGCCGGCTCGACCTGTCGCGGAATCAGGCGGCGACGCTGATCGCCGGCGGGCACGTGACCGTGGCCGGGGAGCGTGAGAAGGCGAGCTTCCGCGCGCCGGCGGGCGCGGCGATCGAGGTGACGATACCGGCGTCGCCGCGGCGGGACGTGACGGGCGAGGCGATCCCGCTGGTGGTGGCGTACGAGGACGACGACGTGCTGGTGATCGACAAGCCGGCGGGGATGGTGGTGCACCCGGCGCCAGGCAACTGGACCGGCACGCTGGTGAACGCGCTCAAGGGCCGGGGGGGCGGGCTGTCGGCCGAGGGCGGCGAGGATCGCGCGGGCATCGTGCACCGGCTGGACAAGGAGACCTCGGGCCTGCTGCTGGTGGCGAAGACCGACCGGGCGCACCGGGTGCTCGGAGCGGCGCTGGCGCGGCGTGAGATCTCACGCCGATACGCCGTGCTCTGCTGGGGGCATCTGGCGGAGGACGAGGTGACCGTGGACCGGCCGCTGGCGCGCGATCCGCACGACCGCAAACGGATGGCGGTGGTGGCGGGCGGGCGCGCCGCGAAGACGCTCTTCCACCGGCTGGCCCGCTTCGACTCGGCCGATCTCCTGCGGGCGCATCTGTATACGGGGCGCACGCACCAGATTCGCGTGCACCTGGCCTCGGTGGGGCATCCGGTGGTGGGGGACGACACCTACGGGGGCGGCGGCGCTCGGCGACTGGTTAAGCTGCCGCCCAAGCGGCACTTTCTGCATGCGGCGTGGCTGGCGTTCCGGCACCCCGTCACCGGGGAGTCGGTGCAGCTGCGCTCTCCGCTGCCGGAGGATCTGCGGACGGCGCTGGCGGCCGTGGCCGGCCCGGACGTCGAGATGGGCGACCTGGATCCACTGGAGTACTTTGGCTTCTATCGCGTCAATGGCTGAAACCTCGGAGCTGCGGACGCTGCTGTTTCGCGTCGGACAGACGGTGTACGGGTGCGACATCGCGGCCGTGCGCGAGATCGTGCCGGTGCGCCGGGCCACCCGGCTGCCCGGCACGGCGCCGTACGTGAACGGGCTGATGAACCTGCGGGGCACGATCCTCACGGTGATCGACCTGGGCGTGCGGCTGGAGGGCGACCGGTCGCTCACCGAGGACGGGTCGATCATCGTCGTCGAGCTCGACGGCCGCCACCTGGGCCTGGTGGTGGGGGACGTGATGGACGTGGCGCCGATGGCGGTGGATCCGTCGCCGGAGGACCGCCCGGACGAGGTGGTGCGCGGGCTGGGACATATGGGAGAGACAGTCGTCATAATACTTGATATCGGCGCGTTGGTGGGGCAGGTGTTGCTGTGAACGGCAGTAGGTCAGCAGGTCGGTAGGTCAGAGGCTCTCAACCGCCGTGGCCGTCGAACAGACCTACCGACCTACCGACATACACGTGGATTGGACGCAAGACTCGACGGGCGAGCGACCGCCCGCGTCAGGTTGAACCACACGGGAGAGACACGTGAGTCATACGGTGTTGATATGCGATGACGCGATCTTCATGCGGACGATGGTGGGGGACATCCTCCAGTCGGCCGGCTTCGAGATCGTCGGGGAGGCGGAGAGCGGGCTGCAGGCGGTGGAGAAGTACAAGCAGCTGCGACCCGACCTCGTGACCATGGACATCGTGATGCCCGACATGGGCGGCATCGACGCCGTGCGGGAAATCACGAAGTTCGATCCCCAGGCGCGGATCCTGATGTGCAGCGCGATGGGGCAGCAGGCGCTGGTGGTCGAGGCGATTCAGGCGGGCGCGAAGGACTTCGTGGTGAAGCCGTTCCAGCCGAGTCGCGTGCTCGAAGCCGTCCAGCGCGTGCTGGGATAACGGGCGCGTTGGATACCGCACAGTACGCCGAGCTATTCCTCACCGAGAGCCGGGAGCACGTCTCGGCGGTGAACCACTGGCTGCTGGAGTTGGAGCGCGGCGCCGGGGGCGACGAGCCGGTGAGCGCGATCTTCCGGGCCGTGCACACGGTGAAGGGGATGAGCGCCACGATGGGGTACGGCATCGTGGCGGAGCTGTCGCACGAGATGGAGTCGCTGCTCGACCGGGTGCGGCGTCAGACGATGCAGATCACGCCGGAGGTCATGGACGTGCTGTTCCGCGCCGCCGATGTGCTGGAGCAGGCCATCGAAGCGTCGGTCGCCGGCCGCCTCGACGACGTGCGGGCCGACGTCGTGCTGGGGCGGCTGCGGGCGCTGGGGCGCGCCACGCCGCGGGCGTCGGCGGCGATCGCCGCCCTGCCGATGGGCGACGCGCTGTGGACGGCGGCGCCGCCGGGCGGCACGGGCATGCTGGTGCGGATCCGCCTGCACAAGGACACGCCGCTGCGCGGGGTGCGCGCCTTCCTGATCGTGCAGACGCTCAAGCGCGTGGGCGACATCACGGGGATGTCACCGCCGCTGGCGGCCCTGCAGGGCGACGAATTCGATCTCGACTTCGCGGTGCGCATCCAGAGTGACACGCCGGCGGCGGAGATCGTGCGCGTGGTGCGCGCGGCCGGCGACGTGGCCGTGGTGGACGTCGAGGAAGCGGTGGCGGGCGAGACGCCGCGGGCGCCGGCGGAGCGGCAGACCACGGCCGCGGCCCGGCCCTCGGGGCTGCTGATGGCGGCCGACGTGGCGCGCGCCGTGGAAGCGGCGGAGGCTGCGCCCGTCGCGTCCGGGTCGCCGGCGCCGGGCACCGCGCCGGCGGGCGGTGCGCCGGCGCTCACGCGATCGGCGCGCCACGTGCGGATCGACCTGCGGCGCCTGGACGCGCTGATGAACCTCATCGGGGAGCTGGTCATCGCCCGCGGGCGCCTGCAGCAGATCGGCAGCCAGCTGGGCGATCCGGCGCTCGACGAGACGCTGACGCAGGCGTCGCGGCTGATCGGCGACCTGCGCGACGAGATCGTGACCAGCCGCATGGTGCCGGTGTGGCAGGTGTTCGACCGGTTTCCGCGGCTGGTGCGGGATGCGGCCCGCGCGCTGGGCAAGCAGATCGACTTCGCCATCGAAGGGAAGGAGATCGAACTCGACCGGTCGATGCTCGACGAGATCGGCGATCCTATCGTGCACCTGCTGCGCAACGCGGTGGACCACGGGTTCGAGGCGCCGGAGGAGCGCGTGCGGCGGGGAAAGCCGGCGGAAGGGCGGCTGGTGCTCTCGGCGATCCGCGACCGGTCGGCGGTGGTGATCCGGGTGAGCGACGACGGGCGCGGGATCGACCGCGTCCGGGTGCTCGAGAAGGCGAAGGCGGCGGGGCTGGCGGACGCGTCCAAGACCGAGCTGACCGACGACGAGCTCGTGAAGCTGGTCTCGCGGCCCGGGTTCTCGACGGCCGAGCGGGTGACCGATCTCTCGGGGCGCGGCGTGGGGGTGGACGCGGTGTTCTCGCGGGTGCGCGCGCTGGGCGGGTCGGTGGACATCAAGACGCAGGCGGGCCTGGGCACCACGGTCACGCTGCGGCTGCCGCTCACGCTCGCGATCCTGCGGGCGCTGCTCACGCGGGTGGGCGACGAGCTGTACGCGGTGCCGATGACGCACGTGTGCGAGACGGTGGAGCTGAAACGCGAGGCGCTGCGCACGCTGCGCGGCCGCGAGGTGCTGAGCCTGCGCGACGAGGTGCTGCCGCTGATGCGGTTGCGGCAGCTGGTCGGGCTGCCGGCGCGCGAGCCGGAGGCGCGCCAGCACGTCATCGTGCTCGAGCTGGCCGACCGGCGGGCGGGGCTGGTGGTAGACGGTCTGGCGGGGCAGGAGGAGATCGTGGTCAAGCAGTACGATCCGGTGCGAACGGACGTGCAGGCATTCAGCGGCGCGACGATCCTCGGCGACGGGGCCCCGGCGCTGATACTCGACGTGGGAAGTCTGTCCTAACGGAGCGTTCATGGAAGACATTCAGTCGTTCAAGGCACTGCAGCTCGACGCGCTGCGGGAGGTGGCCAACATCGGCGCCGGCCACGCGGCCACGGCGCTGTCGCAGATGATCGGGGGCACGATCATGATCAGCGTGCCGCGCCTGAACATCCAGCGCCTGGAAGACGTGCCGCCGCTGGTGGGCGACCCCGACGAGCCCGTGGCGGCGGTGCTGCTGCACATCCTGGGCGACCTCTCGGGACGCACGCTGCTCGTGTTCCCGAAGTCGGCGGCCGTACGGCTGGCGGAGATGATGCTGCGGCGCCCGAACCCCACCGGCGAGCTCGGGGAACTCGAACAGTCGGCGATCAAGGAGGCGGGCAACATCCTCAGCAGCGCCTACATGAACGCGCTCAGCGAGTTCATGGGCATGATGCTGCTGCCGTCGCCGCCGGCGCTGGCCATCGACATGTCGGCGGCGGTGCTGACCACGGCGTACCTCCAGTTCGGCACCAACAAGGACTACGTGTTCTGCGTGGAGAGCGATTTCATGCTGGTCGACGAGGCGAAACGGCTGCGGGGGTTCTTCCTGCTGCTGCCCGATCCGGCGTCGCTGCAGGCCATCCTCCGCGCCGTCCGCGTGACGTGAGATGCCGGCGACCGCCCTGGGTTCGGAGCGCGACCGCGAGGTCCTGAGGTCGTTCGCCCGGCGGATCGATCCGTCGGACGCCGGCGCGCACAACAACCTGGGCGTGCTCTACTTCAACAAGGGGCTGTACGAGGAGGCGGTGCAGGCGTTCATGCGGGCGCTGGAGCTGGATCCGCGGATGCAGGTGGCGCAGCGCAACCTGGAGATCGCCTACTTCAATACCGGCTACTACGACGAACGGGTGCCGGAGCTGCGCGACCGGGTGCGGGCCTCCCCGGCCGACCGCGAGGCGCGATGGGAACTGGCCCGGACCTACGCCCTGCTCGGCGAGCACGCCAAGGCGGTGGAGGAATTTCACGCGCTGCTCCGCTACTCGCCCAACGACGTCGGGACCATCGTCCAACTCGGGCTGTCCGAGCGCGCGCTCGAGCACACCGAACAGGCGCAGCAGTGGCTGGAGCGGGCCCGCGAGCTGGATCCGAACAGCTCGCTCGTGCACTTCTACCTCGGCGAGATCGCCTACAATCGCGGACTCAACGACGACGCGCTCCACTCGCTCACCCGGGCGCTCGACCTGAATCCGGACAATCACGACGCGCTGTACCTGATGGGGTTCGTGCTCGGCGACATGGGCCGCCACGAGGAGGCGCGCGCCGTGACGAAGCGCGCCATCAAGCTGAACCCGACGCTGTCGCGGGCCCAGGCCAACCTCTCCATCGACCAGAACAAGCCGGAGCGCTACGAAGCCCTGGTCGGCCAGCGGAAGTCGCGCCGGATGGAAGTGTCGCAGGACGGCCAACTGGCGCACTACAACCTCGGCCTCGCGTTCCGGCAGAAGGGCTACTACGCCGAGGCGCTCCGCGAATACCGGCTGGCGCTCGACCGGGGCGAGGACGAGGATCTGGTGCGCCAGGCGATGGCCGAGGTGCACCTGGTGACGCGCGACATCTCGGCGGCGCTCACCCTGTACGACGCGCTGCTGGTGCGGAATCCCGACAGCCCGAAGTTGTGGAACGAGCGGGGCGTGGCGCTGCACCAGGACGGCCGCTACCCGGAGGCCGAGCAGAGCTACCGTCGCGCGATCGCCGCCGAGCCCGGGTACGCGCTGGCCCACAACAACCTCGGCGTCGCGCTGTACCAGAAGGGGGAGGGCGACGCCGCCGTGGCCGAGTTCCGGGCCGCGCTCGATGCGCAGCCGGGGCTGACAAAGGCGCGGCTCAACCTGGCGCTCCTGCTGTACAAGGCGAAGCGCCTCCAGTCGGCGCTCGAGGCGTTCCGGCAGGTGCTCGGCACCGACGCCGAGCATCCGGTGGCGTGGAACGGGGTCGGCCTCGTGCTGGCCGACCTGCGCAAGTTCGAGGACGCGCGGAACGCGTTCGCGCGCGCCATCCAGGCGAAGCCGAAGTACGCCGAGGCGCACTACAACCTGAGCTTCACGCTCTCGAACCTGGGCGACTTCGAGGGCGCGCTGCGCGAGACCAAGCTGGCGCTCGAACTCGAGCCGTACTACGTGGCGCAGAAGTTCGACCTCGCCATCGACCTCCAGTACGAAGACCCCGATCTCTCGATCCAGCCGGATCTGGCCGGGGAGAACCGGGCAGACGCGGCGATCGAGGAGTTCGAGTTCGACGCCGGCGTGCTCGATTCCGTGTTCACGCAACTGGCGCCGGCGCCCGCGCCCGCCGTGGCCGGGGAGGCCGATCCGTACGCCATGGCGGCGGACTTCCTCTCGAAGGGGTTCTTCGACCGCGCCCAGGTGGAGGCGCGCCGCGCGCTGGCCCACGGGGCCGACCGGATCGCCGGCAACGCCTTGCTCGGCGAGACCTTCGCCCGCCAGGGGCTGCACGGCGAGGCGCTGGAACGCTACCGCGAGGCGCGGCGCGAGGCGCCCGACGATCCCACGGCGATGCGGGGCGAGGCGCGGTCGCTGCTCAAGCTTGGGCAGGCGGCCGAAGCGCTGCCGATCGTGGAGACGCTGGTGCTGCAGGCGTCGGAAGATATCGAGACGCTGATGCTGGCGGCCGGCGTGCGGGCGGCGGCGGGCGACCCGGCGGCGGCGCTGGCCACGCTCGACACGGCGCGCCGCGTGGCGCCGATGCGCGCCGACGTCCACCAGCAGATGGGCGACATCGCCCGCCGCCTGGGCGACCTCGAAGGCGCGATCCTCGCCTACCGCCACGCGCTCTCGCTGGACCCGCAGTTCGCCGGCGTGCGCTACGAGCTGGCCCGGCTGCTCGTCGAGAAGCGCCAGCTCGCCGAAGCGGAGCAGGAGCTGATGGCGGCGCTCGACGCCGTCCCGACCTACGCCGAGGCGACCCTCGAACTGGCCAAGCTCCGGCGGATGAGCGGCCGCGCCGACGCGTCGCTGCCGCTGCTCATCGACCTGCTGCAGCGCGACCCCTACCACTTCGACGCCCTGATCGTGCTCGGCGAGACGCTGCTCGTGCTTGGGCGCAAGGCCGACGCGGTGACGGCGTTCACGCGCGTGCTCCGCTTCGACCCGAACCACGTGGGCGCGCTGTATCATGATGGCGTGCTGCTGGCCGAGCGCCGCCGCTACCGTGAGGCGATCGAGCGGTGGGAGCGGGTGCTGACGCTCGTGCCGGCGGGCGACTACGCGCGCCGCGCGCGGCGCGAGATCCGCTCGGCCACCGACCTGCAGCGCATCTTTGCCGACCGACCCTCCGGCTGACCCATGGCGATCGAAGGCCCGCTCCGCGAACTCGGCATCCACGACGTCTTCCAGCTGCTCGATCTGAGCCGGAAGACGGGGACGCTGCGCGTGACCTCGGAGCTGCGTGAAGACGAGGGCGTGGTGCACTTCGTGAACGGGCGCGTGGTGAACGCGGCGATCCGCAGCCTGCCGACGTCGGTGGACCGGATCCTGATCGCCGCCGGGCGCATCACCGAGGCCGACGCCGCGGCGGCGCGCGCGCGCGCGGGGCCCGGCGCCGCGCCGGCGCAGTTCGCCGACGCGCTGGTGGCCGGCGGGGCCGTATCGCAGCGGGAGCTGGAGCGGCAGGTGCGGCGGCAGATCGAGACGGTGGTGTTCGAGCTCATGTCGTGGCGCGAGGGGTTCTTCTCGTTCGAGGAGATCGCCGTGCCCGATCTGCCGGCCGACAGCCGGATCAGCGTGTCCACGGAGTCGCTGCTCATGGAGGGCGCGCGCCGCATCGACGAGTGGTCGCGCATCGCCGACAAGGTGCCCAACCTCCAGGTGGTGCCGGTGTTCGCCGCCACCGGCGACGACCACGAGGCGCAGCTCGACCTCCTGCCGCACGAGTGGGAAGTGCTGACCATGATCGACGGGGCGCGCGACCTGCGCGGCATCGCCGGAAGCCTGGGGCGGAGCGACTTCGAGATCGCGAAGGTGGCCTACGGGCTCGCCACCACGGGCGTGATCGAGCTGGAGACGCCGAAGCGGCCCAGCCGCGAGCTGCCGGCGGCCGCGGTTTCGGCGGAGGAGGGGCTGGCGCTGGCGCGCGCGGCGCTCGAGCGCGGGGACTACGCGGGCGCGCTCGAAGGGGCACGGAGCCTCACGGACGGCGACGCCACCGAGGCGCGTCTCGTCGCCGCGCGCGCCCTGGTGAAGCTTGAGCGGTTCGAGGAGGCCGCCGAGGAGCTCCGGCGCGCGGTCCACGCCGATCCTCTGACGCCGCGCGTGCACCTCGACCTGGGGTTCGCGGCGGCCCGCGTGGGCGACTTCGCCACCGCCCGCGCCAGCTGGGAGCACTTCCTGCGGCTCTCGCCGGGCGGCGCCGAGGGCGCCCGCGCCCGCTCGTCGCTCGACGCCCTCACCCGCCTGATGAATCTGCTCGAGGTCCACGCCGATGGCTGACGACATCAGCCGCTGGAGCGACGAACTGGCCCGCGACCCGGCGAGCCTGGCGTTCCTGCCCCTGGGCGAGGCCCTGCGGCGCCAGGGCCAGCTGGATACGGCGCGGCGCGTGGCCCTGCGCGGCCTTGAACGCCATCCCCACCACGCCGACGCCCACGATCTGCTGGCGCGGATCTACGTGGACGCGGGCGAGCCGGAGAAGGCGTTCGACGAATGGGACATGACGCTGCGCATCGCGCCCGATCACACGGGCGCGCTCAAGGGGATGGCGTTCTTCTGCTTCCAGCAGCAGCGATTCGAGGAGGCCGAGGAGTACCTGCGCCGGGCGGCGCTCGGCGAGAGCCCCGACGCCGGCATCGCCGCCGCGCTGGACATGGTGCGCCGGAGTTCGGTGTCGCTGCGGGTGAGCGACGTCGCGGCCTTCGAGGCGGCCGCGCCGGCGGAGCCGCCGATGCCCGACGACCCGCGGATGGTGTTCGCCGACGTGCTCGAGACCGACCAGCGGACGGCGCTCCTGCTCGACGGCTCGGGGCTCGTGCTGGCCGGGGCGTACATGACGCCGGAGGGGCGCGACGTGGCGCCGGAGGTGGGGGCCCAGCTGAGCGGGGTCTCCGACGAGGCGGACCGGGCGACGCGCCACCTCGGAATCGGGGCGTGGCGTTCGATCGTCTTCGAAACGGAGGCCGCGGTAGTGGCGATGTCGCCGGCGGCCGGCGACGGCCTGCTCGTGCTGGCGGCATCGCGGGAGACGCCGCTGGGCCTGCTGCGGCGCCTGCTCGACCGGTGCGCGGCGCGGGCGGCCGAATGGCTGAACCGGAGCGGGTGGGGCGGGAGCGGGGGCGCGGGCGGCACGCCGGCGGGAGGGGACGCGTGAGTTCTCCCTTCCAGGCGATGCTCTCGGCGCTCATGCGTCTGCGTGGCGTTTCGGCCACGCTGCTGGTGGACGAGCACGAGGGGATGATCATCGATTCCATGCTGCAGTTCGGCCAGGACGGCGACCGGGTGGCGGCGCTGGCGGCGTCGCTGCACCGCAAGGCGCGGCTCTCCGCGGAAGCGGCGGGGCTGGGCGCCGTGTCGTTCATGCAGTTGGAGGCGGCCGAGGGGCGCATCTGCGCCGCCGGCCACGACAACATGGTGCTCATTGTCGTCGCCGCCTCCGCCGCCAACATCGGGCTGGTGCGCGTGGAGATGCTCAAGGCGATGCGGGAGCTGGCATGACCACGCGCGCCGTCGAGGGGTGGATCCAGGCGCCGCTGGCCCGATTCGTCGAGGACGCGCGAGTGACGCTGGCGCTCCTCCTGCTGCCCAGCGGCCAGGTGCTGGCCGAGCACGGCTTCACGCGATCACTGGACGTGGCGTCGGCCTGCGCGCTGGCCGCGGCGATCCACGCGTCGGGCGGCGAGCTGGGCCGCATGCTCGACGGCCGGGCGTTCAGCGGGCTCCACCACGCCGGCGAGGACCGGCAGACCTTCCTCGCGGAAGCAAATACGCCGCGGGGAGCGTACATTTTCCTCACGGTGTTCGACCGGGAGAGTTCGCTGGGGCTGGTCCGGCTGTATTTTGACGAGTTCGTGGCGAACCTCGCCGCCGCGGCGCCGGATGGCGAGGCCCCGTCCGAGACCGTGCTCGCCGAGCATTTCGAGCGGGATCTGAACCGCAACCTGGCCGCCCTGTTCGGGCGCGCCTGACCCCCCACCTCCGCCGCCCCGTGTCGCTCGTCAACTACGCCACCCGAGAGATCACCTGCAAGATCGTCTATTACGGACCGGGCCGGTCCGGCAAGACGACCAATCTGCACCACATCTACGGGCAGGTGCCGGACGACCGGAAGGGGAAGATGGTGTCGCTGGCCACGCAGACCGACCGCACCCTGTTCTTCGATTTCCTGCCGCTGGATCTGGGGACGATCTCCGGGTTCACCACCAAGTTCCAGCTCTACACCGTGCCGGGGCAGGTGTACTACCAGTCCACGCGCAAGCTGGTGCTGCAGGGGGCGGACGGCGTGGTGTTCGTGGCCGACAGCCAGGCGCGGCA
Source organism: uncultured Gemmatimonadaceae bacterium (assembly GCA_963775915.1). Taxonomy (GTDB): domain Bacteria; phylum Gemmatimonadota; class Gemmatimonadetes; order Gemmatimonadales; family Gemmatimonadaceae; genus JAGWRI01. The sequence goes on from CAVZKH010000005.1 coordinate 24,048, forward strand.
GCTGGACGAGAACATCGAGAGCTTCCAGGACCTGCACGCCAACCTGGCCGACCAGGGCGTCGACGCGCGGGCGATCCCGCTGGTGATCCAGTACAACAAGCAGGATCTGCCGCGCGATCTGATCATGAGCACCGACGAGTTGGCCGAGGCGATCAACTTTCGCGGCGTGCCCGATTTTCCGGCCGATGCGCTGCACGGACCGGGGGTGTTCGAGACGCTGCGCGGCATTTCGGAACTGGTATTGAAGCGCCTCAGTTCTCCCGGGGCGGCGAGGTAAGGTGTGGCCGTGGACGTGCGGATGCGGTTCGAAAACTACGTGGTGGGGGCGGCCAACAAAATGGCCGTCGCCGCGGCGCGTTCGGTCACCCAGGAACCGGGGCTGAGCTACAACCCGCTCGTCGTCTACGGCGGGTCGGGGGTGGGCAAGACGCATCTGCTGCAGGCCATCGGCAACGCCATCGCCGAGGCGCAGCCCGCCCTGAAGATCGAATACCTGACGCTCGACGATTTCGTGGGGCAGCTCCACAGCGCGGTGGCGGCGGGGGAGACCGACCGTTTCAAGCAGCGGTGGGGCCGGGTGGACGTGCTGCTGCTGGACGACATCCAGTTCCTGACGGAGCGGCGGGAAACGCAGTCGGAGCTGCTGCGCCTGCTGGAAGCGCTGCAGGGCACGGGCCGGCAGATCGTGATGACGAGCGACCGGCCGCCGACGGAGATCGCCGACGTCGACCGCCGGCTGGTCACCCGCCTGGCCGGCGGCCTCGCCGTGGACATCGGGCCGCCGGACTTCGAGACCCGGGTGGCGATCCTGCACGCCAAGTGCCGCGAGCGGGGCGTGGCACTTGAGCCGGGGGTGGTGGAGGCGGTGGGACGCGTGGAGGCCGGCAACGTGCGGGAGTTGCAGGGATTGCTGAACCGCGTGATCGCCTTCCAGTCGCTGGGCGGCGAACCGGTGCATGCCGCCGACGTGCCGACCCTGCTCGACGGCGAGCCGCCACAGGCGGAGGCCCCCGGCGACGCCGCGCCGGCGGCGGCCGGCGGCGCGCTCGACTTCCAGAGCTTCCTCACCGACATCGCGAGCGCGGTGGCCGAGCATGTGGAGGGGTGGAAGTCGCGGGTCGCCCAGGCGGTCACGGGGTGGAAGAACGCCGGCTATCGCACGCATTCGCTGGAGCGGCTGCTCGACGAGCCCGCGGAGCCGGCGAACTTCGACGCCCTGCTGCGGGGGTTCGGCGCCGCGGTGAAGCGGCTCAAGGACCTGGAGTCGGAAGCGGTGGCGGCCGATCCGGCGCTGGCCGGCCACGACGTGTTTCGCGATCCGGAACGGCTGCGCGACGCCCAGGCGATGGTGCAGCGGGCGCGCAGCGGCGCCGTGGAGCTGCCGGGCCCCTCGGTGGAGTTCTCGCGCACCGGATTCGGCGTGGGCAAGTCGAACCAGCTGGCCGTCCGGGCGGTTGATGCGGTGGCCGCCGAGCCGGGCAAGCGGTACAACCCGCTGATCATCGTCGGCCCCGCCGGCGTGGGCAAGACGCACCTGCTCAACGCGCTGGGCCACGAACTCGCCAACGCGAGCGGGGGCGCGGCGTCCGTGGCGTGCGTGAGCGGCCAGCAGTTCACGGACGAATTCATCGGCGCGTTGCGCGACGGCACGGTGGACCAGTGGCGCCGCCGCTACCGCCGGGTGGACGCGCTGCTGATGGACGACATGCAGGTGGTGGCGGGCAAGGAGCGCACGCAGGACGAGGTGTTCTACCTGTTCAACGACCTGCTCGGTGCCGGCAAGCAGCTCGCCTTCACGACCGACCGCGGGCCCCGCGATCTGCCGGGGCTGGAGGATCGGCTGCGGTCGCGGTTCGAGGGCGGGCTCGTGGTCGAGCTGGCGCCGCCCGACCCGGGGCTGCTGGACGAGCTGTACCGCCGGTTTCTCGGGGGCGTGCCGGCGGGGCAGGTCGAACCGCTGGTGCGCTACCTGGCCGGCCGGCCGGCGGCCAGCGTCCGCGAGGTCATCGCGACGGTGGAGCGGCTGACCGCCGCCGCCGACGCGCTCGGGGTTCCTCTCACGGCGGACGTGGCGAAGCGCGAACTCGAGGGCCCCGAGCCGGCGCCGGCGCCGATGCCCACGCCCGCCGGCGCCGCGCCGGCGGTGCGCGCGGCGAGCGACGTGTTCTTCCTCGACGACGAGAAGGTGGTGTGGGACTGGACCGACGTCCCGAGCCGCGTGATCGAGGAGCTGCGCTGACATGGCGATCAAGGGCAGCTTGAAGGAGGCCAGCCTCCCCGACGTGCTCCAGCTCCTGGCGATGGGCAAGAAGACCGGGTGCCTGAGCGTGAACCACCGCACGAACTTCGGCTACATCTACTTCGACAAGGGCCGCATCTCGTACGCGTCGATCGTCAACCGGCGCGACCGGCTGGGCGATCTGCTGGTGAAGAACGGGATCATCACCGCCGACCAGCTGCAGGCGGCGATCGACGCCCAGGACCGCCGCCGCGACCGGCGCATCGGCGAACTGCTCATGGACATGGGCTACCTGTCGCGCGACGCGCTGGCCCAGCACATCCGCGAACAGATCGAGGAGGCGGTGTACTTCCTGTTCACCTGGAACCAGGGCTCGTTCAACTTCGAGGCCGACGTGCAGCCCGACGAGCAGGAGTTCCTGGTCTCGATCAATCCCGAGTCGCTGCTGCTGGAGGGCGCCCGCCGGGTGGACGAGTGGACGCTCGTCGAGAAGAAGATCCCGACGTTCGACATCGTCTTCGAGATCGACCGGCCCAAGCTGCAGACCAGCGACGTGGAGCTGACGCCAGAACAGCGGGGGCTGCTGGAGCTGGTCGACGGCCGGCGCGACGTGCAGCAGATCATCGACGCGTCGGGCCTCGGGGAGTTCGACGTCGGCAAGCTGCTCTACGGGCTGGCCACGACGGGGTTCCTGCACCGCATCGGCACGTCGAAGGCCGCCGAGCCGCAGGTGTCCGAGGCGCGCGTCCAGGAGCACCACAATCTCGGCGTGGCCTTCTACAAGACCGGGATGTTCGACGAGGCGATGCGGGAGTTCCGCCGCGTGCTCGACCTGAAGGCGAACGACAGCGCGGCCCGGTTCTACATCGGGCTGGTGCACCTGCGCCAGGAGCGGTGGGCCGAGGCGCTCGCCGTGTACGAGGAGGTCGTGGGCCGTCTCGGCGCCCCTGCCGCCATGTACCACAACCTGGCGTACGCGTTGGAACGACTGGGCCGCTTCTCCGAAGCCCAGCGCGCCCTGCAGGAAGCGGCCAAGCGGAGCGGGGGCAACAACCCGCACATCCAGACCTCCATCGGCATCGTGGCCCTGCGCACCGGCGACCTCGTGGGCGCCGACGAAGCGCTCGCCGCGGCGCGCCCGCTGTGGGGCGCGCGCCCCCCGTCGCCGGCCTGGTATCACTACTCGGCGCTGGTGGCGGCGCTACTCGGCGACCTGCCGCGCGCCCAGACGGTGCTCGAAGAGGCCGTGGGCGCGCACCCGCACAGCGCCGTCCTGTACAACAATCTGGCGGTCGTGCTCGAACGCCGGAACGCGGGCCCGGCCGCCGCGGCGGCGCTCGACCGGGCGCTGGCCGAGGACGCGCTCGTGCCCCAGATCCACAAGAACCTCGGCGACATCGCCTACCGCTCGGGCCACTTCGACGAGGCGCTCGAGGCCTACCAGCGCGCGTTGAAACAGCATCCGGACCTTGGCGACGACATCTATCTCAAGTTGGGGAACATCAAGTTCCGCCAGCATCAGAAGGACGAGGCGGTGAAGCTGTGGGAGCGCGCGCTGGCGCTCGATCCCGCCAACGCGATCGTCCGCACCAACCTCGCCGCCGTCCGGCAAGCGCCGGGATGATCGCCGCCGGACCGCCCGACGACGGGTTCGACGCGCTGCTCGACAAGATCTCCCGCGATCGCGGCTTCCGGTGCGCCAGCTACAAGGCCACCTGCCTGCGCCGGCGCGTGAGCGTGCGCATGCGGGCCCGCGGCGTCGACCGCTTCGGCGACTACGCCGCCCTGCTGGACGCCGATGCCGGCGAATACGACCGGCTGCTGGACGCGCTGACCATCAACGTCACCAAGCTGTTCCGCAATCCCGAGGTGTACCAGGCCATGCTGCGGGAGGTCGTACCGGTGCTGTGGAACGCCGGGCACTCGCGCATCCGCGTCTGGAGCGCCGGGTGCTCCTCGGGCGAGGAACCCTATTCCGTGGCGGCCCTCTTCCACCTGCACGCGACGGCCGTGGGGGAGCTGCACCGCCTGCCGCGGGTCGAGATCCTCGGTACCGACGTGGACCGGCGCAGCCTGGCCGACGCCGAGCGGGGCGAGTTCGAGGAGCGCGACTTCAGCGAAACGCCGAGCGATTGGCGCTCGCGGTACTTCGCGCCGGCGCCCCCCTTCGGCGTCGATCCGGCGCTCCGGCGGCTGGTCCAGTTCCGGATGCACGACATGCTCCGCGAGCCGCCGCCGCGGCCGGTCAACGACCTGATCATCTGCCGGAATGCGATCATCTACTTCGACCGCGAGTCGCAGGAGCGATTGTTCGATAGTTTTCATGCGGCCTTGGCTCCCGGAGGATTTCTGGTGCTCGGCAAGGTGGAAACGCTGTTTGGCCGCATGCGGCAGATGTTCACGCCGGTGAACGCGCGGGAACGGATCTTCACGCGGTCGGCATGAGCGAACAGCGCGTGGGAATCGCCGATCTGGCGGCCGCGGACGACGGCACGCTGGCCACGATCGCGCTCGGGTCGTGCGTGGCGATCGTGCTCTACGACGCGCGTGCGCGCGTGGGCGGGCTGGCCCACGTGCTGCTGCCCGAGTCCACCAATGCCGGGAACCATCCCAAGCCGGCGCGGGTGGCCGAGACCGCCGTGCCCGCACTGGTGGCCCGCATGGTGTCGCTCGGGGCCGACCCGATGCGGCTGACGGCGCGGCTGGCCGGCGGCGCCAGCATGTTCGCCAGCCTGCTGCCCCGGGGCACGACCACCATCGGCGCCCGCAACGTGGAGGCCGCGCGGAAGGCGCTCGCGACGGCCGGCATCGCGGTCGTGGCCGAGGACGTAGGCGAGGAGCACGGCCGGAGCGTCTACCTGCGCGTGTCCGACGGCCATCTCGAGGTCCGGTCGCTGGCGCGGGGCACGCGTGTCCTCTAAGACGACGGTCCTGGTGGTGGACGACAGCGCGCTCATGCGGCGCGTGATCTCCGAACTCATCTCGGCGTCGGACGAATTCAGCGTGGTCGGCACGGCCCGCAACGGCCTCGACGCGCTGGCCCGCGTGCACGCGCTCAACCCCGACATCGTGACGCTCGACATCGAGATGCCCGAGCTCGACGGGCTCCAGGCGCTCGGGTACATCATGAGCGAGACGCCGCGGCCCGTGGTCATGCTGAGCGCCGCCGAAACCATGGACGGCCTCGACGCCACGCTGCGGGCGCTGGAACTCGGGGCGGTGGACTTCGTGCGCAAGCCGTCGGGCCCGATCAGCCTCGACCTCGAAGTGGTGGGGGAGCGCCTGCTCACGGCGCTGCGCGCCGCTCGCCAGGCGAATCTGCGCGGCCTGCGCATGCAGGAGCCGCGGCCCGTGCCGCCGCCGCACCGGGCGTCGCTGCGGCTGCCGCACAGTCCCACCCGCGCGGTGGCGATCGCCGCTTCCACCGGAGGGCCGCGGGCGCTCACGCGCGTGCTGCCGGCGCTGCCGCGAACCGTCGACGCCGCCGTCTTCGTGGTGCAGCACATGCCCGCGGGGTTCACCCGCAGCCTCGCCCAGCGGCTCGACGCCATGGGGCCGCTGCCGGTGCACGAAGCCGAAGCGGGGCAGGTGGTGCAGGGCGGGCACGTGTACGTGGCGCCGGGCGGCTACCACATGCGCGTCGCCGGCGCCGCCGAACCGGTGATCGCGCTTGACGAATCGCCGCCGCTGTGGGGCGTGCGGCCCGCCGCCGATCCGCTGTTCCAGTCGGTGGCGGACGTGTTCGGGGCGCACGCGGTGGGCGTGGTGCTCACCGGCATGGGGCGTGACGGGGCCGACGGCGCCCGCGCGGTGCGCCAGGCCGGCGGTCGCGCGGTGGTCCAGGATCGCGAGACGTCGACCATCTACGGCATGCCGCAGGCGGCGCTGCAGCTGGCCGGCGCCGATCGCGTGGCGCCGCTGGACGCCGTGGCCGCGGCGATCGTCGAGATGCTCGCCGCCGTGGGGACGCCCGCATGATCGACGAGCACTGGGGGCTGCTGCAGAAGCCGTTCGCCAACACTCCGGATCCGGCCTTCGTGTACCACTCGCCGGTGTTCGACGAGGGATTCGCCCGCCTGCTCTACGACGTCACCGATCTGCGCGGCGGCCTGTCGCTGGTGACGGGCGAGATCGGGTGCGGCAAGACGATGCTCGTCGAGGCGCTGCGGCAGCGGCTGGGCGGCACGCCCTGCGAGCCGTGGGTGGTGGCCTACCCGCGGCAGACCGGGGCGCAGCTGCTGCAGTTCGTGGCCCATGAGGCGGCGCTGGCCAAGCCGCCGCGGAACAAGCCCGGTCTGGTGGGGGCCCTGCGCGAACGGCTGGCCGCGCTCCACGCCGACGGCCGGCGCCCGGTGCTGATCGTGGACGAGGCGCAGCTCGCCAGCGCCAGCCTGCTCGAGGAGCTGCGGCTGCTCACGAACTTCGAGGACCGCACCGACAAGCACCTTCACGTGGTGCTGTTGGGCCAGCCGGAGTTGCGCGACCGCATCGTCAAGCGTCCGCAGATCGACCAGCGGGTGAGCCTCCGGTTCCATCTCGACCCGCTCGACCCCGACGACGTGCGCTCGTACGTGCTGCACCGGCTGCGGGTGGCGGGGGCGACGCACGAGATCTTCACCGATGAGGCGCTGGTGGCGTTGGCGACGCGAAGCGGCGGCGTTCCGCGGGTGGTGAACAACCTGGCCATGCAGGCGCTGTTCGTGGGCGCCATGCGGGGCCTGCCGCGCGTGGACGAGCTGCTCGTGCACGACGTGGCGGACGACCGGCAATGAAGAAACCGAGAATCAGCTACCGCGATTGGCTCAACCGCGAGGCCGCGCCGGCCTCGCCCGCCCCGGCGCCGGAGCCAGTGCCCGTCGAGGCGAGCGTCCCCGAGCTGCCGCCCGCCGAGGCGAGCATCCCCGAGCCGGCGCCCGTCGAGGCGATGTCCGCCGAGCCGGCCGATCCGCCGATGTCCGCGCCGGAGTCCCCGTCGGGCGGGGAGCCCGCCGAGGCGCCGCCGGTGGAGCATCTGGTGTTTCGCGTCGGGCGCGAACTGTTCGCCTTGCCCCTCGACACGGTGGAGGAGGTGCTGGACGTGGACCGCGTCCAGCGCATTCCCGAAATGGGGCCCACCATGCTCGGGGTCATGGCGCTGCGCGGCGCGATGGTGCCGCTGTACTCGCCCGGCGTGCCGCTGGGCGTCGCCGCGGAAGGCACGCGGGCGGCGCTCATCTTCGTGACAGCGCGGGGCCGGGTGGCGCTGGCGGTTGACGACGTGGACGACGTGCTCGTGATTTCAGCGGACGACGTCCGGCGCCCGCCGCTGGACTTCGGCGACGGCGTGCTGGTGGGGGTGGCGCGGCGCGGCACCGATCTCATCGGGGTGCTGTCCGCCGATGCCCTGGTGACCGCCTGCCGAGCCGAGCCCGTTCTGGAGACCTCATGACCAAGCCGCGCACCGCCAAGATCGTCTGCTTCCGCCTCGGAACCGATTACTTCGCCGCCGACATCTTCTCGGTGGAGCGCGTGCTGCGCTATCAGACGCCCACCGCGGTGCCGAACGTGCCCGAATGGATCGAGGGGGTGATCGAATACCAGGGCAAGGTGGTGCCGGTGGTGAGCCTCCGGCGCCGGTTCCAACTGGCGGCCGCCCCGCCGACCGCGGAGACCCGCATCCTCGTGCTCAAGTCGGGGCAGGACTGGGTGGGCGCGGCGGTCGACGCGGTGGTCGAGGTGACGAGCTTCGACGAGGCGCTCCTCTCGCCGCCGCCGCCGCTCTTCCGCGGGCTGGCCGGGGAGTATCTGCGCGGCATCGTGCGCCTGAAGGACCGGTTGATGATCTACCTCGAAGTGGACCGGCTCCTCTCGTCGGAGGAGCGGATGACCCTGGAGCGCGTGGCCGAGGAGGCACTCCCGAATGGCTGATTCCCCGCTCGCCGAGCGCCGGGCGCAGTACGCCGCGCTCGACGCCCGGCTGGACGGCCCCAACGCCGCCGCGGAGCGCGACGCGCTCAAGGGAGAAATCGTCGGCCTGTTCAAGACGGTCGAACAGGAAGCGGCCGAGCTGACGCAGCTCAAGGACGACATCAAGAAGCTGGTCGACAAGTGGAAGGCGCTGAGCGCGGCCCAGTCGCTGGCCCCCGAGTTCAACGCCGCGCGGCCGGTGGTGCACGCCGACCACATCGGCGCGTCGACGTTCATCGAGAAGGGGTGGAGCCGGCTGTCGCTGGGCGACTACGAGGGCGCCGAGGCGGCGCTCCACAAGGCGATCGAGCTCTCGCCCGGCGACCCGCAGTCGGAGGCCCTGCTCGGCTGGGCGCAGATGCTGCAGGAGAAGTACGACGACGCGCTGATGATGTTCCAGAAGGTGCTGATGCGCGAACCGATGAACGCCCTGGCGCGCATCAACGTCGGGTACATCTGCCTCAAGAAGGGGATCTTCGGCGAGGCCATCGAACACCTGTCCAAGGCGATCCGGCTGGACAACGACAAGAAGGCGACGCTGTATGCGCATTTCTATCTGGGGCTGGTCTATCTGGAGCGCGACATGTTCGAGGATGCGCAGACGTTTTTCCAGAAGACCATCGGGCTGGGGCCCAACCTGATCGAGGCGTACTACGAACTGGGGCGGGCGTTCTGGTTCAACGGGCAGCGGGACGAGGCGATGCAGGCGTGGCGCGACGGGTTCGCCCAGAACAAGTTCAATCCATGGGGAAAGCGGTGCGCCGAGGTGCTGAAGACCGTCGAGGAGGGCGGCGAGCCGTAGGGCGCGGCGGCGCGGGAGTGGCCATGGATGCGCGGGCGCCGGTACGCGCCTGGCGTTTGGGCGCGGCCCGGTGGTTGTGGGCCCTCATCGCGCTGCTCGTGATGATGGGCGCTCCTGCGTCGGCGCAATCGTCGGCTCCCTACCGCCTGGACCGCGGGCGGTTCACCGTGGTGTCCTACCCGCGCGACGCGGTGCTCGCCCGCTCGATTCTCGACGCGGCCCTGGCGCGCGACACCTTCCCGGGGCTGCCGCGGCCGCGTGAGCACGTGCTCGTCGCCATCGCGCCCGACGCGGCGACGTTCCGCGAGTGGGCGGGGCCGCGGGCGCCGGAGTGGGGGGCGGCGCTGGCCTTTCCGGGCGAGCGGCGGGTGCTGCTGCAGGGGAGCGCGGCCGGCGCCGACGCGGGCGACCCGATCGAGGTGCTGCGGCACGAACTCGCGCACCTGGCGCTGCACGAGTATCTGGGCGACCTCGCGCCGCGCTGGTTCGACGAGGGCTACGCGTCGTACGCCGCGCACGAGCAGACGCGCAACGACGCGTTTGCCGCGAACCTGGCGCTCGCCGTGGGCGGCGTGCCGACCTTCGACCGGCTCGAGGGCTACTTCGACCAGGGCACGACGACGGCCCAGGCCGGCTACGCGCTGGCCACCAATGCCGTGGCCGACCTGGCGGGGCTGGACCCGCAGCACGGTCTCGCGCGCGTGTTCGAGGAGTGGAAGGCGACCGGGTCGCTGGATCAGGCGCTGCGCCGCACGGAGTACACGACGCTCGACGGCTTCGAAGCCGGGTGGCGGAAGCGGGCCCAGCGGCGGTACGGGGCGCTGGCGCTGATGGAGGACCTGACGCTGCTCGGGATCCTGTTCGCGGTGTTCGCGCTGCCGCTCTGGCTGGCCCGGCGCAAGCGGGACCGGGAGCGGATGGCGGCGCTGGTGGCGGCGGACGCCGCCGAAGACAAGGCACTGCGGGAGAGCATGCTGGCGGAGCTGCTGGGGCCGGGGCCGGCGCCGGCGGAACGGGAAGGGAACGAGCCTGATGCGAACCGGCCGTAACCGCCCGTAGCGTCGTAGGTTGCCTTGACACTAACTTTGGCGCCTCATAGTGTTGTGGTCTATGGCACAAACCGACATCTCAAGCCGATTTCACGGCGCTGGTTGGTGGGGCCTGGCAATGCTGACGATCCTCGCCGGCTACGCCGACCTCGCGCGTGGCGGCGATACAATTGCACCGATCCTCCTCGTCGTCGGTTATTGTGTGCTGGTCCCGCTCGCCATTCTCAAATAAATCTCCCGGGGCGCTGGCGTTCTCAGGGCGAATAGCTCAGCTGGTTAGAGCGCCTGCCTTACACGCAGGAAGTCGGGGGTTCGAGTCCCTCTTCGCCCATCGCGGGACGGGAGGAACTACGTTCCGTCGTATTGGGTACGATCTATACAGTTCGGAGGAGCCGACAGTGAAGGCAATGCAGCGCCCGATGGTGATTGGCCTTGGCCTCGCGATTCTCGCGGTGGCGCCGTTGCAGGCGTCCGCCCAGTACGGCGTCCGCCGCGGTAGCGGCCGGACGGCGGACACGCCCCAGTTGATGGTCGGCACCTGCCACTCGGTGCCGCGCCAGCTGGGCGTGGACGCGTCGAAGGAACTGCGCGACCGGATCCAGAGCGAGAACAGCGAGCGCGACCTCTACGTCATTCCGAACAAGGTCGTGAACGACGCGCTCGCGGCGTCCGGGTACTCGCCCGACTCCGCGCTCAGCATCAGCGACCTCGCCGCGCTCGGCAAGCTCGTGCACGCGAACGAGATCATCGATTGCGACGCGGCCCGCACGCCGAACGGCGTGCATGTCGAGGGGCGGATGTTCCTGGCCATCGACCCCACGCAGACGCAGCCGCTGCCGGCGGTGGATGCCAAGGACTTCGCCGAGGCCGCGAAGCAGATGGAGCGCGAGAACACGGCCGCCCGCCAGCAGCTCGACGACTACACCAAGTGCCGCAACGATCTGCGCGCCGACAAGCCGCAGGATGCCGCGAAGGATGCCCAGGACGCGATCCGGAAGTTTCCGCAGGCGACGCTCGCCCGGATCTGCCTGGCCAATGCGTACGCCGACAAACGGATGAGCTATCCGCCCGACTCGGTGCTCGCGGTGACCGATCAGATCATGGCGATCGACCCGGAGAACGTGTACGCGCTGCAGCTGGCCATCGGCGCCTACGATCGCAAGGGTGACAAGGCGAAAGAGACCGACGCGATGCTGAAGCTGTACAAACTCCAGCCGCAGGATCAGACGCTGGCGCTCCGCATCGTCGACGTGCTGGCGTCGTCGCCCGACACGGCCAGCGCCTCCAAGGCGCTGGTGATCGTCAACGACATGCTCAAGCAGAACCCGGGCGATCCGGAAGTGCTGCAGCAGAAGTGGAAGCTGCAGGCCAAGCTGGGCATGTTCGCGCAGGCCATCGCGACGGGTGAGCAGATGGTGCACTCCGACACGTCGCTGGCCGACTCGGCGTACTTCCATCGCCAGATCGCCATGGCGTCCACCGACAGCAACTGGGCCAAGGTGGCGCTGTATGCGGGGCAGGGCGCGAAGAAGTTCGTGAAAGACGCGGAGTTCCCGTATCTGGAAGGCATCGCGCTCATGAAGGTGGGCCAGTTGGCGGATGCCGCGGCATCGTTCCGGCAGGCGCTGGTGGTCAGCCCCGGCAACGCCAACGCGCAACTCTACCTGGCCTCGATCTACACGAACCTCAACATGCCCGACAGCGCGCTCAAGATCGCCGATGCGGCGATCGCGGCGGGCGGTGACAAGGCGAAGTGGGGGCCGATGTTGCTGGGGCCCGTGAACGCGCTGCTGGCCAAGACCAAGACCGACACCGCGAACGCCACGCAGTACTACAAGCGGGCGTACGACCTGTCGGTGCACGCCGACAGCCTGGCGCCCTCGGCGACCGCGCACTTCTTCATCGGCGTGACCGCGGTCCAGTTGGCGGTGGACGCGATGCGATCCGCGCAGAGCGACGCCCAGGCCAAGCAGACCGACCAGGCCTGCGCCGACGCCAAGAAGGCCCAGGACTATTTTGCCCAGGCCAACATCCACATGCCGGCCGGCGGTTCGGTCGATGCCCAGACCGCGGGCGCGGTGATGAACGCCGTCATGCAGTACTCGCCGAACGCCGACGAGATGGTGAAGGCGTACTGCAAGAAGAAGTAGGCCGTCCCTCCGCCACACGCGAAGCCCGCCGGCAGCCGCCGGCGGGCTTCGTCGCTTGTGAGCGGGGCCTCGCCGCTATTCCTTTCTCTCCGTGTCCGCCGATCTCGAAACGCCCCCCGATTCCAACGAGCCGTCGCTCGCCCCGCACTGCGCGTGGGCCAGCGACTATCACGCCCCGGTGCTCGTGGACGATGTCGTGGCCGTGCTGGGCGGCGGCCGGATTCTCGACGGCACCCTGGGCGGCGGCGGGCACGCGGCGGCGCTGCTCGGCACCGGCGCGCACGTCACCGCGCTCGACCGCGACCCCGAGGCCATCGCCGCGGCCGGGGAGCGTCTCGCCGACTCGGTGCGGCTCGGCCGGCTGCGGCTCGTGCTCGGCAACTACGCGCGCCTCGACGAGACGGCGATCAGGGCCGAACGGTTCGACGGCATCCTGCTCGACCTCGGCGTGTCGTCGCACCAGATCGACGACGCGGCGCGCGGGTTCAGCTTTCGTGAGGGCGCGCCACTCGACATGCGCATGGGACCCGACGCGCGCCAGGACGCGGCGTCCTTTCTCAACACCGCCGATGAGGGCGAGCTGGCCTGGGTGTTCCGCGAGTACGGCGACGAGCGGCGCGCCATCCGGCTGGCGCGCGAGGTGGCCCATCGGCGCGCCTCGCGGCCCTTCGCCACCAGCAACGACCTCGTGAACGCCATCCGCGCCACCCTCGGCCCTCGTAGCGGACCGGCCGAGTTCGCGCGGCTGTTCCAGGCCGTGCGCATCGCGATCAACGAGGAGTTGCGCGGCCTCGAGCGGGCGCTGCCCGACCTGCGCGACCGGCTCGCCCCCGGCGGCGTGTTCGCCGTCATCTCGTACCACTCCGGGGAGGACCGCATCGTCAAGCACGCGTTCCGCGACTGGAGCACCGCCTGCACCTGCCCGCCGCGCCAGCCGGTATGCACCTGCGGCGGCGTGGCCCGGGGCGCCCTCGTCACCCGGCGCGCCGTGCAGGCCGGGCCCGCCGAGGTCGAGGCCAACCCCCGTTCGCGCAGCGCGCGGCTCCGGGCATGGCGCGCCGCGTGACCCGCGGATGGAGCCCGCGCGCCGTCGTCGCCGCGGTGCTTCTCAGTTTCGTTTTGGTGGCCACGGGCGTCATCTGGCGGAGGAGCTACGGCATCCGGGAACAGCGCGCGATTCGCGACCTCGAGCGCCAGCGGGACGCGCTCGAGGCCGAGCGCGTGCGGCTGACGGGCGAGATCCGCGATTCGTCGAGCCTCGCCCGGCTGGCGCCGATCCTCCAGCGGATGAACATGCACGTTCCCGCCGACAGCACCGTCATCACTCTGCCGCGGCCGCGCCCGCATGATCAAGAATAGTCGCATCGGCATCGTCCACCTCTCGCTGGCCGCACTGGCGCTCGCCGTGATCGGCAAGGCGGCCCAGGTGCAGCTGGTGCACGGCCGGGCGTGGGCGGCGCAGGCGAGGAACCAGCACTTCACCAGCCGCGCCGTGCCGGCGCTCCGCGGCGACGTGCTCGATGCCACCGGGCGCACCCTGGCCGAGAGCCGGGCGATGGTGGAACTGGCCGTGGCGCCGCAGGAGGTGCTCGACCGGCGGCAGTTGGCCAACGCGCTCGCGCGCGCCGGCGTGGACCGCAAGTGGATCGCCCGCGTGACCGACACGACGCGCAAGTGGGTGGCGATTCCCGACCGCTTCCGGGCCAACGACGTGGCTGCCATCACCGCCATCCGGGGCGTCTACACCGATCCAGTCAATGACCGCGTGTATCCGGGCTCCGACGCCACGCGCCGTATCGTCGGGCGGGTGAACGCCGACGGGCAGCCGGTGGACGGCATCGAGCTGGCGCTGGACAGCCTGCTGCGCGGGCGCGACGGGTCGGCGGCGCTGGTGCGCGACGGCACGGGCAAGAGCTTCGTCTCGCCCACGGCCCCGGGCACGCCGTCCCGCGAAGGGAACACGGTCGTGCTCACGCTCAACGCCGACCTGCAGCAGATCGCCGAGCGGGCGCTCGACGACGCGGTGTCGAAGATGGGCGCCCAGGGCGGCGACATCGTGATTCTCGATCCGAACGACGGCGAGGTGCTGGCCATGGCCAGCCACCGCCAGGATCCGCGCTCGACGTCGGCCACCGCGCTCACGGAGCCGTACGAGCCCGGGTCGACCATCAAGCCGCTGATCGCGGCCTCGCTGCTGGCGCACGGACTCGTGGCGCCCGCCGACTCGGTGCCCACCTTCGGCGGAACGCTCGAAATCAACCGCCGCACGATCCACGACGATCGGGAGGGGGGGGCCGAGCCCAAGTACCTGTCGCTGGCCGAGGTCATCCGCCGGTCGAGCAACGTAGGGATCGTGCAGTTCGCCGGGCGGCTGACGCCGGCGCAGGAGTATCAGGCGCTGCGCGATTTCGGATTCGGGACGCCGACCGAAGTGGCCTACCCGGCCGAGTCCAACGGCACCCTGCGTCCGCCGAAGACGTGGTCGTCGCAGTCGGCGAACTCGATGGCGATGGGGTACGAGATTGCCGTGACGCCCCTGCAGCTGGCCGCGGCCTACGCGGCCATCGCCAACGGCGGCGAGCTGCTCCAGCCGGCGATCGTGAAGGAAGTCCGCGCGCCCGACGGCACGGTGCTCTACCAGCACCACCGGCGCGTGGTGCGGCGGGTGGTGCCGCCCAACGTCGCCGCCGAGGTGCGCCAGATGCTGCTCGGCGTCGTGGAGAACGGCACCGCGGTGCAGGCCGACCTGGCGAACTATCTGCTGGGGGGCAAGACCGGCACGCCGCGGCGCACGGTGAACGGCCGCTACGCGCCGCACGCCTACACGCCGAACTTCGTGGGGCTCTTTCCGGGCAACGCCCCGCAGTTCGTGATCGTGGTGAAGCTCGACGACCCGCAGGGCGCGTACTACAGCGCCAGCACGGCGGCCCCGCTCACCAAGACGATCCTGCAGGCGGCGCTGGCGGCCCGCGACGCCGCCCTGGACCGTGAGCAGCTGATGCACGACGTCATTTCCCGCCCCGAGCCCGCGGCGCAGCGCACGCTGGCGCTGGACCGCGCCCCGGGCGAGTCACTCCCGGCGCCGGCCGGTCCGGCGGTGGACAGCGCCGCCGCCGTGGCCGCGCTCGAAGCGGCGCCGGCCCCGGTGACGTTCGCACTGCCGGCGGCGCCCGCGGGCGGGCTCGCGGTACCGCCGCCGCCCCCGCGCAGCGTGCCCGATGTCGGCGGCCTGCCGCTGCGCGACGCGGTGCGCGCCCTGCACGACGCCGGGTTCCGGGTGGACCTGGTGCGCGGCGCGCCGGCGGCCACGTCGCCCGCCGCCGGCGCGATGCTCGCCGCCGGATCGGTGGTGCGCCTGCGGTACGACTTCTGATGCCGATCGCAGGCGAAGCAATCGTCCGCGCGCTGCGCGAAGCGGGGGTGCTGGCCGGCACACGCGGGCACCTGCCGGATACGTTCACCGGCATTACCGACGACAGCCGTCAGGTGGCCCGGCGCGGGCTGTTCGTCGCCGTGCGGGGCTCGGCGCGCGATGGCCACGACTTCCTCGACGCGGCGCGCGACGCCGGCGCCGCCGCGGCGCTGGTGGAGGACCCCACGCGCACCGATCTGCCGGCCATCGTGGTGCGGGGCGGCGAAGGAAGGCGGGCGGCGGCCATCGCGTCGGCCGCCGCTTACAAGTGGCCCGCGCGGTCGCTGCGGCTGGTGGGGGTCACCGGCACCAATGGCAAGACGACCACGGTGCACATGCTCCGCCATCTGCTCGACCACCCCGACGCGCGCGCCGCGTCGATCGGCACGCTGGGCGTTCTCATCGGCAGCGCCGAGCGCTCGCTGGACGGCGGGTCGGGGCTCACCACGCCGGGACCGGTGGAACTGCAGCGCCTGTTCCGCGCGCTCGTGGACGAGGGCGTGCGGTCGGTGGCCATGGAGATGTCGTCGCACGCGCTCGACCAGCACCGGGCCGAGGGCGTGGCGTTCGACGCTGCCGTGTTCACCAATCTCACCCGCGACCATCTGGACTACCACGGCACGATGGAGCAATACCTGGCCGCCAAGGCGCTCCTGGTGGACCAGGTGGCGCCCGAAGGGGCGGTGGTGGTGAACGCCGACGATGCGGCCTGGGGCGCGCTTCCCGCGCGAGGGCGCCGTGTGCGCTTCAGCGTCGCCGGCGCCGAGGCGGAGGTGTGGGCGGACGGAATCGACCTGGCGCCGCGTGGCAGCACGTTCACGCTGCACGCGGGGGGCGAGGCGCACCGGGTGACGCTGCCCCTCATCGGCGGCTTCAACATCGCCAACGCGGTGGGGGCGGCCGCCGCCGCGTGGTCGCTGGGCGAAGCGCCGCCGGTGATCGCGGTTCGGCTGTCGTCCATGCCGCAGGTGCCGGGCCGGCTGGAGCGGCTGGCCGAGCGGCCGGTGGTGCTGCGCGACTACTGCCACACGCCGGACGCGCTGGAGCGGGCGCTCGACGCGCTCCGCCCTTTCACGCCCGGGCGGCTGATCTGCGTGTTCGGCGCCGGCGGCGACCGCGATCGGGGCAAGCGGCCGCTCATGGGCGCGGTCGCCGCGGCCCGGGCCGACGTGGTGATCGTGTCGAGCGATAACCCGCGCACCGAGGATCCGGAGCGCATCATCGACGACGTCGTGGCCGGCATCGCCGGAACCGATTACGTTCGCATGGCCGATCGCCGCGACGCGATCGCTCACGCACTCGCCGTGGCCCGTCCCGACGACGTGGTGCTGCTGGCGGGCAAGGGCCACGAGACCTACCAGGTGATCGGAACGACCAACGTGGACTTCGACGAGAAGCGGATCGTGCAGGACCTGCTGGGCACCGCCGCGTGAGCATCGAAGTCCGCGCCCCCGAGCGGAGGGATCCGCCGCCCACGGCACCGGCGTTCTGGACGCGCGATCGCGTGGCGGTCGCGCTCGGCGGCGGGCCGGCGGGCAGCGGGCGGTTCGGCCGGGTCTGGACCGACACGCGAACGCTGCAGCCGGGCGATCTGTTCGTGGCCCTCACCGGTCCGGCCTTCGACGGCCACGATTTTCTGGCGCGGGCAGTGGAGGCGGGCGCCGGCGGCGTGGTCGTGTCGAGGCCGGAGCGTGCCGCCGGCCTCGGCGTGCCGGCCTACGTGGTGGCCGACACGCTGCAGGCGCTTGGGGCGCTGGCGCGATTCCGGCGCCGGGCCTGGAACGGACCCGTGATCGCGGTGGTCGGGTCGAACGGGAAGACGAGCACCAAGGAGTTGCTGCGCGCGGCGCTCGAGAGCCGGCTGGAAGTGCACGCGTCGGAGGCGAACAACAACAACCTCGTGGGCGTGCCGCTGACGCTGCTGGCGCTGCCCGATCACGCCGACGTCGCGGTGGTGGAGATGGGCACGAATCAGCCGGGGGAGATTGCCTCCCTTCGTGCCGTGGCGGAGCCGGACGTGGTGGTGGTGACCTCGATCGCCGAGGAGCATCTGGAGGGCCTGGGCGACCTGGCCGGCGTGATGCGCGAGGAGCTTTCGGCGTGCGACGGCGCGGCGCTGGCCATCGTGCCGGCCTCGCAGCCCGACGTGGCGGCGGCAGCCGGCGCGCGGGCCGCGCGGGTGCTCGCCGCCGGGCTCGACGCGGGCGCGCTGCGCGCCGAGCGGTGGAGCGTGGACCCTGAGGGAATCGGCACCGCCCTGGTCGGCGGCGTGGAGGTCCGGCCTCCGGCGCCCGGGCTCCACCACCTGCGGAACGCGATGCTGGTGCTCGCCGCGGCCGACGCCTGCGGCGTGTCGGCGGCCGACGCCGCCCGCGGCATGGCCGGGGCGCGCATGCCGGCCATGCGCGGCGCGGTGTCGGCCGTGGGGCGGGCGCTGCTGGTGAACGACGCCTACAACGCGAATCCCGAATCGACGCTGGCGGCGCTGGATCTGCTGGAGCGGGTGGGGCGGGGGCGCCAGCGGGTGGCCGTGCTCGGCACGATGCGCGAGATGGGTGCCCACGCGGCCCGGGTGCACGACGCGGTGGCCGCCGCGGCGCTGGCGACGCCGGTGGAACTGCTCGTGGGCATCGGCGAATTCGCCGACGCCTTCGCTCGTGCCGGAGCGCCCCCTTCGCGCGTCATCAGTGCGTCGGACATCGACGCGGCGTGGTCGGCTCTGGCGCAGCGGCTCCAACCCGGCGCGGCGATCCTGCTCAAGGCGTCGCGCGGGGTGAGGCTTGAGCGGTTGGTGCCGATGATCGCCGCGTGGGCGAACGACAACTCGTGAGGCGGTGAGGGAGTGTGGCCGTAAGGCAGTCACGACGAGAGTAAGTTTCCGCCTCACCGCCTCACCCTTCCATCAAAGCGATCTCCCACTATCCCCCGTGCTCTACCACTTCTTCATTCCGCTCATCCACCGGTTCAGGTTTCTGAACCTGTTCACGTACATCACCTTCCGCGCCGCGGGCGCGGCGGTGACGGCGCTCGTGCTGGCCTTCGTCGTGGGGCCGATCCTGATCCGGCGGCTCCGCCGCGACAACGTGACGCAGACCGTGCGCGAGGGGACGCCGGACACGCACGCGGGCAAGGGGCAGACGCCGACGATGGGCGGGCTGATCATCCTGTTCTCGGCCATTCTCTCGACGCTGCTGTGGGCGCGGCTGAGCAGCCGCTACATCTGGCTGGCGCTGATGGTGACCGCGGCCATGGGCGGCATCGGCCTGCTCGACGACGTGCTCAAGCTGCGGCAGAAGCGCGCCGGGCTGAAGAACGAGGGGTTGGTGGAGCGCTACAAGCTGGCCGGGCAGATCACGATCGGGCTCGCGCTGGGGCTCTACGTGTGGCAGTTCCCGCTGGCGCCGGAGCTGCCGGGCGCGTCGACCACGCTGCCCTTCTTCAAGTACGTGCTCGTGGTGCCGATCTCGGCGGCGTTCGCCTGGCTGTACGTGGTGTTCACCACCTTCGTGCTCACCGGGGTGAGCAACGCGGTGAATCTCACCGACGGGCTGGACGGGCTGGCGGCGGGGCTGTCGGCCATCGCCTTCGCCACGTTCGCGGTGTTCGCGTACGTGATCGGCCGCGTGGACTGGAGCCGGTACCTCGGCCTGTTCTATCTTGCCGACTCGGGCGAACTGACGGTGTTCTGCGCGGCGGTGGCGGGAGCGCTGCTCGCATTTCTCTGGTTCAATTCACACCCGGCCGAGATCTTCATGGGCGACACCGGGTCGCTCGCCCTCGGCGGCGGGTTGGGGGCGGTGGCGATCCTGCTCAAGTCGGAGTTCCTGCTGGTGTTCGTCGGCGGCGTCTTCATGTGCGAGACGCTGTCGGTGATGATCCAGCGGTCGGTGTTCAAGTACCGGCGCCGCCGGTACGGATTGGCGTATGCGCAGGCGCACCGGGTGTTTCGGCGGGCGCCGCTGCACCATCATTTCGAGCTGAAGGGGTGGCCCGAGACGCAGGTGGTCGTGCGGTTCTGGATTCTGGGGCTGCTCTGCTCGTTCCTCGCGCTGGCCACGCTCAAGGTGCGGTGAGGAGGCGATGACGCGGATATCCGAAGCCGCCATGGAACTGGGATGGCTGCACGGCGAGATCGCCGTGATTGGCCTGGCGCGGAGTGGCACGGCGGTGGGGCGGCTGCTGGCGCGCACGGGCGCCGACGTCTACGCGTCGGACGCCGGCGCGTCGCCGGCGCTCGAGGAGGCGGCGCGGACCCTGCGCGTGGACGGGGCCGCGGCCGACGTGGGGCGCCACGACATCGAGCGCATCGCGCGCGCGTCGCTGGTGGTGACCAGTCCCGGGGTGCCGCCCGACGCCGCGCCGTTGCGGGTCGCCCGGGCCGGCCACATTCCGATCGTGAGCGAAGTGGAGGTGGCGCTGCGGTTCCTGCCGGCGCTCCGCTACGTGGCCGTGACCGGCACCAACGGCAAGACGACGGCCACGGCGCTCATCGCGCACCTGTTGCGGGCGCTGGGGCTGCGCGCCGAAGCGGCGGGGAACATCGGGCGGCCGCTCAGCGAACTCGCGCTGTCGCCGGACCCGGCGCCCTGGGTGGCGCTCGAGGTGTCGTCGTTCCAGCTGCACGATACGCCCGGCATCACGCCCGACGTCGGCGTGCTGACCAACCTGTCGGCCAACCACCTCGACCGCTACGACTCGGTGGAGGCGTACTACGCCGACAAGGCGCTGCTCTTCCGCAACGCGTCCGCCGCGTCGAATTGGGTGGTGAACGGCGACGACGCCGACGCGCGCGGCCTGGCGGCGGACGCGGCCGGCCTGCGCGCTGCGTTCTCGACGGCGGGCCGCGCCGACGCGTACTACGACCGCGATCGCGACCAGCTGGTGGTGCTCGGCGAGCCGCTGATCGCGCGCAGCGACCTGCAGCTCGTCGGCGACCACAACGTGGCCAACGCGCTGGCGGCGACGCTGGCCGTGATGCTCGCCGATCCGGGGCACCGGACGCAGCTCTCGGTGGCGCGCCTGGCGCGGGGGCTCCGCGACTTCCGGCCCATCGAGCACCGCATCGAGCCCGCCGGCGAGGCGGCCGGCGTCACCTGGATCAACGATTCCAAGTCCACCAATGTGGCGTCGACGCTGGTGGCGCTGCGCGGCATGACGCGCCCCACGGTGCTGCTGCTGGGAGGGCGGCACAAGGGCGAGCCGTACACGGCGCTGGCCGACGAGGCCAGGCGCACGGTGAAGCGGGTGATCGCCTACGGCGAGGCGGCGGCGCTGATCGAGAAGGACCTCAAGAAGGTCGTGCCGGTGCAGCGCATGGCGGCGGGCGCGCCGTTCGCCGCCATCGTGGGCGCGGCGCGCGCCGCCGCGGCGCCGGGCGACGTGGTGCTGCTGTCGCCCGCCTGTTCCAGCTACGACATGTTCGAGAACTACGAGCAGCGCGGCGCCGAGTTCAAGCGCCTGGCGGCCGGCCGATGACCGGGTATTCGGGCGCTGACGATCTGCTGGGCGCACTGCCGGAGCAGGGCGGCGCCCCGCGCCCGGCGGGGCGGGCAGGGGTCGACGTGCGCGAGCGGTGGCGCATGGGCCCCGAGGCCCGCGCCCTCGTGCTCATCACGGCGGCCGTGCTCGCGTTCGGCCTCGCCGTGCTCTACAGCGCCAGCGCGATCGTCGCCATGAACGAGAACCGATCGAGCGCCTACTATCTCATCCGCCAGCTCGAGGGCACGGCGGCGGGCATCGTCGCCTTCGCCGTGGCCGCGAAGATCGACGCCGACAAGTGGGAACGGTGGGCGTGGCCGCTGATGTGGTTCACGATCATCACGATGGCGGCCTGCCTCGTGCTGCCCAACAGCATCGCCCCGCGCGTGCACGGGTCGAAGCGGTTCCTCTTCGGCACCTCGCTGCAGCCGTCGGAACTGGGCAAGTTCGGCGTCATCGTCTGGGTGGCGATGCTCACGGTGAAGAAGGGCGACCAGCTGCGCCACCTCACCAGGGGGCTGCTCCCCTTTCTCGTGGTCATCGGCGTGCTCGACGTGCTGGCCATGCTCGAGCCCGATCTCTCGGTGGCCATGCTTTACACGCTGCTCATGGCGGTGATCCTCTACGCCGGCGGGGCGCGCATCGGGCACTTCGTGGCGCTCGGCGCGCTGCTGATGCCCTTTCTCTGGACCCGGGCGGAGAAGCTGCAGTACGCCGTGCTCCGACTCACCAGCTTCTTCGATCCCGGTTCCGCGCCGGCGACGGTGAGCTACCAGCTGCAGCAGTCGCTGGTGGCCGTGGGGTCGGGCCGGTTGTTCGGCGTGGGATTCGGCCAGGGGCGCCAGCAGTACGGCTTCCTGCCGTTTCCGTACAGCGATTTCATCGCCAGCAACATCGGCGAAGAGTGGGGATTCCTGGGGCTCGCCGCGATCACCGTCGCGTTCGCCGCGTTCGGCCTCCTGGGCTTCCGCATCGCGCGCCAGGCGCGCTCCCCCTTCCTCCAACTGGTGGCCGTGGGGCTCACCTTCGTCACGGTGCTCACCGCGCTGCTGCATATCGGGGTCGTGGTGGGGCTGCTGCCCACGACGGGCCTGACGCTGCCCTTCGTGTCGTTCGGCCGGTCGAACCTGGTGCTCACCATGTTCACCACCGGCGTGCTGGTGAACATCGGCAGCACCAAGGAACGCGTGTACGGCTCGGGCGCCACCAACCCGTTGGGCGAGTAGGCCGATGCGGATCATCTTTGCCGGCGGCGGCACCGGCGGACACCTCTATCCGGGACTCGCCATCGCGCGCGCGCTGGTGGCGCTGCGCCCCGAGGTGGAACCCTTCTTCGTCGGCGCCCAGCGCGGCATCGAACGCGAGGTGCTGCCCAACACCGAGTTCCCGTACGTGCTGCTGAGCCTGCACCCGCTGCACCGGAAGTCGCCCTGGAAGAACTGGCGGACGTTCGTCAGCGCGATCACCGTGTGGCGGCGCCTCGGGAAGCTGTTCAAGAGCGAGCGGCCGGTGCTCGTGGTCGGCACCGGCGGGTACGCGTCGGGACTGACGCTCGAATACGCCCGCCGCCGGAAGATCCCGATCGTGCAGCAGGTGGGCGACAGCTTTCCCGGACTCACGGCCCGGCGCTACGCGCGCGATTGCGCGGAGATCTACCTCACCTTCCCGGAAGCGGCCCGCTATCTCCGGGTCCGCGACAAGTCGCGGCTCATCGATACCGGCGCGCCCATCGATCCGCCGTCGTCGATGGCGCTCTCGCGGCCAACGGCGCGGGCCAAGTGGGGGTTCCCGCGCGAGGGCGGCCATGTCGTGCTCGTTTACGGAGGAAGCCAGGGGTCGCACGCGATCAATCGAGCGGTGGCCGGATGGCTGAACCTGGGCCTGCCCGACAACGTCTACCTGATCTGGATGACGGGGAAGGCGACGTTCGCCGAATTCGCGCCGTACGAGAGCGATCGCGTGCGCGTGCGCGACTACCTGTCGCCGATCAGCGACGCCTACGCCGCCGCCGACCTCGCGGTGGCCCGCGCCGGCTCGATGACCACCAGCGAGCTGTTCGCCTGGGGCATTCCGGCCATCCTCGTGCCGCTGCCCACCGCGGCCGCGCAGCATCAGACGACGAACGCGGCCACGCTGGAGTACGCCGGCGCGGCGATCCACCTGCCGCAGCAGCAGCTCACCGGCCCCAAACTGCACGAGCTGATCGCCGACCTGTTCGCGCATCCGGAGAAGCTGGCGGCGATCGCCGAGGGCGCGAGGCGGCGGGCGAGGCCGCGCGCGGCCGAGACGATCGCCCGGCACATTCTCGCCCTCATCGACCGCGACGGCGCCAAGCCTTGAGCCGCGGGGCGCGCGGTCCGTATATTGCCCCGCGCCTTCCATGTCCCTCTTCCAACCCGACGACCCGCGTCCCGTCCACTTCGTGGGCATTGCCGGCGCGGGCATGCGCGCGCTGGCCGAATTGCTCGCCCGCCGCGGGGTCGCGGTGACCGGGTGCGACGCCGCCCCCGGCGACGTGGGCGATCTGCGCGCACTCGGCATTGCCGTGGCCGATGCGCACGACCCGGCCCACGCGGACGCGGCGCGCGCGCTCGTGGTCACCTCGGCCATGCCGAAGACCCACCCCGAGATCGCGCGGGCGCACGCGCTCGGCATCCCGGTGATCCGCCGCGCCGAGGCGCTGGGCGAGGCCACGGCGGGCGCCGAACTGGTGGCGGTGGCGGGCACCCACGGCAAGTCCACCACCACGGTCATGGCCGCGCAGGTGATGGCCGGCGCCGGGCTCGATCCGACGGCGCTGGTCGGCGCCCGCGTGCGCGAGTGGGCCGGCAACCTGCGCGCCGGCGGCAGCGCGCTGTACGTGGTGGAAGCCGACGAATACGACCGCTCCTTCCTCGCGCTCACGCCCACCGTGGCCGTGATCACCAACATCGAGGCCGACCACCTCGACATCTACCGCGACCTGGCCGACATCCGCGGCGCCTTCGCCCGGTTCGCGTCGGCCGCGCGCGCGATCGTCGTCTCCGCCGACGACCCCGAGGCATCCACGCTGCCGCTGCCCGCTTCGGCGGACGTGGTGCGGTTCGGCATCCGCTCGCCGCGCGCCCGTCTCACCGCCGTCGGCGTGCGGGCCGAGGATGGGGGATTGCGGTTCGGCGTGCACTTCGACGCCCAGCGGGTGGGCGAGGTGCGGCTGCGCGTGCCCGGCGAGCACAACGTGCTGAACGCGCTCGCGGCGCTGGGCGCGGGGCTGGCCGAGGGGCGCACGGTGGCCGAGATGGCGCCGGCGCTGGCGGATTTCGGGGGCGTCGAGCGGCGGTTCCAGCGCATCGGCGACGCCGCCGGCGTGACCGTGATCGACGACTACGCGCACCATCCCACCGAGATCGCGGCGTCACTGGCGGCGGCGCGCTCGGCGTACCCGGGGCGGCGCGTAGTCGTGGCATTCCAGCCGCACCTGTATTCGCGCACGCGCGATTTCGCGCCGGCGTTCGCCGCGGCGCTGGGGGCGGCCGACGCCCTGTTTCTGGCCGACATCTACCCGGCCCGCGAGCAGCCGCTGCCCGGCGTGAGCGCCGATCTCATCGCCGACGCGATGGGCCCGGCGCGCGACCGCCTGGTGTGGCGCGGCGGACGGCCGGCGCTGGCCGAGGCGCTGGCGGGATTCGCCGCGCCCGGCGACGTGGTGATCACCATGGGCGCCGGCGACGTGACCCACGTGGCGCCGGAGCTGGTGGCGCGCCTGCGGGCAGCGGCACGATGACAGCCGGCGAGGCGGGCGATCCGGCCGGCCGCGGCCCGGATTCCGACGCCCAGCCGGAGCGGGCGGCGCGAAAGCGGACGCGGGCGCCGGCGCCCTCGCGCGGAAGCCGCTGGAAGCGCATCGGCATCGCCGCGCTCGTGGCCGTGGCGGCGGCCTCGCCCTTCTGGGGCCCGCCGGCGATGTCGCGCATGGCCTTCTTCCGCGTGCGCCGGGTGCAGATCGTGGGCGCGCGCTACACCGCGCCTCGTGACATTCTGCGCCAGTTGCACGTCGATACGACGGTCTCCGTGTGGACCAAGCTCGGACCGCTGGAGGCGCGGGTGGCGCGGTTGCCGGAGGTGCGCGGCGCGGAGATTCGGCGTAAGCTTCCGGGGACGCTGGTGGTTACCGTCACCGAACGGGTGCCGGTGGCGCTGGTGCCGACGCCGCAGGGCCTCCGTCCATACGATGCGTCCGGGCTGCCGCTGCCGGTGGATCCGTCGAAGGTGACGGTGGACGCGCCGATCCTGGCGCGCCGCGACACCGCGGCGCTGCGGTTGCTTGGCGCGCTGCGCCAGCAGGCGCCGGAGCTGTACCAGCGGGTGAGCGACGTGCGGCGGGTGGGGGACGAACTCGATCTCTCGCTGGCGACGGTGCTCGTTCGCGCGATGACCGATGTGACCGTTCGCCGCCTGGAAGATCTGGAACCCGTGGAACGCGACCTCGCCAACCGGCGCCTCAGCGCCGTCGAGCTGGATCTCCGATACCGTGACCAAGTGATCGCCCGACTCAAATGAACGCAGAACATCTCGTCGCCGGTCTCGACATCGGCTCCGCCAAGACCACCGCCATCATCGCCGAAGTCGTCGGCGACCTGCCGCGGCATCCCTCGATCAAGGTGCTGGGCGTCGGGCAGACGCGCACCACCGGGATGCGCCGCGGCGTCGTCTCGGACATCGAGGAGACCACCCGCTCCATCCGCAAGGCGCTGCAGGACGCCGAGCGCATGGCGGGCGCGCAGGTGCAGGAGGTGTACGCCGGCATCGCCGGCGAGCACGTGCAGGCGATGACCAGCAAGGGCATCGTGGCGGTGTCGGGCGACGAGATCACCCGCGCCGACGTCGAGCGCGCCAACGAGGTCGCCCGCGCCCAGGCCATTCCGCAGGACCGCGAGCTGCTGCACGCGATTCCGCAGGAATACACGGTGGACAAGAACGTGGGCATCCGCGACCCCGTCGGGATGAGCGGCATGCGGCTGGAAGTGGAGATGTACCTGGTGACCATCGGCAGCTCGCCCGCCATCAACCTGCGCAAGAGCGTGGAGCGGGCCGGCTACAAGGTGCGCGACCTGGTGCTCGAACCGCTGGCCAGCGCGCTGGCCGTGCTCACCGAGGACGAGAAGGAGCTGGGCGTGGCGCTCGTCGAGATGGGCGCCGGCACCACCGACATCGCCGTCTTCCACGAAGGGAAGATCCGCCATCTGGGCGTGGTGCCCTTCGGCGGCAACAACGTGACCAGCGACATCGTGCATGGGCTGGGCGTGACCCAGGCCGACGCCGAGCGGATCAAGGAACGGTACGGCTGCGCGTTCGAGCCGCTGGTGGACCCGCAGGACATCATCCAGCTCCCGAGCACCGTGGCGCAGGGCGAGCGGCAGATTCCGCGCGAGCTGCTCTCCCACATCATCCACCAGCGGATGGACGAGATCTTCGACCTCGTGCACGGCGACATCGCCAACGCCGGCTTCGCCAACCGATTGAGCGCGGGGATCGTGCTCACCGGTGGGGCCGCGGCCATGGAGGGGGCGGGCGAGCTGGCCGCCAACGTGTTCGGAACTGGCGTCCGCGTGGGCTCGCCGGCCGAGCACATCGGCGGGCTGAGCGACTCCGTGGAGGCGCCGCGGTTTGCCACGGTGGTGGGGCTGGCCCAGTTCGGCGCCACGCGGCTGGCGCTCGGCGCGAGCGGCACGGCGAAGCGGTTGTCGGTGGGCGGCGGCGGGGTGGAGAAGTGGGTGCAGAAGCTGAAGTTCTGGCTGCAGGATTTCTTCTAGGAGTCGGACAGTCGGACGGTCGGACAGTCGGACAGTCGGGCAGTCTCAAGAAAGCGTAAGCCCCGACAGCCGGGCTTCGTGCGCCAGCAACCACCGCTTGCGCTCGATCCCGCCGCCGAAGCCGGTCAGCGAGCCGTCGGCTCCGATCACCCGGTGGCACGGGACCACGATCGAGATCGGGTTCCGGCCGTTGGCGGCGCCCACCGCGCGGGCCTTCCCGGGGTCGCCGATGCGGCGGGCCAGGTCGCCGTACGAGGTCGTGGTCCCGAAGGGGATCTTCCGGAGTTGGGCCCAGACCTGATGCTGGAACGGGGTCCCCGTGGCGTCCAGCGGAAGGTCGAACGACCGGCGTTGCCCCGCGAAGTACTCGGTTAACTGGTCGCGTGCGCAAGCCAGGACGCGTGACGCGGCGCCGTCGCGACCGGAGTCGCGGATCCAGTTCCGCCGCTCGCGCGCCGAATGCCCGTACTGGTGCCGCTCGAAGTACACGGCCGCGAGGCCGGCCTCGGTGGCCGCAAGGGTGAGTTCGCCAACCGGACTCGGCATGGTGAGGAATTGCATCGCAGGCTGAGTATAGACTCGGTCGGGCAAGAAAATCCACATCAAAAAACTGCTGTCGGCCAAGCGTCTGTGGATAAGGTTTTCGTTCTCATCGGCGCGCTCTTTCGTCCTTCTTGCGGGGGTAGTCGCTGGCGGCAAAAGCGTTATATTGCCGCAACTGATTCTGCGACTGTAGCGTGCGAGGTTTCGACGCGCCGCAGTCGCGTTCCCGTCCGGCGATCGGCAGGGTGAGCGCCGACCGTTCCCACCTCGCAAGTGCGGGAGTTCCACTCGCATGGTCTTCGAGTTCGAAGAAAGCGCGGCTCAGCACGCCCGGATGAAGGTCGTGGGCGTTGGCGGTGGCGGTGGCAACGCCGTCAACCGCATGATCGAGGAGCGCCTTGAGCATGTCGAGTTTATCTCGGTCAACACCGACAACCAGGCCCTTCTGAACTCGAAGTCCGACATCAAGGTTCAGATCGGCAAGAAGCTCACGCGCGGGCTCGGCGCCGGGGCGCGTCCGGAGATCGGACGCCAGGCCATCGAGGAGAACCGCGACGAGGTCGGGGCGGCGCTCCAGGGCGCGGACCTGGTCTTCATCACCTGCGGCATGGGGGGCGGCACCGGCACCGGCGCGGCGCCTGTGGTGGCCGAGCTGGCCCGCGAGGCGGGCGCCCTCACGGTCGGCATTGTCACCAAGCCCTTCCTGTTCGAAGGGCGAAAGCGGATGCGGCAGGCCGAGCAGGGCATCGCCGAGATGCGCAAGAACGTGGACACGATGATCGTCGTTCCCAACGAACGGCTGCTGGCCGTCGTGGGCAAGGGAATCCCGTTCCAGGATGCGCTCAAGAAGGCCGATGAGGTGCTGCTCCACGCCACGCAGGGCATCAGCACGCTGATCACCAAGCCGGGCCTCGTGAACGTGGACTTCGCCGACGTGCGCACGGTGATGCGCGAGGGCGGCTCGGCGCTCATGGGCACCGGCATCGGCCGCGGCGAGAACCGCGCCATGGAAGCCGCCCAGCAGGCCATCTCGAGTCCCCTGCTCGACAACGTGTCGATCTCCGGGTCGCGCGGCGTGCTGCTCAACATCACCGGCGGCGGCGATCTCACCCTCGGCGAGGTCACGCAGATCAGCGACATCGTGCACGACGCGGCCGGGGACGACGCCGAGATCATCTTCGGCGCCGTGCACGAGCCGGCCATGCAGGGCGAGTTGCGCGTCACCGTCATCGCCACCGGGTTCGACAAGACGGTATCCACGGGGCTCACGCCGGCGCACGACCATCAGTCGATGGGCCGCGGCGCGCCGGTGATTCCATTCCCGGGCACGCGCGCGGTGCGGCCGCCGGCCACGCCGCTGCGGAACCCGGGAACGGCGAGCGGCGAGTCGGCCCGTCCGGCGCGCCCCGCCGCGACCGACAAGGAGAAGGGTGCCGGCGATCTCAGCGACATGGAGATCCCGACCTTCATCCGGAGGCAGATGGATTGACGGTCCGCGGCGCCCGCGCCATCACCTACGCGGTGGTGGCGGTTCTCGCTGTCCTCGCCGTGCGCACCGCGGCGCCGCTCGCTCCGCCGGCGGCCGACGTACTGCGCGACACGCTCCCGGTGCCGAGTTGGAGGCTCCCGTACGACAGCGTCGCCCGCGGGGAGACGCTCACGGCGCTGCTGATGCGCGCCGGCCTGAGCGACACCGCCGCCGGCAGCGCCGTGCACGTCGCCTCGGCCACGATCGATCCGCGCAAGGTGCCGGTGGGGCTGCCGGTGGCCGTGCTCCACGCCTCGGCGGCCGATTCCCTGCCCACCGAGATCGTGGTGCAGCTCGCCACCGATCACTTCCTGCACCTCACGCGGGGCCCCGACGGGTGGGCCACGCGCGACGAGCGGCTGCCCTGGAAGACCGATACCGTGGTAGTGCAGGGAACGATCCATTCCAATCTCTACCAGGCGATGTATGCCTCGGCGGACAGCATCCTGCCGCGCTACGCCGAGGACGCGCTGGTGGTGAAGCTGGCCGACAACGTCTACCAGTACCGGGTGGACATGAGCCGCGATCTGCAGGACGGCGACACCTTCCGTGTGATGGCCGAACGCTCGGTGGCCGCCGACGGCACGGTGAAGATCGGCGACGTGGTGGCCGCGCAGCTGAATCTGTCGGGCTCGGAGGTCGACGCCGTGCACTTCACGGACGACAAGCTGCAGGGCGACTACTTCGACCAGCAGGGGCGCTCGCTCAAGGCGGCGTTCCTCCGCGCGCCGCTGCAGTTCAAGTACATCTCCAGCGGGTTCGGCAACCGCTACCACCCGATCCTCAAGCTCTGGCGCGACCACAAGGGCATCGACTACGCGGCGAATTCCGGCACGCCGGTGCGCGCGATCGGGGCCGGCGTGGTGGTGCGCGCCGGCGTGGCCAGCGGATACGGCAATCTCATCGAGATCCGGCACGCCAACGGATTCTCCTCGCGCTACGGGCACCTGCGCGGCTTCGCCAACGGCATCCACGCGGGCGCCCACGTCACCATCGGCCAGACGATCGGGTACGTCGGCATGACGGGGCTGGCCACCGGTCCGCACCTCCACTTCGAATTCCTCGTCCACGGCGAGCAGCGCAATCCGCGCGTGGCGCTCAAGAACGTCGGCGGCGATCCGATTCCCACGTCGCTCGCGTCCGCGTTCAACGCGGTGCGCGACCGGTTGATCGGCGAGATGCTGGCCAGCACGAACGGCGTGACGACCGTCGCGCTGCGGTAGCCGGCCGGGTCCGCTGGAGCCCCGCGTCGGCATGAAGGCCTAGCGTGCTCTGGCTCCTCGCCATCGCGGCCGGCGTCGCCGGCGCGCTGTTGCAGTACGGCTGGGGCAGCCGCCGGCGGGTGCTCGCCACGCCGCTGCCGGCGCTGCTGCGCGCCGTGGTCTTCACGCTCGTCGTCGCGCTGCTGCTCGACGCCCCCTCGGGCCCGTCGCGGGTGAGCCCGCCCTGGGTGGCGCTGGACGCCTCGGCGAGCATGCTCCGCGGCGGCGACTCCGCGGCCTGGCGCGCCGCGGTTGACACGGCCCGGGCCGCGCGCGCCGACTCCATCTTCCTGTTCGGCGACTCGCTCCGGGCCGGCCCGGTGCCGGCGCGGCCGGCGGATCGCGCTTCCGACGCGGATCCCGTGCTGCAGCGGGCGCTGGCCACGGGGCGGCCGGTGGTGGTCGTGACCGACGGCGAGCTGCCGCTGGCCGCCGAGCTGCGCCAGCTGCCCGCGGGCTCGCGCGTGGCCCTCGTCGCCCACGCGCCGCGGCCCGATGCGGCCGTGGTGGCCCTGGACGTGCCCCGCGCGGTGGTGGCGGGCGATTCGGTGGAAGCACGCGTGACGATGGCCGCCGACGGCGCGGGAGCGGGCGCCGGCACGGCTGCGCTGCTGTTCGATGGGCACGTGCTGGCGACCACGCGGACGGACCCGCTCGGCGCTTACGAGCAGCGCGAGGTCGACTTTCGGGTGCCGATCGCGGCCGGCGAGGGGCCGGCGCTGGTGAGCGCAGTCGTGGCCGTGCCTGGCGACGCCGAGCCGGGCAACGACACGCTGGCGGTGGGGCTCGACGTGTCGCGGCAGCCGGGGGCCGTGTTCGTCTCGACGTCCCCGGACTACGATGCCCGCTACGCCCTGGCCGTGCTGCGCGGCGCCCTGGCGCTGCCGACGCGGGCCTTCTACCACCTGTCGCCCGGCAACTGGCGGGTGGACGGCAGCTTCGCGCCGGCCACCGAGGCCGAGGTGCGCTCGGCGTTTCGCGACGCACCGGTGGCGATCCTGCACGGCGACACGACCATCTTCGGGCCCCCACGCGAGGCCACGCGGGCGCCGCTGGCTCTGATGGTTCCCACGACGGGCGACGGCAACGAGTGGTATGCGGCCGATGCCCCGGTGTCGCCCCTGAGCGGCGCGTTGGCTGGCGTGCCGTGGGACTCGCTTCCGCCTCTGCTCGTGGGGGCGGCGCCGGAGCCGCGGGGGCAGTGGCGCGGGCTCGACGTGCGCCGCGGGCGGGAAGCGCTGACGCGGGCGATCATCGCCGGCGACGACGCACCGCGCCGGGTGGTGATCGTGGCCGCGTCCGATCTCTGGCGCTGGCAGTTCCGCGGCGGCGTGTCGGCCGACGTCTTCACGGCGCTCTGGGGGAGCATCTTCGACTATCTGGCGTCGCAGCGCAGCGACCGCCGCGCGGCGGTGCCGGACGCGCGGCTGTTCCGCGCCGGCGAGCCCATCTACTGGCGGCGCGGGGCGCCGGGCGACAGCGCGGTGACGGTGGTGCTCGCGCGGCGCGGCGGGCGCGGCGGCGACACGCTGCATCTCCGCTTCACGCCGGGCTCGGCGACGACGCGTTCGGCGGGACTTGCCGCCGGCGTCTACGACGTGTCGGAGGCGGGCGGATCGGCGGTGCTGGCGGTGAACGCGAGCGCGGAGCTGGTGCCGGTGCAGCCGGGGGCGGCGGCGGGCCGGATCGGCGGCACGCCCCCGCGCGGCGCAGCCCCGTCGGCGCGCGACGCGGGGTGGGTGTATCTGCTGCTGGTGCTCGTGCTCTGCGGCGAATGGCTGCTGCGTCGCCGTGCGGGATTGCGATGATGCGTTCTGAGCCCGCCGGTTAAATTGCCTGCCATGCCCCGCCTCCTGCGCAAATCGGGCGACACCCCCCGCAAGTCCCTCTGGCAGCGCGTCAAGGACGTGGCCCTGCGCGACGTCGGCGTGCTCGTGCGCGGCGGCGTGCGTGACGGATCGCTCGAAGCGCTGGAGCAGCTGCTGCTCGAGGCGGACTTCGGCGTGCCGGTGACGCTGCGGCTGGTGGCCGCAGTGGAGGACCGCGCCAGGCGCGGCACGGTGAAGACGGAGGAGGAGTTCCGCCAGGCGCTCGCCGAGGGGATCGAGGGGGCGCTGCGCGCGGGCAACGGTGATCCGGCGTTCGTGCTGCCCGCGGCGAAGCCGGCGGTGCTGCTGGTGATCGGCGTCAACGGCGCCGGCAAGACGACGTTCATCGGCAAGCTGGCGGCGCGGCTGCGCGCCGAAGGCAAGCGGGTGATGGTGGGCGCGGGGGATACCTTCCGGGCCGGCGCGATCGATCAGCTGCGGGTATGGGCGGAGCGCACGGGCAGCGAGTTCGTGGGCGCGCAGCCCGGCACCGATCCGGCGGCGGTGGCGTTCGACGCCATCGACGCGGCGATGGCGCGCGGCGTGGACGTGCTGATCGTGGACACGGCGGGGCGGCTGCACACCAGCGGCGGCCTGATGGACGAGCTGCGCAAGGTGGCGCGGGTGATCGCCAAGCGGATGGACGGCGCGCCGCACGAAACGCTGCTGGTGCTCGACGGCACGATCGGGCAGAACGCGGTGGTGCAGGCGCGGACCTTCACCGAGGCGGTGCCGGTGACGGGGCTGGTGGTGACGAAGCTCGACGGCACGGCGAAGGGGGGCGTGGTGGTGGCCGTGCACGAGGCGATCGACGTGCCGGTGAAGTTTCTCGGCACGGGCGAGGCGGCCGGCGATCTGGCGCCGTTCGATCCTGCGGAGTTCGCGCGGGAGCTGTTGAGCGACGACTAGGATGCCCACGGCGAGCCCGCGGGTGCGGCTGGACACGCCGGTCACGTACCTCAAGGGCGTCGGCCCGCGGCGCGCCGAGGGGTTCAGGAAGCTCAACGTCACCACGGCCGGCGACCTGCTCTGGCTCATCCCGCACCGCTACGAGGACGCGAGCACGGTGACGCGCATCGCGGCGCTGCGCACGGGCGCCGACGCCACCGTGATCGGCCGCGTGGTCTCCAAGGGCGTGCTGCCCACGCGGAAGGGGCTGCGCATCTTCCAGGCGGTGCTGCAGGACGAGAGCGGGTTGATCGAGGCGGCGTGGCCCGGCCAGCCCTTCCTCGACCGCAGCATCAACAAGGGTGATCTGCTGCTGGCGTCGGGCACGGTGCGCTTCTACCACGGGCGGCAGCTGGCCCCGCGTGAGTTCGTGAATCTCGGGCCCGACGACGAAGGCACGGCCAGCGGACGCGTGCTGGCGGTGTACCCGGCCACCGAGGGGCTGAGCTTCAAGGTGATCCGCACCATCGTCGACGCCCACCTCGACGCACTGCTGCCGCAGGTGAAGGAATACTTCCCGCCGGGCATCCTCGAGCAGGCGGGCGTGGTGGGCATCGCCGACGCGCTGCGCATGGTGCACCGGCCGCAGACGATGGCCGAGGCGCTCTCGGGGCGCGACCGCCTGGCCTTCGAGGAGCTGTTCTTCGTGCACCTGCTGCACCAGCGCATGAAGACGCTGGCGCGCGAGACGCGGCGCGGCATCCGGTTCGTGAACAAGCGCAACCTGACCACCCGGCTGCGCGAGTCGCTGCCCTACACGCTCACCGGCGCCCAGGTGCGGTCGCTGCGCGAGATCGTGGACGACATGTGCAGCGACCGGCGCATGCACCGGCTGCTGCAGGGCGACGTGGGGAGCGGCAAGACGATCGTGGCGCTGTTCGCGGCGCTGCTGGCGCTGGAGAACGGGTATCAGGCGGCGATCATGGTGCCCACGGAACTGCTGGCCGAGCAGCACCAGCGCACCATGACGGGCCTGCTCTCGCCGCTCGGCATCGTGCCGCTGCTGCTCACGGGCAGCGTGCCGGCGCGCGAGCGCAAGGCGATCGCCAGGCGGCTGGCGCGGCTGGAGCCGCCGCTGGGCGAGGAGTGGCCGGAGCTGGTGGTCGGCACGCACGCGCTGGTGCAGCAGGCCACCGAGTTCGCCCGCCTCGGCTTCGTGGCCATCGACGAGCAGCACCGGTTCGGCGTGGAGCAGCGGAAGGCGCTGACGGCCAAGGGCGAGATGCCGGACGTACTGCTGATGAGCGCGACGCCGATTCCGCGGTCGCTGGCGCTCACCGTGTACGGCGATCTCGATCTCAGCTTCCTCGACGAGCGGCCCCCGGGCCGGCGTCCGGTCACGACGCTCTTCCGGGCCAGCTCGGCGCGCGACCGGCTGATGCAGTTCGTCGACCGCGAGGTGGAGAAGGGGCGGCAGGCGTACGTCGTCTATCCGGTGATCGAGGAGTCGGAGAAGCTCGATCTCAAGGCGGCGACGACGATGTACGAGGCGTTGCGCACGGGCCCGTTCGCCCACCGCCGCGTGGCGCTGCTGCACGGCCGTGTGCCCACCGAGGAGCGGGACGACATCATGCGCCGCTTCCGGGACGGCGACGTCGACGTGCTCGTGGCGACGACGGTGATCGAGGTGGGCATCGACGTGCCCAACGCCACGGTGATGGTGATCGAGGAGCCGGAGCGGTTCGGGCTCTCGCAGCTCCACCAGCTGCGCGGCCGGGTGGGGCGGGGCGCGGAGCAGAGCTACTGCATCCTGCTCGGCGACGTGGGGCGCGAGTCGCGCAATCGGTTGCAGATCTTCGTCGACACCGAGGACGGCTTCAAGATTGCGGAAGCCGACCTGCGCATGCGCGGCATGGGCGACCTGTTCGGCGAGCGCCAGAGCGGCGTGCCGACGTTCAGGGTGGCCGATCCCATGCGCGACACGGCGCTCGGGGACCGGGCGCGCGACGCGGCGGCCGACCTGCTGGCCCGCGACCCCGAACTGCGCGCGCGGGAGGACGCCCCCCTGCGCCGCGTGCTGGGCGAGCGGTACTCGCGGGCCGTGGAGCTGTTTCACGTCGGATGACGGGGCGCCACCGGGGTGGGGGTTGACCCGTCCCGCGCCGGCGGTGAGCGTTCTGTCACGCGGAAGGCGGCCTTCCAACGTTCGCGCCGTTCGTGCGTAATCCTGACAGTGTCGTTCTGGCGAATCAAGCACTCCCAAGGACTTCGATAATGCGTCGAATCTACGCGCTCCTGTTCGTGTCGCTCGGCCTCGCGGCCGTCGCTGCTCCCGCTTCGGCCCAGTCCGCCATCGCGCCGCTGCCCTCCGGCGTCACGTTGCGCGTGCGCGGGCCGAATACCTCGATCACGGGCGTGCTCTACCAGCAGTCCGTCGATTCCGTATGGGTCCAGCAGCGCGGCGCGAATCAGCCGGTGCGCGGCATCGCGGTGTCGCAGATCACGCGCGTGGATCGGGAGCAGCCGGCGTACGTGAAGAGCGTGCTCGTGGGCACGGGGCTGGGCATTCTGCTCGGGGCGGCGCTGTATCCGATCACGTCGCACAACGACCACGACGTCTTTATCGGATTCAGCTTCATCGGCGGCGCCGTGGCGGGGCTGCTCTTCCCGCACTCCGACTGGGTGCCCGTTTCGCTGCGCTGAACGCGGCGTTGGGAGCGAAGCAAGGGGGCGCCGGCACACGTGGCCGGCGCCCCCGTCCGCGTCCGGTCACGGCTCAGGGAAAGTGAAGGCCGCCCACGACGGCCACCGGCGTCGGGTGGTTGACGTTCGTGCCATCGCCGAGTTCGGCCTGCGTATTGTCGCCCCAGCACATGACCGCGGCGCCGGTGGTGAGCGCGCAGCTGTGCGAGGTGCCGACGTCGAACGCGGCGACGGCGCCGAGGCCCGAAACCGCCGAGGGCGAGAGCGCGCACGGCACCGGCGTGACGCTGAACGTGCACGTGGCCGCCGTCGTCGCGCCCACCTGGCCCTTGTCGTTGAGGCCCCAGCAGTAGAGCGTGCCGCCGCTCGTGGCGCCGCAGGTGTGCAGCACGGTGGAATTCCCGCGGGCCGGCCGGATGCGGTCGAACGTGAGACCGCCCGCTACGCGCACCGGAACGGTCGAGGAGGTTGTGGTGCCGTCGCCGAGCTCGCCCACGCGGTTCTCGCCCCAGCAATAGCCCGTGCCGTCGGTCGCCACGCCGCAGGCGGTGAGAGTGCCGGCGTCCACCGATCGGAACACGATGGCCCCGGCCACCGGCTCCGGCGACGAGATGCGGTTGGCGGGATCGCCGCTGCCCACTTCGCCGAACAGGTTGTCTCCCCAACAGTAGGCGGCCCCGGCGGTGGTCACGCCGCAGGCATGCCAGAACCCCGCGCTCACCGACGCGAAGGTGAGTCTGCCGGCGACGGCGGTGGGCACCGCGGCCGAGTCCGTGGTGCCGGTGCCGAGTTGTCCGCGGCTGTTGCTGCCCCAGCAATAGGCGTGGCCGGCCGCGTCGAGGCCGCAGGCGAAGCGAAGCCCCACGGAAATCGTGGTCAATCGCGTGCTGCCGGGGACGGCGACGGGTGTGGTGGTCCAGGATCCGCTATCCCCGCGAATGCCGGCCGGCAAGCTGCCCCAACAGCGCACCGATCCGTCGGGAACCAGGGCGCAGGTGCCCGTGGCACTCGACGCGATCGCCATGAACCGCAACGTGGTGAGCGCGGCCACGGGTGCCCCGTACGTCGTGGTGAGGCCGTCGCCGAGCTGCCCATTGGCGTTGAGGCCCCAACAGTAGGCCCGCCCGTCGTCGGTGAGCGCGCACGAGAACCCGGCCCCCAGCGCGATGGCGTCGGTGGCGGCGGGGTGGGCCGGAGCCAACGGCGCGGTGGCGTCGGACGCGCGGCAGGCGGCCGCGGCCAGCAGCGCGAGGATGCGCGAGGATCGGATCATGCTGAACACCGATGGGAGTGCCGAGTTGCGCCGACGGGAAGAAAGCTACAACGGCAGAACGCAAACCCCCGAGTTCAAACGACTCCCATACGGGTGCCCGCGCCGGCGGGTTCCCTCCCGGCGGGGCGTCGTGCATAGTAGAAGCGTCGACGCGGTCCATCCCCGGGGAGGCTCCACGGTGCGACTCCGATCACCTCGCAACCCGTTCGTCCACCCGCAGACGCTGCTGGCGTCGCTGCTGGCCGTCTCGGTGGTGGCGGCTCCCGCGCCGCGCCGGGAAGCCGGCCCGCTGCCGGCGGCCCTGTCCGACAGCACCTTCTGGCGGCTGGTCACCACGATGTCGGAGCCCGGCGGCTTCTTCCGGTCGGACAACTTCGTGTCCAACGAAGCGGACTATCAGCGGATCCTCGGCCGGCTGCGAACCGAGACGCCCGCGGGTGGCGTGTACATGGGTGTCGGGCCCGATCAGAATTTCACGTACATCGTGGCGCAGCACCCCAGGATGGCGTTCATCGTCGACATCCGGCGGCAGGCGCTGCTGCAGCAATTGATGTACAAGGCGCTGTTCGAGATGTCGCCCACGCGGGCGGAGTTTCTCTCGCATCTGTTCGCGCGGCGGCTTCCGCCCGGCCTCGCCGACACGGCGCCGGTGGCCGCGCTGCTGCAGGCGGTGTACGCGGCGCGGCCGGACTCGGCGCTGTACGCGGCCACGCTGCACGCCATCGACAGCGGGCTGACCGTGCGCCACGGGTTCACGCTGTCCAAGGACGACCTGGACGGATTGGCCTACATCTACGACGCGTTCTACGAGATCGGCCCCGACATCACGTATTCGGGCGATCCCGCGCGCGGCCGCATGGGGCGCAACATGCCGGGCTACGCGGCGATGATGGAGCAGACCGACAGCGCCGGCGTCAACGAGAGCTATCTCGGCAGCGAGGAGCGCTACGGCGTCATGAAGGCGTTCGAGGCGGCCAACCTGCTGGTGCCGGTGGTGGGCGACTTCGGCGGCCCCAAGGCCATCCGCGCGGTGGGCCGCTACGTGCGCGACCATGACGCGCGGGTGACCCTGATCTACACCTCGAACGTAGAGCAGTACCTGTTCCAGAGCACGGATGCGTGGCGGAATTTCTACACCAACGTGGCCACGCTGCCGCTCGCCCCGGGCGCGGTGTTCATCCGCGCGCTGTTCAACATGGGCCGCTACGGCGGTTACGGATATCGCGGCGGCGGCATGCGCGGCGAGATGCTGGTGGCGCCCATCGCGCGCATCCTCACGGCGTTCAAGGCCGGTAAGGTGCAGAGCTACCGGGACGTGATCGACCTGTCGCGGTAGGAGCAGCGCGGGGCGTCGCGCCCGACGTGCGGCGCGCGGGGCGGGGCCGCTGTGGGCGCCTTTACGCGGCGCGGTGCCCGGCGTATGATGGCGTGCCTTCGGCCCCTCTCTCCCCAAGGAGTTCCACCCGATGACGCACCGGATGTCGTCCACCCGCCCGGCGGCCGTCGCCGCGCTCGCCGCCGCCGCCCTGGCGATCATCCCCGGGCGCGCGCGCGCCCAGGACCGGCTGCCCTCGCTTCCCGGCTACGACCAGTTCACGCGGATGGCGCCCCAACTCCCCACGGCGGTGGTGTCGGGCGGGCTGGCGGTGACGTGGGCCGACGACGGCGCGAGCTTCACCTTCGCGCGCGGCGGCAAAGCTTATCGCTACGATGTCGCCAAGCGAGCCGCCACGGTGGTGGGCGATGCGCCCGCGGGCGGCTTCGGCGGGCGATTCGGCGGGCGGGGCGGGCGTGGGCGTGGCGCCGGCGGAGCGCCGGAGCGCGGCCGCCAGTTCACCGAGGAGATGTCGCCCGACAGCGCGCACGTCGCGTTCTACAAGGACGACAACCTCTGGGTGCGCGACGCGTCCGGCGCCAACGTCGTGCCGGTGACCACCGACGGCAGCGCCGCCAAGCGGATCAAGTACGGCACGGCCAGTTGGGTGTACGGCGAAGAGTTGGCGCAGCGCACCGCGTTCTGGTGGTCGCCCGATGGAAAGAAGGTCGCGTACTACCGATTCGACGAGAGCCAGGTGCCCGACTACTACCTGCAGATGTCGCAGACCACGCTGTACGACTCGGTGAACACGGAAGCGTATCCCAAGCCGGGCGTGCCGAATCCGGTGGTCGATCTCTACGTGTACGACCTGGCCAGCAGGCAGACCACGCACCTCGACGTCCGCAACGGCAAGCCGCTCACGAACGACGCCGTGGGCTACTACGTGTACAACATCGGCTGGACGCCCGACGGGAAGGAACTGACGCTCAATCGCACGAACCGGCGGCAGAGCATCATGGATTTCACGGCCTGCAATCCGTCGACGGGCGCCTGCCGCACGATCGTCCACGAGTCGTGGCCCACGGGCTGGGTGGAGAACCGCCCGTTCATGCGCTACCTGGCCGACGGCCGCCGCTTCATCTGGGAATCGGAGCGCAACGGGTTCAGGAACTACTACCTGTACGACCTGAGCGGGAAACTGCTGGCCACGCTCACGCACCACGACTTCGAAGTCGCCGGCGTCGAGGCCCTGAACGAAAGAGCGGGCACGATGTACTACATGGCCCGCGATGGCGACGACTACATGAAGCTGCAGCTGCACCGCGTGAAGCTCGACGGCACGGGCGACGTGCGGCTCACCGATCCGGCGTACGACCATCAGGTGACGCTCGCGCCGGGCGACCGCTACTTCGTGGACGTGGCGCAGACGCACGACGCGCCGCCCGTCACCCGGCTGATGGACGCCAACGGCAAGCCGCTCGCCGAGTTGGCCGCCAGCGACACGAGCAAGTTCCACGCGTTGGCCCTGCATACGGCCGAGATGTTCACGTACAAAGCGGCCGACGGGGTGACGACGCTGCACGGCCTGATCAGCTTTCCGTCCAACTTCGATCCGAGCAGGAAGTACCCGGTGCTGGTGGCGGTGTACGGTGGCCCGGCGTCGGCCAGCAACACGTCGCGCGAGACCTTCGTGGCGCCCAACCCGCTGGCGGAGTACGGATTCCTGATCGTGAATCTCGATTCGCGCGCCACGCCGGGCATGGGCAAGCGCCAGCTCGACGCGCTGTACCTCAAGCTCGGCCAGCCGGAGATGGACGACATGGCGGCGGGCGTGAGGGCGCTCTGGAGCCGCCCCTACGTGGACAGCGCGCGCGTCGGCATCTACGGCACGTCGTACGGCGGGTACAGCTCGCTCATGGAGCTGGTGCGCCACCCCGAGGTATTCGCCGCCGCGTCGGCGGCGTCGCCGCCCAGCGACTGGCGCAACTACGACACGATCTACACCGAGCGGTACATGTGGATTCCCCAGGAGAACGCCCAGGGGTACGACCTCGGCTCGGCGATGCATTACGTGGATCAGCTGAAGGGACGGCTGCTCATCTATTACGGGTCGGCCGACAACAACGTGCATCCCACGAACTCCATGGAGATGATCCGCGCCATGCAGCGGGCCGGGAAGAGCTTCGAGGTGCAGGTGGGCCCGGACATGGGGCACTCGGCGGTGAACAGCCAGCGGATGATGGAGTTCTTCATCGAGAATCTGAAGATGAAGCTGGTGCCGCTGGGCAGCTGACCGGCGGCCGGCGCACCGGCGGCGCGGGGGCGGCGGCACTCGCGCATCCCCGGTCCGCCGCGTATTCA
Source organism: uncultured Gemmatimonadaceae bacterium (assembly GCA_963775915.1). Lineage (GTDB taxonomy): Bacteria > Gemmatimonadota > Gemmatimonadetes > Gemmatimonadales > Gemmatimonadaceae > JAGWRI01. The sequence goes on from CAVZKH010000005.1 coordinate 64,660, forward strand.
TTTGGGCTGGTGCACCTCCCCCGGCCGGAGCCCTCCGGCCGCGCCAACCCCCTCCGCTCCACCCCCCGTCCATCCCATCAGGAGGCAGGATGTATCGCAGCAGTGGCCCCTCACGCCTGCTCGCCTGTGCCCTGGTCGCCGCCGCCACCCTGTGGCCGGCCGGCACCGCCCTGGCGCAGCAAAAGAACGACCCCGAGTACACCGCCCTCATCAAGAAGGACCTCACCGATCCGCGCATCTCCACCGAACTCGTGGACCACCTGCCGGCGTCGAGCACCGTGCCCACGCCGCTCAAGGTGCTGGGCCACATCATCGGCGAGCCGGGCGTGCTCGATCACGGCGAGGACCTGAACCACTACCTGCAGGTGGTGGCGCAGTCGGCTCCCGCGCGCGCCAAGTTCTTCAACATCGGCAAGTCGGAAGAGGGGCGCGACATGGTGGTCCTCGTGATCGCCAACGAGGAGACCATCCGCAACCTCGACAAATACAAGGGCTACCTGGCCGACCTGACCGACCCGCGGAAGACGAGCGCGGCCAAGGCCCGGAGATCGAGAAGGTGGCCAAGCCGGTCTACTGGATCACCAGCGGCATGCACTCGCCGGAAACGCGGCGGCCCCGAGATGCTCATGGAGCTGGCCTACCGCCTGGTGGTCGAGGAGACGCCGTTCATCCAGCAGATCCGCAACAACGTGATCACGATGATCACGCCGGTGGTGGAGATGGACGGCCGCGACAAGGACGTGGACACCTACTACTTCCAAGGACCGAGCCGAGGGCGACGCGCAACTGCCTCTCATGTACTGGGGCAAGTACGTGCAGCACGACAACAACCGCGACGGCATGGGGCAGTTCCTCAAGCTCACGCAGAACATCGAGAAGTGCGGCCTCGACTGGCATCCGACGATCCTGCACGACCTGCACGAAGCGCAGACGCTGCTCTACGCGTCCACCGGCACGGGCCCGTACAACGAGCAGCTCGATCCGATCACGATCGACGAGTGGTGGAGCCTGGCCGAGAACGACGTGCTGGAGATGACCAAGCGCGGCGTGCCCGGCGTGTGGACCTACGGGTTCTACGACGGCTGGGTGCCGAACTACATGTTCTTCGTGGTCCACGCGCATAATGCCACCGGACGCTTCTACGAAGTGCAGGGCTACGGCCCCGACACGGTGCGCGACCACTTCAATCAGAGCCGCGAGTGGTTCCGCCCCAACCCGACGCCCACGGAGATCCTCTGGGGCCCGCGCGCCAACACCAACATCCAGGAGTCGGCGATCCTGTTCGCCCTGGACCGCGTGGCCAAGGACAAGGAACTCTGGCTCGACGACTACTGGGTCAAGAACAACAACGCGGTGAATAAGGGGAAGACCGGGCCGGTGTACGGCTGGGTCATTCCCGCCGACCAGCGCCGCAAAGCCGACGCGGCCGACGCGGTGAACGAACTGCTCGACCAGGGCCTCGAATTCCATCGGGCCACGACGGCGTTCAAGGCGGGCAACATCGACGTCAAGCCCGGTGACTACATCATCCGCGGCGACCAGCCCTTCCGCACCGTGGCCGACATCTACTTCTCGGTGCAGAACTACGCCGTCGGCAACCCGTCGCCGTACGACGACACCGGGTGGACGTTCCAGTACATGCGCGACATCATCATCGCGCCGTGCACCGACAAGAGCCTGCTCACGCAGCCGATGACGCCGGTGACCGGGCACGTGCAGGCGGCGGGCGCCGTGGCCGGCGCGGGCCGCACGATCGTGGTCGAGGCACACGGGCGACAACAACATCATCACCTTCCGCTACAAGCTGAAGGACGTGACGATGCAGGCGGCCGAACAGGACTTCGACGCCGACGGCCACCACTTCCGCGCCGGCGCCATTGTCATCAACAACGCCAACCGCGGCGCAGATCGAACCCCTGCTCAAGCAGCTCGGTCTGTCGGGCTACGCGATGGCCGCCGCGCCGCAGGTCCGGACGCACGACCTCGACATCCCGCGCATCCTCTACCTGCACAGCTGGAGCCGGACGCAGGACGAAGGGTGGGTGCGGGCGGCGCTCGACACCTACGGCGTCACCTACACCTACATGGGCGACAAGGAACTGGCCCACATGGCCGACCTGCGCGCCAAGTACGACGTCGTCATCTACCCGCACGTGAGCGGCAACGCGCCGTCGATCGTGGCCGGCGTTCCGGTCACGGGCACGGCGCCGCTGCCGTACCAGAAGAGCGCCAAGTTCCCGAGCCTCGGCGCCAACGATTCCACCTCCGACATCCGGGGCGGCATGGGGATCGACGGCCTCATGAACCTCTACAAGTTCGTGGAGCAGGGCGGCACGCTCATCACGGAGGGCGCCACCTCGACGCTCTTCCCCGAGTACAACCTCACGCCCGGCGTGACGGTGGAGAATCCGGACGACCTCTTCGCCCGCGGCACGATCCTGCGCGGGGTGATCGCCGACATGAACAGCCCGCTGGTCTACGGGCTCACCGACGCGCAGATGCCGGTGTACTTCAGCCAGAGCCCGGTGCTGAACGTCGGCGCCGGCGGCGGCGGATTTGCCCGCGGGGGCGGGGGCGGGGGCGGCCGCGGGGGCAACGGGTACAGCCAGAACACGCAGCCCATGGCCGACCCGATCAAGGACATCTCCGTGTTCGTTCCGGGCGGCTCGCCGCCGCTGCCGGACGAGTTGAATCCGAAGACGCAGGCGGCGGAGGCCGGCCGCGGCGGCCGGGGCGGCGGTGGGCGGGGCGGTCGCGGTGGCGCGCCGGCGGACGAGCAGCGTCCGCGCGTCGTGATGCGCTTCCCCACCGATACGACGCAGATGCTGCTGTCGGGCGTGCTCGCCGGCGGCTCGGGCCTCTCCGGGCGGGCGCAGCTGGTCGACGATCCGATCGGCAAGGGCCATGTGGTGATGTTCGCCATCCGGCCGTTCTGGCGGTGGCAGACGCAGGGCACGTTCATCCTCGGCTTCAACGCGATCATGAACTGGAATCACCTCAGCGCCGGCGAGGGCATGGCCGGCGCGGGCGGCCGCGGACGCGGCGGCCGCGGGCGGGGCGGGGCAGTCGACTAGGCTCCGCGCGTCAGTCGGCCCGGCAGGGGAAGCGGCCCGCACCGATTGGTGCGGGCCGCTTCGTCGTTGGGGCCGCGGGTTTGTGACATTCGAATCCCCCTGGGAGGTAGACGGCGAAGGCGCCCCCCTTCTAGGTTGCAGAATCCGGTATGCCGGGAGGCTCTGTGGTCGAACGCAGTCCCGCGGGGCGCGGTTCTCCGATGTGGTGGGTGGGCGTGGCGGCGGCGTGCCTGGCCGCCGCTTGCGGCGGCAATTCGCAGCAGGGCGGTGGCGGGGGCGGCGGCGGCCGGGGCGGCTTCGTGATGCCGCCCGCGCAGGTGGGCGTCGTCACGGCCACTCCGCACGCCGTACCTACGCCCTACGAATTCGTCGGCCAGGTGGAACCCTACCGCCGGGTCGAGGTCCGCTCGCGGGTCGAGGGCGTCATCGAAGCGCGCCCGTTCACCGAGGGCGCCCTCGTCAAGCGCGGCGACCTGCTCTATCGCCTCGACACGGTGCGCTACGCCGCCGCCTATCACGGCGCGCTCGCCACCTACGACAACGCCACGCGCTCGCTGGCGCGGCTGCAGGCGCTGCTGCCGCGGCATGCGGTGGCGCAGCAGGACGTCGACAACGCGCGAACCGCCGTCGATGCCGCAAAGGCCGCGCTCGACCAGGCGCAGAAGGACCTGAACGACACCGAGATCCGGGCCGAACTCGACGGGCGCGTCGGCCGCACGCAGCTGCAGGTCGGCGCGCGGGTCAGCGGATCGTCCGATCTGCTCACCACCATCGACCAGCTCGACCCGGTGTACGTGAGCTTCCGGCCGTCCTCGGAGCAGGTGATGGCGTGGCATGCCAGCGCCGCCGACCGCGCGCTGGTGCAGCCCGGCGGCAATCTCGCGATTCGCGTGGAGCGGAGCGACGGATCGCTGCTGCCGGTGGTGGGGCGGCTCGACTTCGTTTCGCCCGGCCTCGATTCCGCCACCGGCACGCAGGAGTTCCGCGCGAAGTTCGCGAACGCCAGCGGCGTGCTCGTGCCCGGGGAGTTCGTGCACGTGCAGGTCGAGGGCTTCGTGCGGCCCGCGGCGATCACGATTCCCCAGCGCGCGGTGCAGCAGGGGCTCGGGCGCCAGTTCGTGTACGTGGTGGGAGCGGGCGACAGCGTGTCGGCCCGCGACGTCACGCCCGGGCCGTGGACCGGGCACGAGTGGGTGGTCGACTCCGGACTCGTCGCCGGTGACCGCGTGATCGTGGACGGCGTGCAGAAGGTGGGCCCGGGGATGGTGGTGAAGCCGGCCGCGGCCGCGGATTCGAACGGTGCTCACGCTGCCGCCGCCGCCGGCGCCGCCGGCCCCAAGCACGGGAAGCCGTGAGTTCGGCGACGGCCGGCGGCCCCGCGGCCGGGGGCAACCGCCCCCCGGAGGCGCGCTATTTCTTCATCCGGCGTCCGGTGCTGGCGTCGGTGTTGTCCATCGTCATCACGCTGCTCGGCTTGCTGGCGATCTTCGTGCTGCCGGTGGCGCAGTATCCGAACATCACGCCCCCCTCCATCCGCGTGACCGCGGTCTACCCCGGCGCCTCGGCGGAGGACGTCGAGCAGGCGGTGGCGGCGCCGATCGAGGAGCAGCTCGCCGGTCTGCAGGGACTGCTCTACTACACGTCGGCCAACTCGAGCGACGGCACGATGATGCTCACGATCACGTTCGACGTCTCGCGCGACCAGGACCTCGCCGCCGTCGACGTGCAGAACGCCATCAAGCTCGCCGAGCCGCAGCTGCCGCAGTCGGTGCTCACCAACGGCATCACCATCGTCAAGGCGAACACCAACATTCTGGCGCTGGTCGCGCTCACGTCGGACGACCCGAAGTACGACGCTGGGTACCTCACCAACTATCTGAACCTGTACGTGCTCGACGAGCTGAAGCGCGTGCCCGGCGTGGGCGACGCGACGGCGTTCGCGGGGCTCAACTACGCGATGCGCATCCAGCTCGACCCCGAGAAGATGGCGCGGCTCGGCATCACGGTGGGCGACGTGACCAACGCGGTGCGCGAGCAGAACGCCACCAATCCGGCGGGCCGGCTCGGCCGCGAACCCTCGCCCCCGGGCACCGAGCTGACGATCCCCGTGATCGCGCAGGGGCGGTTGCAGACCGCCGATCAGTTCGACGACATCATTGTGCGCGCCGAGCCGAGCGGGGCCGTGGTGCGCGTGCGCGACATCGGGCGGGCGGTGCTCGGCGCGCAGAGCTACGACCTCCAGGGCCGTCTCGACGGACGTCCGACGGCGGTGGTGCTCCTCTACGCGCGCGCCGGCGCCAACGCCCTGGCGGTGAAGGACGCGATCGCCCGGCGCATGGATGAACTGTCGAAGAGCTTCCCCCGGGGCGTGAAGTACGAGATCCCCTTCGACACCACGCCGTTCGTCACCGCGTCCATCCGCGAGGTCTCGATCACGCTGGTCGAGGCCCTGCTCCTGGTGACGCTGGTCGTCTTCCTCTTCCTGCAGAGCTGGCGCGCCACGCTGATCCCGATGCTCGCCGTGCCGGTGAGCGTGATCGGGACCTTCGGCGGGCTGCTCGCACTCCACATGTCGATCAACGTGCTCACGCTGTTCGGGCTCGTGCTGGCCATCGGCATCGTCGTCGACGACGCCATCGTGGTGATCGAGAACGTCGAGCGCATCATGGCCACGGAAAAGCTGCCGGCGCGCGAGGCCGCCGACCGCGCCATCACGCAGGTGGCGAGCGCGCTGGTGGCGATCGTGCTGTCGCTGTGCGCCGTGTTCATCCCGGTGGCGTTCATCGGCGGCGTGACGGGCGCGCTCTTCCGGCAGTTCGCGGTCACCATCGTCATCGCGGTGGTGCTCTCGGGCATCGTCGCCCTCAGCCTCACGCCGGCGCTCTGCTCGCTGCTGCTCACGGAGTCCAACGAGGCGAACACCACCGGCTTCTTCGGCTGGTTCAACCGGTTCTTCGAGCGGGGCCGAAGCCTGTACACGCGAATCGCTGGCGGCGTGCTCGACCGCCCGCGCCTCTGGCTCGCCTGCTTCCTGGTCATCGTCGCGCTCACCGGCCTGCTCTGGCGGCGCATCCCGACCGCCTTCCTGCCCACCGAGGACAAGGGGTACATGGCGATCGCGGTGCAACTGCCCGATGCCGCCTCGCTGCAGCGCACGGTGGACGTGGCGCAGCAGGTCGAAGGCATCCTCCGGCAGCAGCCGGGCGTCGCGCACTTCGTGACGCTGGCCGGGTTCAGCATCCTCGGGTTCTCGTCGCAGACCAACGCCGCCACGATCTTCGCGCAGTTCAAGCCGTGGGCCGAGCGGGGGCCCGGGCAGTCGGCCGATGCCATCTCGGGCGCAGTGAACGCGCGTCTGTTCGCCCTCAAGGGCGCCACGGCGTTCGCCTTCAACCTGCCCGAGGTGCCGGGGCTGGGCACCAGCGCGGGCATCGAACTCAACCTGCAGAACCGCAACGGCCAGGACATCCGCGCCTTCGCGCAGCAGGTCCAGGCGTTCCAGGCGGCGGTCAACCAGCTGCCCGCGGCGCAGAACGTCACCACGCAATTCCGCGCCAGCGTTCCACAGCTCTACGTGGACGTCGACCGCACGACCGCCGAGGCGCGGGGGGTGAACCTCGGCGACCTGTTCGGCACCCTGCAGGCGTTCCTGTCGTCGCAGTACGTCAACGACTTCAACCTGTACGGCAAGACGTTCCGCGTGCAGGTGGAGGCCGAGCCCCAGTTCCGCCAGAGCCCGGCCGACATTGGGCGCCTGTACGTGCGCGGCCGCGGCGACGCCATGATCCCCGTCTCGGCGCTCACCACCACCTCATACCGCAGCGGGCCCACGGTCATTCCGCGGTTCAACGGCTTCCCGTCGGCGCTGTTCACCGGCGCGCCCAAGCCGGGGTGGAGCTCCGGCCAGCTGCTCGCCCAAATCGATTCGCTGGTCAACGCGCGCTTCCTGTCGGCGGGCGTGGGCGTCGCCGTACTCGGGCCAGTCGTATCAGGAGCGGGAGTCGAGCGGCGACGCCGCGCTGGTGTTCGCGATCGGCCTGCTCATCGTGTTCCTCGTGCTCGCGGCGCAGTACGAGAGCTGGTCGGTGCCCTTCGCCGTCCTCTTCGGCCTTCCGTTCGGCGTGCTCGGCGCGCTGCTCGGGATCTGGCTGCGCGGCCAGCCCAACGACATCTACTTCCAGGTCGGCGTGATCGCGGTGGTCGGCCTGGCCGCCAAGAACGCCATCCTCATCGTGGAGTTCGCCACCGAACTGCGCAACCAAGGGCTGTCGATCCGCGAGGCGGCGCACGAAGCGGCGCGCGAACGGCTTCGGCCTATTCTCATGACGTCGTTCGCCTTCATCCTCGGCGTCCTGCCACTGGCCATCGCCACCGGCGCCGGCGCGGCCAGCCGCCACTCCATCGGCACCGGCGTGTTCGCCGGCATGTTCATCGCCACCACCGTCGGTATCTTCTTCATCCCGCTGTTCTTCGAGGTCATCCGGCAGATCGCCGAGCGTGGACGTGGAGCCGGCCACGCGGCGGGGGTGGAGCGGCCATGATCGCCCGTCGCCTTCCGGCGCTCGCCGCCCTGCCGCTCGCCGCCTGCCTGATGGGCCCGACGTACCGCGCGCCGGCGCCCGCGCCCGCGGGCGCGCAGCTGCGCACGCCCATGATGGCGGACTCGACGCGGGCCTTCTTCGACTCGCTGGCCGTCGCGCGCCGCCGCGACAGCGCCGCCACGGCCGCCTCGGCCACACGCCTGCTCGTGGCCGATTCCGCCGCCGGCGTGGCCTGGCTCGACATCCTCCACGACACGGTGCTCGTGCGGCTGCTGAATACGGCGCTGCGGCAGAACCGCGACCTGCAGGTCGCGATGGCGCGCATCGACGAATACCGGGCCGACGCCGGCGCGGCGCGGGCGCCGCTCTATCCGAACGCGGCGGTCAACGGCTCGGTGAGCAGCAATCAGATCGCGCTCGGATTCATTCCCCCGGTGTCGTATCGCGCCACCCGGGTCACCGGCGACGTGAGCTGGGAACTCGACTTCTGGGGACGCATCCGCCATGGGCTCGACGCCGCCAATGCCGACGTCGCCGCGCAGGTGGCGGCGGAACGCGGCACGGTGCTGTCGCTGGTCAGCGACGTCGCGACGTCGTACCTCCAGCTCCTCGAACTGGATCAGGAGCAGCGCATCGCCGAACAGACGCTGGCGTCGCGCCGGTCGACCCTGGCCCTGGCCCGGCAGCGGTACGAGCAGGGGCTCATCTCGGAGCTCGACGTCAAGCAGTTCGAAGCCGAGGTGGCGGCGCCGGCGGTGACGCTGGCGCAGACCGAGCGCTCCCGGGCGCAGACCGAGCACGCGCTCGACGTGCTGCTCGGCGAGGCGCCGACCCCCATCGCCCGCGGCGGCACGCTGGCCGACGCCGTGCAGGGGCTCGCGGTGCCCGATTCGGTTCCCGCGGCGCTGCTGGCGCGACGGCCGGACGTGCAGCAGGCGGAGCGCCAGTACGCCGCGGCCACGGCCCGGCTCGGCATGGCCGATGCCGCCCGCATGCCGACCATCATGCTCACCGGCTCGTACGGCAGCCAGGCGCCCAAGCCGGGCGACCTGTTCGGCGCCAACACCAAGGTGTACGCGCTGCAGGCCGGCGTCTCCATTCCGGTGTTCGACGGCGGCCGGCTCGCCGATGCGTCGGCGGCGGCACGGGCGCGGGTGGAGCAGGCGCGTGCGCAGTACGAGCAGACGGCCCTCGGCGCGCTCCGCGACGCCGACGACGCCATCGTCGGCGTGCGCGCCGCCCGCGACCAGATGGCGGCGCAGGCCACCCAGGTGAACGCGCTTCGCGACGCCCTCGACCTGGCGCAGCTCCGCTACGCGGCCGGGCTCTCCAGCTATCTGGATCTGCTCGACGCCGAGCGCAGCCTGTTCACCGCGCAACTGGCGTTGAGCCAGGCGCAGCTGCAGCAGCTCACCGCGGCGGTGCAGCTGTACAAGGCCCTCGGCGGCGTCTGGCCCACCGATCGCTGATCGGGTGCGCGCGGGCGCCCAGCCATGGGCGATGGCTCGCGCTCCAATCCAATGCGGGCCAATGCACGACGCGATCGTGCAGCGAAAGTCAGGTCGTGGGAGTACTCGTACGGTTCTTCGCGCGAGCGGATGACGAATCGCTCGATGGCGGAGTTAGTAGCCGTATCAACTCGCAGTGTCGACGCCGACCCGAGACCCCCCTTCCATGCGCGCCGCCCTCCCCGCGGTACTGCTGGCGCTGGTGATTGGCTGTACCGATCGATCCCTGCCCACCGTCGCTCGCGACGGCGGGCGCCCCGCGACGCAGAGCGCGCCGCCCCCCGGCAAGCCGGTCATCGGCCCGCGCATTCCGCTCGATCCCACGCCTCCCGACGGCGTGCCGCCGCTGGCCCGCATCGAAACGCTCGTCGGCGCGTCGCTCACGCAGATCCCGATTCCCGCCGACGCGTTCTCGCGGGCGACCGACGCCGTGCACCCCGACGTGGCCTGCCGGCCCGCGCCGTGGAACGGGGCGCGGTGCTGGGTCGCCTATACGCCGTACGCGGGCTCCGACGCGAGCTGGGAGAATCCGTCGTTCCTGACCATGGCCGGCGACGCGCAGTGGCTGCTGCCGGCGGGGGTCACCAATCCGGTGGTGCCATGGCCGGGCTATGGCGCCTACAACTCCGATCCCGATCAGGCCTTCGATCCCGGCACCGGCCGGCTGGTGACGTTCTACCGCGAGGTCGACTCGGCATATAATAATATATATATCACGTCGACGGGCGACGGCCGGCAGTGGAGCCCGGCCCATCTGGCCTTCCGCGAGCTGAACCACGACGCGGTGTCCCCCGCGGTCGTGATCGCGGCCGACCGCACGGCGCGGGTGTGGTACGTGCAGTCGGGGGCGGTCGGTTGCAACAGCTCCGCGAGCCGCATCCGCATGCGCGCGGCGCAGCCCGTGGCCGGCCAGCGGTTCGAGGACGCCAGCTGGTCCGCGCCCCACGACGTGAAGCTCACGCAGCCGGGATACGTCATCTGGCACATGGACGTCATCGAGCTTCCCGGGCGCCAGGGGTACCTCGCCATCATGGCCGACCACGCGTCCACCACCACCTGTTCCTCCTCCGACCTCTGGATCGCGCTCAGCAGCGACGGTGTCGCCTGGCACACCTTCGCCGTGCCCGTGCTCTGGCGCGCCATGCCCTCGGCCAAGCGCCTCGGCATCCGCACCTGGTATCGGGCGGCGCTCCGCTACGATCTGGCCACGGACTCGCTCCACATCTGGCCCTCGGCGCTCAACGCCGACAATCGCTGGGTGATCTTCCACACGGCGGTGAACCTCACCGACCTCGTGCGCGTCCTGCTCGCCGCCACGGCCGTCGACGAGCCCGCGGCCCAACTCCGGGTGGCCAGCATCGTGCCGGCGCGGATCCGGAACCGCATGCCCTGAGCTTGAAGTTTGCATCCACCGGTGGGAGGTTTCCGGGCAGCTTCTCCTTTCACCGGTGAATCGTCACATGCTCACACACGGGTCGCCGCGCCGTTGGGCGCTGGCGTTGGCAGGGTTCGTCGTCGCCACGGCGCCGGCGGCGTGCAACCGCGGCGCCAAGCAGAGCGCTTCCGCCACCAGGACCATCGGCGTCTCCCTGCTCACGCGCGAGGATGAGTTCTATCGCCAGCTCGAAGCCGGCCTCCGCCAGGCCGCCCAGGCCCACGGCTACACGCTCGTCCTCAACTCCGGCGACCGCGACCTGGCCAAGCAGCAGTCCCAGATCGACGACTTCATCGTTCAGCACGTCGACGCCATCGTCGTCTGCCCGGTCGATTCCAAGGGGATCGGGCCCGCCATCCAGCGGGCCAACGCGGCCAAGATTCCCGTGTTCACCGCCGACATTGCCGCCGACGGCGGGCAGGTGGTGTCGCACGTCGCGTCGGACAACGTGGCCGGCGGCCGGCTGGCCGCCGAGTACATCGCCAAGGCCATCGGCGACAAGGGCGACGTGGGGCTCATCGGCGAGCCCGACGTCCAGTCCACGATCGATCGCGAGGCGGGGTTCAAGGCCGCGCTGGCGGCCCACCCCAACATCCACCTCGTGGCCAACCTCAACGGCTACGGCACGCGCGACCACGCGCTGAAAGCGGCCGACGACATGCTGCAGGCCCATCCCAAGCTCAACGCCATCTTCGCCATCAACGACGAATCCGCCCTCGGCGCGCTGTCGAGCGCCCAGTCGCACCATACCGCGGGGCTGGTCATCGTGGGCTACGACGCCGGCGCCGAGGCGCAGCAGGCCATCGCCGGCGGCACGGCGCTCAAGGCCGACGTCGCGCAGCAGCCCAGGGAGATCGGCGAACGCACCATCGACGCCATCGCCGACTACCTGGCGGGCAAGACGCCCGACGCGCGGATCGCGGTGCCGGTGCGCATCGTGGACGCCGACTCGGTGAAGGCGATGGCGGCCGCCAAGCAGTAGCCGCGTGGAACTCGCCGCCGACCGGCTGGTCAAGCGATACCCCGGCGTCCTCGCCCTCGACGGCGTGAGCTTCGCCGTGCGCGGCGGCGAGGTGCACGCCGTTGCCGGCGAGAACGGGGCGGGCAAGTCGACCCTGATGAAAGTGCTCTCGGGCGCCGTGCAGCCCGACGCCGGCACGCTGCTGGTGGACGGACATCCGGCGCGCTTCGCGTCTCCGCACGCCGCGCACGCCGCCGGCATCCGGATGATCCACCAGGAGCTGAGTCTCGTGCCGGAACTCTCGGTGGCCGAGAACGTGTTCCTGGGCGCCGAGCCGGCGCGCCGCGGCGTGGTGGACCGGACGCGTCAGCTGGCCGGCGCGCGTGCCGTGCTCGACCGGCTGGGCCAGGCGCAGCTCGACCCGCGCGCGCGCGTGGCGGAGCTGCCGCTGGCGGCGCGCCAGATGACGGAGATCGCCAAGGCGGTGGCCGCCCGGGCGCGCGTGCTGATCATGGACGAGCCCACCGCCATCCTCGCCCAGGAGGAGACAAACGCACTCTTCCGCGTCATCGCCCAGCTGCGCGACGAGGGCGTGGCCATCGTCTACATCTCCCACCGCCTGGACGAGATCTTCCGCGTGGCCGGCCGGCTCACGGTGCTTCGCGACGGGCGGCTGGTCGCCACCGCGCCGGTGGCCGACGTGTCGCGCGGCGACGTGGTGCGGATGATGGTGGGCCGCGAGCTGGCCGCCGGCTACCCGCACGCTTCGGCGGCGCCGGGCGCGGAGCTGCTCCGCGTGGAGGGCGTGAGTTCGGGGCCGGTCCGGCAGGCATCGCTCGCCCTGCGCCGCGGCGAGATCGTCGGGCTGGTCGGTCTCGTGGGCGCCGGGCGCACCGAGCTGGCCCGCGCGATCTTCGGGGCGGCGCCGGTGCGCGAAGGCCGCATGTTCCTCGATGGCGCGCCGTATGCGCCGCGCACGCCGCGCGACGCGATCGCCGCCGGCGTCGCGCTGCTGCCGGAAGACCGCAAGCGACAGGGGCTGGTGCTGATCGGCGCCATCCGCGAGAACGTGTCGCTGCCGTCGTTGCCCGGGCTCGCCTCGCGCGGCATCGTGGACCGCGGGCGCGAGCGCGCCGGGGTGGCCACGTGGGTCGACGCGCTCGGCGTGCGCACGCCGACGGTGGAACGGCCGGTTGGGCAGCTCTCGGGCGGCAACCAGCAGAAGGTCGTGGTCGCCCGGTGGATGCTCCGGCATTCGCGGGTGCTGCTGTTCGACGAGCCCACGCGCGGCATCGACGTCGGCGCCAAGGCCGAGATCTACGCCCTCATGCGGCGGCTGGCCGACGATGGCGCGGCCATCCTCATGATCTCGTCGGATCTTCCCGAGGCGCTGGGCATGGCCGACCGGCTGCTCGCGATGCGCGACGGCCGCATCGTCGGCGCATTGGCGCGCGCCGACGCGACGCCCGACCGCGTGGCGTCGCTCATCCTCGGTGAGAGCGCCGCCGCATGAGCAGCGGGCCCTCGCGCTGGCAGCGCATCGCCGACTACATGCTGGTGGTGGCCACTGTGGTCGAGGCGGCGGTGTTCGCCGCGATCGCGCCCGGATTCTTCTCGGTGGCCAACGCGCTCAACGTCCTGCTCAGCGTCGCCGTCACCGGCATCCTCGCCGTGGGGATGACGGCCGTGATCATCACCGCGGGCATCGATCTGTCGGTGGGTTCGGTCGTGGCGCTCACCGGGGTGGCCGGCGCGATGGCGGCCGCGCACGGCTTCATGCCGGCTACGATGGCGCTCGTCGTCGCTGTGGTCGTGGGCACGGCCACGGGCGTGGTGAACGGCACGCTGACTGCCTATCTGCAGGTGCCGGCGTTCGTGTCCACGCTGGCCATGCTCACCATCGCCCGGGGCCTGGCGTTCATCGTGTCGGGCGGGCGCAGCATCGGCGATCTGCCGGCGTCGTTCGGGGCGTTGGGCCGCGCCGTGATCCTCGGGATTCCGGCGCCGGTGCTGGTGATGGGCGCGGTGATGCTGGGGGGCGCGTTCGTGCTGCGGCGCACGGTATTCGGCCGGCACATCTACGCCATCGGCGGCAACACCGAGGCGGCGTGGCTGGCGGGCGTGGACACCAAGCGCGTGATCTGGTGGGTGTACGTGCTGAACGGCGCGCTGGCCGGCATCGGCGGGCTCACGCTCGCGTCGCGGCTCGGGGCCGGCGTGCCGAACGCGGGCCAGCAGTACGAACTGGACGTGATCGCCGCGGTGGTGGTCGGCGGCGCGTCGCTGTTCGGCGGGCGCGGCACGATTGCCGGCACGCTGTGGGGCACGGTGTTCATCGGCGTGCTCACCAACGGGCTCAACCTCGCGAACGTCGACCCCTACGTGCAGAAGATCGCGCTGGGCGTGGTGATCGTGCTGGCGGTGGTCGGCGACGAGATCAGCCGGCGGCGGCGGGCGGCGGGGTAGGGCGGTCGGTCGCTACCGCCGCTCGCGCGGCGGCTGGTAGTTGACAGCGGCCTGGACGATCGCGCTCGCGGTGAACAGGGGCGGTGTCGCTACCACCTTCCACTCGCCGTTGACGCGCCGCAGGTGGAGCATGTCGCGGTTGGCGGCGGCGGTCGTGACGTGGGCGCCCGCGTAATCGCGCCGGTACACGACGTGGGCCACGGAGTCGCCTTCGGTCACCGCGCCGAGTACGCGGAACACAATGGTTCCGACGCCGCGGCGATTGGCCGCGGCGAGCGTCCGGGCCGCGAAATCCCGGGGCGCGAGTCGGGCCAGCGCGCCGACCGTCGTGGAGTCGCCCGGCCCGATCACGGAAATCGTGTCGTCTGCCGCGCGGACCGTCGTATCCCGGCTGGAGCTCCATCCGAAATTCGATGGCGCGCCGGGGGCCTGTTTGGCGACCGTGTGCGCTCCGCTCTTGGCCCATCCCAACAGAGAGCGCAGTCCCTGAAGCCGCATCCCGGGGAGGTCCGCCGAGTCGACAAGCGCCACGGCCGCGTCCCAGCGCTCCGCGTCGATGGCGTCGAAAAATGCGCGCGCCACCGCTTCGGGCGTCGCGAGGTCGCGCGACGCGGGCGCGGACACGAGCGGGGCGGCCCCCGCGGCATCGCTGCCCACGCGGCACAGCCGGGCGGCCGCGCGCGCGTGATCTCGGGGATGGTCGAGCAGCGGCAGGTCGGCGACTGCGGTCGTGGAGACGGTGAGGACGCGATTCGGGCCGCCGCCGCCGCGCTGCGAGAGCGTGCCGGCGTCGGTGACGTAATCGAGCCCGATGGTCGTCGAACGCGTGGCGCGCTGCGCCGCGGTGAGGGCGCTGTCGAGGCCGGCGCGCGTCGTATCGCCGGGACGCGGCCGGAATCTGATCACGCCGCGTGTCTCGTGCGACTGCACCAGGCGGCCGGCGGCGTCGACCGTCAGAGTGATGAGCACCTGTGGCTCCCGCTCCGTCGGGTAGTACACGGTGGCGAATACCGCGCCGTTGGGCGCCGTGCGCACCGGCATGCACTCGCCGCCTTCGGGGAACCAGGGAGGCAGCGCGAAATTATCGATGGTGGATGCAACCGGGGGTGTCGTGGGGGCAAACAGGTCGGCGACCACGACGCGCCGCGTGACGGGGACGGCACCGGCGGCGGCGCCGGTCTGGGCGGACCGGCAGCCGGCGGACGCGATCGCGGCCAGCAGCGCGGCGCGGGCGAGCGCATTCGACGTGATGGAGCGAGCCATGCGGCGGTCCTGGGCACTGCGGGGGAGGCCCTGCCGATACTCGGTCGCCGCGGCGCGACCGCTCCCCCAATGTGCAGCGTGCCGGGCCGGCGCGCCAGACCAGAACTCGTATCAGCTCGCCGTATCGCCCGCCGGCCGCGCCCGGAACAGCCGCCGCATCAGCCACACCACCAGCGCGATGGGCAGCACGATGAACACGAGGAATTTGAACGCCAGGATCGTGAACAGCCCCACGGCAATGAGCACGACGATCGGGATGCCCAGAATCGCCATGGTGAGGAAGGGGCGCAGGGCGAACAGTCGAATCAGGGCGGCGATCATGGATGGCTCCAATCGGGGTATGGCATTCCCTACGGCACGCCGCCACCGGAGTTTCCGGCGGACCTCACTGCGCCGTCAGGTCCACCCTTCCCTCCGCCACGGCGTCCCAGGCGTCGCCGTGCTTCACCACCTTGTAGATGCGTTCGAAGCGCAGGCGGTCGATGCCGGTGGATGTCGGGGTGGAGAAGCGCTGGACGTACAGGTACACCTTCATCGTGTCGCCCGGCATTCGCAGGACGTCGGAGAACCGGACGACGTATCCCGCCAGCGGCGCCTCGCAATGCGCCACCTTGGTGGCGCCGCCGCTGGTGGGCACGCACGTCCCCTGCACGATGTGGCTGGTGAGCAGCGCGTTCTGCGTGGCCTGGCTCACCGGCGGACCCTCGCCGTACCCGCCCTCCCGCGGCAGGAGCCGCGGATCGAGCAGCAGGTACAGGGACGGGTCCCCGACCTGGAACGAGCCGCCGATGGCGTCCTCATAGATTCGCACGCGGTCCTGCAGCGGCAGGTCGGCCGCCGACAGGCCGTGGCCCCGCACGTACGAGTCGGCATGGTTCGCCCGACACGCGAGTGCCGAGGCGAGGGCGAGAACGCCGAACCAGCGCGAGCGGGAGGCCCGGGTCAACTGATCGTTTCGGTGTGCATCATGCCATGGGCGAAATGCGGTTTGCCATCCTTCGCGTCCGGCACGAAGCAGATGAAGAGGTAAGTGCCCGGCGTGAGGTCTACCGAAAAATAGGTCGTCGTGGCGGGAACCTGAAATGACGTGCCGCCGATGGGCAGGCCCGGCGGCGGGCCTTCGGGCTTCGCCAGCCAGGCGATCAGGTCCTGGCCGCTCTTGCCGGGGGCGAGCTTCACGATCTCCACCTCATGCGGCTGCGGTCCGGCGTTGGTGACCGAGACCACGTGGTGGCCGCTCGTGAGCGGCTTGGAGAACACGAAGCCGTAGTCCTGGAGGGTGATCCCGAGGTCGGCGGCCGGAGCCGCCTGATTGGCCGGCGCCGTGCCGGCCGCGACGAACGGATGGCTCATCCCCTTGGCGAAGTGCGGCACGCCGCCCGGCACGTCGACGAAGCAGAGCATGTCGTAGTGGCCGGCCGCGAGGTTGAGCGTCGCGTCGGAGGTGTCGCCCGGCGCCGGCGCGTTGGGTCCGCCCAGAGGGACGGCCCACGCCGGGAGCGGTCCCGGGGTCTTGAGCGCCGCATCGAGATCGGCAGCCGTCTTTCCGCTGTCGAGCCGGACGATCGTCGCGTGGTGCAGATCCGGACCGTCGTTGACGAGGTTGAACGTCACCAGGCCCGCCGGCACCGTGTCGGGCGCGGTGTACGCGAAATCCTTCGCGTGGACGGTGACGACGGCCGGCGGGGCCGGCGCCGCCGCCTGGGCGGGGGGCCGTTCCTGCTTGGCGCAGGCGGTGGAGCCGAGCATGACTGCGCCGATGGCGAGCGTGATGCGGGCACGCATGGGGGCCTCTTGCGGATGGATGATGGTGTGCGGGTGGGAGCCAACGAGCGGAGAGAATGCGCCGCACAGGCGGGAGTGTCAACCCGGCGCGGAACGAAGGCGCGGGACGTGGGGTCCGAGTGACGAACCGCCGGTTGCCGGGGGTCAGCATGTCAACGTGAGCTAAGGAGTGGGCTGATGTCAGGCCGCGCCACCAAACGATCGCTGCGTGAATTCTCCATGGTTGCCCTGGCCGGCTTGGCCCTCGGGGCGCCGATGGCCGCCGCCGCGCAATCGTCCGGGGACGCGCCGAGGGCGGACTCCATTCGCGCCGCTACTCCGGTCGCCACGAGACCGCTCTTCTCCATTCGGGACGCGTGGGTGGCGGCGGGATTCACGGCAGCCACCGTTGCCGCCCTCCCGCTCGACCAGATCGTCGCCCACAATCTGCAATTGCCGCAGAACCAGAACGAACCGGGCCTAGTGCGCGCTGCCACGATGTTCCGGGACATCGCCGATCCCGGCACGGTGTACGTGAGCGCCGGCCTGTTCGCCGCGGGAAAGTTGTTCGGAAACGCGGCCCTCACCGACATCGGGCTTCACGCGGGCGAGGCGCTGATATTCGCGTCGGCGGCCGGGTTTGTGCTCAAGGGCGCGGTGGGGCGGCCGCTACCGAGGCAGCGCAACGCCGACGCCGACAGCTATCAGTTCGGACGAGGCATTCGCGTCGACGGCAACTGGCAGGCCTTCCCCTCCGGCCACACCCTCGCCGTATTCTCCGTGGCCTCCGCGATCACCGCCGAAGCGGGCGAGCGCTGGCCGGACCAGGCCAGGTGGGTGGGGCTCGCGTCCTACGGCGTCGCGTCGGCGGCGGGGATCTCGCGGCTCTACAACAACGCCCACTGGGTGAGCGACGTCATCTTCGGTGCCGGCATCGGCATCTTTTCCGGCATCAAGACCGTGCAGTACGAGCATGCGCATCCGCGGGACTGGCTGAACCGCGCGCTCGGGCATGCGACGGTGGCGCCGGCGCCGGGCGGCGGGGCGAACGTGGGGTTCAGCTTCTAGGCCGGTTAACTTGTGGGGACGATGCCCACGCTCCCGCTCCACCTGACGTCGTGATCGCCGGCCACCTCGGGCTTGCCCTCGGCGCTCGCGCCGTCGATCCCGATGCTCCCCTCGGCTGGCTCGTTGCCGCTTCGCTGGCCCCCGACGTGCTCGACCTGGGCATCGCGGCCACCGGCGCCTGCAATCCGGACGGCGTGTACACGCACTCGCTGGCCGCCATCGCGGCCACGGCGCTGGTGCTCGGCGCCGCGGCGGCATGGCGCACGCGGAGCGGGCGGACGGCGCTCGTGATCGCGGCGCTCGTCGCCTCGCATCTGCTGGCCGACTACGTCACGGGACTCAAGGCGCTCTGGGTCGGCGGGCCCGTGATCGGGCTCAATCTGTACGACACATGGTGGGCCGACTTCGCGGTAGAAGCGCCGCTGATCGTCGGCGGATGGTGGGCCGCGAGACGATGGGGCCGCGTGCCGCCATGGATCGGCTCGCGGACGCTACTGGCCGGCCTGCTCGGGTTCCAGTTGCTGGCCGACGTCATGCCGGATCGCCGGGAGACGGCCAATCCGTCGGTGTGCGCCAAGGCCGGTCTCGTGGACAAGCTGCACCAGCTCTTCTGAGCCCGTCGCGGGCCGCCCGCGATGACAGCGGCCGTCCGCCGCAGTAAGATGGGGAGTCAATCTTCCGCCCATCTTCCCCGTCCATCATGCGTCGAATCGCCCTGATCTGCAGTCTCGCCGCCCTCCCGCTCACCGCCATCGCGCAGCGGGGGCAGCCGGTTTACACCCACGCCGACACGCTGCGCGGGTCCAACGGCGCCGCCCGCGCCTGGTGGGACGTCACCTTCTACGACCTGCACGTGCGGGTGAATCCCGCCGACAGCACGATCGGCGGGTCCACCGACATCACCTACCGGGTGTTGCAGCCCTCGCAGCTCATGCAGATCGACCTGCAGCAGCCGATGGTGGTGGACAGCATGCTCCAGGCCGGGCGCGCGCTCAGCTACCGCCGCGACGGCAACGCGTTCTTCGTCACCCTCGAGGCGCCGCAGCGCGTCGGCGCCTCGGGCACGGTGACGGTGTATTTCCACGGCAAGCCGCGGGCCGCGACGCGCCCCCCGTGGGACGGGGGCTACATCTGGCAGCACGACAGCCTGGGCAACCGCTGGGTGGCCACCGCCAACGAGGGACTCGGCGCCAGCGTCTGGTGGCCCGACAAGGACTACCTGGCCGACGAGCCCGACAGCCAGCGCATCGCCGTCACCGTGCCCGATCCCATGATCGACGTGTCCAACGGCCGCCTGCGGTCGGTGACTCCGAACGGCGACGGCACGACGACGTACGAGTGGTTCGTCACCGAGCCGATCAACAACTATGACGTCGAGGTGAACGCTGGCGACTACACGCACTTCAGCACCGTCTTCCACGGCGAGGACGGGGCGCTCACCATGGACTTCTGGCCGCTGGCCTATCACCTGCAGCCGGCCGAGCGGCAGTGGGCGCAGGCGACGTCGATGATGGGCTGCTTCGAACACTGGTTCGGTCCGTACCCGTGGTACAAGGACGGCTACAAGCTCATCGAGGCGCCGCACCTGGGCATGGAACACCAGAGCGGGGTGGCCTACGGCAACCGGTTCGAGAACGGCTACCTGGGGCGCGACCTGTCACACACGGGGCTCGGGCTCAAATGGGATTTCATCATCGTGCACGAGAGCGCGCACGAGTGGTGGGGCAACAGCCTCACGATGAAGGACCAGGCGGACATGTGGGTGCACGAGAGCTTCGCCAACTACGCCGAGGCGCTGTACGAGGAGTGCCAGGCCGGGAAGGCGGCCGGCGCGGCGTACGTCATCGGGGTGCGCGCGAACATCGCCAACGACCGGCCGATCGTTCCCGCCTACGGCGTGAACGCCGAGGGCTCGGGCGACATGTACTACAAGGGCGGCAACATGCTGCACACCATCCGCCAGATCGTGAACGACGACGAGAGGTGGCGGGGGATCCTGCGCGGCCTGCAGAAGACGTTCCGCCATCAGACGGTGACCGGCCAGCAAGTCGAGGACTACATCAGCCGCCAGGCCGGCGTCGATCTGCGCACGGTGTTCGAGGAGTACCTGAACACGACCATGGTACCGGAACTCGAATACCGGTTCTCGGGCAGCACCCTGTCGTACCGGTGGCGGAACGTCGTGCCCGGATTCGACATGCCGGTGCGGGTCACGCTCGCGCCCGACCGGTACAGCTTCATCACGCCCACCGAGCAGTGGCAGAGCGCGCCGACCACGCTGTCGTCGCCCGCCGCGTTCAGGATCGACGAGAACTTCTACGTGACGGCCAAGGACGTCACCGCCGGCGCCGGCAAGGAATAGACCATGCGCATCGCACGCTGGACGGGGCGTCTCGCTCCGCTCGCCATTCTCACGCTCGCCGCCTCGTGCAAGGTCGCCCAGCAGACACCGGCGTCGGACAGCACGGCGCTCAAGCCGCTCAAGGTGGTGGACGTGGCCTACATGGACACCACGGTGAAGGCCTGCACCGATTTCTTCGCCTTCGCCAACGGCACCTGGCTCCGCACCGACACGATTCCGGCGGCGTATTCGTCGTCGGGCGTGTTCAAGGACATGGCCGACCGCAACGAACTGGTGGTCAAGGCGGTGCTCGAGGACGCGATGGCCAAGGCGCCGTCGCTCCCGGACACGAGCACCCAGCACAAGCTCGGCACCTTCTACGGCAGCTGCATGGATTCGGCGGCCGTCGAGACCGCCGGGCTGGCGCCCCTCAGGCCGACCCTGGCGAGCATCGACTCGGTGAAGGACGCGCCGTCGCTGCTCGCCGAAATCGGACGGCTGCAGATGAGCGGAGCCAACGTGCTGTTCACGTACTACCCCGCGGCCGACGCCCACGACGCGGCGCATTACATCGCCGACGTCGACCGCGGCGGGCTGGGCCTGCCCGATCGCGACTACTATCTGAACAAGGCGGCCTCGGCCGACTCCACGCGCAAGGCCTACGTGGCGCACGTCGCGAAGATGTTCGTGCTCGCCGGCGAGGACAGCGGCAAGGCGGCGGCCGACGCGGGCCGGGTGATGTCGCTCGAAACGGAGATGGCCAAGGCGCAATTGACGCGGGTCGCCCGTCGCGACCCCAAGGCGAGCGACCACCCGATGACCGTGGTCCAGCTTCAGAAGCTCTCCCCCGGCCTCGAGTGGGCGGCGTACTTCCACGACGTCGGCGTCTCGGCGCCCGTGGCCAAGGTGAACGTCGACGAGCCCGCGTACATGCAGAAGGTGAGCGCCCTCGTCGCGTCGCGGCCGGCCGAGGATTGGCGCGCCTACCTGCGCTACCACGCGCTGTCGAGCGCGGCGCCCTGGCTCAGCACGCCGTTCGTGAACGAGAACTTCGAGTTCAGCAAGCGGTTCTCCGGCGCCAAACAGCTGCTGCCGCGCTGGAAGCGCTGCCTGCGCGCCACCGACGGCGAGATGGGCGAAGCTCTGGGCCAGGCCTATGTGGCCCGCACCTTCCCGCCCGAGGCCAAGGCCAAGGCGAAGTCGGTGATCGACGACATTCGCGCCGCGTTCAAGGAGCGGCTGCTCAAGCTCGCCTGGATGAACGATTCGACCCGCGCCCACGCGCTCGACAAGCTCGCCAGGATGAACGAGAAGGTCGGCTACCCCGACCACTGGCGCGACTACACGAAGCTCGAGGTGGCCGCGCAGCCGTTCGTGCTCAACGTGGCCGCGGCCGACCGGTTCGAGTGGAACCGCGTCGCCAACCGCCCCGGCCAGCCGGTGGACAAGTCCGAGTGGGACATCACCGTGCCCACGGTCAACGCGTACTACGATCCGACCAAGAACGAGATGGTGTTCCCGGCCGGCGCGCTGGTGCCGCAGACGTTCGATCCGAAGGCCGACGACGGGGCGAACTATGGTTCCCTGGGCGGCAGCTGGGCGGGGCACGAGCTCACCCACGGGTTCGACGACGAGGGGCGTCACTACGACGCCGAGGGGAATCTGACGGACTGGTGGACCGCCGCCGACTCGAAGGCGTTCGACAAGCAGGCCGAGCTCGACGCCAAGCAGTACGACGGGTACATCGCCGTGGACACCTTCCACGTGAACGGGCACCTCACGCTGGGCGAGAACATCGCCGACTACGGCGGCGCGCTCACCGGGTACGACGCGCTCGAACGCGCGCTCGAGCGCGACGGGCGCCCGGCATTGATCGACGGGTTCACGCCCGAGCAGCGGTACTTCATCTCGTTCGCCCAGAGCTTCCGTTCGCATTCACGGCCGGAGGAGATGAAGCTGCGCGTGACGGTGGACCCCCACTCGCCGGAGCGGTGGCGCGTCAACGGACCGCTCTCCAACATGCAGGCCTTCGCCACCGCGTTCGGCTGCAAGCCGGGCGATCCGATGGTGCGTCCAGCGGCCGTCGTGCCCAACATCTGGTGAGGACGCGATGAGACCGACGGAGGAGCTCCGATGAACCGGACCCGCTGGTACGGCGAGTGGAAAGTCGCTCTCGCCGCGACGCTCTGTCTCACGATGGCGGCCGCCGCGCCGGAGCCCAGGGTCGGACCGCCCCACGGTGCAGTGCTCGTGGTTGGTGGCGGCGCCATGGGTCCGGAATTGTGGGGCAGGTTCGTCGAACTCGCCGGCGGCCCCGGCGCGCTGATCGTGGATGTGCCGACGGCCGGCGGCGACTCGGTGTATCCGCCCGACTGGCGGGGGACGAAGGGACTCAAGGACGCCGGCGCGCGGAACGTGGTGGTGCTGCACACCATCGACCGGAACGTCGCCAACAGCGACGCGTTCATCGAGCCGCTCAAGCGCGCCGGCGGCGTGTGGTTCGAGGGCGGGCGGCAGTGGCACCTTGTCGATTCGTACGCCGGGACGAAGACGGAGCAGGCGTTTCACGACGTGCTGGCGCGCGGCGGCGTCGTGGGCGGCTCGTCCGCCGGCGCGTCGATTCTCGCGAGCTTTCTCGTGCGCGGCGCGCGCGAGGGCAACGAGATCATGGTGGCGCCCGCGTACGAGCAGGGATTCGGGTTCCTTCGCGGCGTCGGCATCGACCAGCACGTGGTCGCCCGCGAGCGGCTGGCCGATCTCGCCGACTCGGTGATGCCGCGCTACCCGGAACTCCTCGGCATGTCGGAGGACGAGGGCACGGCGTGGCTGGTGCAGGGCGATACGGCCACGATCATCGGCCGCGACAAGGCGTTCGTGTACGGCGGCCACGATCCCACGGATTCCGGCAAGCCGTTCCTGACGCTGCACCCGGGCGACCGCTACGATCTGGCGGCGCGCCACGTGCTGCACCGCGCCATCCAGGACTCCCCGCTCACCGAGGCGTTCGTCGATTCGGTGTTCGCCGGCGTGCCGGCTACCGAGGCGACCGTGCTCGTGGCCGAGAACGGCGAGGTGTTCGTCGACAAGTCGTATGGCGTGCCGCCGCAGCCGAAGTACATGCCCGCCACCACGCTGCCGCAGTTCGACCTGGGCGGCCTGTCCGACGGGTATCTCACGGCCGCGGCGCTCCTGCTCGAGGCGGACGGCAAGCTCTCGCTCGACGCGCCGCTCACCGCGGGCGGCGAAGTGACCGTGCGCCAGTTCCTCTCCGGCGAACGCCAGGACCCGGGCGGCGCGGCACAGTTGGCGGCGCTCATCGCCAGGGCCTCCGGGGGCACGTTCCAGCGGTTCGTCACCCAGCGGCTGTTCACGCCCATCGGCGCCCACCGCACGGTGGCCGGCGACGACGGCGCGTTCCAGAGCGACGTGGACGAGCTGTACCGCTGGGAGTTGGGGCTCCTCGACAACCCGGCGTTCACGACGGCCGGCCCCGACGCGGCGTTCCGCCCGGTGGAGCCGAACGGTCACATGGGGCTGGGGTGGCAGCTCGGCGCGGCGCACGGCCTCCGCCAGGCGTCGGAGTACGGCACGCCCGACGGCGGGCGCAACGCGTTCGTGAAGTTCCCGCAGCGCCGGGCCGCGATCATCATCCTCACCAACAGCGACCGCGTGAACGCGCGGGCGCTGGCCGGCCGGATTGCCGACCGGTTGCTCTCGGTACGGGGGAACTGATTCATCATGCGCCTTTCGATCTCCGCTCTCTGCCTCGCATTCGTCGCGCCTGCCGCGTTCGCCCAATCCAACGCCGTGCAGGTGGTCAACGGCGCCTACGCGCGCTCGCACGATTACGACCTGGCCCACCAGCGCATCGTGCTGTCCGACTTCAATTGGGATTCGACGTCGTTCGCCGGCGTGGTGACCACCACGATCGTTTCCCGGCGGGCCGGGCTCGACTCCGTCGTGCTCGACGAGGGGGCGCTGCTCGAAAACTCCAAGGTCACGGGCCCCAACGGCCGCCTCGTCCGGACGTCTCGCCACGGCGACACGCTGGTGGTCTTCCCGTCGGCCCCGGTCGGATTCGGCGACACGCTGGTGTTCACCGTCGCTTATAAGGGGAAGGTCAACAACGGCCGCGGCCTCACGTACATCACGCCCGACGGCCTCGCCCACCGGCCCCGCCAGATCTGGAGCCAGGGCGAGGATATGGACAACCACCTCTGGTTCCCGACCTACGACTTTCCGAACGACAAGGAATCGTGGGAGCTCGTCGCGACGGTGGATCGGGGCGATCTCGCCGTCTCGAACGGGCGCCTCGTGTCCGACGTGCCGCACGGCGCGCAGCATACGATGACCTGGCGCGAGGACGAACCCTCGGCCACCTACCTCGTGTCGCTGGTCGTCGGACCGTTCGCCAGGATCCACGACGCGTGGAACGGCATCCCGGTGGACTACTACGTGTACCACGCCGACAGCGCCAACGCCTGGCGGCTGTTCCACCACACGCCGGACATGATCGACACGTACTCCAGGCTCACCGGGATCAAGTATCCCTGGGCGAAGTACGCGCAGACGACGGTGGCCGACTTCTTCGGCGGCATGGAGAACGTCAGCGCCACGACGCTCGTGGACTGGCTGCCCGACGCCCGGGCCTATCAGGACCGCCCCTGGTATCTGGAACTGCTCATTCCGCACGAGCTCGCCCACCAGTGGTTCGGCGATTACGCGACCACCGAGGACTGGGCCAATCTCTGGCTCAACGAAGGGTTCGCCGAGTTCATGCCGGGGCAGTACTGGGCCCACGCCCGCGGCGAGCACGCGGCGGAAGACTACTACGCGGACGAGTACCGCCAGTACCTGCAGATCGACGAGCGCCACCCGATGGCGCTGGCCTCGCTGGCGTCGAACAACATCTATCCCAAGGGCGCGCTCGTACTGCGGATGCTCGAGAACTACCTCGGGCCCGAGCGCTTCTGGGCGTCGATCCACACCTACCTCACGCGCCACGCCTTCGGCAACGGCACGTCGGACGACCTGCGCCAGGCGGTGCTGCTGGCGACGGGCGAGAATCTCGATTGGTTCTGGAGCGAGTGGGTCTACTCGGCCGGATACCCGGCGCTCACCGTCGCGGCCGCCTACGATTCCGCGGCGCACGCGCTTCGGCTCACCGTGGAGCAGACGCAGCGCGACACCCTCAAGCCGGAGAAGAACGGGGTCCAGTTCGACGTCCCGCAGGTGTTCCGCATGCCGGTTTCGGTGCGCGTCGGCACCGCCGAAGGTGACGTCGTGCACCGGGCGATGCTCGACGCGCGGAGCCAGACGATCACCGTGCCCGGCGTGCGCAGCGCGCCGACCATGGTGATCTTCGACGACGGCAACCACGTGCTCAAGTCGCTCGACTTCCCGCAGCCGACGTCCTGGCTCGCCGCGCAGATCGCGCGCGACGGCGACCTGTGGAACCGCGAGTGGGTAATCGGCCAACTGGCGACGCGCGACACCGACGCCGCTGCGGTGGCGGCGCTGCGGCAGGCCGCCGCCCATGCGGACTACTACCTGACCCGCCGGCAGGCGGTCGCCGCGCTGGCCGGGTTCCCGGCCGCCGTGGCCATGGGTCCGGTCGCCGCCGCGCTGGGCGACACGTCGGCCGCGGTCCGGGCCGCCGCCGTTTCGGCGCTGGGGCAGTTGGGCGGCGAGCGTGCCGCCGCGCTCATCCGTGAAGCATTCGCCCACGATTCGAGCTACGACGTGCGGGCCGCGGCGGTCGGGGCGTTCGCCCGGGCCGACTCGGCGCATGCCGATGCGCTGGTCGGCAAGGCGCTGCGGGAACCGTCGTACCAGGAGTCGATTCGCCACGCCGCGATGCAGGTGATTGCTCAGCGCAACGACACGGCCCGGGCGGGAGACGTCGAGGGGCTGCTGGCGCTCGATGGCTTCGCGGCGCAGGTGCTGGGCGTATTCGCGGCCCGCGGCGACGCGCACGCCCTGGACCTGCTGATGCAGCACGCCAACGACGAGCGGGCGGGGGTCCGGCGGTACGTCGTCGGCGGGCTGGGGGTGGCGCTCTCGCGGCCCGACCACGCCGCCGCGCTGCAGCGGATCGAGGACGCCGTGCCTTCGCTCGTCCATGAGGATACGCGGAAGGCCGTGCAGGACTTGGTCGCACGCATCCGTACAGCGGATCGGCCGAAGTCGAATTAAGGACTGGTGATGTGCGGCAGGGTCTTGCGCGCGGCGCCCGGTTGCGTAATGTAGTGCTAATGCGCCTGCTAACGCCGTTCCCTGGGCCGTGACCAGCCACGACGCGCGACGCCGCGCGTCCCCCGCGGGGGGCATTGCCGGACTCCGCCGCCACAGCGCGCTGCTGGCCGTCGCCCTCGTCATGTTCGGGGTCGCCGAGGCGGCGCTGTTCGCGGTCGAACGCTCCGTCCGCGGGTGGCAGGAGCACAGTCGCGAGGTCGCGTCCGTGGCCCGGACCGGGCTGGCGAATGCGCTCGAGCGCGACGGCGCCGCGAACCGATACCTGCTGTCGCGCGGCGCCGCGGCCCTGGAACCCGCGGGGGCGGCGGGCGCCCGCCTCGATTCCGCGCTCGATTCCCTCGTGGCGCTCACCGCCGACAACCCGGCCCAGCAGACGCGGGCCCGCGCCATCGCGGCCGCGGCTGGGGCGTGGAACGCGGGGTTCGTGGAGCCCGCGCTTGGCGGAACGCTGGCCCCCGCGGCGGCGGTGCCGCGGGACGAGGAACTGTTCGCGCCCCTGCGCGCCGCGTTCGGTGAATTCCTCACCGCCGAAGACGTGCTCTACGACGACCGGCGCGGCCGCAGCCAGGGGATCGGGCTGCTCGCGCTCGCGGCCATGATTCTGCCCAGCGGCCTGCTCGCCGGCCTCGTGATCGTCTCCGGCCGGCGGTTCGGGTCGCAGGCGGAGCAGGTCGCCGAGCAGCAGATGCTGCTCGAGGAGCAGGCCGTCGAACTGGAGCAGCAGGTCCAGGAGCTCGAGTTGGCGAACACCGAGCTCGCGGAAACCGTCGAATCGGAGCGTCAGGCGCACGAACGCGCCGAGCAGGAGGCCCGGGAACGGCGCCGCAACGCCGCGCTGCTCGATGCCGCGCTGCACAGCGCGCCGATCGCGATGTCGCTGCTCGACCGCGATCTGCGATACGCGATGGTGAACGACGCCACGGCCGCCATCACCGGCGCGCCGGCTGCCGACCACATCGGCCGGACGCTGCGCGAGGTCAATCCGGGGCTCAGTCCGGATCTCGAACGGGCGCTGCTGCGGGTCATCGAGGCGGACGAACCTCTCCAGAACTTCGAGATGGCGCGCCCCGCGCCGGGTTCCAACCGCATCCGGCATCTGCTGCTCAATGCCTATCCGATCCGCTCCGGCGGCGGCGCGCCGATCGGCCTCGGCGTGACGGCCGTCGATACCACCGAACAGCGGGAACTCCTGGAACAGTTCCACCATGCCCAGAAGCTCGAAGCCGTGGGGCGGCTCGCCGCCGGCATCGCGCACGATTTCAACAACCTCATCACGATCATCCGCTCCTACTGCGATCTGGTGTTGCTCGAACTGCCCGACGGCGCGCCCATCCGCGCCGAAATCGGCGAGATTCGGGCCGCCGGCGAGCGGGCGGCCGCCCTCTCTCGCCAGATGCTGGCCATGAGCCGCAAGCAGGCGATCCTGCCGCGTGCGCTGGCCGTCGGCGAGGCCGTGCGCGAAGTGGAGCCGATGCTGCGCCGGGTCACCGGCGACACCGTCGACCTGCGGGTCGATCTCGACGAGCCGCTCGGCATCGTGCAGATGGACCCCACGCAGCTCGAACAGGTGCTCATGAATCTCGTGATCAACGCCGTGGACGCGATGCCCGACGGCGGCACCCTGCGCCTCAGCGCCGCGAACGTGACCATCGACGACGCCGAGGCCAGGCGCCGGATCGGACTCAAGCCGGGGCCCCACGTGGCGCTGGGCGTGCGGGACTCCGGCACCGGCATTCCCCCCGACACGCTGCGCAAGATCTTCGATCCCTTCTTCACCACCAAGCCGCAGGGCAAGGGCACCGGGCTCGGCCTGTCCACGGTGTACGGGATCGTGCGCGACGCAGGCGGCCACGTCGAGGTGGAGAGCGCCGTCGGCGCCGGCACGACCTTCGTCGTGTACCTGCCGTCGGCGCCGCCGGACCGCGATGCCGCGTCGGCGACCGGGCGCCACCCGCTCGCCGAGGGGCCGGGCGCGAGCCGCGCCCGCGGCCCGGAGACGGTGCTCGTCGTGGACGACGAGGACGCGCTGCGGGGCAACCTCGCCCGCATCCTGACCCGCCGCGGATACGCCGTCCTCCAGGCGGCGCACGGCGGGGAGGCGATGCGCGTGTCGAGCGAACACCGCGGCCGGATCGATCTCGTGCTCAGCGATTTCCACATGCCCGGCATGCACGGGCGCGATCTGGTCCACCGGCTGCACGCCGACCGGCCGACGCTCAGGGTGCTGTTCATGAGCGGCTCGTCCGCGGGCCCGGCGGGCGAGAGTGATCGCGTGCCGGGAAACGAGCCGTTCATCGCCAAGCCGTTTACGATCGAGGCGCTGACGCTGAAGGTGCGCCAGGTGCTCGACACCTAGCCGAGCCCGCCCTCCCGGGACCAACCGTCGGCCCGCCGCCGGTGTCCGATATCGGGAACTCCCGTCTCACGTCCGAACAGCGGACCTGGCTCGCGCCGCGGCCGCCGCGCGGCAAATTGAATCGTACGGCGTCCCTGCGCGTAGGGTGCCGTGGCATGCCGCTTGCGTTGGTGGCTCTCGTTTCTACTCCCGGAGGAAGTCGTGCGCCTGTTCATTCGATCGGTGGTCGTTCTCATGGTGGCGGGCCTCGGCGCCGTGCCCGGCGCCGCCCTGGCTCAACAGGCGGCGGCGGCGGGTCCCGTGCCGATCGCGCTCGACGCCGCCGTGCGGCAGGCCCAGGCGAACTCGCCGCAGACCGTGCAGGCGCGCAGCGCTTCGCGCGTGGCCAACGCCAACTTCAAGACCGCCATCTCGGCGTTCCTGCCCAGCGTCGGCTTCAACCAATTCGCCGGGCACCAACAGGGTCTGTACTACCAGGGCGGCATCCTGATTCCGTCTCCAGGTACCTGGGGCTACAGCCAGAGCTACTACGCGAGTCTCACGCTGTTCAATGGCGGCGCGAACTACCTGAACTATCGCAGCGCCAAGGCGAGCCTCGACGCGGCCGATCAGAATCAGGTCATCCAGCAATTCGCCATCGCGCTCTCGGTCAAGCAGCAGTACTTCGCCGTGCTGGCATCGCGCGAAGCCGAGGCGGCCGCCGAACAGCAGCTGAAGGAGGCGAACGAACAGATGGCCGTGACCGAGGCCAAGGTGGCCGGCGGCGCGATGTCGCGCGCGGATTCGCTGAGCAGCGCCGTGGCGGTCGGCCAGGCCAGGGTCGCGCTCGTCACCGCCCAGGGCAGCCTCGTCGCCGCCAATACGGGGCTCACACGCCTCGTCGGCGGCGCGCACGAGGTCACCGCCGTGGCGTCGGACACGGCGCTCATCCCGGAGATCAGCCTCGACAGCGCCTCCCTGGCCGCGCTCGCGTTGGATGGTCCCGCGGTGGGCCAGGCCCAACACCAGGCAGACGCGAACACGTCGGCGTGGTGGGCCTCGCTCGCCGCTTATCTCCCGTCGCTCGGCATGCAGTATGGATCCGGCAGCTCCTGGAGCACGCCCCATTTCGTGCTCGGCGGGGGCACCAAGAGCACCAGCACCAGCCTGAGCTTCTTCGTCAGCTACTCGCTGTTCAGCGGGTTCCAGCGCGAGAGCCGGGTCATCTCCGCCGACGCGGATCGCGACAACGCCCGGGCCCAGCTGCGCGACGCCCGGCTGGCGGCGCGCGAGAATCTGGCGCAGTACCTCTCGCTGTTTCGCACCGCGCAGACGCGCATCCAGCTCCAGCAGCTCACCATCGAGTCGGCGGAAGAGAACGTCGCCGCCAAGGACGCGCAGTACCGGGCCGGCGCCGTGGGGCTGGTGGACGTGCTGACGGCGCAGACCGCCCTCGCCACGGCGCGCCAGAACCTTATCCAGGCCCGCCTCGACGCGCGCACGGCCAAGGCCCAGATCGAAGCGCTGATCGGCAGAAACCTGCAGTGACCCGGGCGGCGGCGCGGGCGATGCCCGGGGCGATCCCCCGGGGGCGGAGTGGTTGGCCCGCGCTGCCTCCCGTCGCTTGACGCTCCCTGTACCGGGGAGTAATTCCACTGCGTCCCACGCGGTCCCTCCGCCGCACCGCGACCCACGACCTTCGATGCACGCATCGGGAGCCTGCAGTGGCCAACCAGCCCACGAACACCGACCCCACCGGCGCTGACGCGCCGCGCGATGACGCCGCCGAGAAATCCGAAGTCTCGCGGCGCGATTTCATTCTGCGCGCCGGCCGTTACGGCCTCGCCGCCTCGCTCGCCGGGCCCTTCGTCGGGCGCGCCCTCTGGCCCCGGGCCGCGGCCGGTGCCCCCGCTGTCGCACCGGCGTCGCCGGAAGCGCTCAGCCACGGCATACTGTCCACGGCGCTCCGCGCGCCCGTCGACGCCCGGTTGTTCTCGGGGTTGCAGTGGCGCATGCTCGGCCCCTTCCGCGGCGGGCGCACCGACGCGGTGACCGGGGTGCCCGGCCGCCCCAACGAGTTCTACTTCGGCTCGGTCAACGGCGGGCTCTGGAAGTCCATCGACGCCGGCCGCGTGTGGGAGCCGGTGTTCGATTCACAGCCGGTCGCGTCCATCGGCGCCGTGGCCGTCGCGCCCTCGGCGCCCGACACCGTGTACGTCGGCACCGGCGAGTGCACGCTCCGCGATTCGACGGGCTTCGGCAACGGCGTCTACAAGTCCACCGACGGCGGCAGGAGCTGGACCCATCTCGGTCTCGAGCAGACCCAGCACATCGGGAAGATCGCCGTGCACCCGCACAACCCCGACGTCGCCTACGTGGCCGCCATCGGCCACTTCTACTCCGGCAACCCCGACCGCGGCGTCTTCCGCACGCGCGACGGCGGCAAGACGTGGAAGAAGGTGCTGTTCAAGAACAATGACGTGGGCGCCATCGAGGTACAGATCGATCCCTCGAACCCCAACGTCGTCTACGCCGGCCTCTGGAATACCCGCCGGCCGCCCTGGTTCGTGTACGCGCCGAGCAACGGGCCCGGCGGCGGGATCTACAAGTCCACCGACGGCGGCGACAGCTGGAAGGAACTCACCAACGGCCTGCCGACGCAGGGCATGGGCAAGAGCGGCATCGCGATCTCGGCCAGCCATCCGAACCGCGTCTACGCGGTGATCGACAACCTCGAGCTGCCGCCGGGATCCAAGCCGCCCGAAACGGCGGGCGCCTTCGGCGCCGGCGCCACGGGGCAGGGCGGGTTCTTCCGCTCCGACGACGCCGGCGCGCACTGGACCAAGATGTCGGACGACGGCGCGCTCTGGGGCCGCGGCTGGTACTTCGAGCACGTCGTGTGCGATCCGAAGAACCCCGACATCGTCTACGTGTCCAACGTCGCCGTGTCGCGCACCGAGGACGGGGGCAAGACGTGGGTGGCGCTCCGCGGGTCGCCCGGCGGGGACGATTACCATCAGGCGTGGGTCAGCCCCGACGACTCCGACACGATGATCGTGGCCAGCGACCAGGGCACCATCATCACGCGCAACGCGCGCACCAGGGATCCCCGCGACGTGACGTGGAGCTCGTGGCTCAACCAGCCCACGGCGCAGATGTACCACGTGTCGGTGGACCACCGCTTCCCGTACTGGGTGACGGGCGCGCAGCAGGACTCGGGTTCGGTGGCCGTGTGTGTCCGCGGCAAGTTCGCGGAGATCTCCACCCGCGACTGGGAGCCGATCGGCGCCGGCGGCGAGAGCGGCTACACGGCCGGCGATCCCCTGCACCCCGGCATCATCTACGGCGGCACCGGCAGCCGGTTCGACCTGGCGCTCAATCGCGGCGTGCCCGGCACGACGTCGCCGCAGGTGCCCGACGGCGTCAGCGCGCGCACCGACTGGACGCAGCCGCTCGTGCTGTCGCCGGCCGACCCGCGCAACCTGTATTACGCCAACCAGTATGTATTCAAGTCCACTGATAGCGCGGCCACGTGGACGCGCATCAGCGACGACCTCACGCGCCGGCCGGTCGCGGTGCCGCCGTCGCTCGACCAGGCGAGCGCCGGCGACGTGGACCCCAATCGCGGCAACGGCGGCGTGGTCTACACCGTCGCGCCCTCGCCGCTGCTCGTGCCGATGCTCTGGATCGGCACCGACGACGGGCTGATCAAGCTCACGCTCAACGACGGCAAGGAGTGGAAGGACGTGACGCCGTCGGCGTTGACGCCCTGGAGCCGGGTGACGATGATCGAGGCGTCGCACTTCGACTTCAACACGGCGTACGCCAGCGTCGACCGCCATCAGCTGCAGGACTTCGATCCGTACATCTATCGCACGCGCGACATGGGCCGGACGTGGACGCGCATCAGCGACGGCCTGCCCGCCGGCGTGTACGTGCATACCGTGCGCGAGGATTCCGATCGGCAGGGGTTGCTGTTCGCCGGCACCGAGCGTGGCGCCTTCGTTTCGTTCGACGACGGCGACCACTGGCAGCCGCTGCAGCTCAACCTGCCCACCACGTCGGTGCGCGACTTCCAGATCTACGCCGGCGACCTCATCGTGGGCACCCACGGGCGCGGCATCTGGGTGATCGACGACATCAGCGCCCTGCGCCAGATCAACGACGCCGTGGCCGCCGCGGACGCGTATCTGTTCAAGCCCGCCGACGCCTACAACTATGCGCAGGGCGGGGACAACGGCACGCCGCTGCAGAAGGACGAACCGCAGACGCCCAACCCGCCGGTGGGCGCCTACGTCGACTACTACCTCAAGGCCGACAGCCCCGACGTGAAGATCGAGGTGCTCGACGCCGCCGGCGCGGTGCGCGCGACCTTCGACGCCCAGGGCGGCGGCGCGGCGGCGGGCGGCCGCGGCGGCCGCGGGGGTCGTGGCGGCATCGCCAACGTCTCGCCGCTCTGGCAGGCCACGCCCGAGCCCTTCCAGACGGGAGCGGGCATGCACCGCGTGGTGTTCAGCCCGGCCGGCGGCGGCCGGCGCGGGTTCGGCGGTGGAGGCGGCGGTCGCGGCGGCCGAGGCCGCGGGCGCGGCGGGCCGGCGGGCCCGGCGCCCGTCAACACCGGCACCTTCACCGCGCGCATGACAGTGAATGGGAAGACCTACGAACAGACGTTCGAGATGAAGCCGGACCCGCGCGGCATCGAGTAGGCGCCGGTACCAGCGGCCAGCGAACGGCGCGCCCGATCCGGGCGCGCCGTTCGCATCTTTGCGCTTTCCAGAGTCGCTTCCATGCCTCCGGGAGGGCCGTTACGTTCTTGGTGTGACGCGTTCGCACGGCCTCCGCTTCCTGGCGGCGCTCGCCCTCTGTGGGGCGTGCGCCGGGCCGGCCCGCGACTCGCAGGACCTGCATGGCGCCCGGTTGCCGGCGCCCATCGCGCGCCCGGCGTTCACGCTCACCGACACGCGCGGCCAGCCGTTCGAGTTCGCGCGCGAGACCCAGGGCCAGCTCACGCTGCTCGCCTTCGGCTACACGCACTGTCCCGACGTCTGCCCGGTGCAGATGGCCAACATCGCCGCGGCCATGAAGCGGCTCTCGCGCGCCGATCAGCAGCGTGTCCGGGTGGTGTTCATCACCACCGATCCGCCGCGCGACTCCGCCGCCCGGCTCCGCAGCTGGCTCGACAGCTTCAACCCGGCATTCGTCGGGCTGCGCGGCACCGAGTCCGAGATCCAGGCCGCCGAACGCGCGGTGGGCGTGGCCATCGCCGCGCGCGAGGCGGGCGCGCCGGGCGACACCAGCTACACCGTCGGCCACGCGGCGCAGGTGTATGCGTTCACGGCCGACGACAGCGCGCACCGCGCCTATCCCTTCGGCACGCTGCAGCAGGACTGGGTGCACGACCTGCCCGAACTCCTTCGCGGCGCTCACTGAGCTTCCGGCCACAGGCGACAAACCAGACATGGTGACCAACGTGCAGTGGTGGTGCTCGGCCCAGGGCGTTGCCTGGACCTGGAAGTGGCGCCCGTATCCGGGCATCTGGCTGGTGGTCCTCGGCATCGCCGGCGGGTACTGGGCGCTCGTCCGCGGCGGGCCCGACACGCCGTCGGCGCGGCGCCGGCGGCTGATCGGATGGGGTGGCGTGCTGCTCGCCTGGCTCTCGCTCGACTGGCCGCTGGGGCCGCTCGCCGCCGGCTATCTGGCCAGCGCGCACGCGCTGCAGTTCCTGCTGCTGACCATGGTCGTGAGTCCGCTCATCCTCATCGGCATGGAACCGGGGCTGGCGGCGCGCCCGGAGCCCACCGGGGCGGCGTGGCGCGTCGTCCGCGTGGTCACGATGCCGCTCATGGCGGCGATCGTCTTCAACGTCATCGCCGCGGCCACGCACGTGCCGGCCGTCGTCGACGGATTCATGGTGTCGCAGCTCGGGTCCTTCGCCATCGACATCGCCTGGCTCGTGGGCGGTTTCGCGCTCTGGTGGCCCGTAGTGCTGAGCGTGCCGCGCCGCGAGTTTCCCATGCTGTTCAAGATCCTCTACGTGTTCCTGGCCACGCTGGTGCATTCCGGCATCGCCATCGTGATGCTGTTCGCCGAGTTCCCGATATACAGCATCTACCAGCTGGCGCCGCCGATGCGCGGATTCTCGGCGATGAACGACCTGCAGGCGGCCGGCGGCATCATGGAGATCGGCGGGCTCATCGTCACGTTCGGTGTGATGACCGGGCTCTTCTTCACCTGGGTGAACCGGACGACGACCGTCGACGGGAGCTAGGGCGACAGGACGGCCGGCGGCGGGACGGCCGCACGCCGCCCGGCGTTCCGCGCCGGGCCCGGCGGTCCTACAATTGGGGATGCGCAAGCACGTCCTGCTCTACGGGCTCGCCGGGGGCGCCCTCATCGCGCTCCTTCAGCTCATCGAGTATCGGTGGCTCGTCCTCGAGTACTCCGTCGAGATCTACGGTGGGCTCGTGGCCGCCGTATTCGCCAGTGTGGGCATCTGGCTCGGCCTCCGGCTCACGCGGCCCAAGGAGACCGTGGTTGTCCGCGAGGTCCCCGTACCGGCAGCGAGCACCTTCGTGCGCGACCAGGGCAAAATGGATTCGCTCGGCATCACGCCGCGCGAGGCGGAGATCCTGGAGCTGATCGCCGAAGGGCTGAGCAATCGGGAGATCGCCGGGCGGGCCTTCGTCAGCGAGAATACGGTCAAGACGCACACGAGCCGCCTGTTCGACAAACTCGGCGCCCGGCGCCGCACCCAGGCCGTGCAGCGGGCCAAGGAACTTCGGTTGATCCCGTGAAAAGGGACAAAATCACCCGTTCGGGTGACGCGCCCGGCCCCCTCCCGCGATTAGAATCGGCCGTCCTCCACCTCCCAGGAGCTGCCATGCGCAAGATCGTGCTGACCTTCGGGCTCATCGCCGGCGCCGTCCTGTCGGCGATGATGCTCATCACCATTCCGTTCCAGGACCAGATCGGCTTCGACCGCGGCGCCATCGTCGGCTACACGTCGATGGTGCTCGCCTTCTTAATGGTATACTTCGGCGTCCGGTCGTACCGCGACACCGTGGCGGGCGGGCGCGTCGGCTTCGGCCGGGCGTTCGTGGTCGGGTTCCTGATCACGCTCGTCGCCAGCGCGTGCTACGTGGCCACCTGGGAGCTGATCTACTACCGCCTGATGCCCGACTTCGGCGAGAAGTACGCCGCCTACGTCGTGGACCAGGCGAAGAAATCCGGCGCCACCGAGGCTCAGATCGCCGCGCGGACGAAGGAAATGGCGGAGTTCCAGGAGGCGTACCGGAATCCGCTCGTCAACATCGGCTACACCTTTCTCGAGCCGCTGCCCGTCGGACTGCTGTTCACGCTCGTTGCGGCCGGCGTGCTGAGCCGGAAGAGGCGAGCGGATGGCGGCGCGGCCGCCTGACTGCCTCACCGCCTCGCGCGCTCACCACGCGATCCCGTAATCCTCGCCGTGGTTGCTCGACGCGCCCCACATGGTGCGATGCGCGAGATCGAACATGATCGCGTTGATCGGCCCTGACGTCCGCTGCGTCGGCTCCAGCCGGTAGCCCATCCGCTCCAGCTGCGCGCGCGTCGAGTCGGGCAGGGACGTGGCGATCATCATGCGCCCCGGTTCGTTCTCGTGCAGCCCGAACGACGAACGCATCTGATAGCTGTTGATGTTCGGCGCCTCGGCGGCTTCCTGCGGCGTCATTCCGAATTCCACGACGTTGAGGAAGAACTGCAGCAGGTTCTGATCCTGCGAGTCGCCGCCCTGCACGGCGAACGCCAGGTACGGCGCGCCGTCCTTGAGCGCAATCGTCGGCGTCAGCGTCACCCGCGGGCGCTGGCCCGGCTGGATCACGTTGAACGGACCGTCCTTGGCGTCGGTCACGAAACTCTGCGCCCGCTCGCTCAGGCCGATGCCGGTGCGGCCCGCGATCACCGCCGGCACCCAGCCCCCGCTCGGCGTCACCGACACCACCCACCCCTCGGCGTCCGACGCCTCGATCGACGTCGTGCCCGCATAGAAGTCGTCGGCGAACGCCGAGTCGGCGCGCGTGGCGTCGTCGGGCAGGAACTCCGAGGCCCCCGACATGCGCCCGGCGCTCGTGTCCGCCTTCACCGGCATCCGGTCCTGCCCGCCGCTCCGCTGCTGCCGGGGCGCCGGCTCGAAGGCCAGCGGATTCCACTGCGCCAGCAGGTCCTTGAACGGATTCACGCCGTGCTGATACGGGTACGGATCGCCCGGCTTCACGGTGGAATCGTTGTGCGTCCAGTCGATCTGCGCGAACCGCGCCTTCGCGTACGCCTTGGACAGCAGTCCTTCCACGGGTTCGACCGGTGGAAAGTACGGATCGCCGTAGTAGAAATCGCGGTCGGCGTAGGTCAGGTTCATCGTCTGGTACAGCGTGTGGATGTACTTGGCCGAGTTGTAGCCCATCGACCTGACGTCGGTGTTCTCCAGAATGTTGAGTGCCTGGAGCATCACCGGCCCCTGCTGCCAGATCGGGAGCTTGTAGACCTCGATGCCCTTGTAGTTGGTGTGCAGCGGCTCCTCGATGTGCACCTTCCAGTTGGCCAGGTCCTCCATCGTGAACAGGCCGCCCTCCTCGCGTACGCCGCGCACCATCTCGCGGGCGATGTCGCCTTTGTAGAAGCGGTCGTACGCCGCGTAGATGGCCTGCTTCCGCGTCTTGCC
This sequence comes from uncultured Gemmatimonadaceae bacterium, assembly GCA_963775915.1. Classification (GTDB taxonomy): domain Bacteria; phylum Gemmatimonadota; class Gemmatimonadetes; order Gemmatimonadales; family Gemmatimonadaceae; genus JAGWRI01. Next base: position 102,366 of record CAVZKH010000005.1, read on the forward strand.
CTGTTTGAGCGCCTGCTGCTCCGTGTCGACGAGCTTGCGCCAGGTGGCCGCCAGATCCTTCTGCGCGAACACCTCGCCGGCGTAGGGGCCGGGGTGCGCCGTGCCGGGGTGCGTGAACATCACGCCGCTGGCGTACTTCCACTGCGCGATCGTGTCCTTGTACTGCTGGATCGTATTGCAGATCTGCGCTTCGATGGCGTAGCCGTCGGCCATCTGGATGGCCGGCGCCAGCACCTGCTTGAGCGACAGCTTGCCGTACTCGGCGAGCATGGTGAGCAGCCCGCCCACCGTGCCCGGCGTGACCGCGGCCAGCGGCCCGTACTCGGGCGGATAGCGGTAGCCCTTGCTGTGGTAGAAGGTGGCGGTCGCCCCCGCGGGCGCGACGCCGAGCGCGTCGAGGCCGATGACCTTGTGCGTGTGCGGGTTGTAGATCAGCGCCTGCGTCTCGCCGCCGCACGAGAGCGTGTCCCACATCGTGCAGCCGGCGGCGAGCATCGCCGCCGCCGCGTCCACCGCGTTGCCGCCCTCGGCGAAGATGAGCGCGCCGGCCGTGGCCGACAGCGGCTTGCCGGTGATGGCCAGCCAGTGCGTGGCATGGAGCGGCGGCTTCTCCGTCTGGGAGTAGCGCGGGTCCTCGGCCTGCCGGGGCTGCGCGGTGCGAGGGCGCGAGCCGCGTTGCGCCTGGAGCGCCAGCGGGGCGGCGGCGAGTACGGCCGCCACGGCGAGGTCGGAAACGCGAATCTGCAATCTGATCATGTTGCCGCGTCTTGGTGGTGAGGCTGAGAGGGGAGCGTGACGGCTCGACCCGATTATATCACCGCCGGGAGCGCCTCGCGAATCGCCATCACCAGTCCTTGCGCGCGGTGCCGGGGCTGTACGCGCTGACCGAGGAACAGATCGGTCAGCGGCACCGCCGGTATGAACACGCACATGGTGCCGCAACGCCAGCCAACGCATTCCACGGGGGCAAGCGCAAACTCCCAAGTAGGCGCGCGGAGGGTCCGGAACGCCCGGCGGCGCCCGCGCGCCTACGGGCGGAGTCCCCGGTCCACACGGACAGGCCCCCGACCCGGCGTGCGGAGCCCCCGTCCCGAGGTGCGGAGCCCCCATCCCGAGGTGCGGAGCCCCCGTCCCGAGGTGCGGAGCCCCCGTCCCGAGGTGCGGAGCCCCCGTCCCGAGGTGCGGAGTCGCCGGACCATGTGGAGAAGTCCCCGTCCCGACGTGCGGAGCCCGCGGTCCACGAGGAGAAGCCCCCGTCCCGACCTGCGAAGCCCCCGGTCCAGACGGACAAACCCCCGTTCCGACGTGCGGAGTCCCCTATCCACACGGAGAAGCCCCCGTCCCGACCTGCGGAGCCCCCGGTCCACGGGGAGAAGCTTCCGTCCCGACCTGCGGAGTCGCCGGACCATGTGGAGAAGCCCCCGTCCCGACCTGCGGAGTCCCCTGTCCACGGGGAGAAGCCCCCGTCCCGACCCGCGGAGCCTCCGGTCCAACGAGCGAACTCGGTGGATTGGCGCCGGGAGCACCGATCCCCTCGAGCTCGGGGGCCTATCCGTTTGTCTGTGTGTGAGGCCGGGGCACTCGGATCTCACGTCTCGCCGGTGAAACGATCACCAAACAACACGGCCAGATGGGGCATCGCGGCCGTCTGTGGCTCACCAACTCTCTATCCGCCGTAGCGCTCCATCACCTCGTACGGCACCGGCTCGAACATCGGCAGGCCCGCGGCCTTGACGATCCTGATCAGGTCGTCGTGCTCGTGGAACTCCATGTGGTCGCGGTTGATGACGACGGCCTTCGGGTCCTGCGCCGCCAGCCGCCGGAATTCGCCGTCGATCAGCCGGAACCGGTGCACCATCAGCTCGACGCTCTCGTGCGGCCGGTTGCGGATCCTGATGTGCTTCTCGATGGTCTGCGTGCTCGACGTCAGGCAGATCACGCGGTCGGGGTTCCACCAGTCGCCGATCGACAGCACGCCGCGCAGCGCGTCATGGTATTCGGCCGGGTACTCGGCGATGTGCGCTTCGAGCGTGATGCGCGCGCCCTCGAAGAAGATCACGCGTCCCGGGCGGTCGTGCTCCTGCGCATCGCGGTAGTTGGCGTCGTACAGGCGGCCGAAGTACGCCGTCACGCCCACGGGATTGCGCCCGGCCTCGATGTCCGCCAGCACGCGCGGATCCCACACCCCTTTCTCGCCCTCGCCGTACGCCCCATTGTGGTACAGGTCGGCAAGTTGGCGCACGAGGGTGCTCTTCCCGATGCCGGGTCCTCCAACGATCGCGACGCGCATGAATGGCTGGCCTCCGAGATGGGCGGATTCTAGCCGCGCCGGTTCGCTCTGGCAAAGGGGCCGCCCTTTCGCAATCATGTGCGGGTCATGTCACCCTCCCCGTTGTCCGTGCCGCTCGCGCTCGCCCTTCTCGCCGTGGGCGGGAGGGCCGGCGCGCAGCAGGTCGACACGCTGCGCTACAGCTTCGAATACCGTGCGAGCGGCGGCCAGCCGCCCAGCATCGCCGTCACCCTGCAGTTTCGCGGCGATCCGAGCGGGCGCACGCGCATCGTGCTGCCCGGCACCTGGGCCGGCGAGACGGGGCTCGGAGCCGCCGTGAGCGTGCTCGACGCCGAGCCCGGCGTCACCGTGGGCCCGGCCGAGGGCGACGAACGCACGCTCGTCCACCGCTCGCGCGCGCCCGTGACCGTGCGCTACGTCCTGCACCAGGACTGGGCGGGCGGCCTGCGCTATCCCGTCTTCCATCGGGTGCTGATCGACGGCTCGCGCGTCGCCTTCAACCAGACGAACGCGCTGGTGTATCCGGAGCACGTCGCCGGCTCCACCGTGCTCCTCCAGGTGCAGTGGAGCGGCCTGCCCGACGACTGGCGCATCGTCTCCAGCGTCGGTTCGAAAGCCTGGTGTTCGGTGCCGATGTCGTGGCGCGAACTCTCGGCGGCGTTCTTCGCGGCCGGCGACTTCCGGCTCGTGGCGCCGCCCAGCGCGATGGATGGCATCACCATCGCCACCCAGGGCCGCTGGCGGTTCTCGGACGGGGAATTCGCGCGGCTGGTAGCCTCGCTCTGGCGCGCCGAGACCGCCTTCTGGCAGGGCCCCGCGTTCGACCGGGCCTTCGTGCTCCTCCTGCCGCTTGCCGACACCGGCACCGTGGCCGGCACGGCGTTCGCGGCCGGCTTCTTCGCCGTCTCCGACACCGCGGCCACGCTCGAGCCCATCGGCCGGCTGCTCGCGCACGAACTCTTCCACCTCTGGAACGGCCAGCGCATGACCGCGGCGGCCGACGAGGTGCCGTACAAGTGGTTCACCGAAGGAATCACCGACTACTATGCCGATCGCTTCTTCCGCGCCGTCGGGCAGTATTCGGATTCCGCATACCGGGGCCGGGTGAACGCGGTGCTGCGCGAGTACTACGCGTCGCCCGCCCGGGGAAGCACCCGCGCCGCCGTCGCCGCCCGTTACTGGACCGATGCCGGCGTGCAGCAGTACCCGTACGCGCAGGGCTATGTCTTCGCGCTCTATCTCGAGGCCAATCTGCCCGTCTGGTCGGGCGGGACGTTCGATCTCGACAGCCTCATGGACGGCGCCTATCGGGAAACGGCGCCGCGGGGCATCGATCTGTCGGACGCGCTGCTGGCGCGGGTCGTGCCGCCGTATGCGCGCGGCGCCTTCACCGATGCCCTCCGGCAATTCATCGATGGCGGCGCGATGATTCCGGCCGCACCCGCCGCGCTGGGCCGCTGCGCCGCCGTGCGCGAGGTGGTGGTGCGCTCCGTCGACCGTGGCATGTTCGTCGTGCCGCAGTACGTCACGACGCCGCAGGCGCCCGGGTGCCTCGGCGTGGGACCGTAGCGCGGCCAGGCGCGCCTATTTCGCTTCGCTGCGTTCGGTCAGGACCTTGGTCGTGAAGCGCTGGCCTTCGCCGATCCGTTCGATCTCGACGGCCGTCGAGTCGGCGACCTGCTCGAGGCGCATGAGTCGCGCGTTGATCTCGTCGAGCACCGTCGCGTCGGCGGGGGGCAGCGCTCCGCGGCGGCGGTTCACGAGCGCCAAGGTGACTCTGGAGAGGGTAGCGAGGAGCGCCATCAATCCGGCGAACACCAGGATGTCCTGGAGCATCAGTTCGTTCATGGGCAGGTTCTCACGGGCGCGGTAGGGTGGAGCGGCGGAGATTCGTACGGCGCCGCGGGGCTCGCGGTTTCCGGCGTCCGCGGGTCACGAGCGGTCCGAATAGCGCACGCGCGCGTCGAGCGGATCGGCGCGCAGCTCCCGCTTCACCCCGCCGTACACGTTGGCGTACAGCCACTCGAGTTCCGCCGCCTGGTCGTCCACCGGCACCTCACGATGCCAGGCCTTGGGACGGCCGTCGCCGCCGGGGTTCCACCGATAGCGCCGCGCCTTGAGCAGGTCCTTGGTCTCGATCGGCGACCCCTCCGCCCAGATGCGCACGGATCCGCGCCGCGCGCTCTCGAGCAGCAGCGCCATGGGCAGCGTGCCGTCGTCGAAGGGCGTCGCCAGCAGATGCACCACCGCCGCGGCGTCCTGGTCGGCGCGATGGGCGCCATAGAAGCACCGGCACCGCTTCATGAGCAGATACTCGAGCGACGACGACGAGAGGCCGTGGCGCCGCCACTCGACGTCGCGCACCGAGCAGGCCCACGCCCGGTCGCGAAAGTCGGGCAGCCGGCGCTCGGTGAACGGGCGGTCGAAGTCGGCATTGTGCGCGATCACCAGCGAGACCGGGCCGAGGAAGGCGCGCACCGCGGCGTCGTCGATGCGCTTGCCTGCGACGTCGGCGTCGGTGATCCCGGTGAGCGCCACGATCTCCGGCGGGATCGGCCGGCCGGGATCCTCGAAGTAGGTGAGCGTCTCGCCCACGTCGAAGATGCGCCCCGATTCGGCGTCGTAGGTGAAGGGCACCAGCGACAACTGGATGATCGCGTCGCCGCGGCGGTCCATCCCCGTCGTCTCGACGTCGAGCGACGCCGCGGTGCGCAGCGATTCGCCGCCCTTTGGCGTGGCGTACCCGCGCGGCGGGTCGAACCGGCGCAGCACGTGGTAGTCGCCCGATGCGTCGAGACGGTCGGCGAGGCGGGAGAGTTCGGAATCGGCCATGTCCCAAGATGTCGTCCGCGGACCGCGCGCGTCCAGTGCGGCGGCCATTGCGCCGTGAGGCAGCGGCGGCGATGCTATCCGGCGACCCGCGCCGCGCTCGTCCATCCTCACCCACCGGCCCCAATCGTGCGCAGACTGACCTTCGCGTTCGTTCTCGGACTGCTCCCCGCCGCCCTTCTCGCCCAATCCCGCGCCGAACTCGCCGTCGCCGACTCGTCGCCCTTCCGGCCGCTCGCGCTGCCCGCGCCCAACGGCGTGCGCACCGGAAGCGGCCGTCCCGGCGCCCGCTACTGGCAGCAGAAGGTCGACTATGCCATCGCCAGCGTGCTCGACCCCGCTCGCAACCAGATCTCGGGCAGCGAGACGATCCATTACAAGAACAACTCCCCGGATTCCCTGGCGTATCTGTGGATGTTCCTGGAGCAGAACCTCTGCGCGCCCACGAGCGTCACCAACACGCTCAACCAGCCGCCGCTCAAGTTTCTCGACAGCGAATTCGATTTCTCCTGCCAGGGGTTCAAGGGCGGGCTCACCCTCGACTACATCCGCGTGGCGGGGCGCGACGCGCCCCACACCGTGTACGGCACTACGATGCGCGTTGACCTGGCGCGGCCGCTGGCGCCCGGCGCCTCGCTGGACTTGCAGGCCAAGTGGAGCTTCAAGGTTCCGGAGCAGGGCGGGGGTCGGATGGGGCACGACGGCCCGCTGTACGAGATCGCGCAGTGGTATCCGCGCATGGCCGTCTACGACGACGTCCACGGCTGGAACCACGAGCCCTACATCGGCGCCGGCGAGTTCTACCTCGAGTACGGCGACTTCGACGTCACGCTCACCGTGCCCTTCACGTACATCGTCCGCGCCACGGGCGAGTTGCAGAACCCGAAGGACGTGCTCACCGCCGACCGAGATCAGCCGGCTGGCGCTCGCCCGCGCGTCCGACACGACGGTGCACGTCATCACCGGCGCTCGAGTTGACCGACTTCGCCGCGATCCGCCCGCAAGACCGACGGCACCCTCACCTGGCACTTCCGGCGCACGATACGCGCGACTTCGCCTGGGCCGCCGGTCCCGACTTCCTCTGGGACGCCAGCGGGTGGGACGGCATTCTCATCGAAACGCTCTACCGCCGGCACGCCGACAAGTGGCCCGAGGCCAACCGCATGGCCCGCGAGACCATCCAGTACTTCAGCGAGCAGTGGTACCACTACCCCTGGTCGCACGCCACGACCATCGAGGGGCCGATCCAGGGCATGGAATACCCGATGCTCACCTTCGTGCCCAACAGCCCCACGCGCGAGGACCAGCAGTGGGCGCTGGCGCACGAGTTCGGCCATGAGTGGTTCCCGATGCTCGTCGGCAGCAATGAACGCCTGTACCCGTGGATGGACGAGGGGTTCAACACCTTCATCGATCTCCACAACGCCGCCCGCTACTTCAAGGGCACCGCCTACGGCGACAGTATCGAGTCGCACCCGCTCCATCTCTACGCGGAGCACGGGGTGCCGGGCAACGAGCAACCGCTGATCGAGAATCCCACCGAGGTCCGCGATCTGTTCTGGAGCGGCTACCAGAAGCCGGCGCTGATGCTGCAGACCCTCCGCTTCGAGGTGCTGGGCCAGCAGCGCTTCGACGACGCCTTCCGCGCCTACATCGAGGCCTGGGCCTTCAAGCACCCGACCCCCGCCGACTTCTTCCGCGTCATGCGCGACGAGTCGGGCATGGACCTCGACTGGTACTGGCGCGAGTGGATCTACTCCACGGCCCGCCTCGACCAGGCCGTCGACTCGGTCGTCAACGGGCCCACCGGCGCGAAGGTCTATCTGTCCAATCGCGGCACGATGCTCATGCCCGTGGAACTGGCCGTCACCTTCGCCGACCGATCGAGCACCACCGTCAAACTGCCCGTCGAGATGTGGAATCTCGGAAACGCCTTCGTCTACCGCGTCCCGTCGGGCAAGGCCGTCGCCGCCGCCGAAGTCGATCCACGGGGCGTCCTGCCCGACATCGACCGCGCCAACAACGCCTGGCGCCCGAGGAACTGAACGCCGGCGCGCGACGGCGGCCGGACTGGCCGGAATGCCCGCGATGCGTTAGACATTTTGTCTGTCGACGCAACGGGAGCTGGCGCAAGTGGCCGGTACGAGAATTCTAAACCTCCATCCAATGCGGGCCGTGCAGGTGCGCGAGCCCGGCGGTCCGGACGTGCTGGTGCTCGGGGAGGAGCCGCGCCCGTCGCCGGTGCTGGACGAAGTGCTCATCGAGGTCTCGGCGGCCGGCGTCAACCGGCCCGACATCCTGCAGCGCAAAGGCGCCTACCCGCCGCCCGCCGGCGCCAGCGACATCCTCGGGCTCGAAGTGGCCGGCACCGTCGTCGGCGTCGGCCCGCAGGTGAGCGGCTGGAAGGCTGGCGACGCGGTGTGCGCGCTCGTCGCCGGCGGCGGCTACGCGGAATACTGCCTGGCGCCCGCCCTGCAGTGCCTGCCCATTCCGCGCGGCCTCTCCATGGTCGACGCCGCCTCCCTTCCCGAAACCTATTTCACCGTTTGGAGCAACGTCTTCGACCGCGGCCGCCTGGCGAAGGGCGAGGCGTTCCTCGTGCAGGGCGGGGCGAGCGGCATCGGCGTGGCCGCCATCCAGATGGCCCATGCCCTTGGCGCCCGCGTGTTCGCCACCGCCGGCAGCGCCGACAAGTGCGCCGCCTGCCGGCAGCTCGGCGCCGACGTGGCCATCGACTATCAGATCGAGGACTTCGTGGAAGTCGTGAAGGACCACACGCACGGACGCGGCGTCGACGTGATCCTCGACATGGTGGGGGGCTCGTACGTGCCCCGCGAACTGTCGCTCCTCGCGGCCGACGGGCGCCTGGTATTCATCGCCACGCTCGGCGGCGCCAAGAGCGAAGTGAATATCCGGGAGGTCATGGCCAAGCGCCTCACCATCACCGGCTCCACGCTCCGCAACCGGTCGCCCGAGTTCAAGGGCGCGATTGCCGCCCGGCTGCGCGAAGTCATCTGGCCCCTGCTCGAACACGGCACGATCAAACCGATTATCCACGCCGTGTATCCGCTCGAGCGCGCTGCCGACGCGCACGCGGAACTGGAGCGCGGCAAGCACGTGGGGAAGATCGTGTTGGACGTGAAGCGGTGAGGCAGTAAAGCACTGAGGCCGCGGAGGGCGTTCGCAGGTCTCTGTCCGACTGTCCGACGGTCCTACTGCTTGGCCCTCAGATACTGCTCCGGCCACCGCACCTCGCCGCCCAGTTCCTTCGCTGCGTGCATCGGCCAGTACGGATCACGCAGCAGCTGCCGGGCCAGAATCACCGCGTCTGCCTTGCCGCTCCCGATGATCTCGTTGGCCTGCCCGGCCTCGGTGATCAACCCCACGGCGCCGGTGGCCACGCCCACCTCGCGCCGGATGCGCTCGGCGAACGGCACCTGGTACCCGGGGCCTACCGGAATCCGGACGTGGGCCACGTTCCCGCCGCTCGAACAATCGACGAGGTCGACGCCGAGATCCCGCAGCGCCGCGCTCAGCTGCACCGATTGCTCGATGTCCCAGCCGCCCTCCGTCCAGTCGGTGGCCGAGATCCGCACGAACAGCGGCAGCCGCTCGGGCCACGCCGCGCGCACCGCCGCCGCCACGCGCAGCGGGAAGCGCATCCGATTCTCCAGCGCGCCGCCGTACTCGTCGGCCCGGTGGTTGCTCAGCGGCGAGAGGAACTGGTGCAGCAGGTATCCGTGGGCCATGTGAATCTCGACCACGTCGAACTCCGCCTCGAGCGCGCGCCGCGCGGCCGCAGCCCACGCTGCGGCCACGTCGTCCAGCTCGGCGGCGGTGAGCGCGTGGGGCGCGGGGTATCCGTCGTCGAACGGAATGGCGCTCGGCGCCAGCGTCTCCCACGGGTGCTGGTCCGGCGGCACCGGACCGCTGCCCTCCCACGGGATTCTGGTGGACGCCTTGCGCCCGGCGTGCGCGAGTTGGATGCCGGGCACCGCCCCCTGGCCGCGCACGAACCGCGTGATGTGCCGCCACGCGGCCGTCTGGTGCTCGTTCCAGATACCGGTGTCGGCGGGCGAGATGCGCCCTTCGGGGCTCACCGCCGTGGCCTCGGTGAGCACGAGCCCGGCGCCGCCCACGGCGCGGCTCCCCAGGTGCACCAGATGCCAGTCGCCGGGCAGACCGTCGACGCTGGAATACTCGCACATCGGCGAGACGAAAATGCGATTGCGGAATTCGATGCCGCGTAACGTCAGCGGCGAGAAGAGCGGGGGCGACGCGGAGTTGGACATGCCGAAAAGTAGCGGCCGCACCAAGTCCCCTCCCGCCCGTGGACGACGCAGCGGCGCCGGTGTAGCGTTTTTCATGCTCGATTCCGCCCCGCACTTCGATGACGCCGCGGCCGCCCGCCTGGCCCGCGATCACTTCGGCATCTCCGGCAGCGCCCGCGCGCTGTTCAGTGAACGTGACCAGAACTTTCTCGTGGGCGGGGGCGGGGGCCAATCCGCAGTGCTCAAGATCGCGAACGCCCGCGAGAACCGGGCGCTGCTCGAAGCGCAGCAGGCGGTGCTCGACCGCGTCGCCGGCCACGTCGATCTCACGCCGCGCGTCACCGCGGCCGCCGACGGCCGGCGCCTGGTCGGCGTCCGCGACGCCGCCGGCGTCGAGTACCTCGTGTGGGCCATCACCGTGGTGCCCGGGCGTCCGCTGGCAGAAGTCCGCCACCCGTCCGCTGCCCTCACCGCCGATTTCGGCGGCACGGTGGCGCGTCTCCGCGCCGCGCTCGGGGAATTCGACCATCCGGCGCTGCACCGCGACTTCGTCTGGAATCTCACGCGGGCGTCCGAAACGGTGGCCGAGCGCCGGGCGCTCATAGCGGACGCGGAACTCGGCGGCGCCATCGACGCGCTCACGGCCGCATTCGGCGCGCACACGGCGGCTCGACTGGGCGCGCTGCCGCGCGCGGCCGTTCACGGCGACCTGAACGACTACAACGTGCTCGTGGGGCGTGCCGCCGCCGGCGATGGGATGCGGGTCACCGGCATCGTCGACTTCGGCGACATCGTGCACAGCTACGCCGTGGCCGACCTGGCCATCGCCCTGGCGTACGCGGTGCTCGACGCACCGGAGCCGCTGGACGCCATGGTGCCCGTGGTGGCCGCGTACCACGCCGCGTACCCGCTCTCTGAAGCGGAGATCGGCGTACTATATGGCTTGGCGGCGATGCGGCTGTGCGTGAGCGCCTGCATGGCCGCCGAACAGATGCGGGCCTGCCCCGACAACGCCTACCTCGGCGTGAGCCAGACGCGCGTCCGCCGCGCGCTCCCGCGGTTCGCGGCCACGCCCTTCGCCCTCGCCGAGGCGGTGCTCCGCGACGCCTGCGGACTCGAACCGCTGCCGGCCGCCGCGCGAGTCGGCGCCTGGCTGCGCGCCCAGGGGCCGCGCTGCGCGCCGGTGCTCGACGCAGACCTGCGCACCGAGCGCTGCCTGGTGCTCGATCTCGGCGTGTCCAGCCCGCTCGTGAGCGGCGACTCCGCCGAGCGCGACGAGCCGCACCTCACGCCCCTCGTGTTCGGCGCCATGGGCGCCGCCGGGGTGGGCGTGGCCGTGGGCCGGTACGACGAGCCGCGCCTCCTGTACGTCACGCCGCTGTTCTCGGGCGGCGACCGCGTCACCGACGAACGGCGCACCGTTCACATCGGGCTCGACCTGTTCGCGGGAGCGGGGAGCGCGGTGTACGCGCCATTTGCCGGCACGGTTCACGCCTTCGCCGACAACGACGCGCCGCTGGACTACGGGCCGGTGATCGTGCTCCGCCACGAGACCGACGGCGGAGACGAGTTCTTCACGCTGTACGGACACCTGAGCCGCGAGTCGCTCGCCGGTCTCGCGGTGGGCCAGCCCATCGCCCGCGGGCAGCGCATCGCCAAGCTCGGCGCCGCGTCGGTGAACGGCGGGTGGACGCCGCACCTGCATCTGCAGATCATCGTCGACCTGCTCGGCATGGGACTCGCGTTTCCGGGCGTGGCGCGTGCGTCGGAGCGCCGTGTGTGGCGCGCCATCTGTCCCGATCCGAATCTGCTGGTCGGAATACCGGCCGATCGATTTCCACCCCCGGCGCCCGACCGGCGCGCGTTGCTCGAGCGCCGGCGCGCGTATTTTGGCGCGAACCTCAGCCTCGCCTACCGCGATCCGGTCACCGTGGCGCGCGGATGGAAGCAGTATCTGTTCGACGACACCGGCCGGCAGTTCGTGGACGCGTACAACAACGTACCGCACGTGGGCCACGCGCATCCACGCGTCGTGCGCGCCGCGGCTGGCCAGATGCGCGTGCTCAATACGAATACGCGCTACCTCAACGACGTGCCGGCCGCCTATGCCGAGCGCCTCGTCGCCACGCTGCCGGCGCCGCTCGACGTCTGCTTCTTCACGAACTCGGCGAGCGAGGCCAACGAGCTGGCGCTGCGCCTGGCCCGCGCCGCCACAGGGGGCCGTGACCTGATCGTGCTCGAAGCCGCCTACCACGGCAACACGACCACGCTCATCGACATCAGCCCCTACAAGCACGCCGGCCCGGGCGGTCGCGGCGCGCCCGACTGGGTGCACGTGGCTCCGCTGCCGGACGACTACCGCGGGGCCTACAAACGCGCCGATCCCGACGCCGGCGCGAAGTACGCCGAGCACGTGGCCGAGGCGGCGGACGCGGTCGGCGCGTCGGGGCGCGTGCTGTCGGGCTTCATCGCCGAGACCTGTCCCAGCGTCGGCGGCCAGATCATGCTGCCGCCGGGCTATCTCGCCGAGGCCTACCGGCACGTCCGCGAGGCGGGGGGCGTGTGCATTGCCGACGAGGTGCAGACCGGCCTCGGTCGCATCGGCACGCACTGCTGGGCCTTCGAGGCCCACGGCGTGGTGCCGGACATCGTGGTCATGGGCAAGCCGCTGGGCAACGGACACCCGCTGGCCGCCGTCGTCACCACGCGCGCCATCGCCGACGCGTTCGACAACGGGATGGAATACTTCAGCACCTTCGGTGGCAACACCGTGTCCTGCGCCGTCGGACTGGCGGTGCTCGACGTGCTGCGCGACGAGTCGCTCCAGGCGCATGCGCTCGAGGTCGGTGACCGGCTGCTCGCGGGCCTCCGCCCGCTCGCCGCCCGGCACGCGCTGGTGGGGGACGTGCGCGGCTCGGGGCTCTTTCTCGGCGTGGAGCTGGTGCGCGACCGCGAGACGCTGGAACCGGCCGGCGGCGAGGCGGCGTACGTGGCCAACCGGATGCGTGAGCGCGGCATTCTGCTCGGCACCGACGGCCCGCATCACAACGTGATCAAGATCCGGCCCCCGATGCCGTTCGACGCGGCAGATGCGGACCTCTTGGTCGAGGCGCTGGACGACGTGCTGGCCGAAGTGGGAGACGTCCCGGCCGCGTGACCGCGGCTACTGCCTGGTACAGCGCTTGATGACCTCGTCCGACGCCTGGGTGTCGGCGTCCTCGACGAACAGGCCGTTCGCGGAGCGGGCGCCGGGGGAGCCGCCCTGCGTCCGCGTCGCCGTGACCATGTACTGCGTGTTGTGGTCGCGGTCGGTGTACACCGAAATCGTCAACTCGCTGTACTCGGAGCTGTCGGGCGATCCGAGATCGCGCTTCTCCGCCCTGAGGAATCCCGTGGCAGGTTCGGATTTGAGCACTTTGTAACCGAGATCCGCGACCGCCTGGGTCATGCAGGCGAAGGTCGCCGCCGGCGGATTGGGGGCGGAGCCGGTGGCAATGTGCGGTCCCCAGCAGGCGGGCAGCGCGACGAGCAGCAGCAGCGACGGACGAACTTTCACGTTGAACCTCTCGAACAATTGCGGGGTAGGGACCGGTGGAGGTCGTCGCGCCGGCCGGACGGGCGAAAGCTGGCGCCGGCGGCGACGCGCGCAAGCCCGCCGATGAAAGGTTTGCGCCGCCGCCTGACATGAGAATGACGGTCGGCGAATTCCTCCTTGTCGCCGTCGGAACTTCGCCGTATACTTGCTTGTATACAATAGCAGGCGGCGTGAATGGGCCGAACGTGGGGTTAACCGCAGCGGGGAGGGGGACGATGAGGTCGGAAGGCGCGGGACGGCGGCGGCGGGCGGGGAGCGCCGCGGGAACGTGGAAGGCGGTGGGCGCAATGGTGGTGGCCGCGGCGCTGTTTGCCCCGGTTGGCGCGCGGGCCCAGGACGGGGGCACGGGGTACCTGTTCGCGACACCGCGCAATTCGTTCACGATCCGGACGGGATACGACGTCGCCATGGCGAACAGCGATCTCTTCTCGTACTCCAGGAGCACGTTCACGCTCGGCAAGAGCGATTTCAGCAGCCCGACCATCGCCACCGAGCTCGGCGTCCAGTTGAATCCATCGCTGGACGCCGTATTGGGGCTCGGATATTCGCGGGCTTCCGCCCAGTCGGAGTATCGTGACTACCTGGACAACAACAATCTGCCCATCCAGCAGTCCACGGACTTCACGCGGATTCCGCTGACGGTGAGCCTCAAGGCGTATCTGGCGCCGCGGGGCCGCACGGTCGGCCGCTATGCGTGGGTGCCGGAGCGCGTGGCGCCCTTCGTCGGCGCCGGAGTCGGCACCATGTGGTACAGCTTCCGGCAGGGCGGCGACTTCATCGACTACAGCACGCTGAACGTCAATCACGACGTGCTGCAGACGTCCGGGTGGGCGCCGATGGCCAGCGTGTTCGCCGGCAGCGATTTCACGATTACGCCGGGAATGGCCTTGACCACCGAACTGCGCTATTCTGTGGCGCAGGGGGCTTCGGGCAACGATTACGTCGGCTTCCACCGCATCGACCTGTCGGGCATGGCGCTCACGGCGGGCCTCACCTTCAGGTTCTGAGGAGAGCGGAATATGAAAATACAAATGAACGCATGGGCGCGGGTCGCGAGGGCCGCCGCCGTGGTGGCCGCCGGGGCGGCGCTGCTTCCGGCGCACGCCCTGCGCGCGCAGGGCGCCTCCGCGGATGGCCGGTGGGACGCCTGGGTCGGCTGCTGGGTGCCATCGGGCGCCCCCACCGGCGCCGACGTGTCGATGCTGTGCATCGTGCCGTCGGTGGGCGTGTCGGCGGTCGATCTGGTGACGGTGGCCGACGGCAAGGAAGTGTCTCGCGAGCACGTCGATGCCAGCGGCCGCGTGGTCAACAACACGCGGGACGGCTGCAACGGATGGGAGCGGGCCGACTGGTCGCGGGATGAGCAGCGCGTCTACCTGCACGCCGACTATACGTGCGGCAACGGACGGCGCCAGGTGTCGACGGCGCTCCTCGGGATGAGCGCCACCGGCGAGATGCTCGACATCCAGGGGCTGAGCGCCGGCAAGAACAGCGGCGTGCGCGTGACGCGCTACCGCGCCGCCTCGGACCTCGCCGGCGTGCCGGCCGATCTGGCGGCCGCCGTGGGCACGCGGTCGATGGCCACCGACGCCGCCCGGGTGGCGGCCTCGGCGCCGCTCCGCACCGACGACGTGATCGAAGCGTCGGCGCACGTCGACGCGCCCGTGGTCGAGGCGTGGCTGGCCAACCACGACGACCGTATTTCCGTGGACGCGCAGGACTTGGTGGCGATGGCGAACGCCGGCGTGCCCGGTGACGTGACCGACGTCATGGTGGCGCTGTCCAACCCGGACCGGTTCGCCGTCAACCCCGCGCTCACGGGCGCGGCGAGCGGGTACGCCGACGGCGTCGCCCCGAACCGGCTGAACGGCGTCGTCGGATCCACCGCCGACACCACTCGGCGCGCCACCTGTCCCTACTCGGCGTACGGCTGGGACTATGGCAATCAGTGCGCGTACTCCACGTGGTACGGCTACTCGCCCTACGGACCCTACGGCGGCTATGGCTACGGATCGTACTACGGGTACGGGCCGGCATACGGATACGGGTATGGTTATGGCGCGTACGGCGGGTGGTACGGCGGCGGCGCGCCGGTCATCGTCATTCAGAATCCCGACAACAACTCAACCTCGGGGCACGGGCACGTCGTGAAGGGCCGGGGGTACGTGTCCGGCCAGGGCGCGCCGAGCGGCGCATCAGGGCAGCGCGGGGCATCGCAGTCGTCGGCGCCCGCCGGAGGCGCCGGGTCCTCGGGCAGCGCGGGCTCGTCCGGCGGCCGCACCGCGCACAAGAGCGGCGGCGGGCTGCTCTAACCGGTATCCCTGCACGAGCATGGGAACGGCGCCGGAGGCCACAGGGCTTCCGGCGCCGTTTCGTTTCGTCGGTCCATCCCGGCCGGCCGCCCTATTCCGCTCCCACGGCCCGGCCGGCGATCACCGTCACGTTGTCGGTGGCGCCGCGGTCCAGCGTCAGCGCGACCAGGTCGCGGCAGACCTGCTCCGACGACTGCATGGTCCGCAGCGCCGCTTCGATCTCCGCGTCGCTCACGTGCTTCGTGAGGCCGTCGCTGCAGAGCAGGAGCACGCAGCCGCGCTCGCGGATGTCCAGCCGGTGGACCTCGGGCGTCGCTTCTGCCGAGCCGATGGCACGCGCCAGCACATTCCGGTAGGGCGAGCCCCGGAGCCGATCGGCCGGCAGCACGCCCATGTCGACGAGGTCCTGCGCCACGGTCTGGTCGCGCGTGACCTGCTGGAGCCGGCCGTCGGAGAGGAAGTAGCAGCGGCTGTCGCCGACCTGGACCACGTATGCCGACGGCCACACGGCCACGACCAGCGTGAGCGTCGTCGCCATGACGTGCGGCAGCGCGAGTTCGGCCGCCCGCGCCTGCACGGCGGCGTGGGCTTCGGCGGCCGCCGTTCGCAGCGTGGCCTGGAGTTCCTCCTCGCGGCCGCTCACGACGGCGTGGCAGCACTCCATGGTCGACGACACGTACCGCATGATCGCTTCAACCGCGAGTTGGCTGGCCTGGCCGCCTTCGCTGCCGCCGCCGACGCCGTCGGCCACGAGCATGATCGTCGCCAGCCGCTGGCCCCGCACCGGCAGGCGATCGGGATCGGGCAGGCTCGTTCCGTGAATCACCACCTGCGGATGAACCGTCGCCAGCAGGAAGTGATCCTGGTTCTCCGACCGGACCCGCCCGCGATGCGTCATCCCGTAGAGGTCCAGCTGGTGATCCTTCGGTCGCTCGCTCGGCGCGGCCGAGATGGCGCCGGCCAGAGGCGTGGATTGGGCCGTCACGGTTCCCTCACGAATGACGAGACACGCACTGCGCGCGCCGGCGGAACCGGGCGCGCACGAATGGCCGGCGGGCTACTGGCCGCGCCGCCCCGACTTGGCGGACGTGGCGCGCGGCTTGACGATCGGTGCCGGACGCGCCGCCGGTCCCGGCGAGGGCGCCGGTGTCTTCGTTGGATCCACGTCGGGGCGCGCGGTCTTCTTGTGAGAGAAATCGGGTACCCGGGTACGGTGCTTTTTCACGGGGCCTCCTGGAAGCCGGTCTCCGATGCAATATGCGCCCGGTCGTGGCCGCGGGGCCAGCCCCGCGTGGCCCGTGCGCGGGCCTTCACTTCACTCCCATCGTTGAATACCGTTCTCAGCCATGACCCCTCGCATCGCTGAACTCGCCGGCCACGTCGGCCAAACCGTGACCGTGCGCGGATGGGTGACCCATGTCCGGTCCTCCGGCAAGATCGCCTTCGCCGTGATCCGTGACGGCACGGGCACCGCCCAGGCCGTCTTCGTCAAGAGCCAGCTCGCCCCCGACGTGTGGGCCCGATTCGCCGAACTGACCCTCGAGACGTCGGTGGCCGTCACCGGCGAGGTGCGCGCCGAGGCGCGCGCGCCCGGCGGCTACGAAATCGGCGTCTCCGAGCTCGCGATCATCGGGACGAGTCCCACCGATTACCCGATCCAGCCCAAGGAGCACGGGATCGACTTCCTGCTCGACCACCGGCATTTCTGGCTGCGCAGCCCGCGTCAGCGCGCCATCGCCGCGGTGCGGAGCGAACTGGAGCAGGCGATCCAGCGACTTCTACTACGAGCGCGGGTTCCTCCGCGTAGACACGCCGATTCTCACCGCCGCCATCGGCGAACGCAGCGGCCTCTTCTCCACCGAATACTTCGAGGAGGGCACCGCCTATCTCGCGCAGACCGGGCAGCTCTACGGCGAAGCGGCGGCCGCCGCATTCGGAAAGATCTATACGTTCGGCCCCACCTTCCGCGCCGAGAAGTCCAAGACGCGGCGGCACCTGACCGAGTTCTGGATGATCGAGCCCGAGGTGGCGTGGAACGATTCCGAGGACAACATGAAGCTGCAGGAGGACTTCGTGTCGTTCCTCGTGCGGCGCTGCCTCGAACGGCGCCAGGCCGAGCTGAAGGAACTGGAGCGCGACATCACGAAGCTCGAAACCGTCACGCCGCCCTTCCCGCGCATCAACTACACCGACGCCGTGGCCACGCTGCAGAAGAAGGGGAGCGCGGTGAAGTGGGGTGACGACCTGGGCGCCGAGGATGAGGCCCTGCTGGTGGAGGACTACGACCGGCCGGTGTTCGTGATCAACTATCCGAAGGAAGCCAAGGCGTTCTACATGAAGGAGAATCCGGACGATCCGCGCACGGTGTTGTGCGACGACTGCCTGGCGCCCGAGGGGTACGGCGAGATCATCGGCGGGTCGCAGCGCGAGGACGACTACGACCGGCTCGTGCAGCGCATCAAGGACGAGGGGCTGCCGATGGATGCCTACGGCTGGTACCTGGAGCTGCGGAAGTACGGCACGTTCACGCACTCCGGGTTCGGGCTGGGCCTGGAGCGAACGGTGGCGTGGATCTGCGGGCTGCAGCACATCCGTGAGGTGATCGCGTTTCCGCGGATGATGTACCGGCTGCGTCCGTAACGGCGGGTTGCCCGTCGGCCACCAGGCGCGCAGGATTGTTCACCATGCGAACCGTCATCCTGCGCGCCTTCTGCGCGTGCGCCATCGCGGCCGCGAATAGCGCGGCCCTCGCCCAGCACCCCTCGACCGCGGCCGAGCGCTCCGCCTCCTGGGCCGCGCACCAGACGATGGCCCGGGACTCGTACTTCCGCGGCCTCGCCTGGCGCGCCGATGGCCCGGTGCAGACCGGTGCCCGCGTCGAGGCGATTGCGATCCCGCCCGGCAATACCGGCACCATTTACGTCGGCGTCGGCACCGGCAACCTCTGGAAGACGGTCAACAACGGCCTCACCTGGCGTCCGATCTTCGAGCACCAGAGCGCGTTCGCCATCGGCGACGTCGCCGTCTCGCGGAGCGATCCGAACGTGGTGTGGGTGGGCACGGGCGAGGCGCAGCCGCGCTTCGCCGGCTACGCCTACCCCGGCACCGGCGTGTTCCGGTCCACCGACGCCGGCGCATCGTGGACGCCGATGGGACTCGCCGAGACCCAGCACATCGGCAAGGTGCTCATCCACCCCACGAATCCCAGCATCGTCTACGTGGCGGCCATGGGGCGGCAGTGGACCCCGAACGCCGAGCGCGGCGTGTTCCGCACCCGCGACGGCGGCGCGCACTGGCGGAAGGTGCTGTTCGTCGACGACTCGACGGGCGTCGTCGATGTGGCCATGGATCCGGCCGATCCGAACACGCTGTACGCCTGGGCGTGGCAGATCGAGCAGGGACGCGGCGGCGGGCTGTTCAAGTCCATCGACGGCGGCGACCACTGGAAACACGTCACCGCCGGCCTGCCCGCCGGCCTGCTCGGACGCGCCAACATCGGCGTGGCGCCCGGCAACGCCAACGTGGTGTACATCTTTCTCGACAACCGCGCACCCGCGGCCGTCAAGGGCAGGCCGTACGTCGGCGGCGAAGTCTACCGCTCCGACGACCGGGGCGAGCACTGGCGCAAGGCGAACACCGAGGATCTGTACGACGTCTTCGGCGTCTTCGGCTGGAAGTTCGCCGACGTCCACGTCGATCCCCGCAACGCCGACCACGTATACATCCTCGGCAACCGGGCCTTCCAGTCGTCGGACGGCGGCGCCACCTGGCGGCGGCTGGGCGACGAGATCCTGCGCTTGCACCATACGAAAGGACGCGCCCTCCACCTGGATCAGCACGAGCTGGTGATCGATCCCGCCAACCCCGACCGCCTGTTGCTGGGAAACGACGGCGGGCTGTTCATGTCGTACGACGGCGGCGAGAGTTGGCTGCATCTCAACGACATTCCGGTGTCGCAGATGTACTTCGTGTCCACCGACGACCATACGCCCTACCGCGTCTTCGCCGGCACGCAGGACGACGCGGCGGTATATGGGCCGAGCAACGCGTCGCTCGACGACGCCGAGCCGGCGGTGTGGCGCAGCGTCTATCTCGATCAGTGGACCGGCGGTGACAGCTTCGTGACGCTCCCCGATCCCACCGACGACCGCATCGTTTACTACGAGCACCAGAACGGCGACATGCGCCGCATGGACGTCACAGGCGTTTCGGTGCTCACCGGCGGCCCGTCCGCCACCGACATCGCGCCGCGGGCGCCGCGCGGCCAGCCGCGCATTCGCTACAGCTGGTACACGCCATTCTTCATCTCGCCCTTCGATCCGCGCACGCTGTACGCCGGCGGCAACCAGGTGCTCGAGTCGAACGACCGCGGCGACCACTGGCGCGCGATCAGCCCCGACATTGGCGATCCGCCGGGGGGCGACCGCGACCTGGTGACCACGGGCGCGTTCACGATGCTCGCCGAGTCGCCGCTGGTGCGCGGCATGATCGCCGGCGGCACCGAGGGCGGCCGCCTCTGGCTCACCACCGACGACGGCGGGACCTGGCGGCGGATCGACGCGGGGCTGCCGCGCCACTGGACGAGCCGCGTGACGCTGTCGTCGCACGACGCCGGCACGATCTACGCGAGCTTCACGGCCTTTCGCGAGGACGACTCGCGGCCGTACGTGTTCGTGTCGCGCGACACCGGGCGGACCTGGACATCGATTGCCGGCAATCTGCCGCTGGAATCGGTGAACGTGATCAAGGACGACCCCGACGACGCCGATGTTCTGTATCTGGGCACCGACCTCGGCGTCTACGCGTCGCGCGACCGCGGGGCGCACTGGGAATCGCTGAGCGCCACGCTGCCGAGTACGCCAATCATGGACCTCACGATCCAGCGGCGTGATCACGATCTGGTAGCGGCGAGCTACGGGCGGGGGGCGTGGATTCTGGATCTCGATCCGATTCGCGACACAACCACGGGGTCGCCGGCCCGGCCGTTGGCACTATATCCGATACGCGACGCGGTGGCCGACTGGTTCGGCTGGGAGACCGTGCCCGGCGAGCGGCGGGGAAGGAACGTGGCGCCGATTCAGGTGGCGACGGCCGCGGCGGGGGAGGCGACCATCACGGTGGCGGACTCAACGGGGCGGGTGGTGCGGACCTTGAGGGCAGAGGTCACGCGCGGGGTGAATACGATGGTGTGGGACCTGCAGGCCGAAGACGGGCGCGGGAGGTTGGGTGACGCGGGGGACGGCAGTTACACCGTGACGGTGGCGATGGGAGGCGGCGAGGCCTCCAGGGCGATTCGCGTGCTGGCGGATCCGAACAGGCCGCAATAACTGATAACTGATAACTACGGCCCCCGGACCTCGGACTTCGGGCCCTGACCCGAGACCGGGGTCTGAAGTCTGGGGTCTGAGTTTCGAGGCCTGCCGTTAGCCGTTCGCCTCTTCCGCCTTGACTTCATCCCACAGCTTGTCCAGCGCCTCCAACCCCGCCGTCCGCACGTCCATTCCCCGCTTTTTCGCCCGCCGTTCTATCCCCTCAAACCGCCGCACGAACTTCCCATTCGCCTTATCCAGCGCCAGCGCCGGATGCACGCCCGCCTTTCGGCACACATTCACCACCGCGAACAGCAGATCCCCGAGTTCCGCCTCCAACCGCTCGTGGGCCACGTCGTAGACCGGCCCGTGCCCCTCCCGCGCCGGCATCGCCGCCAATTCGTCCCGCACCTCGCGGACTTCTTCATCGACTTTGGCCAACGGTCCTTCCACATCCGGCCAGTCGAACCCCACCCCCGCCGCGCGGTCCTGCAGCCGGTACGCCCGGTGCAGGCTCGGCAGTTCCACGGGCAGTCCGTCCACGATGCTCTCGCGCTTCTTGGCTTTCTGCTGTTCCCACGGTTCTCGCGCGCCCTCGCTGTACAGGTGCGGATGCCGCCCCTTCATCTTCGTGACGAACCCGTCGGCCACGTCCTGGAACGTGAACGCGCCGCGCTCCTCCGCCACCACCGAGTGAAAGAGCACCTGTAGCAGCAGGTCGCCCAGTTCCTCGCGCAACTGCCGGTCGTCGCCCGCCTTGATGGCGTCGTCCACCTCGTGCGCCTCCTCGAGCAAATAGGGGCGCAGCGATTCGTGCGTCTGCGCCGAGTCCCACTCGCAGCGCTGCCGCAGGTCGCGCATTAATTCGAGCGTATCTTCAAGTGGCCGTTTCACTTGCCTCGCCTCCATGCGTCCGATATACTACCCGCCCTGCAAATGATAGCTCAATGATACGGGCCATGACGCGCGCCTGGGTCGAGATCGACCTCGGAGCGCTGACGCGCAATGCCGGACGAATGGCCGCGGCCGCCCGCGTGCCGCTGCTGCCGGTGATCAAGGCCGACGCCTACGGACTGGGCGCCGTCGGCGTCGCGCGCGCGCTCGAAGCGGCCGGCCCCTGGGGCTACGGCGTCGGCACCATCGAGGAGGGCGAGGAACTGCGCGCCGCCGGCATTGCCAGGCCCGTGCTCGTGCTCACCCCGATCCTCCCCGAGACCTTCGACGCCGCCCGCGGCGCCGACCTCCGGCCCGCGCTCGGCGATCGCGCCGCGATTGCCGCCTGGGGCCCCTCGGGCGCGCCCTGGCACCTGTCCATCGACACCGGAATGAACCGTGCCGGCGTCCCCTGGCGCGAGATCGGCACGGTGCGCGACCTCGTGGCCCAGTACCCGCCCGAGGGCGCGTTCACGCACTTCCACTCCGTGCTCAAGGATCGCGCGTCGGTCGAACTCCAGGCGCGCCGCTTCCGCGAAGCCCTCGCCCAGCTCCCCGCGCGCCCGCGCCTGCTGCACGCCGAGTCATCGGCGGCCGTCGAGCACAACGCCGGCGCCTCGACGTGGGACCTCGTGCGTCCCGGCATCTTCCTCTACGGCGTCGGCACGGCCGGGGGCCTGGTGCCCGAACCCGTGGTGGCGGTGCGGGCCCGCGTGGTGGAGACTCGGCAGATCCGCGACGGCGATACCGTGAGCTACGGCGCCACCTGGCCGCTGGCGGGTTCGCATCCCGAGGACTGGCCGCGGCGTATTGCCACGCTGCCCCTGGGCTATGCCGACGGCTACCGGCGCGCGCTCGGCAACCGCGGCTGGGCGCTGCTGCACGGGCGCCGCGTGCCCGTGGCCGGCGCCGTCACGATGGACATGACCATGCTCGACGTCACCGACACGCCCTGCGCGGTGGGAGACGTCGTGACGCTGATCGGGCGCGACGGCGATGACGTGATCACGGTGCAGGACGCGGCCCGATCCGGCCACCTGTCGCCGTACGAACTGCTCACCGAACTCCACTCGCGGCTGCCGCGACTGTACGGAGACCACGCATGACCAGACGCGCCGCGATCGTGGTGATGGACGGCGTCGGCATCGGCGCCGCGCCAGACGCCGCCGCCTACGGCGATGTCGGCAGCGACACGCTCGGGAACCTCTCGCGCGCGATTCCGGGTGGGTTCGACCTGCCCAACCTCCAGCGCGCCGGCCTCGGCAATATCGCGCCCCTGGCCGGGGTCCGGCGCACGGAACCGCCGACCTGCGCATGGGGCCTCATGGAGCCGAAGTCGGCCGGCAAGGACAGCACCACGGGCCACTGGGAACTCGCCGGCCTGCATCTGACCAAGCCGTTCCCCACGTATCCCCACGGGTTCCCAGCCGCGGTGATCGACGCGTTCGCGCGCCTTACCGGGCGCGGGGTGATCGGCAACGTGGTGGGCAGCGGCACGGTGATCATCGACCGGTACGGGGCCGAGCACCAGCGCACGGGACAGTGGATCGTCTACACCTCGGCCGATTCGGTGTTTCAGGTCGCGGCCCATGAGGACGTGGTGCCGCTGGAGGAGCTCTATCGCGCCTGCGGGACGGCGCGCGAGATGCTGGTGCCGCCGCACGACGTGTCGCGGGTGATTGCCCGGCCCTTCGTCGGGACGCCCGGGGCCTATACGCGGACGACGAACCGGCGGGACTTCTCCATTCAGCCGCCCGGCGAGACGCTGCTCGACGCCCTCACGTCGGCCGGCGTTCCCACTGCGGGGGTGGGCAAAGTGGACGACCTGTTCGCGGGCCGTGGCATCGCGTCCCGCCACTTCGCGAACAACGCCGAGGGCCTCGCCGCCATCGGCGACTGGGTGAACTCCAATGCCGGTGGGTTCCTGTTCGCCAATCTGCTAGATTTCGACCAGCAATTCGGGCACCGGAACGACATTCCGGGGTTTTATGGAGCGCTGCGTCAATTCGACGCCGCGCTGCCCGCTCTTTTGTCCGCCCTCCGCGAGGATGACCTGCTGTTCATCACGGCTGACCACGGGAACGACCCGACCACCGCGTCCACCGACCACGCGCGCGAATGCGTGCCGCTGCTGGCGGCCGGGCCCCGCGTCCATCCGCGCGACTTGGGGCGGCGGAGCACGTTCTCCGATCTCGGCGCCACGGTGGCGGAATGGCTGGGGCTCGGCTTCCGTGGCCGCGGCACGTCGTTCCTGACCGAACTGCTCGCCGCATGACCACTCGGGCGCGCCGCAAGCCGGAGGCCACCGCCGCCGTTGCTGACGTGCTGGGCGAACTGCGCGAGCGCGCGGCCGCCGCGACGGAGCACGCGTACGCGCCCTACTCGGGGTTCCGGGTCGGGGCGGCGCTGCTCGCCGCCGACGGGTCGATCGTGACCGGCTGCAACGTGGAGAGCGCGTCCTATCCCGCCGGCGTCTGCGCCGAGCGGGTGGCGCTGGGCGCGGCGGTCGCGGCAGGGCACCGGCAGTTCCTGGCGATCGCCATTGCCACCGACGCCGACGAGCCGACGCCGCCCTGCGGCATGTGCCGGCAGGCGCTGGTGGAGTTCGGGTCCGACCTGGTCGTGCTGAGCGTGACGCACGCCGGGCGCGAGGCGCGGTGGTCGCTGGCCGACCTGTTGCCGAGCGCGTTCACTCCGCATTCGCTCGATCTCAGTCGTCACTAGTCACACGTGGACGGTGTTAGTGTTCCTGCCCCGAACTCGTAGGATCGCGCTGTTCGTCGCCGCGGCCGCCATTGCGGTGATCGGCGCCTGCAGTGACAACCTGGAATCGAACGCCGGCTGCCCGAGCCTCTGTCCGGGCCAGGCGGTGACCCTGCGCGATACGACCGTCGACGCCGTGATGGTCGATTCCTCGGTGTCGGGCTTTCCGGCGATCGGGCAGGAGACGTACCTGCTCATCTCCACCCGCGGCGACACCATCGACACGCGCGGCATCTTCCGCTTCGATTCGATGCCGACGACGTTCACCCGCCGGAATTCGGCGCTCGACTCGGCCATCGTCGGTGTCGACAGCGCGTACCTGATGCTGCAATTGGATACTACGGCGAAGCTGCCCGGCGCGCCGATCACCGTCAGCATCTACGATGTCGACACGGGCAACCTCGACAGCCTGGCCACCGACACGGCCGTCGCCCAGCTGGAGCCGCTGTTCAGCCCCGACCGGCTGCTCGGCTCCCAGACCTACGATCCGGATTCGGTGCACGTGGACTCCCTCCGCGTGCCGATCTCCAACGACTCGCTGCTCGCCCATATCAAGTCCGGCCAGCGGCTCCGCCTCGGCGTGCAGGTCACCGGCTCAAACCGGGCGCAACTCCGGGTGGGCGCCAGCAACAACTACCTCCCGGCGGAGATCCAGTTCAAGCCGGCCGCGCACGGCGACACCGCCGGCGTCGAGCCGCTCTACGTGCAGCCGAGTTCGCAGACGCCCAAGGGGAGCCCGTTGGTCAACGACCTCGTGGACTATCTGATCGTGGTCCGGGGCACGACCAACGCCAGCGTGCCGGTGCTCGCGGTGGGCGGGCTGCCGGGGCGCCGCGTGTACATCCGGTTCAACCTGCCGTCCAAGATCGTCGACTCGTCGACGGTGGTGCGGGCGACGCTCGAACTGAATCAGATTCCCAATCCGATCTCTCCTGACGCGCACGACACGGCCACCGTCTGGCCGCAGGCAATCCTGGCGTCGGCCGTGGTCACCGACCTGTCGAAGGCGCTGCGCATCCTGTCGTCGGTCGGCGGCGTCGGGCTCGACACGCTGGAGCGCTTCGCGCCCGCCGACAGCGGGCTGCGCCAGTTCGAGATGGTGCAGTTGGTGCGCGCCTGGCACACGGCGTTGACGGCCACCGATCCGCGCGCGCTCGCGATGCGCGCCGAGTTCGAGGGGTCCTCGGGTGCGCTCTACTGGTTCACGGCGTCCAGCGGGCCGGCCGCGCTCCGGCCGCGCGTCAAGATCACGTATGCCCCACAAATTTCGGCGGGAGGCACACCATGACCGCACGCACCGTGCGGCGCGCCGCCGCGGCGGCCCTGCTCGTGGTGGCGGCCGTGCCGGCCGCGCTTCGCGCCCAGGGCAACCTCAGCGTGCAGGGGCTCGGCTACCCGCCCGGACAGCTCAGCGCCCGGGCCCTCGGCACCGCCGGCGCGCTGGGCGAGCTGGACCCCGGCTCCACGCTCAACCCGGCGGCGCTCATCGAATTCGGCGCGCCGACCTTGTCGATGAGCATGGCGCCGGAATTCCGCAAAGTGACCGCCAACGGCACCACCAGCAACTCGAGCACGCAGCGCTTCCCGGTATTCGTGGGCGCGCTGCCGTTCGGGCAGCGAGTGATGATCGGCGTCTCGTCCTCGACGCTGCTCGACCGGACGTGGCAGACCACGACGCCGTCCGAGCAGATCATCGCGCCCGACACCGTACGATTCAATTCCACCGCCACCAGCGACGGCTCGATGAACGACATCGCGTTCACCGTGGCCTACGCCGTGCGCCCCTGGTTGCGCGTGGGGGTGGCCGCCCACGCCATCAACGGCCGCGACGTGGTCACGGTGCGGCGCACGTTCGAGGACACCGTGCGCTACGGCAACACGGTCGAGCCCGTGGACAACACGTACAGCGGCAACGCGCTTTCGGCCGGCCTGGAGCTCGTCTCGCCGTCGCTCGGCGGGTTCGCGCTGTCGTATCGCCGGGGCGGGAGCTTCGAGCAGACCGTCGGCGACACGCTGATCAACACGGCCCGCGTTCCCAACCAGTTCGGCATGGGCTTCGTGTTCAGCGGGCTCGCCAACACGAATATCGCCGCCCGCACCACGTACGACAGCTGGTCGAGTTTCGGTTCCATCGACTCCCAGCTCGGTTCGGCGCGCAACAGCTGGGACACGTCGGTCGGCATCGAGGCTACGGGGCCGGCCCTCGGGTCCATTCCGCTCTCGTTCCGCGCCGGTGTGCGGCAGCGCGACCTGCCGTTCCCCGCCGACGGCCACCAGGTCCGCGAGAGCTCCTTCTCGGGCGGCATGGGCATGACGCTGGCGAACGGCCGCGCGCTGTTCGACTTTGCCGCGGTGCACTCGGCGCGGAGCGCCGGCATTGCCATCACCGAATCGGCCTGGACCGTGAGCATGGGCCTCACCATCCGGCCGTGATGAGCGCCCGTGGAGACCACGACTCGCGCCGTTGACGCGCCCCTGATCCTCGTCGCCGACGACGTCGAGGCGAACGTCGAGTTGCTGTTCGACCAGCTCCACGTGCTCGGGTTCCGCGCCATCGCCGCCACCGACGGCCCCAGCGCCGTGCAGGCCGCCTTCGACCACCGGCCCGACCTCTGCATCCTCGACGTCGCCATGCCCGCCGGCGACCTCGGGTGCGACGACCGCGACACCGGATTCGAAGTGTGCCGCCGCCTCAAGCGCGACGCGCGGACCTCCCGCGTGCCGGTGATCTTCGTGACCGCGCTCAGCGACACCACCGACCGCCTCAAGGCCATCGAGGCCGGCGGCGACGATTTTCTCACCAAGCCGCACAACCGGCTGGTGCTCGGCGCCCGCGTGCGCAGCCTGCTGCGGCTCAAGGGCGCCATGGACGCGCTCGAGGAGAGCTCGCGCAAGATGCGCGAATTGGAGAAGCTGCGCGACGATCTGATGAAGATGATCGTGCACGACCTCAAGTCGCCGCTCGCCAGCGTGCTCGCCAACCTCGAGATGCTCCTCGACGAGGACTTCGGCCCGGTCGCCGACGCCCAGCGCCGCGCCCTGCTCGACGCCGAAGGCAAGGCGGAGGACCTCCTCGCGCTCATCGAGGATCTGCTCGAGATCCGCCGCATCGAGGAGACGTCGATCGCGCTCAAGCTCGAGCCCATCGCGCCCTCGGCGATGCTCAATGAAGTCGTGCACGAATGGAGCACGCGCTTCCTGCAGGATGGCGCCACGGCCACCGTCGTCGTGGCCGACGACGCGCCGGTGTTCGACGCCGACCGGGCGCTCCTGCGGCGCGTGCTCGGCAATCTCGTCCAGAACGCGATCACCCACTCCTCGCGGGCCGTCGCCATCGAGCTGCACGCCCGCCGCGACGGCGACCGGATCCTGTTCACCGTGGCCGACAACGGCCCCGGCATCCCGCCCGAGTACCAGGAGATCATCTTCCGGAAGTTCGAACAGGTGCATACACCCAATGCGCCGCAGCTGCGCGGCTCGGGTCTCGGGCTGGCGTTCTGCAAACTGGTCGTGGAGGCGCACGGCGGACGCATCTGGGTGCAGAGCGCCGGCGCCGGGCAGGGCAGCGCGTTCCACTTCACGCTGCCCATCCACCCGGCGGCGGCCGTCGCCCCCGCGGCCGGCACGCCGGCATGAAGGTCTACCTCCGGACCTTCGGCTGCCGCGCCAACCAGGCCGACAGCGAGGCCGTGCGCGCTTCCGTGCTCGCCGCCGGCCACGAGATCGTGCGGACGCCGGAGACCGCCGATTGGGCCGTGTTCAACTCGTGCGCCGTGACTGCCGACGCGGAAGCCGACCTGCGCCAGGCCGTCCGCCGCGCCGCCCGCCGTGCGCCCGCGACGCGCAGCGTCGTCATGGGATGCGTCGCCGGTCTCCCCGATCGCGAACCGGGGCTCCGCGCCCTGCCCACCGTGTCGGCCGTCGTGCCGGGCGGCGACGTCGACGCCGTCGCTCGCGTCCTTGGAATCGGAACCGTCGCCGCGCCGGGCCGACAGTCCGGCACCCGCGCCCTGCTGCGCATCCAGGACGGATGCGATGAGCACTGCACCTTCTGCGCCACGCGGCTGGCCCGTGGCCGCGCCCGCAGCCGCCCCGCCGCCGACGTGGCCCGCGACGCGGCCGCGCTCGCCGACGCGCACGCCGAGATCGTCCTCACCGGTATCCACATCGGCGGATACGGCACCGACATCGGAACGTCGCTCGGCGCGCTCGTCGAACGGCTGGTCCGCGAGGTCCCGCGGGTCCGCTTCCGTCTCTCGTCCGTGGAGGCGACGGAGGTGGACGATCGGCTGGCGGAGCTTCTGCTGGCCGGCGACGGCCGGCTGGCGCCCTTCCTGCACGCTCCGCTCCAGTCCGGATCCGCGCGCGTGCTGCGGCGGATGGGGCGCCACTGGTATACGCCGGCGCAATACGCGTCGCGCGTGCGCCGGCTGACCGAGGGCGCCGCGGCCTTTGGACTGGGCGCCGACGTCATGGCCGGATTTCCCGGCGAGACCGACGCCGACCACGCCGAGACCGTGGCACTCTGTGAAGATCTGCGCTTCACGTACCTGCACGTATTCCCGTTCTCGGAGCGTCCGGGCACCGCCGCCGGGCGGCTGCCGGACCCGGTGGCGCCGGCGGTGGCTCGCGAGCGCGCGGCGGCGCTGCGGGCGCTCGCCGATCGCAAGGCGGCGGCCTACGCGGCGTCGCGGGCCGGCACCAGCGCGGATGTCGTGGTCGAGGGCCGCGCCGAGGCGCGCTCCGGGCTCACCGAAGACTTCCTGACCGTGCGAATTGGCGATCCCGCGTTGCCTCGCGGCCACCGGTTCGTCGCTCGACTGGAGCAGGGGCCCGACGGGTCGCTCGTCGCCGCCTGACCGGGCTATCTTCCTGCCATGACCAGCCGGCCCAGTTCATGACCACGCCCGCGCGCCCGACGGTTTACATCGAGACGTATGGCTGCCAGATGAACGTCAGCGATTCGGAGCTGATGCTCGGGTCGTTGCTTGCCCACGGCTACGCTGAGGTCTCGGAGCCCGCGGGCGCCGACGTCATACTCGTGAATACGTGCGCGATTCGCGAGCACGCGGAGCAGCGGGTGATCGGCCGCCTCGGGGAGTTGAAGCGGGACATGAAGCCGGGCTCCGTGGTGGGCGTCACCGGCTGCATGGCGCAGCGCCTCGGCCCGC
This sequence comes from uncultured Gemmatimonadaceae bacterium, assembly GCA_963775915.1. Taxonomy (GTDB): domain Bacteria; phylum Gemmatimonadota; class Gemmatimonadetes; order Gemmatimonadales; family Gemmatimonadaceae; genus JAGWRI01. The sequence goes on from CAVZKH010000005.1 coordinate 131,839, forward strand.
GGCTGCTCGATTCGGCGCGCCACGTGAGTTTCGTCATCGGCCCCGACGGCTACCGGGCCCTGCCGGCGCTCGTGGACGGCGCCCGCCGCGGCGAGCGCACCACGGCCACCAGCTTCGACCTCGAAGAGCATTACGAGGATTTTACCCCGCGGCGCTTCGACCGCGTGAAAGCCTGGATCCCGGTGCAGCGCGGCTGCGACTACCGCTGCACGTACTGCATCGTGCCGACCACGCGCGGGCCCGAGCGCAGCCGCCGGCTCGCCGACGTCGTGCGCGAGACGTCGGACGTGGTGGCCGAGGGCATGACGGAGGTCGTGTTGCTCGGCCAGACCGTGAACTCGTACCACGACGGCGAGCACGACTTCGCGGATCTGCTGCGCGCGGTGGGCACGGTTCCCGGCCTGCGCCGCCTCCGCTTCACCAGCCCTCACCCCAACGACTTCAGCGACCGGGTCATCGCGGCGATGGCCGAGGTGCCGTCGGTGTGCGAGCACGTGCACCTGCCGATGCAGTCGGGCAGCACGCGCGTGCTCAAGCGCATGCTCCGGCGGTATACGCGCGAGGGGTATCTCGAATGCGTAGCACGCCTGCGCGAGGCGATCCCCGGCCTCAGTCTCACCACCGACGTCATCGTCGGATTTCCGGGCGAGACCGACGCCGATTTCGAGGAGACGCTGGGCGTGGTGCGAGAGGTCGGCTTCGCCGACGCGTACACCTTCAAGTTCTCCCCGCGCGAGGGCACGCCGGCCACGCGGCTGCCGGCCAGCGACGCGGTGAGCGACGAGGTGGCGGCCGGGCGGCTGGCCGCGCTCGTCGAGACGGTGCGCGCCGGCGCGCGCCGCCGGAACCTCGGGCTGCTCGGGCGCCGCGTCGAAGTGATGGTGGAGAAGGAGGCCCGGCGCGGCGGCGACCTGCTGCAGGCCCGCACGCGCGACTTCAAGACGGTGCTCGTGCCCGGCGGCCCGGAACTGCTGGGCCGGTATTTCACCGTGGAACTCACCGGCACCACGGGTTCCACCTTCACCGGCGCGATCGTGCCCGAGCGCGCGCCGCTCCCGATGGCGGGATGAAGAACCTCGTCGAAGAGGCCGTGCGCGACACGCACGCCGAGCTCCTGCGGCGGAATGCGGGATATTGCCCCTGTTCGCAATGCGCCGATGACGTGGTCACGTACGTGCTCAACCAACTTCGACCGCGCTACACGAACACGGCCAAGGGTTGGGCGCTGGCCAACCTCGAACTGCGCAGCGACCAGGGGCGGGCCGACCTGGCGGTGCGCGTGCTCGAGGCCATGAATCGCGTGGCCCAATCGCCGCGGCATCCCCCGTTACCGGGCACGCGAAACTCCGGCTGATCCCGGGCGGGCCGCGGCGAGCCTTTCACCATTCGCCGCGCCATGCCGCTCTCCGCCTGGGCCGTCGCCGCGTACGCCGCCGGCCTGCTCCTCGGATTCGCCGATCACGCGACGCTCGCCGCGCTCTCGGCCACCGCGGCCTCGGCGGCCGGGGGGCGGGCGCGCCGCACCGTGCCCCTGGCGCTTGGCCTCTTCCTGCTGGGCGGCGCCGCGGTCGCTCGCGCCACCGTTCGTGCCGATGCGGCGTGCGCGGCGCGGCTGATGGCGCGAGGCGCGATTCGCGTCACGGTGAAGGAGGCCGCGGCCCCCGGGGCGTTCGTCGCGGCCGCGGCCGCGGCCTGCCACGCCGACGTCTCGCTGGCCGTGGCGCGGGGGCGCGCGGCGCCGGGCGACCGGGTGCTCGCCACGGGGGCGGTCGTCAGATCCCGGCGCGGATTGTTGGTGCAGCAGGCGGAGCTCACCGGCGCGCTCCGCGGTTCGCTGCTGCCCCGGTGGCGCGCGGCGGCCGGGGCGCGCGTCGACGCGCTGTTCGGGTCCGACGCGCCGCTCGCGCGCGCCCTGCTCGTCGCCGACGTCAGCGCGATCCCCGCCGCGATGCGCGACCGCTACGCCGCGGCGGGCCTCGCGCACATGCTGTCGATCTCCGGACTGCATGTCGCCCTCATCGCCGGCGCGCTGGCCCTGGTGCTCGACGTGCTGCGCGTGCCGAGCCGGCGGGCGCACGCCGCCACGCTCGGCGTCATCGCCGGGTACGTGGCGATGCTGGGGTTTCCATCCCCGGCTCTGCGCTCGGCCGTGATGCTCGGGGCGCTGCTCGCCTCCAGGCGATGGCAGCGTCCCACGTCGCCATGGGCCATCCTCGCCATCGGCGCCGCGATGCCGCTCGCCGACCCGCGGGCCGTGACCGCGGTCGACTACCAGTTGAGCGTGGGCGGCGTAGCGGCCCTGATCGGCGCGGCCGCGCTCGGCCGGCGCTGGTGCTGGTTCGCCGCCCGCCGCGGGGCGGTGCGCGCCGTGGTGGGCACCGCGCTCGCGTCCACGATGGCCACCGTGGTCACCGCGCCGCTCGTGGCGTGGAACTTCGGGCGGCTGAGTCTCGTGGGTCCGCTGGCCAATGTGGCGGCCGGACCCGTGATGGCAATCGCGCAGCCGATGTTGTTTCTGTCGTTGGCGCTCTCGCCCGTCCGTCCAGTCGCGCGCCTGTTCGCCGACGCGGCGCACCCGCTGCTCCGCGCCTTCGATGCGATCGCGGGCGCCGCGGCGGCGGTTCCCGGCGGCGCCATCGCGGTCGCGCCTTCGGCGCTGGCGGCCGCGGGCGGGGTCGTATTCTCCGTCGCGCTGGTGAGCGCCTGCGTCAGCCGATTCCCCGCCGCGTCGGCCGCTGCGGCGATCGGCGCGCTCGCGCTCGTCGCCTGGGCGCCGCTGGCGCCGGCACGATCGGGACGCACCGAGCTCCACCTGCTCGACGTGGGGCAGGGTAACGCCGTTGCCCTTCGCACCGCGCGCGGCCGCTGGGTGCTCATGGACGCCGGTCGCGCGTGGACCGGGGGCGACGATGGGCGCTCGACGATCGTTCCGTACCTCGCGCACCGCGGGGGCCCCCTCGTGGCGTTCGTGCTTGGCGCCGACCGCGCCGACGCGGTGGGCGGCGCCGCGACAGTGCTCCGCTCGCTCGTGCCGCGCTTCTATTACGATGGCTTCACCGGCCAGGGCTCCGCCGCCTATCGGACCTCGTTGCTCCAGGCGCGGCGCTCGGGCGTCGCGTGGCGGCGCGCGGGCCCCGGCGATTCCCTGGTCGTCGACGAGGTGACCCTCACCTTTCTCGCACCCGACTCTGCGGAGTCGCCGAGCGGCGGCGGCCCGCCGAGCGGCCTCGTGGTGCGCGCGCGCGTCGGCGCTGTGACGATGCTGCTCGCCGCCGACGCCGGCGCGCGCGACGAGCGGTGGCTCATCGCGCATCGCGCCGGCGACCTCGCCGCCGACGTTCTCGTCGTCGGGCGGCATGGCAGTCCGTCGGCCACTACCGACGACTGGATCGCACGGGTCGCGCCGCGCGTGTCGCTCGTGTCGGTGGGGGCGCTGGGCAGCTATGGGCTGCCCAGCGCGGAAGTGCTGGAGCGGCTGGCGGCCGCCGGCGGCGACATCCTGCGCACCGACCGGCTGTCCACCATTGTGCTCACCACCGATGGCCACTCGCTCCGCGTGTCGGCGGGCGGCGACGAATGGCCGCTGTCGCTCACGCCATCGCGAACTCCGCGGGCGCCTCCGCCGCCGCGGCGGTGAGGGCGCGCTCGAGATCGGCCCAGACGTCGTCGGGGGACTCGAGCCCCACGCTGAGCCGGAGCATGCCCGGGTTCACGCCCTCGGCACGCAGAGCGGCCTCGCCCAGCGCCCGGTGCGTGAGTCCCGCCGGATGCTGGATCAGCGAGTCCGTGGATCCGAGGCTCACCGCGGGCGTGATCATCCGCACCTCGCGCAGCACGGCGGCGGCCGTGTCGAACCCGCCCACCATATCGAACGCGATCATGGCGCCCGGGCCGCGCATCTGGCGGCCGACGAGCCCGCGCGGATCGGTGCCAGGCAGCCCCGGGAAGTACACGCGCTCGACCAGAGGACTGGCGAGGAGCCGCTCGACGATGTCGATCGCGCTCGCCTGCATGGCGCGCACGCGAATACCCAGCGTCTGCAGTCCACGATGCAGCGTGTACGCGCCCATGGGGTGCAGCACCGCGCCCGTCAGGATGCGCACCTGGCGCAGCGCGCGGGCCCAGTCGTCGTTGGTCGCCACCACGCCCGCCATCACGTCGCCGTGCCCGCCCAGGTATTTCGTCGCGCTGTGCAGCGAGAGCGTGGCGCCGAGTGCCAGCGGCTGCTGGAGCACCGGCGTGGCGAACGTGGAGTCGACGAGCACCGGTACGCGCCCGGCCTGCCGCGCCACGTCGGCGATGTCGACGAGCGCGAGCGTCGGATTGCCGGGGGACTCGATGATCACCAGCGACGTCTCGGGCCGGATGGCCCCGGCCACGGTGTCGGGCGTCGCCCAGGTGACGTCGAGCGAGAGCAGGCCCGATTCGAGCAGGTGGTCGGTGCCGCCGTACAGCGGGCGGACGCCCACGACGTGCGAGCCGCGCTGCCGCGCCACCAGCAGCGCCGCGGTGATCGCGGCCATCCCCGATCCGAACGCAACCGAGTCGTCGGCCCCTTCGAGTTCGGCCAGCGCCCGCTCGAATCGATCGACCGTAGGGTTCGCGAGGCGGGCATAGATCGCGTTCCGCTCCGGCCGCTGGCCCGTGAGCATGGCGTCCATGTCGTGCATGGCGTCGGTGAGGTCGGTGATCGGGTAGGTGGTGGACAGGTCGAGCGGCGCCGCGTGGACGGCGAGACGGCGAAAGTCTTCACGCCCGGCGTGCACGCCGGCCGTATCGATGCTGAATGGAGCCATGACGATTGCCTCCGAATGGTGGGCTGGTGTAGAATAGTATTCGGAATTCATAGTTGTCCAACGAATATTTTTCGGAATTGCCATGGAAACTCGTCCCCTCGACCAAATCGATCACCAGCTTCTGGCCGCTCTGTCGAACAATGCTCGGCTCTCCAACAAGGAGCTTGCCGCGCAGGTGGGGTTGGCGCCGTCGAGCTGCCACGAGCGCGTGCGGCGGCTCGTGCAGACCGGCGCCTTGATGGGCTTTCACGCCCTGGTCAATCCGGCCGCGCTCGGCTACGGCATCGAAGCGATGATTGCCGTGCGCATTCCCCAGCATTCGCGGGAGAACTTCGACCGGTTCCGCGAGTACATCGTGACCGTTCCCGAGGTGGTCGACGTGTATCACGTCAGCGGCGAGATCGACTTTCTCGTGCACGTGGTGGCGCGGGACGCGCAGCATCTGCGCGATCTGGCGCTCGACCGTTTTCTGTCGCGCCCCGAGGTGGGCCACATCGAGACGGAGCTGATCTTCGATCACGTGCGACCCGCCGCCCGCGCGTAGCGATCGCGCCGCGGGTGGCGAACCCGCCGACGGAGGTCGCACGCCGATCGGGGTTGCCCTCGACGTGTGGGGCAAATGCGGGCTTGCCGTTGACCCCGAACGCGCTCACTTTCCCCGCGTCTTTCTTCGCCACCTGAGGCCCCCCAGTGGTCACCAACACGTCAACCTCGGTCGTGACGATCGAGCGGTTCATCATCGAACAGGAGCGGCTACACCCCGAGGCCAGCGGGGACCTGTCGAACATCCTGTACGATCTGGCGTTGGCGGCCAAGATGATCACCAACAAGGTGCGCAATGCCGGCCTCGCGGACATCCTCGGCTCGACGCACGCGACGAACGTGCAAGGGGAGATCCAGCAGAAGCTCGACATCTTCGCGCACGAGACGATCGTCAAGGCCATGGACCACACGGGCCGGCTGTCGGCCATGGCGTCGGAGGAATCGGCGGAGATCATCCCGATTCCGCCCGAATTTCGCACCGGGAAGTACGCCCTCCTGTTCGACCCGCTCGACGGCTCGTCGAACATCGACGTCAACGTGCCCGTGGGCACGATCTTCTCGGTGGTGCCCAAGATCACGCGCGGGCGCGACGGCGTGCTCGAGGACATGCTGCAGCCGGGCCGCCGGCAGGTGGCCGCCGGCTACGTCATCTATGGGTCGAGCACGATGCTCGTGTACACCACCGGGCAGGGCGCGCACGGCTTCACGCTCGACCCGTCGATCGGCGAGTTCCTGCTGTCGCATCCGAACATCCAGATCCCCGAACGCGGACGGTACCTGTCGGTGAACGACTCGTACGCCCCGCTGTGGGACGACCGCGTGCGCGCCCTCATGCGGGCCTACCGCGGGCTCGACGGCGATCACCGGGCGCTGAGCATTCGCTACGTCGGCTCGCTGGTCGCCGATTTCCATCGCAACCTGCTCGGCGGCGGCATCTTCGCCTATCCGCGGAACACCAAGTCGCCCACCGGCAAGCTCCGGCTGCTCTACGAAGCGAACCCGCTGGCGTTCATCGTGGAGCAGGCGGGCGGGGTGGCGAGCGACGGGACGCAACGGATCCTCGACGTGGTGCCCACCGAGCTGCACCAGCGGACGCCGCTGTACATCGGGAGCCGGGCGGAGGTTGAGTTGGCCGAACGGATCCTGGAAACGGCGGGTACGGCGTAACCGCTCAACCGGCGCAGGGCCGAGACCACGCAGGGCCGAAACCACGAAACCGAGAAACGACGCAGGGCAACACGAGCGCGGAATTCGGAACTCGGCAAACGGCGGATGGGTGAAGGGGCGGGGAAAGGCGAAACGGCAAGAGCCCAGCCCATCACTTCACGCGACGCATGAGGGCGTCGAGCATTCTTCGCGTCACGCTCGTGAGGCCGATCAGGCGCAGGTACTCCGGTCCCGGGATCAGTTCGTAGTTGCGGCAGAGGCGAAGGTGGTGCTGAGTTTCGCGGATGGAGCCGGCGGCGATCCCGAAGTAGCGAAGACGGTCCTCGGGGGTGCGCCGCCCGGCACCTTCCGCGATGTTCGCGCCGATGGAGTCCGCCGCGCGCCTGGCTTGGCGCCAGAGGTCGGTCGCCCGTCCCGGCTCGGCGTCCTGCGCGGCCCGGCGCACCGCGCCCGCCAGCAGACACGCCGCACCCCACACCCGAAGGTCCCTGACGTTGACTTGTGTCGCCATGCGCCGAAGATGCCACCGTCAACGCCCGGGCGCGGCTACATTCGATTGCGGGCGGAACTGTTCGATTGCGGGCCGAATCGTTTTCGTCGTATCAATCCCGACCCGCAGTCTGCTTCTTTCCGAATCCCCCGCTGCACTTGTCCTGCGCCGTTTCTCAGTTTCGTGGTATCGGCCCTGCGCAGTTTCGGCCCTGCGTGGTTTCGGCCCCGCGCCGTCGTCGGTTCCGCTTCTTCTCCGTGGTTCAATGACTCCACTCGACATCACCTCCCCCTCGGGCATCCCCATCCCCCCGGTCCTCCGGCCCGCCGATGGCACCCCCGACTACGCGTCGGACCTCGGCGACCCCGGCCGCTTCCCCTTCACCCGGGGCATCCAGCCGGACATGTACCGCGGCCGGCTGTGGACCATGCGCCAGTACGCCGGCTTCGGCACCGCTGCCGAGACCAATATGCGCTTTCGCCTGCTGCTCGACGCCGGCCAGACCGGGCTCTCCGTCGCCTTCGACCTTCCGACGCAGATGGGGATCGACTCCGACTCTCCGCGCGCCCAGGGCGAGGTGGGCCGCGTCGGCGTCGCGATCGACACGGTGGACGACATGCACACGCTCCTCGCCGAGCTGCCGCTCGACCGCGTGTCGACGTCCATGACCATCAACGCGACGGCGTCGACGCTGCTCGCCATGTACATCGTCGTTGCCGAGGAGCGGGGCATTGCCCGCGACCGGCTGAGCGGCACGATCCAGAACGACATTCTCAAGGAGTACGTGGCCCGCGGCACGTATATCTTCCCGCCCGAGCCGTCGCTGGCGCTCATCGCTGACGTGTTCCGCTTCTGCGCCGCCGAGGTGCCGAGCTGGAATCCGATCTCGATTTCCGGCTACCACATGCGCGAGGCCGGGGCAACGGCCGTGCAGGAGCTGGCGTTCACCTTCGCCAACGCCGTGGAGTACGTGAAGCGCGCCCTCGCGGCCGGCCTCGCCGTCGACGACTTCGCGCCGCGCCTGTCGTACTTCTTCGCCGCCCACAACGACCTGTTCGAGGAGGTCGCCAAGTTCCGCGCCGCCCGCCGGATGTACGCCCGCCTCATGCGCGAGCGGTTCGGCGCCGACGACAAGAGCTGCCGCCTGCGCTTCCACACGCAGACCGGCGGCGTCACCCTGCAGGCCCAGCAGCCGCTCAACAACGTCGTCCGCGTCGCGATCCAGGCGCTCTCCGCGGTGCTGGGCGGCACGCAGTCGCTGCACACCAACGGCTACGACGAGGCGCTGGCCCTGCCCACGGAGCAGGCCGCCACGCTGGCCCTGCGCACGCAGCAGATCATCGGGTTCGAGTCCGGCGCCGCGCTCACCGCCGATCCGCTGGCCGGCAGCTATCACGTGGAACGCCTCACCGACGAGCTGGAGAAGGCCGCCACCGCGCTGCTCGCGCGGGTGGACGATCTCGGCGGCGCCGCCCGCGCCATCGACGCGCGCTTCTTCCAGGAGGAGATCGCGCGCAGCGCCTACGACTACCAACTGGCGGTGGAGCGCGATGAAACGGTCGTGGTCGGCGTGAACAGGTTCGCCGACGACGAGGCCCCGCCCGTGATCCCGACGCCCGACTACTCCGAGCTCGAACGGGGGCAGGTGGCGCGGGTCCGGCAGGTGCGCGCCGCGCGTGACGCCGCGGCGGTCGCCCGCGCGCTCGACGCCCTCGGCCTCGCCGCCGCCGGCTACGAACTGGCCGCTTCGCCCGAGAACCGGCCGCCCCTCATGCCCCTCATTATCGACGCCGTGCGGGCGCGGGCGAGCGTGGGCGAGATCTCGGATGCGCTGCGCGCCAAATGGGGCGAATACCGCCCCGCGTAGATCGCCGGCGTCCCCCGCGCGCACTTGAACGCCCCTCACGCGGCGGGTAGCTTTCGTTCACTTAAGTATCAACGCAATGCCTACTTACGAGTACCGTTGCCCCAACGGCCACGACTTCGAGAAGTTCTTTCGGACGATCAGTTCTTCCGAGGCTTCTGTCGCGTGCCCGGTATGCGGCGCGATGGGCGTTCGCCAGATGTCCGCCGGCGCGGGACTGGTGTTCAAAGGCTCCGGGTTCTACCTCACCGATTACGGCAAGAACGCCCACGCAACGCGCGGTGGCGCAAAGCCTTCGGCGCCATCTGAGGGCGGCTCCAAGTCGGAGCAGGCGGAGGCCGCCGGCAGCAAGTCCGCCGGCGAGTCCGCCAAGGCCACCAGCGATTCGGGCGGCAAGTCCGCGGGTACAACCGCCGGCGGTGACGCGGCGGGCGCCAAGTCCGACGGCGCCAAGTCCACTCCCAAGAACAGCGACTGATGGCCGGCGACGATCTCCTCCGCGCCGAACTCTCGCGGGCGGCGCGAACGCTGGGCGCGCCCGACGACGTGGTGCCGGTGCTCGAGCGGCCGCGCGATCCCGCGTTCGGCGACTGGGCCACCAACCTCGCGATGATGCTCGCCAAGCCGCTCGGCCGGAAGCCGCGCGACCTGGCGCAGCAGCTCATCGACGCCATGGACCTCCCGCGCGCCGGCGCCAGTTCCGCCGAGATCGCGGGTCCGGGCTTCATCAACTTTCGCGTGGCCACCGACACGCTCGCCGAGGGGCTCCTCGCGCTGGTGGGCGCCGGCGACGCGTACGGCCGCGGCAACGCCGGCGCCGGGCAGGGGGTGAACGTCGAGTTCGTTTCCGCCAACCCGACCGGGCCGCTGCACGTCGGCCATGGGCGCCAGGCGGCGCTCGGCGACGCCATCTCGTCGCTGCTCGAGGCCACCGGGTGGGCGGTGACCCGCGAGTTCTACTACAACGACGCCGGCGCCCAGATCATGAATCTGGCCGCCAGCGTGCAGGCGCGCATCGCGCAGCTGCGCGGGCGCCGCGTGGCCATTCCCGAGGGCGGCTACCACGGCGAGTACATCCGCGAGATCGCCCAGCGGTATGTCGATGCGCATCCGGCCGACCCGGACGGCGCCGATGTCGACGCCGTGCGGCGGTTCGCGGTGCAGGAGCTGCGCCAGGAACAGGACCGCGATCTCCAGGCGTTCGGCGTGAAGTTCGACGTCTACTTCCTCGAGTCGTCGCTCTACAGCGAGGGCAAGGTGGAGGAGACGATCCGCCGCCTCGTCGCCGCCGGCCACACCTACGAGAAGGACGGCGCGCTCTGGCTCAAGACCACCGACTTCGGCGACGACAAGGACCGCGTCATGCGGCGCAGCGCCGAGAAGGGGGGCGAGCCCACCTACTTCGTGCCCGACGTCGCCTACCACGTCACCAAGTGGGAGCGCGGCTTCAGGCGCGCCATCAACGTGCAGGGGTCCGACCACCACAGCACGGTGACGCGCGTGCGGGTGGGGCTGCAGGCGCTCGACATCGGCATTCCCGAGGGGTACCCGGAGTACGTGCTGCACCAGATGGTCACGGTGATGAAGGGCGGCGAGGAGGTGAAGATCTCCAAGCGCGCCGGCAGCTACGTGACCGTGCGCGATCTGATCGACGAGGTGGGCCGCGACGCGGTGCGGTACTTCTTCCTCATGCGGAAGGGCGACTCGCAGCTCCAGTTCGACGTCGATCTCGCCCGGTCGCAGTCCGAGGAGAATCCGGTCTACTACGTCCAGATGGCGCACGCGCGCATGTCGGGCATCTTCCGCGTGGGCGAGATCGCCGCCGCGTCGGTCACCGGCGCCGGCGTGGATTTCAGCCAGCTGTCCCGCCCCGAGGAGGCCGAACTGATCAAGGCGCTGCTCGATTATCCGGCGCTCGTGTCCGGCGCCGCGGCGGCGCTGGAGCCGCATCGCGTGGCCAACTACCTGCACGATCTGGCCGGCAAGATCCACCTCTGGTACCACACGGCGCACGTGCTCAACGAGCCGGCGCCGGTGATGAACGCCCGCCTCGCCCTCGCCCGCGCGTCGCAGATCGTGCTGCGCAACGGGCTCACGCTGCTTGGTATCACTGCCCCGGAGCGCATGTGACGCATCCACTGCTGGTCGTCGGCTCGGTCGCTCTCGATTCGGTGGAGACGCCGTTCGGCAAGGCCGACAACGTCATCGGCGGGTCGGCCAACTTCTTCTCGGCCTCGGCCAGCCACCTGGCGAAGGTGCAGGTGGTCGGCGTGGTCGGCAACGACTATCCGATGAACCGCCTCGAGCCGCTGATCGCGCGCGGCGTCGACTTCGCCGGTGTCGAGACCGCGGACGGCCCGTCGTTCCGCTGGCGCGGCCGCTACCGCCACGACCTCAACGTCGCCGAGACGCTGGAGACGCACCTCGGCGTGTTCTCGAATTTCTCGCCGAAGATCCCCGCCCAGTTCCGCGATTCGCCGTTCGTGTTCCTCGGCAACATCGACCCGCGGCTGCAGCTCAGCGTGCTCGATCAGGTGAGCGAGCCAAGACTCGTCGCCTGCGACACGATGAACTTCTGGATCGAGAGCCGCCGTCCCGAACTGATGGCGCTGCTCGAACGGGTGGACGCCATCACGCTCAACGACGGCGAGGCCCGCCAGCTCACCGAGCAGTTCAACCTGGTGAAGGCCGCCAAGTGGATCATGGACCGGGGCCCCAAGCTCGTCATCATCAAGAAGGGCGAGCACGGCGCGTTCATGTTCACGCCGACCTCGGTGTTCTTCGCCCCCGCGTATCCGCTCGAAGAGGTGTTCGATCCCACGGGCGCCGGCGATTCCTTCGCCGGCGGCTTCATGGGGTACCTCGCCCACACCGGCGACCTCGCCGAGGCCAACCTCCGCCGCGCGGTCATCTACGGCAGCGCCATGGGATCGTTCGCCGTCGAGAAGTTCTCCGTCGACCGCCTGCTGGAGATCGACGCCAGCGACGTCGACCGGCGCGTGCGCGAGTTCCACCGGCTCGTGTCGTTCGAGGCGGAACTCCTCGGATGAGCCAGGCGCCGCTCGACTATCGGTCGGCGGGCGTCGACATCGACGCGGCCGACGACGCGAAGCACCGCATCAAGCGGCTGGTCGAATCCACGCTCACGGCCGGCGCGCGCGGCACGTTCGGCGGCTTCGGCGGCATGTTCCGCCTGCCGCCCGAGGCCCGGCGCCCCGTGCTCGTCTCGAGCGCCGACGGCGTGGGCACCAAGATCAAGGTGGCCATCGAGGCCAACCGCCACGACACGGTGGGCCACGACCTCGTGAACCACTGCGTCAACGACATCCTGGTGCAGGGTGCGGTGCCCCAGTTCTTCCTCGACTACGTCGCGTTCGGCGCGCTCGTGCCCGCGGTGGTCGAGGCGGTGGTCGCGGGCGTGGCCGCCGGCTGCCGCGAGAACGGCTGCGCGCTGGTCGGCGGCGAGACCGCCGAGATGCCCGGCCTGTACACGCCGCCGGATTACGATCTGGCCGGCTTCATCGTCGGCTACGTGGAGGAGGACGAGAGCCTCGGCCCCGACCGCGTGCGCGCCGGCGACGTACTGGTCGGCCTGCCCAGCAGCGGGCTCCACACCAACGGCTACTCGCTGGCCCGGCGCATCGTATCGGAGCGCATGAAGCTTGGCGTGACCGATCCATTTCCCGGCGAGGACAGCACGGTCGCCGGCGCGCTGCTGCGCATCCACCGGTCCTACCTGCCGGCGCTGCGCCCGGTGCTCGGCCGCATTCGTGCGATGGCGCACATCACCGGCGGCGGCCTCCCCGGCAATTTGAATCGCGCGCTCCCCGCGCATCTCGATGCGCGAGTGGACGCCGCCAGCTGGACGGTGCCGAACGTGTTCGCGCAGCTGCAGCGTGCCGGCGATGTCCCGACCGCCGAAATGTTCCGCGCGTTCAACATGGGCGTCGGTATGGTAGTGATCGTCGCGCCGGATGACGCCGACGCCGTGCTCGCGAGCGCGGCTGCGGCGGGCGTGCCGGGCTGGCGGCTCGGGCAGGTGGTGGCGGGGTCGGGGCGGGTGGACATCCAACACGTGGAGGCGGTATGAAGTTGCGCTTGTTTGCGGCCGTTTTAGCGGGCCTGGTGACGCTCGGCGTCAACAGTGCGTCGGCGCAGGAGCCGCAGTGCGTGAATCAGTCGCAGGTTCAGGTGCGCGATGCGTGCCAGCAGGCGGTGGACGTCTTCCACTACATCGCGCCGGAACTCGGGGCCGCCATCTCGGGCGGCAATGCGACGCTTGGCCAGGGCGGGACGCTCGGCGGTTTCGGACACTTCTCGATCGGCGTGCGCGCGAATGTCGTCGCCGGGAGCCTGCCGCAGGTCGACAAGTTCAATCCGCGCACGACGGGATACGCTCCGCCACAGACGCTCCCCACCAAGGACAATCAGCCCGTCCCGATGCCGGTGGCCGATGCGTCGCTCGGACTCTTTCAGGGCATCCCGCTGGGCCTCACGAACGTCGGCGGCATCGACCTGCTGGTAAACGTCGCGTACATCCCCACGCTCAACCAGAACAGCCTGAGCCTCTCCACTCCGAATGGGTCCTGGAAGTTCGGATACGGCGCGCGCCTTGGCATCGTTCAGGAATCGGTGGTCATGCCCGGCGTGTCGGTCACGTATCTCAAGCGCGACCTGCCGGAGTTCACGCTCGTGGGTCAGACCGGGTCGAACGGCGGGGGCGGGAACCAGAGCACCCTGTCGATCCAGAACGTCGACATCGGGACCTCGGCGTGGCGGCTGGTGGCGAGCAAGCACTTCGTGGTGTTCGGGCTGGCTGCGGGCGTGGGGCAGGACAAGTACAACCAGAGCGCGGATGTCCAGGCGACGGTTGGCCAGAGCGGCTTCAATTATACGTCGTCGACGATTTCCGTCTCGCAGGACGTCACGCGCACCAACATGTTCGCCGACCTCTCGATCGACCTTCCGATCCTGAAACTCGTCGGCGAAGTGGGCCAGGTGTCCGGCGGCTCCGTGCAGACATACAACACGTTCTCGAAGGACGCCAACGCGTCGCGCCTGTACGGATCGGTGGGCCTCCGGCTCGCCTGGTAGCGCATGACCGCGCGTGAGGGCTCGGCGTTCATGCGCCGGGCGTTGGAGTTGGCCCGCCAGGGCTGGGGGCAGACGGCGCCGAACCCGATGGTCGGCGCCGTCCTCGTCCGCGACGGCGCGATCGTCGCCGAGGGGTGGCACGCCCGTTACGGCGGGGCCCACGGCGAGGCGATGGCCCTGGCGGCGGCCGGCGACCGGGCCCGCGGCGCCACGATGTACGTCACGCTCGAACCTTGCGTGCATCAGGGCAAGACGCCCCCCTGCGCCGACGCCATCATCGCCGCCGGCGTGTCCCGCGTGGTCGTCGCCACGCGCGACCCGAACCCCGCCGCCTCCGGCGGTATCGAGCGGCTCCGCGCCGCCGGCATCGACGTCGCGGTCGGCGACGGCGAGGGCGCGGCCCGCGAGCTCAACGCGTCCTTCTTCCACCGCTTCGTGCACCCGGAGCGACCGTTTGTCACGCTCAAGCTCGCCGTCTCCATCGACGGCGCCCTCGCCGCGGCCGACCGCACCACGACCACGCACCTCACTGGCGCCGAATCGCGCCGCGAGGTGCACCGCCTCCGCGCCGGCGCCGACGCCATCGCCGTCGGTGTGGGCACGGTGCTGGCCGACGATCCGCAGCTGACCGTGCGCGACTGGGCGCCGCCCCGCGTGCCGCTGGCGCGCGTCATCTTCGACTCCACCCTGCGCACGCCACTGCGCTCGGGGCTCGTGCGCACGGCTCGCGAAACGCCCGTGGTGCTCGTCGCCCGGGAGGCCCCGCCGGAACGGGCCGATGCCCTCCGTGCCGCGGGGGTCGAGATCGTCGTGGCCCCCGCCTTCTCCGAGGCCCTGCTGGCGCTCGCCGAGCGCGGCTTCGGGTCGCTGTTCGTGGAGGGGGGCGCGCTGCTGGCGGGGTCGTTCCTCGCGCATGCCGCCGTCGACCGGTTGATTATCTTTCGGGCGCCGGTGGTGCTGGGGGCGGGCGCGCTCAACGCCTTCGCCCACGCGCCGCCGGCCGACGTCGCGCGGCTCGCGCGCCTGCCGATCCTGGAGCACCGCGTGCTGGGCGGCGACGTCATGACGACCTATGCGCTGGGAGCGCCTTAGTGTTCAGCGGGCTGGTTGACAGCGTGGGGACGATCGAACGGGTGGCCGACACGGCGGCGGGCCGCGAATTCCGCATCGCCTGCGGCTACGACGGCCTCGCCGATGGGGAGAGCGTCGCCGTCAACGGCGCGTGCCTCACGGTGCGCGAGCACGGGCCCGGCTGGTTCACCGTCGCCGCGGTCGCCACCACGGTCGACCGCACGACCACCGGCCGGTGGGCGACTGGCGACCGCGTCAACCTCGAGCGGGCCCTCGCCGTGGGCGACCGCCTGGGCGGGCACCTGGTGCTCGGGCACGTGGACGGCGTGGCCACGGTCACCGGCGTCGAGCAGCAGGGGGATGCCCGGCTCGTCGACCTCGCGCTGCCGGCCGGGCTCGGCGACCTCATGGTGGCGCACGGTTCGATCACCGTGGACGGCGTGAGTCTGACCGTGAACGCGCTGAACGGGCCCGACGCAGTGCAGGTGTCCCTCATCGACTACACCATTCGCCACACCACGCTGGGCGCGCTGCGCGAGGGCGCCACCGTGCACGTGGAAGCCGACGTGATCGGCAAGTACGTCCAACGACTCATCACGCCCTACCGGGCGAGCGCCATATGACATTTGGTTCCGTAGACCAGGCCATTGCCGACATCAAGGCGGGGCGCTTCGTCGTCGTCGCCGACGATGAGGATCGCGAGAACGAGGGCGATCTCATCTGCGCCGCGCAGTTGGTCACCCCGGACATGGTGAACTTCATGATCCGGCACGCCGGCGGGCTCATCTGCCTGGCGCTGACCCCCGAACGGGTGGACCAGCTCGAGCTGGCGCCGATGAGCGAGACCAATCCCGACGAATACCGGACGGCGTACACCGTCAGCGTCGACGCCGCGTCGCGGTTCGGCGTGACCACCGGCATCAGCGCCCAGGACCGGGCGACGACGATCCGCGTGGCGGTCGACCCCGCCACGGCGCCGGCCGATCTCCGGCGCGGGGGCCACGTCTTTCCGCTGCGCGCCCGCGAGGGCGGCGTGCTCCAGCGCGTCGGCCACACCGAGGCGGCCATCGACCTCGCGCGGCTGGCGGGCCTGTATCCGGCCGGCGTGATCTGCGAAGTCCTGAACGAGGACGGCAGCGCGGCGCGGCGCAACCACCTCGAGCGCTTCGCCGAGGCCAACGGCCTCAGCTTCATCACCGTGGCGCAGCTCGTGGCCCACCGGCTGAAGAACGAGCGGCTCGTGCACCGCGTGGCCGAGGCGCGCCTGCCCACCGAGTACGGCACGTGGCGCATCACCGGCTATCGCAACGACGTCGATCCGCACGAACACGTGGCGCTGGTCTATGGCGATATTTCCGACGGCGAGCGCGTGCTCGTGCGCATGCACTCCAAGTGCCTCACCGGCGACGTGTTCCACTCCAAGCGCTGCGATTGCGGCTGGCAGCTCGACACGGCCATGCGGATGATCGCCGACGAGGGGCGCGGGGTCATCGTCTACCTCGATCAGGAAGGGCGCGGGATCGGCCTGCTCAACAAGCTCAAGGCGTACGAGCTGCAGGACACCGGCATCGACACCGTCGAAGCCAACGAGCGCCTCGGCTTCAAGCCCGACCTGCGCAACTACGGCATCGGCGCCCAGATCCTGCTCGACCTCGGGCTCAAGTCCATCCGCCCCATCACCAACAATCCGCGCAAGATGGTCGGACTGGAAGGGTACGGCCTGCGGATCGAGGAGCGGGTGCCGATCGTGCAGCCGGCGTCGGACGAGAACGCCGGCTATCTCGAAGACCAAGCGCGACAAACTCGGACACCTGTTCGCCTCCTGATGGCAGACTTCTCGGGAACGCCTTCGGGCCAGGGCCGTCGCGTGGCGGTTGTGGCGAGCCGGTTCAACGACGCGATCACGACGAAGCTGGCCGACGCGGCGATGGACGCGCTCGTCCGCCACGGCGTCGCCGCGGCCGACGTCGATCTGATCTGGGTGCCGGGCGCTTGGGAACTGCCCGCCGCCACCCGCCGCCTCATGGACGACCGAGCGCTACGACGCCATCGTGGCGGTGGGCGCGGTGATCCGCGGCGAGACGCCGCACTTCGACTACGTGGCGGGGGAAGCCGCGCGCGGCCTGGCGCGGGCGTCGGCCGAGTTCGACGTGCCGGTGGGATTCGGGTTGCTCACGTGCGACACCATGGCGCAGGCCGAAGCGCGCGCCGGCGGCGCCCACGGCAACAAGGGATGGGATGCCGCGCTGGCCGCGCTCGAGATGGCCGATCTGTTCGACCGCCTGGACACCACGCATGAGGGTTGAGACCCGCGCGCGGGCGCGGGCCCTGCAGGCACTCTACGCCTGGGACCTGCGGGGCGCCCAGGACCTCGAACGGGTGGCCACCACGATCTGGGACGACCTCGGGATCGCCCCCGAGGAGCGCCGGCTGGCCGGCTTCCTCGTGCGCGAGATCAGCCAACACGGCGCCGACATCGACCGTGAACTCGCCGACGTCACCACCAACTGGCGGCTGGAACGGTTGGGCGTGATCGAGCGCAGCGTGCTGCGCGTCGCGGCCGCCGAATTGCGCCGCGGGGAGACTCCGCCGCGCGTGGTGATCCAGGAGGCCATCCGCCTCGCCGAGCGGTATGGCAGCGCGCAGAGCGCCCGGTTCGTGAACGGCGTGGTGGACGCCCTGGCCCGGCGCATGGGCCGGCTCTGATGCGCCTCCTCGTCGTCAACTGGCAGGACCGCGAGAATCCGCTGGCGGGCGGCGCCGAGATCCACCTGCACGAAATCTTTGGGCGCCTCGCCGCGCGGGGGCACGACGTCACGCTCCTCTGCGGCGGCTGGTCCGGCGCGCCGCCGCGCGCCACGCTCGACGGCATCGACGTGCATCGCGTCGGCACGCGCCACACCTTCCCGTTCTTCGCCCGGCGGCATTACGAGCGTCACCTCGCCGGCACCTTCGAAATCCTCGTTGAGGACGTCAACAAGGTGCCGCTGTACACGCCGCGGTGGGGCGCTCCCCACGGCATGACCCTGGTGCCGCACCTGTTCGGCGCCACCGCGTTCCGCGAGTTCTCCCCGCCGCTGGCCGCCGCCGTCTGGCTGGCGGAGCGGCCGCTCGGCCGCGTCTACCGCCGCACGCCGTTCGAAGCCATCAGTCGCAGCACCGCCGACGATCTGGTGCGCCGGGGCATTCCCCGCGCGAGCATCGAGGTCATCTATCCGGGCATCGATACCGTGGCGTACACGCCGGCGCCCGGCACAAGGGCGCAGGTGCCGACCTTTGCCTACCTCGGACGGCTCAAGCATTACAAGGGCGTCCATCTGGTGATCCGCGCGTTCTCGGCCATGACCCACACCGATGCCGTGCTCGAGATCGCCGGCGCCGGCGACTACCGGCCGCGGCTCGAAGCGCTCGCCGCGTCGCTTGACCTCGGCGAGCGCGTGCGGTTTCTTGGGCGTATCAGCGAACCGGACAAGCTGGCGCTGCTGCGGCGGTCGTGGGCGCTGGCCTTTGCATCGCCGAAGGAGGGGTGGGGGATCACGAACCTGGAGGCTGCGGCATGCGCGACGCCCGTGGTCGCCTCGAACTCGCCGGGCATTCGCGAGTCGGTGAAGGACGGAGAGACGGGCTTCCTCGTTCCCCACGGCGACATAGGCGCAATGGCCGCCGCGATGGACCGGCTGGCCGGCGATCCGGCGCTGGTCGAATCGCTCGGCCTCCAGTCCCGGCGTTTCGCCGAGACGTTCACGTGGGAGCGCGCCGCCGACCAGACGGAACGCCACCTCACCCGCATTCTCGCTCACGAGGGCACCCGTTGATGGAAGTGATCTTTCACGCGCGCCATGCGCCGATGTCCGATCGCCTGCAGCGCCGCGCGCGCCTCGGCGTGACCAAGCTCGCCGACAGGCTGGGCCATCCCGTCGAAGCCACCGTCCGGTTCGAGGAGGACGGGCCGACGCGCCGCGTCGAGATCACGCTGCATGCGCCGCGCCGGAAGCCGCTCATCGCCACCGGCGCCGAGCGCTACGCCGGCGTCGCCCTGTCCGAGGCGCTCCACCGGCTCGAAACGCAGGTGGAGACCGTGCGCCGCAAGCGCATCGCCCGCCGGGCCAGCCGCGCGTGAGCAAGACCCCGCTGACCGCCGGGCGGCTGCTGGAGCGGATGCGGGACACGCTCCAGCTTACGCCGGTGGACGGCACCGGCGGCCTGGAGCGCGAGATTCGGAGCCCCAACATCTCGAGCCCCGGCCTGGTCCTGGCCGGGTATACGGAGCGCTTCCCCGGGCACCGGCTCCAGGTGTTCGGCGAGACCGAGATCATGTACCTGTCCACGCGCGATCCCGCCGAGCGGATGCGCGTCCTGCAGCTGTTCTTCTCCCACGCGATTCCCTGCGTGTTCATCACCAAGGGGCTGCAGCCGCCCGCCGACATGGTGACGGCCGCGGCCGCCGCGCAGGTGCCCATCCTGCGATCGGGGCTCAAGACCAACGAATTCTTCTCCCGCATCAAGCCGTGGCTGGAGGACGAATTCGCGCCCACCACGAACGTGCACGGGTCGCTGGCCGACGTCTTCGGCGTCGGACTGCTCTTCCTCGGGCGGAGCGGCATCGGCAAGTCGGAATGTGTGCTCGACCTCGTGGAGCGCGGGCACCGCTTGGTGGCCGACGACCTCGTGTTCGTGAAGCGGCGCGGCTCCGACGTGCTCATCGGCAGCGGACACGAGATGCAGCGGCACTGCATGGAGATCCGCGGCATCGGGCTCGTGGACGTGCCGGCCATCTTCGGCGTTCGCGCCGTGCGGCAGCAGAAGCGCATCGAGGTCGTGGTCCAGCTCGAAGAGTGGCATCACGAGACGTACGTGGACCGCACCGGCCTCGACGGCGAGACGACCACCGTGCTCGACGTCGAACTGCCCAAGATCACGGTGCCGCTCAACCCCGGCAAGAACATCACCGTCGTGGCCGAAGTGATCGCGATGAATCACCTGCTCAAGTACAGCGGCTTTGATCCCGCCGAGCGGTTCAACGCGCGGCTTATGGGCCGGCTCAGCGCCGCCGCCGACGTGAAGCGCTATCTGCAGGAAGACAATGAGTAGCGCGCCGCGCGCCATCGTCGCCGGCCACGGAGACTTCGCGGCCGGCCTCGTCTCGGCGGTGGAGGTGATCACCGGCCGCGGCGGGATCTTCCACCCCGTGGCGGTGCCCGAACTGAGCGCCGCCGACATCGAGACCCTGCTGCGCGACACGATGGAGCGGACCGGCGCCCGCGTGCTGTTCACGGACCTGCACGCCGGCAGCTGCACCATGGCGGCGCGCCGCATCCTCCGCGGCATTCCCGACGCGGTGCTGGTCTCCGGCGCCAACCTGCCGGCGCTGCTCGACTTCGCCTTTGCCGGCGCCATTCCCGCCGTGACCGCCGCCCGCCACGCCGCCGAACGCGGCCGCGCCGCCATCACGGCCGTCGAAGGCACGCCGTGAGCCTGGCGCTCTACCGCATCGACGACCGCCTGATCCACGGCCAGGTCATCCTCGGCTGGGGCCAGCCCCTCGACCTCGGGTTCATCGTCCTCGTCGACGACGCGGTGGCGGCGTGCGAGTGGGAGCGCGAGCTCTACCGGGTGGCGGTGCCGCCGGGCGTCGATATCTACTTCCATGCGATTGCCGATGCCGCCGCCGCCCTGGCGGGATACCGCGCCGATCCGCGGCCGGGCATCCTCCTCACCGCCGGCGTGGAGACCATGCGGGCGCTGGTCGAGTCAGACGGCATTCCCGCCGTCAACGTCGGCGGCATCCACCATCGCGCCGACCGCACGCAGAGGCTCCGCTACGTGTTCCTCTCGCCCGACGAGGAGGCGGCGCTGCGCGCCATTGCCGCCGCCGGCGTGGCGGTGACCGCGCAGGACGTGCCCTCGGCGCGCCCGGTGCCGCTGGACGAACTCCTCGCCGAGCGGCCTGCCCCGTGACCATCGGCGACGTCGTTCCCATCGCGCTCCTCGGCGGCGTGGCCGGTCTGGACACGGTCAGCTTTCCGCAGGCGATGATCTCCCGCCCGATCGTTGCCGCCACGCTCGGCGGCGCTCTCGCCGGCGCGCCCGCGCAGGGCCTGCTCGTGGGCGCGCTGCTCGAACTCATCGCGCTGGAGACGCTGCCCGTGGGCGCGTCGCGCTACCCCGAGTGGGGTTCGGCCTCCGTCGTCGCCGGCGCCACGTATGCGTCCGGGCCCTGGGGACGCCCCGGGGCCGTCATGGTGGCCGTCTTGGCGGCGCTCTTCCTGGCCTGGATTGGCGGCGTGACGATGGTGAAGCTGCGCCAGCACAACGTCGTCGTCGCCGCGCGGCGGCGCGCCGATCTCGACGCCGGGTCGCGCGGCGCCGTCATCGACGTGCAGCTCGCCGGCCTCACTGCCGACTTCGCCCGTGCCGTGGTGTTCACCGGCGTGGCCTATCTGGCGCTGGCGCCCGTCAAGGACGCGTTGGTGTCGCGGTGGACACTGCCGGAGTCCTGGTCGCGCGCGGCGCTCGTCGCCACCGCCGCCAGCGTCGCGCTGGGTGCGATCTGGAAGCTGTTCCACGCCACGCCCGGGGCGCGCTGGCTCTTCGTCGGCGGCCTCGGGCTCGGCCTGCTGGCCCTGTGGGCCCGATGACGCGCGTCGTCACCGCGCCCCCGCCGGCGCCGCGCCTCGGCGTCCGCGCCGCGGTTCTGCTGCGGCTGCTCGCCATCCAGGGCTCCTGGAACTACGAAACGCTGATGGGCAACGGCGTGGCGTTCTGCCTCGAACCGGCCCTGCGCGTGCTGCCCGGCGGTATCCACGCGCCCGAGTTCAAGTCCGCGATGGCCCGCGAGAGCCGGTACTTCAACGCCCACCCATATCTGGCCGCGTTCGCCGTCGGGGCGCTGGCGCGCGCCGAACTGGACCGCGAGCCCCCGGAGCGCATCGAGCGCTTCCGCACGGCGCTCTGCGGGCCGCTGGGCAGCGTCGGCGATCGGCTCGTCTGGGCGGGCTGGCTTCCCCTCTGCTCGCTCGTCGCCCTGGCCCTGTTCGGCCTCGGCGCCTCGACCCTCGCCATCGTCGCCGCCTTCCTGCTGCTGTACAATGTGGGCCACGTCGCGCTGCTGCTCTGGGGGCTGCGCTCGGGGTGGAACCAGGGGCTCGGCATCGCGGCCACGCTCGGCCATCCGGTGTTCCGCCGGGGCCCGGACGCGGTCGCGCGAGTCGCGGCCCTGGCCGCCGGCGTCGCCATCCCGCTGGCCTTCGTGCGCGTGGCAGGTGCGGGACGGACCCGGTTGGGCGAAATTCTCCTGGCGGCCGTGCTCGGCGCGCTGGTAGTGGTCAAGGCGCAGGCGCGTCTCGAAGGGTGGCGCTTCGCGCTGCTCGTCATCTCGGCAGTCGTCCTCTACTCGGTGATCCGCTGATGGTCGAACGCACGGTGACGATCGTCAACAAGGTTGGCCTGCATGCCCGTCCGGCCGCGCAGATCGTGAAGCTGGCGTCGAAGTTCGCCTGCGACATCACCCTCGTGCGCGAGGATCTCGAAGTGAACGGCAAGAGCATCATGGGGGTCATGATGCTGGCCGCCGAACGCGGCGCGCAGCTCGTCGTGCGCGCCGACGGGGCCGACGCACAGCAGGCCGTCGACGCCCTGGCCGCGCTCATCGCCAGCGGGTTTGGGGAGCCGTAATGGACCGCATCCTCACGGGAATCCCGGCCTCGCCCGGCATCGCCGTCGGCACGGTGCATCTGCTGCGGTGGGAGGTGCCCGACGTCCCGCACCGCCTCATTCCCGAAGACCAGGTGCCCGCGGAGCTGCGGCGGTTCCACGCCGCCATCGACCGCGCCAAGGCTCGCCTGTCGCAGGTGCGGGCCAGGGTCGAAGCCGCCGCCGGACGCGAAGAAGCGGCCATCTTCGACGTCCAGCACTCGATTCTCGAGGACACCGAGCTGCTCTCGGGCGTCGAGGAGTTCATCCGCCAGAAGCTCGCGGCCGAGAAGGCCTTCGACCTCGTGATGCTGGAGTGGCGCCAGCGCTTCGCGCGCCATTCGGTGGCGATGCTGCGCGAACGGGTCAGCGACCTCACCGACGTCCACATCCGCGTGCTCTCGCTGCTGCTCGAACTCCCCGACCACGACCCCGTCGATCTCGAGCGCGGCGAACGGGCCATCCTCGTCACGCACGACCTGACGCCGGGCCTCACGGTCCAGCTCGACCGCGAGGCCATCGTCGGCATCGCCACCGACGCCGGCACGCGCACCTCGCACGTCGCCATCCTCGCCCGGTCGCTCGACCTGCCGGCGGTGGTCGGCCTGCGGCGCGCCGCCGGTTCGCTGCAGGGCGGCGAGCGGGCCATCCTCGACGGCACCAACGGCACGCTCGCCGTCGATCCCACCGACGCCGAGATCGAGGAGTACCGCGAGCGCGCCCGCCAGGAAGAGGTGGTCGAGGCCGAACTGCTCCACCTCGCCAATCTCGAGAGCGTCAGCCTCGACGGCGTGCACATCGTGCTGCGCGCCAACGTCGACCTGCCCGAGGAGGCGGAGGCGGCCCGCAGCAGCGGCGCCGACGGCGTGGGGCTCATGCGCACCGAATTCCTCGTCGTCGGCCGCGCGACCATGCCCGACGAGGAGGAGCAGTATCGCAGTTACCGGCGTGTCGTCGAGGCCTTCGCCGGCCACCCGGTGGTCATCCGGACCTTCGACATCGGCGGCGACAAGCTGCCCGTGGGCGGCTTTCCCACCGAGCCCAATCCGTTCCTCGGCTGGCGCGCCATCCGCATGTGCCTCGATCAGCCGGCCATCTTCCGCACCCAGCTGCGGGCGCTGATGCGCGCCGGCGTTCACGGCGATCTCCGCATCATGCTGCCGCTCATCGTCTCGGTGGCCGAGGTCCGGCAGACGCGCGAATTGATGGCCGAAGCGGCCGAGGAATTGGAGGCGCGGGGCGCCGAGTTCCGGCGCGACATCCCGCTCGGCGTGATGGTGGAGACGCCGGCCGCCGCGGTGGCCGCCGACACCCTCGCCGACGAAGTCGCGTTCCTGAGCATCGGCACCAACGATCTCGTCCAGTACACCCTCGCCGTCGATCGCGGGAATGCCAACCTCGCCAACCGGTTCACGCCGCTGCATCCGGCGGTGCTGCGCCTCATCCGCCGCGTCGTCGACATGGGCGAGCAGGCGGGGCTCGACGTCAGCGTCTGCGGCGAGATGGCGTCGCAACCGCTCATGGCCTACACCCTGCTCGGCCTCGGCGTCCGTCAGATGAGCGTCGCCCCACGGTCGCTGCCGCTGGTCAAGCGCGTCGTCCGCAGCATCAGCGTGCGCGACGCGGAGATCGCCGCCACCGCGGCGCTGCACGCCGCCACCGCGGCCGACGCCGAACGGGAACTCCTGCGGCGGCTGCGCGAAGCCATCGGCGACCTCGCGCTTCACTGACCCCGGGTTGCCGGAGCGTCGGCGCCCCCCTTATTCTCCCCTGCACGCGGCGCGTCGCGACGCGCCCGTTCCTCTTCCATCACTCGCCACCGAGCCGCCCGTGCGCGACCGTCATCCCTTCACGTCCGAATCCGTTACCGAAGGCCACCCCGACAAGGTAGCCGACGCCATCTCCGACGCCGTCCTGGACGCGATCCTCGCCGACGATCCCGCGGCCCGCGTCGCTTGCGAGACGCTCGTCACCACCGGCTGGCGTGCGTGGTCGGCGAGATCACGACGTCCACCTACGTCCATATCCCCGACATCGTGCGCCGCACGATCAGCGGACATCGGGTACACCGACGCCGGCTACGGATTCGACTATCAGACCTGCTCGGTGCTGAGCACGATCGATCGCCAGTCGGCCGACATCGCGATGGGCGTGGATACGGGCGGGGCGGGCGACCAGGGGATGATGTTCGGCTTCGCCACCGACGAGACCGAAGAGCTGATGCCGATGCCGATCATGCTCGCGCACCGGCTCACGCGCGCGCTCGCCGAGCAGCGCAAGGACGGCGCCATGCCGTGGCTGCGACCCGACGGCAAGTCGCAGGTCACGGTGATCTATGAAGAGAACCGCCCCGTCGCCGTCGATACCGTCGTCGTCTCCACGCAGCACGCGCCCGGCGTGTCGAACCGGCGCATTCGCAGCGACATCATCGAGGGCGTCATCGAGCCCGCGTTGCCGGCGGACCTCGTGGCCAAGCGGCCCAAGTACCATATCAATCCGACGGGACGGTTCGTCGTGGGCGGCCCGCAGGGCGACGCCGGCCTGACCGGCCGCAAGATCATCGTCGACACCTACGGCGGCATGGGCCGCCACGGCGGCGGCGCGTTCAGCGGCAAGGATCCGTCCAAGGTCGACCGCTCGGCGATCGTACGCCGCGCGCTGGGTGGCCAAGAACATCGTCGCCGCCAAGCTCGCCACGCGCTGTGAGGTGCAGCTGGCCTACGCCATCGGCGTCGCCGAACCGGTGTCGATCATGGTCGACACCTTCGGCACCGGCGCGGTGGCCGATCGGATCATCCGCCGGGCCGTGCGCGACGTGTTCGATCTCACGCCGCGCGGCATCATCAAGGCGCTCGACCTGCGCAAGCCGATCTTCTCGCCGACCTCGGCCTACGGGCACTTCGGACGCGAACCCGAGAAGTCGGGACGGGGGAAGAACGCGTTCACGACGTTCACGTGGGAGCGCACCGACCGGGCCGCCGCCCTCAAACGCGCCGTCCGGTGACGTAGCGGGAGTCGGGATGATTGAGATGGTGGTCGGCAAGCTGGCCGTGGACGCGTCGTCGCACGCCTACGTCGTCATCCTCCAGGAGAAGGAGGGGGACCGGATCCTTCCCATCTGGATCGGCCAGCCGGAGGCGGAGTCGATCATCATCGAGATGCACCAGATTCCGCGGTCGCGGCCGCTCACGCACGATCTCTGCCGCAGCCTCATCCGCGCGCTGGGCGCCGAACTCGAACGCGTCGACATCACGCGCATCGAGGAACGCACCTACTACGCCGAGATGCACCTGACGCGCGCGGGCGAGCGGTTGACGGTCGACGCCCGGCCCTCCGACAGCATCGCCATCGCCTTGCGGCTGCACGCCCCCATCTTCGCCGACGAGGCGCTGCTCGCCGACAACGGCTCCGAGTGGGAGCCGTCGGCGGGGCCGAGCGAACCCGAAGGGCCGGAACTTACGGCCGAGAACCTCAAGGCCTACCTCGAACGCCTGCGGCCTGAGGACTTCGGGAAATTCAATCCCTGAACCGGACGGCCCACATCGAGCCCCTCTCTCCGCGCGCCGCGCGCCTCGCGCGGCTGGCCGCGGCCTTCATCGGGCTGGGCGCCGCGCCCCTCGCCGCCCAGACGTCGCCGGCCGTGCCGCTCGGGCAGGCGCGCACCGCGCAGGGCCTCGTCCAGCGCCCCGGCGCCGACGGCGCGCCGACCCCGGTGCGCCATCAGCTGGTGATCCTCCACCGCGTCGGCCAGGATCGCGCCGGACCGCTCGACTCCGTGTTCACCGACGCAACGGGCGCCTACCGCTTCCGCTACGTCACCACCGGGTCGCCCGATGCCGTCTACTTCGCGTCGTCCAACTACGCCGGCATCGCGTACTTCACGTCGCCCTTCCAGACCCCGCAGGTCGCCAGCCCCGACGGCGACATCATGGTATTCGACACCACCAGCCGCGGCATCACGCTGCACCTGCAGGGCCGGCACCTCGTGATCGGCGCGCCGGGAGCGAACGGCCTGCGCGACGTGGCCGAGGTGTTCGATCTCGGCAACGACAGTACGAAGACGCTGATCGCTCGCGATACCATCACGCCGCTCTTGACGACGCCGCTCCCGCCCGGCGCCGTCTCCCCCTCGGTGAGCGGCGGCGACATGGCGCCCGGCGCCGTGCAGTTCGCCGGGGGCCAGGTCCGGGTGTTCGCGCCGGTGAGCCCGGGCGTCCGCCAGCTCGCCATCGCCTTCGGGCTTCCACCCGCCGCATTCCCGCTGCGCGTGCCGATGGGCGCCGGGGTCGGCGTGCTCGAGGTGCTGCTCGAAGAGGCCACCGCCACGCCGGTGATGCCCGGGCTGGCCCAGCAGGCGTCGGTCTCCGGGCAGGGCCGGACCTTCAAGCGGTATCTGGCGCAGGACGTGCCCGCGGGCGCCGAACTCCGGGTCGACGTCGGCGGCGGCGCCGCCGGCGGCCCACGGCGGTTCATCGCCGGGACGGTGTTCGCGATGGCCGTGCTGATGGCGCTCGCCCTCATCGTCGCGGTGACGCGGCGCGTCCGGCCGGATGGTCCCGCCGCGGGCGCGCCCTGACGGCGCGCGCCGCGGCCGCGGTTGCCGATTCCGGCGCCGGGTCCTAGATTCGCGCTTCACAATTGATGCACGCGACCGCGGGAGACGGAAACCGGTGCAATGCCGGTGCGGCCCCGCCACTGTAACGGGCGATACGTCTGCTCAGCACGCCACTGACGCAAGTCGGGAAGGCGAGCATGACGGCCCGGAGCCAGGAGACGACCCGCGGTCGCGCCACGTTCGACGGTTCTCGGGGGAGGACCTGTGGCGGCTCCGGCGGCACGTCTCTGTTTTGCGCCGGTACTGCGGACATCCTGCCTCGAGCCAGGGATGTCCGTTTGCGTTTCCGCCTCCTCATTGCACTTCCGGTATTTGCCGCCTTCGCCTGCGCCCGTCCGGCGCGCGAAGCGGCGGCGGCGCATGGCGCGGTGATCGACGTGGACGATTTCGGCGATACGCTCCGCCTGCCCGCCGCCCCGCCGCGGCGGATCGTCTCCCTCAATCCGACCACCACCGAGATCGTCTTCGCCGTCGGCGCCGGCGCCCGCCTCGTCGGGCGCTCGCACTGGGACTCCTGGCCCGACTCGGCGCGTCTGGTCGCCGACCTCGGGCCCGCCGTAGGCCCGAACGTCGAGGCCGTCCTGGCCGCGCAACCCGACCTCGTGCTGCTGTACGCCAGCGCCGACGATGAACCCGCCGCGCGCCGCCTCCGCGACGCCGGCATCGCCGTCGCCGCGCTGCGCATCGATCGCATCGAAGACTTCCGCCGCGCCACGCGTGACATCGGCGCGCTGCTCGGCGATTCGGCGCGCGCCGCCGCGGTGGTGGACAGCGTCGACCGCACGCTGGCCCGCGTGCGCGCCGCCACGCGCGGACTCCCGGCGCCGTCGGTGCTGCTGGTCACCTGGCAGAATCCGGTGATCGTCATCGGCGGCGGCAGCTTCCTCAACGAACTGCTCGAGATCGCCGGCGCCCGCAACGTGTACGCCGATCTCCCGGCGCCCTCGCCCACGGTCGCGCTCGAGGACGTGGTGCACCGCGATCCCGCCTTCGTCCTCACGAGCCCCGAGGGGCGCTCGAACCTGCTCGCCGATCCGCGCTGGGCCGCCGTGCCCGCCGTCCGCGCGCATCGCCTCCTCGCCTTCGATACGACCGTCGTCGGCCGCCCGTCGGTGGTGCTCGGCGCCGCGGCCGTCGAACTCGCGCGGCTTCTGCATCCGGGAGCCATCAGGTGAGCCGCCCCCGCGGGCGCTGGGTGGCGGCGGCGCTGGCGCTGGTGGCGCTCGCAGTCGCGTCGGTGGCCCTGGGCAGCGTGCGGCTCTCGCCGGCCATCGTGCTGCACGCGTTGTTCGGCCTCGGCGACCCGAATGCCGTCACCATCGTGCGCGTGCTTCGCCTGCCGCGCGTCGTGCTCGCGATGCTGCTCGGGGCGGGCCTCGGCATGAGCGGCGCCTCGCTCCAGGGCGTCATGCGCAATCCGCTCGCCGAACCGTACCTGCTGGGCGTCTCGGGCGGCGCGGCGGTGGGCGCCGTGATCGCCGTATCGTTCGGCGCCGCGGTGGGGCTGGTGCCGGTGGCCGCCTTCGCCGGCGCCGTCGCCGCGGTCACCGTGGCGTTCTTCGTCGCGCACGCGGCGCCGGGGCGGGGCGATGCCAGGGTGCTGCTCATGGCCGGCGTCATCGTCGGCGCCTTCGCCAACGCCGCGATCATGCTGCTGCTGGCCAACGCCGACGCCAGCACCATGCGCGGCGCCCTCTGGTGGATGATGGGTTCGGTGAGCGCCGCCGCCTGGCCGCAGATCGCGTGGCTGGCGCTCTACGTCGCGGTGGGCGGCGCGCTGCTGGTGGCGTGGGCGCGCGAGATCGACATCCTCGCGCTCGGCGAGGACGCGGCGGCGGGGCTCGGCCTCGAAGCCGATCGCGCCGCGCGGCGCGTCTACCTCGTGGCCTCGCTCGTCGCAGCGGCCACCGTCGCGACCGCGGGTCTGGTGGGATTCGTCGGCCTCGTGGTGCCGCACATCGCCCGCCGGCTCGGCGCCGGCGGGCACCGCGCCGTGATCCTGGGCAGCGCGCTGCTCGGCGCGGCACTCGTGGTCGGCGCCGATCTCATCGCCCGCGTCGCCATGCCGCCCGCCGAACTGCCGCTCGGCGCCGTCACTGCGATCATCGGCGTGCCGTTCTTCCTCGTGCAGCTGCGGAGGCTCCGGTGATCGGCTTCGACCACGTCGTCGTCCGCTACGCCGGCGCCGCCACGGACGCCGTGCACGACGTCAGCTTCACCGCGGCGCGCGGCCGCATGACCGCCATCGTCGGGCCCAACGGCAGCGGCAAGAGCACCCTCGTGCGCGCGCTGCTGGGACGGCAGCCGCTCGTCTCCGGCCGCGTCACCGTCGACGGCACCGATCTGCGCGAGTTCGCGCGCGACGAGGTGGCGCGGCGCGTCGCCGTGGTCACCCAGCGCGAGGAGCTGGCCTTCCCCACGCCGGTGGGCGACTACCTCGCGCTCGGCCGGTTTCCCCACCGCGGGGCGTGGCGCGGCGCGGTGGCGGCCGACCGCGAGGCCATCACCCGCGCCGTGGACCTCGCCGGCATCGCGCCGCTGCTCGGCCGCGACGTGGACACGCTCTCCGGCGGGGAGTGGCAGCGCGTGCGCATCGCGCGGGCGCTGGCCCAGGGCGGACAGGCGATGGTGCTCGACGAGCCCACCACCTACCTCGACATCGCCCACGAAATGGAAGCGTTCGAACTGCTCGGCCGCCTGGCGCGTGAAGGCATGGCCGTGCTGCTGGTGAGCCACCAGTTGAACCTGGTGGCCCGGTTTGCCGATCAACTGGTGCTGCTCCACGGCGGGCGCGTGGCGGCGTCGGGGACCCCCGACGACGTCATGCGGGGCGAGGTGCTCGAGCGCGTGTACGGGTGGCCACTCGTGGTCACGCGCGATCCCGCCGTGGGCGCACCGGCACTCGTGCCGCTGCGCGGCCGTTCGCGCGCGGCACAGCCCTCGCCACCTCCACCCGCCGAGTCATGACCCGCCATTCGCCGTTGCTGTTCTCGCTCGTCGCCGCGCTGGCCACCCCTGCGTCCGCCGCGGCGCAGGCGCGCGACACCGCCCGCGTCGCCCCAGTCGTCACCACCGCTACGCGTGTGCCCATTCCGGCGCGCGACGTGCCGGCGTCGGTCACCATCATCAGCGGCGACCAGCTCCGCGCGCTCGGCATCACCTCCATCGCCGACGCGCTGGCCGCCACGCCCAGCGCCATGATCACCCAGAGCGGGTCGTTCGGGGGCGTCACCTCGCTCTTCCTGCGCGGCGGCGAGAGCGGCTACGTGAAGGTGCTCATCGACGGCGTGCCGGTGAACGATCCCGGCGGCGCGATCGACCTGAGCACGCTCACCACCGACAACGTCGACCACATCGAGGTGCTGCGCGGCCCGGCCAGCGTGCTCTATGGCGCCGACGCCGTGGCCGGCGTCGTGTCGATCGTCACCCGCGGCGGCTACACGCCGCAGCGCCTCACCGTCGATGCGCGCGGCGGCGCGTATCACACCGGCGACGCCTCCGGCACGCTGCGCGGCGGCATTCCCATCGGTTCTGGCGGCGGGTCGGCGGACTATTCGCTCTCCGTGGCCCGCCACCAGACCGATGGCATCTATCCGTTCAACAATCAGTTCGCCGAGAGCGTGGTGAGCGGACGCGCCGACTTCAACCCGGATCCCGACAACGCGTTCGCGCTCACGCTGCGCTACGCCGATTCGCGCTATCACTATCCGACCAACAGCGGCGGCGACGTCGTCGACCACAACGCGTTCGATTCCGGCGACCGCGTCGTGCTGGGCGCCACCTACGGGCACGCCGTCTCGCGCGTGACCTCGCTTGCCGTCACCCTCTCCTCCGACGAGACGAACGGCGGCACCACCGATCAGCCCGACACCACCGGCGGCGACCAGTACCTCTCCCTCGACGACATCCGGCGCGCCAGCGCCGAAGCGCGGCTCAATCTCCGCGACCTGGCCGGCCGCGGCGTCGTGACGCTCGGCGCCGCCGTCGATGCCGCCAACGAGAACTCGCAGTCCCAGGGGGTGGCCGGCGGCTATGCGTACACGAGCACGTTCGCCGCGTACCGGCGCAACCGCGCGGCGTTCGCCCAGCTGCTCTGGACGGGACTGCCAGGAGTGACGGCCGTGGCCGGCGCGCGCCTGGACGACAATCAGGAGTTCGGCGCCTTCGGCACGTACCGGGCCGCCGTGAACTACCTCGCCGCGTCGGGCACCCGCCTCCGCGCGAGCGTCGGCACCGCGTTCCGCTCGCCCACGTTCTACGAGAACTTCGCCACCGGCTACGTGACCGGAAATCCGTCGCTCCAGCCGGAGCACGCGATGAGCTGGGAGGCGGGGGCGGAGCAGGCGCTCCTCGCCGGGCGGGTCACCCTCGGCGTCACCGTGTTCTCGCAGGTCTTCCGTGACATGATCGACTACACGGGCGGCACGACCGCCTGCGGGTCCAGCTACTGCAACGTGGCGCGGGCCCGCGCCGCCGGCGTGGAGTACGCCGCCGCCGCCACGCCCGTGGCCGGCGTGTCGGCGACCTTCGGCTTCACGCACCTCGACACGCGCGTGCTCAGCGCCGGCTTCGATTCCACCGGCAACGGGCTCTACCACCTGGGGCAGCCGCTCATCCGCCGGCCCGCCACGAGCTGGAACGCCGCGCTCAGCGCCGGCTCCGGCGACCGCGGCGCCGTGGATCTGCGCGCCTCGTACCTGGGCCGGCGCACCGACCGCGACTACCGCGCGTATCCGGCGGTGCCCGTCACGATGCCGTCCTATCTGCGCCTCGACGCCGGAGCGTCCTACCCGCTCACCCGCGCGTTCGCCGGCCGCGGCACCACCCTCACCCTCCGGGTGGAGAATCTCACCGGCGCCGTGTACCAGTCGGTGTTCAACTTCCGGATGCCGGGGCGCACCATCCTCGCCGGCATTCGCGCCACCATGTAGCGGCGGAGGAGTGGCATGCCGGATTATCTTTCCGCCATGCCCCTCCTGGTGAGCGACGCCATCGTCCTCCACGCGTTCGACTACCTGGAGTCGTCGCGCATCCTGCGCCTCGCAACGCGCGAGGGCGGGGTGCGCTCGGCGCTGGCCAAGGGGGCGCGGCGGTCCGAGCGCCGGTTCGGCAGCGCCCTCGACCTGTTCGCCCAGGGCACCGTCTCGCTGTCCACCAAGCCAGGACGCGACCTCGACACCATGACCGCGTTCGACGTCGACGAGTCGCGTGCCGCGCTGGCCGAGGACCTGGGCCGGTTCGCCGGCGCGTCCGCGGTTGCCGAGCTGGTGCTGCACTTCTCGAGCGAACACGCGGACCCGGCGCTGTTCGACGCCATAGCCGCCGCGCTCGACGGCATCACGGCGGCCCCGCCGGGCGGGGCCCTCGACGCCACGCTCGCCGGCGCCTGGCACGTCATTGCCGCCCTCGGATTCACGCCCAGCCTCGCCGACTGCGCCGAGTGCCACGCGCCGATCGCCGACGATGCGGCCGCGGTGTTCCATCACGCCGCGGGCGGCGCGCTGTGCGACCGCTGCGCGCGGCTCGTGCCGGGCGGCCGGCGCATGCCCGCCGATGCCCGCGCCGCTCTCCGCGCGTGGACCGCGGGCGAAACGGCGCCGCCGCCGGATCTCGCATCGGCCCGCGCGCATCAGCGGCTGTTGCGCGAGTTCCTCCAGCACCACGTCGTGGACGGGCGCCCGCTGCGGGCCTTCGCCGTATGGGAAGGCGGCGCCTGGAGCAGCCCGTGATCGTCGGCACCGCGGGCCACATCGACCATGGCAAGACGACCCTGGTGCGGGCCCTCACCGGCGTCGACACCGACCGCCTGCCAGAAGAGAAGCGGCGCGGCATCACCATCGAGCTCGGCTTCGCGCCGCTGGAGCTTGACGGCATCGGCACCGTGGGCGTGGTGGACGTGCCGGGCCACGAAGCGTTCGTGCGCACGATGCTCGCCGGCGCCGCCGGCATCGACGTCGGCCTGCTCGTGATCGCCGCCGACGACGGCGTGCGTCCCCAGACGCGCGAGCACCTGGCGATTCTCGAACTGCTCGAAATACGGGGCGGCGTTGTGGCGGTCACCAAGTGCGACCTCGTCGACGCCGACTGGATCGATCTCGTGGAGGAGGACGTGCGGGCCCTCGTGGCCGACACGGCGTTTCGCGACGCGCCGATCGTCCGCGTGCGGCCGGGCGACGAAGCGGCCATCGGGGCGGTTCGATCCGCCCTGGCCGCGGCGCTCGCCGGGGCGTCGCGTCGCGCCCCCGACGAGCCCTTCCGCCTGCCCGTGGACCGCGTGTTCACCGTCCGGGGCACCGGCACCGTGGTCACGGGCACCACCTGGAGCGGCACGCTGGCGGCCGACGCCGAGGTTCGCGTGTTGCCGTCGGGGAGCCGGGCCCGCGTCCGGGCCGTGCAGATGCACGGAGTGGGCGCCGATCGCGCGCGCCCGGGCGAGCGGACCGCGGTGGCGCTGGCCGGCGTCGACGTCTCGGCGGTGCACCGCGGCGACGTCCTCGTGACCGGCGACGCGTGGGAGCCGTCCACGGTGCTCCGGGCCGACGTCTCGCTGCTTGCCGACGCGCCGCGGGCGCTGGGGCCGCGCGCCGTCGTTCGACTTCACCTGGGCACGGCCGAGGTCGGCGCCCGCCTCGTGGCCCAGGGTGGGGCGTTGCGGCCGGGCGAGACCCGCCCCGTCCGGATCCTGCTCGACGCCCCGGTGGTCGCCCGCGCTGGCGACCGATTCGTGCTTCGCGCCCCGTCGCCGGCCCTCACCATCGGCGGCGGCACCGTTACCGACGCCGTCGCGGCGCGGCGGGGCAAGCCATTTCCGGCCGCGGCCATGTCCGCCGCCGAACGGGTGCGCTGGTTGGTCGAGGAAGGCGGCGCGCGCGGCGTGTCTCGCTCTGGGCTCGCCATCCGGGCGGTATCCCGAACGGCGGAACTCGACCCGGCCATCAAGGCCTCCGGCGTGGTGGCCGTGCCCGGGAGCGAGTTGCTGCTCTCGCCGGTCGCGTTCGACTCGGCCCGGCGGCGGCTCCTCTCGGCGCTCGACGAGTTCCACCGTGGCAACCCGCTGGCCACCGGTGCGTCTCTCCAGGAACTGCGAACCCGGCTCCGGCTTCCGGCCGAATTTGCCGAATTGCTGGTCCGCAGGGCTATCGAGGCCCGTGAAATCGAGGTGGTGGGGAGCGAGATGCGCCGATTCGGGTGGGCACCCGCGCTGTCCCAGGATCAGGAAACAACCCGTGAAGCTGTTTTACGGCGGTTAGCGGATGCCCGGATCGAGCCGCCCTCTGTGCCGGAACTTGAAGCGGAGTTCGGCGGCGCCACGGCTGCGATCCTGCGGCTTGAAGCCTCGCGCGGCGTGATAGTCCAAGTAGAGGTATCACGGTATTTTACGGCATCGGCCATCGAGCAGATTGTTGGGGCACTCGGGGCGAGGTACGCGCTGGGTGACGAGGTGGCGCCGGCGGACGTCCGGGTATTGCTGGGCGTGTCCCGGAAGTACGTGATTCCGTTGCTGGAGTATTTTGATCGGGCGGGGCTCACCCGTCGGAGCGGCGATTCCAGGGTTTGGCGCGGGCGCCATGGGGCGCCGTAACGTTCTGTCGCGTCAATCGTTCCACTATTGCGAATTCTTGACACCCCATTCGCTCGGACGTAGTTTGATGTCCGTAGGCCCGATTTTTCATCCACCCTTTCAGGAGTCGTAGCGACCGTCCTGTTTCGTTAGCTCGGAGTACATATGTGGAACCGCTGGGCAGCGCTTGCGCTCGCGCTCGCCCTTTGTGCGTTCACGCCAAAGTACGCGGCGGGACAGTCGAATTCGTCCCGAGGGCGCAAGGCTGGGGGTTTGGGGCAGAACTATCCAAATCCCTTCAATCCGGAAACCACTATTCCATTCGCGATCGGTGACTCGACGTGTTCGGATGGTGGCAAACCTCACGTAGTTTCCCTCAGGATCTACAACATCCTGGCGCAGCAGGTGGCTGTGCCGGTCCTGCAGGGGGGCTCGTCCACGTCGGGAGCCGAAGCGGCAACCGGCCGTCCCGTGAGCAATCTGTCGTTGGCTTGCGGGCAGTACACGGCGTACTGGGATGGAAAGATCATGAACACGAACACGGAAGTCCCTTCGGGGGTGTACGTGTACGAACTCGTGATCGACGGGGATCGCATCGTGAAGAAGATGTTCGTCGCGAAGTGATCCATCACGGGATCGACGTCTTGCGAGCGCCCCGGCTGTGGCCGGGGCGCTCGTTTTTTCGGCCCTCGCCGCCTCCCTCCGGGCGTCGGCCCCACCGGCAGGCCCCCGCGACTCTGGCGCACGCACACTCCAGTATTCCCGCCGCTATGGCGGGTTTCGGAGGCACCGGGATTGCAACCAGATTCAGTCGGTGCTCCATGTCGGGACCTGGACCGAGAGACCCATGATCAATTCAGACCGTCTGACCGTCAAATCCGCCGAAGCGCTGAACGCCGCCGTCGTCGAGGCGCGCCGCGCCGGCAATCCCGTGGTCTACGACCTGCACCTCCTCTCCGCGCTGCTCGCGCAGGATGAGGGCATCGTGGTGCCCGTGTTGCAGAAGCTCGGCGGCAACGTGACCGGCATTCGCGAGCAGATCGCGCAGGAGCTGGGCCGGCTGCCCAAGCAGAGCGATGCCCAGCCGAACATGTCGCGGGAACTGAACGCCGTGTTCGACCAGGCCGAGGACGAGGCCAAGAAGCTGGGTGACGAGTACGTGTCCACCGAGCATCTGTTGCTGGCGCTCTCGCAGGCCAAGGGCACGGAGAGCCGCCGCATCCTCAACGATGCCGGCGCCACGCCCAAGGCGCTGCTGGAAGCGCTCGAGGCCGTGCGCGGCACCCACCGCGTGACCGACCAGAATCCGGAGAACCAGTACCAGGCGCTGCAGCGGTACACCCGCGATCTCACCGACGCCGCGCGCCGCGGCAAGCTCGACCCCGTGATCGGCCGCGACGAGGAGATCCGCCGCGTTATCCAGGTGCTGTCGCGCCGCACCAAGAACAACCCGGTGCTCATCGGTGAGCCCGGCGTGGGCAAGACCGCGATCGTCGAGGGGCTGGCCCAGCGCATCATCAACGGCGACGTGCCGGAGAGCCTCAGGAACAAGCGCCTCGTGGCGCTCGACCTCGGCGCGCTCATTGCCGGCGCCAAGTTCCGCGGCGAGTTCGAGGAGCGGCTCAAGGCGGTGCTCAAGGAAATCACCGAGAGCGAGGGGCAGTTCGTCGTGTTCATCGACGAGATGCACACGCTGGTCGGCGCCGGCAAGGCCGAGGGCTCGATGGACGCGGGCAACATGCTCAAGCCGATGCTCGCCCGCGGCGAACTCCGGGTGGTAGGCGCCACGACGCTCGACGAGTATCGCCAGCACGTGGAGAAGGATGCGGCCCTCGAGCGCCGCTTCCAGCCGGTGTATGTCGGCGAGCCCACGGTCGAGAACACCATCGCCATTCTGCGCGGGCTCAAGGAGCGCTACGAGGCCCACCACGGCGTGCGCATCACCGACGGCGCCGTCATCGCGGCCGCCACGCTCTCCAACCGGTACATCGGCGACCGCTTCCTCCCCGACAAGGCCATCGACCTCGTGGACGAAGCCGCGTCGCGCCTCCGCATCGAGATCGACTCGATGCCGCAGGTGATCGACGAGGTGGAGCGCCGCGTCATGCAGCTCGAGATCGAGCGCACGGCCCTCAAGAAGGAGAAGGATCCGGCGTCGGTGGAGCGCCGCGAGGCCCTGGAGCGGGAGTTGGCCGAACTCAAGGAGAAGAGTTCGGGCATGAAGGCGCAGTGGCAGCAGGAGAAGGCGACGCTGGGCGCCGTGGGGAAGATCAAGCAGGACATCGAGCAGACCCGCGTCGCCGCCGAGCAGGCCACCCGGGCCGGCGATCTGGCCAAGGCCGCCGAGCTGACCTACGGCCGCATTCCCGAACTCGAACGGCAGATGAAGGAGGCCGAGAAGAAGCTCGCCAGCCGCGATGGGCGCCCGCAGTTCCTCAAGGAGGAGGTCACCGCGGACGACATCGCCGAAGTAGTGGCCCGCTGGACCGGGATTCCGGTATCGCGGATGCTCGAGAGCGAGCGCGAGCGGCTGACCAAGCTCGACGCCGAACTCGCCGAGCGCGTGGTCGGCCAGGACGAGGCCGTGCACGCCGTGGCCAACGCCGTGCGGCGGTCGCGCGCCGGATTGCAGGATCCGAACCGGCCCATCGGGTCGTTCATCTTCCTCGGGCCCACCGGCGTCGGCAAGACCGAGACCGCCCGCGCCCTGGCCGACTTCCTGTTCGACGACGAGCGGGCCATGGTGCGCATCGACATGTCGGAATACATGGAGAAGCACGCCGTGGCGCGCCTCATCGGCGCGCCCCCGGGCTACGTCGGCTACGAGGAGGGCGGGCAGCTCACCGAAGCGGTGCGCCGCCGCCCGTACTCGGTGATCCTGTTCGACGAGATCGAGAAGGCGCACGCCGACGTGTTCAACATCCTGCTGCAGATTCTCGACGACGGGCGCCTCACCGATTCGCAGGGGCGCACAGTGGACTTCCGCAACTCGGTGGTCATCATGACGTCGAACATCGGCAGCCACTACATCCTCGAGCACACCGGCGGCGACTGGGAGGAGACCGAGAGGCAGGTGACGCAGGCGCTCCGCCAGCACTTCCGCCCCGAGTTCCTGAACCGCGTCGACGACATCGTGGTGTTCCGGCCGCTGGGCCGCGCGCAGATCCTGCGCATCGTCGACCTGCAGCTGGTGCGGCTCGAACAGTTGCTGGCCGAGCGCAAGCTGACGCTCGAGGTGACCGACGAGGCCAAGCGGATGCTCGCCGAAGAGGGCTACGACCCGGCGTTCGGCGCCCGGCCGCTCAAGCGCGCCATCCAGCGGCT
The DNA here is from genome assembly GCA_963775915.1 of uncultured Gemmatimonadaceae bacterium. Taxonomy (GTDB): domain Bacteria; phylum Gemmatimonadota; class Gemmatimonadetes; order Gemmatimonadales; family Gemmatimonadaceae; genus JAGWRI01. Next base: position 170,056 of record CAVZKH010000005.1, read on the forward strand.
CGTGCAGAACCCGCTGGCCATGGAAGTGCTCGAAGGCAAGTTCGCCGAAGGGGACCAGGTGCTGGTGACGCTGGGGGCGAACGGCCAGCTCGCGTTCGAGCGGGCGGCGGCGGTCGAGGCAGCGGCGGCCCCCGCGTGACCGCGCCGCTCGGCGAGCGCCCCGTCGTCACCGACGAGGACTGGATGCGCGCGGCGCTCGCCGAGGCTCGCGCGGCGGCGGCGTCCGGCGATGTGCCGGTCGGCGCCGTCGTCGTCCGGCACGGCGTGGTCGTGGCCCGCGCCGGCAACCGCACGGTGCGCGATCAGGACCCCACGGCGCACGCCGAACTGCTCGCCATCCGCGAGGCGGCGCGCACGCTGGGCGACTGGCGGCTCACCGACTGCACGCTCTACGTCACGCTCGAGCCGTGCGCGATGTGCGCGGGCGCGCTCGTGCTCTCGCGCATCGGCCGGCTGGTGTTCGGCGCCTGGGACGCGAAGGCGGGCATGGTGGGCTCGCTCGAGGATCTGGTGCGCCATCCGAAGCTCAATCATCGGGCGGAGGTGCGCGCCGGCGTGCTGGACGAGGAGTGCGGCGAGATCCTGCGTGCGTTCTTCGCGGCCCGGCGGCCAACGGGGGCGGGGGCGGGGGCAGAGAACGCGTGACGCAAAGCGAACCGTGTCCGGCCTGCCTGGCCGCCGCGACGCGCGAAATCGAGCGGGTGCCGGCCGATCGGATCGCCGCGCTCTGGGCCGAGCAGTCGTTTGTCCGCAGCCGCTTCGACGCGGCCACCGTGCGCGCCCATGTGCGCGCCGACGTCGGCGGCGACGAGGTGCGCATCTTCCGGTGCGGGGCCTGCGGCCTCGAGCACGCCTCGCCGATGCGCACCTGGACCGCCGACCACTATCCGGTGCAGGATCAGGGGTTCGGATTCGACCATGATCTGGCGTTCGAACGGCTGGCCGGCGGCCACGGAACACTGCTGGAGATCGGCTGCGCCGACGGGGCGTTTCTCGCGCGGGTCGGTGCCCACGGCTATCGCACGGTTGGCGTCGATTTCGCGCCGGCCAGCATCGCCGCCGGGCGCGCCGCGGGTCGCGACGTGCGCGGCGCCGGTGTCGATTCGCTGCTCCAGTCGGTGGCCGACGCCGCGCCGTTCGACGTCATCGCGATGTTCCAGATCATCGAACACCTGGAAACGCCCGACGCCACGTTCGCCCAGCTCGGTACGGTGGCGCGCGGCGGCACGCGGCTCGTGATCGGCTGTCCGTCGACGCGCCGCTATGCGCGCGCCTACGCCAACCACGAACGGGTGGGCCGCAGCGAGTTCTGGGACTATCCGCCGCAGCACACGATGCGCTGGACCGTGCCCGCGCTACGCGCCTTTCTCGACCGCCACGGATGGGACCTGCGGTTCGCGCGCGCCGAGCCGTTCTCGCTGGTGGGCGCGGCGGCGCAACTGACCGCCATGGACGGGCAGGCGGAGGGATGGTACGCCGGCCCGGTGCGCCGCCGCATCGAGACGGCGCGGCGCCTGGCGACGATGCTCCTGACGCTGGCGCCGCTCCGCTGCACGGGCATCCGATTGTACGCCGAGGCGATGTTCCGCGATCAGGGCGCATCGCGTTGACAGTGCACGACTTGCGGTCTACTTTTCGAGGCTCTTGGACAGGTGGCCGAGTGGCTGAAGGCACCGGTCTCGAAAACCGGCATACCGGCAACGGTATCGTGAGTTCGAATCTCACCCTGTCCGCTGCTCTGAAGTAACGCTTCGGCGCGCTGCCGCGGTCTCGCACCGGCCAGCGCGCCGTCGCGTGGATGGGTGGCCGAGTGGTTTAAGGCGCACGCCTGGAAAGTGTGTGTACGTCAAAAGCGTACCGTGGGTTCGAATCCCACCCCATCCGTAGCGCGAACCGGCACCGCCGGACGCGCGACCGCGGCCTCCGGAGGAATGCGTGCAACCACCAGGCGGCGAGGCCCCGCGCGTCAGCCTCGTGATCCCGACGCACAACGGCGGCCGGCGCGTCGTCGATGTGCTCCGTGGAATCGCGGCTCAGGGCGGCGCGCCCGGCACCGCCGAGGTCATCGTGATCGACAACGCGTCGACCGACGACACGAGCGCGTTCCTCGCCGCCGATCCCGTATTCGCCGCGCTGGCCGCGTGCGGGATTCCCGCCCGCGTGGTACGCGAGCCGCAGCCGGGACTCACGCCGGCCAGGTTCCGCGGCCTGCGCGAAGCGGCGAGCGAGATCGTCTGCTTCCTCGACGACGATACGGTGCCGGAGTCCGGCTATCTGACGGCCGGTCTCGACGCGATCGCCGATCCGGCCGTCGGCATGCTCACGTCGCGCGTGTTCCCCGACTACGAGGTGGCGCCGTCGCCCGCCATCGCCCGGCGCGAGATGATGCTGGCGCTCAACTACCGGTTGGGTGACGAGCCCCGCGACTGGAGCACGGTGCCCGCGGTGGCGCCGACGCTCGGCGCCGGCATGTGGGTGCGTCGCCGGGCGCTGGCCAGCGTGCTGGCCGACGGAGCGCGGCCGCCACTGCTCACCGACCGCGTCGGCGCTTCCCTCGTGTCGGGCGGCGACATCGAACTGGGCGCCATGGTGGCCGCCGCCGGCTACGTCCGGCGCTATGCGCCCGCGGCGCGGCTGCGCCATAACATCCCCGCCGCTCGGGTCTCCATGCCGTATTTTCGCCGGCTGGTCCACGGCGTGGTGCGCAGCCACCTGACCGTCACGCACCGGTATCCGCCGCGTTCCTGGACGGCCGGCGAACGGGCGCGCGCGATCGCGCGGCTCGCCGCGGCGGTGCTCGCGTTCCCGGTGCTGCTGCTGCGTCGCGACGGCTGGCGCGAAGCCGTGCTCGTATTGACCGCCCGGTGGGCCGAAGTGCAGGGGCCGTTCCCATCCTCGCCCGCCGGCCGCTGAACCTCTGTCGGCGGCCCGCCCCGGCCGCCATCTTGGTGCGGTTCCCGGACCGACCAATCCCCCTGTCTCACGGAGTGGCTGCCATGTCCCCCAGCCGACGCAGCTTTGTCCGGTGGTCCGCCGCGCTCGGCGGCGCCCTCGGGCTCGGCGTTCTACCCGACCTCGCGTTCGCCGACCGTTCCCCGGCCCCCGGACCCGCGCCGCGCACTCCCACGGGACGCGCCGCGACGCCGCTCGACATCCTCATCATCGGCGGCACCGGGTTCACCGGCCCCGAGCAGGTGAACTACGCGCTGGCGCGCGGGCACCGCGTCACGCTGTTCAACCGCAACAAGACGCGGCCCGACTTCTTCAAGGGGAAGGTCGCCGAACTGATCGGCGACCTGAACGACGATACGTCGGCGCTCGCCGGCAAGCAGTTCGACGTCGTGATCGACAACCCGACGACCTCGCCGATCTGGGTGCGCAACGTGGCCAAGTACATGGTCGGGCACACCAAGCACTACATCTTCATCTCCACGGAGTCCGTGTATCCGGACAACAGCAAGCCGGGGGCGGACGAGACCGACGGCCTGACGCCGATGCCCGCGGGCATCGATCCGTACGCAGTGCCGGCGTCCGAGGCGCGGAAGTACTACGGCGCATTCAAGGCCTTCTGCGAGGGCCTGGTCCAGCAGACGTATCCCGGGATCAACACCATCATCCGCCCGGGGCTCATCGTCGGCCCGCTCGACGTGTCCGACCGGTTCACCTACTGGCCCTACCGAATCGACAAGGGTGGGGAGGTGATGGCCCCGGGAACGCCGGACGATCCGACGCAGATCATCGACTCGCGGGACCTGGCCGAGTGGACGATCCGCATGGCCGAGAACCACGAGATGGGGATCTACAACGCCTGCGGTCCGGCCCAGCCGATGAACATGGCCGAGATGCTGTACGGCATCCGCGCGGTGACCACGGCCGGCGCGCGCTTCACCTGGGTGCCGGCCCAATTCCTGGCGGCGCACGGGGTGCACGGCTGGCGGCACATGCCGGTGTGGCTGCCGCCCACGGGCGCGACCGCCGGCTTCCTGGCCAAGAGCAACGCGCGGGCCGTGGCCAAGGGGCTGACCTTCCGGCCGCTGGCCGTCACGGCCAAGGACGTGCTCGACTGGAACGCGACCCGGCCGGCGGCGGATCTGGCGAAGCTGGCGCAGGGGGCGGTGGCGGGGATTTCCGCGGAGAAGGAAGCCGAGGTGCTCGCGGCCTGGCACGCGTCGCAGGGCGGCAAGTGAGCGGCGAGGCACCGCCGGCGGGACACGCGATGCTCCGGCGGGTGGTGGATGTGCGTCCGGACGAGACGCGGGCGATGCTCACGGCGTTCGCCTACTTCTTCTTCGTGATGAGCGGCTATTTCATCCTGCGGCCGATCCGCGATACGGTGGCGGTGGCCTCCGGCGTGTCGCAGCTGCCCTGGCTCTTCGCCGGCACGCTCACGGCGATGCTGATCTGCAATCCGATGTACTCGGCGCTCGTGGTGAAGTTTCCGGTGCGCAAGTTCATCCCGATCACGTACCACTTCTTCATCGCGAACCTGCTCGTGTTCTACCTGATCATGCGCGTCTTCGCGCCCGCCGAAGGGTCGGCGGGCGACCTGTGGACCGGGCGCGCGTTCTACGTGTGGACGAGCGTGTTCAACCTGTTCGTGGTGTCGGTGTTCTGGTGCTTCATGGCCGACGTGTTCAGGAGCGGGCAGGGTAAGCGGCTGTTCGGGTTCATCGGCGTGGGCGGCACGCTGGGCGCCATCGTGGGGTCGGGCGTGACGGCGCTGCTCGCCCGACAGATCGGCGTGGTCAACCTGCTGCTCGTCTCGGCCTGCCTGCTGGAGCTGGCCGTGGTGATGGTGCTGCTCTTTCCGGCCTACGACGCGGGCGGGGGCACGGCGGTGGACGCCGCCCAGCTCGAGCGCTCGCCGATTGGCGGCAGCGTGTGGGCGGGCCTGACGAGCGTGCTCAGGTCCCCGTACCTGGCCGGGATCGCCGTATTCCTGATCCTGTATACCGTGGGGAATACGTTCCTGTACTTCGAGCAGACCGATATCGTGGGCCGCTTCTACGCGGGGCGCGAGGCCCGGACCGCGATCCTGGCGCAGATCGAGATCGTCGGCCAGACGCTCACCGTGCTCATCCAGATGTTCCTCACCGGACGCGTGATCCGCTGGATCGGCCTCACCGCCACGCTCGCCGTGCTGCCGGTGCTGACCATGGTGGGCTTCGGGGCGCTGGGCGCGGTGCCGGTGTTCGCCACGCTCGCCGTGTTCATCGTCGCCCGGCGCTCGAGCAACTTCGCGCTCACCAATCCGGCGATGGAAGTGCTGTTCACCGTGGTGCCGCGCGAGGACAAGTACAAGGCGAAGGCGTTCATCGAGACCTTTGTCTACCGGGGCGGGGACCAGATCGCGGCGTGGACGTACGCCGGCCTGACGGCCATCGGCCTCACGCTGGCCGGCATCGCGTTCGCGGCCGTGCCGATGGCCGCCGTCTGGCTGATGCTGGGGCTCTGGCTCGGGCGGCGCCAGGCCGTGCTGGCCGGCGACGCGCCCCCGATTGGCGAGCCGGCGCCGGTGCCGGTGCTCGGCGGCGACTGACCGGACGGCGGCTAGCGGTCGCGGGGGAACGACGTGGTGTCGGCCGCACCCGGGCCCGGCGTGTAGCTCTTGAGGTAGAGGTTCAGCGAACCGAAGCTCAGCCCCGACTTCATCTGCACGATCAGCCGGCGGTCGTCGTCGCTGATCCAGACTTCGGCGTGGCCCCCTTCGCCGAAAATGCCCGACGCCTTGATCGTGGGCTTGAGCACCAGGCACATGAACTTGCCGGCGGGCACCTCGACCTCTTCCCGGCGCTCGACGTCGACGATCACCGGGTTCTTGTTGGCCATGAAGTACCGATTCCACTCGTAGTGCTGGCCGACGGCGAGCGGAAGCGTGCGCAGGAAGTAGATGAACGACTGGTCGTCGAGCGGCTCGAGCACGGTGAGATTCGTGTCGACGGCGTTCTTGGTGAAGATCCCCTGCGCCGAAAAGATGTCATACACGGTATTCCGCGAGTATCGCCCTTCGTGGATGTCCTGGTGGTACCGGTACGAGATCAACGTCTCGGGGTCGAACCAGCTCGTGTAGTTGTCGTGTACGCCGAACCAGGATGGTCCGCCGTTGACGGAGAAGCGGCTGCGGAGCGCGGGGTGGCCGCGCACCGTGTCGCGGGCCTCGAGCACCACCTCGGCCCGGCCCACGGGCAGGAAGCCGAACTTGCCGTCGAATACCATCTGCTCGCCCACGGTGAACGGCCAGCGGCTCGCCGGCTCGGGGCCGGTGGAGTCGCGGCGGACCGGGGTCTGCGCCGCCACGGATGTGGCGGCGAGCAGCAGAAGGGCGGCGAGAGTGCGCATACGGAGCATTTTGTAAGCAAATCGAGGCGTATCCTGAGAGCAACCCGACCCGGCGGCCGAAGTTCCGCCCCCGCTTCAATTCGCCGAGACAATTCGCCATATTGGGTGGCGATGCCCGACGCCTCTGCCACGATTCTCGACGCGCGAGCCCTCCAGCGAACCCTCCGGCGAATGGCCGACGAAATCGTCGAGCTGAACAACGGAACGGACGATCTGCTCCTTGTTGGTATTCAGCGCCGCGGAGTTCAACTCGCGGCGCGAATCGTATCGCTGATCGCCGAGCGCGAGAACGTTACCGTGCCGCGCGGCGCCCTCGACATCACCCTGTACCGCGACGACCTGCAGACGGTGGGGCCGCGTCCCGTGGTCGGACCCACCGATCTGCCCTGGGACATCGACGGCAAGCGGGTGGTGATCGTGGACGACGTGCTGTACACCGGACGCACGGTGCGGGCGGCGCTCGACGAGCTGGCGGACTTCGGACGGCCGCAGCGCATCGAACTGGCGGTGCTCATCGACCGCGGGGGCCGCGAGCTCCCGATTCACGCCGACGTCGTGGGCCGGCAACTGGCGGTGGCGCCAGGCGGCCGCATCGACGTGCTCGTCACCGAACTCGACGGGCGCGACGCGGTGGTGCAGGTGACCCCGGAGCGCGCGCCGTGACCGCCGGCGGCCCGCTCGGCAAGGACCTGCTCGGGCTGGAGCCGCTGTCCGGCGATCAGATCCGTCTCATTCTCGACACCGCCGAACCGTTCAAGGAGATCAGCGAGCGCGCCATCAAGCGGGTGCCGACGCTGCGCGGCGCGACGATCGTGAATCTTTTCTTCGAGGCGTCGACCCGCACCCGCGTGTCGTTCGAATTCGCCGAGAAGCGGCTGTCGGCCGATCCGGTGAACGTGGCCGCGTCGGGATCCAGCGTCACCAAGGGCGAGACGCTGGTCGACACGGCGCGCAATCTCGAGGCGATGCGCATCGACATGGTGGTCATCCGCCACGGCGCGTCCGGGGCGGCGCAGTTCCTCGCCGACCGCATCGAGTCGAACGTCATCAACGCCGGCGACGGCACGCACGAGCATCCGACCCAGGGGCTGCTCGACCTGCTCACGCTGCGCGACCACTTCAAGCGGCTCGACGGGCTCAAGGTGTGCATCTGCGGCGACGTGATGCACTCGCGCGTCGCGCGGTCGAACATCTGGGGGCTCACCAAGATGGGTGCGCAGGTGGCGGTGTGCGGCCCGCGCACGCTCCTCCCCAACGCCATCGACGACATGGGCGTGACGGTCTTCGACCACATCGAGGACGCCATCCAGTGGGCCGACGCGCTGAACATCCTGCGCCTGCAGCTCGAGCGGATGACCGCCGGGTACATCCCGTCGCTCCGCGAATACAACCGCGTCTTCGGCGTGTCGCGGGAGCGGCTCGAGCGCGCCGGCCGCGACGTGCTCATCCTCCACCCCGGCCCCATGAACCGCGGCGTCGAGATCGACTCCGACGTGGCCGACGGACCCTTCAGCGTGATTCTGAACCAGGTGACCAACGGCGTGGCCGTTCGCATGGCGGTGCTCTACCTCCTCTCCGGCGGGCGCCCGGAGCTCGCCGAGGCCGCCAAAGGTGGCGGCGCGGGCGGCGCCCGATGAGCCGCCTTCGATTGCTGCGCGGCGGCCGCGTCGTCGATCCGTCTCAATCGCTCGACACGGTGGCCGACGTGCTCGTCGACGACGGGCGCGTGGTCGAGATCGGCCCGCGTCTGGCCGAGAGCGCGGCCGCGGCGGCCGACGTGGTCGACTGCACGGGGCTCGTGGTCTCGCCGGGGTTCATCGACGTGCACTGCCATCTGCGCGAGCCGGGGCGCGAGGATGTCGAGACCATCGCCACCGGCGCCCGCGCCGCGGCGGCGGGCGGGTTCACCGCCGTCTGCGCGATGCCGAACACAGATCCGGTGACGGACAACCAGGCGGCGGTCGGGTTCGTCCTGCGCCAGGGCCAGCGGGCCAACGCGGCCCGCGTGTACCCGATCGGCGCCGTGTCCGTGGGCCAGCGCGGCGGGAAGCTGGCCGAGTTCGGCGAGATGGTCGGCGCCGGCGCGGTGGCCGTGAGCGACGACGGCAAGCCGGTGGTGAGCGCCCACCTCATGCGCACGGCGCTCGAATACGCGCGCACCTTCGGAATCCCCGTGGCCGACCACTGCGAGGAGCCGACCCTGGCCGAGGGCGGCGCGATGAACGAGGGGCTCATGAGCGCCAAGCTCGGGCTCAAGGGGATTCCCGCCGAGGCCGAAGAGATCATGGTCATCCGCGACATCCTCCTCGCCCGGCGCACCGGCGGCCACGTCCACCTCTGCCACATGAGCACGCGGGGATCGGTGGACCTCATTCGCTGGGGCAAGGAGCGCGGCATCAACGTCACCGCCGAGGTCTGTCCCCACCATATCTCGCTCACCGAGGAATCGGTCGGGAACTACAACACCAACGCGAAGATGAACCCGCCGCTCCGCACCCCCGACGACGTCGAGGCCCTGCGCGAGGCCGTGCGCGACGGCACGATCGACGTCATCGCCACCGATCACGCCCCGCACCACTACGACGAGAAGGAGCGCGAGTTCGCCGACGCGCCCAACGGCATCGTCGGGCTGGAAACGGCGCTCGCCGTGAACGTGACCTGGCTCGTGAAGCCCGGCATCCTCGACGTCGCCACGCTCATCGACCGCATGGCGGTGCGCGCCGGCCAGGCTGTTCCACCTGCCCGGGGGCACCCTCCGGCAGGGCAGCGCCGCCGACGTCACGGTCTTCGATCCGGCGGCGGAGTGGACGGTCGACCCGAAGCGGTTCCGCTCGAAGGGGCGGAATTCGCCGTACGCCGGCACGGCGCTCACCGGCCGGGTGCACTTCACCCTGGTGGACGGCGAGGTGATCTATGAGTTCCGAGGCGGCGCTCAGGACTGAGGTCGTGCGCGTCTGCCGGCGCCTGTACGAGCGCGGGCTGATCGCCGGGCCCGACGGCAACGTGTCGGTGCGGCTCGACGACGGGAACCTGCTGGTGACTCCGGCCGGACAGTCCAAGGGCGAGGTCGGGCCCGCCGACCTGCTCGTGGTGGATTCCGAGGGGCAATTGGTTTCCGGGAACCATCTTCCGTCGTCAGAGGTACGGATGCATACCCGCATCTACCGTCGGCGCCAGGACGTGCGCGCCGTGGTCCACGCCCATCCGCCGATCGCCACCGCGTTCGGCGTGGCGGGCGAGGACTTCATGGCGCCGGTGCTGCCGGAGATCGTGCTCCAGATGGGCGGGGTGCCTCTCGTGCCGTACGCCACTCCCGGCGGCGACGCGCTTGCCGACCAATTCGAACCCTTCCTTCCGCATCACGACGCGTTTCTCATGGCCAACCACGGCGCGACGACCATCGGTCCGACGCTCGCCATCGCCCACCAGCGCATGGAGAGCCTCGAGCACGCGGCCCGCATCCTGCACGCGGCGCGCGCCCTCGGGCGCGTGCGCGAGTTGAGCCCCGAAGCCGCCGCGCAGTTGGCCGCCGCCCGCGCGGCGCGGGATTCCGCATGACCAGCAAGAAGACCCCCGCTTCGCCGCTCGAACTCGTCACCGGCCTGATGCAGGAGCGGCTGAAGTTCGAGACCTGGCTCGCCGCGCTGGAACAGCGCCGCGCCGCCACGCCGCCCAACGTCTACGACCGGGTGCGCGCGGACTACCAGAAGCGTCTGGCCGCGGTGGTCACCGAACTCAAGGCCCACGCCCGCGAACTCGAGGAGCAGGCGGAGCGGTTCACGGCGCGCCTCGCCGAGCTCGCCGAACGCGAGCAGGAGCAGCGCGACGAGCGGGCCGAGGCCGAGTTGCGCTCCCAGGTCGGCGAGCTCTCGGACGAGGACTGGAACGCCACCGCCGCGGCATCGGATGAACTGCTGGCCGCCATCGCCGCCGAGCAGGCGGTGGTGGGCGCCGACCTCAACCGGGTGCACGAGATGCTAGGCGCCGCCACCGGCAGCGGGGCGGCGACGGCCGCCCCGGCCGCAGCGGAGCCGCCATCGGAGCCGGAATCGGCGGCCGCGCCCGCGCCGCCGGCGCCGGCGATCGCGCAGGTGCAAGGCGCGGAGTCGTTGACCGCGGGAACTCCGGCCGGGGATCCCCCGCCGGTGGCGCCTGCGGAGCCGACCCGCCCCGAGCCGGCGAGCTTCGACGAACTGGCCTTCCTGAAGTCCGTCGTTTCGCCCGTCGAGTCGCGGTCACCCGTGGAGCCGCCGAAGCCCGCCGTGAAACCGGGCCGGTCGTCGTCCGGCGTCCCCATCGAGCCCGACCCGGCCGAGGAACTCGGCGAACAGCTCGTCTCGCGGGCCGGACGCGCGTCGCAGGAGCGGGCCTTCATCCGCGAAGATGCCGGCGACGCCGCGTCGCAACTGGTGGGCCGCAACAAGGATCCGGAGCGGCTCGGCGACCGTCCCTTCGCCGCCAACGTCACCGGCAACAATCCCATCGTGCTGCGGCCCTCGGGCGCGGTGGAGCAGCCGAAGACCCTCAAGTGCGCCGAATGCGGGGCGATGAACTATCCCACCGAGTGGTATTGCGAGCGGTGCGGCGCGGAGTTGGCCTCGCTGTAACGAGGGGCGGCGGCGCCGGCGCAGACAAAAAGGGCCGCGACGTGGTCGCGGCCCTTGGCCGTTCGGGTCCCGCGGGCGGCGACGCTACGCCTTGCGGGCGATCTGGCTCTTGTGGCGCGCCACGGCGTTGCGATGGATGAGGCCCTTGCGGGCGGCGCGATCCGCGAGGCGGACGGCGGCCAGTTTGTCGGCCGGCGAGGCGCCGGGGGCCTTCGCCTTCTTGAGCGCCGTGCGGAGGGCCGCGCGCTGGGCGCGGTTGCGCACCGTGGCGGTGCGGGTCTTCCGCATATTCTTCTTCGCGGATGCAATCTTGGGCACGAAAATCTCCGAAATGTTCCAGTCGTTTCGCGCAGTCGCGCGAAGGGAGGAAGCTAGGCGGACGAGGGGGGGCTGTCAAGCGCACCGAATGGCCCGATCTCGTGTCGCCACAGTACTTTGACACCCCTCGCCGTCACTACTAGCTTACCCCCGTCGCCATCGCCCGGACTGCCGGGCCGCCACGGGCCTCCACCCCCGCCGTTGAACACACTCCAGAGCATTCTGTTCGTCGTGCCGGTCCTGCTGTTTTCGGTGATCGCGCACGAGTATGCGCACGGCTATGCGGCGCTGCGCCAGGGCGATACGACCGCCCTCCAGCTGGGCCGGCTCACCTGGAATCCGCTCCGCCACATCGATCCGTTCATGACCATTCTGCTGCCGGCCATGCTCTGGGTGGCCTCGCACGGCCAGGTCGTGCTCGGTGGCGCGAAGCCGGTGCCGGTCAATCCGCGCAACTACCGCGACTACCGCCGCGGCGACATCATCGTCTCGCTCGCCGGCGTGGCCGCGAACTTCGTGATCGCGCTCGGGTGCGCGGTGGCGATCGTGGCGGTCGGGCTCGTGGGGCGCGCCGTCGACGTCCTCGCCGGCCCGGTGGGCATCCTCCAGGTCATGCTCACGCTCGGGATCTGGATCAATCTCATCCTGATCGCGTTCAATCTCATTCCGATTCCGCCGCTCGACGGGTCGCACGTGGTGAAACACCTCCTGCCGGCGTCGCTGGCGGCGCGCTACGAAGCGGTCTCCCGTTACGGCATCATCGTGCTCGTGGTGCTACTGTACTTCGGCGGCGCCTTCTTCAACTTCTGGCTGCAGCCCGCGATGTCGCTGACCGACGCCCTGATGCGGGTGGTGAGTCCGTTCGTGATGCCCAGCGCGCAACGGTGGGCACCGTGAACGCCCCCGACCAGCTGACCTTCGACGCCCCGTCGGGCGAAGCCGCGTTCGTGGTCGACCTCAAGGCCTTTTCGGGGCCGCTCGACCTGCTGCTCTCGCTGATTCGCGAGGAGCGCATCGACATCTACGACATCCCGATCGCTCGCGTGGCCGAGCAGTTCCTGCTGCGCATTCGCACGCTGGGGCTCAACGACGCCGCCGACTATCTCGAAATGGCGGCCCGGCTGCTGCGCATCAAGGCGCAGATGCTGCTGCCGCGGGGCGACGCCGAAGTGTGGGAAGATCCGCGCGCCGAACTGGTGCGCCGGCTGCTGGAATACCAGCAGATGCGTGAGGTGGTGGACGTGCTCGAACGGCGCGGCGAGGAGCGGCGGAATCAGTTCGCCCGCACCTTCGCGCCGCCGGACGCGCCCCCGCCGCCGGCGCCCCTGGCGCTGTCCCTGAGCGAACTGCTGGCCGCCGTTGACCGTGTCCTGCGCGCGGCGCGCCATCCGTCGATGCACGACGTCGTGTCGCGCCCCCTCGACGTGCCCCGGGCCGTGGCGCTCATCCGCGAGCTGCTGCAACTCCGGGCGCGCGTGTTCTGGACGGAGTTCGTGACGCGTGACGCCGAGCCGTCGTTCGTGCTCTCGGCGCTCCTCGGCCTGCTCGAACTGGCCAAGGTGGGCGAGCTGCGCGTCCACCAACCGAAACCCTTTGCAAACGTGGAGATCGAGCGTGACGCCGCTGGCGAAGCTGCTTGAAGCCGCGCTGTTCGCGAGTCCGCGGCCCATCGCCCTCGCCGAACTCGCGGACCTCGACCCTGAGACCCCGCTCGCCGCGATCACCGCGGCGCTCGAGGAGTTGCGGGAGCACTACAACGTGGACGGCCACGGCGTCGAGCTCGCGGAGCTTGGCGGCGGCTGGCAGATCCTGACCCGCGCCGAGTACACCGAAGCCATCGAGCGGGCGCAGCTGGCGGCCCGGCCGCAGCGCCTCTCCGCGGCTGCGCTCGAAACGCTGGCGATCGTCGCCTACCGCCAGCCGATCGGCCGCGTCGAGGTCGAGGAGATCCGGGGCGTGAACGTGGGCGGCGTGCTCAAGTCGCTGCACGAGCGCGGTCTGGTGGACGTGGTCGGGCGGGGCGAGGGCATCGGACGTCCGCTGCTCTACGGCACGACGCCGCTGTTCCTCGAGCACTTCGCGCTGCGCCACCTCCAGGAATTGCCGCGGGCCGACGAGCTGGCCATCGCGCTCCGCGCCGAGCCGTCGCCGGTCGCATGAGCGACGCGATGCGCATCCAGCGCGCGCTGGCGCGCGCGGGTGTCGCGTCACGGCGGCACGCCGAGGAGCTGATCGCGGCCGGCCGGGTCACGATCAACGGCGCCGTGGCCAAGATCGGGCAGAGCGTCGTGCCGGGCGCCGACCGCATCCTCGTCGACGGCCGGCCGGTGGCCGCCCCGCCGGCCGCCGCCTGGTTCCTGCTGCACAAGCCGGCCGGCGTCATGACCACGCGCTCCGATCCCGGGGGGCGGCGCACCGTGTACGACCTCGTGCCGGACGTGCCGGGGCTGGTGTACGTCGGACGGCTGGACTACCTCACCGAGGGGGTCCTCCTGATGACCACCGACGGCGCCGCCGCCCACGCCCTCACGCACCCGAGCCGCGAGATCGAGCGCACGTATGTGGCCACGGTGCGCGGCAACGCACCGGCGGCCGTCCGGGCGGCGCGCCGCGGCGTGCAGCTCGACGATGGGCCCGTGCGCCCGAGCCGCGTCGCGGCCCGCTCCATCGGCGGCGGCGCGTGGGAATTCGAGGTCACGATTGCCGAAGGCCGGAAGCGCGAGGTCCGCCGCCTGTGCAAGGCGCTCGGCCTCGGCGTCGAACGATTGGTGCGCACGCGATACGGCCCGGTGGAGATGGGCACGCTCCCCAGCGGCTCGGCGCGCCCGCTCACGCCCGGTGAGCGCGCGGCCATTGACGCCTGCCTGACCCCCGGCCCAGGCTGAGGGGGAGAACCGCCGCGTGGCGACGGGGTATTCCCCCGCGAGGTCGCCGAACGCCTCATCAACTCTCGCTGGAGCTCCCGTGGAATCACAGCAGACATCGTCCGCCGATTCGCGCCTCGTCCACGACGTGACGGAGCAGGTGGCCCGGCGCGTCGTGGGACAGGAATACATGGTCGAGCGGCTCCTCATCAGCCTGCTCACCGGCGGACACGTGCTGTTCGAGGGCGTGCCGGGACTCGCCAAGACGCTCACCGTCCGCACGCTGGCCGAGGCGATCGACACGACGTTCCAGCGCATCCAGTTCACCCCCGACCTGCTGCCGGCCGACGTGCTCGGCACGCAGGTCTACGAGCAGGCGGTCGGGGCAGTTCGTCGGTCAAGAAGGGGCCGATCTTCGCCAACATCATTCTCGCCGACGAGATCAATCGCGCGCCCGCCAAGGTGCAGGCGGCGCTGCTCGAGGCGATGCAGGAGAAGCAGGTCACCATCGGCGGCACGACCTACACGCTCGACGAACCGTTCCTGGTGCTGGCCACGCAGAACCCGATCGAGCAGGAGGGGACGTACCCCCTGCCGGAAGCGCAGGTCGACCGGTTCATGCTCAAGCTCCGGGTGGGCTACCCCACGCGCGACGAGGAGAAGGAGATCATGCGCCGCATGGCCGGCGGTGTGCCGATCGCCGTGCAGCACGTCGCCACCCCGCAGGCGATCCTCGAGGCTCGGCGGCGCATCGCCGAGCTGTACATGGACGACCGCATCGTCGACTACATCGTCGACATCGTGCACGCCACGCGCGAACCGGCCTCGGCCGGGCTGCCCGATCTCGCGCCGCTGATCGAGTTCGGCGCCAGTCCGCGGGCCACCATCTCCCTGGCGCAGGCGTCGCGCGCCCACGCCTTCCTGCGCGGGCGGGCCTTCGTCACGCCCGACGACGTGAAGGCGATCGGCGCCCGACGTGCTGCGCCACCGCGTGCTGACCACTTACGAGGCCGAGGCCGAGGAGATCACCTCGGACGAGATCGTGCGCCGCGTGCTGGCCAAGATCGAGAGTCCGTGACCACGGCCGAGAAGTCGCGCGCGGCGCTGGTGCCGCCCGACGTTCTGCGCCAGGTGCGGCTCATCGACCTGCGCACGCGGGGGCTCGTGAACTCGCTGTTCGCGGGCGAGTACCGCTCGGTGTTCAAGGGGCAGGGCATGGAGTTCTCGGAGGTGCGCGAGTACCAGGCCGGCGACGAGGTGCGGAACATCGACTGGAACGTGACGGCGCGCATGCGGCGACCGTACGTGAAGCGGTACATCGAGGAGCGCGAGCTCACCGTGATCCTGGCGGTCGACATGTCGGGCTCCGAGCGGTTCGGCACGCGCCGCCGGTTCAAGAGCGAGGTGGCCGCGGAGCTGGCGGCGGTGCTGGCCATGTCGGCCATCCGGAACAACGATCGCGTCGGCACGCTGTTCTTCACCGACCGCATCGAGCACGTCGTGCCGCCGCGCAAGGGACGCCGCCACGCGCTGCGGGTGCTGCGCGATCTGCTGGTCTTCCGCCCGCGGGGGACGCGCACCGACCTGGGTGGCGCGCTCGACTACCTAAACCGCATGCTCGCCCACAAAGCGATCATCTTCGTGGTGTCCGACTTCCTCGGCGCCGATGTCGAGCGCCCGTTGAAACGGCTTGCCCGGCGGCACGACGTGGTCGCGGTGACGGTCGAGGATCCGGCGGAGGTCGCGTTGCCCGACGTCGGGCTGGCGCGCGTGGTCGATCCGGAAACCGGCGAAACGCTCGACGTGGATACGAGCGACCCCGCGGTGCGCGCCGCCTACGAGCAGCGCGTGGGCGGCGAACGCGACGCGCGGCGCCGGCTGCTGCGCCGGCTGGCCATCGACGAGGTGGCCATCCGCACCGAGGCGCCGATCATCCAGCCGCTCCTGCGCTTCTTCCGCACCCGCGAAACGCGGGCGATGCGGCGATGAGCGGGCGCCGGCTTCTGCGTCTCGTTCCGTTCGCGCTCGCCGCCGCGTCTGCCGCGGGCGCGCAGCAGCCCGTGCGGTGGGACATCACCGTGCGCCCGGAGACGGTGACCGTGGGAGAACCGTTCACGGTGGCGCTGCACGTGCAGGCGCCGGACGGCGCCACCGTCGTGTTTCCGGCGGGCCCCGACTCGGCGGCCGCCGTGCAGCAGCTCGACCCGCGCGTCGTGCGGGGCGGGGGCGACGGGCTCACCGCTACCTACCGGCTCGCCGCCTGGAACGTCGGCACGCTCGCGCTCGCCCTCCCCGACGTCGTGCTGCACGTCGCCGGCGCCACGCAGCGCATCTCGCTCCACGGCGCGACCATCTTCGTGAAGAGCGTGCTGCCCGCCGACTCGGCGCGGCGCGTGCCGAAGCCGGCGCGCGACCTGTTCACCGGGTGGGCGTTTCCGTGGTGGATCCTCGCCGTGCTGGCCGCGATCGCGTTCGTCGCCTGGCTGACCTGGCGCCGGCGGCGCGGCGGCGATGCGCCGGCGCCGCCGGCAGTCGCGCCGTTCGAGCGCGCCGAGCGGGAATTCACGCGCATCGCCGCCCTCGGCCTCGTGGAGGCCGGCGAGCGCGGACGCTACGTGTCGCTGATGGTGGAGGTCGTGCGCGACTACCTCCAGAACCGGTTCCCGGTCGTGTCGCTCTCGCTCACGACGCCTGAGGCCATGCGCGAGGTCGCCGACGCGCCCACTGTGCCGCAGGAGCGGCTGCGGGCGCTGCTCGACGAGGCCGACCTGGTCAAGTTCGCGCGGCGGGCGCTCACCACCGACCGCGCCGTTGCGCTCGGGCGCGAAGCCCGCGAGATCGTGGTGCAGGAACATCTC
Source organism: uncultured Gemmatimonadaceae bacterium (assembly GCA_963775915.1). Taxonomy (GTDB): domain Bacteria; phylum Gemmatimonadota; class Gemmatimonadetes; order Gemmatimonadales; family Gemmatimonadaceae; genus JAGWRI01. The sequence goes on from CAVZKH010000005.1 coordinate 187,042, forward strand.
GCCTCGAACCCGCCGGCGGCCGAGGAAGCCGCGTGACGAGCACCGTGCATGTCGAGTTCGTGACGCCCCTGGCGCTGGCGCTGCTGCTCGTCCTGCCCGCCTGGTGGTGGTGGCGCCGCCGGCACCACGAGCCGGGGATCGTGTTCTCGCGGGTCGGCGTGCTCGCTGCGGTCACTACGCGGCGCCGCCGGTGGACCCGCCTCCTGATCGGCCTGCGCAACCTCATGCTCCTGTCGGCCGTGGTGGCGCTGGCGCGCCCGCGGGCCGGCGCGCGGGCCGAGAACGTCACCAGCGAAGGCATCAACATCGTCATCGCAATCGACCTCTCCAGCTCGATGCTGTCCGAGGACTTCCAGCCGGACAACCGTCTCGAGGTGGCCAAACGCACGGTGAAGCAGTTCATCGCCGAGCGGACGAGCGACCGCATCGGCATCGTCGCCTTCGCCGCCGAAGCGCTGACGCAGGTACCCCTGACCACCGACTATCCGGTGGTGGACGCCGCGGTGGACAATCTGCAGGCGGGGCAGCTGGAGGACGGCACGGCCATCGGCACCGCGATCGCCACGGCCGCCAATCGCCTGCGTGAGGCGCCGGGCCGCTCGCGCGTGATGATCCTGCTCACCGACGGCGTGAACAACCGCGGGTCCATCGATCCGCGCACGGCGGCGCGGGCGGCGGCCGACTTCGGCGTCAAGATCTACACCATTGGCGTCGGCACCGAAGGCATGGCGCCGGTGCCCGTGGGGCGCGGGCTGTTCGGACTGCGGTACGAGAACCGCCCGGTGGAGATCGACGAATCGCTGCTCACCGACGTCGCGAACATCACCGGCGGGAAATACTTCCGGGCCCGCGACGCCGAGTCGCTGCGCCGGATCTACGATCAGATCGACCAGCTGGAGCGCGTCCCGGTCCAGACCAAGACGTACGTGCGCTACACCGAACTCTACCGCTGGCCGCTCGGGCTGGCGCTCGTGAGCCTCCTGCTCGAACTGGGCGTGGGCGCGTGGAAGTCGCCGCTGCCATGACCTTCGACTACCCCTGGCTCCTGCTCCTGGCCGTGCTGCTGCCCGCCGTCGTGGCGGTGGTGCTCGTGCGCTCCGACCGGCGGCGGCGGGCGCGCCTCGAGCGCTTCGGCGACCTCGCGGTGGTCTCGCGGCTGGTGCCGGCCGGCATCGCCGGAACCACGAGGTGGCGCAGCGCGCGGCTCGCCGGCGCCTGCGCGCTGGCGGGGCTCGCGCTGGCTGGGCCGCGCTGGGGCTACGAGCGCACGGTCAGCCGCAGCCGGGGCTTCGACATGGTGCTGGCGCTCGACGCGTCGCTCTCCATGCGCGCCACCGACGTCAAACCCGACCGGCTGGAGCGCATGAAGCAGGAGGTCCGCCGGCTGCGCGCGATGTCGCCGGGAGATCGCATCGGCCTCATCGTCTTCGCCGGACGCAGCTACGTGCTCTCGCCGCTCACCGTGGACGAAGGCGCGCTCGACCTGTTCCTCGACAATCTCGATCCGTCCATCGTGGGCCAGCCGGGGAGTTCCCTCTCCGCCGCCATCCGGCAGGGCACCGATCTGCTGTCGCTGAGCACCGGCGGCGCCGACCGGGCCCTGGTCGTGATGAGCGATGGCGAAGCGTTCGAGCCGCAAGCCGACGTGGTCGCCGAGGCGCGGCGGGCCGGCGATCAGGGGATCGCCCTGGTGACCGTGGGCTTCGGCACCACCGAGGGGTCGCGCATTCCGCTCACCGCCCCCGACGGCTCGGTGAGCTACAAGCGCGACCAGAACGGAGCCATCGTCGTCACGCACTACGTGCCCGACATGCTGCGGGCGGCGGCTGAGGCCGCGCACGGCACGTTCATCGACGCGGCCGTCACCGACAAGGCGGCGCGCCTCCGGCACGCGCTGTCGACGCTCCGCACGCAGCGGCGCACGGTGTTGGGCGGCGAGTCGCGCGTGCCCCGGTTCCAGTGGTTCCTGCTGCCGGCCGTGCTGCTGCTGCTCGCCGATGCCTTCCTCGCCGATCGGCGCGGGCGCGCGGCGGCCACGGCCATTCCGTCCCCCTCGGCGGCCGTGGCGGTGGTCGTGGCGCTGCTGCTCGTGGGGGCGGTCAACGGCTGCGCCGGCACGCGCGAGGCCGCCGACGGTGCGCGCGCCTACGGCCTGCGCCAGTACCCGGAGGCGGTGGCACTCTACCGCCGCGCCATCGAACACGGCGACCAGCGCCCCCGCACGGTCTACGACTTCGGGACGGCGCTGCTGGCCGTGGATTCGCTGTCTCAGGCCGGCGAGGCCTTCGAGCGGGTGGCCGATCTCCCCGACGAGGAACTGCGCTATCGCGCCCTGTTCAACCTCGGCCTCGCCCACCTGCGACGGGGACTCGATCCGCAGACGGCGGGCGGGGGCGAGGATCTCGACGCGGCTCTCGCCGCCTACAAGAAAGTGCTGCTGATGCGCAGCGACGACGTGGACGCGAAGTGGAACTACGAACTCGCGCTCCGGGCCAAGCAGGCGGGCGGGGGCGGCGGCGGAGGCGGTGGCGCGAGCAACAACAGCCGGTCGCCCGCGCCGCAGGCCCAGGCGCCGACGCCGAGCGGTGGGCTCGGGATGAGCCAGGCGGAGCAGATCCTCGCGAGCGCTGCCCGGGAAGAGCGCGACGTGCAGGCCAAGCAGCAACGCAAGACCCGCGCGGCGCCGCCCCCCGGCGGCAAGGACTGGTAGCCGTGCTGGGCGTCCTGCTGGCGGCGCAGCTGGCGATCGTGGCGCACGCGCCCGGCACGGTGGGCGCCTGCGAGCCGTTGGAGCTCTCGGTCGCCGTCTCGGCGCCCGGCACCACGCTGCCGCTGCTCACCGAGCCGTCGTTCGCGCCGTTCGACGTGCTGCGCTCGGCCAGCACGCCGCAGATCGCGCGCGACTCGCGCGCCGTGCCATCCACGACGGTGGAATACACGTACGTCCTCGTCACCGACCGCACCGGCATCTACACGATCCCGCCGTTCGAGGTCCGCCTGGGGAAGGCGGTCGCCCGCAGCGCATCCCTGCACGTCATCGTCACGCCGGTCACCGACGGCGGCGCGCCGACCGTCCTCACGCGGGCGCGCATCGACACCGGGGAACGGCTGAACCTCCGCGCGGCCGAGCCCGACACCGTGTACGTTGGGCAGCAGGCAACCTATACCGTGGCGGTGTTCCTGAATGCCGCCGTACGCAACCGGCTGCGGCGCAACCCCACGTTCTATCCGCCCGACATGCAGTCGATGCTGGCCTACGACGTTCCCAGCGTGGGCGCCGAGCCCCGCGCCACCGGCACGGCGAACTGCTTCGACGCGCTCATCTATCGCCGCGCGCTCTTCCCGCTCCAGACCGGACGGCTGGTTATTCCGCCCGCCCAGCTGACGTATTCGCTGCCCGTCGGCGCCAGCTTCTTCAGCCGCGAGGAGTCGCACGAGCTGCAGACCGACAGCGCGGTGATCGTCGCCATCGACCCGCCGGCCGCCGGCCGGCCCGCCGACTTCGACGGCGCGGTGGGCAGCTTCCGCCTGTCGATGCGGACGCAATCGCCCACGGCCCGCGTGGGAGATCCGTTCACGATGACGGTGCGCGTGTCGGGCACCGGGAACGTGAAGCTGCTGCCCGCGCCGCGCGTGAACATTCCCTGGGCGTCGGTCGTGGCGTCCGATCAGCGCGTGGCCGTCGATTCCAGCGGCGCGCGCATCGGCGGCAGCAAGGAGTTCGACTGGATCCTCACGCCGAAGATCGCCGGCGAACTCGACGTGCCGCCGTTGCGCTACGCCTACTTCAACCCCGCCACCCGCCGCTACGAAGTCGCGCAGTCGGCGCCGGCCTCCGTCCATGTGCTCGCTGGAGCCCTCGCGGCCGTCGACACCGGGCATGTCGAACCCACGCTGCCGCTGCGCACCGTGTACGGTGGCCCGACCGGCGTCCCCTGGTCGTCCCACCCGATGTTCTGGCTCGTCCTCGCGCTGGCGCCGCTGCCCGCGCTCCGCGCGCGGTGGCGCGGCCGGCGCCGCGCGCCGGGGCGCCGCGTCCTGTCGCCCGTGGCCCGCATGATCGAAGCGTCGCGCGCGGAGCCGCAGGGCGCCGACGGACGGGCCGTCCGCCACACGTACGTGAGCGTATTGGGCGAGCGGCTGGGCCTCGACGCCGAAGCGCTGTCCACGCCTGGAGCGCTGCGCCACGCGCTGCGGCGGGCGGGTGTGACCGTGGACACGGCCCACGAAGCCGAGGCGCTCCTCCGGAATCTCGACGTGGCCGCCTTCTCGGCTCACGGGTCGCCGCGCCCCGACGCGGGCGCCGCGGCCGTCGCGCTCATCCGGCGCATCGATGCCGAGGCGCTGCCCCGCCATGAGCTGCCCTTCCGCGGCGTGCTGCTCACCGCGCTCCTGGCGGCCGGGATCGCCGGCGCGGTCCACGCCGTGCAGGGCGGGTCGCCGGCGGGCGCCTTCGCCGACGGCGTCGCCGCCTATCGCGCCCGCGACTACGCCGCAGCCCGCGCCGCCTTCGCCCGCGCCGTGGCCCTCGAGCCGCGCGCCGCCGACGCGTGGGTGAACTTCGGCACGGCGGCGTGGGCAATGCGCGACACCGTCGGCGCGGTGGCCGGCTGGCGGCACGGCCTCGGGCTGCAGCCCATGGCCGGCGACGCGCGCAACCGCCTCACGCTGGTGCACGGCGTGCGCGCGCTGTCACCCGGCTACGTGCCGCCGGTGTCGGTGAATGCGTTGCTGTTCCTGGTGGCGCTCTGCTGGCTCGCGGCCTGCGTGGCCTGGCATCCCGCGGCGCGCCGGCACGCCCCCGCGGCTGGCCGCTGGCCGCTGCCGCTGGCCGTCGCGTCGGCGATTCTCGCGCTGGCGGCGCTGGCCGTCGGCGGACGGCTGTCGGCGCGCGGGACCGCCGTCGTGCGCGCCGACGCGTCGCTGCGGGCCGATCCCGCGTTCGGCGCCGATCAGGGTCCCACGGTCGTCACCGGCGAGATCGTGCGCGTGCTGAACCAGAGCGGCGCCTGGGACCGCGTGGAGCTGGACGGCGGCCGCCAGGGCTGGCTGCCGGCCCAGGGGGTCGTGCCGCTCGACGCCGATCAGCCGCCGGCGCTCGATTGACGCTCGATGCGCGGCGCCGGTAGTTTGCACGAGATGTCCGCTTCATCAGAGACGACCGCAATCGGCGCGCCCCGCATCGCCGTCCTGCCGGGCGCGGTGGCCGATCAGATCGCCGCCGGCGAGGTGGTGGAACGGCCCGCATCGGTGGTCAAGGAACTCGTGGAGAACGCGCTCGACGCCGGAGCCACGTCCATCGAACTCGACATCGAGGAGGGCGGCCGCCGGCGCATCCGCGTGAGCGACGACGGGATCGGCATGGGGCGCGAGGACGCCGTGCTCGCCCTCGCCCGCCACGCGACGTCGAAGATCCGCGACGCCGGCGACCTGGTCGGCGTCGGGAGCTTCGGCTTTCGCGGCGAGGCGCTGCCGGCCATCTGCTCGGTGTCGCAGCTCGAGATCGAGACGGCCGCCGCCGACGGGAGCGGCACGCGCGTGCGCGCCGCCGGCGGCGAGTTGACCGAAACGCGCGCCGCCGCCCGGCGGCGCGGCACCACGGTGTCCGTCGCCCACCTGTTCTACAACGCGCCGGCCCGGCAGAAATTCATGCGCGGCGCGCGCTCCGAGTGGCGGGCCATCGTGGAAGCGCTCACCAACGTCGCCCTCACGCGCCGCGACGTGCGGCTCACCGTCACGCACGACGGCAAGAGCGTCATGACGCTGCCTCCCGCGTCGTCGCTCCGGGCCCGGCTGGCGGCGCTCTGGGGCGGCAGCTACGCCGAACGGTTCCTCGACGTCGACGATGTGCGCGGCTCGACCCGCGTGTCCGGCCTCGTGGAGCGGCCGGCGGACGTCGGCACCGCCAGCCGGCGCGTGTTCCTCGCCGTCAACGGCCGCCCGGTGCGCGACCACGGCATCGTGCGGGCCGCCGAAGCGGCGTACAAGTCCACTATTCCCGCGGGCGTGCGCCCGACGCTCTTCCTGCACGTGGACGTCGCGGCCGGCGCGGTGGACGTGAACGTGCACCCGGCCAAGGCCGAGGTCCGCTTCCGCGACCGCTGGCCGCTCGAGCGCGTCGTCGAGGAAGCGGTGCGCCGCGCGCTCGGCACCTTCGACGCCGGCGCCGCGATCGGACGTCCGCCGATTCCATTTCCGGCGGCGCCGCGCTTGGAAGCGGCGCCGGTGGATGTCGAGGCCCTGCGGGCCCGGCACGTTCCCGGACAGGGCCTGTTCGAGGCGACGGACAGACGGCCGGACGGACAGGCGGCCGGCGGCCTCGCCGCCCCGCCGCCTCGCGCCGAGCAACAGGAAGCCGATCTCCCCATCCCGCCCCTCATGCAGCTTCGCCGCACCTATCTCCTGTTCGAGGGCGGCGACGGCCTGGTGCTCATCGACCAGCACTCGGCGCACGAACGGATCCTGTTCGAGAGGTTCATGGGGATCCTCACCCGCGGCGAGTCCCCGTCGCAGCATCTGCTCTTTCCGATGACGCTGCACCTGGGCCCCGCCGAAGCCGAGGCGTTCGAGGAGAACCGCGAACTGTTCGAGCAGCTGGGGTTCGAGATCGAGGGCTTCGGCGGGCACACCCTGATCGTGCGCAGCGTGCCGATGCCGCATCCGCGGTTCGAGGCCGAGCGCTGCCTGCGCGAGACGCTCGACGCGCTCACCGGCGATCGGTTCGCCGCCGTCGCTCAGCGGCACGAGCGCCTGGCCGCCACGGTGGCGTGCAAGGCGGCCATCAAGGCCGGGGACGCGCTCTCGCCGGGGGAGATGCGCGCGCTGTTCCGCGACCTGAGCCGCACGACGCTGCCGGCCCACGACGTTCACGGCCGCTCCACCGTGGTGCAGCTCTCCTGGGACGAACTCGAGCGCCGGTTTGGACGCAAATAGTCTGCGCGTCGTCTGCGGCCCCACCGCCGCCGGCAAATCCGCGCTCGCCCTCTGGCTCGCCGAGCGGCACGGCGGCGCGATTGTGAGCGCCGATTCGCGGCAGGTCTACCGCGGCTTCGACATCGGCACCGCCAAGCCCGACGCCGGCGAGCGCCACCGGGTTCCGCACTTCGGCATCGATGTGCTCTCACCCGCCGAGCGCTATTCGGCCGCCGCCTGGGCGGCCGACGCCGAACGATGGATCGCCGACGCGCGCGCCGCCGGCCGCACGCCGTTCATCGTCGGTGGCACCGGCTTCTACCTGCGCGCGCTGTTCGGGCCGCTGTTCGACGAACCCGAACTCGACTCCGCGCGCCGCGCGGCGCTGGCCGACTGCCTCGCGCCGATGCCGCTGGACGATCTCCGCCGCTGGTGCGCCGCGCTCGATCCGGCACGGGCCGGCCTCGGCCGGGCGCAGCTGCTGCGCGCCATCGAGATCGCGCTCCTCACCGGCCGGCCGCTCAGCGCGCTGCACCGGGAGCGCGAGCGCCCCCCGCGCTGGTCGGCGCGCTATCTTCTCGTGGATCCGGGGCCGGCGCTGGCCGGCCGGATCGCCGAGCGGGTCGATGCCATGTTCGCGGCCGGTTGGGTGGACGAGGCGCGGCGGCTCACGCACCAGGTGCCCGCGGATGCCCCCGCCTGGAACGCCACGGGCTACGCGGCGGCGCGAGCGGTGGCGGAGGGACGGGAAACGCCGGAGCGGGCGCGGGAGTTGGTCGTCATCGAAACGCGGCAGTACGCGAAACGGCAGCGCACCTGGTTCCGGCATCAACTTTCGGGCGAGCGCGTGACGCACCTCGATCCCGCCGGGGTCGATTGGCAGGACGCGGCGGATCGCTGGTGGCTCGGGGCAGAGGAGGAGTGACGCGGTGAAGATCGGCATCACCTGTTACCCGACATATGGTGGGTCGGGCGCGATGGCCACCGAACTGGGCATCGCGCTCGCGCACCGCGGGCACGAAATCCATTTCATCACGTACCGACAGCCCTTCCGGCTGCCCGCCTTCCTGCCGCGCGTGTTCTTTCATGAGGTGGACGTCGGGCGCTATCCGCTGTTCGAATATCCCCCCTACGACCTGGCGCTGGCCGTGCGCATGCACGAGGTGGTGCTCGCCCACCACCTCGATCTGCTCCACTGCCACTACGCCATCCCGCACGCCACCAGCGCCTGGATCGCCAAGGAGATGCTGGCGGACCAGCGCCCGGACATCAAAGTGCTGACCACGCTGCACGGCACCGACATCACGATCGTCGGCCAGGACCCGTCGTTCCACGCCATCACCAAGTTCTCCATCGAGAAGTCCGACGGCCTCACCGCTGTGTCGCGGTTCCTGCAGGACGAGACGCTCAGCGCGTTCGGCTGCACCGGATGCCGCATCGAGGTGATTCCGAACTTCGTCGACCCCACCGTGTACGATCGCGCCCGCTATCCCGGGTCGCGCGGGGCGTTCGGCGACGGGCGGCCCGTGCTCATGCACATCTCCAACTTCCGCCCGGTTAAACGCGTCGTCGACATCGTGCGGACGTTCGCCCGCGTGAACGCCGAGCTGCCGAGCGTGCTGGTCATGGTCGGCGACGGCCCCGACCGCATTCTCGCCGAGCAGGAAGCGCGCCGGCTGAACGTGCAGGACCACGTGATGTTCCTCGGCAAGATCGAGTCGGTGGCGCCGCTGCTGGCGTCGGCCGACCTGTATCTGCTGCCCACCGATCGCGAATCCTTCGGGCTCAGCGCGCTGGAAGCGCTCGCCTCGGGCACCCCAGTGATCGGAGCGAACGCCGGCGGGCTGCCGGAGGTCGTGCAGGACGGCGTGACCGGCGTGCTCTGCGCCGTGGGCGACGTCGAGGGCATGGCTGCCGCGGCGCTGGGCATCCTCGGCAACCGCGACCGCTGGCACGCCATGAGCCGCGCCGCGGCCGCCGACGCGCGCACCCGGTACGCCCTGAACGACGTCGTGGCGCACTACGAGCGCTTCTACGCCGCCGCCCTCGGGTAGGTGAATCCGCGCCCGGGTCCCGCCGACGCGCGCGTGAGCGCCGCCGCGCCCCGCTACGACGGCCGCGCCGCCGATGAGCTCGCGGCGATGCTCGGCGTGCCAGGCGTCGTGTTGTTCGACCGCGTCGGCTCCACGCTCGACGTCGCCCACGAACGGGCCGCCGCCGGCGCGCCCGCGGGCACTCTGGTGCTGGCCGACGAGCAGACCGCGGGGCGGGGGCGCCACGGACGCTCATGGGTGTCGGAACCCGGTGCCGGCATCTGGCTGACCCTCGTCGAGCGGCCCTCGGACGCCGCCGCGGTGGCCGTGCTGTCGCTCCGCCTCGGCCTGCACGCGGCGCGGGCGCTCGAACGGCTGGCGCCGGGGCCCGTCGGCCTCAAATGGCCCAACGATCTGTACGTTTCCGGCCGCAAGCTGGCCGGCATTCTGGTCGAGGCGCGCTGGCGCCAGGGTGCCCTCGACTGGATTGCCGTCGGCTTCGGCATCAATGTTCAGGCGCCGCGCGCGATGCCCGCCGGTGCGCTGCGGCCCGGCGTGCGCCGGCTCGAGGCGCTCCAGGCGCTGGTTCCGGCCCTGCGCGCGGCGGCGGCGGCGGTGGGCACGCTGGCGCCCGCCGAACTCGCCGCCTATGCGGCGCGGGACATCGCCCGCGGCCGCGGATGCCGGGAGCCGGTCGCGGGCACCGTGGCCGGCATCGATGCGACGGGGGCGTTGCTGGTCGAGACGGATGTGGGGATGCAGGCGGCGCGCGCCGGATCGCTCGTACTCGTGGAGGAAGCGTGAATCTCGTTTTCGACGTCGGCAATACGGAGACCACCGTCGGCCTGTTCGATGGGGGCAAGCTGCGGGGACACTGGCGCATCGGGTCGGACCCCGCGCGCACGCCGGACGAGCTGGGCGTGCTGCTGCGCGCCCTGCTCGACGGCCATGGGTTCGACCACGCCGCCGTCACGGGCGTGGCCATCGCGTCGGTGGTGCCGCCGATCACGCAGCCGCTGCAGGAGGCGTGCGAGCGGTGGGTAGCCCACGCACGCGTGGTGGTCGTGGAGCCGACGTCGCGGCTGCCGATCCGCCTCCAGGTGGACGAGCCGCTGTCGGTGGGCGCCGACCGCATCGTCAATGCCCTCGCGGCCAGCCGCATCCACCGGCATGACGCGATCGTGATCGACCTCGGCACGGCGACCACCTACGACTGCGTCACGGCCGACGGCGTCTTCTTCGGCGGCATCATCGCGCCGGGCGTGCGCACTTCGGCCGAGACGCTGTTTCGCCGGACGTCGAAGCTGCCGGCCACCGAGCTGGTGGCGCCCGAGCGGGCCATCGGCACCCGCACCGACACCAACATCCGCTCGGGGATCATGTTCGGCGCCGCCGACGCCATCGACGGCCTGGTCCGGCGCATGAAGGCGGAGTGGCCGAACCCGGGCGTGCCGATCGTGATCGCGACCGGGGGCATCGCCGAGGCGTTCCGGGGCCTGTGCACCTCGTTCGACATCGTCGATCCGTACCTGACGCTGGCCGGCCTCGACCTGGCCTACGGGATCCTGGCCCCGTAGCTCCACCTGCGCGAATGCGGGCGCAGGGCGCCGGTGGGAATGGCAGGCCGGACGTCAATTCGACGGCCTCGCCGTGCCACATTGACGCAATGCGACTGGCACGTAAGTCGCTAGGGGCCAGCAAGATACACTGTGTTTCGAGCGCGTAACGGGGGTTGCCTGTGCCCCTGTTTCCGGGTACGTTACTGGCGGTTTAGCACTCGACAGTTTTGAGTGCTAACAGGTCCAAGCTCACCAATCCACACCTCACCAGCTCCTTTGGAGGGGCAGAAGCAATGGCAACGAAGAGCGCTTCGGGCGTGAAGGTCGCACCGTTGGCGGATCGCGTCGTGATCAAGCCGATGGAAGAGGCCGAGCAGATGCGGGGCGGGCTGTACATCCCCGACACCGCGAAGGAAAAGCCGCAGCAGGGCGAGATCATCGCCGTCGGCCCCGGCCGGTACGAGAAGGACAAGCGCGTTCCCATGGAAGTGAAGGTCGGCGACAAGGTGCTGTACGGGAAGTACAGCGGAACCGAAGTGACGATGGATGGCGAGCAGGTGCTCATCCTGCGCGAATCCGACGTCCTCGCCGTTGTCGGCTGATCGATATCATTTCCCTCATCAACCATTCCGTTCTGTAGAGGAACCAGACCATGGCAGCAAAGGAACTCCATTTCAACGTGGACGCGCGCGCGGCGCTCAAGCGCGGCGTCGATCAGCTCGCCGAGGCCGTGAAGGTCACCCTCGGCCCTAAAGGCCGGAACGTCGTCATCGACAAGAAGTTCGGCGCCCCGACCGTCACCAAGGACGGCGTGACCGTCGCCAAGGAAATCGAACTGGCGGATCCGCTCGAGAACATGGGCGCGCAGATGGTGAAGGAGGTCGCGACCAAGACCTCGGACACGGCCGGCGACGGCACGACGACGGCCACCGTGCTCGCCCAGGCGATCTTCCGCGAAGGCCTTAAGAACGTCACGGCCGGCGCCAACCCGATGGCCATCAAGCGTGGCATCGACAAGGCGGTCACCGCCGTCGTCGAGGAGCTGAAGAAGATCAGCGTCCCGACCTCCGGCAAGAAGGAGATCGCCCAGGTCGGCACCATCTCGGCGAACAACGACGCCGAGATCGGCACGCTGATCGCCGAAGCGATGGAGAAGGTCGGCAAGGACGGCGTGATCACGGTGGAAGAGGCCCGCGGCCTCGAGACGACGCTGGAGACGGTCGACGGCATGCAGTTCGACCGCGGCTACGTGTCGCCGTACTTCGTCACCGATCCGGAGAAGATGGAAGCCGTCCTCGAGGACGCCTACATCCTCATCCACGACAAGAAGATCTCGGCCATGAAGGACCTGCTCCCGGTCCTCGAGAAGGTGGCCCAGACCGGCAAGCCGCTGCTCATCATCGCCGAGGACATCGAGGGTGAGGCGCTGGCGACGCTGGTGGTCAACAAGCTGCGCGGCACGCTCAAGGTGTGCGCGGTCAAGGCGCCGGGCTTCGGCGATCGCCGCAAGGCGATGCTCGAGGACATCGCGACGCTGACGAACGGCAACGTGATCTCCGAGGAAGTCGGCTTCAAGCTCGAGAACGCGGTGATCGCCGATCTCGGCCGGGCCAAGCGCATCGTCGTCGACAAGGACAACACGACGCTGATCGACGGCGCCGGCGACGACAAGAAGATCGAGGGCCGGATCAAGGAGATCCGCGTCGCGATCGACAAGACGACGTCCGACTACGACAAGGAGAAGCTCCAGGAGCGGCTGGCCAAGCTCGCCGGCGGGGTCGCCGTGATCAACGTCGGCGCGGCGACCGAGGCCGAGATGAAGGAGAAGAAGGCCCGCGTCGAGGACGCGCTGCATGCGACGCGCGCGGCCGTCGAGGAGGGCATCGTCCCGGGCGGCGGCGTGGCGCTCATCCGCGCGCAGCGCGCGCTCAAGAACCTGAAGACGGGCGACGACGACGAGCAGATCGGCGTCGACATCATCCGCCGCGCCATCGAGGAGCCGATCCGCATGATCGTGTACAATGCGGGCGGTGAAGGCTCGATCGTGGTCGAGAAGGTGCGCGGTTCGAAGGACGACGCGTTCGGCTACAACGCGCTCACCGACACGTACGAGAACCTGGTGCAGGCCGGCGTCATCGACCCGACCAAGGTCACCCGCACGGCGCTGCAGAACGCGGCGTCGATCGCCGGGCTCCTGCTCACGACCGAAGCGCTGGTCGTCGAGAAGAAGGAAGAGCGGCCGGCTCCGGCCGGTCCGCCGGGCGGCGGCATGGGCGGGATGTACTAGGACGCGGTTCGTGGTGAACGACGGGGCGGGGGGCCGGTGGCCCTCCGCCCCGTTCGCATGTCTCAGAGTTCGAGCGCGTACTGCCGCGGGGCGGTTCCGCTCCCCGCATCAAACGGTCCCACGATCTCGCGCTGGTGTGCGGTGGCCACGGTGCCGCGGTACGCGGCGCGCTTCACTTCGCGCTCCGTGGTCTCGCGCGCCAGCGCCGGCGCGTTGCACTTCTCGCTCAGATGCGCCAGCACGATGTGCCGCAGCCGGCGGGTGACGCTCTCGCGGAGCAGCGCCGCCGCGTGGCGGTTGGCCAGGTGGCCGTGGTCGCCGGCGATGCGCGCCTGCACCACCTGGGGATAGGGCCCCTCGCGCAGCATCTGTTCGTCGTGGTTCGATTCGAGCACGAGAATGTCCGCGTCGCGGCACAGCGCGCGCACGCCGTCGCTCGCGTGCCCGATGTCCGTGCATACCGCCGTCCGTGCGCCGCTGCGGCGACCCGTGGCCACGACCCCCACCGGCTCGGCGGCGTCGTGCGGCGTCCGCACCGTGGCCACGTCCATCGACGAGAACGCCAGCGTGGCGCCGGCGTCGAACGGGTGCACGCGCGTGCCCGCGAGTTCGGCGGCGTGCGCGATGGTGCCGCGGCTCGCGTGCAGCGCCCATCCCCAGCGCCGGGCCGCGGCGGCCGCGCCCTTCACGTGGTCGGAGTGCTCGTGCGTGAGCACGCAGGCTTCGATCGATTCCGGCGCCACGCCGATCGCCTTCAGCCGCAGCGACAGCGTCCGCACGCCGAATCCGGCGTCGATCAGCACCCGGCCCCCGTCCGCCTCGAGGAGCACCGCGTTGCCGCTGCTGCCGCTCCCCAGCACCCAGACTCGCACGGCCCCTACCGCGCCGACCAGCGGGTGACGTGGGCCGCGCTCAACTGGGCGCGCGTCCGGTCGTCGAGCACGACGCCGCGGCGCTGCATCACCCGCTCCGCCGTCCGCAGGAACTTCGGCAGTTCGTAAGTCGCGAACGGGGGGGCGTCGCCCCAGGCAAAGGGGGGCACGACCTTGGGCATCACCGCGCCGCCGAAGATGCTGGCGCCGGCGCCGATGACGCTGCCCGTGGTCAGCCGCACGCCGATGCCCGTCTTCGCGTGGTCGCCGATCAGTGCGCCCAGGAACTGCATGCCGGTGTCGCGCATGCCGTCCGGCGTCCAGACCGACACGCTGCCATAGGTGTTCTTCAGGTTGCTGGTGATCGTGCCCGCGCCCAGGTTCACCCACCGGCCGAGGTACGAGTGGCCGACGAATCCGTCGTGCCCCTTGTTGCTCTGGCCGAGAATGATCGACGCGCTCAGCTCGCCGTGCACCTTGCACGCGTCGCCGATGGAGCTGCCGGCGATCCGGTCGCTGCCCACCACGGCGTGCCGGCCGACGATGCACGGACCGACGAGCCGGGTGAACGCCTGGACGGTGGCGCCCTGCCGGATGAGGATCGGCCCCCCGGTCACGTCGAAGAAGACCATCGGCTCCACCGTCGCCCCGCGTTCCACGAACACCGGATGCTCCCCCGTGCGCGCGCCGTGGTTGGCCGGCAGCAGCGACGCCTGCTCGCCGAGCGCCGTCGCGTCCTCGGTCAGCTGGGCGGGCAGGTGGCGGATGAAATCCCAGACGTCGTCGATCCACCGGCCGTGCACCTGCGCGCTGCGCGCGTCGGACGCCGCCAGCCGGTCGAGCGGCAGTTCGCCGCCCCGCAGTTCGTCCGGCTCGAGGGGCGCGCGGAGCCGCACCGCCGCCACGCGTCCGTCGCAGCGCCACACGTCCGCGTCGGGGGCGTGCGCGAGGGAGACGGCGCACCGCGCGTTGGCCACGATCGCGCCCGCCGGCACCCGTCCGGCCATCGCGTGCGGCGCGTCGTCCTCGGAGAAGTCGCGCAGGGGCGGCGCCGTCACCAGACCGGCTGAGGGGCGCCCGATGGCGGTCTCCCAGCGCTCGCGGAGCAGCAGGGCGCCGGCGCGGAGTTCGGCCACCGGGCGCACGAGCGCGAACGGTTCGAAGCGGCGCGCCCGCGCATCGTCGTACAGGAAGAGTTCGCTCACGACCGGTCCCGCACCGATGCGGGCAGCGCGGCCAGCAGGTCCTTGAGCGTCTGCGACCCATCGATGGTGGTGACCACCGTGAGGCCGTCGCACGTCACGACCACCAGGTTGTCGACGCCGTACAGCACCACCGTGCCCGATTCGGCATGCACCACGTTGCCGGCGGCGCGCACCGCGTGCACGTCGCCCGCCAGAGCGTTGCCCTGCGCGTCGAGCTGCCGCACGCGGCGCAGCGCGCCCCACACGCCGATGTCGTCCCACCCGAAGTCGCCCGGCAGCACCAGCACGCGCGTCGTGCGCTCCATCACGCCCACGTCCACGGAAATGGGCGTCACGTGGGCGAAGAACGCCCCGAGATCGTCGGGGTGCGCGGCCAGCGCCGGCGCCACCTCCGGCGTATGGGTCCGCAACTCGTCCAGGAAGTCGCCCACGCGCCACACGAAGATACCGGAGTTCCAGAGATAGCCCTGCGCGCACATCGCGCGGGCCCGTTCGGCGTCCGGCTTCTCCACGAACCGCGCTACCCGGCGCACACCTTCGGCCACCTCGTCCGCCGGTTGGATGTAGCCGAACCCCGGGTCGGGCCGCGAAGGCACCACCCCGACGGTCACCAGGCAGGCG
Source organism: uncultured Gemmatimonadaceae bacterium (assembly GCA_963775915.1). GTDB lineage: Bacteria > Gemmatimonadota > Gemmatimonadetes > Gemmatimonadales > Gemmatimonadaceae > JAGWRI01. The sequence goes on from CAVZKH010000005.1 coordinate 202,531, forward strand.
TGCGTCTCGGCGGCGGCCGCCGCCCGGGCGAGCGCGTTCCGGAACCCAAGCGGGTTGCCCACGGCCCAGTCGGCGTGCACCGAAAGCATGACTGCCCCCGGCCCGTCAGCGGCGGCGATGCGGTGCGCCGCCCAGGCCAGCGCGGCCGCGGTGCCCGCCGGGTGCGGCTCCGCGATCAGATGGTCGCGTGGGATCTCCGGCGCCAGCGCCGCTATGGCGGGAACGAGCGACGCATTGGTGAGTATCAGCGTATGCGCCGCGTCGGCCAGCGGCTGCACCCGATCGAGCGTGTCGCGCAGCAGCGGCTGGCCGGTCACGAGCGGGAGCAGCTGTTTGGGACGTTCCGGCGTGCTCAGCGGCCAGAATCGGGATCCCACGCCCCCGGCGAGCACCACAACCCACCGACTCATGCGAGGCCCGTTTCCGCGTTGTCCGCCGCCAGTCCGACCAACTCCGACGCCCGGGCGTACAACCGTTTCGGGCTGAACGGCTTGGTGAGAAACTCGCTGGCCCCGGTGGCCATCGCCCGCCGCTGGTACTCGGCTTCGCCGGCCGCGGTGAGGATGATGCAGGGCAGGGCGCGCCACCGGGCGTCGCCCCGCATGGCGGCCAGCACGTCGAGGCCGCTCTGGTACGGCATCATCACGTCCAGCAGCACCAGCCGGATGTCCGATTCCTGTTCCAGGATCGCGAGGGCCTCGCGGCCGTCGTACGCCAGCGAGACCCGGAACGGGCCCTGCTCGAGCTTCATCTTGATGATGCGGCCGATGTGGGGCTCGTCATCGGCAACGAGCACGTGGACTGGGGTGGGCGGAGACGGCACGAACGGTCAGACGAGGGCGGCGATATGGCCTCGATTCCGCCTCAGCTCGTACAGCAGTTGCCCCACATTGGCGCCGGGGGCGAGCAGTACGAACAGGACCGCGTCCGCGGTGAGCGCCGAGACCAGCGCCAGCCCGTTCGGGTGCTCGAGCACCGCGGTCACCAGCGCCCCGCGCCCGCTGGCGAGGCCGAGGTCGTCGGCCGCGGCGATGATCGGGGGGATGCGGGCGGCCAAGTCCTCGGGGTCGAGGCCCGCGACCGCCTGGCTGTCGATCAGCAATCCGTCGCGGCCCAGGATGACCGCCGCTTCCACTCCGTCGCGCTGCCGGATGGCGGCGACGAGATCGCGAATGCTCGCCATTCCTGCTCCTTGGAAAGTGCTCGCGAAGCTAGAGTTCGACAGAAGCGAAGTCAAGCGACGGCAATCGCTTGAAGTCGCTCGACGTGCACGGTATCCTTCGCCCTTACGAATGCCGCTCGCCGAGCGATTCGGCCCCGACCATGCCTAGACACTCGACCCTCCTCCTCGCGGCCGCGGCCGTGACCGTCGCCGCTTGCGGTGCGCTCGGCGCGCCCAAGGCGCAGTTCACGACGCTCGGGAACAACGCCGTCATCTTCGCCCTCAACGGAGGGCCCGCGGGCACGCCGGCGGGCATCGCGTTCATCACCGCCTCGGCCGCCAACGTGGATGCCAACTTCTCGTTCAACGTGGCCCTCGACATCGACTCCGTGGGCAACATCGTCATCTATCCCGCGCGGCGGGTGGCCAACGGCCTCACCGCGCCGCTGAGCGTCGGCCTGCAGAAGGTGAGCGGTATCTTCGATGACTATACCGAGGCCAAGAAGAGCGGCTATACCTACGATTCGACGCTGGTCGTGCCCGTGGGCCAGACGGTCGCGGTGAACGTGCTCGACAACTCGACCTGCACCGCGTACTCGCTGGGCTCGTCGTACTACGCCAAGTTTGTCGTCGACAGCATCAACGCCTCGCTGCGCGCGATGTATACGCGGATCGTCTCCGACCCCAATTGCGGATACGTGTCGCTGGGGCCGGGAGTCCCCACCAAGTGACCCATGCACGATCTCCGCATGCTGCGCGAACAGATCGAGGGGTTGCGCGACGCCGTGCGCCGGCGCGGCGCGGCCGATGCTCTGTTGCCGGTGATCGATCTGGGCGAGGCGCTGGATCGCCGGCGTCGCGCCCTCATCACCGCGGTTGAGGAGAAGAAAGCCGAGCGGAACGCCACGTCGCAGGAAGTCGCGCGGCGGAAGCGGGCGAAGGAGGAGGCCGGCGAGTTGATCGCGCGCGGCCGCGCCATCGGCGAGGCCATCGCGGCTGAGGAAGTGCAGCTGGCCGCCGCCGAGGACGACCTCCACCGGCTCCTGCTCGAGATCCCGAACGTCACGCTCCCCGACGTGCCCGCCGGCGGCGAGGAGCACAACGTCGTCGTGAAGAGCTGGGGCACCCCCCGCGCGCCGGCGGGCGTGAAACCCCACTGGGACGTCATGAGCGCCCTCGGCATGCTCGACGTGGAACGCGGCGCCAAGGTGAGCGGCTCGGGATTCGTGGTCTACCGCGGCCGCGGCACCCGGCTCGTCCGCGCCCTGCTCGCGATGTTCATGGACACCCACGCCGGGGAGCACGGGTACGAGGAGATCTGGCCGCCGCAGCTGGTGACGCGCGCGACGATGACCGGCACCGGCCAGCTGCCCAAGTTCGAAGACGACGCCTACGCCACCCGCGGCGACGACCTCTTCCTGATTCCCACGGCGGAGGTGCCGGTCACGAACCTGTACCGCGACGAGATTCTCGACGCCGGGCAGTTGCCGATGGCCTTCGTCGCCTACTCGCGCTGCTACCGGCGCGAGGCGGGGTCGGCGGGCAAGGACACCCGCGGCATCCTGCGCACGCACGAGTTCGACAAGGTCGAACTGGTGCGCTACGTGGCCCCCGAGGACGGCGAGGCGCAGCTGGAACTGCTCACCCGGCACGCCGAGACGATGCTCGAACGGCTTGAGATCCCCTACCGCCGCAAGCTGCTCGCCGCGGGCGACACCGGCTTCTCGTCGGCCAAGACCTACGACCTCGAGGCCTGGGCGCCCGGCATCGGCGCCTGGCTCGAAGTGTCGTCGTGCAGCACGTTCACGGACTTCCAGGCCCGGCGGGCGAACATCCGTTACCGCCCGGCGGCAGGCGAGAAGCCGCGCTTCGTGCACACGCTCAACGGCTCGGGGCTCGCGTTTCCGCGCACCATCGCCTGCCTGCTCGAGCACCACCAGCAACCGGACGGCTCCGTCACGGTTCCTCCCGCGCTCCGGCCGTTTCTGGGGATGGATCGGCTCGCGTGATCCGCATGCGTCGCGGCGCGCCGGAAGCGCTCGTTGCCACGCTGATCGTCCTGCTGCTCGGTTCCTACGTCTTCTACACCCAGCGCGTCGTGACCTCCCTGCGCGCCGCGGCCGAGCGCTCCAGCCGCATGTACTCGCGGGTCTACCGCGCGCTGAGCGATACCACCGAAGGCGCCGCCGACAAGGCGCTGTTCGAGATCTCCGGCGAAATCCGCCAACAGGGCGTGCCCCTGATCATCACCGACAGCACCGGGCGGGCGGTGTTCCACGCCAATCTCCCGTTCGAGCGCGACGACCTGCTCACCGACGCCGACCCGCGCGTGCAGGCCTACGTCGCCACGCTCGACCGCGAGAACAGCCCGGTGACGGAGCACTGGGGCGAGGTGCACTACGGCAACACGCCCCTTGTCTACTGGCTGCGGATCATTCCTCCGCTGCAGGCGGTCACGGCGCTGCTGCTCCTGCTCGCCGGATTCTTCATCATCCGGTCGCGCAGCGACGCCGCCCGCGAGCACCTGTGGGCCGGCATGGCCCGTGAATCGGCGCACCAGCTCGGCACGCCGCTCTCCAGCATCGGCGGCTGGATCGAGCTGCTCGAGGAACGGGGGGAGCAGGACCCGGCGGCGCTCGCCATGGCCGGCCACATGCGGGCAGACGTCGACCGGCTGGAGCGCGTGGCCCACCGGTTCGAGCGCATCGGCCGCGAGCCCAAGCGCGAGGCGGTGGACGTGGTGGCGCTCGTGGATCGCGTGGCCGCCTATTTCCGCGCCCGCGTGCCCACGCTCGCCAACACCATCGTGATCGACGTCCAGCATGCCGACGGACCGGTGACGATCACCGGCGATGCCGTGCTGCTCGAATGGGCGCTCGAGGTGCTGGTGAAGAACGCCGTGGACGCCCTCGCCGGGCGGGGCGGGACCATCACGCTGTCCACGGCGCGGCGCCCCGAGCACGGCTACCGCATCCGCGTCGCCGACGACGGGCCCGGCATTCCGCGCGAACTGCGCGACCGCATCTTCGAACCGGGCTTCTCCACCAAGCGCGCCGGGTGGGGCATCGGCCTCGCCCTCGCCAAGCGCATCGCCGAGGAGAATCACGGCGGCGCGCTCGTCCTCGTCCCGACCGCTCAGGGCGCGACCTTCGACGTTATCATTCATTGATGTCGATGTCGCCACCCACCGCCGACGCGCTACTCGAGGGACTCAACCCGGCGCAGCGCGACGCCGTGCTCCATCACGAAGGCCCGCTGCTCGTCCTCGCCGGCGCCGGCTCCGGCAAGACGCGCGTGCTCACTCGCCGCCTCGCCCGCCTCATCCGCGCGCACGGCGTGCGTCCGACGCAGATCCTCGCCGTGACCTTCACCAACAAGGCGGCCGGCGAGATGCGCGAGCGCATCGCGGCGCTGCTCGGCGAGGAACCGGCGGGCATGTGGACCGGCACCTTCCACAGCGTCGGGGCCCGGCTGCTCCGGCGCTCGGCTGCCCTCGTCAATCGCACGTCCTCGTTCACGATCTACGACGAGGACGACAGCCGGGCCGTGGTCAAGCGGCTGATGGACCGCCACGGCGTGTCGCCCAAGCAGTACGCGCCTCGCGCCATTCGCGGCGCCCTCTCCGATGCCAAGAACGCGCTCGTGTCCCCCGAAGAGTTCGCGTCGCTGGCCCGCGATCCGTTCGCCAGGACGGTGGCCGACCTCTACGCCGATCTCGAAGACACACTGCAGCGCGCCAATGCCGTGGATTTCGACGACCTGCTGCTGCTCCCGGTGCGAATGCTCGAGCGGCACCCCGAGGAACTGGCCCGGCTCCGCGATCGCTTCCGCTACCTGCTCGTCGACGAATACCAGGACACCAACCGCGCCCAATATCGGTTCGTGTCGCTGCTCGGCGCCGAACACCGCAACGTCTGCGTCGTCGGCGACGACGACCAGTCCATTTACGGATGGCGCGGCGCCGACATCCGGAACATCCTCGACTTCGAGAAGGACTTTCCCAACGCCACGGTCGTCCGGCTGGAGGAGAACTACCGCTCCACGCCGCCCATTCTCGAACTCGCCAACGTCGTCATCGCGCAGAACACCGGGCGGATGGGCAAGACGCTGCGCGCCACGCGCACCGGCGGCGACCGCGTCGTGGCGCTCCGGGCGCTCGACGAGCGCGACGAGGCCGACTGGCTCGTCGAGGAGCTGGGGCGCCGCCGCACCGCCGACGGCTGGCAGCTCCGCGACTTCGCCGTGCTGTACCGCACGAACGCGCAGAGCCGCGCCATGGAAGAGGCGCTGCGCCGGCACGGCGTGCCGTACCGGCTCGTCGGCGCGGTGCGTTTCTACGACCGCCGCGAGATCCGCGACCTCATGGCGTACCTTAAGCTCATCGCCAATCCCTCCGACGACGAAGCGTTTCGCCGTGCCATCGCGGTGCCGCGGCGCGGGGTGGGGGAGGCCACCGTCGACCTCGTGGCCGACCGGGCGCGCGGCGCCGGCCTGGCGCTCTTCGACGCGGCCACCGACGACGCCTGCCTCGATGGTGTGCGGCCGGCCACGCGCGCCGCGCTCGCCGAATTCACGGCGCTCCTCGCCCGCTTCCGCGAACAGGCCCGGGAGTCCGCGGTGGACGAGCTGGTGCGCGACCTCGTGCGGGCGATCGCGTACGCGGACTATCTCGCGGCGGACGGCGAGGAGATGGCCCGCGACCGCCTCGACAACGTGCGCGAACTGATCGCCGGCGCCTCCGAGACCGTCGCCGACGTCGAAGGCGAAGTCGGGCTCACGCCGCTCGATCTGTTCCTGCAGCGGGCCTCGCTCGTGGCCGATGTCGACACGCTGAGCGCCGACGCCGACGCCGTGACCCTGATGACGCTGCACAACGCCAAGGGGCTGGAGTTCCCCGTCGTCTTCATCGCCGGACTGGAGGACGGCCTCTTCCCGCTCGCCCGGGCCTACGAGGATCCGGCGATGCTCGAGGAGGAGCGGCGGCTCTTCTACGTGGGGATCACGCGCGCCCAGCGGCGGCTCTATCTGCTGCACGCCGAATCGCGCCGTCGGAACGGCGAATTCGTGAACTCGCGTCCGTCCGGGTTCCTCGCCCCCATCCCCGACGCCATGCTCGACCGCCAGCAGACGATTCGCGTCCGCAGCAGCGGCCGGGGCATCATGTCGGGGCTCTCGGGACGGCGCGAGCCGTCGCTCGGCGGCGGTTGGGCCGGCGGCTCGTCGTTGATCTTCGACGACGATATCTTCCCCTCCTCGGCCGCGGCGCGGCGGCCCGGCCGGCCGCTCGGCTCCACGGTCGCCGTCGAGGACGAATCCCAGGATGCAGCGGTGATCGCCGTCGGCGCGCGCGTCAAACACCGGAAGTTCGGCAGCGGGACGATCGCCGAGATCACGGGCGCCGGCGCGCAGACCAAGGTGCGGGTGGACTTCGACGACGATGCCATCGGGCGCAAGACGCTCGTCGTCGCGCAGGCGAACCTCGAACGCGGAATCGACTAGTGGCGGTCTCTCTCGACGACGTGCGGCACATCGCGGCGCTGGCCCGCCTCGGACTCACCGAGGAGCGCGCCCGCGGCCTGACCGCCGAGTTGAACACCATCCTCGGCCACATGGAGGTGCTCTCGCGCGTCGACACGGCGTCGGCGGGCGACGCCGACGGCCGCGCCGAGGGCATGCTCCTGCGCGACGACGCCCCGCCCCCGGACGCGCTGAAGCGCGGACCGGCCCAGTTCGGCCCCTCGGTGCGCGATGGCTTCTTCCTCGTGCCGCGGTTGGCGACGCACGAGACCGAGGAGGAATCGTGAGCGCCGCCGCCCGCGAAGCGGTCGCCGCGGCCGCGCGCCGCGCCGACGAGGTGAACGCGGGGCACGACGGCCTCAACATCTTCGCCTGGCGCGACGACGCCGACGCCACCGCCCAGGCCGACGCCAGTCCCGACGGCCCGCTGGCCGGGCTCCCGGTGGCGGTGAAGGACAACATCGCGACGCTCACCCTTCCCACCACCTGCGGTTCGCACATCCTCCGCGGATACGTCAGCGCGTACGAGGCCACCGTCGTCACGCGCCTCCGCGCCGCCGGCGCCGTGATGTTCGGCAAGACGAACATGGACGAGTTCGCCATGGGGTCGTCCACCGAGCACAGCGTCTACGGGCCTACCCGCAATCCCGTGGCCCCCGACCGCGTGCCGGGCGGCTCCTCCGGCGGGTCGGCCGCCGCCGTCGCCGCCGGCATCGTGCGCGTCGCCCTCGGCTCCGAGACCGGCGGGTCCGTGCGGCAGCCGGCGGCGTTCTGCGGCGTGGTCGGCGTCAAGCCGACCTACGGACGCGTCGAGCCGCTACGGGCTCGTCGCCTTCGCATCGTCGCTCGACCAGGTGGGCGTGTTCGGCGCCACCGTCGGACGACGCGGCGCTGGCGCTCGGCGCGATTGCCGGGCGCGACCCGCGCGACGCCACGTCCGTGGACGTCCCGGTGCCCGACTACCGCGCGGCCGCGGGTGCGCCGCTGAAGGGCGTCGTGATCGGCAAGCCCAAGGAGTACTTCCCGCATGATCTCGAGCCGCGGATGCGTGCGCGGTGCGACCGCGCCCTCGAGTTGCTGCGCGCGCAGGGGGCGGAGGTGCGGGACGTCTCGCTGCCGCACACCGACCTGGCGATCCCGGTCGTACTACATCGTCGCGCCCGCCGAGGCGTCGTCGAATCTCGCCCGCTTCGACGGCGTGCGGTACGGCCTGCGCCTCGAAGGCGACGGGCTGCGCGGCATGTACGAGGCCACCCGCTCGGGCGGCTTCGGCGCCGAGGTCACCCGCCGCATCATGCTCGGCACCTACGTGCTCTCGGCCGGCTACTACGACGCCTACTATCGCAAGGCGCAGCAGGTGCGCCGGCTCATCACGCGGGACTTCGAGCGCGTGTTCGCGAGCGGCGTGCACGTGCTGTTCACGCCCACGACGCCCACGCCGGCCTTTCCCATCGGCGCGACCACCGATCCGTACGCGATGTACCTGAACGACATCTTCACGGCCACCGCCAACCTCGCTGGCGTGCCCGCGATGTCGCAGCCCATCGGCCGCGTCGACGATTTGCCGGTGGGCGGGCAGATCATCGCCCCGCACTTCGAGGAAGCGCGAATGTTCGGCGCCGCCTATGCCCTCGAACGCGCGCTGGGCGCGGAGGCGCACCGATGAACGACGCCGTCTTCGCGAAGTTCGCCGAGCGCTACGAGATGGTGGTGGGGCTCGAAGTGCACGTGCAGCTCAAGACCGCCACCAAGGCCTTCTGTTCCTGCTCGTCGGCCTTCGGTGCGCCGCCGAACAGCAACGTGTGCCCGGTGTGCCTCGCGCTGCCGGGGGCGCTCCCGGTGCTGAATGCGCGGGCGGTGGAATTGGCGGTGCGCGCCGCGCTGGCCCTCGACTGCACCGTGCATCCGGTGTCGATCTTCGCCCGCAAGAACTACTTCTATCCCGACCTCCCGAAGGGCTACCAGATCTCCCAGTTCGACCGCCCGCTGGCCACCGGGGGCCACCTCGATGCCGGGGGGCGCACCGTCGGCATCACGCGGCTGCACATGGAGGAGGACGCCGGCAAGTCGATCCACGACCGCTTCGCCGGCGGCACCGCCATCGACCTCAACCGGTCCGGCGTGCCGCTGGTCGAGATCGTGAGCGAGCCCGACATGCGCTCGGCCGCCGACGCCGGCACCTATCTGCGCGCGCTCAAACAGGTGCTCGAGTACGCCGACGTCAGCGACGTCAGCATGGAGGAGGGCTCGCTCCGCGTCGACGCGAACATCAGCGTGCGCCTGCACGGCGCCGCCGCGCTCGGTACCAAGACCGAGGTCAAGAACATGAACTCGTTCTCCGGCGTCGAGCGGGCGCTGGCCGGCGAGTTCGTGCGCCAGTGCGCGCTGGTCGACGCCGGGGGCCGGGTCGAACAGCAGACCATGCTCTGGGACGGCGTGGCCGAGGAGGTGCGTCCGGCCCGGTCAAAGGAGGGGAGCCACGACTATCGCTACTTCCCGGAACCGGACCTGCCGCCGCTCGTGCTCGCCGCCGGATTCGTCGACCGGGTGCGCGATTCGCTGCCCGAATTGCCGGCGGCCCGCCGGGCGCGCTACGCGGCCGAGTACGGCCTCGGCGAGTACGACGTCGACGTGCTGACGGCGAACCCGCGCCTGGCCGACTACTTCGAGCGGGCCGTGCGGGCGCACGGAGACGCCAAGGCGACCGCCAACTGGGTCATGGGCGAAGTGCTGGGCGCGCTCAAGGCGAGCGGCGGCGACATCGCCGACTTCCGGGTCGGCCCGGCCGATCTGGCCGCGCTGCTGACGCTCATCCGCGACGGCGTGGTGAGCCACACGGCGGGCAAGCAGATCTTCGGCATCATGGCCGCCGAGGGCGGACAGCCTGCGGAGATCGCCAAGCAGAAGGGATTGGTGCAGGTCTCGGACGAGGGGGCCCTCGGCGCCTGGATCGACGAGGTCATCGCGGCGATGCCCGCCGAAGCGGAGCGCTTCCGCAACGGGGAGAAGAAGCTCCAGGGCGTGCTGATCGGCGCCGTGATGAAGAAGTCGAAGGGCAGCGCCGACCCGAAGCGCGTCGCTCAGCTGCTCGTCGAGCGGCTCGGGTCGTAGACCGGGGCGCTCAGCGATCGGGCGAAGGGAAGCGTCGGGTCGGGCATGCCGAAGTGCTGCACGGCGTGTTCGCGCGCGGCGTCCTCGCCGCCCAGCCGCAGGGCCTGCCGCCGCACCCGCTTGGCGCGCCGCAGCCGCTCGTCGCCCGACGGGTCGTGGCCGTAGGGCTCGGAACGGTCGAGCCGGCGCATGAGGTCGACGATGAAGTCGAACGACCGCTCCATGTAGCCGCCCACCTCCGCGTCGCGAAGGTCCCACCGGCTCTTCTCCGCCATCAGCTGGAAGATCCGCTGCCACGACTCCGAATCGGCCACGTGCACCATCCCGCGAAAGATCCGGCGGTTGGTCTGCGTGCTGAACAGCGTCGGACTCAGGATCGTGTCGAGCAGCGCATCGGACGTGGTATGGTCGAGCAGGATCAGGTCGCGCGCCCGCCGGCTGTACCGCTCGCCCAGGTGCGTCTCGAACCGGCTCTCCCAGTAGCTGTGGCCGATCGACGACGTCGCCGAGGTGACGGTGAGCTGCATCGGCACGAAGTAGTTGTGCGCCACGGCGTCGGCGGCCAGGTGGGCGAGATACCCGAGCGAGAACGCGCGCAGAGGTTCATCGGTCGCCGCTTCGTGGATGTCGAACCCCACGTCCCAGGAATGGCAGTGCCGGCCCGCCGGCGCGTACTTCTTGGCGATGCTCGTGTCGGCGGCGATCGATCCGTACAGAAAGTCGTAGGGAAAGGCGCGGAGCAGGTCCGCGATGGCCGGCGGCAGCAGCTGGTACGACCGGAGCACGGCGTCGCCCAAGAACACGTGCGTGCCCGGCGTCCAGGCAAAGGCGGGGTGCGGCAGCGCGGCAAGAAGGAAGGCGGCGATGGCCAGCACCGCCGCCGTCCGGCCCACCGTCATGTGGCGTGCCGCCGGCGATGGAGGCGCGGCGCGCGCGGGCGGGGTTCGGCATCCGCGCCGCCGTCCGCTTCCGGCGCGTCCGCGTCCACGTCCACGTCAAGCTCGGCGTCATCGGCGTCATCGGCGTCCTGCTCGTCCGGCAGGGCCTCGCGCCGGTCGCGGCGCGCCCGGTGTCGCCGCAGGGCGCGCACGCCGGCCCTGACGCCGCGGGTCGCGGAGGCCGCGGTGAGGAACAGCTCCTCCGCCTCCTCCTGCACCGCCCCCAGCAGGGCATCGAAATCGCGGATCCGATCGGCCGCGATGTCGGAGATCTCGCGCAGCTGTCCGTCGAAATGGCCGACCGTCTCGCTCAGGCGCGCCACGTCGCGCTTGATCGTGAGCGAAATCTCCTCAGCGTTCTGCATGACGCCGCGCGACCGCTCCACGAGCGGTCCCAGATCGCGGCGCAGGCCTTCGATGCCGAGCGTCAGCTGCTGGAGGCGGTTGCGGAAGTACCACGCGGCGGGGAAGGCCAGCAGCACCAGCAACAGCAGCAACAGCGTGAGAATTCCCGCCGCGACGTGCGTCAATTGGTCGAATCCGCCCCGTTCCACGATCTGGCGGGTCACGACGGTATCGGGCCGCGTCGCCACCGCCTGGAGGAGCCATGCGCTCGCGCGCACCGTCGATGCGAATACCATAGGGTTGTAGAGATAGCTACGCAGGCGCATGGCGCGGTGTCAAGCGAGTTGTGTCGCGCTTGACGCGCCGTCCATGCGCCCGTCATTGTTCGCCATCGCGAATTGTTTCTTCCTCAGGTTGCTTCGGGCCCGATCCGCCTCATGAGCGCACTGCAGTTCATCGTCCACGGAGGGCGCACGCTCTCCGGCACCATCCGGCCGGCGGGCAACAAGAACGCCGCGCTGCCGATCATCGCCGCGACCCTGCTCACCGACCAGCCGGTGACGCTCACCAATGTGCCCCGTATCCGCGACGTCGAAGCGCTGGTGGAACTGGTCCGCTCGGTGGGCGCGTCGGCCGACTGGGCGGGACGCAACGAGCTCCACGTTCACGCGCGCACGGTTGAAGCCACGCGCCTTGACCCGGTGCTCTGCGCGCGCATCCGGGCGTCGATCCTGCTGGCGGCGCCGCTCCTGGTCCGCGCCGGCGCCGTGACCCTCCCGCCCCCCGGCGGCGACGTGATCGGGCGCCGCCGCCTCGACACGCACTTCCACGTGCTCAAGGAACTGGGCGCAGAATTCACCCTGTCCGACCACTACGAACTCCGTTCGCGGGGCTTCGTGGGCGCCGACGTATTCCTCGACGAGCCCAGCGTGACCGCCACCGAGAACGCGCTGATGGCCGCCGCCGCCGCCCGCGGCACGACCGTGCTCCGCAATGCGGCGAGCGAGCCCCACGTGCAGGATCTCGCCCGCTTCCTGGTCGCCCTCGGCGCCCGCGTCGACGGCATCGGCACCAACACCCTCACGATCGAAGGCGGCCGCGCGCTCGGCGGCGCCACGCACGAGATCGGCCCCGATCACATCGAGGTCGGCTCGTTCATCGGCCTCGCGGCGGTCACGCGGTCGGCGCTGCGCATCGAGCGCGCCGGCGTGGAGCACCTGCGGTCCACCCGCATGGGGTTCGAGCGGCTGGGCATCGTCTGCCAGGTGGACGGGGCCGACCTCGTCGTGCCCGCCGAGCAGAGCCGGCGCATTCAGAGCGACTTGGGCGGCCATGTGCCGAAGCTCGAAGACCAGCCCTGGCCGGCCTTCCCCGCCGACCTGATGTCGATCGCCATCGTCACCGCCACCCAGTGCGACGGCGTCATCCTCATGCACGAGAAGATGTTCGAGTCGCGCCTCTTCTTCGTGGACAAGCTCGTCAGCATGGGCGCGCGCATCGTGCTCTGCGATCCGCACCGCGCGCTGGTGGTCGGCCCGGCCCCGCTGCATCCGGGCAGCGTGGACTCGCCCGACATCCGCGCCGGCATGGCGATGCTCCTCGCGGCCCTCGCCGCGCCGGGCACCAGCACGATTCACAACGTGCAGCAGATCGAACGCGGCTACGAGCGCATCGACGAACGGCTGCGCGCGCTGGGCGCCCGGATCGAACGCGTCGAGGCCGGCACGGCGTGATCGCGGGTCCGCCGCACGTTGACGTCGCCCCCGGGTTCGCAGAACTCGGGGTGCTGGCGTTCACCACGACGCGAGAGTTCGGAAACCTCGGGCTCGGCACCGAGGAGCCCGTCGGGCAGGTCATGGCACGGTGGCGATCGGTCACCGACCACCTGCGGGCCATCGGCGTCGAGCGGCTCGCCACGGCGGGGCAGGTGCACGGCGCGCGCGTCGTCACCCACGGGCCCGGGTGGGCGGGCTGGCTCCTCGCCGCCGACGCCGACGGCCACGCGGCCCCCGCCGGTGAACCCACGGCGCTCGCCGTCACCGTCGCCGACTGCGTGCCGGTGTTCATCGCCCACGCCTCCGGGGCCGTCGCCCTGCTGCATTCGGGATGGCGGGGCACGGAGGCGCGCATGATCGATGCCGGCATCGCCGCCATGGCCGCGCTCGGGTGTCCGGCGCGGGAACTGGTGGTCCACCTGGGGCCGGCCATCTGCGGGCGTTGCTACGAGGTCAGCCCCGACGTCTACGAGCGCCTGACCGGCCGTCCCGTCCCCCGCCCGACGCCGGTGGACCTGCGGCAGCTCATCGCCGGGCGCGCCGGCGCGCTCGGGGTCCGATCGCTGTCGGTCAGCGCCCGCTGCACCCGTTGCGACAACGGGCGTTTCTTCTCCCACCGGGCCGGCGACGCCGGTCGTCAGATTTCTCTCATAACCGCGCCCGGGGCCGCGTCAGCTTGACTCGCTGAGAGCGATCCTGTAGCTTCGTTCCTACACGCGGCGTCCGCCGCGCGGAAATGTGGGGGATGCTCCCCACATTTTTTTATTCTGTACGAGCACTTGTCATTGTACGTGAATCAAGAGCTGGAACGCATTGTCAGCGAACAACTTGACTCGCTTGAATTCGACCTCGTCGAGTTCCGGCGCGGGGGCACGAAGTCGCGGCCCCTGCTGGAGGTTCGCATCGACCGGCGCGACGGCCAGAAGGTGACGGTCGACGACTGCGCGCGGGTCTCGCGGGCGCTCGAATCCCGGTTGGACGCGGGCGGGATGGTCTCCGACCGGTACGTGTTGCAGGTGTCGTCGCCAGGCGAGCGGCCGCTTCGGACGGCCGCCGAATGGCGGCGATTCGTCGGGCGGTGGGCCAGCGTGCTGAGCCCGGCGCACGGCGGACGGTTCGAGGCGAAGGTCGTGTCGGTGCAGGGTGCGGACGGGGCGGAGTCGGCGGAACTGGAACTGGAGTCGGGCGAGCGCCGCATGGTGCCGCTTGTCGAGGTGAAGGAGGCGCGGCTGGCGTTCCGCGTGTAGCGCTCGGCAATCGAAGGGAACGGGACCCGCGCGGGCGCGGGGCCATTGAACGGTGGTCGGCGCCTGTCGCCGGCCCATCACGAGGATGCCTGGATGGTAAGCTCAGCAGAGATCTTGACCGCATTCCGCGAGGTGTCGAACACCAAGCAGCTCGACCGCGCGGAACTCTACGGGCTCCTCCAGGACGGCATCATGGCGGCGCTCGCCAAGAAGTACGGCGCCAACGTGCAGGCCGAGGTCACGATCGACGACGCCAAGGGCGATATCAAGATCGTGCTCCTCAAGACGGTGGTCGCTGTCGTCGAGGACCCCAGCCGCGAGATCTCCGTGGAGGAGGCCCGCCTGTACGACGAGGAGTTCGACGCCGGCGACGTGCTCGAGGAGCCCGTCGACTTCGCCGTCTTCGGCCGCGCCGCCGTGCAGGCCGCCAAGCAGCGCATCATCCAGCGCGTCCGTGAGGGCGAGCGCACCCGCATCCGCGACGAATTCACGAGCCGGGTCGGCGAGCTGCTCTCCGGCGAAGTGCAGCAGATCGAGCGCGGCAAGCTCGTCATCATGCTGAACAAGTTCCGCGAGGCGGAGGCCATCGTGCCCTATCGCGAGCAGAACCACCGCGAGCACTTCCACCAGGGCGAGCCGATGCGCGCCGTGCTCAAGAAGGTCGAGGAGACCCCCAAGGGCCCCCGGCTCATTCTCAGCCGCGCCGACGCGCTGTTCGTCAAGGCGCTGTTCAAGCTCGAAGTGCCCGAGATCCAGCAGGGCATCGTCGAGATCAGGGCCACCGCCCGCGAGGTCGGCAGCCGCACCAAGATCGCCGTCGTCTCGCGCGATGACGCGATCGATCCGGTCGGCGCCTGCGTCGGGCTCAAGGGCTCGCGCGTGCAGGCCGTGGTCAACGAACTGGGCGGCGAGCGCATCGACATCGTGCCCTGGTCGCCCGACCCGGAGCGCTTCGCCAAGCTCGCGCTGGCGCCGGCCCGGGTGGCGCGCGTGTTCAGCGACCCGGCGACCAAGACGATCCAGGCCGTGGTGGACGAGGACCAGCTCTCGCTGGCCATCGGGCGCAACGGCCAGAACGTGCGCCTTGCGTCGGAACTCACCGGCTGGAAGATCGACCTCTACTCGAGCCGCGAGTGGCTCGAGCGCGGCGGCGAGGGCGCCATCTTCGCGCCGCTGCCCGAAGAGGAAGGCGACGCGGCCGACGTGCCGCTCTCGGAGATCGAAGGCATGCCGCCGGCCACGGTCGCGATCCTGGAAGAGGCGGGATATCGTACGCTCAACGACATCATCGATCTCGAGCGCGACGACTTCCTGCGGCTCCCCGGCATCACGCTGGACGATGCCGACCGCCTGATGGCGATCCTGGCCGAACTGACGGAGGAGGGCTCCGCCGAAGACACCTCGGCGCCGGGCGGCGGCGAGGCGAAAGCGGCGCCGGAGGCGGAACCGAAGAAGGATGACGCGCCCGGCGGGGATGGCGCGGCGGGGTGACGCCGGACGTTGCGCGGCGCGTGCTCGGCCTGGCGGGATTGGGCCTTCGTGCGCGAACGGCCGTGGTGGGCACCGAGCAGGTGCGCGCCGCGGCCAGGAAGGGAACGCTGGCGCTCGCCCTCGTGGCGGGCGACGCGTCGGAGAACAGTCTGGCCAAGCTGCGCCCCCTGCTGGGAGCGCGGCGCATTCGGATGGTGGAGGGACTGACCGCCGGGCAGTTGGGCGCGGCCTGCGGACGGCAACAGACGGCCGCGATCGGCATCGTCGATCGATCGCTGGCCCGCGGCATACTTGATGTGGTGGACTCGGGCACGATACAGCCCGCCTAGGAGGATGGTTTGAGCAAGCTTCGCGTACACGACATGGCAGGAGAGTTCGGGGTATCGGCTGACGAGGTGATCGGGCTGCTTCGTCAGATGGACGTCCCCGTGCGCAGCCACCTGAGCGTCCTCACCGACGACCAAGTGGCCCGCCTGCGTGCGCGGTGGGAACGCGAAAAGCGCGCGCGCGCCGAGGAGAAGGAAGCCCCGGCGACCTCGCGCCGTCGTCGTTCGGCGGCGGCCGGCGCGACCGAGAGTCCGGCCAGGCCCGAGAAGGCAAAGACGCCCCGGGCCAAGAAGGCGGCCAAGGCGGCGGAGGCCGAGGCGGCCGCGCCCGAGAAGCCCGCCCCCGCGGCTGCTTCCGCCGCTCCCGTCCGCCGCCGGCGCAAGGCGGCCGACGTCGCCGCGGCGGCCGCCGCGGCCGAATTGCAGAAGGCCGAAGATGAGAAGGCCGAGGCGGAGGCCGCGGCCGCCGCCGAAGCCGCCGCCGAAGCGGAAGCCGCTGCGGCTGCCGCCCAGGAGGAAGCCGATCGCGAAGCCGCCGCCGAAGAGGCAGCGTCGGCGGCCGTCGAAGCCGCCGAGATCGAGACCGAAGTCGAGGACGAGGACGAGACGGTCGAGTCCGCCCGCGGCGCGACGTCGCGCGCCGAGAGCGGGGCCCCGCCGGCGCGCGAGCGTCCCCGGCCGCGGCCCGTCACGCCGGGCGCGCCGCGCCCGCGCCCGGTGGCGAGCTCCGGGTTCATGCCGCCGCGCCCCGTCGCGTCGGCCGCCCCCGGCGGTGGCGTCGCCACGCCCCCGCGTCGCGACGACAAGCCGTCGCAGAAGGGGGGCGCCCCCGAGCGCGGACGGCGCAAGAAGGGACGCCGCGGCACCGTCGACCAGGGCGCCGTGGACGCGAACATCTCGAAGACCATGGCCGCCATGCGCGGCGCGCCCTCGCGCCGCAGCTCCAACGACGTCCGCCGCGGCCACCGCGAGGAGGTCGAGGCGCAGCGCGTCGCCGACGCCGAGCGCGAGAAGCGGCTGGTCCGCGTCAACGAGTTCATCACGGTCAGCGAGCTGGCCCAGATTCTCAAGGTGCCGGCCACCGAGATCGTCGCGTTCGCCTTCAAGAACCTCGGGCTGATGATCACCATCAACCAGCGGCTCGACTTCGACCAGATCGAATTGATCGCCGGCGAGTTCGGCTTCCAGGCGGTGCGCGAAGACGCGTACCAGGCCGAGGACATGCTCGTCGCCCAGGAGGACAAGGCCGAAGACCTCGTGTCGCGGCCGCCCGTGGTCACCATCATGGGGCACGTCGACCACGGCAAGACGTCGCTGCTCGACTTCATCCGCCGCGCCAACGTCGTGGCCGGCGAGTCCGGCGGCATCACGCAGCACATCGGCGCCTACCACGTCTCGCTGCCCAACGGCAAGTCGATCACCTTCCTCGACACGCCGGGCCACGAGGCCTTCACGGCCATGCGCGCCCGCGGCGCCCAGGTCACCGACATCGTCGTGCTCGTCGTCGCCGCCGACGACGCGGTCATGCCCCAGACCATCGAGGCCATCTCGCACGCCAGGAACGCCGGCGTGCCGATGATCGTCGCCATCAACAAGATCGACCTCCCCCCGGCCAATCCGGGGAAGGTCAAGCAGGACCTGCTGCAGCACGGCGTCGTGCTCGAGGAGTTCGGCGGCCAGACGCTGTCCAGCGAGATCTCGGCCAAGAAGGGCACGAACGTGCAGACCCTGCTCGACCAGATCCTCCTCCAGGCGGAAATCCTCGACCTCAAGGCCAATCCGCACAAGCAGGCGACGGGCGCCGTCATCGAAGCCCAGCTCGACGCGGGCAAGGGCCCCGTGGCCACCGTGCTCGTCCAGAGCGGCACGCTGCACGTGGGCGAGGACTTCATCTGCGGCATGCACTCCGGACGCGTGCGGGCGCTCCTCGACGAGCGCGGCAACCCGGTCAAGGACGCCGGCCCGGCGATCCCGGTGCAGGTGCTCGGCGTCGAAGGTGTTCCCATGGCCGGCGATCAGCTGCTGGTGGTCGACGAGGCGTCGGCGGCGCGCGAGATCGCGCAACGGCGTCAGCGCCTTGACCGCGAAGCGAAGAGCCGGCGTACCTCGCGCGGCGTGTCGCTCGAGGACTTCATCGAGCACGCGGCGAGCGGCGAGCGCCGCACGCTCCGCATCCTCATCAAGGCCGACCAGGGCGGACCGGCCGAGGCACTGGCCGACGCGCTCCAGCAGCTGTCCACGGCCGAGGTGCAGGTCGAGGTCGTGCATCGCGGCGTCGGCGCCATCACGGAGAGCGACATCCTGCTCGCCAAGGCCTCGGGCGCGATCATCATCGGCTTCCACGTGCGGCCGGACAACAACGCCCGCAGCGCCGCCGAGCGCGAAGGCGTGGACATCAAGCTCTACCGCATCATCTACGAGGCCGTGGCCGACGTGCGCGCCGCGCTCGAGGGCATGCTGCGGCCCGAGAAGCGCGAAGTCGTGTTCGGCGAGGCCGAGGTGCGCGAGACGTTCAAGGTCTCGCGCGTCGGGACCATCGCCGGCTGCTACGTCCGCAGCGGCGTCATCAACCGCCAGGGCCGCGTGCGCGTGATCCGCGACGGCGTCGAGGTCTACGACGGCATCATCGCCTCGCTCCGCCGGTTCAAGGACGATGTCCGCGAGGTGAAGGACGGCTTCGAGTGCGGCATCGGCATCGAGAACTTCAACGACCTCAAGGTGGGCGACGTCATCGAGTGCTACAAGACAGAGGAATTCGCCCGGTCGCTCGAATCCTCCGCCTCCACGTAGACGCGCGCCCCGGCGTACCGCCGGGGCGCGACGGAGCTGGTTCACATGGCAGCAGATAACCGACGCCCCGACCGCGTCGCGGAAGCCATTCGCGAGGTGGTCGCGATGTTCCTCGCGGAAGACGTCAAGGACCCGCGCGTGGTCGGGCTGGTGACGGTCACCGGCGTCGACTGCACGCGGGACCTCCGGCACGCCAAGGTGTTCGTCAGCATCATGGGCTCCGACGCCGAGCGCGCCGCCACCATGGAAGGCTTGGCCAGCGCCGCCCCCCACCTGCGCTCGCGCGTCGGGCGCGAGCTGCGCCTCCGCCTCGCCCCGGAGATCACCTTCCGGCTCGACGAGAGCATCGCCCGCGCCGCCCGCATCGAATCGCTGCTCGCCCAGGTGCGCGACCCCAAACCGGCCGATGGAGCGCAGGACGACTGACGGGTTGCTGCTCGTCGACAAACCCGCCGGCATGACTTCGCACGACGTCGTCTCGGCGGTGCGCCGGGCCGTGGGGGAATCGCGCGTCGGCCACGCCGGCACGCTCGACCCGTTCGCCACCGGCCTGCTCGTCCTGCTCCTCGGCCGCGGCACCCGGCTCATCCCGTACCTCGACGCCGAACCCAAAGTGTACGACGCCACGGTCAGGTTCGGCGCCGAAACCGATACCGACGACGCCACCGGTCGCGTGACGCGTGAAGCGGCGCTCCCCACCGACGCCGCGGTCGACGCCGCCCTCGCCGCCATGGTCGGCGACATCGATCAGCGGCCGCCCGCGTTCTCCGCCAAACAGGTGGGCGGCGTGCGCGCGTATGCCGCCGCCCGCCGCGGGCGTCCGCTCGAGCTGGCCGCCGTCCCGGTTCGTGTCCACAGTTGGACGGTGCGCGGCCGCCGTGCCGCCGAGCTCGACTGCACCGTGGTCTGCGGCGGCGGGACGTACGTGCGCGCCCTGGCGCGCGACCTGGGCGAGGCCGCGGGCACCCTCGCCCACCTCACCGCGCTCCGGCGCACTGCCGCCGGCCGGTTCACCGTCGCCGACGCCGACAGCCTGGACGCCGTGGCGGATGGGAACGCCCGCATCCGCCCGTTGCGCGACGCCGTCGCCCAGCTCCCGACCCAGCCCCTGGACGTCGAGGAGCAACGGCTGGTGTCCCACGGGCGCGCGGTCGCCGCGCGCGTGGACGGAGCGCTGGCCGCGCTCGTCGGCGATGGCGCCCTCGTCGCCGTCGGCGAACGCGACGGCGACCGCTGGCAGCCTCGCGTGGTGCTCGGTGACGCCTGACCCGGTCTCGGCCCTCCCGCCCGGCGTCGACGGCACGGCGGTCACCGTCGGCACGTTCGACGGCGTGCACCGGGGGCACCGTCACGTGCTGGAGCGGCTCCGCGAGCGCGCCGCCGCGCTCGGCGTGCCCGCCCTGGTCGTGACCTTCGAGCCGCACCCGCTCGAGATCATCCACCCCGAGCGCGCGCCGGCTCGGCTCACCGTGCGCGAGGAGAAGCTCCTCGCGCTCGCCGCCTGCGGCGTCGACTACGTGGCCGAGATCCCGTTCACGCCCGCCTTCCGTGCGCTCAGCGCCGACGCGTTCATCCGCGACGTGCTCATGGCCCGCTACCGGGTGCGCGCGCTCCTCATTGGTCACGACCACGGCTTCGGCCGAGGCCGGGAAGGGGACGCCGACCTGGTGCAGGGGATCGCCGCCGCCGCGGGGTTCGAGGCCGATGTCGTCGATGCCGTCGCGCTCGCCTCGGGGGGCATTCTCTCGTCGAGCGTCATTCGGCGAGCCGTGGCCGACGGCGACCTCGAGACCGCGGCCCGCGGGCTGGGGCGCCCGTACGAGGCGGTGGGGCGGGTCACCAGCGGCGCCGGCCGAGGGCGTCTGCTCGGCTTTCCGACGATGAATCTGGCGCTGCCCTCACCGCGGAAACTGCTCCCTCCCGTGGGCGTCTACGCGGTGCGGGTCACGGCGGCCGCCGGCCGCTTCGAGGGCATGATGAACCTTGGCCCGCGCCCGACCTTCGGCGAGCAGGCCGTGACGCTCGAGGTCCACCTGTTCGACACCGCCGGCGACTGGTACGGCCGCCCCGTCGGGGTCGAATTCATCGCCCGCCTGCGCGACACCATGAAATTCAGCGGCCCCGACGCGCTCGTGGCGCAACTGAAAATCGACGCGGAAATGGCCCGTCGCGCGTTGACGGAAGTCCGCTCGGCCGATACCCTTATAGGTTCCACATAAATCCAATTTCCCACCTTCCGTCGCATGTCGAACCTGAAGTATCGCCTGCTCACCATCGCCCTCGCGTGCCTCGTGTCCATCTGGTTCCTCGTGCCCCGGAACCAGGTCGTCCAGTACCGCGGCAGCGACGGCATCCTGCATGACACGACTGAGCGCCACGTGCCCCTTCGCCGCGGCCTCGATCTGCAGGGCGGCATTCACCTGTCGCTGGAAGTCGACCAGTCGACCCAGCATATCCCGCCCGACAGCATCGGCGTCGCGATCGACCGCGCCCTCAAGACGGTCCGGACGCGCATCGAGGGATTCGGCGTTTCGGAATCCGTCGTGCAGAAGGAGGGGAACGATCGCATCGCGGTCGAGATCCCGGGCTACGACGACCCCCAGCGCGCCGAGAATCTCGTCAAGCAGCAGGCATTCCTCGAATTCCTCATCACCGACAAGACCCAGGCGCTCGAGAAGGTGCTGCCCCGCTTCGACCAGATCGTCCGCCAGGCGGGGCTCGCCTCCACCGCCTCCACCGCCGGCGCCGCCGGCGCGGCGGCCGCTCCGTCGGCGCCGGCGGGACTTCAGGGGCTGCTCACCGGCGGCGACACGGCCAAGGCCAAGGGGGCGGCCGGCGCCAAGCAGGACACGAGCCGGAAGAAGACCGCCGACACCACGAGCGCCGACTCGCTCGCCAGCAAGACGGGCCCCTTCTCCAGCGCCGTCGTCGGCGGCAGCGCGATGCCGGGCGAGTACTTCGTGCCCTTCGACAAGGTCCCCGACATCAAGACCTACCTCCAGCTGCCGGCCATCCAGGACGCGATGCCGCCCGGCAAGCGGATTCTCTGGGGCACCGATTCCACGCAGATGAACGGCCAGTGGTATCGCTCCCTGTATGTGACCGATGACAAGGCGATCACCACGGGCGCGGACATAAAGTCGGCGCGCCCGTCGCAGACGCCCACCGACGGCACCGTCGTCGAGTTCGAACTCAGCAACGTCGGCGGACGCCGGTTCCGCGAGCAGACCGCGCGCCACGTGAACGACTACATGGCGATCGTGCTCGACAACCGCGTCATGGGACGCCCGCCGGTCATCGAAACCGCCATCGGCACCCACGGGCAGATCACGCTCGGCGGCAAGGACCTCGCCGCGGCGCAGGACCTGGCCCTCGTGCTCAATGCCGGCGCGCTTCCGGTGCAGCTCAAGGTCGCCCAGGCCGTGGTCATCGGGCCGCGGCTGGGGCAGGACTCCATCCGCCAGGGGTTCACCGCCGGCATGATCGCCATCATCGCCATCGTGCTGATCATGTCCATCTACTACCGGTTCGCGGGCCTGCTGGCCGTGGCCGGCCTCTCGCTGTACGTGCTGTTCACCATGGCCACCCTGGCCGGCTTCGACGCCGTGCTCACGCTGCCGGGGCTCGCCGGCCTCGTGCTCTCCATCGGCATCGCCGTGGACGCGAACGTGCTGATCTTCGAGCGCATTCGCGAGGAACTCGACCGCGGCAAGACGGTGCGCACCGCCATCGATGAGGGCTTCCGCCACGCGATGCCGGCCATCGTCGACTCCAACGTCTCGACGATCCTCACGGCATCGGTGCTGTACCAGTGGGGCAGCGGCCCCGTGCGCGGCTTCGCCGTCACCCTCATCGCCGGCGTCGTGGCCTCGATGTTCGCGTCCATCTTCGTCGTCCGGACCTTCTTCCTGCTGTGGCTGAACCGCTCGCGCGGCGCCCAGACCTTGAGCATCTAAATGTTCCGCATTCTCCACGGCACGAACTACGACTTCATCAAGTACTGGCGGCACGCGGCCGTCATTACGATCGCGTTCATTCTGGTCGGCCTCACCGCGCTCGGGATTCGCGGCGCCCACTACAGCATCGAATTCACGGGCGGCACGCTCATGCAGGTGGAGTTCGCCAAGGCGCCCAGGGCAGACGACATTCGCGCGACGGTCGACAAGGCGGGCTTCTCCGGCTCGACGATCCAGCAGTTCGGATCGCCCACGGAATACACCATCAACGCCCAGCCGAAGAGCAACAACGCCGCGCTCGGCTCCGCCGACAGCACCGCCAAGCAGATCGAGGCGGCGCTGCATGCCCAGTTCGGGGACACGTCGCAGGTGAAGGTGATCCGGTCGCAGTACATCGGCCCGCAGGTCGGCGCCGAACTGCGGTTGAACGCCATCATCGCCGTGCTCATCTCGTTCCTCGTCACCCTCGTCTACCTCGCCATCCGCTTCGAATGGCGGTTCGGCGTGGCGGCGGTCGTCGCCACGGCGCACGACATTCTCACCACGCTCGCCTTCCTGGCGATGCTGCGGCTCGAGATCTCGCTCACCGTCGTCGCCGCCATTCTCACGGTGATCGGGTACTCGCTCAACGACACGATCATCATCTTCGACCGTGTGCGCGAGGACCTGAAGAAGCAGCGCAAGGAATCGCTCCGCGACACGATGAACCGCGCCATCAACGAGACGCTGCCGCGCTCTGTGCTCACGCACGTGACCACGCTCACGGCCACGCTGGCGCTCCTCATCTTCGCCGGCGAGGTCATCCGGCCGTTCTCCTGGATCATGGCGTTCGGCATCTTCACCGGCACGTTCAGCTCCATCTACGTCGCCGGCGCGCTCCTGCTCTGGATCGAGGCCAAGTTCCCGCGCTCGGTCGAAGGCAAGAGCGGGGGCGGCGGCGCCGCGCGCGCCCGCAAGGTCGCGCCCTGAGGCACCCGGAACCGCCGCCCATCCGGCGGCGGTTCGCGCTTCCATGGCCCTCTTCGTCGACAGCCACGCCCACCTGGCCGATCCGGCCTTCGACGACGACCGCGCCGCGGTGATCGATCGCGCGCGCCTCAACGGCGCCCGCGCCATCGTCTGCATCGGCGAGTCGCTGGCCGCCGCGGCGCGCGCGCGCGACATCGCCGCCGCGCACCCGGGCTTCGTCTACTTCACCGCCGGCATTCACCCGCACGACGCCGCCGGCTTCGACCCCGTGGCGGACGCCGCCGCCATCGGCGAGGAGTGCCGCCGCGGCGCCGTCGCCATCGGGGAATGCGGCCTCGACTACCACTACGACCACTCCCCCCGCGACGAGCAGCGCCGCGCGTTCGGCGCCCAGCTCGGCCTCGCCCGCGATCTCCGGCTGCCCGTGGTCGTGCATACACGCGACGCCGAGGATGACACCCGGGCCATGGTGCAGGAGGCCGGCGCCGGCGGCGTGCGCGGCGTGCTCCATTGCTACACCGGGTCGCACCAGCTCGCCGAGGCCGCGCTCGCCGTCGGCTGGTACGTTTCCTTCAGCGGCATCGTGACGTTCAGGAAGTGGAACGACGACGCCCTCCTGCGCCTGGTGCCCGACGGCCGGCTGCTCGTCGAATCCGACGCGCCGTACCTCGCGCCCGTGCCGCATCGGGGCAAGCGCAACGAGCCGGCGTGGGTGAGTCTCACGCTCGCCCGCGTGGCCGACGCGCGCGGCGCCGACGCGGCCGCCCTCGGAGCCGCCGTCGCGCGCAACGCGGCGCGCCTCTTCGGGCTGGCCATTCCCGACGCCGCCTGACTAGGTTCCCGCGGTCCGCTTACCTTTCGACCTGAACGGCCGGCCCGCGGCCGGCCATCGCCCGGAGACGCTCCCCATGCCCCAGACGCTGCACACCGACAAGGCCCCAGCCGCCATCGGGCCCTACTCGCAGGGCGTGATCCACCACGGCTTCCTGTTCACGGCAGGCCAGATCGCCATCGATCCCGCCACGGGCCAGGTGGTGGCGGGCGACGTCGTCGCCCAGACCGAACGCGTGCTGGCGAATCTCAAGGCGATTCTCGACGCCGCCGGCGCCACGTGGAACGATGTCGTGAAGACCACGGTATTCCTCCACGACATGAGTGACTTTCCGCTCGTCAACGACGCCTACGCCCGCGCCCTCGGCGACGCCCGTCCGGCGCGTTCAACCGTGCAGGTCTCGGCGCTGCCGCGGAACGTGCTCGTCGAGATCGACGCCATCGTCGCCGTCGCCTGACCCCATGAGCACCCTCGCCGGCGACGAACTGCTGCGCCTGACCGGCTTCGCCCGGTGCGCGGGCTGCGCCGCGAAACTCGGCCTCGGCGACCTGTCGCGGGCGCTGCAGGGCGTGCCGCACCAGACCGACCCGCGCCTGCTCGTCGGCCGCGAGACCTTCGACGACGCCGGCGTCTTCCTGCTCGCGCCCGATCTCGCGCTCGTGCAGACGGTGGACTTCTTCGCCCCGATCGTCGACGATCCCTACCTGTTCGGACAGATCGCCGCCGCCAACGCGCTCTCCGACGTCTACGCCATGGGCGGCGAGCCGCTCACCGCGCTCAACATCGTCGGCTTCCCGGCGGGCAAGCTCCCGCTCGAAGTGCTCGGCCGGATCCTGCAGGGCGGGCAGGACAAGGTGCACGAAGCGGGCGCGTTCGTCGTCGGGGGACACACCATCATCGACGAGGAATTGAAGTTCGGCGTGGCCGTCACCGGCCGCGCGCACCCCGACCACCTGCTGGCCAACGACGCGGCGCGCCCGGGCGATCGCCTGGTGCTCACCAAGGCGTTGGGCACCGGCCTGCTCGCCACCGCGGAGAAGCAGGGGCTCATCGACGCCGCCGAGGCCGACGCCCTGCACGCTTCGATGCGCGCGCTGAACGCCGAGGCCAGCCGCGCGGCGCTGGCCCTTGGCGTGCGCTGCGCCACGGACGTCACCGGCTTCGGCCTCCTCGGCCACGCGTCGCACGTGGCGCGGGCCAGCGGCGTGACCGTCGTGATCGAGGCGGGTGCCGTGCCCGCGCTCCCCGGCGCCCTCCGGGCCTGGCGCGGCGGCCTCCGCACCGCGGGGGCCGAGCGGAACCTCGCCTATCTCGCCGAGCGCGTCGCCTGGGACGGCGCCTCCGACGAGCGGCGCGCGCTGTTGCTCGATCCGCAGACCTCGGGCGGCCTGCTCGTGGCCGTGCCGGCCGATCGCGTGGCCGACTACGTTTCGCGCGTGTCGGGCGCCGTCGTCGTTGGCGAGATTCGCGCGGCCGGCGCCCTGCCGATCGTGCTCGCGTGAACGGGGGAGTGGAGGGGGCCTGGTGGCTTCCGCAGTCTTCAAAACTGTTGCGACCTGACGATGTCGGGTTGGGTGGGTTCGATTCCCATGCACTCCCGCCAGCGCGCCTCCTCGGGCTCGTTTTTGTTCCGGAATGACATGCGCCTGTCGATGATGTGCGCCACGCTGCTCGCCGCGGCCGCCATGGGCGCCCCGCTCCGCGCGCAGGTGGCCGACAGCGGCCGCTCCGCGCCGCGGATTCCGCGGAGCGTGGCGGACACCACCGGCCCCAAGCCCGAAGTGCGGCCGCCGCTCTCGCCCGGGCGCGCGTTCGCCACGTCGTTCCTGTTGCCCGGATACGCCCAGACCGTGCTCGGCCGTCCCAAGGCGTCGGCACTGTTCATCGGCTTCGAAGCGCTGTGCATCACGATGCTGCGGCAGGCGCAGTTCGACCTCCGCCAGGCGATCAACGCCCGGGCCGACACGGTCGTCGACTCGTGGTGGGATCCGGCCACCGGCCAGGCCACCCGCGTCGCGCACGCGTCCCCCTTCGACCCGGGCCTCGTGCGCAGCCGCCGCGCCCACGTCGAGGACTGGGTGGCCGTGCTCATCGCCAACCACCTGTTCAGCGGGCTCGACGCCTACGTGGCCGCCAACCTCTGGGACGTACCCGCCGAGCTGTCGGTGCGCGCCACCGGCACCGGGGTCGGCGTGGGCATGTCGGTGCGCGTGCCATGAGCGACGCCGCGCCGATCGGCGTCTTCGATTCCGGCATTGGCGGCCTCACCGTCGTCCACGAGCTGATGCGCCAACTGCCGCGCGAGAGCATCGTGTACTTCGGCGACACCGCGCGCGTGCCCTACGGCAACAAGGGTCCGGAGACGGTGCAGCGCTACAGCCGCGAGATCGCCGATTTTCTCGAATCGCGCGGCGTCAAGGCCATCGTCGTCGCCTGCAACACGGCCACCGCCCACGCGCTCCCGATGCTCCGGGTCGAGCGCCGGGTGCCGGTGATCGGCGTCGTCGAGCCTGGGGCGCGCGCCGCCGTCGCCGCCACCCGGTCGGGCGCCATCGGCGTCATCGGCACCACCGGCACCATTCGCTCCGGCGCCTACGAGCGGGCCATCCACGACCTGCGGCCCGACGCTCGCGTCGATGCCGTGGCCTGCCCGCTGTTCGTGCCGCTCGTCGAGGAGGGGTGGACCGAACACGAGGCGGCGCGCCTCGTCGCCCGGGACTACCTGGCGCCGCTCACGCGCGATCGGATCGACACGCTGGTCCTCGGCTGCACTCACTACCCGCTGCTCAAGCCGCTCCTGCACGAGCTGCTCGGCGCCGACGTGCAGCTCATCGACAGCGCCGAGGAAACGGCTGCCGAGACGGCCCGCGTGCTCGCGTCGCTCGGCCTCTCGGCGCCGGTCGGGGCGGTACCGTCGTACCAGTTCGTGTGCTCCGACGAGCCGTCGCGCTTCCGGGCGCTAGCCCAGCGCTTTCTCGGTAGCGCGATCGACCGCGTCGAGAGCCACCCCCTCGGCTGACCCGTCCCACCGGCGCAGCTCCACGCGTTCCGCCGTGACCCGCAGGTACGTCGGGGCCTCCAGCCACGACCCGGCGTTGGCGTACACGCCGCCCGACGGCATCCGCTCCAGCGCCGGCACGTGCGAATGCGCGAATACCAGCAATTCGGTCTCCGGTTCCGCGGCCAGGCGCCGCTCGGCCACGGCGCGCAGCCCGCGCCCGCCATCCCGCGAGGCGTAGGACCGGCTGGCGTGCGAGCTGCCGCCCGCCAGCGGGGCGGCGATGTCAGGATGAATCCATCGGAAGCCGCGAATCGCCAGGGGATTACGCAGTACTGACCGGAGCATGCGATAACGGCGGTCCTCCCGGTCGCGCAGGCCGTCGCCGTGCTCGATCGACGCCCGCCAGCCGGCCACCGTGCCGCGCCAGTTGCCCACGTGGTAGTCGATTCCCACGTCCCGGCGCAGGATCTCCCCGCCCCAGCAGTCGTGATTCCCGGCGATCATGAGCACCGGGATCCCCGCGTCTCGAAGGTCCGCCAGGGCCGCCAGCACGCGGAACGCCGCGCGCGGCATGACGTGGCGCCACTCGAACCAGAATTCGAACAGATCGCCGTTGATCACCAGCGACCCGGCCCGTCCGGGCAGGGTTCGGAGAAACGCGCGCAGGTCGTGCTCGACCTGCGCCGGGGCATGCCCGAGGTGGGTGTCGGAGAAGATGTAGCAGGGGGAGGGGAGCACGCGCTGATTCTAGCGTCGGGGGTGCGGCTTTACAAACCGGACGGGCGCCCTATTCTTCGCGCCAGATGACGTCCACCCTTTCGCTCCTCCATCGCGGCCGGGCCGCCCCGCGCCGTTGAGCCACGTTCAGGTGAGCGAGCTCCGCGTGCGGTACGCGGAATCCGACCAGATGGGCGTTGTCTACCACGCCAACTACCTCGTCTGGTGCGAGATCGGCCGCACCGACCTGATTCGCCGGTTCGGGATGAGCTACGCCGAACTCGAGCGACAGGGCGTGGCCCTCGCCGTGTCCGAGGCGTCGCTGCGCTACCACGGCTCGGCTCGCTACGACGACCGCATCCGCGTCGAGACGCGGCTCGCCGAGGTCCGGTCGCGGGCTGTCGCCTTCGACTACCTGATCGCGAACGCCGACACGGGCGAACGCCTGGTCACGGCGCGGACAGTGCTCGTGTCGCTGGACGGCGCCGGCCGCCCGACGATGCTGCCAGCGGAGTTTCGTGCCCAGCTGCAGACGGCGCTGTAGCCCGGCCGCCGCGATGGCGGTCCTGGCGGTGCTCGCCGCCTGCGCCCCGCGGCTGAGCTCGCTCGCTGGCGCTCCCGTGCCGGCCCGCTTCCCCGTCGCGACGCTGGGATCGGGGCACCGACGCCTGGTCTTCACGTGGGAACTGCACGATGGCGAGATCGTCGCCCGCGGCGAGGGCGCGGCCCGTCTCGCCCCACCGGACAGCGCGCGGCTCGACTTCTTCCTGGCCGGCGGCAATGGGAGCGGGGCGGCGGTCCTCATCGGCGACTCGCTGCGGCTGCCGCCGGGCCGTGATGTGGAGGGGCTGCTCCCGCCGCCGGCGCTGCTCTGGGCCGCGCTGGGCCGTTTGGCGGTTCCGGCGGTGGGTGACACCGAAGCGCGACTCGATGGGTCTATCTTTCGGGCGGACTTGGGGCGCCCCATCCGCTGGCGCGTGACCTTCGACGGGGATTCGCTCCGTCGCCTCGAACGCGTGGCCGACGGCCGGGTACGAGAATGGGTGGCCCGGGGCCCCGCCGGCCACGTGCGTTATCATGCTGAAAGTGACCGCCGCACCCTTGATCTCGTCATCACTACGTCGGTTGATACCGGACCATTCGATGCCACGTTGTGGTCGTTTCCTTAGCGCGCTTGCCCTCGCCGTCCTCGGCGGGTGCAGCGTGCACTATGGGTTCTCCCAGGGCGCGTTTCCGTCCAACATCAAGACCATGGCCGTGCTCCCCTTCGACAACACGACCGCATCGCCGGACGTGCAGAGCGAGCTGTACAAAGCGATGCAGTCCCAGCTCGACAAGCGGCTGGGCGTGCGTCCGGCGCCCGAGTCGCAGGCGGATGCCGTCGTGCGGGGCAAGATCACGGGCTATGATGCCGACGTGCCGGTGTCGTTCAGCGCCAATCCCAACCAGACCGTCTCGGCCCGGCGCAAGCTCCAGATCACGCTGAGCGTCGAGATCATCGACCAGAAGTCGGGGAAGGCGCTCTGGCAGAGTTCGTCGATGACGGCGTCGGGCGAGTACGCCGAACGCGCCGAGGCGGACGGCCGAAAGGACGCGATCCAGCGCCTCGTGGACCAGATCGTGGAAGGAGCGCAGTCCCAATGGTGAGGGCGCGGCCGGGCTGGAGCTCCATGGGGTGCCTTTTCGCGCTGCTGATCGTGGCCGCCGTCGCGTACTTCGGCATCAATGTGGGCGAGGCGTACTGGCGGTTCTATCAGTACGAGGACGCGATGAAGCAGGAGTTGAAGTTCAATGGCGCGCGCCCCGACTCGCTCATCCTGGCGCACCTCTGGACACAGGCCGATTCCATCGGGTTGCCCGAGGACGCCAAGGAGCTCTCGATCGATCGCGACCCCCACGCGCGGACGATCGTCGTGTCGGCGGATTACACCGAAGAAGTCGAGCTGCCGTTGACCGTGCGCGTGTTCACGTTCCATCCGCACGCCGAGGATACGTATTGAGCGACGCGGCGCCGCCGCTGGCGCGGATCATGTCGTGGCGTGACGCGCGGACCTGGCGCCGCGGCGTGGCTGGCCGCGTCGTGTTCACGAACGGCGTGTTCGACCTCCTGCATCCGGGGCACGTCGACCTGCTGCTCGGCGCCCGCCGCCAGGGCGAGGCGCTCGTCGTGGGCCTCAACGCCGACGCGTCGGTGCGGCGTCTCAAGGGGCCGGACCGTCCGGTGCGCGGCGAGGCGGAGCGGGCGTACGTGCTCGCGGCGCTGGCGATGGTCGACGCGGTGGTGCTCTTCGACGAGGATACGCCGCTCGAACTCATCCGCGCGCTGGCGCCCGACGTCCTCGTGAAGGGGGGCGACTACACCGAAGCGACGATCGTCGGCGCCGGCGAGGTGCGCTCCCGCGGCGGCGACGTCGTGGTCATTCCGCTCACGCCGGGCCAATCCACCACCTCCATCATCGAGAAACTCCGTGGCTGATCCCGCCGCTCCCGACCGTACCGCGCGCGCCGACGACGCGCTGCGGCCCGTGACTCTCCAGCGTGGCGCGGCCGCCTACGCCGAGGGCTCGTGCCTGGCGTCGTTCGGCAACACGCGCGTGCTGTGCACGGCATCCGTGGAGGAGGGTGTGCCAGGGTGGCGGCGTGGGAGCGGCCTCGGCTGGATCACCGCCGAGTACGCGATGCTGCCGCGAGCCACGCACACGCGCACGCCGCGCGAGCGGGCGCAGCTGGGCGGGCGTACGCAGGAGATCCAGCGGCTGATTGGGCGCAGCGTGCGGGCGATGCTCGACGGATTCGCGTTCGGCGAGTATACGGTGCGCGTCGATTGCGACGTGCTGCAGGCGGACGGCGGCACCCGCACGGCGGCGATCACGGGCGCCTGCGTGGCGGTGAGCGACGCGTTCGCGTGGATGGTGGCCACCGGCCGGCTGGGCGGCACGCCGGTGCGGAGGCGCGTGGCGGCGGTGAGCGTGGGGCTGGTCGGCGCGTCGGCACGGCTCGACCTCGAGTACGCGGAGGACGTCGTGGCGGACGTCGATATGAATATTGTAATGAGCAGCGCCGGAGAGTTCGTCGAGGTGCAGGGCACGGGCGAGCACGGCACGTTTTCGCGCGCGCAGCTCGACGAGTTGCTGGCGCTGGCGGAGCGCGGCATCCGCGTGCTCGACGCGGCGCAGCAGCGCGCGCTCGGGGCGTGACGGCGCGGCCCGTGCTGCTGGCAACGCGCAGCGCGGGCAAGTTGCGCGAGCTGCGGCCGCTGCTCGTGGCGGCGGGGTGGGCGCCGCGCGATCTCTCCGAGGCCGGCATTGAGGAAACGGCGGCCGAGGACGCGCTCGAGGCGTATGAGACGTTCGAGGAGAACGCGCAGGCCAAGGCGCGTTATTTCTTCGCCCGTGGCGGTGGCGTGCCGGTGGTGGCGGACGACTCCGGGCTGGAAGTGCTGGCGCTGGGAGGCGAGCCAGGTGTCCATAGCAAGCGCTGGAGCGGGCGTGCGGACCTTGTGGGCGAGGCGCTGGACGAAGCGAACAACGCGTTGCTGCTGCAGCGGTTAGACATCGCGGCGGATCGGCGGGCCCGGTATGTGTGCGCCGCCGCGTACTGGGATGGCGTGCGTGAGATCGTGGCGCGCGGAGCGACCGCCGGCCGGATTGCGGTGACGCGTCACGGTGGGGCAGGCGGTTTCGGGTACGATCCCTATTTCGAGAGCGACGAATTGGGGCGGGCGTTTTCCGAAGTGACGCCGGCGGAGAAGGCGCTGGTGAGCCATCGGGCGCGAGCATTCCGTTCGCTCCTAAAATCAGTGGGGAACGGCGGTTGACTGGGGTCGAGCGGTCTGATAGAATTACGGGCTCGCGGGGCGTAGCGTAGCCTGGTATCGCGCCTGCTTTGGGAGCAGGAGGTCCCCGGTTCAAATCCGGGCGCCCCGACCTAGCGGAGGCGGAATGTCTTCGTTGCGAATGAAGCGCCAGTAGCTCAGTTGGATAGAGCAACAGCCTTCTAAGCTGTAGGTCGGGGGTTCGATTCCCTCCTGGCGCACCACGCGGGCAGCATGCCAAGCGCGCCGTTAGCTCAATTGGCAGAGCAAGTGACTCTTAATCACTAGGTTGTAGGTTCGATTCCTACACGGCGCATGGTGGGCGGTTGGGGTGTCGGGTTGCTGGTGGCACGTAGCGCTGGCAGAGTGAAAAAAGTTGTTTCGAAACCTTGACTCACCGCTGGTAGCATGGTTAGTATTGGAGGCTGTCGCTGACATGCGACAAAATGTGCTGATTGACAAATGAATTGGGAAGATGGATGTGCGAGGCGAACTCGTTGAACCGGACCCGTTCAGGGGCTCCGGGGAGAGTTCAAACTGAACATTCTGTGATTCGGACACGCTGTCTGCGCGACAGCGTGGGCAGCGTTTTCGAGAGAGCTATTTCGAACTCATTGGAGAGTTTGATCCTGGCTCAGGACGAACGCTGGCGGCGTGCTTAACACATGCAAGTCACGGGGGCCCGCAAGGGCAACCGGCGAACGGGTGCGTAACACGTGAGCAACCTGCCGATGTCTGGGGGATAGCCGGCCCAACGGCCGGGTAATACCGCATACGCTCTCTGGACGGCATCGTCCGGGGAGGAAACCTCCGGGGGACATCGAGGGGCTCGCGGCCTATCAGCTAGTTGGTGAGGTCATGGCTCACCAAGGCGACGACGGGTAGCTGGTCTGAGAGGATGGCCAGCCACATTGGGACTGAGATACGGCCCAGACTCCTACGGGAGGCAGCAGTGGGGAATCTTGCGCAATGGCCGAAAGGCTGACGCAGCGACGCCGCGTGTGGGAGGAAGCTCTTCGGGGTGTAAACCACTGTTGCCCGGGACGAACAGCCTTTTTCGAGAGGCCTGACGGTACCGGGTGAGGAAGCACCGGCTAACTCCGTGCCAGCAGCCGCGGTAATACGGAGGGTGCGAGCGTTGTCCGGAATCACTGGGCGTAAAGGGCGCGTAGGTGGCATGGTAAGCGTGCGGTGAAAGCCCGGGGCTCAACTCCGGGTCGGCCGTGCGAACTGCCACGCTTGAGCACGGTAGAGGCCAATGGAATTCCGGGTGTAGCGGTGGAATGCGTAGAGATCCGGAAGAACACCGGTGGCGAAGGCGGTTGGCTGGGCCGTTGCTGACACTGATGCGCGACAGCGTGGGGAGCAAACAGGATTAGATACCCTGGTAGTCCACGCCGTAAACGATGGGCACTAGGTGCTTGGGGGAGCGACCCCTTGAGTGCCGGCGCTAACGCATGAAGTGCCCCGCCTGGGGAGTACGGCCGCAAGGCTGAAACTCAAAGGAATTGACGGGGGCCCGCACAAGCGGTGGAGCATGTGGTTTAATTCGACGCAACGCGAAGAACCTTACCTAGGCTTGACATGCACGGGACGGTCTCCAGAAACGGAGGCTTCTCTTCGGAGTCCGTGCACAGGTGCTGCATGGCTGTCGTCAGCTCGTGTCGTGAGATGTTGGGTTAAGTCCCGCAACGAGCGCAACCCTTGTCCCTAGTTGCCAGCGGGTAATGCCGGGAACTCTAGGGAGACTGCCGGTGCCAAACCGGAGGAAGGTGGGGACGACGTCAAGTCATCATGGTCCTTACGTCTAGGGCTACACACGTGCTACAATGGCCGGGACAGTGGGCTGCAAGCGCGCAAGCGTGAGCCAATCCCTTAAACCCGGCCTCAGTTCGGATTGTCGGCTGCAACTCGCCGGCATGAAGCTGGAATCGCTAGTAATCGTGGATCAGCTACGCCACGGTGAATACGTTCCCGGGCCTTGTACACACCGCCCGTCACGCCATGGAAGCTGTGAGTGCCCGAAGTCCGTGTCGGAACCCGCAAGGGACCAAGCGGCCGAAGGCAAGCGCAGTGACTGGGGCGAAGTCGTAACAAGGTAGCCGTAGGGGAACCTGCGGCTGGATCACCTCCTTAACGGATCGAGCGAGTAGGCGCCCTTCGGGGCCGCCGAAAGTCTTCCGCAGTCGCTCGTCTCGTACATTCCTTCCCAATTCATTTTTCTGCTTCGCGCGGTCCGCTTCGGCGGATGGCGCTTGCTGTTTGACAACGGAAGTATGGTAGATCGTGGGATTAGCGAATCATCATGAGATGACTATTTCGAAGCACCACTGTTTGAAATATCACTCGAGAAGAAATCGCGCGTGCTTTGCTTGACACAGTTTTGTAGTCAAGCGAACGAAAGCAAGTGGGGGATGCCTGGGCACACAGAGGCGACGAAGGCCGTGGTAAGCTGCGATAAGCCAAGGGGAGCGGCACACACGCATCGATCCTTGGATGGCCGAATGGGGAAACCCGGCCGCTGGCGACAGCGGTCATCCCGTCGCAAGGCGGGAAGCGAACCTGGGGAACTGAAACATCTAAGTACCCAGAGGAAGAGAAATCAACCGAGATGTCCGTAGTAGCGGCGAGCGAACCGGACCGAGCCCAAACCGATCTCCTTGTGGGATCGGGGTTGTAGGACCCACGCACGGTTCCATCGAAGTCAGCAGAAGTCCCCTGGAAAGGGGCGCCAGAGACGGTGACAGCCCGGTACGCGAAGACGACGTGGTGGAGCTAGTGGAGTTCCTGAGTAACGCCCGGTACGAGAGTCCGGGCGTGAAACTGGGGGGACCACCCTCCAAGGCTAAAGACTCCTGTGTGACCGATAGTGGACGAGTACCGTGAGGGACAGGTGAAAAGCACCCCTGTGCGGGGAGTGAAAGAGATCCTGAAACCACTTGCTTACAAGCGGTCGGAGGCAGCAGCGGACTTCGGTTCGACTGTCTGCTGACGGCGTGCCTTTTGCATTATGATCCGGCGAGTTGCTCCTCGCGAGCGAGGCTAAGCTGGTTTCCAGCGGAGCCAAAGCGAGAGCGAGTCCTGTAACGAGGGCGATTACAGTTCGCGGGGGCAGACCCGAAGCCAGGGCGATCTACCCATGAGCAGGGTGAAGCTGAGGTAACACTCAGTGGAGGCCCGAACCGGTGTGGGTTGAAAACCGCTCGGATGACTTGTGGGTAGGGGTGAAAGGCCAATCAAGCCTGGAGATAGCTGGTTCTCCCCGAAATCTATTGAGGTAGAGCCTCAGGGCATGGTCCGTGGGGGTAGAGCGACTGGATGGGCGCGGGAGCCAAAGCGGCTTACCAACCCCAACCAAACTCCGAATACCATCGGACTGGACCCTGGGAGGCAGTCGTTGAGCGATAATGTCCAACGGCGAGAGGGAAAGAACCCAGAGCCACAGCTAAGGTCCCGAAGTGATCACTGAGTATCGCGAAGGATGTGTTCGTGCCGTGACAACGAGGAGGTTGGCTTAGAAGCAGCCATTCCTTTAAAGAGTGCGTAATAGCTCACTCGTCCAGCGTGAATGCGCCGAGAATGGTCGGGATTAAGTGATCCACCGAAGCTTGGCCTGCTGACCTAGTCAGCGGGGTAGGGGAGCGTTCCGGTAACTGTGAAGGGTCCGTGGAAACGTTGACCTGGAGTGGCCGGAAGTGAGGATGCCGGAATGAGTACGCGCAAACGCGGGTGAAAACCCCGCGCACCGAAAACCCAAGGTTTCCTGCGCCATGGCAATCAGCGCAGGGTGAGGCGGACCCTAAGGCGAGGCCCCAAAGGCGTAGCCGATGGACAGCCGGTTGACATTCCGGCCCCGCCGTTACGTGTTGAAGCCACCCGGGACACAGGAACAAAGGAGCTGCGGCCATGTGGACGGCCGTGTAAGGGCGTAGGCGCAAGCCGAGACCTGATGCCGAGGACGCGTCGCAAGACAAGTCCGAGAGTTCTGGAGTCGACTGGCGAGAAAAGCGGGTGGGGGAGCGTGACGGTGTCCGTACCGTAAACCGACACAGGTGGGTGAGGCGAGTAGCCTCAGGTGAACGAGTGAAACCGGGTCAAGGAACTCGGCATAATGTTCCCGTAACTTCGGAAGAAGGGAAGCCAAGGGGGGTGACATGCACAATGAAGCGCCCCTTGGTCGCAGCGAATCGGCCCAAGCGACTGTTTAGCAAAAACACAGGTGTGTGCCAAGCCGCACAAGGCGCCGTATACACACTGACGCCTGCCCGGTGCCGGAAGGTTAAGGGGAGATGTTAGCCGCAAGGCGAAGCATTGAGCCGAAGCCCCGGTAAACGGCGGCCGTAACTATAACGGTCCTAAGGTAGCGAAATTCCTTGTCGGGTAAGTTCCGACCTGCACGAATGGCGTAACGACTTGGGCACTGTCTCGACCCGGTGCTCGGCGAAATTGCAGTCTCGGTGAGGATTCCGAGTCCCCGCGACAGGACAAAAAGACCCCATGCACCTTTACTGTAGCTTGCTATTGGACGTTGCACTGCGCTGTGTAGCATAGGTGGGAGCCGTTGAGCCTCGGGCGCTAGCTCGGGGGGAGGCACCAGTGAAATACCACCCTGCGAATTGCGACGCCCTCACCACGACGGGCAAACCCCGTCTGGGACCGTGGCAGGTAGGCAGTTTGACTGGGGCGGTCGCCTCCGAAAGAGTAACGGAGGCGCGCGCAAGGTTGGCTCAGCGCGGTCGGTACTCGCGCTTCTAGAGTGTAACGGCATAAGCCAGCCTGACGGTGAGACGGACACGTCGAGCCGCCACGAAAGTGGGCCGTAGTGATCCGGTAGCCCGGTGTGGAGCG
Source organism: uncultured Gemmatimonadaceae bacterium (assembly GCA_963775915.1). Lineage (GTDB taxonomy): Bacteria > Gemmatimonadota > Gemmatimonadetes > Gemmatimonadales > Gemmatimonadaceae > JAGWRI01. The sequence continues at coordinate 239,370 of CAVZKH010000005.1, forward strand.
GCTATCGCGCAACGGATAAAAGGTACGCTGGGGATAACAGGCTTATCGCGCCCGAGAGTTCACATCGACGGCGCGGTTTGGCACCTCGATGTCGGCTTATCACATCCTGGGGCTGGAGAAGGTCCCAAGGGTCCGGCTGTTCGCCGGTTAAAGTGGTACATGAGCTGGGTTCAGAACGTCGTGAGACAGTTCGGTCTGTATCCGTCGTGGGCGTTGGAGAGTTGAGGGAAGCGGACTCTAGTACGAGAGGACCGAGTCGGACGACCCGCTCGTGTCCCGGTTGTCCCGCCAGGGGCAATGCCGGGTAGCGATGGTCGGTCGTGATAACCGCTGAATGCATCTAAGTGGGAAGCACCTCCCAAGATGAACTCTCCCGGGGCCATGAGCCCCCTGAAGGGCCGGGGTAGACCACCCCGTCGATAGGCCGCCCGTGGAAGTGCAGCAATGCACTACGAGCGTAGCGGTCCTAATCGCCCGTGCGGCTTGACTACTCCCAAGTAGCAACTGCAAAGCAAAGCAACACGATTTCTGTGGATTCCGTCCACGATCTACCATGCCTCCGATGTCACTTTCATAATTGATCTTGCTGGCGACTAGAGCGTAGGGGCCACACCCGTTCCCATTCCGAACACGGCAGTTAAGCCCTACAGCGCCGATGGTACTCCGCCCGAGAGGGCGCGGGAGAGTAGGCCGTCGCCGGCACCTTCCTACCGACGCCCCGTTCGCATTCCTGCGGACGGGGCGTCGCTCGTTGTCCCCGTCGAATCCGCCACCCCGCCCAGTCGTCTTTCTACTGACCGTCCGTCCGCCGGCCCATTCGCCCGTCTCTCCGCCCCATCCCAATGTCCCGCGCCGGTACCGTCGCCCTCGTCGGCAAGCCCAACGCCGGCAAGTCCACGCTCCTCAACCGCCTCGTGGGCGAGAAGCTCAGCATCGTCAGCCCCAAGCCGCAATCCACGCGCGATCGGGTGGTCGGGATCCACACCGCCGCCGACACGCAGTTCGTCCTGCTCGACACCCCGGGCCTCCTCAACCCGCGCTACGCCCTCCAGCGCGCCATGCGCGCCACGGCCCTGCGCGCCCTCGACGACGCCGACGTCATCGTCTACCTGATCGACGCCGGGCGCGCCGACGCCGACCTCGTCCCGCTCGCCGAAGCCGCCGAACTCGCCGCGCCGCCCCGCGGGAGTGTCCTCACCGTCTTCAACAAGGCGGATCTGCTCCCGGACGCCCAGCGCGCGGCCCTGGCCGGCCGCGCCCCCGGCGCCAGTTTCATCTCAGCCCTCAGCGGCGAGGGGCTCGACGCGCTCCTCGCCACCGTCGCCACCTATCTGCCCGAGTCGCCCTTTCTCTATCCCGAGGACGAACTCGGCATCCAGACCGTGCGCTACTTCGCCTCCGAACTGATCCGGGAGACGGCGCTCGAACAGCTCGAGGAAGAGCTGCCCTACAGCGTGGCGTGCGAAATCGAGGAGTTCCGCGAGGACCGGGTTCCGGTGTACATTCGTGCGGTCGTCCACGTCGAGCGGGAGAGCCAGAAACACATCCTGATCGGCGCCAAGGGCGCGCGCGTCCGCAGCATCGGACAGGCGGCGCGCGCGAAGATCGAAGCGCTGATCGGGCAGCGGGTGTATCTCGACCTCTGGGTCAAAGTGCTGCCCAACTGGCGGAAGAACGCTGCGGCGCTGCGCCGCTTCGGCTACCGCCTTCCGGAGGAACCACTGCCATGAGCGTCTCGCCGCAGCTGCTGCGCATTCTCGTATGCCCCAAGTGCAAAGGGGACCTCGAGTACCGCGAGCAGGACGGGGTGCTGGTCTGCGCCGCGTGCCGCCTGCGCTATCCGGTGCGGGAGGACATTCCGATCATGCTGATCGATGAGGCGACTTCCTATTAATCGTCGCCGCGTCGGGTCCGCCGCTTCGCTCTGCCTCGTCCTCGCCGCCCTCCTCGTCGCCGAGCCGCTGGCCGCGCAGGGAGCGATCTCGACGAGCGGCGCCCTCGAGCTCGTCCTGCCCGTGGGCGCGCGCGCCAATGCGCTCGGCCAGGCCGTGGTCGCGGACTACCTCGGCAGCGAGAGCGTCTGGTGGAACCCCGCCGCCATGGCGCGCGCCACCCAGCGGGAGATCGCCATCCACCACAGCCAGACGTACGCCGCCACCGGCGACGCGATCACCGGCGTGCTGCCGATTGCCGGCGTCGGAACCCTCGCCCTTTCCGTCGACCTCTACAACTACGGGACCCAGGACATCACGGACGCGACGGGCACCTACGGCACGTTCACGCCCCTGGCGACGATCCTCGCCGCAACCTTTGCCGGTCACGCCGGCTCCCGGGCCTACCTCGGCCTCAACTACAAGTTCTACCAGCGCGGCATCAACTGCAGCGGCGGGTGCGCCGGCGTCGCCACGCAGAACGAGACGACGACGGCAATCGACCTCGGCCTCCAGGTGCGCGTGTCGACGGACTCGTCGCTGTTCGTGGGCGCCGCCATCCGGAACATCGGCCCCAAGCTCCAGGTCAACGACGCGCCGCAGGCCGATCCCCTTCCGGCCCGCGTCGACCTCGGCGTGACCTGGATGCCCCGCGTTCCTTCGCTTGGGCCCGACGCCGACCTGTCGTTGAGCGCCGGAGTGGTCAACGCCGTGCCTGCCGCTGGCCTGGGCCTCCGCGCTGGCGCCGATCTCGCCTGGCAGCACAAGGTGCACGTCCGGGCGGGCTACGTACACGCGGGGCCCCTGGGATCGGGCCCCACGATCGGTGTTGGGGCAGCGACGGGCCGCCTCGAACTGGACATCGCCCGCCTGTTCAGCGACGCGCAGGCGAATACGAGCCAGCCGCCGACCTACTTCTCGTTGCGCGTGCTGTTCTGATGCATCGGCGGCTGGCGGTGGGGCTGGTCTTCACGCTGGCGGCGAGCGCGCCCCTCGCCGCTCAGCGCGCCGAGCCCGTGTTTCGCGCCATCGAGCGAGCGCATCTTCCGGCCGGCGCGATGCCGGGAATCACGCCCACCGCCGGAGCGCCCGGAAACCTCGCGGCGCTCGTGCCCCCCTGGACCGCTCCGATCGCGTCGGCGCTGGTTCCGGGCACGGGGCAGGCCATCCTGCACCAGCAGCGCCTGCTGGTGTATCTGGCCGTGGAGGGGTTCGTCTGGCTGCAGTACTTCAAGGACGTGCACGACTGGCGCCAGCAGCGCGCCGCGTACCGCGACCTGGCCGCGCAGGTAGCCCGCGCGCCCTTCACCGCCAATCCTCCGGTGGGCGGGTGGGACTATTACGAGCGCATGGAGCATTTCCTGGAGAGCGGCGTCTACAGCCTCAACGGCTCGACGACCAACGTGCAGCCGGAGCCCGACGAATCGACGTACAACGGGGCCATGTGGCTCCTGGCCCGGCAGAACTTCTGGCCCAATCCGTCGGTGGCGCCGGCCACGAACTCGCCGCAGTACCAGCAGGCCCTGCTTTTCTACGAGAGCCGGGCGGTCACTCCCGCCTATCGCTGGTCGTGGCGCAACGCCCAGCTCGAGCAGGATCTCTACCGGCGGACGATCAACAAGGCCAACGACGCCGTGCGCCGCGCCACCTCCGATCTGGGGGTCATCCTGGCGAACCATGTGCTGAGCGCGGTTGATGCATTCGCGTCGCTCCAGATCCACGCCGAGAGCGGGCCCACGGGCGATTTCCGGATCGGATCGCGGCTTCCGCTGCCGTTCCGATGAGGGCCGCGAGCCGGCGCGGGCGCTGGAACGCGCGCTCAACCAGAAAGGCGCAACTTGCGGTGCCACCGATGTTTGACTTGATGTCTCGGCGCCCGTATCTTGGCGGTTGCTTGATCTCCCCACCGACCTGACGTGACCGCAGCGAAGCAAAACGCCCTGGTGTTCTCGCTCACTGAGCGGCCATTCCCGGCAGTCGTGGAGGGATGGGTGCGCGGTCTCGGGCTACCCGTGGTTCGCGTCAAGACCTCGGACGATCTGCTGTCGGTGTCGCTGCGCGGCCGGCCCCGGGTGGCGGTCTTCGACGCCCGCGAGCACACGGAAGAGGCCTTCGCGGCCGCCCGCCGGCTGAAGGCGGACTCCTATACCGCGGTCGTGCCTACCGTCATGGTCTCGGCCGACGGCGATGCCGCGTTCGCCGCGGCGTTCGCGTCCGGGGCCGACGAGGTGGTGCGGACATCCCTCGGCGAGGACGAGGCGCGGATCCGGCTCGATGCCATGCTGCGCCGGTCGGATCGCGATCTGGTCGTCCATCCCTCCACCCGGCTTCCCGGCGCGGTGGAGATCGAGGCGGAAGTATCGCGCCGCTTGCAGGGCAGCCAGATCTTCGCGATGTGCTATGCCGACCTCGATCACTTCAAGGAATACAACGACCGCTACTCATATTACGATGGCGATCGCTGCATCCGCATCCTCGCCAAGGTGCTGCACGACGTGGTCAAGGGCCTCTGCCGCGACACCGGGTTCGTCGGCCACATCGGCGGCGACGACTTCATCTTCGTCATTCCGCTGGCGGACGTGCCGGAGGTGTGCGCCGAGATCGTGTCGGTGTTCGACACCCTGATTCCGTACCAGTATTCGGAACAGGATCGGCGCGCAGGTTATTTTTTCGGGAAGGACCGGCGGGGGCAGCTCCACCGGGTCCCGCTGATGACGGTTTCGATCGGAGTCGTGACCAATGAACGACGGAAATTCATTCACGCGGCGCAGATGAGCGAACTGGCGACGGAAATGAAGAGTTACGCGAAGACGCTGCCGGGGTCGGTGTACACCGTTGACCGGCGTACCGACGAATCGGCGCTCGATGAAGTCGATATGGAACGGGCGGGTGCCCCGGGCGAGACGGAGGGGGCGTGAACGTCACGTGTCCTGAATGCCGGTCGGTGTTCCGGGTGGACCCGGCGAAGGTGCCCGACGCGGCGGTTCGCGCCCGGTGCTCGGTCTGCGGGGGCGTGATCACGATCGTGGGGACCGCGATGCCAGCGGCCGCGGCGCCCGCGCCGGGCCTGGCTGTGCCGGCGCCGTCGGCGGCCATGCCGACACCGGTCTCGGTCCCGGTCGCGCCGGCACCCCGTGCCACCCCGGCGCCGGCACCGCATCCCACCCCGGCCAGACCCACGCCGGTCCCCGCGCCGGCGGCAACCGCTCCGGCCGCCCCGTCGGGCCCGCGTCCGGGGACGCCGCCCGCGGCGCCTGGAGTACCCTCGCCGCCGCGTCCGATCGCGCCGGCCGTGCCGCCGGCGGGCCCGCGGCGCACCGTGGCGCCATTCGCCGGGCCGCGCCCGGGCGGGGCTTCGCCGCAGCGCCCGGTGACGCCGGTTGGACCGACAGCAGCGCCGCCCAGGCCAGCCCCGGCGCCCCCGCCGCCCGCGCCGGCCGTGGCTGCCACGCCGTCTCCGGTGCAGGCGACTCCGGTGGCTCCGGCGCGGCCGGCTGAGGCGGAAGCGCCCAAGCGGACGCCGATCAATCCGTTTCTGGCCAACGACCCCAATGCGAAGGCGAAGCGGTTGGCGCGCGCGCTGATTTCCGATCTCCTCGTGTACTTCCCGCAGAAGCGCGAAGAGGGGCTTCGCGACGGTACGCTGAAGCCGCTCTTTCGCGAGGAGATCAAGAAGAGCTACGAGGAGTTCGTGGAGCAGGTGGGCAAGGAGTTCGCCGAATCGACGACGCATTTCACGGACGCGCTCAACGACATCCTGGCGAACGGCCAGCGGCTGTTCACGGGGCCGTACGCGGGGTAGAGCGAACGGCACGCCGCGGGTATCTTTCGAGGGTGAATCACGCGCACCGAGCCGTCCGGGTCTGGCTGGACGGCTCGTGTCTTACCGGAGAGGGTCATGTCGGAAAGCGAGCGGATGCGGGCGTTGCGGGGATACGACGAACGTCTGTCCGAGATGCGGAGGTATCTTTGACATCGGCGTCAAGCGCGAGACGCTGACCGCCCTCGAAGCACGCATGGCCGACGGGGCCTTCTGGAACGACCAGGAGGCGGCGCAGGCGGTGCTGCTGCAGGTGAAGAAGCTCCGCGGCTGGGTGGAACCGTTCACGTCGCTCGAGGCGCGGCTCACGAGCGCGCGCGATCTGGCGGAGATGCTCGAGGCCGAGCCCGACGCCGACCCCGATATGGCCGCCGAGCTCGACCGCGACATCGCGGCGGTTGCCGCCGATCTCGAACGGTTCCGGTTGCGCTCACTGCTCTCCGGGCCCGACGACTTCCGCGCCGCGCAGGTGGAGATCAGCGCCGGCGCCGGCGGCACGGAGGCGCAGGACTGGGCCCAGATGCTCATGCGCATGTACACGCGGTGGGCGGAGCGGCGGGGCTACTCGGTGGAGATTCTCGACCTCAGCGAGGGCGAGGAGGCGGGCATCAAGGGCGCGGTGCTCGAGATCACGGGCGAGTACGCCTACGGGTTCCTCAAGGCGGAGACGGGCGTGCACCGTCTGGTGCGCATCTCCCCGTTCGACGCGCAGGCGCGGCGGCACACGAGCTTCGCGTCGGTGTTCGTCTATCCGGTGGTGGACGACGACGATCAACATCGAGATCCGCGACGAGGACCTCAAGATGGACGTCTTCCGCGCCTCCGGCGCCGGCGGCCAGCACGTCAACAAGACGAGTTCGGCGGTGCGCCTGACGCACATTCCTTCGGGCATCGTGGTCGCGTCGCAGCAGGAGCGGTCGCAGCACAAGAACAAAGCAACCGCGTTGAAGATGCTCAAGAACCGCCTCTACCAACTGGAGGTCGAGCGGCAGGCCAAGAAGAAGGCCGAACTCGACGCGACGAAGGCGGACGTGACCTTCGGGAGCCAGATTCGCAGCTATGTCTTCCAGCCCTACACCATGGTGAACGATCACCGCACCGAGTTGAAGATCCCCGACGTCCAGAAGGTGATGGACGGCGGGATCGATCCGTTCATCGAGGCCTACCTCACCGCCACCGGGTCCGCCGCGTGAGCGACGACCTGAACTTCGTCCAGCGGGCGCGGCGCGAAAAGCTCGCCGAGCTGGAGGCGCGCGGCATCGCGCCCTTCGCGTATCGCTACGAGCGGACGCATCTGGCGCAGGACGCGGTGCACCTGCTGTCGGAGGGCGCGGAGGAGGGGCCCCCGGTGCGCGTGGCCGGACGGGTGATCGCCTGGCGGGCGCACGGGAAGACGATCTTCGCCCATCTCGCCGACGGGTCGGGGCGCATCCAGCTGTACTTCAAGAAGGATCTCCTGGGCGACGCGGCCTTCGACGCGCTGCTCGCTGTTCGACATCGGCGACATCGTCGGCGCCGCCGGCCCGCTCTTCCGCACGCGCACCGGCGAGGTGACGGTGCGCGTGGACTCGGTGGAGATGCTGGCCAAGTCGCTGCGGCCGCTTCCGTTCGGCAAGGAGGAGGTGGTGGACGGGCAGGCGGTGCGCCACTCCGGCTTCGCCGACCCCGAGCAGCGCTATCGACAGCGGTACGCCGACCTCGCCGTGCACCCCGAGGTGCGGGCGCTCTTCCGGGCGCGCTCGCGCATGATCGGCGCCATGCGAGCCTTTCTCGACGCCCGCGACTTCCTCGAGGTCGAGACCCCGGTGCTCCAGCCGCTCTACGGCGGGGCGGCGGCCAAGCCGTTCGTCACGCACCACAACGCGCTCGACATGCCGCTGTTCCTGCGCATCGCCGACGAGCTGTACCTGAAGCGGCTCATCGTCGGCGGGCTCGAGCGCGTGTACGAGATCGGCCACGATTTCCGCAACGAGGGGATCGACCGCACGCACAACCCCGAGTTCACGATGCTGGAGTTCTACCAGGCCTACGCGGACTACGGCGACATGATGACCGTGGTGGAGGCGCTGGTGACCGAGGCGGGGCGCGCCGTGGGGAGCGCCGACGCGGCGCTCGCCGGGCGCGCCCCGCCGTTCTCGCCGCCCTTCCCGCGCGTCGAATGGCTGCCGGCGCTCAACGCGGCGCTGGGGCGCGAGGCGATGGCGGCGTCGGACGACGAGCTGCGCGCCGAGGCGCGGCGCCATGGCGTGGAACGGACCGACGACCTGAGCCGGCCCAAACTGCTCGACGAACTCTTCCAGGCGCTGGTCGAAGCGAAGATCGAACAGCCGACCTTCGTGGTGGACTACCCGCGCGAACTCTCGCCGCTGGCCAAGCCCAAGCGCGGGAACCCCGACCTGACCGAGCGGTTCGAACTGTTCGCCGGCGGCCGCGAACTCGCCAACGCGTTCAGCGAGCTCAACGACCCGATCGACCAGCGCGCGCGGTTCGACGCCCAGGCGCGCCTGCGCGCCGCGGGCGACGAGGAGGCGGCGGGCGTGGACGAGGACTATCTGCGGGCCATGGAATACGGCATGCCGCCCACCGGCGGCGTGGGGATCGGACTCGACCGGCTGTTCATGTATCTCACCGGGACGGCGAACATTCGTGACGCGATCCTCTTTCCCACGATGCGGCCGGAATGACCAGCCTCGAGCTCGCGATCGCGTGGCGGTATCTGCGCAGCCGCCGGGGCTCGCGGCTGCTCTCGCTGATCAGCGTCATCGCGATGGGCGGGGTGATCGTGGGCGTCGGGGCGCTGATCCTCATCAACGGAGTGATGACGGGCCTGCAGACGGATCTGCGCAACAAGATCCTGCTCGGCAGTCCCGACCTGCGGGTGCTGACCTACGGCGACGACCTGACGATGGCCCGGTGGGACACGATCCTGCCGCTCGTGCGCCGCGATCCCGACGTGGTGGCGGCGGCGCCCTTCGTGCTCGCCCAGGCGATCATGTCTGGCGGGCACCAGTACACCGACGGCGTGATGGTGATGGGGATCGACCCGGAGAGCCCGCGCAACGTGCCGGTGACGGCCATCCGGTCGACGGCGATCGCCGGCGATTTCTCCTTTCGCACCGCGGATGGGCGGGATCGCGGCATCGTGCTCGGTGACCGCCTGGCGCAGCGGCTCGACGTGCATCCGGGGGTGGATTCGGTGACGCTGCTATCGCTGGGCGGCACCCTGATCTCGCCGGTGACCGGGGACATCGTGCCGCACGTGGAGCGGCTGCCGGTGACCGGCGTGTTCTCGAGCGGCATGTACGAGTACGACAACACCTACGTGTTCACGTCGGTGGCCACGGCGCAGGAGATCGCCCAGCTGGGGCATGACGTGACGGGCATCGAGGTCAAGACGCGGACGCTGTGGGACGCGCCCATCGTGGCGTCGCGGCTGGCCGACACGCTGGGCTATCCGTACCGCACCGAGGACTGGCAGGCGCAGAACTCGTCGCTGTTTCAGGCGCTGAAGCTCGAGAAGCTCGGCATGGCGGTGATCCTCCTGCTGATCGTGCTCGTGGCGGCGTTCAACATCGTGAGCACGCTGACCATGGTGGTGGCGGACAAGACGCGGGAGATCGGCATCCTGCGAGCGATGGGGATGCCGGCGCGGTCGATCCGGCGGATCTTCCTCGTGCAGGGGGTGGTGATTGGGGTGATCGGCACCGGCGCGGGGCTGGTGATCGGGCTCGCCACCGGGATCGCGGTGGACCGGTTCCGGCTGATCCCGCTTGATCCGCAGATATATTTCATTGACCACCTGCCCGTGACCACGCATCTGCTGGACGTGACGCTGATCGTGCTGGCGAGCCTGGCCATCGCGGCCGTGGCCACGATCTACCCGGCCGTGCAGGCGGCCAAGCTCTATCCCGTCGAAGCGATTCGGCACGAATGATGGTTCTGGAAGCGATCGACCTGGCGAAGACGTACGTCGGCGGTGACGGGGGGCTGCTCACCGTGCTGGACGGGGTCCGCCTGGAAGTCGCGCGGGGGGAGATGGTGGCGATCGTCGGCGCGAGCGGCGCCGGCAAGAGCACGCTGCTGCATCTGCTCGGCGCGCTCGACACGCCCACGCGGGGCGAGGTTCGCATCGACGGGCGCCCGGTGGCGGGACTCGACGACGCGTCGCTCTCCGAGTTGCGCAACCGCAGCATCGGGTTCGTGTTCCAGTTCCACCATCTGCTGCGCGAATTCAGCGCCCTGGAGAACGTGATGATGCCGCTGCGCGTAGGCGGCACGGCGGTGGACGAGGCGCGGGACCGCGCGATCACGCTGCTGCGCCACGTGGGGCTGGAGCCGCGCATGCACCACCGGCCGGCGGAGCTCTCGGGCGGCGAGCAGCAGCGCACCGCCGTGGCGCGGGCCCTCGCCATGTCGCCGGCGGTGCTGCTGGCCGACGAGCCGTCGGGCAATCTCGATCACGCCAACAGCGAGCGGCTACACGATCTGCTGGCGGGGCTGGCGCGGGAGCTGGCGATCGCCATGGTGGTGGTGACGCACAACCGGTCGCTGGCCGCGCGCGCCGACCGAGTGCTGCTGCTCGAGGACGGTGGGCTGCGGCCCACGTCGCTGCACGAGGTGCTGGCCTGATGCTCTGCGACAACTGCCACGAGCGCGACGCGGTGGTGCATCTCACCCAGATCGAGAACACCAACGTGACCCAGATCCATCTCTGCGAGCAGTGCGCCGCGGCGCGGGGGGTGGAGACCACCGTCGCCGAGACGAAGCACCCGCTGGGGGAACTGCTGCACGCGGTGCAGGCGCAGCTGTCGCCGGACGCGGCGTCCACGGACCAGTGCGCGTTCTGCGGCTGCACGATGGCGGACTTCCGGGCAACCGGCCGCTGGGGGTGCCCGCGCTGCTACACGGCGTTCGAGTCGAGCATGCGGGGCCTGCTGCGGCGGCTCCACGGCAGTTCCCAGCACGTGGGAGAGCGCTATCAGGTGGCGCAGTCGGAGGCCATGGAGCGCGCGGCGCGGCTGGCCGAGCTGCGCGAACGGCTGCGCCGGGCCATCGAGATCGAGCAGTTCGAGCTGGCGGCCGACCTGCGCGACCGCATCCGGGTGCTGGAATGATCGACCTGACGCTGCTCCCGGACGGCGGGGTGGGCTGGCTGGATGCCTCGGGGCAGTACCCGGACGTGGTGCTGTCCACGCGGGTGCGGTTGGCGCGCAACCTCGAGGGGTTCGCGTTCACGGGACGGGCGCGGGACGGCGAGCGGCTGCGCATCCTGTCGCAGGTCACGGCGGCGGTCGCGGAGGTGGAGTCGCTGAAGGGGAGCCTGCTCCTCCGCGTCGACCAGATGCCGGCCCAGGACCGGCTGCTGCTCCACGAGCGGCACCTGGTGAGCAAGGAACTGGCGGGGCTGGACGAGCCGCACCCGCTGCACAGCGGGGCGGCGGTGGTGGTCGGGGACCAGACCAGCCTGATGGTCAACGAGGAGGATCACCTGCGCCTGCAGGCGATGCGCTCGGGGTTCGCGCTGCCCGACGCGTACGCGCGCATCCGGGCGTTGGAGCTCGAGCTGGGATCGCGGCTCCCCTTTGCCTACCACCCCGAATTCGGCTTTCTCACGGCCTGTCCGACCAACGTGGGCACGGGGATGCGGGCGTCGGTGCTGATCCACCTGCCGGGGCTGGTGCTGACCAAGGAGATCGGGAAGGTGCTTGCGGGGCTGCAGCAGATGGGGCTGACCTACCGCGGGCTGTATGGGGAGGGGAGCGAGGTGGTGGGGAATTTCTTCCAGATTTCCAACCAGACGACGCTGGGCCTTTCCGAGGAGGAACTGCTCGACCAGCTGCTCCGCGTGGTGGCCCATGTGGTGGAGCGGGAGGAGGAGGCAAGGCGTGTGCTCTGGCGGGACGCCGGTTATATTATTGAGGACAAACTGTGGCGCGCGTTCGGGACCCTGCGCTACGCCCGGAGCCTGACGTTCGAGGAGGCGATGAACTTCCTCAGCGGCGTGCGATTGGCGGCGGGGCTGAAACTGATCCGTGGGCTCAGTGTATACACGCTCAACAAGCTCCTGATCTTCTCCCAAGCCGCACACCTGGCGTACGCCGAGGGACGCGCGCTCAGCGAGAGCGAGACGTGTCAGGCGCGCGCGCGGTACGTGCGGAACGCGCTCGAAACGGAGGCCGGATCGGCCGGATGACGTGGGACCGGCCGAACTCGAGGGGACGATGAACGGCTACAATTTCACCGAACGGGTCAGGAAAGTCCTAGCGATGGCGCGGGAGGAAGCCGCGCGTCTCCACCACGAATACGTGGGCACGGAGCATATCCTGCTCGGTCTCATCCGCGAAGGTGAGGGCGTGGCGGCCACGGTGCTGCAGAACCTCAACGTCGAGCTCGACGAGGTGCAGCAGAAGATCGAGGAGACGGTGCGCAAGGGGAAAGCGGTGCAGGCCACCGGCCCCGATCTGCCCTATACCTCGCGGGCCAAGAAGGTGCTCGAACTGGCCATGGCCGAAGCCCGGGAGCTGAACCACAGCTACGTCGGCACCGAACACCTCCTGCTCGGGCTGCTGCGCGAGGAGAAGGGCATCGCCGCGCAGGTGCTGACCGAGGCGGGCGTGGGGCTCGAGGCCGCGCGGGCGGAGACGCTGCGCATTCTCGGCACCGACGTGCAGCCCGGCGCCGCGGCGCAGGCCGGGCCGGGCCAGCAGGCGCCGGCCTCCGCGCCCAAGGGCGACAAGAAGTCCAAGACGCCGGCGCTCGACCACTTCTGCCGCGACCTCACGCAGCTCGCGGCCGAGGGGCAGCTCGATCCGACGATCGGGCGCGCCAAGGAGATCCAGCGGGTCATGGAAGTGCTGACGCGCCGCAAGAAGAACAATCCGGTGCTGATCGGCGAACCCGGCGTGGGCAAGACGGCGATCGTCGAGGGGTTGGCCCAGCTCATCGCCAACAGCGAATGCCCGGAGTCGCTCCGCGACAACCGCGTGCTCTCGCTCGACATGGCGGCGGTGATCGCGGGCACCAAGTACCGCGGCCAGTTCGAGGAGCGGCTGAAGGCGGTGATGAACGAGATCGCGCAGAACAAGAACGTGATCCTGTTCATCGACGAGCTGCACACGCTGGTGGGCGCGGGCGCGGCCGAAGGCGCGATCGACGCCAGCAACATGCTCAAGCCCGCGCTGGCGCGCGGCGAGTTGCAGTGCGTCGGCGCCTCGACGCTCAACGAATACCGGAAGTACATCGAGAAGGACGGGGCGCTGGAGCGCCGCTTCCAGACGGTGATCGTCGATCCGCCGACGGTGGACGAGACGATCGAGATCCTCAAGGGGCTGCGACAGAAGTACGAGGATCACCACCACGTGACGATCCCCGACACCACGCTCGAGGCGGCGGCGCGCCTCTCCGAGCGCTACATCACCGACCGGTTCCTGCCCGACAAGGCGATCGACGTGATCGACGAGGCGGGGGCGCGGGCGCGGCTGGCGGCCCAGGCGCCGCCGCCGGAGGTTTCCGAACTCAAGCAGGCGCTGGAGAAGGTGAGCGGCGACAAGGAAGCGGCGGTGCGCGACCAGAACTTCGAGCTGGCGGCGTCGCTGCGCGACAAGGAGCGCGAACTGCAGGGGGAGATCCGCCAGAAGCAGGATGCCTGGGAGAAGCGCGCGCCAGTCGCACCGCCCGGTGCTGGGCGAGGAGGAGATCGCCTTCATCGTGAGCCGGTGGACCGGGCATCCCGGTCACCCGCCTCCAGGAAGCCGAGACGACGCGGTTGCTGCGGATGGAAGAGGAGATGCACGAGACCGTGATCGGCCAGGACGAGGCGATCCGGGCGCTGGCGCGGTCGATCCGGCGCAGCCGGGCCGGGCTCAAGGATCCGAACCGCCCGATCGGGTCGTTCATCTTCTCGCGGCCCCACCGGCGTGGGCAAGACCGAGCTGGCGCGCTCGCTGGCCCGGTTCCTGTTCGCCGACCCGCAGGCCCTGATCCGCGTCGACATGTCGCGAGTATATGGAGAAGTTCTCGGTGTCGCGGCTCATCGGCGCGCCGCCGGGCTACGTCGGCTACGAGGATTCGGGCACGCTCACCAAGGCGGTGCGCCGCAAGCCCTACGCGGTGGTTCTGCTGGACGAGATCGAGAAGGCCCACCCCGACGTGTTCAACATCTTGCTGCAGGTCCTCGACGAGGGCCACCTCACCGACAACTACGGCCGGGTGATCGACTTCAAGAACACGGTCGTCATCATGACGTCGAACGTGGGCGCCCGCGACATCGCCAAGGGCAAGACGCTGGGGTTCGCCACCGGCGAGGCCCGGTCGGACTTCGACCGGATCGCCGAGCGCGTACGAGGACGAGTTGAAGAACGTGTTCAATCCGGAGTTCCTGAACCGGTTGGACGACGTGATCGTGTTCCACCCGCTCGACCGCACCCATATCTCCCGGATCGTGCAGATCATGCTGCGCGACGTGCGGAAGCGGCTGAGCGAGGAAGAGCTCACGCTCACGCTCACCGATGCGGCGACCGACTTTCTGGTCGGCCACGGGTATGACGAGAGTTACGGCGCCCGCCCCCTGAAGCGCGCCATCCAGCGGTTCATCGAGGATCCGTTGTCGGAAAAGATCCTGATCGGCGAGTTCGCGAAGGGAGAGGAGCTGGAGGTGGATGTCTCCCCGGACGGCACCAAGCTGGATTTCCGCGTGCTGACGGGCACCACCAAGGCGTAGTTCACCATCCGTCGGCCGGCCAAGCCTTTCCCGGGGCTTCGGCCGGCCGCATTGCGTATATTTAGGATCTCCATGCGAAGACTGGTCTTAGCCTGCTTGGCCGTGGTTGCGACGGCGGCGGCCGCCTCGGCACAAGACGCCGCGGTGGTCGGTCCGTGCACCCAGCCCGACACAATCGAATTCCGGGGAAACACTCGGCTCGGCGACGCGATATTGCGCGACGACGCCGGGCTCACGGCGGGCGCCCCGTTGAACTATCGGGCGCTGCAGCGCGCGATCAAGGCGCTGTACGCGACGGCGCAGTTCGACGACGTCCGGGCGGTGTGCGAGCCGCTGCCGGCGAACAAGTCGGCGCTGGTGTTCCTGGTGAAGGAGCGGCCGATGCTGATGGACGTGAACGTCAGCGGCGCCGACAAGGTGTCGCCCGGCGACGTCCGCGACCAGGTGGACCTCCTCGTGGGACGGCCGATCGACCCCGCCCAGGTGGCCCGCACGGTCGTCAAGATCGATTCCCTCTACCAGAGCAAGGGGTACGCGCTGGCGCGCGTCCAGGCGGAGACGACGTTCGTCGACAGCTCCTCGGCGCGGCTCCTGTTCAAGGTGGACGAGGGGCGGCGCACCGCGGTGTCGGGCATCAGGGTCGAGGGGAACAAGGCGCTCTCCGCCAAGCAGATCGTGGCCGCGATGGATACGAAGCCGGAGGGCTTCTTCTTCTGGAACAAGGGCGAACTCGACGACGCCAAGCTGGCGAGCGACATCACGGAGCACGTTCCGGGGTTGTACGGCGACCGCGGCTTCATCGACGCCCAGGTCGTGCGCGATACGACCATGGTCGACCGGACGAAGGGCAAGGCGCTGGTCGACCTGCAGGTGAAAGAGGGGAAGCAGTACCATGTCGGCGACTTCTCCGTCCAGGGGGCGCGCCAGTTCTCGAGCGAGCAGATCCAGAAGATGTATCCGTTCGGGGAGCATTCGCAGACGCTGCTGCAGGCCGTGAAGGGCGCGCTTCACGTCGGCGTCGAGCCGGACCAGACGATCTTCAACCGCTCGGCCTGGCAGGACGCGACGAGCAAGGTGCAGGACGCGTACGCCAACGAGGGATATATCTACGCCCAGATCAATCCGGTGGTGGAGCGCGGCGTGGGGGCCGATTCCACCCCCGTCGTCAATCTGCGGTGGGACATCTTCGAAGGCACGCCGGCGATCATCAATCGCGTGAACGTGGTCGGCAACGACGTCACCAACGAGACCTGCATCCGGCGCCAGCTCGTGGTGGTGCCCGGCGACGTGTTCAACAAAGACCGGCTGATCCAGAGCTACCAGAACATCTCGAATCTGGGGTTCTTCGAGTCGCCGATGCCCGAGCCGCAGGTGCTGCCGTCGGACGACAAAGGCGACGTCGACATCACGTTCCAGGTGAAGGAGAAGCGCACCGGCAACGTGAACTTCGGGGCGTCGGTGGGGCAGGGCACGGGGCTTGGCGGTTTCATCGGCTTCGACCAGCCCAACCTGTTCGGCGCCTGCAAGAAGGGATCGATCCAGTGGCAGAAGGGGCAGTACATCAACGATTTCACGGCGTCGTACACCGATCCGGCCATCAAGGAGTCGCAGTACTCGGGCTCGCTGACCGCCTACCACTCGCAGTCGCGGTTCACGATCCAGAACATCGGCCAGAGCACGACGACGGGCGGGCAGATCCAGTTCGGGTTCCCGGTGTTCGGCTCGCGCTACACCCGGCTGTTCATGAACTACGGCGGCGAGTCGGTGCGGTACGGCAACGACGGACTGGTGGGCACGATCTCGCAATGCACCGACGCCAGCGGGCACGCGACGAGTTGCTTCCGGTCGACGGTGGGCGTGACGCTCGATCGCGACACGCGCATCGGCATGCCGTTCCCGACCTCGGGCGTGCACCAGTCGATCGACGCGCAGTTCAACGGCGGTCCGCTGGGCGGGTCGGCGACATATTCGCGGTATACCGGTGAGATGCGGTCGTACGCGACGCTGGGGACGATCGGCGGCAGCGACATGGGATCGGCGCCGATGGTCGTCGTGGCGGGGCTGACGACGAAGTGGGGCGCGGTGTTCGGGAATCCGGGTCCGTTCTTCGTCTCCCAGTCGTTCGCGATGGGCGGCGTGCAGTACGGCGAGCCGCTGCGCGGCTACGACGAGTTCTCGATCACGCCGCAGGGCTACAACCCCGGCACGAGCCAGTACACGGCAACGCGCCAGTCATTCGGCAACGCGTTCTTCAGCTCGACCGCGGAGCTGGGCCTCCGGTTCAATTCGCAGGTGTATCTTGACGCGTTCTACGACGCCGGCAACGTGTACGCGCGGCCGGCCGACTTCAATCCGACCCGGCTGTTCCGGGGCGTGGGCGTGGGCGCGTCGGTGGTGACGCCGCTCGGGCCGCTTGGCGTCGACCTGGGCTACGGCCTCGATCGAACGAATGCGCTGGGCCAGAAGGACCCGCAATGGAAGGTTCACTTCAAGTTCGGACAGTTCTACTAAATCGGAGTTTCCATGACATTCAGTGTTCGTGCGACGATGGTCGCGGTTCTCGGCCTGGCGGTGGCAGTGGCGCCCGCGGGCGCGCAGCAGGGCGGCACGCCCAAGATCGTGTACGTCAACACGCAGGCGCTGCTGGCGGTCGCGCCGGGGCGGACGGCGGCCGAATCGACGTACAACAAGGATTACGCCGCCTGGACGGACGAGCTCAACAAGATGGGCCAGGACATCCAGACGATGATTGCCGACTATCAGAAGGCCGAACCGACCCTCACCGACGCGGCGAAGCAGATGCGGCAGAAGTCGATCCAGACCAAGCAGCAGGCGTATGCCGACCGGCAGAGCCAACTGCAGCAGCAGGCGCAGGATCGCCAGAACGAGTTGATGGCGCCGGTCATGGAGACGGTGAAGGAGACGCTCGAGAAGATCCGCATGGAGAACGGCTACGCCCTCATCCTCGATTCGCAGGCGGTCGTGGCGTCGGACAAGAACCTCGACATCACCGACAACGTGGTGGCCCGGCTGAAGATCTCGGCGGCCGCGAAGAAAGACTCCGATACCAAGCCGGCGCCGAAGAAGGCGGGCGGCGGCTGAGTGTCGCAGCCTCCGGCGTCGCACGCAGCGGGCGGTGAGGGCGGAGTCGCTCTCACCGCCGCTGCTATCGCCGCACTGGTCGGCGGCACGCTGCAGGGCTCGCCGGATGCTCGCGCGGTTTCGATCGCGGCGCTGGACCGGGCCGGTGCCGATCAACTGAGCTTCTGCGGATCTCCCAAGTACGGGGCATTGATGGCGGCGTCCGCCGCCGGCGTCGTGCTGGTGTCGCCGGAGACGGCCAAGTTGTCGTCGCCGGCGGCGGCGCGCATCGTCGTGGCCAGCCCGTACGAGGCCCTGCTTTCGCTGATCCCGCAGTTCTACCGGCTCCCGGCCCGCACGCCGGGCATCCACCCGACCGCGGTGCTCGGGGCCGGCGTGGTGCTCGGCGAGGCGCCGAGCATCGGCGCCCACGCGGTGATCGACGCCGGCGCCGTGCTGGGCGATCGCGTGACCATCGGCGCCAACACGGTGGTCGGCGCCGGCGCGCGGTTGGGCGATGACGTGCAGCTCTTCCCGGGAGTGACGATCTACGCCAATGCCAGGCTCGCCCGGCGGGTGGTGGTTCACGCGGGGGCGCGCATCGGGTCGGACGGGTTCGGCTATGTGTTTCGCGGCGGCGCGCACGAGAAGATTCCCCATGTCGGCGGCTGCATCATCGAAGACGACGTGGAGATCGGCGCCAACACCACGATCGATCGCGGGAGCATCGACGACACGGTGATCGGCGCCGGGACGAAGATCGACAATCTCGTGCAGATCGGACACAACGTCCGCATCGGGCGGCTGTGCCTGCTGATGTCGCAGGTGGGCGTGGCGGGCAGCGCCCACGTCGAAGACGGGTGCATCCTGGCCGGCCAGGTCGGCGTGGCGGGGCACCTCACCATCGGGAAGGGCGCCACGATCGCGGCGCAGGCCGGCGTGTTCGGGGACATCCCGCCGGGCGAGACCTGGTCGGGCTATCCGGCGCGGCCCCACAAGGAGGCGCTGCGCGCCCAGGCGGCGACGTTCAAGCTGGCGGGGCTGATGCGGCGGCTCGAGCGGCTGCTGGAGCGGTCGGAGGGCGAGGCGTGAGGCGCCGCACGATCGCCGCCGAGCGTTCGGTGTCCGGGGTCGGGCTGCACCTGGGCGTGCCCTGCCGCCTCACCTTCCGGCCGGCGGAGAGCGGGCAGGGGATCGCCTTCCGGCGCACCGATCTGGCGGGGATGCCGCTGATTGCGGCGTCGGTGGATACGGCCGTGCTCACCGACCGGCGGACGCAGATCGGAAACGACCCGGAGTCGGTGCACACCGTGGAGCACGTGCTGGCGGCGGTGGCGGCGTTGGGGATCGACGATCTCACGATCGAGCTCGACGGGCCCGAGCCGCCGATCATGGACGGGAGCGCGGCGCCGTTCGTGGAGGCGCTGCGGGAGGCGGGGATCGCGCAGCAGCCGGGCATCGCGCAGTATTGGGAGTTGCGCCAGCCGGTGCGGATGGTGGACGGCGAGTCGGTGTACGAGGCATTCCCGGCGCGCGGGCTGGAGCTGGACGTGACGATCGACTTTCCGCACCCGCTGATCGGGCGCCAGCGCTGGGCGTCGTGCGTCGACGAGCAGGTGTTCGTGGCGGAGCTGGCGGGGGCGCGGACGTTCGGCTTCACGCGCGAGGTGGATACCTTGCGCGGCATGGGGCTGATCCGGGGCGCGTCGACGCAGAACACGGTGGTGCTGGACGAGACGGCGGTGTTGGGGAACGCGCTGCGGTGGCCGGACGAGTTCGTCCGGCACAAGGCATTGGATTGCGTGGGAGATCTGGCACTCGCCGGGGCGCGGGTGCGGGCGCGGGTGGTGGCCATCAAACCGAGCCACCGGGGAACCGTGCGGTTCGTGCGCGCGATGCGCGAGGCGCTGAAGAAGGAGACGACTGTGCTGGAAATCGACGACATCATCAAGGTGCTGCCGCACCGATATCCCTTCCTGCTCGTGGACCGGGTGCTCGAGATGGAGCCCCGCAAGCGCATCGTGGGGCTCAAGAACGTCACGATCAACGAGCCGTTCTTTCAGGGCCACTTCCCGGGGCATCCGATCATGCCGGGCGTGCTGATCATCGAGGCGATGGCGCAGGTGGGCGGCATGCTGCTCATGGGCGCGGTGCCCGATCCGCAGAACAAGGTCGTGTACTTCACGTCGCTGGACAACGTGAAGTGGCGGCGGCCGGTGCGGCCGGGCGACCAGCTGCGGTTCGAGCTCGACATACTCCAGATCCGCGGGCCGATGTGCAAGATGCACGGCGTGGCCACGGTCGACGGCGAGACGGTGGCCGAGGCCGACATGGGCGCCATGGTGCGTGACCGATGAGTACCGTGATCCATCCCAGCGCGATCATCGCGCCCGACGCTCAGATCGGCGACGACGTGGAAATCGGGCCGTGGGCCATCGTCGGGGAGTCGTGCCGGATCGGCGACGGCTGCAAGCTGGCGGCGCGGACGGTGCTCGAGCGCAACGTCATCCTGGCGCCGCGGGTGAAGGTCGGCATCGGTTCCATCCTCGGCGGGGACCCGCAGGACCTGAAGTTCAAGGGCGAATACACGACCGTCGAGGTGGGCGAGGACACCGTGATCCGCGAGTACGTCACGATGAACCGCGGCACGAGCCAGTCGTTCAAGACGACGGTGGGCACGGGGTGCTTCGTGATGTCGTACGTCCACCTGGCGCACGACTGCCACATCGGGAGCGGCGTCATTCTCGGGAACAACGTGCAGTTCGCCGGCCACGTCACGGTGCACGACAAGGCGATCGTGTCGGGCCAGAGCGCCGCGCACCAGTTCGTGAAGATCGGCGCCTATTCGTTCATCGGGGGTTGCTCCCGTATCGCCAAGGACATCCCGCCGTACGTGAAGGCGGTGGGGAACCCGATCCACCTGTACGGCCTGAACAGCATCGGGCTGCAGCGCAACAACTTCTCCGAAGAGGTCATGCGCGAGCTCAAGCGCGCCTACCGCATGTTCTTCAAGTCGGAGCTGAACCTGTCGCAGGCGCGGGCCAAGGCGCAGAACGAACTGCAGCTGTTTCCGGAAGTCGAGACCTTCCTGCAGTTCCTGGACGAGAGCGACCGGGGAGTGGTGGTGTGACCGATATTCGAATGGGAGTGATCGGCGCCGGGGCGCTGGGGTTCCATCACGTGCGCATCCTGCGCGACATGCCGGGGGTGGCGTTCGCGGGATTCCACGAGGCGAACCCGGAGCGGGCGGCGCACGTAACCAAGGAACTGGGCGTGCCGGCCTTCCCGAGCGTCGAGGCGCTAGTCGACGTGATCGACGCGGCGACGATCGTCGTGCCCACGCCGGCCCACTACGCGGTGGCGAAGGTGGCGCTGGCGCGCGGCAAGCACCTGCTGATCGAGAAGCCGATCGCCGCCACGCTCGACGAAGCGGACGAACTCGTGGCCACCGCGAAGGCGAGCGGCGCCCTGATCCAGACGGGGCACGTGGAGCGGTTCAACCGCGCCATCCGCGCCGCGCTGCCCTACGTGGACGCGCCGCGGTTCGTGGAGAGCGACCGGCTGGCGCCGTTCAACCCACGCGGTTCGGACGTGGCGGTGGTCCTCGACCTGATGATCCACGACATCGATCTCGTCCGCACGCTCGTGGGTGGGGCGGTCTCGGGGTTGAGCGCCGTGGGCATCCCGGTGCTGACGCCGTTCGTGGACATCGCCAACGCGCGCCTCGAATTCGCGTCGGGGGCGGTGGCCAACATTACCGCCAGCCGCGTGTCGCGCGACCGCACCCGCAAGCTGCGCATCTTCCAGCCGAGCGGCTACCTGTCGCTCGATCTGGCGGCGGGCAACGGCGAGTTCTACCGGCTGCGGCGCGACGTCGACTTCGCAGAGTTGGCGAAGGCGGCGGCGTCGGTCGACGCGTTTGTGGAGCGGGTGCCGTTGGAGGCGCCGGAGGGCGAACCGCTGCGGCTCGAATTCGCGAGCTTCCTGCAGGCGATCCGCGGTGAGGCGCCGGTGACGGTCACGGGCGAGGACGGGCGCGAGGCGCTCGCGGTGGCCCTGCGCATCGTGCGCGAGATCGAACGCACGCTGCCGGCGCTCCGGGGCGGCGGAGTGGGCGCGCGTGCGTGAGGTGCTGTTCGTCGCCGGGGAAGCGTCCGGCGACCTCCACGCCTCGGGGGTGGCGCGCGCGCTGAAGGCGGGCGGGGCGCCCTTCCACCTGGCCGGCGTCGGCGGCGATGGCATGCGGGATGCCGGCGTCGAAATCCTGGAACACGCCGACAACCTCGCCGTGATGGGGTTCGTGGAGGTGCTGCGCCACCTGCCGCGGCATTGGGCGCTGCTGCGCCAGCTCGAGCGGCGCATTCGCGGCGGCCGCGTGGCCCTGGTGGTGCTGGTCGACTATCCAGGTTTCAACATGAAGGTGGCGAAGGCCGCGGCCGACGCCGGGGTGCCGGTGCTCTACTACATCACGCCGCAGGTCTGGGCGTGGGGCGCTGGCCGGCTGGACAAGCTGGCCCGGTGGGTGACCCGGGCGGCGGTGATCCTTCCGTTCGAGCAGGAACTCCTGGCCAGGCACGGCATCGACGCAACATTCGTCGGCCACCCGCTGCTCGACCGGGCGGAGACGATGCCCGATCGCGCGGCGGCGCGCTCGGCGCTCGGTCTCGCGCCGGACGCGCCGGTGCTCGCCCTGTTTCCCGGCAGTCGTGAGCAGGAGATTCTGCGCCACCTCGACGACTTCGTGCGGGTGGCTGACGAACTCAAGCGCCGCGTGCCGCGTCTGCAGGTGGTGGTGAGCGTCGCCCCCACGGTGGAGCTCGACGCGGCGCGCTGCCCGTTTCCGATGGTGCACTCGGCGTCGTTCACCGTGCTCCGCGCCGCCGACGCGGCAATGTGCAAGAGCGGCACCACCACGCTGGAGGCGGCGGTGGCCGGCTGCCCGCTGGTGGTGGCCTATCGGACGAGCGCGGTGACCTACGCGCTGGCTCGCCGGCTGGTTCGGATTCCGCACATCGGCCTGGTGAACGTGGTGGCCGGGCGGGAAGTGGCGCCGGAGTTCGTGCAGGACGCGCTGCAACCCGCCGCAGTGGCGGATGCGCTGCAGCCGCTGCTCACCGACGGCGACCCGCGGCGCACCGCGATGCTCGCGGGCCTCGGCGAGGTGCGAGCGGCGCTCGGCACGCCGGGAGCGGCCCTGCGGGTGGCCGAGATGGCGATGGCCCTCGCGGGCACCGCGGCCCGTCCCTGACATGGGCGCGCCCAATGGCGGCACCGACTGGCGCACCCGGCTGATCGCGCGTCTGGGCGCGTGGCTGGTGTGGGCGCTGGCGCGCACCTGGCGCGTGCGGTACGTGCCCGCGGCGCAGTTGGAAGACGCCGAGCGGCGCCGGCAGCCGGTGATCTTCGCCGTGTGGCACGGGGAGTTGCTGCCGGCAATCTGGGCCCATCGCGGCCGCGGGATCAGCATTCTGATCAGCGAGCACCGCGACGGCGAGATCATCGCCCGCGTGGCCCATTTCCTGGGCTACCGGACCGTGCGCGGCTCGACGACGCGGGGGGCCAATCGCGCGCTGGTGGGCCTGGCGCGCGAGCTCGCGGACGGAGTGTCCGTGGCCATCACGCCCGACGGGCCCCGCGGGCCGCGGCACGTGTTCGCGCCGGGAACACTGCTCGTCGCCCAGCGGTCCGGATCGCCGATCTTGCCCGTGGGGGCCCATGCGTCGCGGGCGTGGCAGTTCGCCAGTTGGGACCGGTTCATGCTGCCCAAGCCGTTCGCGCGGGTCACCATCGCGTACGGACCCTTCGTGTATGCGCCCGAGGGGACACCTCGCGAGTTGGCCGGTGGTGTCGAGCGCTATGCCGCGGCGTTGGACGAAGCGGCGGCGCTGGCGGCGGCGCCCCCGATCGGCCGGAGCGAGGCCAGCCGATGAGCGGCGGACTGGCGCGGAGCATCTGGTTCGGCGGGGGAGCGGGGCCCGCGGCGGCGCGAGCGGCGCTTTGGCCGGCGGCGCTGATCTTCCGCAGCGCGGTGGCGGCGCGGAACGCGCTTTACGACTCCGGGATGCTGGCGGCGATGGACGGCGGCCTGCCGGCGGTCGCCGTGGGCAACCTCACGGTGGGCGGCACGGGCAAGACGCCGGTGGCGGCCTGGATTGCCAGCGAGTTGTCGCGGCGGGGCGCCCGGCCCGCGATCGTGCTGCGCGGCTACGGCGGCGACGAACCGGCCGTGCACGCGCGGCTCAACCCGCAGGTGCCGGTGGTCGTGGACGCCGACCGGGCGGCAGGCATACGGCGGGCCCGCGCCATGGGGGCCGACGTGGCCGTGCTCGACGACGCCTTCCAGCACCGGCGCGCGGCACGGGTGGCCGACATCGTCCTGGTGTCAGCGGAGCGGGGAATCGCGCCGGCGCGGCTGCTGCCGGCGGGGCCGTTCCGGGAGCCGGTCGCCGCGCTTCGCCGGGCGTCGTTGGTGCTGGTGACGCGAAAGACGGCGGAACCCGGTCGCGCCTCGGACGTGCTCGACGCTGCGATCGCGGCGGCGGGCGGGATTCCGGGTGCCGTGGCCGCGCTCGCGCCCGAGGCGCTGGTGCCGACCGATGGCGGCGCCCCGGTGCCGGTGGCCTCCCTGGCGGGCCGCCGCGTGACGCTCGTCACGGGGGTCGGGGAGCCGGCCCTCGTCGCGGATCAATTGCGAGCCCTGGGCGCCGAGGTGCGCCTCCTGGCGTTCCCCGACCACCATGCATTCACCGCGGCCGAACTGGCGGCAGCGGCAGGCGCGGCGGCCGACGCGGACTTCGCCGTGTGCACGCTGAAGGACGCGGTGAAGATTGCCGAGCGGTGGCCGGGGCGCCGGCCGCTATGGTATGTTTCACAACGACTGATCGTCGAGCGTGGCGTGGAGGATGTGGCGCGGTTGCTGGATCGAATCCTCGCATCGACGCACCTGAACCCTCAAACCTCCGGCTGATACCGGTTCAATCCAAACTCTCATGGCAACGGATCTCAGACTGCCTACCCATAAAATCGTCCGTCCGGACAAAGACCGATTCCTGGACGAGGAAAATCCGTTCGAAGCGATGATGTCGCGGTTCGATCGAGCCGCCGAACTGCTCGATCTCGAACCCGGGCTGTACAAGGTGCTCCGGCACCCCGAGAAGCAGATCATCATCTCCGTCCCCGTGATGATCGACAGTGGTGAAGTCGAGGTGTTCACGGGGTATCGTGTGCTGTACAACACGTCGCGCGGGCCGGCCAAGGGCGGCATCCGCTTCGACATGCAGGTGACCCTCGACGAGGTGAAGGCGCTGGCGGCGTGGATGACGTGGAAGTGCGCCGTCGTGAACATGCCGTTCGGCGGCGCCAAGGGCGGCGTGATCTGCGATCCGCTCAAGATGAGCGTCGGGGAACTGGAGCGGCTCACCCGCCGCTACACGTCGGGCATCATCGAGCACCCTCGGGCCCGACTCCGACGTGCCGGCGCCCGACGTGAACACCAACGAGCGGGTGATGGCGTGGATCATGGACACCTACTCCATGCACATGCGGCCACACGGTCACGGCCGTCGTCACCGGCAAGCCGGTGGAGATGGGCGGGTCGCTCGGACGCCGCGAGGCGACCGGCCGCGGCTGCATGATCGTCACCAAGGAGGCGCTGAAGCACCTCGGCATGCCGATCAAGGGCACGACGGTGGCGGTGCAGGGCTTCGGCAACGTGGGCTCGGTCGGCGGCCGAGCTGCTGGCTGCGCGAGGGCTGCAAGATCGTCGGCGATCAGCGACCGCACGGGCGGGCTACTACAACAAGGGCGGCATCGACATCGAGGACGCGATCGCGCATGTGCGCGACGCACAAGTCGCTCGAGGGCTTCACCGGCGGCGATCCGATCACCAACGAGCGAGTTGCTGACGCTCGACGTGCGACGTGCTGTTGCCGGCGGCGCTCGAGAACGTGATCACGAGCAAGAACGCCGACAAGATCCGCGCCAAGATCATCTGCGAAGGCGCCAACGGGCCGACCACCGCCGGTGCCGACGCGATCCTGGACGAGAAGGGCGTGTTCGTGATTCCCGACATCCTCGCCAACGCGGGCGGCGTGACCGTCTCGTACTTCGAGTGGGTGCAGGACCGCGGCGGCTACTTCTGGACCGAGGACGTCGTCAACGAACGCCTGAACGACATCATGCGCAACAGCTTCGCCGACGTGCTGCGACCTGTCGCTGCACGCACAAGGTGAATATGCGCACGGCGGCGTACATGCTGTCGATCAGCCGCGTGGCCACGGTGCACCGGCTGCGCGGCGTATACGCGTGAGTTCCGCTCGCGGCCTCCGGGCATGCGAGTGATCGTCGCCGCCGTCGGGCGTCCGCGCACCGCGGCCCTGGCGGCGGCGATCGCGTTCTACGAGGACCGGGCGGCGCGCTACTGGCCGCTCGAGGTGCGCGAGGTGCGCGAGGAGCCGGCGCGGTCGGCCGGCGCCGACCGCGTGCGCGATCGCGAGGGGGAGCGGCTGGCGGCCCAGGTGGAAGGGGCCGACGTGGTCGTCTGCGACGAGCGCGGGAAGGGAATGACGTCCGAGGATTTCGCCCGCTGGCTGCAAGAGTCCCGCGAGCGGGCCCGCGACGTCGCGTTCGTGATCGGGGGCGCGTACGGGGTGGCGCCGGCCGTGCGGGATCGCGCCTCGCGGCGCCTGGCACTGGCGCCGTGGACGTTGCCGCACGAGATGGCGCGGCTGGTGCTCGCCGAGCAGTTGTACCGGGCGGGCACGATCGTCCGCGGCGAGCCGTACCACAAGTGACCGCGGATCGCCCCGCCGCGGCGCGTGGCCGCGGGTTGGGGGGAGCCGCTATCTTGGTGCTCATGTCCGACACCGACTGTCGATCGCCGAGAGGATCCGCGTGAGCCCCGGCCGCTGCGCCCGCCGCCCGGCGGCCGAGGCGCGATGACGGGCGTCCGCGTCGTCAGCGAGTCCCTCGGCGGATCGCCGCTTTCGCAGGCCGTGGCCGCGGGGCGGCTGGATGCGCGGATTGCGGCCTCGGCCCCGCGCGACGGCCAGGCGTGGAGCGTCCGGATGCGCGAGGTGGCGAAGACCATGGGCCCGGCATGGCTGGACCGGCTGCGGGGCGCCTTCGGCGGACCCGTTTCCAGGCTCGAACGCCTGGAGCGGACCGCGAATGCCGGCGGCGTGGTGGTCACCACGGGTCAGCAGGCGGGGCTCTTCGGCGGGCCGATCTACACGTGGTCCAAGGCCATCGGCGCGCTGGCCCTCGCGGACGCGCTGGAGCGCGAAACGGGGATCGCGGCGGCCCCCGTGTTCTGGGCGGCCACCGACGACGCCGATTTCGCGGAAGCCAACCACACATACGTCCTGAAAGGCGGCGCGGCCGAACGACTCGAGCTCCCGCGCGCGCCGGCGGCGGGAACGCCAATGGCGGCAGTCACGCTCGACGGCGTGGCGCCGCTGCGCGATGCCCTGCGGTCCGCCTGCGGCTCGATGGCGTACGCCGAGGCGTGGCGCGCCGCGGAAGCTGCGTACGCGGACGGGGCCACGGTGGGCGGCGCGTACGTCCGGTTGCTGCGCGCGTTGCTCGAACCGCTGGGCATCGCCGTGCTCGATTCGTCGCATCCGGCGGTGCGCGGCGCGGGGGCGGCGGTGCTCCGTCGCGCGCTCGAGCGCGCCGCGGACGTGGAGGCCGCGCTGGGCGCGCGGCACGCGTGGATCGTCGGGCAGGGGTACGCGCCGCAAGTGTCCGACGTCGCCGGGCTGTCCACGGTGTTCGTCTCGGAGGACGGCCGGAAGCGCCGCGTCCGCGTTGCCGAAGCGGCGGCCGTTGCGGCGTCGGCGCCTGCGGCGGCGCTGGGGCCGAACGTGCTGCTGCGTCCCGTGCTCGAACGGGCGGTGCTGCCGACCGTGGCCTATGTGGCCGGCCCGGGTGAGCTGGCCTACTTCGCCCAGGTCTCGGCGGTGGCGGAGGCGCTCGGCGCCGACCAGCCGCTGGCCGTGCCGCGGTGGTCGTGCACGATCGTCGAACCGGCTGTCGACCGGGCGCTGGAGCGGCTCGGGGTCGGGCTCGACGACGTGCGGGAAGCCGCGGCGCTCGAAGGGCGCATCGCGCGGGCGGAGGTCCCGGCGGCGGTTCACGCGGCCCTGTCGGCGTTGCGCGCGTCGATGACGGACGGGTTGGCGGCGCTGCGGGCGGCGGACGGGGCGGCGGGCGCCGAGCCGCTGTTGCGGCCCGAGGTCATCGAGGGGGCGGGACGACAGATCGGCTTCCGGTTCGACCGGCTCGAACGGCGCCTGGTGGCGGCGGCGAAACGCCGCGGCAGCGAGGCGCTGCGCGACCTGCGGCTGGCGCGCTCGGCGCTCTGGCCGGGGGAGCAGCGCCAGGAGCGCACGTTGAACTTCCTTCCGCTGCTGGCGCGATACGGGCCGTCGCTTTGGCAGCACATGGGCACCGCCGCTGGGGAGCACGCGGCTCGGGTCGTGGGCGGGGGCGGCGCGTGACGGCTGACGCGCGTCCACCCTCGGCGGAGGACCATCGGGCGCCGCGCAAGCACACCGGCGCGGCGGCGGCATCGGTGGCCACGGGCATTCTCGGCTCGCGCATCCTCGGGCTCATCCGGTGGTCGCTCATCGCGCGGTACCTCGGCGCCGACGTCGCGGCCGACGCGTGGACGGCGGCATTCAAGATTCCCAATGTGCTGCAGAACATGTTCGGCGAGGGCGCGCTGTCGGCGGCGTTCGTGCCGGTCTACGCGCGGCTGTTGGGGGCGGGACGGGACGAGGAAGCGAACCGCGTTGCCGGTGCCGTGGCCGCGATTCTCGGGCTGGCCACCGCCGTCTTTGTGCTGCTGGGAGTGCTGGCGGCGCCGCTGCTGATCTATCTGATCGCGCCCGGATTCACGGGAGAGCGGCGCGTGCTGACCATCATGCTCACCCGCATTCTGTTTCCGGGCGCGGGGCTGCTGGTGCTGTCGGCGTGGTGCCTGGGCGTGTTGAACAGCCATCGCCGGTTCCTCGTCTCGTACACCGCGCCGATCGCGTGGAACGTCGTGCTGATCATCGCGCTCGTCTCGTGGGGGCGGGTGCCGGACAAGGGGGTGCTGGTCGACCGCCTGGCGTGGGCATCGGTGGTCGGCAGCCTGCTGCAGCTCCTG
Source organism: uncultured Gemmatimonadaceae bacterium (assembly GCA_963775915.1). Lineage (GTDB taxonomy): Bacteria > Gemmatimonadota > Gemmatimonadetes > Gemmatimonadales > Gemmatimonadaceae > JAGWRI01. Next base: position 268,073 of record CAVZKH010000005.1, read on the forward strand.
GTGCAGCTCCCGGCCGTCAGGGGCCTGGTGCCCGGTCTGCGACTGAAGCTCGACTCGGCCAACGCCGACGTGCGGGAAGTGCTGCGCAACTTCGGCCCGGCCTTCGTGAGTCGCGGCGTCGTGCAGATCAGCAGCTACATCGACCAGTTCCTGACCAGCTTCCTCCCCGCCGGCATGGTGGCGGTGTTCGCGTTCGCGACCACGCTATCCGTGCTGCCGGTGAGTCTGTTCGGCGTTTCGATCTCGGTGGCCGAGTTGCCCGAGATGTCGCGGGCGACGGTCGAAGAGCACGAGAGCGGTGGCCTGCTGCGGCCGCGCCTCAACGCCGGCCTGCGGCGGATTGCCTTTCTCGTCGTGCCGTCGGCGGTGGCGTTCCTGGCGCTCGGCGACGTAATGACGAGCCTGGTGTTCCAGCACGGGCGGTTCACGGCGACCGACGCCATGTACACGTGGGCGGTGCTGTGCGGATCCGCGTTGGGAATGCTCGCCGGGACGCTCGGGCGCCTCTACTCATCCACCTATTACGCCCTGCGGGACACGCGCACCCCGCTCCGGTTCGCGATGATCCGCGTGGCGCTGACGACGGTGCTGGGGGTTCTGTTCGCGTTCGGCCTGCCACGCTGGTTCGGCCTGGACGCGCACTGGGGCGTGGCGGGCCTCTCGGCGTCCGCCGGCCTCGCCGCCTGGGTGGAGTTCACGCTGCTGCGGTCGCGGCTGAACGCGCGGATCGGGGTGACCGGCCTGCCGGCGCGGTTCAGCATCACGTGCTGGGCGCTGGCGGTCGCGAGCGCCGCCGTGGCGCTCGTCGCGCAGCGGTATGTGACCGGGCTCGGCCGGATGGCCGACGGGATCATTGTCATCGCGGTGTTCGGCACGGCGTACCTGGTCGGCGCCCTGCTGTTGCGGGTGCCCGAGGCCCGCGGGTTGATGGGCGGAATCCGCCGGCGCTTCCGCTTCCGGTCGTAACCCGCGCGGTGGTTGCCGCGGCGCGTATACTTCAGCCGTGACCCTTCCCGCAAACGTCCTCGACCGGGTGAGCCACCTCCCCGAATCTCCCGGCGTGTATCTCTGGAAGAACGCCGCCGGGGAGGTGCTGTACGTGGGGAAGGCCAAGCGGCTGCGGTCGCGGGTGCGGAGTTACCTGGGCGCCGACCGCCTGGAGAGTTCGAAGACGCTGGTCATGATGCGACAGGCCGCCGACCTGGAAACCATCGTCGTGCCCAGCGAGACGGCGGCACTGGTTCTCGAATCGAACCTGATCAAGGAGCACCGGCCGCGGTACAACGTCGTGCTCCGCGACGACAAGTCGTATCCGTACATCAAGGTCACGGTGCAGGAGCCCTTTCCGCGCGTGCTGGTGACGCGGCGGCTGCTGAACGACGGCGCCCAGTACTACGGGCCGTACACCGAGGTCGGCGCGATGCGGCGGGCGCTGAACGTCGTGAAGCGCCTTTTCACGGTGCGGTCGTGCAACTACGACATGCCCCGCCAGATGCCCGACCGGCCGTGCCTCGACTACTACATCAAGCGGTGCAAGGCGCCGTGCGTCCATCTGCAGACGCAGGCCGATTACCGGGCGATGATCGACGAAGTCCTGGTGTTCCTCGATGGCCGCACCGACGAGGTGCGGCGGCGGGTGCGCGCGCGGATGGACGCCGCGGCGGGCGACCTTGACTTCGAACGGGCCGCCGAACTGCGCGACGCGCTCAAGCACCTCGAGCGGATGGAGGAGCCCACCGTCGTGCTCGAGGTGGAGGGCGGGGAGCGCGACGCGATCGGGTTCGCCCGCGACGGCGACGACGCCTGCGTGGTGCTGCTGCGCATCCGCGGTGGAAAGCTGCTGGGGCGCGAGCACCAGTTCATGGTCCACGTGGAGGGGGAGCCGGACGCCACCGTGTTGACCGCGTACCTCGTGGGCGGCTACCTGCCGCTGGAAGAAAGGGCGGCCGAGCTTCTGCTGCCGTTCGCCCCCGACGAGCCCGAACTCACGGGCGAGTCGCTGGCGCCGGCGCGTCTGCTCGTGCCGCAACGCGGCCCCAAACGCGATCTGGTGACGCTGGCGGAGCAGAATGCGCGCCACCTGCTCGAGGAGACGCTCCTCGAAGGGGACGAGACGAGCGAGCGCGCCGGAGACCCCGTTTACGAACTGCAGCGCCAGCTGGGGCTCCAGAAGCTGCCGCGAACGCTGGTCTGCTTCGACATCTCCCACGCGCAGGGCACCGATACCGTGGCTTCGTGCGTCTGGTTCCAGAACGGCCGCCCGAACCGGGCCGAGTACCGCAAGTTCAAGGTGAAGACCGTGGAGGGCATCGACGACTTCGCGTCGATGCACGAGGTCGTCGGCCGCTACTTCGCCCGCCGGCGCGAGGACGAGAAGCCGCTGCCGGACCTCGTCGTCATCGACGGGGGCAAGGGGCAGCTCGGCGCCGCCCACAACGCGCTCGTGGAGCTCGGACTCGCCGAGATGCCGATGATCAGCCTCGCCAAGCGGGAGGAGGAGATCTTCGTCATCGGTCGCGCCGAGTCGCTCCGGCTGCCGCGCCGGTCGCCGGCGCTGCGGATGCTGCAGCAGGCCCGCGACGAGGCCCACCGGTTCGCGGTTAGCTTTCAGCGCAACCGGCGCGCGGCGCGCACCGTCATCTCGGCGCTGCTCGGGATCCCGGGCGTCGGCGAGGGCAAGCGGCGCCAGCTGTTGCAGGCGTTCGGGTCGCTGCAGGGCGTGCGCGAGGCGGCGCCGGAGGCGATTGCCGCGCTCCCGGGCTTCAGCCTGAAGTCCGCCGAACGCATTCTTCACACGCTGCGCAACACTTCACCCACGGCACCGCCGGCCGACGCCGCCGGGCCGGGTCCAACCGAGGAACCGTCGTGACGCACTGGCATCTCGAATGCTCCGCCTGCTCGCACACCGTGCCGGGCGACCGCCTGGCGACCGTCTGCCCCGACTGCGGGCAACCGTACCTCGTGCGGTACGACATGCCCGTGCCGCGGCTCGATACCATCGCCCATCGCTGGGACATGTGGCGGTACCGGTCGATGATGCCCGTGCTTCCCGACGAGGAGCCGGTGTCGCTGGGCGAGGGGGCCACGCCGATCGAGGAATTTCCGGAATTGGCGCGCGCCATCGGCGTCCGCCGCTTGTGGGTCAAGGACGAGGGGCTGAACCCCACGGCGTCGTTCAAGGCGCGGGGCATGAGCGCCGCCGTGACCCGGGCGGCCGCGCACCGCGTGCCCGGGTTCGTCGTGCCGACCGCGGGGAACGCCGGGGCGGCGCTCACCGCCTACGCGGCCGCCGCGGGGATCCCGGTGCGCGTGTACGCGCCGCGCACGACGCCGAAGCCGATCCTCGATACGATCGCGGCGCTCGGCGCCGATCTGCAGCTCGTCGACGGCCACATCGGCGACGCCGGGAAGCAGGCCAAGGCGTTCGCCGCCGAGAGCGGATACTTCGACGTGTCCACGTTGCGCGAGCCGTACCGCATCGAGGGAAAGAAGACGATGGGCATCGAGGTGGCCGAGCAGCTGGGGTGGCGGTTGCCGACGCACATCATCTACCCGACCGGCGGCGGCACCGGACTGATCGGCATGTGGAAGGTGTTCGCCGAACTGCGGCACTACGGCTGGATCGCGGCCGACGCGCCGCTGCCGCGCATGATCGTGGCGCAGGCGGAGGGGTGCGCCCCGATGGTGCGCGCCTTCCTCGCCGGCGCCGACCGCGCCACGCCGTGGGAGAACCCGCAGACGTATGCCAGCGGACTCCGCGTGCCCGGCCCGCTGGGCGACCGGTTGATACTGCGCGCGCTCAAGGAGAGTGGCGGGAACGCCCACGCCGCATCCGATGACGCCATTCGGCAGGCGACGGCGCGACTGGCGAAAGCCTCGGGCATCGACGTCTGCCCGGAAGGGGGCTGCGCGTTCGCGGTGGCCGAGCAGCTGGCCGCCGCCGGGAAGATTCCTGCCGACGCCGAGGTCGTGGTGTTCAATACGGGCAGCGGCGCCTCGTACCGCTTCTAGTATGCCGATCGCGATTCTCGATCCGTTCAGCGGGATCTCGGGCGACATGACGCTCGGCGCGCTCGTGGCGGTCGGGCTCGACCCCGAGTGGCTGCGATCGCTTCCCGGCCGGCTGGGACTCGACGGCGTGGGCGTGCGCATCGCCGACGTGCAGCGCGCGTCCATCGCCTGCGTGAAGGTGGATTTTGACATCCCGCCGCAGCCGCACGGGCGGCACCTCAAGCAGATTCGCGACATCGTCGCGCGGAGCGATGCTCCGCCGCCGGTGAAGGCGCGCGCCGACGCCGCCTTCACGGCAATCGCCGAGCAGGAAGCGGCGATTCACGGCACGACGGTGGAGCGCGTGCACCTGCATGAGGTCGGCGCGGTGGACGCGATTCTCGACGTCCTGGGGTCGGTGTGGGGGTTCGAGCTCCTCGGCGTCACGACGGTCCTCTGCGGGCCGATCGCGCTCGGCGACGGCTACGTGGATGCGGCGCATGGCCGGCTGCCGGTGCCGGCGCCGGCGACGCTCCGACTGCTCGAGGGCCTGACGGTGTGCCCGGGCCCCGCACAGTCGGGGGAGTTGGTTACCCCCACCGGCGCGGCGCTTGTTCGGGTGCTGTCGTCGGGACGGATGGTGGGCCCCTTCACGCCGCTGCGCAGCGGGTTCGGCGCCGGCACCAAGGAATTCGCCGACCGGCCCAATGCCCTGCGCCTCATTCTGGCCGAGGGCCCCGCCGGCGGCGGGCTCGAGGTGCAGCAGCTCGTGCAGCTGGCCTGCGACCTGGATGACATGAGCGGCGAGTACCTGGCCGCCGCCGCGGGCCGGCTGCGGGAGCGCGGGGCGCTGGACGTCGTGATCGTGCCGACCCTGATGAAGAAGGGACGGCCGGGCGCCCGCCTGGAAGTGCTGTGCACGGCCACCAGCGCCGAAGCCCTTGAACGCGTACTGTTTCAGGAGACGACGACGATCGGGGTCCGCCGGTGCGCGGTGGAGCGCCATGCCGCGCCCCGGTCGACGCGCCAGGTCGAAGTGGCCGGGCAGGCGATCGCCGTGAAGGTGGCGGTGCTGCCCGACGGGACCCGGCGGGCCAAACCGGAGTACGAGGACGTGGCGCGGGCCGCACTGGCGACAGGGCGGGCGCTGCGGGATATATTCTTGGAAGCCGCCGCCCTGGCGGAAACCCTCTGACGTCGCCACCCCCGGGAACAGCCTCGAGGGGGGCGCACATTCCCCGTTGCTCACGCAATTCTAGGAGATTCCGATGCTGGTCTTCAGGTCGACGGCCATCACATCACTCATGCTCGCGACCGCGCTGGCGCTTCCCGCCCGGGCGCAGGACGCCAAGCAGTGCGCGGTTGACGAAGGCAAGCCCAGCGAGGTCGCGCGGGCTTACCTGACCATCTCGCAGGTCGCCGGTGCCGCCGCGCAGAATTCGAAGCCGGACGAGATCAAGTCCAAGCTCGCCGACGGCGTGCACATGCTGACGCAGAGCGGGGGCCAGGTCGAGAATCCGGTGGGGCACGCCTACGAGCTGGGAAAGATGCTCGTGCTCTGGACCCTGCAGCCCGACGTGCCGCTCGTCGTTCAACGCGGGGCGATCGGGTACGCCACCAATCCGGCCGGAATGATCAGCCTGCCGGCGGCCATTGATACGGCGTTCGGCGCGGTGGAAAAGGCGATGCCGGAGTGCGCCTCCGAGACCATCAAGTGGCGCAGCCAGAAGGGCTGGATCAACGTCGTCAACCAGGCCATCCAGGAGCTCAACGCCGGCGCCGTCGATTCCGCCGAGATCCACGCCCGGATGTCGCTCGAGTTCAATGCCCGCGCGCCGTACGGCTTCATGGTGATGGGGCAGGTGGCGCAGCACCGGAACCAGCCCGATTCGGCCATCGCGATGTTCCAGAAGACGATCGAGGTGGCCGGCACCGATTCGATGTACGTCGACGTCAAGCAGCAGACCGAGCTGAACCTGGCGAATCTGGCCAGCACCACCGCGGCGGCGGCGCAGGACCCGGCGGCGAAGGCCAAGTACGGGCAGCTCGCGAAGGCAACCTTCGAGAAGCTCGCCAACGACCCGGCGGCGAGCGCCGCCTACCGGGAATCGGCGCGCACCGGCATCGTGCAGGTGGACCTTGCCATGGGTGACACGGCGTCGGCCAAGGCATCGTACTCGGCGGCGGTGGCCAATCCGTCGCAGTTCACGTTCACGCAGTTGATTCAGGCCGGCGTCGCGGCGTCACGGCTCAACGACGACAGTTCGGCGATCAGGCTGTTCCACTCGGCGTGGGTGGCGAATCCGTATCATCGGGACGGGCTCACGAACCTCGCGATCTACGAGCTCAAGGCCCAGCATTTCGATACGGCGCTCGTGCTGCTGGACCGCCTCAAGTCCGTGGATCCCGACGGGAGCAACGGACGGCTGGCGGTGCTGACCTACGCCGGACTCGCGAAGAAGTATCAGGATCTGAACAAGGACATCGTCGCCCGCTTCCAGAAGGCCAAGACGGCGGCCGTGAAGAAGGTGCTGACCGACTCCGCCTCCCTCACGGCGGATTCGAATCGGGTGTATACCGAGAAGGCCGTCGAGGCCAATGCCAAGGCCGACAGCCTGCCGGTCATCGTCACGTTCAGCGAGTTCAGCAACACGAACGACAAGGTGACGCTGGCCGGGTCGATCGCGAACAACTCCAAGAGCGAACAGACCTACACCATGAAGGTGGACTTCCTGGACAAGACGGGAGCCGTCGTGGCGTCGCAGCAGCAGACGGTGGGGCCGGTTCCGCCCCAGGGAGCCGGCAGGTTCTCGGTTACCGTCACGGCGCCGGGAATCACCGCATTCAAGTACGCGCCGCTGGAAAACTGACGGCCGGAGCGCATGCAACATTCGGGGGGCCCGCCAGACGGCGGGCCCCCCGTTTGCTTCACGTCCCAACATCGCGGAAGTTCGCGTGGATTCTTGATTTCCGCGTCGCTATCTCCTAAGTTGCATGAGCTTTGGCGCAGGCGCGCCGGTGCGGTCCGTCGCGGGGGATGCGGGCGGCTTGCCGATCTGTCCCCACTCGTCAGGGTTTGCCGATGGTGAGAATCTCGAAGGTCACGTCCGGGGGCATTGGTGAGGAGCTGGGCCTCGTGCCCGGCACCGAGTTGTTGAGCGTCAACGGGCGCGACGTGGCCGATTTTCTCGACTGGGAATTCCTCACCGCCGACGACGAGCTGGTGGTGGAGGCGCGGCACCCGGACGGCGAGACGGTGGTCTACGAGATCGAGCGTCCGGAGGGCGAGGCGCTGGGCGTGGAGCTCGAGCCGCCGACGATCCGCCGCTGCGCCAACCGGTGCGAGTTCTGTTTCATCGAGGGATTGCCCAAAGGCCTCCGGAAGCCGCTCTACGTGCGCGACGACGACTACCGGCTCTCGTTCGCCTACGGGAACTTCGCCACCCTGTCGAACCTCAAGGAACGGGACTTCGAGCGGATCCTCGAATACCGCCTGTCCCCGCTCTACGTATCGGTGCACGCCACGCCGTGGGAGGCCCGCAAGGTCCTGCTCAACAACCCGCGGGTGCCGAACGTGCTCCAGCAGCTCACGCGCCTGGCCGCCGGCGGAATCCAGTTCCACACGCAGATGGTCATCGTGCCCGGCCTGAACGATGGGGCGGTGCTCGAAGAGTCGCTCGCCGATCTGTGGAACCTCGGCGACGCCGTCCTGTCGGTGGCGGTGGTACCGGTTGGGCTCACGCAGTTCTCGCATCTCTACACGGGCAAATCGATGGACGCGACCGCCGCCGGCGCCCTGCTCGACCACGTGGCGCGGTGGGCGGCGCGCGGTTCGGCGGAGCGGGGCGACCCGTGGGTGTTCGGGTCGGACGAGTTGTACCTGCTGGCCGGGCGCGCCCTGCCGGACGCCGAGCACTACGGCGATTTCGTGCAGATCGAGAACGGGGTGGGCGCCGTGACGGCGCTCCGCCGGCGCGTGGCCGCCGGGTTGGCGGAGCTGCCGCGCCTGTCGGGGCGGCGCATCGGCGTGGTCACCGGCGTCTCCATGCGCGATCTGATGCCGGAGCTCCTGGCCCAACTGTCCGAGCGTACGGGGGCGCGGTTCGAGCTCATCGTCATGGAGAATTCGCTGTTCGGGCCCACGACGACCACGGCCGGCCTGCTCGTGGGCGCCGACATCCGGCGTGCCCTGGCCGATCGCACGGATCTCGATCTGGCGCTCATTCCCGCCGAGACCATCAATGACGACGGCATGTTCCTGGACGACCAGCCGTTCATCGCCCTCCGCGAGGAATTCGCCATGCCGGTGTACCCGTCGTACGACTTCATCGACGTCCTCTCGCGCGAAGGCGAGACGCAGTCCCGCGGGGCGCACGCCGCATGAGCATTCCCGTGGTGGCGCTGGTGGGGCGACCGAACGTCGGCAAGTCGCATCTGTTCAACCGGCTGATGGGGACCAACACCGCGATCGTTTCGGAAGAGGCGGGGACGACGCGCGACCGTCACTTCGGGCGGGCCGAGTGGAATGGACGCGCGTTCTGGCTGGTCGACACGGGCGGGCTCACCGACGACGCGCGGATGCCGATGGACCGCGAGATCCGGCGGCAGGTGGAGATCGCGATCGGCGAGGCCGATCTGCTCGTGTTCATGGTCGACGCGGCGGCCGGGATGCATCCCAACGACGCCCGTGTGGCCGAGCTCCTGCGGTCGAGCGGCAAGCCGTGGATGCTGGTCGCGAACAAGGTGGATGATCCGCGGGCCACGGACTTCTACGAGTTCTACGAATTGGGCGCCGGCGAGCCGGTGCCCGTTTCGGCGCTCAACGGCAAGGGGTCGGGCGATCTGCTCGACGTGCTCGTGGAGCGGCTTCCCGCTGGCGTGGCGGAGGACGCCGAGGCGCTGCACGTCGCCGTCGTCGGCCGGCCCAACGTCGGCAAGTCGTCGCTGGTGAACCGCCTGGTGGGCGAGGACCGGCTGGTGGTGTCGGACGTCGCGGGGACGACGCGCGACGCGATCGACACGCCGATGCAGTACCACGGGCGCACGTTCGTGTTCATCGACACGGCGGGGCTTCGGCGCCAGACGAAGATCGAGGACGGCATCGAGTTCTATTCGTCGCTGCGCAGCCGCCGGGCCATCGAGCGCGCCGACATCTGCGTGCTGGTGATCGACGCCGTCGAGGGCCTGCACAATCAGGACCTCAAGATCGCGACGATGGCGTGGGACGCGGGGCGGGGGCTCATCGTCGTCGTCAACAAGTGGGATCTGGCGGAGAAGGACGACAAGGCCACGTCCAAATTCGAGAAGTCGTGCCGCGAGAAGGCCCCGTATCTCAACTTCGTTCCCTTCCTGTTCACGTCGGCGCTCACCGGCCAGCGCGTGCAGCGCGTGCTGGAACTGATGCTGCGGGTGGAGGAGGAGCGGAACAAGCGCGTGAGCACCGCGCAGGTCAATCAGCGGCTGCAGGAGCTGCTGGCGCGGCTGCAGCCGCCGCAGGCGGCCGGGTTCGAGGTCAAGCTCAACTACGCCACGCAGGTCGAGGTGGCGCCGCCCACGATCGCCGTGTTCGGCAATCACCCCGAACTGGTGGAGGAGAACTACGTGCGCTATCTGCACAACGGCTTCCGGGACGCGTGGGGGTTCACGGGGAATCCGCTCCGCGTCGTGATGCGGCGGAAGGCGAGCTGACATGCATCCGGCCGTCGCTGCGCTGATCGCGTACGCGTCGGGCTCCATCCCCGCGGCGTACCTGGCGGGGAAGGCGGCGGGCGTGGACCTGCGGACCAAGGGCTCCGGCAACCTCGGCGCCACGAACGTGGTGCGGGTGCTCGGATTCAAGGTCGGGCTCGCGGTGTTCGCCGTGGACATGCTGAAGGGCGCGCTGCCGGTGGCGCTGCTGCCGGCCGTGACGAATTCGCCGATCGCGCCCTCGTGGCTGGCCATTCTGTACGGCGGCGTGGCGATTCTCGGCCACGTGCGCCCGGTCTGGCTGGGCTTCTCGAAGGGAGGCAAAGGGGTCGCCACGGCCTGCGGCGTGTTCCTCGCGCTCACGCCCGTGTCCACGCTGATGGCGCTCGCCGTCTTTTCGGCCGTGCTCGGCGCCACCGGCTACGTCTCGCTGGGCTCCCTGGCCGCGGCGGCCTCGCTGCCGGTGTTCGTGGGCACCCAGCTCGGCGTGCGCTCGCCGCTGCTCGCTGTGAGCGTGCTCATCGCCAGCTTCGTGTTCTGGACGCACCGGCCCAACATGGGCCGCCTGCGGCGCGGCGAGGAGCATCACTTTTCCAAGATGGGGGCGATGTCGACCACGGCGGGGCTGCTCATCGCCGCGGTGATCGTGGCGCTCGGCATCGCGATACTCCTCACCGCGGGGATCGCCTGATGCGGGCGGCCGTGGTCGGGGCTGGCGCCTGGGGCACGGCGCTCGCGCAACTGCTGGCGCAGAAGGGTCACGACGTGCGCCTGTGGGCGTTCGAGGCCGACGTCGCCGTGGCGGTGAACGCGCGCCACGAGAACCCCAAGTTCCTCGCCAGCGTCGCCCTGCCGGAGAGCGTCGCCGCGACCCCCGTGCTGGCCGAGGCCCTGGCGGGCGCCGAACTGGTAGTGTACGCCACGCCCGCGCAGCACCTCCGGGAAATCGCAGCGGCCGGCGCCGGGCACGTGCGGGTGGGCGCGGTGCTGGTGGTCGCATCCAAAGGCATCGAGCGGGGCAGTCTGGCCCTCATGTCGGACGTGATCGAGCACGAGGTGCCGGGGCGGGACGTGGTGGCGCTCTCCGGCCCGAGCTTCGCCACCGAGGTCGCGGCGGGTCTGCCCACGGCCGTGGTGGCGGCGGCCCGCAGCGAGGCAGCGGCCCGCCGCGTGCAGGACGTGATGAGCGGCGCGAGGTTCCGCGTGTACAGGCACGACGACATCGTCGGGGTCGAACTGGGCGGCGCGCTCAAGAACGTGATGGCGGTGGCCACCGGCATTCACGACGGCGTGGGGCTGGGGTTCAATTCGCGCGCCGCGCTGATCACCCGCGGTCTCGCCGAGATGACGCGGCTGGGCGTGGCGCTGGGCGCCAACCCTGCCACGTTCGCCGGCCTGGCCGGGCTCGGCGATCTGGTGCTGACCTGCACCGGCGCGCTCAGCCGCAATCGTTCGCTCGGCGTCGAGATCGGCAAGGGGCGGGCGCTGGGCGAAGTGCTGGGCGAACGCTACACGGTGGCCGAGGGCGTGGACACCACGGTGAGCACGGTCGCGCTCGCCGAGCGCGAAGGCGTGGAGATGCCGATCGCGGCGATGGTGTCCCGCATTCTCTTTGACGGACAGACGGCGAAGGCGGCCGTTCAGGAACTCATGGCGCGCGAACTCCGCGCGGAGCAAGATCGATGAATGCACCGGACCCGGTCCAGGAATTCTTCTCCATCGGCGAGGTCTGCGAGCTGACCGACCTCAAGCCGCACGTCCTCCGCTACTGGGAAAGCCAGTTCAAGTTCCTGAGCCCGGCCAAGAACCGGTCGGGCAACCGCGTCTATCAGCGCCGCGAGATCGAACTCGTGCTGCTGGTGAAACACCTGCTCTACGTGGAGAAGTACACGATCGATGGCGCCCGGCAGAAGGTGGACGAGCACCGGAAGGCGGGCGGCCTCCGCGACCACACGTACGGCGCGCTGACCGTGGAGGTGCTGGTCCAGCTCGAGGAGTCGCTGCGCGAGCTGCACGATCTGCTGCACGACGAGGCGGACGGCTGATGCGCCTGCTGCTCACCAATGACGACGGGATCCTCGCCCACGGGCTGGAATGCCTGCTCGCCGCCGCCGAGCCGCTCGGCGAAGTGACGATCGTCGCCCCCGACCGCGAGCAGAGCGCCACCAGCCATTCGCTGACGCTGCACCATCCGCTGCGCCCGGTGCAGATCGCCGAGCGGCGGTACCAGGTGGACGGCACGCCGACCGACTGCGTGATGCTGGCGGTGGAAGCGCTGATGCCAGATCGTCCGGACTTCGTGATCAGCGGCGTGAACCACGGGCAGAACATGGGCGAGGATGTGTTGTACTCGGGCACCGTCGCCGCGGCGATGGAGGGGCTCTCGCTCGGCATCCGCTCGATCGCCGTGTCGTTCGCCGGCGGCGACCTGCGCGCAGACCTGTCGCATCTGCGGGCGCAGATCCCGGTGCTCACCCCGCTGCTCGCCCATCTGACGTCGCTCAAGCACTTCCCGGCGCACACGCTGTTCAACGTGAATCTCCCGCCCGTGGATCCGTCGGGCATCAAGGGCGTGCGGCTCACCCGGCTGGGCCGGCGCGCGTACTCGGGCTCGCTCAAGCCGATGCACGATCCGTGGGGACGCCCGATCTACTGGATCGGCGGCGGCTCGATCAGCTGGAGCGGCGAGGACGATTCCGACTTCCGCGCCATCGACGACGGCTACATCTCGGTGACGCCGCTGCATCTGGACGTCACCAACTACGACATTCTCCGAACCGCGAGCGAGTGGTGGCGCGACCCTCCGCGACTCTAGAGATGCAGGGGCCGCGGCAGCGGCTCGTCGAATCGCTCCAGGAAAAGGGAGTGAGCGATCTCGCGGTGCTGCGCGCGTTCGAAATGACGCCGCGGCACGTGTTCGTGCCCACGGGCATCCGCCATCGCGCCTACGAGGACGCCGCCCTGCCGATCGGCAACGGGCAGACGATCTCGCAGCCCTTGGTGCACGCCCGATCGCTGCAGCTGCTGCGGCTCACCGGCCGCGAACGGGTGCTGGAGATCGGCACCGGCTCCGGCTACCAGACGGTGCTGCTGTCGCACCTCGTCGACCAGGTGTTCTCCATCGAACGGGTGGCGCCGCTCATGGATTCGGCGCGCGCGATCATCGGGGAGCTGGGCATTCGCAACGTGTCGCTGCTCGTGGGCGACGGCACCGTGGGGTGGCGGGACTACGCGCCCTACGACGCGATCCTGGTGAGCGCCGCGTCGCCCGAGGTGCCGGCGCCCCTCGTGGCGCAGCTCGCCGAGGGCGGACGGCTGCTCGTGCCCGTGGGCGGCCGCGACGAACAGCGCCTGGCGCTGGTCACGCGCCGGGCCGACGGATTCGACCGCGAGGACCTGGACGCGGTGCGCTTCGTGCCGCTGCTCGGCCGCCACGGATGGACGCCGTAGCGATGCAGGATCCGCTCGTCGAACGCAGGTTCGTCGTCGTTGGAGCGGTGCAGGGGGTGGGGTACCGGTGGTTCGTGCGCGACCGGGCGCGCGCCCTCGGCGTCGACGGGTGGGTCCGCAACATGCCCGACGGGAGCGTGGTGCTCGAAGTGGCCGCGTCGGCCGCGACCCTGGCCCGGTTCGCGGCCGAACTCGAAGCCGGCCCGCCGGCCGCCGAAGTGCACGAGGTGCGCGTGACGGATCGCGCCGGGGCCGACCCCTTGCCGGACGGGTTCATCATCGTACGTTGACGTCGGTTCCCCGCTCACCGCTCACTGTTCACCGGTCCCATCCGTGCCACTCACCGACGACGTGCGCCGCGCCGTGCGCGACGTTCCCGACTTTCCGAAGCCCGGCATATTGTTCAAGGACATCACGCCGGTGCTGCTCGACGCGGCGCTCTTCCGGCGGGCGACCGACGCGATGGCCGATGCCTTCGCCGCCGATGGGATCACGCACGTAGTGGCGATCGAGAGCCGCGGATTCCTGCTCGGCGCGCCGGTCGCGCTGCGCCTCGGCGCCGGGCTCGTGCCCATCCGGAAGCCGGGAAAGCTGCCGGCCGCACGCGCACGCGAGGACTACACGCTCGAGTACGGCACGGACGCGTTGGAGATGCACGCCGACGCGCTGCCCGGCGAGGCGCGCGTGCTCGTGGTCGACGACGTGCTGGCCACGGGCGGAACGGCCGCGGCGGCGTGCCGGCTGGTGGAGCGGGTGGGCGGCAACGTCATCGGACTCAGCTTCCTGATGGTGCTGAGCTTCCTGAACGGCCTGGACGAGCTGCGCGGCCGCCGCGTGGAATCGATCCTCACCGTCTGACGGCGCGGCAGGCGCGGAGCGCCGTCACCCCCGGCCGGCCGCCACGACCAACTGCAGGAGCGCGCGGTCGAGCCCGGCCAGCGTGCGGCCCGGCAGATGAATCGTGCTGAACGATCGGCGGATTTCCACGCCGTCCATGGCCACGCGGGCCACGCGCCGCGCGTCGAGAAAGGGCTGGGCGACGAGCGCCGAGACGATGGCCACTCCGGCGCCCGCCGCCACGGCGGCGACGATGGCGCGGGAATGCGCGATGCGGGTCCGCGGCCTGAGCCGAACGCCGTGTGCGGCCAGCGCCGCCTCGTAGATGGCGCCGGTTCCGGATCCGGACTCGCGCGCCAGGAACTCGGCTCCTTCGAGCTCCGCCGGATCGATCCGCCGCCGCCGGGCCCACGCGTGCCGCGCTGGAACAATCAGAATCATCTCGTCGTCGAGAAAGGTCCGGGCAGCCAGGCGCGTGGCGTCCACGGGACCTTCCACGAGGCCCCACGCCACGTCGCCCGCCTCCACGCTGCGCGCGACATGCTCCGTGTTGCCGACCCGCACGTCCAGTTCCACGTCCGGGTGGGCCCGGCGGAAGCGCCCGATGGCCACCGGCACCACGTAGGCCGCGACCGTGGTGCTGGCGGCGAGCCGGACGAAGCCGTGGGACTGCGCGCCGAGGCCGGCCCAGAGCTGGTCGGCTTCGCGGGCCAGGGCCAGCGCGCGCTCGGCGGCCGGGCGCAGGGCTTCGCCGACCGGCGTGAGGCGCACGCCGCGGCCGAGGCGTTCGAACACCGGTTCGCCGATGCGTTCTTCGAGGCGGCGGACGCGCGCCGAGATGGACGGTTGGCTGACCCCGAGCACGGCGGCGGCGCGGGTGAACGACCGTTCGCGTCCGATCACCGCCAGCACGACGAGCAGGTCGAGGTCGGCCGCGGGGGCGGAGGGCACGTCCGGGCGAGACATAACTCCACATTATACATAGTATGGGCCCGTGGCAATGCCATGGCGGCGGCCCGCGCGCACTGTTCAGGGCATGTCCCACTCACCCGCCGCGCCTCCCGCGCGCTCCCCGATTTCGCGCGCCGTCTTGGCCTCCGGGGCGGTGGGCCCGGGGCTCGGCCTGGCCGTGGCCGTGAGCCTGACGGCGTGGGGCCTCGCCTGGCTGGAGGGGCGGGTCATCGGGCAGGTGCTGGTCGAGACCCTGGTGCTGGCGATTCTTCTCGGGATGGCGGCCCGCTCGACCTGGCGCCTGGGCGGGCGGTGGAGCGCCGGCATCCGCGTGGCGGCGAAGCCGGCGCTCGAGCTGGCGATCGTCGGCCTCGGCGCCTCCGTGAACCTGCCGGCGCTCGTCGGCGCCGGGCCGGCCCTGCTGGGCGGCATCGCCGTGACCGTCGCCGTGGCCATCACGCTCAGTTATGGCATCTCGCGCGGCATCGGCCTGCCGCACCGTCTGGCCGTGCTCGTGGCGTGCGGCAACTCGATCTGCGGCAACGCCGCGATTGCCGCCGTGGCCCCCGTGATCAAGGCCGACGCGCGGGACGTCGCGTCGTCGATCGCCTTCACCAATATCCTGGGCATCGTGCTGGTGCTGGCGTTGCCGCCGCTGGGCCGCGCGATGGGACTGTCCTTCTACCAATACGGCGTGGTGGCCGGACTCTCGGTGTACGCGGTGCCCCAGGTCGTGGCCGCCACGTTTCCGGTGAGCCAGCTCTCGGGGCAGGTGGGTACCCTGGTCAAGCTCGTGCGCATTCTGTTGCTGGGGCCCGTGGTGTTCGGCCTCGCCCTCAGCCACGGCGACGCCTCGGAGCGACGCCGGTTCGCGCTGCACCGCTACGTCCCGTGGTTCATCGTCGGGTTTCTGGTGATGGCGGGGGCGCGGTCGGCGGGAACGGTGCCTGAGGGTGTGGCGACGCCGATTCACGGTGCCGCGACCTGGCTGATGGTCCTGGCCATGGCCGGGATGGGGCTGGGCGTCGATCTGCGTGAACTGGCAGCGGCGGGCGGGAGGGTCACCGGGGCGGTGGCCGCGTCGCTTGCCGGGCTGATCGGCGCCAGCCTTCTGCTCGTGCACCTGCTGGGCATCCGCTGAGGACGAGGCAGCGCGCAGCGGGACGAGGCCGGGCGCTTTACCGCGGGCGACTCGCCCCGTAAATTAAAGGTTTCCCGTTGTTTACGACTGTCCGGCACTCGCCCCTGTAGCTCAGGTGGATAGAGCAGCGGTTTCCTAAACCGTTGGCCGGGTGTTCGAGTCACCCCAGGGGCATCTCCTCTCAAATCCAGCCATGACAGAACCCGTTTCCCAAAGCGCCGGCATCCCACATCCCGAAGAAACGATGGTCGAGTGGGTGCAGCGCAACATGACCGCGCTGCTGGTCGTGCTCGTCGTCATCGCGCTGGGCGCGGGGGCCTACTGGTACTACGCCAGGTCGATAGAACTCAAGAACGCGGCGGCGGAGCGGGCGCTGAACACGGCCATGCAGTCGGTGTCGGCCGGGAACCAGGCGCTGGCCCAGAGCGACCTCCAGAAGGTTGCCGACCAGTTCGGGGACACCCAGTCGGGGATCGAGGCCGGGCTGTTGCTCGCTCAGTTGAACTTCAACGCGGGCAAGAACGACGCCGGCATCGCGGTGCTCCAGAAGCTGCTGACCGAGAAGGGCGCCAGCTTGGATGAGGCGTCCATCAACAGTCTGATCGGAGACGGCCAGCTGCAGGCCAACCGCGCGGCGGCGGCGGCGGCGGCTTACCAGAAGGCGGCCGATGCCGCCAAGTCCGACGCCAACCGGGCCTACCAGCTGTCCAAGGCAGCCCGGGCCTACCTGGTTGCCAAGGACACCGCAACGGCGAAGGCCATCTGGCAGAAGCTGGCGACGGACCCCAAGGACGTGGGGCTGGCCGCCGAAGCAAGGGTCCGGCTCGGGGAGATCGAGGCCAAGGCGGCCTCCAAGAGCTGATTGGCAAGACTGCCACATCAGCATCAAACGCGGGCCGAGTCGCCGATCGGGCGACTCGGCCCGCGTCTTCATCCGGGCAGGCGGTTGGCGCTACAAGGCACGGGTTGCTCGGGGCACGATGAAGCCAGCTCAGGGCCAGACTGTCGAAGTATTAGTTCGTATAAGAAAGATTATGTCAACTATAGACGTGGAAAAGCCATGGTTCGATGTGCACTTCCCGGGTGCTATTCCACCATAAGTCACTGCTTTATAGCGTCTTATGGCGTCTTACCTAATGCTCCGTCTGGGTTGCCACCGCTCGTGGGTGGCGCGCCTGGCTGTGTAATATGGCCCACCTGCGCCACCGACCGCCAAATCGGCGTCAGATCTCAGCCAGGAATCCGCGGTATACAACCCGAGCTTCGCCAGCCAGTCGAGCCTTGATCGTGCTGCCGTCAGCCCGGATGCCGACTCGGAGCTCCTTCCCGGATGTGGTGATGATCGTGCCTCCGGACGGCGCCAGCCCCCACCGGTCGAGCATCACGGCCGACGCCACTGCCCCGGTGCCGCAGGCCAGCGTCTCGCCCTCGACCCCCCGCTCGTAGGTCCGCATGTGCCACTTCCCGTCCGGGGCCCGGGAAACGAAGTCCACGTTGGTCCCCTCCCGGAAGGCTGGATCGTAGCGCAGGGGCCGGCCCCGGCCCACCAGGTCCACTGCCTCGAGGTCGTCGCAGAGGATCACCAGGTGTGGAATGCCCACCTGGGCGAAGCCCACACGGGTCTCACCGGCCACGAGCGGAATCGGGCTGGCCTCGGCGAGGCCCTCCACGGCGGGCATGTCGACCTCGGGACCGGTGGTCGCGTGGACCACGGCGCCGAGGATGCCCGACGCCGTTTCGATGGCGAACCCCTCGCCCGGGGCGGCTCCGCCGAGTTCGACCAGCAGGCGTGCCGCACAGAGCGTGGCGTTGCCGCACAGCGCGGCTACCGAGCCGTCGCTGTTCAGGTACCGCATGCGGACTGCGCCGGTCCGGCTTGGCTCCAGGAAGACGATTCCGTCGGCCCCGACGCCGGGGCCGCGGGCGCAGACGGACCTGATCGCGGCCACGTCTTCCAGTCGCCCGGGCGGCACCGCCCGCGCATCGATGAAGACGAAGTCGTTTCCCGACCCGCTCATCTTGTAGAATTCCCGGCCGTTCGGAATCATCGGCAGCCCTGGGGCCCTGGCGCCACCGGCTCAGAGCCGGTGAAAGATGGACTTGAGACGGAGCCACCAGACCATCCAGATGGCTTCGCGCACGATGGCCTTCGACATCTTGCTCTGCCCTTCCGTGCGGTCCACGAAGACGATCGGGATCTCCGCAATCCGGAACCGCTTCTTCCAGGCGCGGAAGCTCATCTCGATCTGGAAGGCGTAACCATTCGAGTGAACGCGTTCGAACTGAATGGCTTCCAGAACTTCCCGGCGAAAGCACTTGAAGCCGCCGGTGGAATCCCATACCGGAAGGCCGGTCACCGCCCTGGCATACACGTTGGCAAAGTAGCTCAGCAGCAGCCGGGAGATCGGCCAGTTGACCACGCTCACCCGCCCGCTCAGGTAGCGGGAGCCGAGTACGAGGTCGGCGTTCTGGATGGCGGCCAGGAACTGCGGCAAGTGCGCCGGGTCGTGAGAGAAGTCGGCGTCCATCTCGAACATGTAGGCGAAGTTGCGTTCGAGGCCCCAGGAGAACCCGGCCAGATACGCGGTGCCCAGCCCCATCTTCCTTGCCCGCTCGAGGACGTGGACTCGCGGGTTCGTGGCCATGATGTCCTTGACGATGCCCGACGTGCCGTCGGGCGACCCGTCGTCGACGACCAAGACTTCGAGGCGGGGATCCTTCCCCAGCACGGCGTCGATGATCCGTGCGATGTTTTCCCGTTCGTTGTACGTCGGGATGACGACGAGCGCGCGTTCAGACACGTTGCATCCGGTCGGCGGCCACGCCGCCCGCGGTGAGCAGGAGGGCGAGGAAGATGGCCACGAGCGTCACCTTCTTGCCGGTCTCGTAGGCGGGATCGTCGAAGTTGAGCTCGACGTGCCGTGCCCCCGTCGGCAGTGCGACACCGATCAGCGAAACGTCGGCGCGTCCGATGGCCGATACCGGCTTCCCGTCCACGGTCGCGCGCCACCCCGGGTAGTAATTCTCGGAGACGACGAGCGCCGAACCTTCGGGCGCGGGCGCGCTCAGGTCCATCACCACGTGCCCGGGTTCGTAGGTGGTGACATTGGTGGTGATGGCGAGCGGCGCCGGGAGCGCGGTGAGCGTCTGCCCCGTGACGTGCGCTGCCGTATCGAACACGGCCACCGTTGCCGGATCGAACTTCGGGTTGAGCACCGTGGGAAAGGTCTGATCCTCCGGGGCCTTCACCAGCGCCGGTGCGACCCAGGCGTAGGGGTCGTTCTGCGCCGGCTTGAGCAGGTAGATCATCGAACCGGCCGCGTTGCGGACCGGTCCCGCCACGCGCGTGAACGAGACGTCCGGGAGCTTGAGCTGCGTGGCGAACGCGTTGGCCAGTTCGGGCGCATCCAGGTCCGTGTAGACATACTGGACGTTGGTGAGCTTCCAGAACTGCGGATTGAACATGTTCGTGTACGGCTCGTCCGGGCCGTGTTTCCCGCCCAGTCGCTGGAAGTCGCCGAGTTCGTTGCCGTGGTAGCCGTCCACCGACCGCACGTGGTGCACCATGAACCCGTCGCCATCCAAGTATGGATCGCGCGGAACCGCTCCCCCACCGGCAGGCAGCGGCAGCACGCGACCGGGCTGGGGCTGGCGCTGCATGTAGGCGATGGCCGAATCGGTGGCGAAGAGCTGCGAGGCCGGCGGCGAGAAGATCCAGTAGTTATGGTCGATGCTGAGCAGGTCCACCGCGGCGACGAAGACGAGGCCGATGGCGGCGCGGCGAAGCGTGAGTTGGTGCCGCGCGACGCCGGCCAGCACGCCGCAGGTGAGCACCGCCACGAGCCACGAACGCCAGGCCCCGAGCACGACGGCGCCGTTGTTGGCCTGCACGAGGTCGTAGCGCTGTGACCCGGCGAACGACGCGGCGATGGTCTGGGCCATGTTCGTCAGCATGCCCCCGGTGGCCAGCAGCGCGACGACGGTGGCGGCGATGAGCCAGCCCGCGGCGTACTTCATGCCGACGCGGCGGGCGAGGACGCGCTCGAGACCGATCGACGCGAGCATGACGGCGGCGAAGCTCGTCATGAAGAAGATGATGCTGGGCGCCCGGAAGTACTTGGACCCCGGCACGAGGGCGTAGACGAGATGGTAGAACGGCGTGGCGCTGCCCATGGCCCAGAAGGCGGACACGACGCCGGCGCCGAGCCAGAAGGCGCGGAACCCGCGCCGGGTCGTCGCGCCGAACGCGGCGCCGAGGAGCACGAGCACCGAGACGCCCAGATACTCGCTGTGGAGGTGAATGCCGTTGCGTCCCCAGTAGTGGCCGAGCATGCCGGTGAACTGCGGGAGGTAGGTGTTGAAGAATTCCTCGATCGGCATCGAGAACTGCGTGGCCGCCTCATACCCGCCGCGCCCCGCCGCGCGCGGCGACCAGGGCGTGTATTCAATGACCGGCATGAACTGGACGGCGCCGATGAGCATGCCGACGGCCACGGCGACCAGCGCGCAGCCCAGGCGGCGGATGGCGACGCGGCGCTCGAGGCGTCCCCTGCCCTCGTGATCGCTGAACGCGACGAAGAGTGCGAAGGCGCCGCACCCGAGCAGCATGTATTGCAGCAGTTGGGGATGCGGGCTGAGCACGCCGAGCCCCACCGTGAGCGCCAGCGCTCCCCACGCCCACCGGCGGCCGTCGCGGATGCCGATGAGGATCATCCAGAGCGCCAGCGGGAAGAGCGCGCTCACGAAGAGCTTGCCATCGTGGCCCGGCGAGGCGAGCGAGGCGATCTGTCCGCTCAACAGGTAGGCGGCGCCGGCGAACAGCGAGGCGAAGAATCCGAACCCCCAGGCCCGCATGAACCCGTAGGTGAACATGCCGGCCAGGAACAGGTGGATGATGAACCCCCACGTCATGGCGAGGTCCGTGCGCATCAGCATCCGCAGGAGGAACGTGGGATAGAAGATGTCGCCGTGCATCGCCGCCACGTACGGCATTCCGCCGAAGATGTACGGGTTCCAGAGCGGAAAACCGTGCCCGGCCGCGAGCGATTGGGCGCCGAACAGCCGGAACGCGTAGCCGGCGATATACTGGTCGCTGTGCGGACTGACCAGGAACTGGCCGGCGAACACTGGGTAGGCCAGGACGAGCGTGCACAGCGCGTAGGTCAGCGCCGCCCACGCCGCGCCGAAGCGCGCCTCCGGGAGCACGGGCACCGCGAGCGGTTCATCGCGTCGAAGCATTCGAATCGCCTCGCGAGGAAGAACGGCGACGCCAGGCGTCGACCGCGAGAAACAGGAATCCGGGCACGAGTTCGAGAGTGGAAGTCCAGAGGCGCGACGAGACGGCGATCAGCACCGCCTGCGGGCCCGTCATGAGCTGGAAGGCCGGCAGCGCCGCGGCCATCGCGCCGTCGCGAGCGCCGAGGCCGGCCGGCAAGAAGACCACGATGTACCCCAGCACGTACGACGCGCTGTAAACTGCGATGTAGCTCGTGAGTGCGCCAGCGGCGCGACCGAGCACGCCGGTCACGAGCAGTTGAAACGCGAGCCCATAGATCACCCATGTGATCAGGTTCCCGACGATCGCGTACGCGATCACCCGCGGCGGCACCGACGCCGCGGGAATGTCCCGGCCGGTGACGCGCCGCGCCAACGCGAGCAGGCGGGGCATGGTCACGGGGAGCGCGACGAGCCCCGCGAGGGCGACGGCCGTGAGCGCGATGGCGATGCGGCTGGCGCCCGGGTGGTACGCGTCCAGCGCCACGGAGCCGGTGGCGAGCGCGATCGCGAATCCGGTGGTGATGTTCACCGCGGTATTCAGGAGCGCCGAGCCGGTGGCGGCGACCGGCGAGACGCCCTCGCGCTGCGCCATCACGCCCATGGCGCCGATCTGCCAGATCATGCCGGGCACGTACCGGTACAGATTGGACACCGTCCAGATGTGGGCCGCGCGCCAGAACGAGAGTCGCGCCTCCCATTCGACGAGCATGACGCGCCACGTCTGGATGAGCACGCCGTAGGCGGCAAGCGTCGCGCCGCCGGACGCCAGGATCATGCTCCATCGCAGGTGCGGCTCGATGGGCTGCGATTCGTACGCGTTCCAGTAGTGAGCCAGCGCCCAGGCGATGCACGCGAGCGCGATGACGGACACTCCGGCGCGGAGCCACCGGAACCAGGTGCTACGCGCCATGGCGCACGCTCCGGTACACGTCGGCATAGCGCGACGCCACGGCGCTCGGGGAGAACCGGTCGAGCATCAGGCCACGCGCGGCGAGTCCGAGGGCGCGGGCGCGTTCCGGTTGGGCCGCCATGCGCCCCAGCGCCTCGGCCAGCGCGCGGGGCGTGCGCTCCCTCACGAGCATGCCGGTGCGCCCCTCCTGCACCACGTCGGGCACCCCGCCCGACTCGAACGCCACCACGGGGGTGCCGCAGAGCATAGCCTCGACGGCGACGAGCCCCAGCCCCTCGTCGTGCGACGGCATGACGAGCGCCAGGGCATTCCGGTAGAACGGGACGAGCGCGGCCTGGGTGAGCGCCCCGTGCCACGTGATGCGATCGGCCACGCCCAGTTCTCGGGCCAGCGCCTCGAGGTGCCCGCGAATCGGCCCGTCGCCGACGATGTCCACGGCCACGGCCGTCGGCATGGCGGCGAGCGCCTCCAGCAGCAGGTCGATGCCCTTCTGGGGCATGATGCGCCCGGCGTAGAGCAGCCTCGAGCCGGTGGACGGGCGCGGTGCCGGCGTGAACAGATCGGTGGCCACGGGCATCGGCGCCACGAGGGGCTCGACGCCGGGCGCCAGGGCCTGCACCTCGCGGGCGAGCCAGGTGCTCACCGTGGTGGCCGCCGCCGAATGGCGCATGACCCAGCCGAAGGCGCCGCGGGACGCGCGGATGCTCCGCGCCATGCGGACGTCCGTGCCGTGCATGGTCGTCACCAGCGGCAGGTGGGCGTGCGAGGCGGTCCAGGCGGCGGAGATTCCCGACGGGAACCACCAATGCGCGTGCACCACGTCGGGACGCCGGGCGCGCACCGCCCGGTCGGCGGCCCGGGCGCCGGCGGCGATGAGGCCGCCGAGGGCCGCCTTCGCGGCCAGGGACCCGGCCACCTGCTCGGCCATCGTGCCGGCGTAGGCGAGCGTCTCCCACCGGCGCGGCGCGTAGCGGTAGCGCTGGACGGGCACGCCGGCGATCGCCTCGTCGGCTCGGAGCCCGGGCGCCGCCGGGGCCAGCACGGTGACGTCGATACCCGCGGCGCGGAGGCCGACGGCGAGCTGCAGCAGGAAGCTGCCGGCGGCGTCATCGGCCGTGCGCGGAAAGGCGTGCGTCAGCCAGAGCGCGCGCACGCGTTAGTCGGCGTCTCGCGCGTCGCGATCGATGGCCAGTTCGTCGACGCGGCGGCGCAGCTCGCGCACCTCGGCGCGCTGGCCGGCGATCTGTTCGCCGAGGAGCCCGGTGGCGAAGAACACGCTGCCCAGCACGAGGCAGGTCTGGATCACCGTCCAGACCGAGCGCACGCCCTCCCCCGAGAACCAGAGCCAGAGCAGCGCGACGACTCCGGCGAAGAAGCCGAGGCCGAACAGGGCCGCGCCGAGCATGCCGAAGGCGAGCAGCGGTTTCTTGCCGAAGCGCAGCTCGAACCATACCGAGAGCATGTCCAGCATGCCCACGGGGATGCGCGACATGCCGAACTTCGAACGGCCGGCGTGACGCGGATAGAGCGGCACCGGGATCTCGGTGACGGTGAATCCCTGGTCGGCGGCGAGGACGATCATATAGCGGTGCCAATCGGGCCGGATGGGCAGCGCGTCCATGATCTCGCGGCGGTAGGCCTTCACCGAGTTGAGGTCCTTGACCGGCACGTCGAACAGGAGCCGGCTGAGCCAGTTGTAGATGTGCGAGACGAACGCCTTCTCGTACTTCCCCTGCTTGAATCCGGTCACCATGTCGGCTTCGCCGGCCACGATCGGCGCGACCAGCCGTGGGATGTCCTCGGGCTTGAACTGGAGGTCGGCCGGGTAGAACACGAGCACGCCGCCGCGGGCGGCGAGGTAGCCGGTGCGGAGGGCGTCGGCGATGCCGCGCCGCGACCGGTGGCGGAGGGCGCGGAGGAACGGGTAGCGCGGCAGCAGTTCCTGGAGCACCTCCCACGTGCGGTCGACGCTGCCGTCGTCGATCACGAGCACCTCATAGCGCAGGGGGCCGCCGCGGAAGGCGGCCTCCGCCTGCTCCATGAACAGCGGCAGGTTGTCGGCCTCGTCCTTGGCCGGCACGAGCACCGAGACGTCCACGGACGCCCCCGGCGGCACGCGGGTAGTCATACGCGTTTCCTCATTCTCGCGGAGAGCACGCCGAGCTGGTCGCGGTACTTGGCGACCGTGCGGCGCGCGATCTGGACGCCCTGCCCGGTCAGGATGTCGACGATCTCCTGGTCGGTGAGCGGGTGCTGGGCGTCCTCCTCCTTGATCAGCGTCTCGATCTGGGCGCGGATGCCGCGCGCCGAGACGTCGTCGCCGCCCGTGGTGGTGAGCCCGGAGGAGAAGAAGTACTTGAGCGGGAGGACGCCGCGGGGCGTCTGGACGCACTTCTCGTTGGTCACACGGCTGATCGTCGATTCGTGCATGCTGATGGCGTCGGCCACCTCGCGGAGGGTGAGCGGCTTGAGGTACTGGACTCCCTTCTCGAAGAACTCGCGCTGCCGGTCGACAATGTAATTCATGACCTTGAGCATCGTCTGGCGGCGCTGTTCGATGGCCTGGATCATCCAGGTGGCCGAGTTCAGCTTGCTGGAGATGAAGTCCTTGTTCTCGCCCTGGAACTTGCTCTTGTCGCGGGCGATCTCCTGGTAGGCGCGGCTCAAGCGCAGCCGCGGCAGGTTGGTGTCGTTGAGCGACACCCGGTAGGCCTGGTCGATCTTGTCGACGATGAGGTCGGGAATGATGTAGTTCTCTTCGGCGGCGCTGAAGCGCAGGCCCGGCTTCGGGTCGAGCTTCTGGATCTCGTCGGCGGCCGCCTGGACCTCCTGTACCGTCAGCCCCTCGCGGCGGGCGATCTCCGGCCAGCGGTGGGCGATCAGGTCGTCGAATGCCCCGTCGACCAGCCGGTAGGCCAGCGATTCGGCGCGGCCCTGGTCGCGGAGCTGGAGTAGCAGGCATTCGCGGAGGTCGCGCGCCCCGACGCCGGCGGGATCCAGCGCCTGGATCACGCGCAGCATCTCCTCGGCGTCCTCGGGGGTGTAGAGGGGGAGGCCGGCGAGGTCCTCCCCTTCCCTCTCCGCGGCGGCCACGACGGCGTCGTTCATGCTCTGACGCACCTCGTCCACGGTGCAGGTCAGATAGCCGTCCTCGCCGATGTTGCCCACGAACTCGGTGGCGAGCAGTTCCTGGCGGGGCGTGAGATCGAGCAGCGTGAGCTGTTCGAGGAGGTGGTCGGCGAGGTCGGCGCGGGCCACCGTGACCGGCTCGTAGTGGTCCCGGACCTCACTCTCCGCCGGCGTGCCGCCGGCGTCGAATCCGTCGAGCAGGATCTCCTCCCAATCGATGGCGTCGTCCTTGGCGGCGTCCGTTTCGGCGGCGGCGTCCTCGGCGGCGGCGTCGAGGGCCGGGGATTCCTCCTCGCCCGGCTCCGGTTCCTCGTTCTCGTCGTCGTCGGGTTCGACGAGGTCGAGGAACGGATTGTTCATCAGCTCCTGCTTGAGGTGCTGCTGGAGGTCGAGCAGCGGCATGTACAGCAGATCCATCGCCTGGTAGAGGCGCGGATTGATCTTCAGTTCCTGGCGCAGCTGGGTGCTTTGCTGAAGACCTGTCTTCATGCCGGGAGCCGGATCAGCCGGCGGCGGAAGCGAACCGTGATCGGAGCCGCGCGGTGAGCGTCGGTCCGAGGTAGATGTCGGCCACCGTGTCGTCGAACACCAGTTCGCGCACCGTGCCCGACACCTTGACCTGCCCGTCGAACATGATGTAGGCCCGGTCCACGATGTCCAGGGTCTGTTCGACGTTGTGGTCGGAGATCAGCACGCCGATGTGGCGATTCCGGAGACGGGAGACGATGGTCTGGATGTCGTGGACGGCGATGGGATCGACGCCCGCGAAGGGCTCGTCGAGCATCATGAACTTGGGTTCGGTCACGAGGGCGCGGGTGATCTCGAGGCGGCGCCGCTCGCCGCCCGAGAGCGCGTAGGCCTTCTGATGCCGCAGGTGCTTGAGGCCGAGCTCGTCGAGCAGCGATTCGAGCCGCGTGGCGCGCTCGGCGTTCGAGATGGACAGCGACTCGAGGATGGCGCGGATGTTGTCCTCCACCGACAGCTTGCGAAAGATCGACGGCTCCTGCGACAGGTACCCGATGCCGAGGCGGGCCCGCTTGTACATCGGCATGTTGGTGATGTCGGCGCCGTCGAACCGGATGCGCCCGGCCATCGGCTGGATGAGGCCGACGATCATGTAGAAGGTGGTGGTCTTGCCGGCGCCGTTGGGGCCCAGCAATCCGACGATCTCGCCCTGCTGCAGGTGCACCGCGACGTCGTTCACGACGCGGCGGCGGCGGTACATCTTGACCAGGCCCACGGCTTCGAGCGTGCTGCCGCCGGGCACCACCGCGGCTTCGGGCTCGACCAGGGCCTGGTCGACGCCGGTGACGGGCTGTTCGCCGGTGCGGCGCATGACGGCGGCGATGTCGCCCCGGCTGGCCTCGATGTCGCGCCAGACGCGCTCGGTGAACCGGACCACGGATTCGGGACCCGTGATGCCGCCCGGCGGCAGCACGACGAGGCCTTCTCCGGCAAGGCGCGGGAGCACGGAGCGGGCGAGGTGTTCGCGCACCTCGTCGAGGCTCAGCCGGCCGGCCTCGCGCTCGGCGTCGCGGCCGGCGGCGCGGAGCGCGGCCAGATGGTCGTCGCGATAGACCACCGCGGCGCGGTCGAAAGCCACGGCGCCATGGGCATCGGCCTCGCTGATCAGGGCGTGGACGGCGAGCGCGGTGGAGCGGTCACCGTGCGACAGCCGCTCGACCTGGGCGAGAAACTGTTCGGTCGGAGCGGAATCGGTCATCGGCGGGACGGTGGAAGGATGGAGACGGTGTTGGTGTCGCGGCGGCCGGCGGGCGGCGGCGGCTTCTTGCCGGTCTTGGTGGTGTCCTTCTTGCCGGCCTTGGTGGTGTCCTTCTTGGCCGGCGGCTTGGCGCACAGGTTCTCGGGCAGCGAATCGTTCGGCTCGACGAGCAGACCGTAGGTCTTGCCCTCGACGTCGACGTGCTCGACGCCCTTGTCGCCGAAGCTCACCACGATGCGGTGGCCCAGGGAATAGCTGATCGCGGGCACGCAGACGGTGGAGTCGCGGGGGGCCATGTTGTAGTACGCCTTGGCGCTGTCGATGGCAATGAGCCGCTTGACGCGCGGCGCCTGCGTGGTGTCCTTGGGCGGGATCGTGTCGAAGAGCGCGATGATCGTGTCGCCGCGCATCCAGTCCATGTCCTTGGTCCGGAAGCGCACCGTATCGGGCTTGCTCTCGGCGTAGGCCCTGCCCACGGCGTGGATCTCGCGGGCCCGCTGGTGCGGCATGATGACGTCGATGGAATCCGCGAGCAGGCTGTCGGCCGGCGACCGGGCCGCCGCGCGGCCCTTCCCGCCCCAGGCCATGGCGCGCTCGAGGACGTCGTTGTTCACGCGGAAGTCGATCGTGTCGGCGTGCAGGGTGAGGTCCTTGCTGGTGGCAACGCCCTTTCCGCGGGCCAGCACGCGGTTGAGTTTCTGATCGTGGGAGTAGAGATCGAGCAGGGTGCCGACGAGGGTGAAGGGGTTGGTTCCCTTCTGCCCTTCGATCTTCGGATGGCCGATGAGATGCAGCACGTCGTGCTGGCCGTCGAGGAACATCGAATCGCCGTGGGCGGTGAGGTCCTGGCGGACGATCTCGACCGTGCCGCCGGCGTACACGAGGCTGTCGCCCTTCATGAACACGTTGTCGGCGGTCACCTGCATCGGCGGCGCCGGATGCCCGAGGGAATCCTGCTGGATCAGGGTGATCGTCGGCCGTCCCGGGGCGGTGATCTCGGCCAGCGGCCGCGTCTTGGGAATGGGGCGCAGGTAGGTGGCAGTCGGCCCCTTGAGCCGGGAGCCGTTGGGCATCGTGGCGTCGACATTGCCCGTCGCCACGATGCGCTCGTCCGTCATGTAATAGTTGAGGAAGTCCGAATGGAGATTGAACCGCGGTTCCTGGTAGAACACGCGCCCCACCAGATAGAACCGCTTCTGGTCCCCGTACTGCTCGGCGCTGTCGGCGCGCAGATGGATCTGCTTGGCCGGGCACACGATGACGACGCCGGCGCCGAAGAAGTTGTCGTACGTGCCGGTCACCGGGTTCTTCACCGAGAGCTGGCGCGTGGAATCGGTGTTGCGCGCGTCGCAGCGCGTGGCGGCGCCCTGCGCCCGGACGACGGCCGGCGCGAGCACGACGAGGGCGGCGAGCGCCAGGCGCGGCCGGCGCATCAGCGATCCGGGAAGGATGTGATGACGCCCGAACCGCTCGCTTTGCGCAGGATCTGAATGCGGTTGAGGTTGGGGTCGGCCTGGAAGCCGATCCCCTTCTGCACCTTGTCGCCCTGCGTGAGCACGAACGAGGTATCGCTGGTGACGAGATTGGTCGCCTGATTGTAGCGCAGCTGCGGCGTCTCCAGCCGTTCGCCCGTGGTGGTGGTGATCACCACATGGCCCCACCCTTCGAGCACGGCGGTGCGCATGTTGTAGCGGCCGCTGTCGGACGCCATGGTGCCGCTCGGCCGTCCCACGGAGTCGCGAAACGCCACGTGCACGTTGCGGAAGTCGAACAGCGTCTGATCGCGGAACACGAAGGCCGTGTCGGCGGTCATCGTGCCCCGCTCCACGCCCTGGTTGGTGAGGATCGACGAGAATTGGAACATCACCTGCTCGGCGCTGTCGGCGATCGACGGCACATGGGCCACGGGCGGCGCGGCGGGGCGGCCGCAGGCCGCGGCGCCGAGCACCGCGGCGGCGGCGAACGGGAGCAGGCGTTTCATCGGACGCGGGCCCGCATGAGGTCGTGGAGGTGCACGACGCCGATCACCCGCTCCGCGTCGTCGACCACCGGCATCGCCATGATGCCGTGCGTCTCCATGCGGAAGACGACGGCGCTGGCCAGTTCGTCGGCGCGCGCGGTCTTGGGCGTGCGCGTGAGCACGCGATCGGTGGCGATCGAAAGGATGTCCGTTTCCCGTTCCATCATGCGCGTGAGGTCACCCGCGGTCATGATCCCGACCAGGCGATCGTGGTCGTCCAGTTGAATGGCAAGGCCGCGCTTCTCGGCCAGCAGCACGATGGCCTGCCGCATCGTGTCGCCCGCGTGCAGCAGGGGAAGGTCGTCGGCGACCATCACGTCCCGCACGCGGGTGAGCAGCTTGCGGCCGATCGACCCGCCGGGGTGAAGCCGCGCGAAATCCTCGCGGCGGAATCCCTTCACGTCGAGCAGCGCCACCGCCAGCGCGTCGCCGAGCGCGAGCGCCACCGTCGTGCTGGTGGTGGGCGCCAGGTCCAGCGGACAGGCCTCTTCCTTTACCCAGCCGTCGAGCCAGAGGTCCGCCAGCTTCGCCAACGTCGATTCCCCCTCGCCGGTGATCGCGATGATCCGCACGCCCAGGCCCTTGAGGTTCTCGAGCAGGCCCAGCAACTCGTCGGATTCGCCGCTTTTGGAAATCAGAATGGCCACGTCGTCGCCGCCGACGATGCCGAGGTCGCCGTGGGCGCTGTCCACCGGATGGAGGAAGCTGGCGGGCGTGCCGGTGGAGGTGAGCGTGGCGGCGATCTTGCGCCCGACGAGCCCCGACTTGCCGACCCCGGCGACGATCACGCGCCCGCTCGATCCGGCGATCATCCGGACCGCCTCGGCGAAGGTCGGGCCGAGCCGGGTCCCCGCTTCGGCGAGGCCCTCGGATTCGAGGCGCAGCACCCGCTGTCCCAGGGCGACGATGTCGGGCGCGTTCACCGTGCCGCTCCCTGAGCCGAGCGTTGGCGCACGTAGTCCTGCCAGAGGGCGTCCCACTGGCCGCGCGCGCGCAGGAGCTGCTCGGCGAATTCGCGCACGGCGCCGGCGCCGCCCGGCCGGCTCAGTACGTGCGCGCACTCGTGCTTCACCTCGGACACGGCGTTGGCGGGCGCCACCGCGAGCCCCACGATGCGAAGCACCGCGAGATCGGGAAAGTCGTCGCCCACGAAGGCGACGTCGGCGGCCGTCATGCCGTGCCGCTCGAGAATGCTGGTCAGGGCCGGCAGCTTCTGGGCGTTGGTCACCTGCGCCAGGTCGTCGATCTCGAGCTCCGCGGCGCGCAGCCGCACGCTCTCCGACACCCGCCCGGTGACGATCGCGACGCGGACGCCGGCCCGCTGCAGCAGGTGGATGCCGAGGCCGTCGTGGATGTCGTAGCGCTTGAATTCGAGCGGACGACCGTCCACGGCGCCGAGGTAGATGCCCCCGTCGGTGAGGACGCCGTCGACGTCGAGCGCGACGAGCTTGATGCGCCGGGCGAGCGCGGCGTCGATCATGCGCGCACCAGCGCCCAGAGCGCCACGGTGCGCTCGATGAGCGCGTCGAGCGCCTCCAGCGGCACCATGTTCGGGCCGTCGCTGGGCGCATGGTCCGGATCGGGATGGGTCTCCATGAACAGCCCGTTCGCCCCCGCGGCCACCGCGGCCAGCGCCAGCGGCGGAATGAACTCGCGGGCTCCGCCGCTCGTGCCGCCCTGCCCGCGGCCGGGCTGCTGGACGCTGTGGGTGGCGTCGAAGATCGTCGGCGCGTCGCAGGCGGCGCGCATGCGCGTGAAATCGCGCATGTCCACCACGAGGTCGCCGTAGCCGAAGAAGGTGCCGCGTTCGGTGACCGCGACCTCCGACGACGGACGGCCGGCCCCGCGCACCTTGTCCACGGCGCCCCGCATTCCCTCGGGGTGCATCCACTGGCCCTTCTTGATGTTCACCGGCTTGCCGGTGGCCCCGGCGGCTTCCAGCAGGTCGGTCTGCCGGCAGAGGAACGCGGGGATCTGGAGCACGTCGGCCACCTGCGCGGCGGCGGCGCACTGTTCGGGGAGATGCACGTCGGTGAGGATGCGCAGCCCCGTGGCCTGGCGCACGCGGTCCAGCGCCGCGAGCCCTTCGTCGAGGCCGGGGCCGCGGTGGCCGCCGGCGTTCGAACGGTTGGCCTTGTCGAAGGATGCCTTGTAGATGATGCCGCCCGGCACGCGACCGGCGAGCGCGGCCAGATGGTCGGCGACGCGCAGGTTGAGCGCGTCGTCCTCCACCACGCACGGCCCGGCGATCAGGAAGAGGGCGTCGGTCGGGAATGCGGTCGCCACGTCAGTCCGCCGCCTCGACGAGTTTGCCTGGCGCGGCATCCTTGGCCGCGGCGTGCTTGGCCCGGTACGCCGCGGCGATGAATCCGGCGAACAGCGGATGGGGCCGCATCGGCCGCGACTTCAGTTCGGGATGGAACTGGCAGCCGATGAACCACGGGTGCTCGGGCAACTCGACGATTTCGACCAGCTGCCCGTCGGGACTCAGGCCGCTGAGCTTGAGGCCCTTCTGCACGAACAGTTCGCGGTACGCGTTCGCCACCTCGTAGCGGTGGCGATGGCGCTCGCTGACCTCGGCCAGGCCGTACACCTCGGCGGTCTTCGTGCCGCGGGCGAGCCGGGCCGGATACGCCCCCAGGCGCATCGTGCCGCCCATGTCGGTCACGTGCTGCTGCGACTCCATGAGCGCCACCACCGGGTTGTCGCACTGCGGCGCGAACTCGGACGAGTGGCTGTCGTCCAGGCCGCAGACGTCGCGCGCGAACTCGATGATCGCCACCTGCATGCCGAGACAGATGCCGAAGAACGGGAGCCGCGATTCGCGGGCGTAGCGGATGGCCTCGACC
This sequence comes from uncultured Gemmatimonadaceae bacterium, assembly GCA_963775915.1. Lineage (GTDB taxonomy): Bacteria > Gemmatimonadota > Gemmatimonadetes > Gemmatimonadales > Gemmatimonadaceae > JAGWRI01. Next base: position 300,038 of record CAVZKH010000005.1, read on the forward strand.
ATCCCGTCCACGCCCCGCACGCCGAAGCCGCCGGGCACGAGCAGCCCGTCGTAGCCGTGGAGCAGCTCGGCGGCGCGCTCCTGCGACGTGAATTCGTCGCTGGACAGCCAGTGGATGTCCACGCCCACATCGTTGGCGATGCCCCCGTGGATGAGCGCTTCCTGCACGCTCTTGTAGCTGTCGACGAACTCGGTGTACTTGCCCACCACCGCGATGCGCACGCGTTCGCGCGGGGCCAGCACCCGCTCCACCATCCCGCGCCAGGCCGAGAGGTCGGGCTCCGGCCGTTCGATGCCGAGCTTCTGCAGCACCATGTCGTCGAAGCCCTGGTCGTGGAACGCCAGCGGGATCTGGTAGATCGTGCGCACGTCGGGGCTCTCGATGACGCAGCCGAACTCGACGTTGCAGAACAGCGCGATCTTGCGCTTGATCTCGTCCGATACCGGACGCTCGGTGCGCACGATGAGCAGATCGGGCTGGATGCCGATCTCCATCAGTTCGCGCACCGAATGCTGGGTGGGCTTGGTCTTGAGCTCGCCGGCCGCGGCGATGTAGGGGATGAGCGTGAGATGCACGAAGATCGCGTTCTCACGGCCCACGTCGTGGCGGAACTGGCGGATCGCCTCCAGGAAGGGCAGCGATTCGATGTCGCCCACCGTGCCGCCGATCTCGACGATGACCACGTCGTTCTCGGGCGCGATGCGCCGCATCGCGGCCTTGATCTCGTCGGTGATGTGCGGAATGACCTGCACCGTGGAGCCGAGATATTCCCCGCGGCGCTCCTTGGTGATCACGTTGAGGTAGATGCGCCCGGTGGTGACGTTGTTGGCCTGCGACAGCGCGCGGTCGATGAAGCGCTCGTAGTGGCCGAGGTCGAGGTCCGTCTCCGCGCCATCGTCGGTGACGAAGACTTCGCCGTGCTGGAAGGGCGACATCGTGCCCGGGTCGACATTGATGTAGGGGTCGAATTTCATCATCGACACCCTGAGGCCGCGCTCGACGAGCAGGCGGCCGAGCGAGGCTGCCGCGATGCCCTTGCCGAGGGACGAGACGACTCCGCCCGTGACGAAGATGAACTTCGTCGAGTGCTGGGTTGCGGTGGATGGCATCAGTGCTGTTCCGGGTTGAGATTGGACCAGTCGGCGTTCGCGCGAACGAGATCGTCTTCGGTGTCTATGCCGCCCCGCCCTGCGCCGGCCAGACAGGCCACGCCCATGGCCAGCCCGGCGGCCAGGGGACGCAGCTGCTCCAGCCGTTCGATGCGCTCCAGCGGATGCGGCGGCAGCGCCACCCACCGGGCCAGGGCATCCCGCGTGTAGGCATAGACGCCCACGTGCTGCCAGATCCGGTCTCGCAGCAACGCCGCATCGGCGTGGTCGCGGAGAAAGGGGATGGCCGCCCGTGAAAAATACATGGCGCGGCCCCGGTCGTCGGCCACGACTTTGACGACGTTCGGGTTCATCAACGTCTCCAGACCGGCGAGGGCGGCGGCCGTGCCCAACGGGAAGCCCCGTTCGGCCACCATCGTCGTGGCGCCGCGCAGCGCCGTCACCTCGACGAACGGCTCGTCGCCCTGCACGTTGAGAATCGTGTCGAAGCCGGCGTAGGCCGGTCGTGCGGCCACCTCGGCCACCCGATCGGTGCCCGACGGGTGTTCGGGTGACGTCATCTCGACGTCGGCCCCGTGACGGCGGGCCGCCGCGGCCACCTCGTCGCTGTCGGTGGCGATCACGCAGTGCTCGGCCACGCCGCAATTCCGGACACGTTCCCACACGCGGATCACGAGGGGGAGGCCGGCGAGGAGGCGGAGGGGTTTGCGGGGGAGGCGCGTCGCGCCCAGGCGAGCTGGGATGACGGCGAGCGTCCTCATGGGCGGCGCCAGGCCGCGCGACCGGCCGCAAGATTCACGCCAGACAATCTACCGATTGCCGCCTGGAAAGGCAAACGCTGTGCCGGCAAACGCTTTCGGAGTCGTCCGAGGGTTGCTACCGCGCTCCGGCCAGGGACAGGAAGTTCCGCAGCAGCGCTTTCCCGTGCTCGGTCTTGATCGATTCCGGGTGGAACTGCACGCCGAACACGGGATGCTCGCGGTGCCGGACGGCCTGGATCTCGGTGGGGTCGTCGGCCGAGTACGCCACCACGTCGAGTGCGTCGGGGAGCGAGCCCCGCTCGACCACCAGCGAGTGGTACCGCATGACCTCCATCGGGCTGGGGAGGCCGGCGAAGAGCCCTTCGCCGGTGTGCACGATGCGGGAGGTCTTTCCGTGCATGACATGCGCCGCGCGGACCACGACCCCGCCGTAGGCCTCGCCGATGGCCTGGTGTCCCAGGCAGACGCCGAGGATCGGCACGGTGGGCGCCGCCACCGCCTGACGGTCTCGACGGTGATGCCCGCCTGAGCGGGCGCGCATGGGCCCGGCGAGAGGATGATCGCCGACGGATCGAGAGCGCCGACCTCGTCCACCGAGAGCGCGTCGTTCCGCCGCACGTCGAGATCGGCCCCCAACTCGCCCAGATACTGGACCAGGTTGTAGGTGAACGAGTCGTAGTTGTCGATGACGAGAATCATGGTCGGCCGTTGCGCGCGGAGATCATCCCCGGGGATGATACTGCCGGTGCACGCTCCGGAGGTACTCCCGGTCGACGTGCGTGTAGATCTGGGTGGTGGAGATGTCGGCGTGCCCGAGCATCTCCTGCACCGCCCGCAGGTCGGCGCCGCCCTCCAGCAGGTGCGTGGCGAACGAGTGGCGCAGCGTGTGCGGGCGTGACGCGCTTCGTCGATGCCGGAGCGCTCGACGACTTGCGGAGAATCTCCAGGCGCCCGATCCGCGACAGCGGCTCGCCGCGGGCGTTGAGGAAGAGCGCCGCCCTCGCCCTGCCCCCGCTCCAGCTTCGGCCGGAGTTCGCGCACGTAGATGGCGACGGCCGCGATCGCCGTCCGGCCGACGGGCACCAGGCGCTCCTTGCTCCCCTTGCCGAAGACCCGGACCAGCCCCTCGCGATCAGGATGTCCTTGAGCGCCGATGCCGATCCGTTCGGACACGCGCAGCCCGGCGCCGTAGGCCAGCTCGAGCATCGCCCGGTCGCGCCAAGCCAGCGGGTCGTCGCATGTCGGGGCGGCGAGCAGCCTCGCCACCTCGTCGACCGACAGCACGTCGGGGAGCGCGCGCCACCTCTTGGGCGTCTCGAGCCGCTCGCTCGGGTCGCGCTCCAGCAGTCCCTCGCCGAGCAGGAATCGGAAAGAGGTCGGAGGCTCGACACCCCGGCGGATGGACGCCGGTGACAGGCCCAGATCCTTGAGGTGGTAGATGTACTCCCGCAGCATCCGGGCGGT
>CAVZKH010000006.1:0-354586 GCA_963775915.1 uncultured Gemmatimonadaceae bacterium
ATCGCCGCGACGTTAGGCAGCAATCAAACGAGGAGCCCGTTCATGGAGTCCCCGCCGCATCCGCTTAGTCCGTGGCAGGCCGTGTACCGCGGGATTGGAATCTGCCTCGAGTTCGTCGCCATCTACTGGCTAACGGAACCACTGTTCGTTCGGCTGGGCTTTGGCGGGATCGGGGCGTCACGACCACACCTCCTGTTCGTCGGAGTGTGCGTTGCCATTGGGCTGACGTTCCTGCCGCGCTGGCGGAGCGGACGTGGTTCGCGACCTGCTGCCTAACTAGGCGATGCTGCCGGCGGCGTGGGATACGGAGGCGGCCGGCTCGCTGCGCTCGCTGGCCGCAATTATGTTGGAACGCCGCAGCAGAGCGCCGCGGCGTTAGGCAGAGCAACGAGCTGCGATTCTGCGAGGCCGCCCATGGAACTGCTGTTGTGGTTTCTGCTTCAGATTGTCGCCCCAGTCGCGGCTCTCCTAGTCGTCGGGTGGCTCCTCGTTACCGTGTCCAGGCTGTATGAACTTCAGCAGCGTCGGGCACAAACCGAACGAGCAATCCTCGGAGCCTTGGAGAGGATCGCGGATGCTCTGCAATCGCGTGGGCCTGCCTAACGAGGCGCTGCTACCGTCGGCATGGGCTTTGGAAGCGGCTGGCTCGCTGCGCTCGCCGGCCGCAATTATGATAGAACGCCGCAGCAGAGCGCCGCGGCGTTAGGTTGCCGCGAGGCCATATGACGACGCCACGAACACCGGAGGACTGGCAGGATGCGATGCAGCGCGAGTTCTCTCGTGAATCCGATCGCGCTGCGGGCATTGTCGCATCGTCTATGCTGGATGAGGCGCTGCGCCTTTTGCTTGTGGCGCGCCTGCAGCCCCCAGTAGGCAAGGACCACGATATTGTGAACGGCTATCAGGCCCCCCTTGGGACGTTCAGCGCCCGGATCAACGCGTGTCAGCAACTTGGCTTGATCTCCAAATGGCTCGCCCGAGATCTGCACATTGTGCGAGCGATCCGTAACGCGTTTGCCCACCAGACCAACGGATGCACGTTCGAGCGGCCTGACATCCGCGACCGAGTCCGTGCACTTGAGGGTGCCTCGGACTTCAATCGGCGTCACCCAGCTCTCCGCGCCATCATGGGCCCGGCCGGGCCCCGAGGTGACTTCCTCGGAGTCGTGAGCTGGATTTTGTTTGGCCTGCACAAGGAAGCAGAAGAGGCGAAGCCCTTAGCGGAACGCGGGCCAGAGTTTGGATACATAGAGTGGGAATCCCTGCCGCCAGAGATCCGAGAGCTTCTGGAGCGGGCTACGGCAACCTAACTTGGCGCTGCTGCCGCCGGCGTGGGCTAGGGTAGCGGCTGGCGCCCTGCGGGCGCCTGCCGCCATTATTAGAAAACGCCGCAGCAGATCGCCGCGGCGTTAGGCGTACGTCACCCCGTGTAGGCGCATACCAGCTAGTATCAGATGCGAGGCATCGCGATGGGGAAAGGTCGTCGAAAGCGTGCAGCCCGCTCCGTCCCAAGCGCAACTCCCGCGATGCGCGCGTCGCTCGCACTGCGCACACGTGCCGCGATCATGGGCGTGTTGCCGGTCCTCGCCATCTTTCTCATCGCTCGCCAAACTCTGGCCGAGGCGTATCGGATTCCAAGCGGCAGTATGGAGCCAACGTTACTTGTTGGCGATTGGCTGTTCGTTAACAAGCTCGAGTACGGCCCGCACATCCCGTTTACAAGTTGGTCGCTACCCGGGTATGCCATGCCCAAGCGTGGCGATGTCGCGGTCTTCGTTTCTCCGCCGCAGGATGTGACGATTCGAATCTCTCCTGATCAGGTGACGCCCACCCTCGTGAAGCGCGTCATCGGAGTGGCGGGTGACACGCTCCTGATGCGACACGGACAACTGCTGGTCAATGGTGTGTTCGACCCTTCGCCGAACTCGTTTGCACTCAGCGATACTGTCGCCGACCAGCCGCAGGCGATCTTCGCATGGCAGCATGAGATCGAGGTTCGCGGTTCTCGTTTCGGTCCGCCGGTCCGAGCACCCAGCCTCCATGAGTGGGGCCCGCTGGTCGTTCCCGCTGGTACTTTCTTCATGATGGGCGACAACCGGGATGATTCTGTCGATAGCCGCTACTATGGGCCAGTGCCGCGGGCGGGGTCTGTCCTGAGCGTAGTTGAAATTCAGGCAGTGTCGCGGGGAGGCGGCTCAGGCCGCAGCCGCCGGGGATGATACGAGTTTGGTCGTGAGGGCCTGTTTCAGCAAGGGCAGATGTCGATAGCCCTTCACGCGGCGGAATTGCCGCTCCATCGCCCAGAGCGCGGCCGCACACCACCGGAGCTTCTGATCACTCGTGCGCCAGCGGGTCACGCGGTGCGTCTTCGCTTCGAGCCGCGCCATCACGCTCTCGATCAGGTTCGTCGTCTTGAAGCTCACGCTGAGTTCGGCGGCGACGCCGAGCCGGTGCAGCGTGAGCGTCTCCTCCAGCCCTTCGGCCAGGCTCGCCGCGGCGGAGGCGTTCCGGAGCTGGAGTTCGTGCTGGAGCCGGGTGAGCGCCCGTTTCGCCGCCGCGTAGCTCGGCTGCGCGTACGCGGCCTGCAGTTTCCGCCGCCACGTCGGCTGCTCGCGCTTGGCGAGATGACTCACGACATTCTCCCGCTTGTGCCACTGACAGCGCTGCACCGGGATCGTCGCCGAACACCTCGCGCACGGCGGCGCGGAGGCCCTTCGCGCCGTCGAGGACCGCGAGCAGCGGCTGGTCGAGGGGGAAGCCGCGCTCCCCCAACTCGCGCAGGAAGCTCGCCAGCACGCGCCGATTCTCGCTCGCCGTCTGCACCAGGCCCAGGATCCGCTTCTCCCCCGTGGCCGTGACGCCCAGCGCGACCACGAGCTGATCACCGGCGAACGTCTTGCCGTCGAGCACCAGCACGAGCCACTCCGCATCGTCGAGCCGTCGTTCCTGGAGCCGCTGCAACTCCCGCGCACTCGCCCGGATGAACCGCCGCGACACGCTCGTGCGCGCCAGACCGAACGCTTCCGGCACCGCCTCGGCGGCGGCTTCGTACTCCCGACACGAGAGCCCGCCCAACACGCGCCGAAAGAGCCCCACGTCGTGGCCGCGCGGCGTCTGCAGCGCCGCGTACGTCGCCAGGGGGAGTTCCGCCCCCGCCGCGCGATCCCGCACCCGGGGCACTTCGATCGGCAGCTTCTGATCGGCCAGATACACCGACCCGCGCTGGGCCCCCCAGCGCACCACGGCGGAGGGCCCCGCTTCGCGCGCATACCGGGGGCCCGCCAACGCCGCGACTTCTGCCTGCAACGCCTCCTCGACCGCCCGCAGCCCGAGCGGGATCAGCGCTTGGATCATGGCGACCGTCACGGTGCTGGGGTCTTCACCGTCAGCCGGCTCGGGCTGCACCGTCTGGCCGGTCGACGACTTTCTTCGTACTCTTCGCATGGGTGGTGTCCTCAGGAATGAGTGGAGATCCTTGCCCGGGATTCACACTCTAGTACTGCGGCACCACCTTCTTTTCAACTAGACTTGGGACTCACCCCCGCGGGCGAATCTCCTTGGTAGCCCAATGTTCGTGTACTACTCGTACGATACGAATGCCGGCGTCGACTACTTCCGAGCCATTACCAACATCCGGTGGCGGCGTCTCGGCACGTGGATCCGGTGACGCGGGGTTTTCGGACCGGGCGCGCTCGACGCCTAGAAGATATGACGGGCTGGCCCTCCAGCCTGATCGTGGATTAGCTCCTCCCATGATCATGCAGGAGTTGCCAGAGCCACAGGCGACCAGTGGAACACGTCGCCGCCACGTGGAGGACCAGCCCTATGTCGGATACGATGCTGCACCTCGGGATGGATGTCCATAAGGACTCCCTCACCTTGGCCGTGTTACCGGCCGACGCCAGCGCGCCCACGCATGTCGACCGCCTGCCCAACGATCTTCAGAAGCTCCGCCGCTTCCTGGCGCGCCACGCGCCGGTGCCCGCGGCGACGCGGGTCTGCTACGAAGCGAGCGGCGCGGGGTACGTGCTACAGCGCGCACTGACGGAGTGGGGCTACCACTGCGATGTGATCGCGCCGTCGCTGATTCCGAAGCGGGCCGGCGTGCAGCGGAAGCACGATCGGCGGGACGCGGTCGAGTTGGCGCGGCTCTATCGCGCGGGCGAACTCGTCGTGGTTCGGATTCCGAGTGCCGCGGAAGAGCGCGTGCGGGACCTGGTGCGGTGTCGGGAGACGTTTCAGCGCGAGATCCTGAAGTCGCGGCACTACGTGCTCAAGTTCCTCGCCCGGCGGGGCGTGGTGTATCGCGCGGGGCGGCACTGGACGAGTGCCCACGATCGGTGGCTGCGGCAGGTGCTGGCCACGGCGCCCGATCTGGGGGCCGAAGACCGCCTCGTCCTGGGCGAGTACCTCGCGCTGCTCGACTACAAGCTGCAACGTCGCCAGGAGCTCGATCACCAACTCGAGCAGCTGGTGCTGGCGCCCGCGATGGCGACGGCGGTGGCGTGGCTGCAGTGTTTCCGGGGGATTCAACGGCAGAGCGCGCTGGTCTTGGCGACGGAGATCGTCGACTGGCGCCGCTTTGAGAATCCGCGGCAGCTCATGGCCTATCTGGGGCTCGTGCCGCGCGAGCACTCCTCGGGGGATCGGGAGCGACGCGGCGCGATCACGAAGGCGGGGAACACGCACTGCCGCCATGTGCTGGTGCAGGCGGCGTGGGCGTATCGCTTCCGACCGCTGGTGAGTCAACACGTGAAGCACCGCCAGGAAGGGCAACCAGCCCTCGTGGTTGCGCAGGCGTGGAAGGCGCAGCACCGGTTGCACAAGGTGTACACGAAACTCGCCGTCCGGCGCCGACCACAGATCGCCGTGGTGGCGGTGGCGCGGGAACTCGCCGGCTTCTTGTGGGCCGTCCTGCGCGAGATCGAACCGACAACGGCAGTAGCATGAGCCAACACCGTGTGGTGGGCCGGCGGCACGACTGGAGAACCCGCGCCCTCGTTATGCGGGCGGGACACGTCCCGATCCCGCGGTCCTAGAAGGCGGAAGCTCCCGACGGATCCAATTCTTGCCGCTCCGGCCTCCGGGCTGACCGGCGTATATCAGCAGGATTCATCGTCGAAGCGTCCGCCGGTCCCACCCACGACTTGCTGGATGATAATGGAAGGTCGATATTGCCCCTTGACGGCCAGCCCGTCATATCAACGAGGCGCTACTGCCGTCGGCGTGGGATTTGGAAGCGGCCGACTCGCTGCGCTCGCTGGCCGCAATTATTATGAAACGCCGCAGCAGCGCGCCGCGGCGTTAGGCCTCACCGGGACCCTATTCGGCGTGTCCCATGCGGCCTCCGAGTTTCTGGTCATGAAACACGAGATGCAGGCCTGGTTCAAGCGGCGATTCAGCGTTGCCACAGTTCCACTGGGAGAGACCCATTGGTGGCGATGACGATGGCGGTTGATCGACATGTCTTGCGGCGGCGATCTAACGTGGCGCTACTGCCGGCGCCGTGGCCTTTGTAAACGGCCGGCTCGCTCCGCACGCTCTCGGCAACGATCCCTTGAATCAGCCGATCTAGCTTACAACCGATTGCGCAGAGCAATCAGAACCGCGCGGACGTACCGCGCACGGAAAGGAAGTGTATGGCCAGGCTCGTGTTCGGCATGAACCAGTCCCTTGACGGCTACGTCGACCATACGGCGTTCGCGCCCAGCCCGACGCTCTTCCGCCACTTCATCGAGGAGGTTCGGCGGCAGGCGGGCAGCGTGTACGGTCGCCGGATGTATGAGATCATGCGGTACTGGGACGACGATCTTCCTGATTGGGATGCCGACGAACGCGCCTTCGCGGCGGCATGGCGGAATCAGCCGAAATGGGTCGTCTCGCGCTCGTTGAAGTCGGTCGGCCCCAACGCCAGACTTCTCGAGGGCGATCTCGAGGGCGCGATCCGCCGGCTGAAGGTCGAGCGCGACGGGGAGATCGAAGTTGCCGGCCCGCGCCTGGCGCAGAGCCTCACCGAGCTTGGCCTGATCGATGAGTATCGGATCTACCTGCACCCCGTCGTGCTTGGTCATGGCACTCCGTATTTCGCCGGACCGCGGCCGCGGCTCCGCCCTGTGACCAATGATCGTATCGCCGAGGATGTCATCAGGTTGACCTACGTTCCTGCGTAGGCTCGCGACTCGCCGGATTCTGGACGGGCCACAGTGGCCACGGCGGCGGACGCGTCGCATGTTCCATGAGTGGTTCGACGTGTGCATCCGCACGATGGTCGAGGATGTGGTGGACGCGCCACTGGAGTTGGAGTGAACCCGCGAGTCAACGGCGGCAGCCACAGGTAGCCTATGATCACCGTCCTTCACGCGCATTCCATCAGTCTGGCCGAGAGCGTGAGACTCGCGCTGCTGGCGGAAGGGATTGATGCGGTCATGCTGGACCAGTCCTCGCCCGGAACACTGGGCCTCGCCGGCAGCGTGAGAGTCGCAATCGTCAACGATGCGGACGAGCCGAGGGCCGCGAGCATCATCGCTCGGCTCGACTCGCCGAAGAGCGCATCCTTACCGTCCTGGTGGTGGCACAAGAGAGCCTTTCTCGCATTGAGCATGGCGTTCCTGATGCTGTTCGTTGGAGAGGTCGTGGTCGACTCCGCGTCGCACCGAGAACTCACGCGGGCACTGACAACAGTGGACACGGCCCTGTTCATTGTTGCGGTCGTGTTGTTTCTGCTCGGGTTCCGCGCCGACAGGCGCGCGTCCGACCGCGGCTGAGCGGGAACCGAGGTCCGCCTGAAATGCACGACCCCTCGATGACACCACGACTCGAAGCGGTGCACCCGGTGTTGATGGTGCAAGATGTCCCCGCGTCCCTTCGATTCTATCGAACTCTCGGGTTCGACCTCGCCTTCGCGGACTCGGAAACCGACCCGAAGTACGCGGGCGTGCGGCGCGACGCGGTGGAGCTGCACCTGCAATGGCACGACGCGAAGGACTTGAGCCCCGGCGACCGCCCGACCTATCGATTCTTCGTCCGCGACGTGGACGACCTGTTGGCGGAGTTCGCGAGCCGCACCGCCGGCCTCGATTCGACGGCGGTGTGGGACACGCCCTGGGGCACCCGCGAGTTTCACGTTCGCGACCCCGATCGGAACGGGCTCCAGTTCTACCGGGATCTCTGAGATCCCCGCTGCGGGTTCAGGCGGCGAACCCATATCCCTCTCGCGCGGTACAGAGGTATCGATGAAGACGATCGCCCGGCTGTCCATGCTCCTGCTTCTCGTCTCCGCGCGCCTCCCCGCGCAATCCCTGCCCGCCGACTCGCTGTTCGATCGCCTGATTGGGCGCTGGGTGCTGCGCGGGACGATCGCCCGGCAGTCGACGACCCACGACGTGACGTTCGCCTGGGTGCTGGGCCGCGAGTACGTCCAGATGCACGAGGTGTCACGCGAGCGCGCGGCGAACGGAACGCCGGCCTACGAGGCAGTCGTCCTCTTCGGCCGGGACCCCCGGTCCGGCGAGTACGCCTGTCTCTGGCTCGACAACACCGCCGCCAGCGCGTTCGACCCGCAGGGCACGGGTCGAGGAATGGTGGCCGGCGACTCGGTTCACTTCGTGTTCCACTACACGCAAACAACCGGCTTCCATACCACCTTCGTCTACAATCGCGCGACGGACTCCTGGCAGTGGCACATGGACAACGACAGCGCCGGGGTCCGCCGACCGTTCGCCCGGGTTGCGCTGACTCGCCGGTAGCGACTCCCGGCGACCCCCTGACCGCGCACTGTGCCCCTCCCGCTCGCTCGTGCGGCAATTTGGTACGCCCTGTCGCAATTTGATGTCGCTCATGTGCCACTTGGGCGCCCTATATAGGTAGGGGACCGAACACTCGGCCCCCGCGCAGCGCGCATGACGCGTCGCGCCCGTCGCCCCCGGTCAACCGAACGCCGCGCCTCGGCCACCCGACCTCGCACGCCGAACCGCGGACTCCTCCACCTGCCCACCGGGCCGCGCGGCGCGCCCACCGCGCTTCGCACTCCGTTCCCCCCACTTCTCATCGGAGGCAGTACCATGAAACACAGGGAGATCCGTCTGCTCCGGTCGTTACGCGCGGCGCAGGCGTTCGTCACAGCCCACGCACATCGGATGCCCCACGTCGCGCGCTCTGGCGTCCGCACCCGCCTGGACGACCTGTTGACGACCGTCGCCGCCCACGCCGACCGCCAGGCGGCCAACGACGTCTCGGCGCGGATGGCCACCTGCACCTACCGCGCCATGCGCGCCGCGCTGATCCGCGACCACATGCTGCCGATCGTCAAGATCGCCGCGCTCGAGGAAGCGGACTCCCCCGAGATGTCAGCGCTGCGGCTGCCCCCGCGCTGGGCCACTCCGGAACGCCTGCACGCGGACGCGCTGGCCATGGCGGAGACCGCCGCGCGATCCGCCCACCGCTTCACGGCGGCGGGGCTCCCGCCGGACTTCGCCGAGCAGCTCACCGCCGCAGCCCACGCGATGCTGGCCGCCGCGGGGACGAAGACGGGCCGCCGCCTCGCGCGCGGCCAGGCCACGGCCGGGGTGCGCCTCACGATCGCCGCCGCGCGCCGGACGCTGGCCGCCCTCGACGCCATGGTCGTGAGCGCGATCCACGGCGACGAGTCGCTGCTCACCGCCTGGAAGTCAGCCATTCGCCCGGAACGCAGGCGCCGCCGCGCCTCCGCCGCGATCGCCGCGGCCGCCGCGCCGGCCGCGGAGTCGCCGGGCGTGGCGCTGGTGGCGATCGACGCGTCCACGGCGGCCATCGAGTCCACCGTGCCCACCGCCGCCGAGCCGGCACGACTCCCGGCCGCCGAGCAACCGGTCCGCTGGCTCTCCGACGGACTGATGGGCGCGCTCGTGCGGATGCTTCCCGGCACGCGCGTCTCGAACCGCCAGCCGAGTGGAGATCGCGTCGGGGAAAGCAGTTCCCTTGCCCCGTGAAAATAGACGTTGCAGTATGGGGAGCGGAGCCGCGCGGTGTTCGGCGCGGCTCCGCGGCATCGGTGAGTTCATTAATGATTGGTTGACCGGATCCCAACGCGCTCTCTCCTCCCAAGAGATCAACATGGCCGAGACGTACCGGCAACTCGCCTTCGTCAGTTCAGTCCTCGGCGGCTTCGCGTTTCTGTTCTTCGCCGCCATCCTGCCCGCTCCCGCAACCCACAGGGCCGCTCCTTGGGCCGCGGGCACCGCACTTGCGGCAGCGATCGGACTTCTCGTCGTCACATTGGGCTCGACTTTCGGAGCGGCTGCCGTCGCCAACGTGGCCGCCGGCGCCGGCACCCCACCGGCGATCGCCGGCCACCACCGGGCGCTCTCGCTGATGTTCTTGGGATCCCTGTACCTGCTCCTGCTCAGTTTTGGCGTGAGCGGCTTCATTCGCTCGCGGCGCATGGGCCAGATAACGGTGGCTCTGGCCGTCGCGGGAGCAACGGCGGTGGCATGGGCCATCTCTCCATTTCTCAGCTAAGGGTCCCGGTCTCCCGGACCGCATCGATTCAACCTGATCAGGGCCTACTTCGGTGAGCGCGGGTGGCAGGACGCCTTCTCAGGTCGACCGCGCGGTTCAGAACGCGCGCGCACGCGCCGACGCACGGGAACGCCTGCAGTCAGCACGACGACTTCGCACGATCGGCGGCACGGTGGCGGTGGTCGGCGTCGCGGCCCTCACCCGGCCGCGGACGTGGAGTGTGTATTCGCAGATGTTTGGCGTTCACATTCACGCCGGTCCGTCGATTTCGCTCTCAATCGAGGCCGTCGCCGGCATCGCGGCGGTGGTCGCGGGGCCGATCATCGCGCTCGTCGGCAATCGCCAGTATGCGCGGGCCGTGAGCGCGGCGGCGGCGGATCCGGTGACTGCCGTGGTCCTCATAGAGCCGGTGGACGATGCGAACTCATGACTTTGAGATTCCGTGACGCCACTCTCGAAGACGCTCCCGCCATCGCCGGCCTGCAGAACGCGACGCGATGCACTGCCGCGCTTCTCGCGGCCTCACTCGCTCTCGTCCTCGCCTCGCCGGCCCACGCCCAGCAGTCCGCCTCCCTCCCCCGCGCGGACGGCAAGACCGTGCCGGTCACGGTGTACGCGCCGCCGGCCGACAGCTGCCGCGGCATCGCCGTCATCTCCCCGGGCGCCGGCGGTTCCGAACGCGGGTACGCCTACCTCGGCCGCGGCATGGCGGCGCTGGGCTACCTGTCGCTCGTCGTCGGACATCAGGAGAGCGGACTCGCCGCGCTCCGGCGCGACGTGCGCGGCAACGGCGTGCGCAACGGGCTCAACGAACTGATCACGACGCCGTCCGCGTACGACGGCCGGTTCATGGACATCGCCGCCGCGAAACAATGGGCCGCGCCGCGCTGCAAGGGCACGGAAGCGATCCTGCTCGGTCACTCCATGGGCGCGGCCACGGTCATGATGGAAGCGGGCGCGACAACCAGACTCGGCGTCCACGGCTCGACCACGTTCGACGTCTACGTCGCGCTCTCCCCGCAGGGCGTGGGCTCGATCTTCCCCGCGGATGCCTGGCGCGACATCACCAGTCCAGTGCTGATGATGACCGGCACCCGCGACACGGAGCTGGGCGCGCCGTCGTGGAAGGTGCGCACCGACCCCTACGAGAACATGCCGCCGGGATGCAAGTGGCTGGGCGTCGTGAACGGCGCCACGCACATGGACTTCAGCGGCAACGGCACCTCGCGCGAACCGGGACGGCTCACGCTCGAGATGATCCGGGCGTTCCTGCAGGGCGTGCACCGACACGACTGTCGGCCGCCGCAGAGTCCACCGGGGATGACGCTCCAGGGGAAGTGAGTCCTGGGCGCGTTCGAAGCCTGGTTACTGGACCCGCCCGAGATACTTGTCCAACCACCCGAGCACGGCACGCACCAGCGCCGGCCGGTCGGCGTTCACGTCGTGCGGCGTCTCCAATACGACGTGCTGCTTGTCGGCCGCCGGGGTGCCCAGCATGCGGAAGAGGGGATCCTGCGAATTGTCGAGCGAGAAGCTGAAATCGTACCGGCCGTTCACCATGAGCACCGGCTTCGTGAGCCGCGTCGCGAAATCCGCCTGGTCCACGCCCGGCGCCGGCGGGTTGAGAAAGTACCCGCCGTCCAGAAATACCACGGTCCTGAGCCGGTCCTGGGCCAGGGTCGCGTAGATCACGCCCTCGGCGGCGCCCATGCTGACGCCCAGATAGGCCAGTTTGTCCGTCGCGATGTCGGCGCGCGTGGCCAGATAGTCGAGCGAGCGCCCGACGTCCTTCGATCGCTGGACCGTGACCGACGCCGCGCCGCTGGTGCCTGGCAGCGTGTGCAGCAGCCGCCGTTCATATGTATCCTGATATATCGGATACAGCACGGCGCGGCCGCTCTGGACGACATAGTCGAAGAAGGCGGTGTCGCCGAGCGCGCGGCTGTCGGTGAGATCCACGACGCGGGCGCTGGGAAAGAACAGGACGGTCTGGTAGGGCGGACGCACGCGCTTGGGCAGGAAGAGGTAGGCGGTGATGCGCTGGTCACCGTAGGCGGCATCGTAGCTGACCTTCTCCTCCGTCCAGTCCCGCGTGTCGGCCACCACGCCCTCGCGCTTCGCGTTGAGGGGGGTGGGGTCGTACCGGTACATCGCCCGATACGCGTTGAACACCGCGTCCCCGGCGGGGCGGAAGCGGGCGAAGTCGCGCGCCAGCGGCTTCACGGGCTGCGTGGCCGCGACCGGCAGCGGCTGCACGTTCAGCACGCAGCGGATGCCGTTGCCGGGTGAGCGGTCGAAGGGCGAGAGCGACTCCGGCTCCGCGGCGAGATAGGTCGGCGACTGCCAGCTGCCCCCGAGGATGAATCGATGGCCCGCGTCGAGCGCGTTCATGGTCCACTCGCGCACGTTGCCGGCCATGTCGTACGTGCCGTCGGCGCCCAGGCCCAGGAACGCGCCCGCCGGCGCCAGGGACGCGCGCGAGATGTTGCTCATCTGGACGAGGTAGCGCGTCGCGGCCGCCGGCGCCGCCTCGTACCACTGCGCGAACGTCGGGAGGCTCTTGCCCGCGAATGCGGCGTACGCCGATGCTTCGTACCAGCTCACGCCGGATACCGGATAGTCGGCCTGGCCGTCGGCGTAATGGCCGCCCTCCCAGGTGGACGGGCCGGGGCGTCCGGTGCGATCGCGAAAGAGGGCCATCGCCTGCGACCAGTCAAGGACCCTGCCGTCGCGCACGACCGGCTCCGTCCAGTACTTCCGGTTCGCGTAGCCGCCCGAGTCGACGAAGGCCTGGTACTGCCGGTTGGTGACCTCGAGCCGGTCCATGTAGAAGGCAGGGAGATCGAACGGTCCCACCCAGCCGACGAAGGCGATGTAGTCGCCCCATCGGTGCGCGGGGACGCGCACCATTCCGGCGGGCGCCGCCCGCAGCGAATCGAGCGGAAAGTCCATCGCCGTGTCGGTAACCGGCGCCGAGACGTAGTCCTTGGCGCCCGGTGCCGAGAGCTTCCAGCGAAAATATCCCTTCGGGATGCGCACGTTCCGGAGGGGCGTCGCGCCCAGCGGATACCAGGCGCTGTCGGGCGTGACGTAGTCCTGGATGGCCACGGCCGCCCCGGCCGGCGACGACGTGATGGTGGTGCTCATCGTGTTGTCCGCGATCGCCTGGGCGACGCCGGTGTCGGCCGGAACGTACGCCTGCGCGCGCTTCATCAGGAGGAACGCGGACAGATTGTGGTCCGTTTCGCGCAGCCGCGCGGCCTCGGGCAGCGCTACTTCCCGGGCCCAGTGCCGGTGTTCCGATCGCGTGTAGTACCAGGCGCTCGCAATCGCGAGCAGGACCACGACGCCTGCCATCCCTCCCACATGCGCCCTCGACATTCCCATTCGATGGACTACGGCCGGGCGTTCGAGTCCGTCCAGCCGTTCGAGCAGTTCGACGGCAGAGGCGGGACGCTGGTTCGGATCCTTCGCCAGGCAGCGATCGACGAGCGCGGCGAGTCCAGGCGGCAGCCTGGGCGCCCGCTCGCCGAGCGGCGCGGGCGAATCGGTCATCTGCGCGACCAGCAGCGCCTGGACCGTGGTGTGTTCGGCGAACGGGTGCACGCGCGCCAGCAGTTCGTAGGCAACCATGCCCCATGCGTAGATGTCCGTGCGGGCATCGACGATACCGCCGGCGGCCTGTTCCGGCGCCATGTACGCGGGGGTCCCGATGATCGTGCCGAGCGCCGTGGACGTCCCCCCGCCCTCCAGGGGAAGCGTAGCCGCCGTGATCGCCTTGGCGATGCCGAAGTCGGTCACCACGGCGGTGCGCCCCGAGAGAAGCACGTTTTCCGGCTTGATGTCGCGATGCACGATCTGCCGGGCGTGGGCGCATTCGAGCGCGAGCGCGATGTCGCGCAGGACGCCGACGGCGTCCTCCACGGAGAGCGGGTCCCTCGCCATCCGGGCACGCAGCGATTCGCCCTCGACGTACGGCATCGTGTAGTACGGAAGGTCGCCGACGCGCCCGGCCTGGAGCAGTGGAACGATGTGGGGGTCCTGGAGCCGCGCGGCCACCCGGATCTCGCGCGCGAAGCGGTCCACGGAGATGCCGGCAACTGCGTCCGGGCTCAGGACCTTCACCACCACCCGCCGGCCGAACTGCCGCTCCTCGGCCAGAAACACGCGCGACATGCCGCCGCCGCCGAGTTCGCGCTCGAGCACGTATTCGGAGCCGAGGAGGTCCTGGAGTTGCCGCAGAAGATCGGTCGTCATTGGGCACCGCGGCCGGGGTTCGCAAACGTATTGCCGCACCCATTGAGGCGCAACGAACTGGTCCTGCGCGGCCGCCGCCCCGGCCGCAGCTGCTCTTGCCCGTCGGCCGCGCAATCGCCATCATCGCTCATGGGCACGCCTTCGTCCTCCACCCTCTGGCGCCTCAACGTCGGTCTCGTGATTCTCGGCGCCGCGTCCGGCATCATGGGCGCGTTCTTCAGCCCGCTGCTCGCGTGGATCGGCATGCGCCGCGTGCCGCTCTGGCGCGCGTTCACCGAACCGGCCGTCGGCTGATCCGGCGAAGCAGTAGGGCGTCCACCGCACTGCGCCCACATCCTCACCAATCCGAGTCCACCACCATGCGCGCACTGAGCCTCACCCTCGCCTTCGCCGCCTCCGGCCTGCTCACGGCCGCCGGGCCCGCCGCTCCCACGCCGCCGGCGTCCGCCGCCGCGCAGCGGTTCGAGATATCCTTTCCCGCCGCCGCGCACGCCGAGGCGATCACCGGACGCGTGTTCGTGGTCGTGGCGCGCGACTCGATGCCCGAGCCGCGCATGCGCGCCGGCTCGTTCGCCGAGAGCACGCCCTTCTTCGGCGCCGACGTGAGCGCGCTCGCTCCGGGGCAGGCGGCGGTGATCGACGGCGGCACGCTCGGCTACCCGCTCATGTCGCTGCGCGACATCCCGGCCGGCGATTACTGGGTGCAGGCGGTGATGAACGTGTACACGCAGTTCCACCGCGCCGACGGGCACGTGATCTGGGCGCACATGGACCAGTGGGAGGGGCAGAACTTCGCGACGTCGCCGGGCAACCTGGTGAGCGCGCCTCAGCGCGTGCACCTGGATCCCGCCGCTGGCTACGACGTCCATCTGTCGCTCAGCCGAGTGATTCCGTCAATCGCGATGCCCGCCGACACGAAGTGGGTGAAGCACGTGAAGATCCAGAGCGCGCTGCTCACCAAATTCTGGGGCCACCCGTTCTACATCGGCGCCACGGTGCTGCTGCCCGAGGGCTACGACGAGCACCCGAACGTCCACTACCCGGTGGTCTACCAGCAGGGGCACTTCAGCCTCGGCGCGCCGCTCGGGTTCAGCCCCGACAGCGTGCCGCTGCCGCCGCAGTACCGCGCGTTCCTGGCGGATGTACAACCTGGAGCCCGGCTGGGAGTTCGCGCGCCACTGGATGGGCGCCGGCATGCCGCGCATGATCGCCGTCACGTTCCAGCATCCGACGCCGTATTTCGACGACTCGTACGCCGTGAACTCGGCGAACAACGGGCCGTACGGCGATGCGATCATGACCGAGCTGATCCCGTACCTCGAATCGCACTACCGCATGATCGCCAAGCCGTACGCGCGCGTGCTCACCGGCGGCTCCACGGGCGGGTGGGAGTCGATCGCGCTCCAGATCCACCACGCGGCGTTCTTCGGCGGCACGTGGACGCTGTACCCCGACCCGGTGGACTTCCACCACTACGGCACCTTCGACGCCTACGTCGACACGAACGCGTTCGTGGTGCCGCGGCGCGGCATCGCGCCCTTCGACCCGACCAGCGAGTGGTACCATCCCGAGCGGTTCGTCATGCGCGACAACGACGGCCAGCCCTGGCTCAGCATCCGCGACATGAGCCGTCTGGAGGACGTGCTGGGGAGCCACGGCCGGTCCACCGAGCAGTTCGAGGCGTGGGAGTCGGTGTACGCGCCGGTGGGCGCCGACGGCTACCCGAAGCCGCTGTGGGACAAGAAGACGGGCCACATCGACCGCTCGGTGGCCGACTACATGCGCGATCACGGCTACGACCTCGAGGCGTATCTGGCCAAGAACTGGTCCACGGTCGGCCCCGAACTCGTCGACAAGATCCACGTGGACGTGGGCGACATGGACAACTTCTATCTCAATCTCGCGGTGATGGACCTGCAGAACTTCATGGACTCCACGAAGTCGCCGCACGTGCCGGGCGTGTTCCGCTACGGCCGCCCCGAGAAGGGGCACGGGTGGCAGCACGCGACCAACACCGAGATGCTGCGCGAGATGGCGGCGGCGATCACGAAGCACGCGCCGGCCGGGGAGAACACCGGCGCCTGGAAGTACTGACCGACCCTCACGTGTGACTCGGGCTGCCAGGTTCTTCGGCTTCACCTTCGCGCTCAGCTGGGGGGCGTGGTTCGCGGCGCGTTTCGCTGGCCCTCCCGCCGGCCGTGGGAAGGCTCCGGGCTCGGGCGTCCTGTTCGGGGCGCTCCTGCTAGTTGGGACCTTCTCGCCCGCGATCTGCGCAATGGCACTTACGGCGCAGAACGAGGGCCGGGCTGGCCTGGCCGAGATCTGGCATCGGATCATCCGTGGCAACGTCGGCGCGAGATGGTACCTGTTTGCAGTCACCTACATGCTGTTCGTCAAGCTGCTGACGGCGCTGGCCTATCGCGCGATCGAGGGCGCGTGGCCGCGGTTCGGTGGGGAGTCGTGGGCCATCATCGCCGTGGCGATCGTGCTGTCGACCCCGGCGCAAGCCGGCGAGGAGATCGGCTGGCGGGGCTACGCGCTGCCACGGCTCGCCGACCGCTTCGGGCTGGGGGGGGCGAGCGTCATCCTCGGTCTCGTCTGGGCTGCGTGGCATCTGCCGCTGTTCTTCATGCCCGGTGCCGACAAGGCGGGGCAGTCGTTCCCGTTCTACGTCGTGGAAGTGACCGCGCTTTCGGTGGCCATCGCGTGGCTGTACGCGCGTACTGGTGGGAGTCTGCTGCTCGTGATGCTGATGCACTCGGCCGTGAACCAGGTGGTGGGGGTCGTGCCGTCCCCGGTCGAGGGCGCGACGAACGTGTGGGCGCTCAGCACGTCGCTGCCCGCGTGGCTCACAGCGGCGTTCCTCTGGGCGGGGGCCGCGTACTTCCTGACGCACATGCCCGATGCCAGTGTATTGAGCGCGCCCGGCGCATCGTCCGGCGTGCATTTGCGGCCGTCTGCCACCATATGAGCCGGAGGAGTCCCGTGCCCACCAGCGCCACCCCGTCCCCGGCCAAACAGATTGCCGGCTTCATCGCCAAGTTCGATCCGGCGGTAGCGAAACTGACCCGCGCCGCGCGCGCCGCTTTGCGCAAGCGCTATCCGGCCGCGGTCGAAATAGTATATGACAATTACAACGCGCTGGCGATCGGCTTCGCGAGTACGGAGCGCACGTCCGACGTGTTCGTATCGCTGGCCGTGTATGCGAGCGGCGTGAATCTCTACTTCATGTACGGCGCCCACCTTCCCGACCCGCGGGGAACCCTCGAAGGGAACGGCAACCAAGGGCGCTTCGTGCGCCTCCGGTCCGTGGCGGACCTGGATGCCGCCTCCGTTCGCGCGCTGCTGCGCGCCGCCGTGGCGCACGGCGACACGCCGCTGCCGAAGACGGGCCGGGGGCGCACGATCGTGCGGTCGGTGTCGGAAAAACAGCGGCCGCGGCGCCCGACGGGCGCCGCGGCCAAGCGGGCGAAATAGGGGGCCTACTTCGCCTTCCAGCCGTTGTTCGACGTATCCGCGTCCACCCAGATGTTGCCGTCGATGTCCAGCGCCTTGACGGCCTTGCCCGCGGCCACGTTCACCGTGGCCTGTTTCTGGTCGTGCTCCCACACCGCCGCGGTCTCGTGCGTGCGCTGCGTGGAGCCGTCGGCGAAGGTGAGCACGACGTCGAACGGGGCGTCCATGCCGCCGATGTTGTCGACGACCACGCGATAGCCGTTGCCGGCCTTCGTCACGCTCTTCACCGCCAGGTCGATGTAGCCGTTGCCGAAGAACCAGTTGCTCCAGAACCAGTCGAGCGGACGCCCGGCCACGTTGTCGAACGTGTAGAAGAAGTCCCACGGCGTGGGGTGCTTGCCGTTCCACCGCGTCATGTAGGCGTGGAGGCATTTCCGGAACAGGTCGTCGCCCAGCATGTCCTTCATGGCCAGGTAGCCGAGCGCGGGCTTGCCGTAGGCGTTGTTGCCGTAGCCGGCGATCAGCTCGTCGGCCGGCGTGATGATCGGCAGATCCTCGGCCGGCGCCGGGTCGTGCGCCCACCGGTTCACGCGGAACTGCTGGAACAGCGTCGTTGCCTTGTCGACGCCCATGTCGGCGCGGTTGATGAGGTACTCGAACGTCGTCGCCCACCCCTCGTCCATGAATGCGTAGCGCGTCTCGTTCGTGCCCATGTAGAAAGGCATGTACGTGTGCGCGATCTCGTGCGCGGCTACGAACTGCGCGAACGCCGGATCGGCGTACGACTCGTCGTTGGCCATCATCGGGTATTCCATGCCGGCGCCGCCCTGGAACTCCGTCGTCTTCTCGTACGGGTAGGGCACGCCCGGCCACACGTGCGACAGGAAGTCGAGCGAGTGCCGGCCGAACTGCACCATCTGGTGGAAGTCGGTGGCGGTGTCGTTGTAGGCCGCCTGGACGCTGGACCGGCGGTGCGCGGCGTCGTCCACGAGCACGCTGGCGGCGTCCCAGTCGTAGTGGTCGCTCAGGCCGAACGCCATGTCGGGCACGTTGGCGGCGGTGAAGTGCCAGCTGTTCATCGCCTGCTGCGCGGTGGTCTGGCCGGCGTGGGTCTGGGCGGCGGTGGCCACGTGGATCGTGGTATCGGACGCGAACGACGCCTGGAAGCGCTCGAGCGGCCCGGGCTGGAGCAGCTGGGCGGCGTTGGTGAGGGTGCCGGTGCCCCAGACCACGTAGTTGGCGGGCACGTTCACGGTGACGTCGTAATCGTTGAAGTCACTGTAGAACTCGTGCCCCGAGTGGTCCATCATGTCCCAGCCGTTGTAGTCGTCGTACACGGCCACGCGCGGGTAGAAGTACGCCACGTAGAAAGTCGTCGAGTCGATCATCCCCTGGCGGCTGGGCTGGACCGGGAGATCGTACCACCAGCTGAAGGCCAGCTGCACCGACTGATGCGGCGCGAGCTTCACCGGCAGCCGCACCGGCGCCGAGGTGAAGATGCGCGGGCTGTCGTTCCACTTCTGCGGCCGCCCGTCGACGGCGAACGAGCGGATGTGCACGCCCGACGTGATGGACTCGGGCGAGGCGCCGCCGTCGCGCGGCGCGCCCGGCTTGTGGGAGTTGGGGAACAGCTTGATCACCAGCATCGGCAGCGTATCGGGGCTGTTGTTCATGTAGATGATCTGCTCGGTGCCCGAGATGCGCCGGTCCGGGGGCAGGGCCGAGATGGTGATCGCGTAGCGGCCGTGATTCTCCCAGTAGTTGGGTCCGGGGTTGCCGTCGAGCGACCGCGCGCCTGCGGCGTAGGCGTTCTTGACGGCGCGCGGCATGTAGAGGTTCTGAGCGGCGGCGGGGGCGGGGAGCGCGGTGCTCAGGGCGGCAAAGGCGCCGGCCATCAGGGATGCGATTCGAAGTGGACGCTGACCGGTCATAGGAGCTGATTCCTCAAATATGACGCCGAGAATTGCCGGGAAACGGGCGACGAGCGATTCCCAATACTGGATGTCCGGTTGGACGGTGGGAACCCCACCTAAGGATCAAGGCTGCGTAGCGAAGATTCTCATGAATCTTGTGACGCCGTTCACTAGCCAACGGCGTGAAGAATCGACAGATTGACCGATCAGCTTGGAATCTCGGATTGACCACACGCCGGGCGCACCGCAGGCCCCGTAGGGGGCCCGTAACGTCCAGCCGAGCCCGCTGTTGCCATTTGGTTCGTGGGGCTCCATATTTGCGGCGAATGCGGCAGGCCGTCCTCTCGCCGTGATCCTATCTCGGAGGCTTTGGTGAGAAACCGGTATTGGGTGAAGGCGAGCTTGGCGCTCGCCGGAGTGGCCGTGTTGTTTTCGGCGTGCCACAGTTCTACGTCGCCCGCCATTACGAAGACGCAAACCGTGACGGCCACCGCGAGTGTGTCGGCGACGCCGACCGCGCCGGTGTCGGTGCAGACGAGCGGCTCGCAGTCGAACGTGTCGGCGTCCTTTGACGTCGCGGCTTTGCAGCAGATCGTGGCCCTCGTGGGCGGCGGAGCGACGATCACGATGGCGGACCTTGCGTCCAAGGATTACGGGCAGTTGGGCTCCACCGTCCAATCCGATCTGACCGGCGCAACGGGGCTCATCGGCGTGCTCTCGTTCTCGTTCCAGAAGTCGGCGTCCGGTCAGGTTGCTGATTTGGCGTTCGACCGATCGGCTGCGCCGGGTGCTGACCCAACGATCAGCTACACGATCATTGGCACCGACCCGTGCCCAAGTCAGAACGCTGTGTCCCTCGCGTTTTACGGCGGCTCGATATTTGGCTGGATTCAAACTGCAGTCACCCTGCAGAAGAGTTCGGGCGTAATCTCCGGCAGCTTTAATCTCCCCGCTACGTTGCCAAACCCGTTCACGCTGACATTCATGTGCATCGGCGGCCACATTGGCACCATCAGCGTCACGGGGGGAACTGGCTAGCAGGAGCGTCCCGTTCGGACCCTGCGCGGCCTCCGCTCGCTGCGTGAGTAGCCGGCCCGGCGTTCGAAATGCGACACCGATGGCGCGCTCCCCGAACTCTCGGCGGGCGCGCCTTTCGCATTGGTGTTGCATTCGAAGCCGAGCCTGGCGACGTTGAGGCGCTCCACTCCCCGACGGATCTTGGATGACTCTTCCGCTTGTCGTAGCAGTGTGCGCGATGTTGCAAGCCGCCGCCGGCGGGTCCGCCCCTCCCAGGACCCATGCGTTGGCCGACTCCGACAGCTCGACGCTGCGCCGCGACGGGATTTCGATGTCCGGCCTCAGCGGCCTCGTGAACGTGCCCAGCGCCGCGGTGCTGCCGAGCGGTACGGTGGATTTTGCCTTCACAAACGCGCGGACTCCGGAGTCGTTCCAACTCGGCGGATGGCAGCGTAACGCGTTCATCGCGTTCGGATTTCTTCCTCGGGTAACGGTCGGCCTGCGCGGCACGGTGTACCCCGATACGGCGGCGAACACTGTGGGGCGTGATCTTTCGGAGAGCGTCGAGGTACAACTACTCCGTGAGCACGACGATCGGCCGGCGTTGGCCGTTGGCGCGTTCGATGCGTTCTCCGCCGTTGCGCCGTACTTCCGAACGTTCTACGCCGTGGCCAGCAAGTCGGTTGGCACCTACCTCGCCCTCACGGCAGGCGTGGCCAGTGGTCCGAGAACTCTTAAGGGCTTCTTCGGCGGGGCGGAGATCAAAGCCACCCCCTGGCTCTCGGGACTCGGCGATTTCGACGGCCGGAAGTTCGCCGTAGGCGTGCGCCTCGATCCGTTCCCAACTGTGGCCTATCGCGCCGGCCTCCAGCCGCGGTTCGACATCGCCTGGCGGCAGGGGGTGGGCGCGGCGTTCAACGTGGGACTCCGCACCTACATGGGCAGGTGGTCCCGCACCCCGTCGGTGGAGCAGCCGCCATCGCCGGTCGAACGCAGCGATCGACCGGACGGGCCCGCGCACCGGGCGCCGTCCCTCGCTGCGGCCGCACCGACCCCAACCGACGCCGTCCGGGGAGCGCTCGTCGCCGCGGGGTTCGAGAACATTCGTACGTCGATCGAATCCGGCGACAGTGGAACCACGATCGTGGTGAACTACGAGAACCGTCGGTACAACCGCGACGAACTCGATGCGCTCGGTGTGGTCATGGCCATCGTGGCTCGGTACGCCCCGGCCTCGGTGACCCGCATGCAGGTGACGATCCGGCGGGTCGATCTGCCCGTGATCACCGTCGCATCGTCGGTGCGCGACTTCACCGAGTTCGTGGATGAACGCCTGGCCCCGGACGATTTTGCGGAACGCCTCCAAATCTTCGACCGCCGGCCGCCGGTTGCCAGCGAGGCCGGATCGCGCACCGCGGCCCCGAGCCGGTTCAAGGTCGATGTCTTCGCGCAACCGATCGTCCACACGGCCGTGCTCAACGAGTTGAGCGCATTCCAGGCCCAGTCGAGCCTCGCGGCGGACGGCTGGGTGCAGCTTGCACCGGGGCTGGCCCTGAATGCCCGGCGAACGATCGCCTCGCATACCGATGCGCTCTTCCCGTTCGGGTTCTTCGATACGAACAGCGACCGGCTCCTGCTGCACGCCGCCGCCTCCTCGCCCTGGGCGTCGATCCCCGCCATCACCCAGCTCTCCTTCGGCCGCTTCGAACACTATTTGGTGGGCGTGGTCGACGAGACGAACATGTCACTGGCCGGTGGCGTGATCAGTCTCGATGGCACGGTTGGACGAATCGGACGGTCGGCGCAGGAACTCACCGGCACCATCGCGCTCGCCGGCGTGCGCGTCCGCTACGCTCCGCTCGACCTGACGGCGAGTCTCACCGGTGGGCGCTTTCGGGAGGGCGATGACGGGGCCACGGTCGAGCTGAGCCGCTGGTTCGGCAGCTCCGAGTTGGGCTTCTTCATTACGGCCACGCAGACCGGCCAGATCGCGGGCCTGCGATTCTCGTTGCCCCTCACGCCGCGCCGAGAGCTGCCGCCCTGGTATGTCCGACCCCGGCTGCCCGATCTCTACACGCAGAGCCTGCACGCGTCGATCAAGCGCGGGGACGCGACCGCGAAGACGAACATCGGGCTGCTCCTCGATACGGACCACGACATCGCGACTGCGTACCGGGACCGGGACCGTCTCCAGGCTGTGACCATTCGACAGCACGTCGAGACGATTCGAGCGAGCGCCGCCGACTGGCTCCGTCACGCCGCGCAGTAGCTGGACCGAGCGCCGCCGATGGCGGTCGGAAGTTCACGATGTGCGAAGAAGTGGCCCCGGCGCTACTCCCCGCGGAGCGTGATGGCAGGATCTAGTGCCGCCGCCCGCCGTGCCGGAATCCATCCCGCGGCCGCCGCCGTGGCGAGCAGGAGCAGCGCCGCCGCCGCGAGCGACACCGGATCGGTGGGGCTCACGTCGAACAGGAGCGTGCCGAGCCCGTGGGTGAGCAGCACGGCGCCCACCAGTCCGACGCCGACTCCCGTCGCGGCGTCGACCACGGCGCGGCGCACCACCATGCGCCTCACATCGCGCGGCCGCGCGCCCAAGGCCAGCCGCACGCCGATCTCGCGCGTGCGCAGCGCCACCAGGTAGGCGATCACGCCGTAGATGCCGGTGGCTCCGATGGCCATGGCCATCGCCGCCGCGACGCCGAGCAGCAGCAGCGTGAACGTGGTGCGGGCCACGGCGTGCGACAGGAGATCGTCCAGCGCCATCACGCGATAGACGGGGAGCGAGGGCGCCGCGGCGCGCACGGCGGCCCGGATGGCGGACACGGTGGCGCTCACGTCGCCGCCCGAGCGCACCACGAACGCCACGTCGCGCGGCGTCCAGGCGGCGCCGCTCGCCGCGGCGGTGACGAGCTGATTGTACACGACTTCGGCGGGCGGCTTCTCCAGCCCGTCGCCGTGCACGCTCCCCACCACGCCCACGACCGTGGACCAGGGGTCGCGCGGATTCATGCGGATGCGCTTTCCCACGGCAGTGGCCGGCGTCCAGTAACGGACGGCGAACGCCTCGCTCACCACGACTTCACGCGGCGAGAGCGACGGGTCGCGTGACGGGTCGGGAGGCCCGTACAGCCGGCCCGCGACCAGCGGAATGCCCATGGCGCCGAAGTAGCCGGGCGTGGCGAACACCATCGGATGGACGTCGGGGAGCTTGCCGGCGGGCGTCGGGTGGTCCTCGATGAAGACGGCGCTGTCCTGCGCCGCTTCGTCGTCGAGCGGCAGCTGGGTGGCAACGCCCGCGCCCTTCGCGCCCGGTATGACGGTGAGCGCGTGCAGCGTGCGCAGGATCGCGCCGGCGGCATCGGCCGTCGTCGGGTACGCGGCGTCGGGGAGGGCAAGGCGGAACGCCACCGCGCTGTGCGCGTCGAACCCGGGATTCACCGCGCTCAGCCGCCGGAAGCTCCTGGCAAAGAGCGCCGCGCCGGACAGCAGCACGAGCGCCAGCGCCACCTGCGACACCACGAGCAGGCGGCGGGCGCGGTGCCGCACCGGGGAACCGGTGGCGGTGCGTCCGTCGGAAGCGAGCAGCGACGCCAGCGGCGCGCCCCCGGTCCGGAGCACGGGCAGCGCGCTCACCACGAGCGCGGCCAGCACCGCCGTGCCCGCGGCGAACGCCAGCACGGCGCCGTCCACCCGCACGTCGCCCAGCCGGGGAATGCTGGCGCCCGCGGGCAGGCGCTGGAGCAGCGCCACGCCTGACGCCGCGAGCAGCACCCCGAGCGCGCCCCCGGCGGCCGACAGCACCACCGCCTCCGAGAGCGAGTCCTGGAGCAGCGCCAGGGATCCGGCGCCGAGCGCGCGGCGCACCGCGAACTCCCGCTGGCGCCCCTCGGCGCGGGCGAGGAACAGGTTGGCGACGTTGGCGCAGGCGACGAGCAGCAGCATGCCGACGGCGCCGAACACGATCCAGAGGATGCGCGACACGCGCCCGACGATGACGTCGCGCAACGGCTGCACGACCGGCTGCATCTTCATCGCGGCGATGGCGCCGGCCGTCAGGCGTCCCGGAAAGACCTCCGGCACCTGGGGGAGCAGACGGGAGAGGTCGGCGGTGGCCTCGGCCACCGTCACCCCGTCGCGCAGGCGCGCGATGCCCTTGTAGTCGAAGGCGGCCGACCTGGTGTGCGCGGGATCGAGCGGCAGCGGCAGCCAGAGCGCCGTGCGCGCGTCGGGGAAGCGAAATCCGGCGGGCATGACGCCGACGATCTCGCGGTCCTCGCCGTCGACGGCCACGTGGCGGCCGACGACGGCGGGGTCGCGTCCGAAGGTGCGCGCCCACAGCCCGTCGGAGATCACGACCACCGCCGGCGCGCCCGGCGCCGCGTCGGCGTCGGTGAGTCCGCGCCCGCGGCTGGAGGCGGCGTCGAGCACCCGCATCACGCTCGGCGTGACGTCGCCGGCCGAGACCCGCTCGGGGGCGGCGCCGGCATCGGTGGCCGCGGAGAGCGCCCGCAGGTTCACCGCCGTCGACCGGTAGATGCCGATGTTCGCGAACACGCGGTTGTCGCGCGCATAGAGCAGGTACGTCGCGTCGGATTGGTCGACGAACGAGACGCCGGAGAGCGCGAGCGTGTGCGAGAGGTCCACGAGCCGCTCGGCGCGCGGGTAGGGCAGCGGCTGCAGCAGCACGCCATTCACGACCGTGAACACGGCGGCGGCGCCGCCGATGCCGAGGGCGAGCGTGAGCGCGGCGGCGGCCGTGAACGACGGCGTGCGGCGGAGGCGGCGGACGGCGTGACCGAGCGAGGCGACCCAGAGCATGGCGGAGGACCCGGGCGAAGGGGTGGCGGAAGCTCCAATATATTGCATACATCCTCGTATGCAATGTGCCACCGCGCCAGGCCCCCTGGACTCGGCGGCCCGCCCGGTGCATCGTGGTTCTACCATGGACGGATTCATCGAGGCCTTTCGCCGGTACGCGGAGTTGGACGGCCGCTCCAGCCGTTCCGAATTCTGGTGGTTCGCCGTCATGAACACCCTGTTCGGCATCGTGGCGATGATGATCGACCACGGCCTGTTTCCGGAGTCGAAGGCGGGGCGCGGCCCGATCGCGTTGCTGTACGGGGTGATCGTGGCGAGTCCCTTGTTGGCCGTGGCCGTACGCCGGCTCCATGACTCCGGACAGTCGGGCTGGTGGCTGCTCATGTCGGTCGTGCCGCTGATCGGCCAGCTGGCGCTGTTCGGGATGTTCGTGAACGAGAGCGAGGCGGGCGAGAACGAGTACGGGCCGGAGCCGCGGCCGCAGCCCGTGTTGACGGCCTGACCCGGCGCGCCCGGACCGCTCGCCGCCGCCGCGAAGCGCCGGTATGATAGAGCGTCGGGGCGCGCCGGCTCCACGGCCCGCCCGCGTCACTGCCCGCTCCTCCATCCCGCGATCGCCATGCCTTCCTCCCGTCGCGATTTCCTCACGCTCTCCGCGTCCGCCGCCGCGGCCCTCTCGCTCGGCATTCGTGCGCGCGAAGCCGGCGCCGCGCTGCTCTCGTCGGGCGATGACCGCGCCGCCGGCGGCGCCATTCCCGAGCGGATGATCCGCGCCCGCCCGGTGCCGCTGGCCAACGTGCGGCTCACCGGCGGCCCGCTCAGGAACGCCCAGGAGCAGGACATGAAATACCTGCTCTCGCTCGATCCCGACCGGATGCTCGCCTACTACAGAATTCGCGCCGGACTCGCCCCCAAGGCACCGGGCTACACCGGGTGGGACGGCGACGGCCACAACCTCACCGGCCACGTCGCCGGCCATCACCTGTCGGCGGTGAGCCTCATGTACCAGGCCACCGGCGACGCGCGGTTCAAGCAGCGCGCCGACTACCTCGTGGCCGGTCTCAAGGAAGTGCAGGACGCCAACGGCGACGGCTATCTCGTCGCGCTCGACAACGGGCGCAAGGCGTTCGGCGAACTGCACGACGGCATCATCCGCTCGCAGCCGTTCGACCTCAACGGCATGTGGTCGCCCTGGTACACGCTCCACAAGACCTTCGCCGGCCTGCGCGACGCCTACCGCCACACCGGCAACGCCACGGCGCTCGACGTGGAAACGAAGTTCGCCGGCTGGGCCGAGGGGATCCTGGCGCCGCTCTCCGATGCCCAGATCGCCGAGATGCTGAACACGGAGCAGGGCGGCATGAACGAAGTGCTGGCCGACCTCTACGCCGACACCGGCGACCAACGGTGGCTCGCGCTGTCGCTCCGGTTCGAGCACCGCGCGTTCACTGATGCGCTCAAGCGCGGGCAGGACAACCTCGACGGCAAGCACGGCAACTGCCAGATCCCCAAGCTCATCGGCTCGGCGGAGCGCTACGGCTACACAGGCGACGCCGGCGACCTGATGGCGGCGTCGTTCTTCTGGGACACGGTGGTGCAGCACCACACGTACGCCAGCGGCGGCCACGGGCTGTCGGAGTATTTCGGCCCCGCCGACCGGTGGAGCACGCGCGTGGACGGGCGCACCTGCGAGAGCTGCAACGTGTACAACATGCTCAAGCTCACGCGCCGCCTGTTCTCGCTGCGCCCCGACGCCTTCTACGCCGACTTCCAGGAGCGGGCGCTGTTCAACCACGCGCTCTCGTCCATGGATCCCACCAACGGCGACATGTCGTACATGGTGCCGGTGGGCCGCGGCGAGCAGCAGGAATACCAGGACATGCAGCGCGACTTCACCTGCTGCGTGGGCACCGGCATGGAGAATCACGCCCTGCACGGGTACGGCATCTACTACGAGACCGACGACACGCTGTACGTCACGATCTTCGCGCCGACCGCGGCCCACGTGCCGGGGCTGGGCGTCGACGTCACGATGGAGACGAGCTTCCCCGACGGCGACCACGCCGCGCTCACGCTCACCATGCCGGCGCCGAAGACGTTCACGCTCGCCATCCGCCGGCCGAGCTGGGCGGGCGACGGGTTCGCGGTGAAGGTGAACGGCGAGGCGGTGCCGCAGCCGTCGCTGGCGAGCCTCCAGCCGGGCCGCGCCGGCGGGCGCCTGGCGAATCAGGATCCGCGCGTGCCGCCGCCGAGCACGTTCGTGGAACTCACGCGAGCCTGGAAGTCGGGCGACCGGGTGGAGCTCTCGCTCCCCAAGTCGCTGCGGCTGGAGCCCACGCCCGACGACCCGACGGTGACGGCGATCATGTGGGGACCGCTGGCGCTGGCCGCCGACCACGGCCCGCGTCTGGAGGGGCGGGCGGCGTTCGCCGATCGCAAGCCGGTGCCGGTGCTGGTGGCCGCGGGGCGCCCCCTGGACGATTGGGTGCAGCCCGACGCTTCGCGTCCCGGCAACTTCTCGGCGCGGCAGGTGGCGCGCCTGGCGGAGCAGCCGTCGGCGGCGCCGGCCGATCTGGATCTCGCGCCGTTCTATCGGACGTACGAGCGAAACTACAGCCTGTACTGCGACCTGCTCACATCCGATGGATTCGACGCGCGGGTGGCGGCGATAGCCGCGGCGCGCGAGCGGCAGCGGCAGTTGGAGGCGGCGACGCTCGGGTTCGTGCGGCCGGGCAACCGGCAGGACGAGGCCGCGTTCGCCTATCAGAGTTCGGCGCCCGACCGGCCGGCGCAGCGCACCGACGGCCGCAGCGCGCGCGGCGGGCCGGGGTGGTTCTCGTACGATCTGCCCGTGGACCCGGCGTCGGAGGTGGCGCTCGTGGTCACGTACTACAACGATCCGGGGCTCACCCCCACCACGGGCGACTTCCGCATTCTGGTGGACGGCACGCCGGTGGCGACCTTCGCGCCGGATGCCGGGGCCACGGGTTTCTTCGACGTGCGCTATGCCGTGCCGGCGGACGTCACGCGCGGCAAGAGCAAGGTGACGGTGAAGTTCGACGGCGGCGAGCGCGGGCGGATCGCGCCGGTGTTCGGCGCGCGGACGGTGCGGGCGGGGCGGATGTGACCACGCGCACGCGCGGCGCGAAGGGCGTGTCGTTCGACGACGTGAGCGCGGTCGCGCGCAAGCTCCTGCCCGGCACGGTCGAGAGCACGTCGTACGGCACGCCGGCGCTCAAGGTGAAGAACAAGCTGCTGGCGCGACTGAAGGAAGACGGCGAGACGCTGGTGGTGCGCATGGATCCCGTGAGCCGCGACCTTGTGCTGCGCGCGGATCCGACGCGCTGGTACCTGACCGACCACTACCGCGACTACCCCTACGTGCTGTTGCGGCTGACCGAAGTGCGGCGCGACCAACTCCCGCAGATTCTCGAGGACGCGTGGCGGCTCGCCGCGCCCAAGCGCCTCGTGGCGGAATTCGACGCCCGTCGGCGCGCTCGTTAACAGGCGGCGTCCACTCGCGTCTTCCCAACAGACGGTTCGCCCGCCCACCCACCGAGTTCACCCGACGATGCGATGATCCGGCAGCTCATTCCGCTGGCACTCGGCTTGGCCCTGGCGTCCGCGGCCGCGCGCGCTCAGAGTCTGCCGCTCGGCGACGGCCGCGTGAGCGATCATCCGGCGGCCGGCAACGTGTACTCCTGCCGCGCGACGTTCCGCGGCGGGGGCGCGCGCCACGCCGGCGCCTGGTTCCACGGGGACACGTGGAACCCGATGGAGAAACCGCACGTATCGGGCAATGTGTTCTGGTCCGACGCCGCGTTCACGCTCGTGCCGCGCGGGAGCGACCTCGCGTTCACCGGCAACGGGCTGCCGGTGCGCGAGCCCACGGGGCGCTTCCCGATCTCGCCGTCCGACAGCGCCTACCAGTACGACACCAATCCCAATCACATCGCCGCGCAGCATCTGAGTTTCGATATCCCTGCCCATCCGGCGCCGGCCGCCGAGCCCGGGTGCCTGCCGATGGGGATGATCGGGTTCACCGTCACCGGGGTGGCGTTCTACAACGCGCTCGACGACGCCGGCCGCGACGCGGCGGCGCACGAGGTGCAGGACGACTGCGACGGACACCCGCAGGCCAATTCCGAGTACCATTACCACAACGGGTCGCCCTGCATTCCCGGCGTGCACTCCGACAGCGTGGTGGGATGGGCGCTGGACGGATACCCGATCCTCGGCATGAAGAACGCGTCGGGCGCATGGATCACCAACGCCGATCTTGACCACTGCCACGGGCGCTCGGAGAGCGTGACCGTCGACGGCCGGACGTACACGTACGCCTACCGCCTGACGCGCGAGTATCCGTACACACTCGGGTGCTTCAGCGGGCAGCTGCTGCCCGGGACGATGGAGGCGGTGCGCGGCGGGATGGGGCCGGGACGACGGGGCCGGGGGAGAGGGCGGGGGCGGGGGCGGGGAGCCGGAGGGGGCGGGTAAGCGCCGGTCGCGCCCGAGGCGGCGGCTACAGCGACATCAGGAATGCGATGAGCGCGTCCCGATCGCTCTTCGACATGACGCGGACGCGCTCCCGGGCCGCCGCGCCCTGCCCGCCGTGCCACATGATGGCCTCGAGCAGCGACCTGGCGCGGCCGTCGTGCAGGAAAGTCGTGTGTCCATTGACGGTCGCCGTGAGGCCGATGCCCCAGAGCGGTGGCGTGCGCCACTCGCTGCCCGTCGCCAGATAGTCCGGGCGTCCGTCGGCAAGTCCGGGCCCCATGTCATGGAGCAGGAGATCCGTGTATGGATGGATGCGCTGGTCGGACAGCTCGGGATCGGCGGCGACGGTGCCGGTCTGCAGCGTGGGCACGTGACAGAGCGAGCAGCCGGCCGACGCGAACAGCGTCTGTCCGTGCTCCACGTCGGCCGCGGAGCTGTTCCGGCGCGCCGGGACGGCCAAAGTCCGCACGTACGCCGCGAGCACGGCCAGAAGCGAGTCGCTCGCCTCGGGCGGATGCGTCGCGCATCCGGGAACCGGGTCGTCGCACGTTTCGTTCGGGAACACGGAACTCGTAATGCCCATATCCGCGTTGAGGGCGGCGGCCACCTGCTCGAGCAACGAGCCGGTGTTCGCCTTGACCCCGAACCGTCCGAGCACAATCCGGCTCGACGTCGGATCCCAGACGTAGTTCGGATGTCCGGCCACCCCCGCGGCCACGAAAGCGGGGGCGGTGGCCAGGGCCTCGATGGTCGGCGCCGCCACGGCCTCGAGCAATCCCAGTCCAAAGCTCGGCGGCGCCGCGCGCGGTGAATACATGACCCCGGCGGGCAGCGGCAGATACGGCGCGTCCATGGTGTAGCGCGGGACGTGCAGCGTGTCGGGGGCGCCGTCGGCGAACCGATCGATGCTGTCGGCGTACTCCACGCTCATCCGCGCCATCGGCGTCAGTCCCGAGAGGGCGACCAACTCCAGCTGCGTTCCGTACCCCGGAACCGGCGCCGGGCCGCCGTGCGCGTCGCTGCCCGGCACGCTCATGCGGAACAGCATCGAGAAGAACGATTCACCGGGCGCCGGCGGCGTGCCGCGTCCGTTGCCGGCGTGGCACTGGGAGCAGCCCACGTTCTCGAACCGCGGCCCGAGCCCGGGATTCAGCGGCGCCGGATACCCGGCGTCGCCGGTGCCGGATGTCGTGACGGGATCGGGCGACGGGAGGTAGGTCGCGGCAAACGCCGAGGCGCCGGCGTCGTGGTTGGCCAGCTGCGCCGCCGTGAGCGTGGGCCCGGGCTGGTCGAAGGCACGGCTGGTGGCGTCGTACACGGTCATCGCCCCACCGGAGCGCGCATCAGCGTCGACGCCCGTGGCCGCGGTGTCCGCCGCCGGCCGCACCCCATCGGGAGACGTGCACGCCGCCGACCACAGGGCGGCGCCCGCTCCCAGGGCGCGCGCGATGCGCCATGGGCTGCGCAAGCAATGCGTCATCTCGCTGCGTGAGCCGCCATTGAAAGCACTAGGCACGGTCGTTCGATCGCGGGACCATGGATTGCCAAATTCGCGTCGAGACGATGGCCGTCGCAAGCCGATGCCGATGGGCGCCGCGGCGCCGGGGCCGGCTCCGCGACGGGGCGGCACGAGCACCGCGCGCGAGCAAGCAGTTACCCTATAGAAGCAAGCACCCACTTGCTTTCACGACTCGGACCCGCTAGCCTCCGGGTCCTTATGGATATCCGCGACCGCATTCTCGAGGCCGCCGCGCGCGTCTACGCCCTGCACGGGTACCGCGGCGCGACCACCCGGCTCATCGCCAACGAAGCCGGCGTCAACGAAGTCACGCTCTTCCGCACGTTCGGGTCCAAGGACTCGCTGTTCGAGGAACTCGCCCGCGGCCAAGCCAACGCCGCCGTCGTCGCCGAGCTGCCCGAGCGCCCCGTCCACCCCGAGCGCGAACTCACCAAGTGGTGCCGGTCGGTGCTCGACACCCTGACACAACACCGCTCCTTCCTCCGTAAATCGATGAGCGAAATGGAGGAGCGTCCGCTCGCCGCCGAGGCGGCGTGCAAGGGCCCGAACTGCGCGAGCGAAATGCTCGAGCGGTACGTGGAAGCGCTGAAGACGCACCGGCTCGCCCACCCGGAGGGCGAGACGGAAACGGCCATCTCGATGTTCATGTCGTCGCTGTTCGGCGACGCCATGTGCCGCGAGATGATGCCCGGCGCCTTTCCCGAGCCGGCCGCGGAAGCGCCGGCGCGCTACGCCCGCTGCTTCCTGCGCGCCGTCGGCGTCCGGGTCGCCGCGCCGAAGAAGAAGTCCAAAGTCACCGCCGCGTGATGCCGTTGCTTCATCACCATTCAACACCCGAACCCATGCCACAGTCCACCACCAGGCGCGCCCGCGCAGCGCTCCTGCTCGGCGCGCTCGCCCTCGCCGCCGCGCCGCTGGCCGCCCAGCAATCCGGCGCCGGACCGCGCCGGCTCTCGCTCGAAGACGCCATCCGCACGGCGGAACAGCAGAGCGCCACCATCGGCGTCGCCCGCGCCGGCGTGACGCGCGCCCTCGGTCAGTTCGACCAGGCGCGCAGCCAGTTCCTGCCCCAGTTGAGCGCGTCCGCCGGCTACACGCGCACGCTGCGGTCGCAATTCTCCGGGTTCAGCCTCGGCGGCTCGTCCGACAGCGCGTCGAGCGCCAGCCAGGCGCTGTGCGCGCCCAAGATCGGCGCCAACGCCACCGACGCCCAGCGCGCCGCGGCGCTGGCGCAGGCCGTCACCTGCCAATCGTCGTCGAGCGGGCTCTCCAGCTTCCAGAGCGTCGGCTTCGGCGCCG
This sequence comes from uncultured Gemmatimonadaceae bacterium, assembly GCA_963775915.1. Lineage (GTDB taxonomy): Bacteria > Gemmatimonadota > Gemmatimonadetes > Gemmatimonadales > Gemmatimonadaceae > JAGWRI01. The sequence goes on from CAVZKH010000006.1 coordinate 32,272, forward strand.
CCAACCAGTGGGCGCTCGGCCTCTCGGTGTCGCAGAATCTGTTCACGTGGGGCAAGCTCACCGGGCAGCGCGACGCGGCCGTGGCCGGCCAGCGCGTGGCCGACATCGAACTCTCGGCGCAGCGCGCGCAACTCGCGCTCGACGTCACGCAGGCCTACTATGACGCCGTGCTCGCCGCCCAGCTCGCGGTGATCGCCGACTCGACGCTGGCCCAGACCGACGTCCTGCTGAGCCAGACGCGGACGGCGCGCCAGGTGGGCAACGCGTCGGAGTTCGACCTGCTCAAGGCGCAGGTGACGCGCGACAACCAGCGCCCGCAGCTGCTGCAGGCCGAGACCAACCGCGACGTGGCCCTGCTCAATCTCAAGCGGCTGCTGGCCATGCCGCTCGACGATTCGGTGGTGCTGACCACGGCCATCGAGGACGCGCCGCTGCCGGCCCTGGCCGGCGTCGTGCCCGCGACCAGCGTGCCCGACACGGCCGCCGAGCACCGCGCGGCGGTGCGCCAGGCGGCGCAGAATCTGCGCGCCGAGCAGGGACTGCTGACGGTAGCCCGGTCGGAACGCTATCCGGCGATCGCGCTCACCTCGGGCTACCAGCGGCTGTTCTTTCCGCAGAACACCTTTCCCACCTGGAGCAACTTCCGCGAGAACTGGACGGTGGGCGTGAGCGCGCAGGTGGCGCTGTTCACGGGCGGCCGCACGCACGGCGACGAGCTGATCGCGCAGTCGAACGTGGACCAGGCGCGCGCGCAGCTCGATCAGACCCGGCAATACGCGTCGCTCGACGCCCGCGTGGCGCTGCGGCAGCTGGCGCAGGCGGAGGCGGCGTGGCAGGCGAGCGCCGGCACGTCGGAGCAGGCGCAGAAGGCCTACTCCATCGACGAGGTGCGCTACCGCGAAGGGCTGTCCACGCAGACCGATCTGGCGCAGTCGCGGCTGCTGCTGCAGCAGGCGGCGGCCAACCGGGCGCAGGCGGCGCGCGATCTCGCCGTGGCGCGGGTGCGCGTGGCCCTGCTCCGCGATCTGCCGCTGCAGCAGACGTCGGGCAGCGGAGCCGCCGCCACCCAGAGCACGCAGACCACGACCGCGCCGTCGCAGGCGCCGGCGCAACAGGGAACCACACAGGCCGCCGGCGGAACGGCGGGCCAAACCGGGGGCAACACGCCATGAACGTGAAGGGCAACATCACGCGGGCCGTCTACGTCGCGCTCGCAACCGTCGTGGCGCTGAACGCCATGGGGTGCAAGCGCGAATCCGCCGAGGCGGAGCCGGCGGACCGGGGCGTGACGATCGGTCCCGAGAACATCGCCGTCGTGGCAGTGCGCGAGATCCAGACGGGTCCGGAGATCTCGGGCTCGCTGGACGCCGACGAGCAGGCGGTGGTGCGCGCCGAAGTGGCCGGCGCGGTGCTCGAGACGTATGCCGAAGCGGGCCAGACGGTGCGCCGCGGCGCGCTGCTGGCGCGCCTCGACGACACGGCGCTGCGCGACCAGGCGCTGTCGGCCAAGTCGGCGGTGTCCACGGCGCAGAACGCGGCGGACATCGCCCAGCGCAACCTCCAGCGGAACGAGGCGCTGATCAAGGTGGGCGCGATCGCCGACCGCGACCTGGAGAACGCGCGCAACGCCGCCATGGCCGCGCAGACGCAGCTCGACAACGCCAAGGCGGTGTACGTCAACGCGCAGAAGACGCTCGACAAGACGCAGGTGGTGGCGCCCTTCGACGGCGTGATCAGCGCCCGCAACGTCTCGGGCGGCGACTACCTGTCGCCGGGCGGGGCGATGTTCTCGATCGTGAATCCGGCGACGATGCGGCTCGAAGCCTCGGTGCCGGCCAACGAGATGGCGGAGGTGACCGTCGGTCTGCCGGTGAGGTTCGAGGTCACGGGCTATCCGGGCCGGTCGTTCACCGGGCACATCACGCGCATCAACCCCACGGCCGATCCGACCACGCGCCAGGTGGGCCTGCTGGCCCGCATCCCCAATGCCGGCCGCACGCTGGTGGCCGGGCTGTTCGCCGCCGGTCGGGTGGCCACCGAGACGCGGCAGTCGCCGGTGATCCCCGCCTCGGCGGTGGACGAGCACGGCATCCGCCCGTCGGTGATGGCGCTGCGCCAGGGCAAGGTCACCCCGGTGGAGGTGGAACTCGGCATCCGGGACAACGTGGCCGAGACGGTGGAAATCCTGAAGGGACTCGCGGCGGGAGACACGATTCTCGTCGGCGCGGCGCGCGGCATCTCACCGGGCACGCCGGTGCGGGTGAACGCGCCCGCGGACGCCAGGCAATAGCGAGCGGATCATGGTCATCTCCGATTTTGCGATCAAGCGGCCGCTGATCACCACCGTCACGATGCTGGCGCTGGCGGCGTTCGGGCTGTTCGCGCTCTTCAAACTGAAGACCGACGAGTTCCCGGACGTCGCGCCGCCCTACGTCACGGTGGGCATTCCCTATCCCGGGGCCTCGCCCGACGTGGTCGAGAAGCAGGTGCTCAAGCCGGTGGAGGATCAGATCTCCTCGATCGCCGGCGTGAAGCAGGTGACGGGCCAGGCCTACGACGGGTTCGCCAACGTCCTCATCGAGTTCTACTTCGGCAAGGACCTGAACGTCGCCACCCAGGAAGCGCGCGACGCGATCTCCTCGATCCGCTCCGATCTGCCCGACGAGATGAAGGAGCCGGTGATCAAGAAGTTCAACGACACCGACCGCCCGATCGTGTCGCTGGCGCTCTCGTCGGTGGTGCTCTCGCCGGCCGAGCTGACGCGGCTGGCGGACCCCGACATCACGCGCCAGCTGCGCGCCATTCCCGGCGTGGCCGACGTCCAGGTGTTCGGCAACGTCGACCGCGAGCTGACGGTGGAGGTGCGCCCCACGGCCATGCAGGCGGTGGGCGTGAGCGTGGCGCAGGTGGTCGACGCGCTGCAGGCGCAGAATCTGGCGGCGCCGGTGGGGCGGCTCATCGGCACGCTCGACGAGCGGTCGATCCGGCTCAAGGGGCGCCTGGAAACGCCCGACGAGTTCAAGCAGCTGATCGTGGCCGAGCGCAACGGCCAGGTGATCCGCCTGGGCGACGTGGCCGACATCAAGGACGGCACGGCCGAGGCCCGCACGATGGCGCTCTACAACGGGCGCGAAGCGGTGGGCATCGACATCAAGAAGGCCAGCGGTTACAGCACCACCGACGTGAGCGACAAGATCCGCGAGCGCGTGGCCGAGATCCAGAAGACGCTGCCCGACGGCACGAAGATGGACATCGTGAAGGACTCGGGCACGCGGGTCACCGCCGCCGTGAACAACGTGGAGGAGGCGCTGCTGCTGGGCGCCATGCTCACCGTGCTGGTGGTGTTCCTGTTCCTGAATTCGTGGCGCTCCACGGTGATCACCGGCCTGGCGCTGCCCGTCTCGGTGCTGGCGTCGTTCATCGCGGTGTGGGTGATGGGGTTCAAGCTCGAGACGATGTCGCTGCTCGGACTGTCGCTGGCCATCGGCATCCTGATCGACGACGCGATCGTGGTGCGCGAGAACATCGTGCGCCACGTGGAGATGGGGAAGGACCACTACACGGCGGCGCACGACGGCACCGACGAGATCGGGCTCGCCGTGGCGGCGACGACCTTCTCGATTCTCGCCGTGTTCGTGCCCATCGGCTTCATGCCCGGCATCGGCGGCCAGTGGTTCAAGCCGTTCGCGCTCACCATCGCCTGCGCGGTGGCCGTTTCGCTGTTCGTCTCGTTCTCGCTCGACCCGATGCTCTCGGCGTACTGGGCCGACCCGCACAAGGAACCGCACGAGCGCGTCTGGGTGGGACGCCAGCTGGTGAAGTTCAACCACTGGTTCAACCGGCAGGCCCAGCGGTACAAGGGCGTGATCGCCTGGGCGCTCGACCACCGCGCGGCGATGGTGACGATCGCCGCCGGCACCTTCTTCGCCGCCTTCCTGCTGCCGAGCCGCGGGCTCAGCGGCGTGGGCGCGGCCATGGTCGGCCTGGCCGCGGTGGTCTACGCGCTGAGCGGCAAGCGCTGGCCGGTGCCGGTGCGCGCGGTGTTCGGCCTGGCCGGCGTGGCGGCGTTCGTCATGCTGCCGCGCCTCGTGCCGCCGGTGGCGGCCGTGGGCATCGGGTTCATGCCCGAGGACGACCGCGCCGAACTGACGGTGCACATCGAGACCCCGCCGGGCTCGAACCTGGAGTACACGCGCCTCAAGGCGGAGGAGGTGGCGCGCTACATCCGGGCCGACACCTCGCTGGTGAAGGCCACCTACTCGACGCTGGGCACGCAGACCACGGGCGAGGTGGACGAGGGCGACATCTACGTGAAGATGGTGCCGCGGGAGCGGCGCGCCGTGAGCGTCACCGACTACGCGGCGATGCTGCGCGACGAGACCAGACACGTGGCCGGCGTCACGCTGTCGGTGTTCACCGACGACTTCAGCGGCGGCCGCAAGGCGCTGCAGCTGCAGATTCGCGGCGACAATCTGGCGTCGATCAACGCCGCGGCCGACACCGTGGAGCAGGTCGTCAAGCAGGTGCCGGGGGCGGTCGACGTCGGCCTCTCCACCAAGGGCGAGAAGCCGGAACTGAACATTGAGCTGAACCGCGGCATCGCCGGCGCGCTCGGCATCACCGTGGGGCAGATCGCGCAGTCACTGCGCCCGGCGTTCGCCGGACTCAAGGCGGGCGACTGGATCGACCCCAGCGGCGAGCCGCGCGACGTCGAAGTGCGGCTGGCGCCGGACGCGCGGCGCCGCGCCGCCGACCTGCGGCAACTGCCGCTGGTGATCCCCGGCCCCAACGGCCTGCCGACCACCCTGCCCCTGGGCCAGGTGGCGACGATCAAGGACAGCGTGGGCCCGGCGATCATCGACCACCTCGATCGCGAGCAGGTGGTGAACGTGGAACTCAACACGTCGGGGCGCGCGTCCGGCGACGTCACCGCCGACATCCAGGCGCGGCTGTCCAAGGTGCAGCTGCCGCCGGGCGTGCGGCTGTCGTACGGCGGCGACGCCCAGAACCAGGCCGAGGTGTTCGGCCAGATCTTCTCGGCGCTCGGCGTGGCCGTGCTGCTCATGTACCTGGTGCTGGTGGTGCAGTTCGGGTCCTTCCTCGACCCGCTGGCCATCATGATCTCGCTGCCGCTGTCCCTCATCGGCGTCATGCTGGCGCTGGCGTTCACCGGCAACACGGTGAACATCATGTCGCTCATCGGCGTGATCCTGCTCATGGGCATCGTCGCCAAGAACGCCATCCTGCTCATCGACTTCGCCAAGTGGTCGCGCGAGGAGCAGGGCACGCCGCTGCGCGAGGCCCTCATCGAGGCCGGCGCGATCCGGCTGCGCCCGATCCTGATGACGACGTTCGCGCTCATCGCCGGGATGATTCCGGTGGCGCTGGGGCGCGGCGAGGGGGCGCAGTTCCGCGCGCCGCTCGGCGTGGCCGTGATCGGCGGCGTGATCACCTCAACGCTGCTGACGCTGCTCGTGATCCCGACCTTCTACGAGATCATCGACGGCTGGCGTGCCGGCATGGCGCGGAAGTTCGGGTTCGAACCGCCCCACACGGCCGAGCACCAGGTGCCGGCGGCGGCGATGGGGGACGACTAGCGGGCACCGCCGCGAAAGATCCCCGGCACCATCGCGGCGCCCGTCTGGCTAAATTGCGGGTCCGGCGGCAGCTTCGCCGGACCCGTTTCCCGTGCCGGAGCCCCGACGATCGTCCCCGCACTGCTGCAGGCGCTGTCGCATCTGAGTGAGTCGTCCACCCACCTCCAGCGGTTCTGGGCGTACCTCACGCTGAGCGCCACCGGAATCTTCACGGAAGAGACCTCGCCCATGATCGGCGGGCTGGCGGCGCACAACCACGAGCTGCGATTCGCCCTGGTGGTGCTGTGGGTGGCGCTGGGCGTCTGGGCGGCGGACCTGCTGCTCTACTATCTGGGCCGATGGCGGGGCCGGTGGGTGCGGCAGCGGTGGCCCGTGCTGCGGGGCGTGATCCTGCGCGCCCTGCGCGTCGTGCGCCGGCACCCGTGGCGGTCGTCGATGGCGGTGCGCTTCGCCTACGGTCTGCGCTTCACCCTGCCCATCGCCTGCGGCGCGGCGCGGCTCCCCATCGCCCTCTACGTGATCGGGAGCGCGATCAGCGCGTTCGCCTGGTCGCTCGTCTTCACCACGGCCGGCTGGGGCGTGGGCCGCACGACGCGGGCGCTGGGTTGGCACCCGAAGAAGTACGAAGTGGGAATCATGATCGCGCTCGCGCTGGTCGGTGTGTTGGTGTATCTGGTGGCCCGCCGCCGCCACGTCGAGGAACGGACGGTCGAGGTGCTGGAAGCGGACTGAAGTACCACGCGCCAAACCGGCGCGGATGCGAAGGGTCGTGATCTCCACCCCCGGAGGCCCGCATGACCGAACGCAACGAACAGCAGGTGCCGTACGCCCGCCTCGCGGAGGCCGTCGCGCAGGGCATCATCACCGCCGACCAGTTGGCCGCGATTGGCGCCATGGCGGCCGGCGCCGGCGCCGAGCCGGCCGCCGAAGCCCGCCGCGAGCTGAACGCGGTCACCATCGCCTACTTCGTCGGCGGGGCCGCCGTGGTGTTCGCCTTCGGCTGGTTCCTGGTCGACCGGTGGGAAGCGCTCGGCCCGGCCGGAGTGCTCGCCGTGTCGCTCGTCTACGCGGCGCTGTTCGTCCTCGCCGGGCGATTCCTCGGTGGACTCGGCTTCCGCACGGCCGCGTCGGTGGCGGCGCTGCTCGCCGTGGTCATGGCGCCCGTCGTGGCCTGGAGCCTGCTCGACCTCGCCGGCCTGTGGTACGAGCCGAGCGCGTTCCGCGGCCTGCCGTACGCGGCGCCGGTGGACGTGCTGGAATCTCTGCGCTGGATTCCGCTCGAATTGGCCGGGGCGCTGGCCGCCCTCGTGGCCCTGCGCCGGGTGCGCTTCGGCCTGCTCGCGCTTCCGGCGGCCGTGGCGCTTCCGTTCGTGATCAGCAACCTGCTTCCGCTCGCGCTGGACCCGGACATCGTCAACGGGATGCTCGGCTGGGCGGCGCTGGTGTCGGGTACGGCGACCATTGCGTGCGGCTACGCGGTGGAGCGGCGCCCGCGCGACGACGAGGACTATGCGTACTGGGTGTACCTCACCGGGCTCGTGACGTTGGCGTTCGCCGTGCTGGCGGTGTGGAACTCGGCAGGGCACCTTCGCCACGCGCTGCCGGTGCTCGCCGCCGGGCTGTTCGCGCTGTCGCTCTTTCTGCGGCGGCCGGTGTTCATGGTGTTCGGGGCGGTCTTTTTCGTCGGGTATCTGGCCTACCTGGCATTCGACGTGTTCCGCACCGCGCTGAGTTTCCCGATCGTCCTGGCCACGTTCGGCATCGGCGTGATCGTGATCACGGTGTGGCTGCAGCGCCGCTACCCGGCGCTCGCCCGGCAGGTGGAGGCGCGCCAGGCGGGGCGGCGCGCGGTGCCGCACGCCGGTCTCGTGTTCGGGGGCGCGTTGGCCGTGGCCGCGGCGCTGTTCGCGGCTCAGCTTCCCGGCGCGCACGACCGGGCGGCCGACGCGCGGGCCCATGCCCGGCGCGCGGCCCTCGAGGCGTACAGGGCGCAGCGGCGTCGCGCGCCCGGCGATTCGATGCGCGCAACCCGCATCAGGAACTAGGGGAACTACGATCATTCGGAAACGGCCGGAAACTGCCGGATTCAGGAACTTGGGACTCTCGGTACGAGCACTCCCGTCCAGGCGGAGCGATCTGACCGCCGAGTCCCCCAAACAAGATCCGTTCGGGTTCCGGTGCTTCCGTTCGATTGTATTTCAGAGGATCCGGCCCTTTCCGGCTTCTTCCGGCAGATCGTTGTATCCAGTGTTCTTGATGCTCGCCGGAGCGCCCTGAAACACCGCCCGGCGCCGAGCCGTAGGGAGCGCCGAACCCAAAGCCCAGCCTGATGTTCGCTCTCGTTGCCGCCGCCGCGTTCGCGCTCCAGGTGCAGGTGAAGTCGAGCACGGACAGCGCCTCCAAGAAGCACTCGGTCAGCATCACGATCGGCGGGTCCGACACCACGGGCCGCGCGCGGCGCGAGCCACGCCGTATTCCGGTCACGCCGGAACTGCTGCGCACGGCATTCGACGACTCCACGGCGCGCACCCTCCTGCTGCGCGCCCGCCGGGCGCGCCTCGAGCAGGACTCGGCGCTCGTGGCCTACGACGCCATGTCGTTCCAGCGCATCTCCGCCGGCATGGGCATCGGCAGCTTCGGCCGCGACCGGCTGATCTTTCGCCACGAGGCGGCGACGCACGTGCGCTGGCAGCAGGGGGTCGGCGCCTGGGTGGAGCTGCAGGGCGCCCGCACGGCGCTCCCGATCGCGCCCCCCGACGCCGCCGACTCCGCGGACCACGATATGAACCTCGACGATCCGGGCGCCATTCCGTACTACCCCGGGTACGAGTCGCTCTGGATCGGCGGCGGCGTGGCCAAGGCCCAGGTGGACGAGCGCGAGATCGTGCATCCGCTGGCCGGCGGCGCCGAGGCGTACTACACCTACGCCACCGGCGACTCGGTGAGTCTGCGCCTGCCCGACGGCAAGGTGATCCAGCTGCGCGAGCTCAAGGTCCGCCCGCGCCATCCGAAGTGGAACGTCGTGGTCGGCTCGCTCTGGTTCGACACCGCCACCGGCCAGCTCGTGCGGGCGGCGTTCCGCATGTCCATCCCCATGGACATCTGGGCGGTGGCCGACGAGTCGGCGAAGGCGGACGGCGACAAGGACAGCGACGTTCCCGTGCTCGTGAAGGGCATCCTGTCGCCAATGAAGGCGCAGGTCACCGCGGTGGCCATCGAGTACGGCCTCTACGACGGCCGCTTCTGGCTGCCGCGCCTGCAGAGCGCCGAGGGCGACGCGCAGGTGAGCTTCATGCACGTGCCGTTCAAGATGGAGCAGAGCTACCGGTACGCGTCCGTGAACGGGCGCGACTCGCTGCCGCCGATCGTCGTCCGCGATTCCGAGATTCCCGATTCGCTGCCGGAATCCGTGAAGGACAGCATTCGCGAGCAGCGCCGGGCCGCACAGCGCGCCGAGCGCGATTCCATTCGCAGGAAGCTCAAGCCGGCGCCCAGGGCGCAGTGCGACACGTCGAAGTTCGTCACCAGCACCAGCACGCGGTTCAACGGCGCCGGCCTGCGCGTGGCGTACCAGGTGCCCTGCGATCAGTCGCACCTGGCCGAGTCGCCCCTGTTGCCGAAATCGATCTACGATCCGGGCGAGGAGATCTTCGGCTCCGAGGACCGCGACGCGCTCATCGCCCAGGCGCTGTCGCTCTCGGCGCAGGCGCAGTTCGCGCCGGCGATGCCGACGCTGCACACGGGGCTCGACCTGATGCGGTTCAACCGCATCGAGGGATTCTCGGCGGGGGCGCGCGTGGACGAGCAGTTCGGCGCCGGCTACGCCGGCTCGCTGACGGGCCGCATCGGGTTCGCCGATCTCGAGCCCAACGTCGAACTGAACCTGAACCGAAGCAACGGCGCCACGACCATCGGCGTTACCGGCTACAACCGCCTGGTGTCGGCGGGCGACTGGGGGCATCCGCTGAGCTTCGGCAGCTCGGTGTCGGCGCTGCTGTTCGGCCGCGACGAGGGGTTCTACTACCGGGCCTCGGGGGTGGAGCTCACGGGCGCGAACACGCGCGGGCTCGACTACGACTGGCGGCTGTTCGCCGAGCGCGAACGCTCGGCCGCCGTGGAGAACGCCTGGTCGCTGGGGGCGCCGTTCATTCCCAACATCGCGGCGCGGCGCGGCAGCTACGCCGGCGGCGCGTTCCACCTGCGCGGCAGCCATGGCGAGGACCCGGACGGGTTCCGCGTCCTCTCCGACGTCCGGCTGGAGGCCGCCACCGGCGACTCGTCGTACGGACGCGGTTCGCTCGAGCTGAGCGTGGCCGACGGGCTCGGGCCGCTGGCCGCCAACGTCACGATGTCGGGCGGCAGTTCGGTGGGGTCGGTGCCGGCGCAGCGGCTCTGGTATCTCGGGGGCGCCGAGACCATCCGGGGCCAGTCTCCCGACACGCTGCAGCGCGGCAACGCCTACTGGTTCACGCGCGCGGAAGTGGGACTGAACCAGTTGGGCATGCGGCCCGTGGTCTTCGGGGACCTCGGCTGGGCCGGCGACCGCGAGCATCTGGCGCAGGTGGGCCGGCCGATGAGCGGGGTGGGCGCCGGCGTCAGCATGCTCGACGGGCTGATCCGGTTCGATGCCGCGCGCGGACTGTATCCGCGGCGCCAGTGGCGACTCGATCTGTACCTGGCCACGCGGTTCTGAGGCCGGCGGGCGGGCGGCCGCAAACCGTTGCGAATCGAAACGGTTAGCGCAAAGCGCAAGCCGTCGCCGTTACCCCCGTCCGCCCCGTCCGTCCGGTAAGTGATTGCTCGCCCACCGCTTGCCACCGCATCTTGGTAGTGGCACGAACGTCGCATTCCCCCGCGTACCGGCCCCATCCTCTGGTACAGGAGGGGCGATCGGCCGATGCAGGCCCCTCGAGACCCCTACTCCGTGACCGTCGACCCGCCCAACCGTTCACAGTTCTACGCCGACACTCTGCTCTGGCAGAGCAGGATCCGCATCGGCGTGGCGGTGATCGTCGGGGTCGCGGCCTACCTGCTGCTGCAGACGGGTGGCGGCGTACGCCCGCTCTGGCCGGTCGTGTTGACGCTGATCGCCTACGTGGCGGTGGTCGGCGCGGTGACGGCCGCGGCGGCGCTATCGGGGCGGATCGGGGGCTGGGCCGTGACCGTCACCGGGCTGGCCGACATCGGCTACCTGTTCGCGGTGACGCTCCTCGTGTCGCAGCCGGCGTACTACAGCCGCATCCTCATTCTCGCCTTCGTCGCCGTGCACCTCACCGATCTGTATTACGGGCGGACGCAGGCGGTGATCGTGATGGTGACGGTGGTCTTCGCGTATCTCGTCACCGTCTCGGTGTCGATCAACCAGCACCACGCGCCGTTGCTCTGGTCCGAGGAACTCTGGTCGGTGTCGGCGTTCGCGGTGGTGTCGGCCACCTTCTTCCTGCAGTACGGAGGCTGGCACCGGCGGCTGGGCGCGATCGTGCGCCTGCTCGACCGGGCCGAAGAGGGGGAGTTCGCGGCGCCCTATGACCTCGAAGGCGACACGCACCCCGACGCGGTGACGATGGTGGGCGCGGCGTACAATCGCGTGCGCGAGCAGATCTCGAGCATGGTGCTCACCGACCCGCTCACCGGCTGCGTGAACCGCCGCGGGTTCGACCAGGAGCTGGGGCGCGAACTGGCCCGGGCCACGCGCGCCGGCAGCGAGTTCTCGCTGCTGGCGCTGGACATCGACTACTTCAAGAACGTCAACGACACCCGCGGGCACATGGCGGGCGACGCAGTGCTGCGCGAGATCGGCGGGCTGCTCAAACATTCGCGGCGGGCCGGCGACGTGGTGGCGCGCACGGGCGGCGAGGAATTCGCGATCATCCTGCCCGATACCGCGCCGGCCGGCGCGCTGCAGGTGGCCACGCGCCTCTGCGAGGCGGTGCGGACGCACGAGTTCGAGCCCGGCGGCAAGCCGGTGCACCTGACGATCAGCGTCGGCCTTGTTTCGAAGAGCGCCGACCTCCACGACGACGTGATGGAGGAGATCAAGAAGCGCGCCGACGATGCGCTGTACCACGCCAAGCACAGCGGACGCGACTGCGTGCGGATCTGGACCTCGGCGCTGGCGGCCCGCCGCTCCGGCGGCCGGATCACTGAATCCCTGAAGATCATCAAGTCGTAGGGCGGGGAGGCGCGTCGCCGGGCCCGGCCACTCACTCCCTATCGCATGCCCTCCATCTCCCTGAGCTCCACTCGCGTCGGCTTCACGGCCCTGCGGGCCAACCCGCTGCGCACGCTCCTCTCCATGCTGGGCGTGGTGATGGGCGTGGCGGCGCTCGTGTCCGTGCTGTCGCTGGGCGACGGCATGGAACACTTCGTACGGACGCAGATCGACCGGACCTCCGACCTGCAGTTCGTCGAGGTGCGGCCGGTGACCACGCGAGAGGTCGACGGACAGGCCTTTCCCCTCGACGACGTGCGGCGGTTCACACCGGCGGAGGCCGACAGCGTGCAGCGGGCGATCCCCGTGCTCGCCGAGGTGGGGCTGCTCGTGCGCGGCGGCGCCCTCGTGCAGCGGGGCGCCGGCAATCCGCGCGGCGCCACGGTGATGGGCGTGACCCCCGGGGTGGCCGCGATGCGCGGGCTTCACACGGAAGCCGGCCGCTTCCTCACCGCCGACGAGGCGGCGTCCGGCGCGCCGGTGGTGGTCCTCTCCTACGGGCTCGGCCGCGCGCTGGCCGGTACCGCGCCCGGCGCGGCGCTCCTGGATTCGACGATCACCCTTCAGGGCCAAGCCCGTCGCGTGATCGGGGTGCTGGCCGCCGACGCCGATTCCGCCGAGCTGCAGGCGTTCGTGCCGCTGGCCGGCGCCGACGCGGCAATGGCGCCGGCGGCGTCGCCGCGCGTGCCCATGATGCTCGTGCACGTGGACAGCGTGGATCAGGTGGCGCGGGCACGGACCGCCGTGGAGACCTGGCTCGCGCGGGGCGACCCGGCATGGAAGAGCCGCGTGAACGTGATCACCAACCAGTTTCGGCTGGACCAGGCGCAGCAGGGGCTGCTGCTGTTCAAACTACTGATGGGCGCGCTCACGGGCATCTCGCTGCTCGTGGGTGGCATCGGGATCATGAACGTGCTGCTGGCGAGCGTCGCCGAGCGCACGCGCGAGATCGGCATCCGCCGCGCCACCGGCGCCCGCAAGCGCGAGATCATGCTGCAATTCCTTTCCGAGTCGGTGGCCATCTCCGGCGTGGGCGCGGTGCTGGGAGCGGTGTGCGGCGTGGGCGCGGCGTACGCGGTCACGGCGATCATGCGGGCGCGGACGCACGCCCGGGTGTATGCCGGCCTGTCGGCCAGCACGCTGGTGGTCGCGGCGCTTGCCGGACTGGCCGTCGGCATCGGGTTCGGGCTGTATCCCGCGCTCAAGGCGGCGCGTCTCTCGCCCATCGACGCGATTCGCCACGAGTAGCGGCCGGTTTACTTTCTCGCGCATCGGCGACAGCTTCTAACCCGATGCCCACCGCCCGGCCGCGTCGGACCGCGCCCACCACCGCCCCCGCTTCCAGGAAGAGCACCGTCGCGTCGCGCGGTGGCGCCGCGCCCGCGCCGGCGCGCGACCTGCCGCGCTGCCGCTGGGCCGTGACGCCGCTCGGCATCGCCTATCACGACGTGGAATGGGGCGTGCCGGTGCACGACGACCGCGTGCTGTTCGAGTTCCTGACCCTGGAAGGGGCGCAGGCGGGGCTGAGCTGGGAGACGATTCTCCGCAAGCGCGAGGCCTACCGCAGCGGGTTCGCGGCCTTCGATCCGGAGGCGGTGGCGCGTTTCACCCCGGCCCGGGTGGAACGGCTGCTCGCCGACCCCAGCATCGTGCGCAACCGGCTCAAGGTGGAGAGCACCGTGTCCAATGCGCGGGCGTTCCTGGCCGTGCAGCGCGAGTTCGGCAGCTTCGACGCCTACGTGTGGCGCTTCGTGGACGGAACACCGGTCATCGGCCGCCGGCGCGGCATGGGCGACGTGCCCGCCCGCACGGAACGATCCGACGCGCTCAGCAAGGACCTCAAGCGGCGCGGATTCCGGTTCGTCGGCTCCACCATCTGCTACGCCTTCATGCAGGCGGTGGGCCTGGTCAACGACCATCTCGTCACCTGCCACCGGTACGCCGCCGCATGAGTGATTCCGATCGCGTCGTCATTCCCGCCGAGACCACGGTGGCGATCATCGCGCTGATCGTGGGCGTGGTGGCGCTGGGCAACCTGCCCGTGGGCGGCTTCTACGACGATGGGCTCTACGCGATTCTCGCCAAGGCGCTCGCCACCGGGCAGGGCTACCACTTCCTGAACCTCCCGGGCGCGCCCGCGGCCATACACTACCCGCCCGGGTATCCGCTGCTGCTGGCGTTCCTCTGGAAGATCGGGCCGTCGTTCCCGGCCAACATCGTGCTGTTCAAGCTGCTCAACGTGCTGGTCCTCGGCGTCATCGCCTGGACCGCCTGCCGCTATGCGGTGCACGTGCTCATGCTGTCGCCGGGCGTGGCGGTGCTTGCCACGCTGCTGGGCACGGTCACCATTCCCATTCTCGTCCTCACGACGATGGTGGTGTCGGAGCCCCTGTTCCTCGCGCTCGCCATTCCGGCGCTGATCCTCGGCGAGGAGATGGCGCGCCACGAGCCCGAGCGGCGCGAGGCGGTCTGGCTGGGCATCCTCTGCGGCGCCGCGGTGCTCGTGCGGAGCATCGGCGTCATGCTGCCCATCGCCGTGCTGGCGGTATGGATGGCGCACCGCCGCTGGCGGGCCGCCGCCTGGTACGCCGGCACCACCCTGTTCGTGCTCTCGCCCTGGCTGCTGTGGACGTTCCTGCACGGCGGTGAGCTGGCGCCGCCGCTGCGCGGCTCCTACGGCAGCTACGGCGGCTGGTTCGTGACCGGCGTCCGCGAGGGCGGGCTGCCCTTCGTCGTCGCCACGGCGCGCACGAACGTGCGGGCGATCATGGTCGGCGTATCGACGTCGTTCCAGGTGACGCCCGGCGCGCTCGCCGGCCGGCTCACGGCGCTGGCGCTCCTGCTGCTTCTCGGCTACGGCGCCTGGCGCGCCCGGAAGCGGGCCCCGGTGACGCTGATCTTCCTCGGACTCTATCTGGGGCTCGTGCTCGTCTGGCCCGACCAGCCGCTGCGGTTCGTCTGGGGCGTGTGGCCGCTGCTCATGGTGCTGCTGCTCGTTCCGCTCGAGGTGCTGCAGAACCGCGCCGCGCCGCCCGCGCTGCGCGTGGGGGTGGCGGTGGCGGCGATCGCGCTCGTGCCCGGCCTGCTGCTCTACAATGGGCGCGGCTACGTGCACAAGTGGTGGGAGAGCATTCCGCGCTCCACCAGCGACCGCGCGCAGCCCGACATCCGGTGGGTGCTCGTGCACACGCGGCGGAACGACGTCGTGGCGACCGAGTCGGAACCGATGGTCTATCTGTACACCGAGCGCCCCAGCGTGCCCGTGGCCACGTTCACGGCCATCCAGTATCTGCGCGATCGCACGCCGCAGCAGAACGCCGACTATCTGAGCCAGATCGTGCGCGCCGAGCACGTCCGGTACGTGCTGGTGCGGTCGCCGGCACTGCTCGATGCGGCGCGTCTGCTGGCGGCCGACAGCACGGCCACGCCGCGGCTGACGCCGGCCGACAGCAGCGGCGGCCAGTACGTGTTCGCCGTGGGCGCGGCGCCGGTGCCCCGCCATCCGCCGGCGCCGACCGACTCAACGGGTCGCTGAGCGGCAGGCGGCGAGCATGCGCCGCGGCTGGGGCGCGTGCGGATACAGCGCCTGCGCCGCGCCCGCGTGCGCGCGCACCAGGTCGCACCGGCCGCGCGCCTGCGCCGCGTCGGCCAGCCGCATCTGGATCCGGTAGCTGCCGGGATCTTCCCGCGCCGCCGTGGCCGTGGCGCCGCGCTCGTAATTGCGCATCGCGTCGAGCATGAGGCCGCTCCGCGCCGACGCGGCGAGGCCGACGATCACCACGGCGGCCACGAGGCCGGCCCGGACCGCGGGACCGAGCGCGATGGTGCGGCGCCGCGGCGGGCTCCGCAGCGCGCCGAGCGCCGCGAACACGAACAATGCCGGCGCCGGCAGCAGCAGCACGGCGTCGAACAGCCCGGCGATGGCCGAGGCGATCACCACCCCCGCCAGCGCCAGCCCGCGCAGGTAGCTCTCGAGATCGACGGCGGCGAGCATCTGGCCTCCGGCGTCGCTGAGCAGGAGCAGCCACGCCAGCGCGAGCAGCGCCAGCGCGGGCAGCCCCCGCTCCGACGCGTACGCCACCCAGTCGCTGCTCGGCCACGGGTTCGCCGTCATCCCGCTGTCGTTGTCGAGCGACGGATCGTCGGCCTTCACGATTGCCGGATAGGCCACCGCCCAATTGCCGGGCCCGACCCCGAACACCGGATGGTGGAGCGCCAGCTGGAACGAATGCTCGTACTGCACCAGGCGCCCCTTGCCGCTGCCGGCGCTGTAGTCGGCCACGCTCTTCACGGAATCGAGATAGGGCGACTTGCTCCGCCAATCAAGCGTGTTGGGCACGAACACGGCCGCGCCCACCGTTGCCGCGACGAGGACGGCGTTGAGCAGCAGACGCCGCCGCAGCCCGACCACGTGCCAGCGGTGCCGGGCCCGCCACACGCCCGGCAGGAGCACGATCACGCAGGCGGCGAGCGCCAGCCAGGCCGCGCGCGAGCGCGAGAGCACGAGTTCGGCCGACACCACCGCCAGCCCCACGCTGGCGAGGAGCGAGACGGCGCGTCGCCGCGCCCCCACCGCCGTGATGAGCAGCAGCGGCGTGGCGATCGCGGCGACGTGGGCCACGAAATTGCGGTTGCCGAGCGTGCCGCCCGGCGCGCGGTTGACGCTGAAGTAGTTGGAGTCGACGCCGTACGCCTGCGCCAGCGACGTGGCGACCACCGCCAGCGCCGCCACCACCAGCACGCCCACCAGCGCCCGCTCGCGCCGCGGGATTCCGGCCGCCACCGCGGTCACGCTCCAGAACAGGACGAGGCTCGACCAGGTCACGGCAAACGCCCGCTCGGCGAGCCAGTGGTTGGCCGCGAACAGCGCGCTCAGGGCGCTGAGGCCGAGGAAGAGCAGCAGCAGCACGTCCACGCCCGACAGGGCGAAACGCCGCCGGCGCGCCACGAGGGGCAGCGCGGCCAACAGCGCCGTGAGGTGCAGCGCCAGCTCCTTGGGCACGAAGAACCGATCGAGGTCGAAGCTCTTGTACGGTGTCGCGGCGAGCCCCGCCGCCAGCGCCCCGGCGCCGACGAGTGCCACCACCCACAGCGCGATCGGCGGCGATGCGGAAGGCGGAGCGGCGGCGGGACGGTCGGCGGAGGCCATTTCCGGCGGGCGGGGGTGGAGGTGGGGGCGCGCGGTGGACGGACGGCAAACGGCGGGCGCCACCGTTCTGCGACACTCCGCTCCAAGCTACATTGGACCCGCGCGGTACGCAGCGCCGCGCCGCAAACGGGGGAGAGATCCGATGGCGTTCGTACGACATGCACTCCGGCTCGGCTTCCTGCTGGCGATCGCCGCCCCGGGGGCCGCGGCCCAGGCCCAGGCGCAGGCGGCGGTGCGGGCACGGCAGCTCGGCGTGGCGCCCGGCCTCTTCGCGCCCGGCGCCGCCAACGCCATCACCGACGTGGCGGGCGTGCTGGTGGGCCAGACTACCGTGGACGACGGCGATTCCGTGCACACGGGCATCACCGCCATCCTGCCGCACGCCGGCAACATGTTCCTCGCGCGCGTGCCCGCGGCCATCGTCGTCGGGAACGGCTTCGGCAAGCTGCTGGGCGTGACGCAGGTGCAGGAACTCGGCGAACTCGAGACGCCGATTCTGCTCACCTGCACGCTCTGCGTCTGGCGGGCCGCGGACGACATGGTGGCGTGGCTGCTGGCCCAGCCCGGCATGCGGAACGTACGCTCCATCAACCCCGTGGTGGGGGAGACCAACGACGGCACGCTCAACGCCATCCGGTCGCGCCCCATCGCGCCGGCCGACGTGGTGCATGCGCTCACCTCGGCGCACGGCGGCGCCGTGGACGAGGGGAGCGTGGGCGCGGGGCGGGGCACGATCGCCTTCGGATGGAAGGGCGGCATCGGCACGTCGTCGCGGGTTCTCCCCCAGTCGCTCGGCGGCTGGACCGTGGGCGTGCTCGTGCAGACCAACTTCGGCGGGATCCTGCAGGTGGACGGCGCGCCCGTGGGGAAGGAACTCGGCCAGTACTCGTTCCAGCGCAACATGGAGAATCCGCACGGCGACGGGTCGTGCATGATCGTCGTGGCCACCGACGCGCCGATCCTCGACCGCAATCTGCGGCGGCTCGCCAGCCGCGCCATCATGGGGCTGGCGCGGACGGGCTCGTTCGCGGCCAACGGCTCGGGCGATTACGTGATTGCCTTCTCGGCGAATCCCAAACTTGTCCGCGGCGCCGACCAGCGCCGGCCCGACGTGGAAGAGCTGACCAACGACGAGATGTCGGGGCTGTTCGAAGGCGTGGTCGAGGCCACGGAGGAGGCGATCTACAACTCGCTCTTCATGGCGACGCCAGTGACGAATCAGGGGCGGACGGTGAAGCCGGTGCCGATCGATTCGGTACGGATGATTCTGAAGAAGTACGGGCGGGGGAACTGAGAACGGCGGTTCCCGCCGCTTACAAGCACTTGAACACATTCGGATTCCCGCCGTACGTCAAACTGTACGTCTGCGTCGGAATCGACCCGTCCGTCACCGTCATCGTCAGCGACATCGTCTTGCCGTTGGTATGGCCGGTGTACCGTGCGGCCAGCTTCGGGATCAGCGAGTCGTCGGCGGGCACGGGGCCGGGCCCCTCACGCAGATAGAGCCCCGGCAGATTGAAATCCCCGTGCGCGTCGAGCGCCAGCGGCACCGTGATGCGGCCGGCGCCGCAATCGTATTCGATCTCGGCGCCCGTGTCGGAGACCACCATCCCCGCGTGCGGCCCGCCCCAGGCGCCGGTGGGCACACGGCCGGGGAAACCGGCCGCGCACGCCACGACGAGTGACGTGGCGGTGAGCGCGGCCAGGACCTGGCGGCGGATTCGACGAACGGGGGACGGTGTCATGGCGGGTGGGTTCTCAATCTGCCCATAGGCAGCGGCGTGCTTCCGTAGCATATTCGATTCGTTGGTTCTTGGCGATCTCCCGTCGCGGCGGGAGGCCGGCCGCGCGGTTCACCACAGCACGGGCACGCCCCATGACGTCGCACTCACCGGAAGATCTCTTTCGCACCGAGAAGGAGCGTTCGCAGAGCGAACGCGGGTCCACGCATGCCCAGCTACTTGCTGAGGCCAAAGCCGCCTTCGACAAGCTGATGGCCGAGGGGCAGGCGGCCCGGAAGAGCGGACGGCCGCGGAAGAACCCGGTGCCTCCGCTGATTGCCGCCATGCCTGCGGCGGTGAAGCCCGCCGCGGCCAAGCCGGCCAAGAAGGCGCCGGCGAAGAAGGCCGCCAAGAAGGCCGCGCCGAAGAAGGCGGCCAAGGGTCCCGCGCGAAAGCCGGCGGCGCGGCATGGCCCGGCGAAGAAGACCGGCGCTCGCAAGCCGGCGGCCAAGCCCGCCCACAAGGCGCCCGCCCGCGCGTCATCCGCGAAGAAACCGGCCAAGCGCGGCAAACGGCGCTGATGCGCCGCGCAGTACACCGCTGATGGCGTCGCCTCTCGACCTCGACTACGAGGCGATGCGGCGCCTGGGGCGCCGGGTCACCGACCTCGTCGCCTTTCACCTGGCCAACGTGCGGGCCGAGCCCGCGCAGTTCCCGCTCGACCGCGCGGCGACGCGCGAGCGCGTCGGTCTCCCAGCGGCGGCGCCGGAGCGGGGCACCCCCTTCGAAGACATCGTGCAGCTGCTCGAACAGCGCGTGTTCCCGTACCACGCGCGCGAGCCGCACCCGGCGTTCATGGGCTACGTGCCGAGCACGCCCACCTTTCCCGCGGTAGTTGGCGACTGGATCGCCACGGGCTACAATTTCTTCGCCGGCGTCTGGTCGGTGGCCTCGGGCCCCAACGAGCTTGAACTCACCGTGCTCGAGTGGTTCCGCCAGTGGCTGGGCATGCCGGCCGGATCGCGCGGACTGCTCACCAGCGGCGGCTCGAACGCCAACCTCACCGCCGTCGTTGCGGCGCGCCACGCCGCGCTCGGCGACCGCGCGGCCGATCTGCCGCGGCTCGTGATGTACTGCTCCGACCAGGCGCACTCGTCGGTGGAGCGCGCGGCGTGGATCGCCGGCATCCCCCGCGCCAACGTGCGCGCCGTGCCGAGCGACGACCGGTTCCGGCTGCGCATCGACGCGCTGGACGAGGCGATCGCGCGCGATCGGGCGGCGGGACTGCAGCCCTTCCTCGTCGTCGGGAACGGCGGCGCGACGAACACCGGCGCCGTGGACCCCCTGCGCGAGATGGCGGCGGTCGCGGCGCGGGAGCGGCTCTGGTTCCACGTCGACGCGGCGTACGCCGGCTTCGCGGTGCTCACCGATCGCGGCCGCGCGCTGCTGGCGGGCATCGAGATGGCCGACAGCGTCACCCTCGATCCGCACAAGTGGCTGTACGTGCCCTTCGAATGCGGCTGCCTGATGGTGCGCGAGCCGCAGAAACTGGCGGCGGCGTTCCACGTGCTGCCCGAGTACCTGAAGGACGTCGAGGCGCGCGACGAAGACGTGAACTTCGCCGATTACGGCGAACAGCTCACGCGCTATTCGCGGGCCCTCAAGGTGTGGGTCTCGGTGAACTACTTCGGTCTGGCGCCGATTCGCGCGGCGATCGAACAGTGCATGCGGCTGGCGGGGCTGGCCGAGCGGATGGTGCGCGAGGCGCCGGA
Source organism: uncultured Gemmatimonadaceae bacterium (assembly GCA_963775915.1). Taxonomy (GTDB): domain Bacteria; phylum Gemmatimonadota; class Gemmatimonadetes; order Gemmatimonadales; family Gemmatimonadaceae; genus JAGWRI01. Next base: position 52,722 of record CAVZKH010000006.1, read on the forward strand.
GCTCGAAGTGCTCTCGCCGGCGCAGTTCGGCGTCGTCTGCTTCCGCGTGCACCCCGAGGGACTGGACGACCCGGCGGCGCTCGACGCCCTCAACGAGCGGGTCAACGCGGCGGTGAACGCCACGCGGCGCGTGCTTATCTCGTCGACGCGGCTCCGCGGGGCGTACTCGCTGCGGGTGTGCATCCTCAACTACCGCACCACGGCCGCCGACGTCGAGATGGTGGTGGACCTGGTGCGGCGTGCGGCGGCGGCCGGGGGTGGTACCGAGAGCCGCTGAGTCCTGAGCAGTTGACGTTTCGGTGAGGCCTGTGTGCTCTGTGGCGCGATGCCCTCGCGCATCATTCCGGCCACGCGATCAGCAGGGCAGCACGAGCCGGGCCTCGCAGCCGCGCGCGTCGGCGCGGTCCACGAGCGCCAGCGTGCCGCCGTGCGCCTCGGCGATCTGCTGCGAGAGCGCCAGTCCGATGCCGGTGCCGCCGGGTTTGGTGGTGAAGAACGGCACGAAGAGGTTGCTGGTGTGCGGCAGCCCCGGGCCGTCGTCCTGCACCACCAGCTCGAAGCGCGCGTCCGCCCGCGTCCACCACACGCGCGCGCCGCCCCCGGTTTCCAGGGCGGCGTCCACGGCGTTCCGCACCAGGTTGATGAGCAGCTGATCGAGCTGGTCGCCGTCGGCGAGCAGCGTCACCTCGGGGCCCGCCTTCACCGCCACGGGCAGCCGCGTCTCCAGCGACGCGACGCGGTTCACCCACTGCGAGACGGCGATCGGCGCCAGCCGCGGGGCGGGCAGCCTGGCCAGCTTCGTGTACGACGCGAGGAAACGCGTCAGCGCCTCCGACCGGTTGGCGATCACGGTCATGCCCCGCTGCATGTCCTCGCGCGTCGCCTCGTCCGGCGCGCGCCGCCGCAGCACGTCGCCGAACTGCTCGGCCAGCGACTTGATCGGCGCCATCGAGTTGTTGATCTCGTGGCCCAGGACGCGAATCAGCCGCTGCCACGCCTTCCGTTCCTCCTCGCGCAGCGCCCGGCTGACGTCGGCGAGCACCACGAACCGGTGCGGGCGCCCGCCCTGGCGGAAGCCGCCGCGCCGCACCTCCCAGCGGCCCCGGTGGCTGCCGAGCGCCAGCTCCACCACGCGCGGCGCGTCGCCGCTGAGCGATTCGGCCAGCCCCAGCTCGCCGGCGCGCCGGCCGAGGAGGCGCTCGGCGGGCGCGCCGAGCAGGCGCTCCCCCGCCGTGTTCACCAGGCGCAGCGCGTCGTCGTCGTCGAACGCGAACACGGCCACGTCGATCTCGGCCATCACGCGCTGGAGCAGCGCCGTCGCTTCCAGCGCGCCCAGCCGCCGCTCGCGGAGCTCGTCCATGAGCGTGTTGAGTTCGAGCATCGCCAGGCCGAGGGCGTCGTCGGCGCTGGCGCGCCGGCCACGCAGCGAATAGTCCTGTTCGCGGATGGCGGCCAGCATGTTGGACAGCGTCTGCAGCGGCCGCACCACGCGCTCGCGGAGCGTGAACGCCAGCACCAGCCAGGACACCACGAGGATGGCGGTGAGCGTCCATTGCGTGCGCGCCTCGAACCCGCCCGTCCACAGCAGCGCCAGCGCGATGACGAGCGCCGGCAGCGGCGACGCCAGGGCGAGGAGGGTGACCTGGCGCTCGTGCGACGCCATGGCCCGGGGCTAGGAGTCGCGGCGCTGCAGGCGCCGGTAGAGCGCGCTCCGCGAGAGGCCGAGCGCCCGCGCCGCCTGGCTCACGTTCCCCTCGTGACGCGCCATCGCCTTCTCGATCAGGACGCGCTCCACGTCCTCGAGGCTCATCTCCTCGAGCGACGGGCGCGCGGCGGCGCCCGCCGGCAGGAGCGCGAGGTCGCCCTCGAGCACCGTCTCTCCGCGCGCCAGCAGCGCGGCGCGCTCGACGGCGTGCGCCAGCTCGCGCACGTTGCCCGGCCAGGCGTAGCGCGAGCAGCGCCTGCATCGCTTCGGGGCTGAAGTCCCGCACCGGCCGGCGGTACTGCGCGGCGAAGCGGTCGAGAAAGTGCCGGGCGAACAGCGGGATGTCGTCGCGCCGCTCGCGCAGCGGCGGCAGGTGCAGCTCCACCGTGTTCAGCCGGAAGAACAGGTCCTCGCGGAACCGGCCGGCCGCCACCTCGGCGCGCACATCGGCGTTGGTGGCGGCGAGAATGCGGACGTCGACCCGCCGCGACTTCGACGAGCCCACCCGCTCGAACTCGCCCGTCTGCAGCACGCGCAGCAGCTTGGCCTGCTGCGCCGGCGACAGGTTGGCGATCTCGTCGAGGAAGAGCGTGCCGCCGTCGGCCAGCTCGAACCGGCCGACGCGGTCGGCGCGGGCGTCGGTGAACGCGCCCTTCACGTGCCCGAACAGCTCGCTCTCGAACACGCCATCGGCCAGCCCCCCCAGGTTCACCGTGACCATGGGCCGGACCCGCCGGGGCGACGACGGCGTGGAGCCATCCGGCGACGACCTCCTTGCCGGTGCCGTGTTCGCCGGTGATGAGCGCGTTGGCGTCGGACGGTCCGATGCGCTCCATGAGGCGCAGCAGCGGCTGCATGGCGGCCGACCGGGCGATGAGCTGCGGCGCGCCCTCGGGGCGCAGGGCGCGGTTCTCGCTCTCCAGCCGCTGGCTGCGGCGGACGGCCTGTCCCAGCTCGACTTGGGTGGCCAGCAGGTGGAGCAGCCGCGCGTTGTCCCACGGCTTCTCGACGTAGTCGCGCGCGCCGCGCTTGAGCGCCGCCACCGCGCCCTCGACGCTGCCCCACGCGGTCATCACGACCACCGGCAGCGTGGCGTCGAGCGCCTGGAGCCGCGACAGCAGATCGAGGCCCTCGACGCCGCCCGTCGTGTCGCGCGTGTAGTTCATGTCCATGAGCAGCGCGTCGAAGTCGCCGGCGCTCACCGCCGACAGCACGCCGTGCGGCGAGGCGGCGGTCTCGACGCTGTAGCCCTCGCCGCGCAGGAGCAGGCGCAGCGCTTCGAGCACGTCGCGGTCGTCGTCGGCGACGAGGATGCGGGCGGACGCGGGGGAGGTCATGGGGAAAGAGTATCCGGATGCGGCGCGCGGGGCTATCACGGGTCGAAGTCACCCGTCACGCGCGTTCATTCGTACCGCAGCGCGACCATCGGATCGACGCTCGTGGCGCGCCGGGCCGGCAGGTAGCAGGCGACGAGGGCGACGCCGAGCAGCACGGCGGGCACGGTCGCGAAGGTGGGCAGATCGTGCACCGTCACGCCGAACAGCAATCCGCTCAGGAACCGCGACAGCGCCAGCGAGAGCGCCACGCCGCACGCCGTGCCGAGGAGCGCCAACGCCATCCCGTCCCGGAGCACCGACCGCAGCACGGCCCGGCGATCGGCGCCGAGCGCCATCCGGATGCCGAACTCCTGGGTGCGTTGCGTTACCTGGAATGCCATTACGCCATACAGCCCGACGGCCGCGAGCACCAGCGCCAGCGCGGCGAAGACGTTGATGACGACCGAATCGAACCGGCGTGGCGCGACGATGCGGTCCAGCTGGTCCTGCATCGACGCCGTGGTGACGTCGATCTCGAGCGGGTCGAAACCGGCGGTGATGTGGCGGATCGCCGCCAGCAGGGGCGCCGCGTCTCCCGCGTACCGCACGGCGAGCACGTACGGCGCGTCGGCGGCCGGCGCGGTAACCTGTGCGCCCGGCTGGTATATCTGGGGCAGCCGGGGCGTGTCCGACCCCGGGGCCTGGATGTCCCCCACGATTCCCACCACGGTCGGCGCCGCCGCCGTCATCATCGAGCCCGGCATGGGGCGTCCGATCGCCGAGCCGCCGGGAAACAGCGCGTGCGCCGCGCTCACGCTGAGCACGACCACCGGATCGGCGCCGGTGCGGTCGCTCGCGTTCAGCAACCGTCCGGCCACCAACTCCGATCCGAAAGCGGTCATGTAGTCGCCGCCCACGCGCACCACGGACATCGGCGGTGACGGCTTGTTGGCCGGCGGCAGGGCCATCGTCGTCGTCATCCGGTAGCCGCCGAGCACGGGCGCGTCGGCATACCCGACGGAGGTGACGCCGGGCAGCGATCGTGCGAGAGCACGACCACCGCCGGTCCATCGGGCACGTCCTCGTCGGCGCGGAATACGCGGCCCAGCGCCGGATGCGCGGCGAACACGGCGAAGAACCCGGCGGAAACGCTCTCGCCGCTGAACCGCGCGGGAGCGCCGCCATCGGCGATCACGCGGCTCGTGCCGCCGTACATCGCCAGGTCCGTGAACGCGCGCGCGGCGGTCCACGCGAAGTAGTCCTGGACGGTCGCCACCTGCGCGTCCTGCCCGTCCTGCGCCTCGGAAATCGACACGATCCGGTCGGCGCCGGCATACGGCAGCGGGCGGAGCAGCACCGCGTTGACGATCGTGAACAGCGTCGTCGTTGCGCCGATGCCGAGTGCGAGCGTGATCACCGCCACCGCCGCGAACACAGGCCGTTTGCGGAGGGAACGGAGGGCGAGACGGAGTGCGTTCATGGTGCCCATCCTCGCATCAGTGCGTCGGCGCGGCGGTCGGCGCTTCTATTCAGACCTTCGAATGCTTCTCGGTGCCGGCGTGTTGCCCCACGCGGGCCCCACAGTGTTGTCCGCCTCGTCCGCGTGATCCGCGTTCAAATGCGCGTGGTGCCGGCCCGCCACTCGAAGCCCGACTCGCTGCCGCGGCACATCGCACTCACACGAGCCAGCCGTCCTTCAGATTGATGATCCGGTTCCCGTACCCGGCGTTCACTTCCGAGTGCGTCACCTGGATGATCGTCGTGCCGCCCTTGTTGAGCCTCGTGAACAGCTCCATGATCTCGGCGCCCTGCGCCGAGTGGAGGTTGCCCGTGGGCTCGTCGGCCAGCAGGATCGACGGCTTGTGGATCACGGCGCGCGCGACGGCGACGAGCTGCTGCTGGCCGCCGGAGAGCTGCCGCGGATAGAGATCCTTCTTGGCCACCATGCCGAACCGGTCGAGCGTGTCGGCCACGATGGCCTGCCGCTCCGATTTCTTGATGTCGCGGTACGAGAGCGGGATGTCGAGGTTCTCGGCCACCGTGAGATCGTCAAGCAGGTGGTACTGCTGGAACACGAAGCCGACGTACTGCTTGTGCAGGGCCACGCGCTTCTTCGTGTCCAGCTTGTGCACGGCGTGGTCGAACAGGTAGTACTCGCCGCTCCACGAGCCGTCGAGCATGCCGAGAATCGCCAGCAGCGTCGACTTGCCGGCGCCCGACGGGCCCATGATGGTCACGAATTCGCCGGCGTTGATGTCCGCCGTGATCTGACGGAGCACGAACGACTGCCCGCCGGCGATCGGGTAGCTCTTCTCGACGTTGCGTAGGGAAATCATCGAAGCCAGGACGTGGGAGGATTATTCCGACCGCAGCGCGACCAGGGGATCGACACGCGCCGCGCGACGTGCCGGAAGATACGCCGCGGCAAGCGCCACGACAGCCAATGCCAGGGCAACCGCGACGAACGTGGGCCGGTCGGTGGCCGTGATGCCGTACAGCAGCCCGGTCATGAGCCGTGAAAGTGCCACGCTTCCGACGATACCGGCCGCCAGCCCGGCGGCCACCGGCAACATGCCCTGGCGCACGACCATGCCGAGGACGCGGCCGGTCGGCGCGCCCAGGGCCAGGCGAAGTCCCAGCTCGCCGGTGCGCTGCACGACGCTGTACGCCACCACGCCGTAGATCCCGATCGCCGCCAGCACCATGGCGAGCGTGCCGAACGTCGCCAGCAGCCACGTCTGGAATCGCGGGCGGATGAACTCGTCGCCCATCATCGCTCCCATCGGCTTCATGGCGATGGGATCGAGCTGCGGATCGACGGCGTGGAACGCGTCGCGCACCGCGCCGGCCAGCAGCGCCGGCGTGCCCCGCGTCCGCACCGCGAACCACACGCCGGGGAAGGGCGCCTGCGCGTACGGGACGAATACGGCGGGCGCCGCCGGCGCTCCGATGCCATTGAACGTCGGATCGCCAGTCACGCCGACGATCGTGCGCGTCACGCCGCCCACCGTGAGCTGCTGCCCGAGCGGGTCCTGGTTCGGGAACGTGCGCCGCGCCAGCTCGCCGTTCACGATCATGACCAGCGGCGTGTGGCCGTCGTCGGCCGTCGTGAAATCCCGCCCTGCGGTCACCGGAATCCCGAGGGTCGCGAGGTAGCCCGGCGTCGCCGGCACGAACCACGCCGTGGGCGCATGCCCGGGATCGGGCGCCTGGCGCCCGACCACGCTGAACACCTGCGATTGCTGCACGTGCGACGGCGGCATGCTGGTGCCCGCGCCCGCGCTCGTCACGCCGGGAATCGCGCGAATGCGCGCCAACAGTTCGTCCATCGTCACGACCTGCTTCGAGACGTCGGAATAGCGGTTGAGATCGAACAGCGCTCCGAAGGCGAGCACTCCGTTGGGGTCGAACCCCGGGTCGGCGTGCGAGAGTTTCGCGAAGCTCCGGACCATCAGCCCCGCGCCCACGAGCAGCATCAGCGCCACCGCGGTCTCGGCCGCCACCAGCCACGACCGGAGCCGACCGGAGCCGCGTCCGCGGGTCAGTCCCCGGCCCTGGTCGCGCAACGCCATCTGCGGATCGTGCCGCCACGAGGTCAGGGCCGGCGCGAGGCCGAACAGCACTCCGGTGAGAAGGCTCACCGCCGCCGCGTAGCCCAGCACCTGCGCGTTCACTCCCACCGTTTCGATGCGCGGAATGTCGGCCGGGCTGAGCCTCACCAGCAGGGCCACGGCCCACATCGCGAGCAGCACGCCGGCCGCGCCGCCGGCCGCGGCCAGCACCAGACTCTCGGTGATCAACTGCCGCACGAGCCGGCGGCGTGGCGCCCCGAGGGCGCGGCGCACCGCCATTTCACGCGTGCGCTCGGTGGCGCGCGCCAGCGCCAGGTGCGCCACGTTCGCGCAGGCCAGGAGCAGCACGAACCCCGCCGCGCCGAGCATCACCCACAGCAGACGCGCCACGCCGCCCACCGTCTGATCGCGGATCGACACGAGGTGGATTACGGTTCCCTTGTCGCTGGCCGGGTAGGCCCGGGCGAGCCCGGTCTCCACGCGGTTCATCGCGGCGGTCGCGCCTGCGGCCGTCGCGCCGGGCGCGAGACGCCCCACGACGAGATATCCATGCAGCCCCCGGTTGTCGATCCAGTCGCCGACGCCGCCGCGGCCCGAGGTCTTGTAGATGCCGTAGAGCGAGGTCCAGGCGTCGATGTCGGGCGTCGGGAAGTGGAAGCCGAGGGGCATCACGCCGATGACGGTGAACGGATCGCCGCCCAGGTTCACCGTCCGGCCGACGACCGACGAATCGCCGCCGAAGTGGCGCATCCATATGCGATAACTAATGGCGACCACGGGCAGCCGGTCGTCGGCCGGGCGCGGCACCCGGCCCAGCACCGGCGCGGCGCGGAGAACGTCGAACAGGGTGGCCGTGCCGAGGACGGCGCGGATCGGTTCGCTGCCCTCCGGACCGGAGAGCTGGACGCGGTTGAACCCGTAGGCCGCGATGCCGGAGAAGCCGGTGTTGGCGCTCTGCCAGTCGCGGACGTCGGGGAGCGAGGCGGGGTTCTGGTCGGACGGCGTCGCCTCGGGCGCGGTCCAGATCGAGTAGAGGCGTCCGGCGTCGCCGTACGGAAGCGGACGCAGCAGGACGCCGTCGACGACGCTGAAGATCGCGGTGTTGGCGCCGATGCCGAGCGCGAGGGTCAGTACCGCCACCAGCGTGAACAGGCGATGCTTGCCCAGGGACCGCGCCGCGAAGCGGACGTCCTGCCACAACGTGTCCATCCGTGCCTCCCGGCGCTCCCGCGCCGGACGCCGGCGCTACGCGTGCGCCGGCACGGTGGGCTGCTCGTCCACCACGCGGCCGTCGAACAGGTTCACCGAGCGGTCAGCGTGCGCGGCGTACCGCGGATCGTGCGTCACCATGCAGATCGTGGCGCCGTTGCGGTGCAGTTCGCGCAGCAGATCCATCACCTGCTCGCCGTTGGCCGAGTCGAGGTTTCCCGTCGGCTCGTCGGCCAGGAGGATGGCGGGGTCGCCGGCCACGGCGCGCGCCACCGCCACGCGCTGCTGCTGGCCGCCGGAGAGCTGGGCGGGGAAGTGCTTCACGCGGTGCGACATGCCCACGCGATCGAGCGCCGCGTGCACGCGCTCCTTCCGCTCGTTGGCGCTCATGCCGCGGTAGGTGAGCGGAAGCTCGACGTTCTCGTACACGGTCAGGTCGCCGATCAGGTTGAACGCCTGGAAGATGAATCCGATCTGCCGGTTGCGCACCCGCGCCCGGTCGGCGGCGTCGAGGCCGGCCACCGCATGCCCGTCCAGCAGGTACTCGCCGCCCGTGGGCGTGTCGAGCAGGCCGAGGATGGAGAGCAGGGTGGTCTTGCCGCAGCCGGAGGGGCCGGAGATGGCGATGTACTCGCCCTGGTTGATCTGGAGGTGCACGTCGGCCAACGCGTGGGTCTCCACCTCGTCGGTGTAGAAGACCTTCTTGATGCCCTGCAGCTGGATCAATCCCTGCCCGTTCGTTGCCATGGTCCTCTCCGATTGATGGACGTGCTGCCGTTGACCGGCGACTGCCCCGCTATTGCCCCACGCGGCACTTGGGACTGCACTTCACCCGATCCACCGCGTCCCACTGCGACATGTCCGACAGGATCACCGTATCGCCCACGGCCAGCCCGCGCTTGATCTCCACGGTGTTCACCGAACTCCGGCCCAGTTCGACCTGGGTGCGCACCGCGAAGCTCCCTCCTTCGACAACCTTGAACAGCCCAACGGTTCCCGACCCCGCCCCATATCCCGGCCGGCCCGTGTACAGCACGTTGTTGAGCTGCTCGATCGTGATCGTGCCGTCCACGCTCAGATCGGGCACCGCGCCCGACGGCAGGGTCCCGTCCAGGGCCACGTCCACGGTCACCGTCCCGTTCTGCGAAGTCGGGTCCTTCCGCGCCACATGGCCGGCGATGAGCCCGTTGTGCGTGTCGATCTGCGCCTTCTGCCCTACGGACACGTCCTTGGCCTGGGTTTCGGGTATTCGCAGCACCGCCTTGAGCTTGCCCGGCTGCACCACCTTGCCGATGATCGTGCCCTCGTTCACGTACTGGCCCAGCTCGAGGACGTTGTCCTCCTGGAGCACGCCGGAGTCGCCGGCCCGGACTACCAAGCCGTCCTGCTTGTGCTTCTGCGCCTGCCAGACCGTCCGCAGCCCCTCGACCTGCGATCGCTGGGCCACGATCTGCGAATCGGCTTGCTGGCGTGCGATCGCCAGACTCTGCTGGGCGATTGCCAGCTGCTCGCTGTCCTGCTGCGCGGCCCGCCGGTTCTGCGCCACGTCGTTGGCCGCGGCCAGTCCGCGGGCCGCCAGCGAGTCCGTGGCGCGGGCGGTGTTCCGGGCCTGCAGGAGCGCCGTCTTGAGCTGCGAGATCGTGGACTGCTGGGTCAGATCCTGCGTTTTGAGCTGCGTCTGCAGCTGCAGCAGCTGGGCCTGGGCGGCCGCGAACGCCTGCTGCGCGGTCAGCACCTGAATCTCCACATCCGGATTGGACATTTCGATCAGCACGTCGCTCGGTTCCACGTGCTCGCCGGCCTGGCGTACGAGCCGGTCGATGCGCCCGGTGGCCACGGCTACCACCTGGCGGATGTGCTCGGGCACGAGGTTGCCGGGGCCGCGGACTTCCAGCACCATGTCGCCCCTGCGCACGGTGTCGGTCCACAGCGTGCCGCCGTCCACCGTGGGCGCGGCCGGCTTGAGCCGGGAGAGGAAGATGGTGATCGCGATGACCGCGACGGCGGCCACCGCATAGGTCACGTATTTCTTGGTCTGTTTCTGCTTCGGGCGGGCAATGTCCACGCGGGGTCTCGTCGAGAGGGGGACGGTGATCTGCCGCCCTCGATCAGGCAAAGCTCATGCCAGAGGTTGGCTGAGCCAACTTCAATACTCTGGCCAGCTTAGACCTTCGGCAAGGCCAAATGGTTTGTTTCGGCTGTTCGGTCGTGGGACGCGGCGTCCCGGTGCCGCACACCGGCTCTGCCGGCGTGACTCGGACTACGGCGAGGTCCGACCGAAAGTGTCAGTCGCCGCCGGTTCTGGACCAGACGAGCAGCGCGCCGCATTCGCCGGCGGCCCGGCGGTAGGCCGGGGGCGTCCGCGTGCCGTCGTAGAGTTCCAGGCCCGCGACGTCGTTCGGATTGATCCAGCTGATGTCGCCGTCGACGATGAACGAGCCGTCGACGAACACCTGCAAGTAGCAGAGCGAGGTTCCCCCGTTGGCGATCAGCGCGTTGACCCCCTCGCCGCGCGTGCTGACGAGGTATTGCGCGTCGAGATGTGGGCCGTACACCAGCCGGATGCCCGGGAAGTGGGCCACGAGGATGTCGCCCAGCGACCGGTCGCGCTCGCCGCGCATCTGCGCCCAGGTGAGGTAGCGCCCGCCGCCCCGCTTCCGCCGCGCCTCGAACTCCTGCATCCCCACCGTCTGGAACCCGGTGTCGGCCGGGGCCACGGCGGCGGCGGTGTCCTTTCGCACGGGCGGGGACTGCGCGCCGGCCGGCTGCGCCGGCATCGCCGCGATGCAGAGCGCGGTCCCAACCGCGGCCGCCGCACCGATGACGGATCGTCTGAACATGCGCACCTCCCGCGCGAAGCCTACCGCACGATGATCCGATCGGGACCAATAGTCAATTCGGAATCGCGCCGTGACCTGCACGGGTTGTGTAAGTGCGGCCGGGCGGAACGCTAGTGGATGCCGCCCCGCGGGAACACCGGGAAGCGCGTGGTGCCGCCCATGCCGCCCGGCGGCGGCAGGAAGATGCCCGGCGTCCCGCGGCCGCCGTGCGGCTCGCAATGGTCGCCGTCCAGGCCGCCGCCGCGGATGATCACGCCGATGCCCGGGCCCATCACGCCGCCCGCGCCGCCGCCCTGGCGCGTGCCGCCGTATTCGCCGTTGCCGGCGCCGCCGGGAAGCTGAGGCGCGCTGCCTGGACGCGGCGCGGTGGCCACCGGATCGGAGGCCGGGATGGCCGACGGCGCGACGGCGACGGCCTGGACCTGTGGCACCTGCTCCGTCGTTGCGACCTGCGGAATCTGCGAGGCCTTGAGATCGGGCGCCTTCGACGCCACCGCCTTCCGGCCGGCGCCCTTCTCCAGGTGCGTCGACGCGCGCGGCGCGCTCTCCGGCTGCGTCTCCATCCGGTCGAAGTTGGCCGGATTCACCGCGGGCGTCGCGAGATTCATGGTCGTGGTGGACGCCAGCTTCAGGTCGCGTTGCAGATCCGCGTCACTGCCGGCCGCCGTCCGGTCGGAGCGACCGCACGCCGCGACGGCGAGGGACAACGGGATGGCGATCGCGAGGAACGTGGACTTCCGCACTGCGCCTCCTGGGGGCTGCTACGGTGGGCGGCTACTGCTTGTATACAATATGCCCCCCCTTTTGATCCGCAAGCGCCGCGCCGGCCGTAAACCGGTGATCGCCCGGGTTTAGCACAAATTCTTGTCCGGGAGGGGAGACACACGGTCGTGATGCGCATCCGACGCGAACAGGTGAGCCCCGGACTCGACGGCGATGCCCGGGTCTGGAGCAGTTCCCCTGTCGCTGTCCGTTCGTTGTCCGTGGCCGTCCGTAAAATCCGTATCGAAGCGTCAGGATCTTCCGGGCTGAATTGCCATCCACGGCGGGAAGGATTCCATATCTCTGATACGGAACTTACGGAGCAGACAGACAACGGACGGACCTGTCGGTGGGCCTGCGGAAGGAAGTCCCGTGCGCGGAGCGCGCGCGACGTTCAGTGAATGGCGCCGGCCGTGCCCGCGCGGCGCGGATCCGCGCCGGCGGTGACCTGGCCGTTCGCGATCTCCAGCGCCGCGCCGTAGCCCTCACGCACCTCGCCGATGAGTGACACCAGCCGCGGCGCGTAGCCCATCTGTTCGAGCGCACGGATGACCGCCGGACTGAACCCGTCTTCCATCTGGATTCCCACGGCGGTGCCGCGCGCGGCCCGGCGCCCGCGCCACCGCCGCGCCCTCCGCGGCCGCCACGTCCGCCGCCCCCGCCCCCGCCGCCGGCGAGCAGGAAGCGCGGCAGTTCGAGCGCCGCCTGCGGGCCCAGGTGGTCGTCGAGCATGCCGACGATGGTCTGGTACACGGCGGACGTGATCCACGCATTGCCCGCCGCGCCCACGGCGGCGAACGGCTGCTGCCGGTCGCCGGTGCCCTTGAAGATGATCGTCGGCGCGATGGTGCTGCCGTGGCGGGCGAAGGGCAGCCGCGCCCCGTACGCGGTGGAGTCGTTGGAGTACGACCCGAGCTTGTCGTTGTACAGGAAGCCGAGTCCCGGCGTCACGTAGAACGTCCCGCCCCAGGTGCCGAGCGTCTGCGTGGCCGCCACGATGTTGCCGTCGGCGTCGCCGACCGTGAACGCGGTGGTGCCCGTGGAACGCTTGGCGTCCCAGTTCGGCTCCGGCGTCTCGACGTCGAGCATCGACGTGCGCATGCCGGGTCCGGCGCAGGCGATCGAGTCGCCCCGGATCGCGGCCGGCGCGAGCGCGTGGCCGGCGTCGGTGCACTTCCAGCGCGCGTCGGCGGTGTCCTTGCTGGTGAACGGCTGCACGTCCACCGGCCAGAGACTCGGGTCGGCGATGCGATTCCGGCTCGACGGCACCAACTGCCAGGCCTGGATCATCGCGTTGAGCGTCGGCGCGTCGTCGGTGTACGGCTTCGGGCTCGCGACGTGCTCCAGCAGGTTGAGCGTGGCCACCAGTTCGGCCCCGCCGGCCACGGGCGGCGCGCTCGAATAGAGCGTGTAGCCGCGGTAGGTGCCGCTCACGGGCGCGCGGTCGGCGGCGAAGTAGCGCGCCATGTCGCTCATCTTCATCACGTTGCCGTGCGCTCGCAGGTCGTCCACCATGCGCCGCGCCACCTCGCCCTTGTAGAAGCCGTCGGCGCCCCGGTCGGCGATCTGCTGCAGCGTCCAGGCCAGGTCGGGGTTCTTCAGCGTGTCGCCGGCGCGCAGCGGCTCGCCGTTGCGGAAGAAGAGCGCGCGCGCCCCCGGATACTTCAGGAACTGGTCGCGTTCGGTGGCCAGCGTCGTCGCCAGCCCGTCGCTCACCGCGTAGCCGTCGCGCGCGGCGCGGATGGCCGGCGCGAGCAGCTGGGCCCACGTCAGCTTCTTGCCGCCGAACTGCTCCCACGCGTGGTACATGCCGGCCACGGTGCCCGGCACATTCGTGGTGCCGGGCCGCTCGGCGGGCAGCCGCGGCAGCTGCGAGAGCGACGCGTCTTCGGGCACGCGGGTCATGAACTCGATCAGGTGCGGCTCCTTCATGCCGCGCAGGTAGACGACCATCTGCCCATAACCGCCGGGTCCGCTGGCGTCGGGCTCGGCCACGGCGAGCGCGAACGACACCGCCACCGCCGCGTCCACCACATTGCCGCCCTCGCGCAGAATCTCCAGCCCGGCGGCCGTGGCCACGGGGCTGGCGCTCGACACCGCGGCGCGTCCGGTGGCCGCGTCCCTCAGCGGCGGCCGGACCGGCGAGCATGTCGTGCAGCACCGCGCGCAGTTCGTCGTCGGAGCCCGCGGCGATCGCGCGGTCGCGGAACCGCGGCTCGAGCGCCTCCCACTCGGCGCGGCGCGCGGCCGCCGCGGCCCCCGTGTAGTAGAGCTTCGTCTGGCGGTCGAAGAAGCGGTCGAACGCTTCGGCGTTGCGCGCGGCGCGATCCACCGGCGCCGCGGCGAGCGCCGCGCGGCCGGCGTCCGGCGGCACCGGCGCGTCGACTGTCCACATGCGACCGGCGCCGGAGAACGCGTCGTACGCGTCGCGGTCGCCCAGCCGGTTGGGGTCGCCGTTGTACGACACGTCGTTCGGCGGCCGCTCGACGAGCGTCAGGCGCGCGCCGTCGGGGCTCCAGGCCGGCTCGGCGTTTTCGGCGCCGAGCAGATTCGCGTACGCGCCGTCCGCCGCGGCGACATACACCGCCGGGCGGGGATCCTCGGCGACGTAGGCGAGCCGCGCGCCGTCGGGCGACCACGACGGATGCGCGAGTCCGCGCGCGTTCAGCACGTCCCGGTCACGCTCTCCGTCGGGGGCGCGCACGTGCAGGTGGCCGGTGCCGTCGTGCGTGGTCACGTAGGCGATCGTGCCCGTGGGCGAGACGGCGGGCCAGGATTCGGCGTCCTCGTTGTCGGTGACGCGGCGCGTGGAGCCGTCGGCCGCGCGGGCGTAGAGCCGCCCCACGGCATTGGCCCCGCGAATGAAATACAGCGTGCCGCCGGGCGCGACGGCGGGCTCGCCGTCGTCCGCGGAATCGTCGGTGAGTTGCTGCGGCTCGCCGCCGAGCGCGCCCACGATCCAGAGGGAGAAGTGGCCGCCGCGGTTGGACGAGAACACCACCGAGTCGCCGCGCGGGGTCCAGGCGGGCTCGCGATCGACGAACGCGCCGCGCGTGAGTTCGGACCACGCGCCGTCGGCGGCGCGGACCCAAAGGTCGCCGCGCACCGACACGGCCAGCCGCCCGTCGGACGCATACGCGGGATTGCGCGCGCCGGCCACGGCGGCGGAATCGGCCGGCACCTGTAGCAGGACGGCGAGGGCGAGCACGCTGGCGATCATCGGCGTGGATCTCCAATCCGGAGGAAACGATGACGAAACTCGGGAGGCGGGGCCGCCGCGTCAATCACGCGGCGCCGGCGTGGCGCGCCAGCCGGACCGCGGCGAACATGTTGTGCAGGAAGTGCACGACGATGGCCACCCACAGCGTGCCGGTGAGCGCCACCAGTTCCTGCTTGACCAGCGCGATGACGAAGATCACGCCCATGCTCTTGGCGCCCTGCGGAACGTGGGCCAGCGCGAAGATCGCCGCCGAGAGCAGGGCGCCCGCCACGGCGCTGCCGGTGAGCAGAGTGAACAGCGTGAACGCCACGCCGCGATAGGCGAGCTCCTCGGCCACCGGTGCGACCGTCGTCAGCAGCGTGAACACCACGCCCTCGCGCAGCGTGCGCGGCATGAAGCCCAGCACCCAGAGGCGCCGGCGCTCTGCCTCGGAGCGAACGCGCACGGACGCCACGGCCAGGATGGTGAGCAGCGCCAGCGCGGCCGCGCCGGCGACGGCGTCGAAAGGCGTGAGGTGGAATGGACCCAGGAAATGCAGCCCCTGCAGCAGCGCGGCGTACCAGGCGATGCCGAAGATGAGCAGCTGGCTCGCCATCGCGTTGAGATAGACGTGCGTGCGCGATCCGAGGTGGGCCGGTCCCGCGCCGGCGCCCGTGCGGCGCGCCGTCTGCAGGGCGCTGTACGGAATGCCGATGGCGATGAAGGCGAGAAAGAACCAGGAGCTGAGCGCGAGCGAGGCGAATCGGGGCACGGAAGCGGTGGTGGACGGTGACCGGTCAAATGTACTACGCTTCCGGGCGCGAACTTTCCGGCCGCCCATGCCCGAACTCCCGGACATCACCGTCTACGTGGAAGCGCTCGAGCGGCGCATCGCCGGCCGCGGGCTCGCGCGCGCCCGGCTGCTCAATCCCTTCGTGCTCCGGTCGGTCGACCCGCCGCTCTCCGCGCTCGACGGCCGCCGGGTGGCCGGCGCGTCGCGGCTCGGCAAGCGGATCGTGATCGAATTCGAGGACGATCTGTATCTCGTGATCCACCTGATGATCGCCGGGCGCCTGCGCTGGCTGGCGCCGGGTAAGAAGCCGCCCGGCCGCATCGCTCTGCTCGCGCTCGATTTCGACGACGGCACGCTGCTGCTCACCGAGGCGGGGAGCAAGCGCCGGGCGTCGGTGCATCTGGTGCGGGGGCGCCCGGCTCTCGATTCATTCGATCGCGGCGGCCTGGACGTGTTCGCCGCTTCGCCGGCCCGGTTCACCGCGCGGCTGCGGCTCGAAAATCACACGCTCAAACGCGCGCTCACCGACCCGCGGCTGTTCGACGGCATCGGCAACGCCTACTCCGACGAGATTCTGCACCGCGCGCGGCTGTCGCCGCTCAAGCTGACGTCGAAGCTGACCGACGAGGAGGCCGCGCGGCTCTTCGACGCCACCCGTGCCACGCTGGCCGGCTGGACCGACCGACTGCGCGCCGAGGTGGGCGACGGATTTCCCGAGAAGGTGACGGCGTTCCGCGAGGGGATGGCGGTGCACGGCCGGTTCCGCCAGCCCTGCCCGGTGTGCGGTACCCCCGTGCAGCGCATCCGCTATGCCGACAACGAGACCAACTATTGCGCGCGCTGCCAGACGGACGGGCGCCTGCTCGCCGACCGCGCGATGTCGCGGCTGCTTAGGCAGGACTGGCCCAAGTCGATTGACGAGCTGTGAGGCACCGGTGCGGGACCAAGCTTTCCCCGTCCGCCCCTCTCCGTTACCGTCGTCCCGACCTACCGACCTACCGACTACCGACTACCGGCCCACCGGTAAGTTCTCGTGATGCCCACCCGCGACTCCGACCCCCGCCGCTGGCGGCAGCTCGTCCTGCTCTCGTTCGCCGAGCTGTTCGGCATGTCGCTCTGGCTCGCCGCGGCGGCCGTGGGACCGCAGTTCGCCGCCCAATGGCAGCTCACGCAGTCGGAGACCGGCTGGCTCGTAACAGTAGTGCAGTTCGGGTTCGTGCTCGGCACCGCCTTCTCCGCGCTGCTCAACCTCGCCGACGTCGTCCCGTCCAAGCGCCTGTTCGCCGGGGCGGCGCTGCTCGGCGCCGCGGCCAACGCGCTGCTCGTGCACGCGCCCACCTACCAGGCGGCGCTCGGGCTGCGCCTGCTCACCGGATTCGCGCTCGCCGGCGTGTACCCGCCGGCGATGAAGATGATCTCCACCTGGTTCCGGTCGCAGCGCGGGCTCGGCATCGGCACGGTCGTCGGGGCGCTCACCATCGGCAAGGCCAGCCCGTATCTCGTGCACGCCTTTCCCGGCGCCGGCATCGCCACGGTGTTGTTCACCGTCAGCGGGTTCGCCGTGCTCGGCGCCGTGATCGTCACGCTCGCGTACGAGGATGGTCCGTACGCCTTCCCGTCGCGCCCCTTCTCCTGGTCGCTGGTGGGCACGGTATTCCGCGAGCGCGAGTGGCGGCTGGCCACGGGCGGCTACCTGGGCCACATGTTCGAGCTCTATTCGATGTGGACTTGGGTGCCGGTGTTCATCGCCGCCAGCGCGGCGGCGAGCGGCATGGCCACGGGGGCGCGCACCAACGAGATCGCGTCGGTGGTGTCGTTCCTCGCCATCGCGGCCGGAGGCGTCGGGTGCGTTTGGGGTGGGCTGGTGGCCGACCGCCGCGGCCGCGAGTGGCTGGTGACGGTGGCGATGGCGGCGAGCGGCAGCTGCGCCGTGCTCATCGGATTGTTTTTCGGGCAGCTGTTCTGGGTCGTGGCCGCGGTGGCGGTCGTGTGGGGGTTCTTCGTCGTCGCCGACTCCGCGCAGTTCAGCGCGCTGGTCACCGAGAGCGTGCCGTCGCACGCGGTGGGCACCGCGCTCACGCTGCAGACGTCGCTCGGATTCCTGCTCACCATGGTGTCCATCCAGTTGGTGCCGCCCGCCGAAGCGGTCTTCGGCTGGCGGTGGGCGTTCGCCGTGCTCGCGCTTGGCCCGGTGTTCGGCATCGCCGCCATCCGCCGGCTGGTGCTGGCGCGGCGCGCCGCCTGAGGCGGCATTGATCGCGCGGTGGATCCGGGCGAGCTTGGTCGCATGACGAAATCGTTCGTGGTACCGGCGCTGCTGTGCATGGCGCTGGCGACGGCGGGCGCCCAACGCGGACGGGGCGCCGCGTCTCGCGACGTACCGATCCTGATTCGCGACGTCACGCTCATCGACGGCACGGGCGCGCCGCCGCGCACGCATACTGATTTGCTGATGCGCGGCGGCCGGATCGCCGAGGTAGCGGCGACGGGCGCGCTGCGCGGGCCCGCGCCCGACTCGGCGATCGATGGGCGCGGGTTGTTCGCCATTCCCGGCCTCATCGACGCCCACGTTCACACCGGCCAGGAGCCCTGGGACGCGCGCGCCGCCGACCTGCGCCATACGCTCATGGGCGGCGTGACGAGCGTATTCGAATTGGCCGGCGACACCCGCGCCACCGGCGATCTCCAGCGCGCCGTCCTGGCCGGACAGATCGCCGGCCCGTACGTCTACTACGTCGCGCTGTTCGGCGGGCCGGGGTTCTTCACCGATCCGCGCACCGGCGCGGCGTCCATCGGCTACGCGTCCGGCGCGGCCCCGTGGATGCAGGCGGTCACCGACACGACCGACTTCGCGCGCGCGGTGACGCTGGCCAGGGGCACGGGCGCGGTGGGCATCAAGCTCTACGCGGCGCTCGATTCGCTCGAAGTGACGCGGGCCACCGCCGAGGCGCACCGCCAGGGCATGCGGGTCATCGCCCACGCAACGACGTTCCCGGGGCTGCCCAGCGACTTCGTGGCGGCGGGCGCCGACATGCTGGCGCACACGCCGTACCTGGTCTGGCAGGGCAGTCCGCGCACCGCCGACTGGCCGGACCGCGCGAAGGGCGACTTCCTCGGCGTTCCGGCGAGCTCGCCGGTCATCGAACGCCTGCTCGAGTCGATGCGCGACCGTGGCGTAGCGCTCAATCCCACGCTCTGGGTGTTCACCGCCGAACTGCCGGACGATTCGGTGGCTCGGTTGCGCACGCCCTGGATGTACGCCGTCACCCATCGCGCCGCCCAGCTCGGGGTGCGCATCGTATCGGGCACCGACGGCATGTACGACGCCAAGGCCGATTCGCTGCCGCTGCTGCATCGCGAACTCGAACTGCTGGTCACGAGCGCCGGGCTCACGCCGCTGCAAGCCATCACCACCGCCACGCGCAATGGCGCTTGGGCCATCGGCATTGCCGACTCGGTGGGCACCATCGCGGCCGGCATGCGCGCCGATCTCGTGCTGCTCGGCGCGGACCCGGCCGCGGACATCCGGAATACGCGCGCTATCCGGGCCGTGATCCAGGGCGGACGCGTCGTGCGCGCGAAGTGAACCGCGACTACTGGGATCGCCAGGCCGAGCACTGGGACGAGCAGATCTTCGACAGTCTGCGCGAGGACGTGCGCGGCGTGATCCGCCGCGCCATCCGCGCCGCGGGCCGGCGCCACCCCGCGGCGATCGACTTCGGCTGCGGCATCGGCGGGTACCTGCCTTTGCTCTCGCGGGCGTTCGCCGAGGTGCACGCTATCGATTGGTCGGCGGAGTGCGTGGAGCGGGCCCGCCGCCGCGCGGCGCGCCTTCCGAACGTCGTCGTGGAGCGGAACACGCCGCGGGCGCTGGCGCGGCTCGAGCGGCGGTTCGGCTGCGTGGTGGCGGCCAACGTGGTGATCCACCCCGACGGCCGGGTGCGGCGGCGGCTGTGGGCCGCCGTGCGCCGCGTGGTCGAGCGCGGCGGCACGGGGATCTTCGTGGTTCCGTCGCTCGAATCGGCGGCGTACTGCGAATTCGTCCGGCGTCACACGGCGCCCCGCCGCGCGTCGTCGTACGATTTCCACCCCAGAGGGAGCCGGCTGGAGGCCGGGACGGCGAGCATCGAGGGCGTGCCGACCAAGCACTACGTCGCCGACGAACTCGCGTCGACGCTCGCCGTGGCCGGCTTCCGGCTCGTGGAGTTGAGTCGGGTCAACTACCGGTGGAGCACCGAATCGCTCGCCCCGCCGCGTGCCATGCGGGCCGGGATGCCGTGGGACTGGCTCGCCGTTGCCCGGGCGGTGTAGCAAGAGCCCGGGGCGGCGTTGCGGACGGCGCGGCCGTTTCGCCGGCGGCGAAAGGGCGCAACAAATTGGGACCGATCCCCTGGCCTTCCGGCCCTGGGCTCGCCATGCTCATTCCCATGCGCCGTCCCGATTCAAGGCCTCCGATGGTCACGCGATCGCAACACGGGAGCCCGCCCCGACTGCCACAGGCCGGCGCCACGGGGACGTGACGAATGCGACTATCCCGAGCGTTCGAAAATCGCGGCCCGCTGTTCTGGACGGTTATCGGAACGGCGCTCGTAGCGATCCTGGGCTACGTGGATTACGCCACGGGCTATGATTTGAGCTTCTCGCTTTTCTACCTGATCCCGGTCTCGCTCGTCGGGTGGTACTCGAGCCGCAATCTCGGGCTGGTCATCTCCATGCTGAGCGCCATTGCATGGTTGGCCGCCGACATCGCGAGCGGCCACACGTATGCGGAGCCGGGGATGAACGTTTGGAACACGCTCATCCGCTTGGGCATCTTCATCATCGTCACGCTGCTTCTCGCCGCGCTGCGCGCCGCGCACGAGCGCGAACAGCAATTCGCTCGCACGGACTATCTCACCGGGCTGTCCAACACGCGGCACTTCCTGGAATTGGCCGACGCCGAGCTGCGGCGGGCCCGCCGCTACGGATATCAGTTCAGCATCGCCTACATCGATCTCGACAACTTCAAGGCGGTGAACGATCGCTATGGACACGCGGTGGGCGACGAGGTGCTGGCGGCGGTCGGCCGCCAGCTCACGGCGTCGCTCCGCGGCACGGACCTCGTGGCCCGCATGGGCGGCGACGAATTCGTCGTGCTTCTGCCGCAGAGCGACGCCGCGGCAGCCGACGTCGCGATCGGGAAGGTGAACAGGGCGCTGGACGCCGAGATGAAAGCGCGCGGCTGGCCGGTGACCGCCAGCATCGGCATGATGACGTACACGGCGCCTCCGGAATCGGTGGCGGACATGATCCGCTCCGCCGACGATCTGATGTACGGGGTGAAAGCCGCGGGAAAGAGCGGCGTCACCCACGCCGTGCACGTGGAGTGACCGGCGGCGGAAGCCCGTCAGGCCGCGTCCCCGCGTCCGCCCGCTGAATCCGGAGGGCCCAGGTTTGCTGACCCTGTACGTGCGGCGCGACGACTACCCGGGCGACGCGAGTTGGCGCCTTCTGGACTGGTGCCTGCGCCGCGGCGCCGACGAGTTCAGTCTCTCCTTTCTCGGGCCGCCGTACCTCCCACGGACGACGTGGGCGGCGGTGGATAATCTGCTGGCGCCATTCCGGCGCCGGGTCGCCAGTGCCGGCGATCGCTGGCTCCTCACCGGAGAATCCGCCGCGGTGCTCCGCCATCTGCTGGCGGGCGGCCTGCTGGGCGGCGGGCCGGAGGAAGCGTCGCTGGCCGGCCTCACCGTGTATCGCGGTGGAGCGCCCCTGCTGCAGGTGGAGATGCACACGGGGCGCGGCATGCTGCACGCGCGCGACGACGAGGAGTCGAGTCTCGCCGCCGCGGCGCTTCCCGTGCACCGGCACGACCGATGACCCTGGGCCGGCGCTCCGCGCCGGCTTGAAGGGACCCGTACCGGCCTGCATGATGGTGGCGCGAACTTCTCCCCACCCTCCTGGCCCGGTTCCGGAGTCCCCCATGCGTCGTCCCTCCCGCACGTCGGCCGCGCTCGCGCTCGCGCTCCTCGCGGCGGCCGCCCTTTTCCCCGCCGCCGCCGCCGCCCAGGCCGGCCCCCGCGCCCGCCAGGCGGCCGCGTCGCCGGCGGTTCAGGCGCAACAGGATCTCAAGGTGCTCAACGTGGGCGACTACGGCCGGTGGAAGCGCATCGTCTCCGCAGACCTGTCGCCCAACGGCGCCTGGATGACCTACGCGTACAATCCGAACGAGGGCGACGACACGCTGTTCGTCAAACAGCTCGACACCGGCAAGCTGTACACGATTCCGGTGGGTTCGAGCCCGTCGTTCTCCGACGACTCGAAGTGGGTGGGCTATTACGTAAGTCCGCCGGAGCGCGCGGGACGCGGCGCCCGGGGCGGCCGCGGCGCGGCACCGCCGGCCCCGGCCCCGGCTCCCGGCGGACGCGGCGGGCGCGGGGTCGCCGCCGCCAACCGGCGGTTCGAACTGCTCGACCTGGCGAGCGGCGACAAGTGGTCGGTGCCCAACGCGCAGGCGTTCAAGTTCTCCAAAGGCGCGAAGTATCTGGCCGTGCACGTGAACAAGGAGTCGCGCGCCGACACGACGCACAACGGCTCCGACCTGCTGGTGCGCGACCTCGCCTCGGGCGCCACGCGCAACATCGGCAACGTGGGGCAGTACGACTTCGATGCTGCCGGCCATCTGCTCGCCTACACCGTGGAGGCCGCCGACCAACTCGGCAACGGGGTCTACGTCGTGGATCTGGCCAGCGGCGCCACCCGCGCGCTCGACGCCGCGGCCGCCGACTTCGACGGGCTCGCCTGGAGCGACCACGGCACGAACCTGGCGGCCCTGCGGGGCACCAGGCCCAAGGGCATGAAGCAGCGGGAGAACGCGCTCCTGGCCTGGACCGGCGTGAGCGCCGAGGGAGGCGCCCGGACGACGTACGATCCGGCAAAGGCTTCCGACTTCCCGAAGGGGTTCGTGCTCAGCGAGTTCGCCACGCCGCACTGGAGCGACGACGGCTCGCGCGTGTTCGTGGGCATCAAGGAGCAGGAGCAGGAGCTGGCGAAGAGCGACGAGCCGCAGGCCAACGTGGACGTCTGGCACTGGAAGGACGCCGAACTGCAGTCGGTGCAGATCGTGCGGCTGCAGCAGGAGCTGCGGGCGACCTTCGCGTCGGCCGTGCTCGTGCCGTCGGGCAAATTCGTGCAGCTCGCCGACAGCGCCATGAGCACCGTGCAGCCGGTGGACGACGGGTCGTGGGCCGTGGGGCGCAACGACACGACGTATCGCGGCGAGGTCGCCTGGGGCGGCAGCCATGCCGATTACTATCGCGTGAACACCGCCACCGGCGCCCGGTCGCTCATCGCCGACAAGCTCTGGCGCACCATGGGCACGTCGCCCGACTGCAAGTGGTTCCTGTACCTCCAGAACCAGCACATCTACGCCTACAACGCGGCGTCGGGAACGAGCACGCAGGTGGATGGCGGTATGAACTTCGTGGACAGCGACGACGACCATGCCTACGAGCGCCCGATCTGGGGGCTGGCCGGCTGGTCGAGCGACGGGAAGTCGGTGCTCGTGTACGACAAGTTCGACCTCTGGTCGCTGCCGCTCGACGGCGCCGGCAAGCCGGTGAACCTTACGAAGGGCGAGGGCGCGAAGCAGCAGATCCAGTTCCGCGTCGTGCGCCTCGATCTGCCGGGGGGCGGGGGCCGCGGGGGCCGCGGGGGCGGGCGCGGCGCCGCCGCCGGCCCGCGCGTGGAAGATCACGGCATCGACCTCTCCAAGCCGGTCACCCTCTCGGCGTACGGCTGGTGGACCAAGAAGTCGGGCTACTGGACGCTGGAGCCGGGCCAGGGGCCCCGGCCGCTCATCTACGAAGACAGGATGATCGGCCAGGCGGCGAAGGCCGAGGACGCCGACCGCGTGATCTTCACCGAGCAGACCTTCCAGCAGTTCCCCGACTACTGGATGAGCGCCGCGTCGTTCCAGACCCCGGTGAAGGAGACCGACGCCGATCCGTTCCTTAGTGAATACGCATGGGGCCGGCGCGTGCTGGTGGACTTCACGAACAGCAAGGGCCAGCATCTGCAGGCCACGCTCACCCTGCCGGCCGGCTACCAGCCGGGCAGGAGGTACCCGATGCTCGTGTACTTCTACGAGATCCTGTCCAACACGCACCACCAGTTCTCGATGCCGGTGTTCGACGACCGGCCGCAGATGTCGACGTATGCCAGCAACGGCTACCTGGTGCTCGAGCCCGACGTGGTCTACCAGATCGGCGCGCCCGGAAGCTCGGCGCTCGACTGCGTGACCAGCGCGGTGAAGAAGGTCATCGACATGGGCTACGCCGACCCCGCGCACATCGGGCTCCAGGGGCACAGCTGGGGCGGCTACCAGTCGAGCTACATCCTCACGCAGACGAGCATCTTCGCCGCCGTGGTCACCGGCGCGCCGCCCACCGACCTGATCAGCTTCTACGACGAGCTGTATCCGGGCAGCGGCACCTCGCAGCAGGGCATCACCGAGGTGGGGCAGGTGCGCATCGGCGACAACGTCACGCCCTGGAACCACACCCAGCTCTATGAGGAGCAGTCGGCGCTGTTCAACGCGCCCAAGATCACCACGCCGTTCATGATCCTGCAGGGGACGGCCGACAATGCCGTCGATTGGCACCAGGGGCTGGAGCTCTACAACGCCGCCAAGCGGCTGGGCAAGAAGGTGATCTTCGTGTCCTACCCGGGCGAGCCGCACCACCTGGCCAAGAAGGAGAACCAGATCGATTTCCAGATTCGCATGAAGCAATTCTTCGACCACTACCTGAAAGGCGCGCCGATGCCGGAATGGATGAAGGACGGCGTGCCCCAGGTGCACAAGGGAGAGCCGATTCGATGACCGCCACCCGCATCCGCATGCGCGCCCCGGCACGCGCCCCGCTGGCCCTCGCGTTGCTGCTGGCCCTGGCGCCCGCGGTGCGCGCCGCGGCCCAGGACGCCGAGCCGGCCGCGCACAAGCGCGCGCCCGACGGCAAGAAGGTGCTGACGCTGGCCGACTATCCGGGGTGGAAGCGCATCAACGCCGCGTCGATCAGCGACGACGGCGCCTGGGCGACCTACACCTACGCGCCCAACGAGGGCGACGACACGCTGTTCGTGAAGCAGCTCGATGGCGCCAAGCTCTACACGGTGCCGGTGGGCTCGGCGGCCGGCGGCGGGCGCGGCGGTGGACGCGGTGGCTTCGCCGGCGGCGGGGGCGGCAGCCCGCAGTTCTCCGACGACTCCCGCTGGATCGCCTACTTCGTGAATCCGCCCGAGCAGGCCGCGGGCGGCCGCGGCCGCGGCGCGCGCGGCGGTGGCGCGGCGCGGCATCTGGAATTGCTCGATCTCGCCGCGGGCGCCAGGTACGACGTGCCGGGCGCCACGGGCTTCCAGTTCTCCAGCGGGTCGCGCTTTCTCGCCATCAAGGTGAGCGGCACCCCGGGCGACACGTCGCACCGCGGCACCGACCTCCTGCTGCGCCGGCTCTCCGACGGCGTCACGCAGAACATCGGCAACGTCGCCCAGTACGACTTCGACGACGCGGGCAACCTGCTCGCCTACACCGTGGACGCCGCCGGCAAACTCGGCAACGGCGTCTACGTGATGAACGCGTCCACCGGCCTCACGCGGACGCTCGATACGAAGGAAATGGATTACGACGGGCTCTCGTGGCGCGACTCGTCGACGAGCCTCGTCGCGCTGCGCGGCGAGAAGCCGCGCGGCAAGGAGCAGCGCGAGAACGTGCTGCTGGCGTGGACCGACGCCGGCTCGGGCCAGCCGGGCCTCGAATGGGATCCGTCGACCGACGCCGCGTTTCCGAAAGGGTTCGTGCTCAGCGAATACTCGGCGCCCCGGTGGAGCAGGGACGGCGCGCGCCTGTTCGTCGGCATCAGGGAGCAGCAGGACACGCCGCCCCGCGCCACGGAGGAGATCGCCAACGTCGACGTCTGGCACCACGACGACGTGGAGCTGCAGTCGCAGCAGATGATCCAGATCAACCAGCTCCGCCGCGCCACCTACGCGTCGGTGTTTACCCTGGCGTCGAAGACGTTCGTGCGGATGACCGACAGCTCGATGAAGTCGGCCACGCCCACCGCCGACGGCGCCTGGGCGATCGGCCGCGACCCGACGCCGTACGAGCACGACTTCTCCGAGGGCGATCCGTCGCGCGCCGACTACTATCGCATCAACACCCGCACCGGCGAGCGCACGCTCATCGCCAGGCACCTGCTGCGCACGATGGGCACCTCGCCCGACGGCAGCTGGTTCCTCTACCTCGCCGACAAGCACGTCATGGCGTACGACCTGGCGACCGGGAAGACGGTGAACGTCGACGCCGCCACGAAGAGCTTCATCGACACCGACGACGACCACGCGGCGGAGAAGCCGGTGTGGGGCGTGGCGGGATGGTCGAAGGACGGGAAGTCCGTCCTGCTCTATGACAAGTACGATCTCTGGGCGCTGCCCCTCGACGGATCGAAGGGCCGCGACCTGACCGCCGGCGCCGGCGCGGCGGAACAGGTGCAGCTGCGCCTGGCGCGGCTGAGCGGCGGTGGCGGACGGGGCGGCCGCGGCGGCGGGTTCGGCGGCGGCGGCCCGGCCGAGGCCGTGGATCTGTCGCAGCCGCAGCCGCTCACGGCGTACGGCGAATGGACCAAGAAGTCCGGCTACTGGGAGATGCCGGCGAGCGGCGGCAAGCCGGCGCCGCTCATCTGGGCCGACAAGAATATCGGCGGCGCCTCGAAGGCGAAGAACGCCGACCGCGTGCTGTTCACCGAGCAGACCTTCCAGGAGTTCCCCGACTACTGGGTGAGCGACGCGAAGTTCTCGTCGCCGCGCAAGATCACCGACGCCAATCCGCAGATCGGCGAGTATGCGTGGGGCAAGCGCGTGCTCGTCGATTTCGAGAACAGCAAGGGCCAGCGCCTGCAGGGAACGCTCACCCTGCCGGCCGACTACCAGCCGGGCAAGAAGTACCCGATGCTCGTGTACATCTACGAGATCCTGTCCAACACGCACCACGACTTCTCGATGCCGGTGTACGACGACCGCCCGCACATGAGCGAGTACGCGAGCGACGGCTACCTCGTCTTCGAGCCCGACATCGTATACGAGATCGGGAAACCGGGCTCCTCGGCGGTGGACTGCGTCACCGCCGGCGTGAAGAAGGTGATCGAGCTCGGCTACGCCGACCCGGCCCACATCGGGCTCCAGGGGCACAGCTGGGGCGGCTACGAGTCGTCGTTCATCCTCACCCAGACGAACATGTTCGCGGCCGTGGTCACCGGCGCCCCGCTCACCGATCTGATCAGCATGTACGGCGAACTGTACAAGCAGAGCGGGGCGTGGAACGGCGGCATCCTCGAGACGAGCCAGGGCCGCATGGGCGCCAACGTCACGCCGTGGAACGCCACGGCGCTCTACGAGAGCCAGTCGCCGGTGTTCAATGTGACCAGGATCCAGACGCCGTTCATGATCCTGCAGGGCACGGCCGACGGCGCGGTGGACTGGGACCAGGGGCTCGAGTTCTACGACGCGGCGCGCAAGAACGGCAAGAACGTCATCTGGGTGTCGTATCCCGACGAGCCGCACCATCTGGCGAAGAAGCCCAACCAGATCGACTTCCAGATCCGGATGAAGGAATTCTTCGATCACTACCTGAAGGGCGGCCCCGAACCCGACTGGATGAAGCACGGCGTGCCGCAGGTGGACAAGGCGGAGGCGACGCGCGTCCTGGATACGGGGGGACACTAGCACTTCCGCCGCCGAGCCGAGCAGACTATGGGTATGCCAGCTTCCGCCGCCCCGCGCCGCTGGACCGCGGCTCAGGTGCGGGACCTCATTCGCGAGGACCGCGCCTGGCCGCGCTACGAGCTCATCGACGGCGAGCTGCTCGTGACGCCGTCGCCTCTCGTGCCACACCAGCGCGCGGTCCGTGAGTTGCTACTCGTGCTTACGCCGTACGTAAACTCGATCGGTGTTCCGTTCGAAGTCTTCTCCTCCCCCGCCGATCTCGAGCTGGAGCCCGACACGATCGTCCAGCCCGACGTGTTCGTCGCGCCATTTGCAATGCCGGGCGAAGCGGATGCCTGGGCGTCCGTCCGCCGTTTGCTGCTCGCGATCGAGATTCTCTCGCCGTCCACGGCGCGCTACGACCGGACTGTCAAACGGCGCTTCTTCGTGGAGCGCGTCGATGTAGCGGAGTACTGGATCGTCGATCTCGATGCGCGCGTGGTCGAGCGGTGGCGGCATGGCGAGACGCTCGCCCGCATCGATGACGAACGGCTCGAATGGCTCCCCGAAGGGGCCACCGAGCCGCTCGCGATCGACCTGCTCGCGCTGTTCGCGCGGGTGCAGCGGAAAGGCTAGCCCGTCACCCGCCGCTTCCGTCGCTGTCCCCGCCTCCTCGTCCTCCCCGCCCCCTTCCGCGCCCGCCGGCGCCCCGCGTCACCACTGCCGGCCCCAGGATCTTCGCCTCCATGTTCACGAACTGGAGATGCAGGTCGGTGCCGGTGCGGAAGGGCTCCATGCCCGTGAGCTGAAACACGAAGTCCCTGGGCGCCGAGAGCGAGTCGGGCAGGAGCACGCCGCCCGGCAGGAGAGGCGTGAGATCCCACACCGCGCCCACGCCGCGCACGCCGTTGTCCGGATTCGCCACCTCCACCGTCTTCGCATTCTCGGACGTCAGCAGCAGCACGCGGGCCTTGAGGGGCCCGTGAATCGTGTCGATCTTGCTGGTGTTCTTGAGCCGCGCGTGGAAGGTCACCCGGCCGGTCTTCTTGTCGACGTCGGTGCTCGCGAGCTGCAGCGTCACCGTGCCCGACAGGTCGCTCAGACCGGCCAGGTCGCCGCCGCCGTTCGGCGCCACGGTGCCGTCCACGTGCACGCGCGCCGTCTCGATCTGTGCCACACCGGTGCGATAGTCGATCCACTCGGGGTGGAAGTCGCCCGCCGCATCGGCCACGAACCCGCCGTTGTGGCCCGGCGCGAAGGTGAAGCTCGCGTCCGCCAGGCCCGCCGACAGCGACACGGTGCGTCCGCCGCTGCGTTCGGCGCCCGCCGCCCCGCCGCCACCTCGGCCGCCACGCCCGCCCGCGCCGCCGGCCCCGGCGCGGCCCGCCGCCAGCCAGGTCAACTGGTCGTCGGAAAAGGTCGTCGGCTTGTCGTTGATCTTGACGCTCGGGCTCCAGGTGTCGCCGCCGTCGAGCGACGCGCGCATGCGGATGTTCCACCCGATGTCGTTCGGGAAGTCGCGCCGGTCGTACCACTGCACGGCCACGATGCCGTCGTTGTTCACGGTCACCGTCGGCGTCACGTCGTCGGGGCCGTTCACCAGCGGATCGGTGTTCGCCGTGTCGTCGCTGATCACCTGCTCGGGCGACCAGGTCTTACCCTTGTCGCTGGAATACGAGAGCATCACCGCCAGGCGGCCCGTGCGGAAATCCGACCAGACCACGTACAGACGGTCCTTGAACAGCGGCGAGCCCGGGTCCACGGCCAGGTCTGGAATCACGGCGCTCTCCGAGCGCGGCCGGTTCATCCAGTAGTCGCCGATGTGCACCGCCGGATTCCAGGTCTGGCCGCCGTCGGTGGAGTTGATGACGTCGAGCCAGTAGTTGGCTGCCGCGAAGGGCGTCCGCGCCGCCAGCCCGCCGCGCCCGCCGCCGCCGCGCCCCTCGCCGGGAAGCGGGGGTTTGCGGTGCCCGTACAGCGTCACGATGGTGCCGTCCGACAGCACGACGCTGTTGGACATGCCGAGGATGCCCTCGGGGCGCGGCACGAGCCGGAGAATCGGATTGCCCCAGGTGGTGCCGCCGTCGAGCGAGGTGAACAGCGCCACCGCCGTCTCCTTCTCGCCGCCGCCGAAGCCCGGTCCGCTGGAGTCGGTGGCCCAGGGCACGCTCACGGTGGAGTTCATGTACACGCGGCCGTTGTACTTGCCGCCGGTGAAGTCGGCCACCAGATACTCGCGGTCCCAGGCGTACGCCGGCGGCGCCAGGGTGGGCGGGTCCCAGGTGCGCCCCCCGTCGCGGGAGCGGAACATCCCCGGCCGCGCCAGCGTCGCGAAGAGCGCCGACCCGTCGGGTCCGTAGGCCACCGCCGCGTCGCCGCCGCTGGTGGAATCGCGGCGCTCGAGCGACAGCTGCCAGGTGCGCCCGGTGTCGAACGACACGTAGGCCAGCGACTTGGTGCCCGTGGTGTCGCGCCAGGCGATGTGCGAGGCCGCGATGAGGCGCTCGGCATGTTTGGGATCGGCCGCGATCACCGGTTCCGAATGCGGATCGCTGCCGCGCGCCGCGCTGATCTGCACGTTGGGCCCGACTGTGATCTTCTGGGCGCGGAGCGGCGCCGTGGTGGCCGCGGCAATTCCGATGACGAGCGCGGCGGCCAGGCCGGCGCTGGCGCCGGGGCGGGAACGAACCGAGGAAGCACTCATGGGGACTCCGCGGAACCGGGTGTTCGAGGGTGGGGTGGCGCAACCGGAGGCAGGCTACGATGGGGCGCGCGCCACCCCCGCGCAACGGTCGGCCGATCCCTCCCGTACCATATGACTGGACGCCACGCCGCTCCCGGCGCGGCGCGCAGCCTCGTTTCATCGTGGCACCCCACTCGCCGCACCCCCTGGCGGCCACCCACCCGTCCCCGGCCCCATGTCCATCTCAAGACTCCGCCTCATCGCCGGGCTCGCCGCGCTTGGCGCGTCCGCGAGCCCGTTCGCTCCCGCCGTGCTTTCCGCCCAGCGCGCAGCCGCCGCGTCCGCGCCCGCCGCGACGCTGGCCAACGTCGATTCCGCCTACTTCGGCAGCGTGAAGTGGCGCAACATCGGCCCCAACAGCGCCGGCCGGATGACGGCTGTGGCCGGTTCGGCGGCGCGGCCCAACGAGTACTACATGGGCGCCACCGGCGGCGGCGTCTGGAAGACCACCGACGGCGGCAAGACCGCCGAGCCGGTGAGCGACAGGTACTTCGGCGGCTCGATCGGCGCCATCGCGGTGAGCGAGAGCAACCCCGACATCGTGTACGTCGGCGGCGGCGAGACGCCGATCCGCGGCGACGTCTCCTACGGCGACGGCGTGTGGAAGACCGCCGACGGTGGGAGGACCTGGCAGCACATGGGGCTCGAAGCCACCCAGCAGATCGGCCGCATCCGCATCGACCCGCGCAACAACGACGTCGTGTACGTGGCGGCGCTCGGCCACGTCTGGGCGCCGAACCCCGAGCGCGGCGTGTACAAGACCACCGACGGCGGCAAGACGTGGAAGAAGATCCTCTTCCGCAACGATTCGACCGGCGCCATCGACCTGGTGATGGACCCCAGCAATCCCGAGGTGCTGTACGCGTCGCTCTGGCAGGCCGGGCGCAAGCCCTGGCTGCTCGTGAGCGGCGGCGCCGGCAGCGGCATCTTCAAGACCACCGACGGCGGCGACCACTGGACCGAGATCACCCACAACCCGGGCCTGCCGACGGGCGTGATCGGCAACATCGGCCTCGCCGTGTCGCCGGTGAAGACGAGCCGCGTGTGGGCGCTGATCGAGAACGAGCCCAAGGGCGGCGTCTACCGGTCGGACGACGGCGGCGCCACCTGGCAGTACCTGAACGACAGCCGCGACCTGCGGCAGCGCGCCTGGTACTTCTCGATGCTGTTCGCCGACACGCAGGACAGCAACACGGTGTACGCGCCCAACGTCGGCCCCGAGTGGTCGCAGGACGGCGGCAAGACGTTCACGCGCTCGTTCGGCGGCGGCGACAACCACGTCATGTGGATCGCGCCCAACGACGACAAGCGGATGATCGTGGGCCACGACAACGGCGCCGTGATCACCACCGACGGCGGCCAGACCAGCGAACGCGTGGCGATCCCCACGGGCCAGTACTACCACGCGTATCTCACCAACCACTTCCCATACCACGTCTGCGGCGCCAAGCAGGACGCCGGCTCGTCGTGCGGGCCCGTGCGCGAGGCGGCGGGCGGCCGCGGATTCGGCGGCGGCGGCGGTGGCCGCGGGCGCGGCAGCGCGCCGGCGTCACCGTATTCCACGTTCTATGGCATCGCCGGCGGCGAGTCGGGCTTCGTGGCCGGCGACCCGCTCGACCCCGACATCACGTACGGCGGCAACTACAGCGGCGTCGTCGAGAAACAGGACCACGCCACGGGCTTGAGCGAACGCATCGATCCGTGGCCGCTCAATCCGATGGGCCACAGCGCCGAGGATCTGAAGTACCGGATCCAGTGGACGTACCCGATCATGAACTCGCCGCACGACCCGCATGTGCTGTACGTCGGCGCGAACGTGCTCTTCAAGTCGTCCGACGACGGCGCCACGTGGAAGGTGATCTCGCCCGACCTCACGCGGCACGATCCGGTTACACTGGGTCCGTCCGGCGGTCCGATCACCAAGGACCAGACGTCCATCGAGTACTACGGCACCATCTTCGCGGTGCAGGAGTCGCCGATCACCGCCGGGCTCATCTGGACCGGCTCCGACGACGGACTCATCCACCTCACCCGCGATGGCGGCAAGACGTGGACCGACGTCACGCCCAAGGGGCTGCCCAAGTGGACGCGGATCTCGACCATCGATCCGTCGCCGCACGAACCGGGCACGGCGTGGGTGGCGGCCAACCGCTACCAGATGGACGACTACGCGCCCTACCTCTACAAGACCACGGACTACGGCAAGACCTGGACCAAGATCGTCAACGGACTTCCCGGCGACGTCTACACGCGGGCGATGCGCGAGGACCTGGTGCGTCCGAACATGCTCTACGCGTCAACCGAGCGCGGCATGTGGCTCTCGTATGACGCGGGCGCCCACTGGCAGAGCCTGCAGGTGAACCTGCCGCCGGTGCCGGTGCACGACATCGCGCTGCGCGACGACGACATCGTGATCGCCACGCACGGCCGAGCGTTCTGGGTGATGGAAGGCATCTCGCAGCTGCGCCAGGCGCCGGAAGCCGAGGCGTCGGCCGGGAACAACTTCCTGTACAAGCCCGGCACGACGTATCAGGGCACCTCGCTCGACGTCACGTATCGGCTGGCTCAGGCCGGGCAGCCGATGACCATCGAGTTCCTGGAGAAGAACGGCAAGCTCATCAAGAAGTTCTCGTCCACCGACAAGGCGCCGGCGGGGCGCGGCGGGCGGCGCGGCGGCGGTGGCCGCGGCGGGTTCGGCGGTCCGGCCGTGGTCACCGACCGGGCGGGGCTCAACACGTACGCGTGGAACATGCGCTACGACGATGCGTCGAGCTTCCAGGGCATGCTGCTCTGGTCGGGCGGCGTCACCGGGCCCGACGCGGCGCCGGGCGCGTACGCGGTGCGCGTGACGGTCGGCAGCGACAAGCCGATGACGCAGACGTTCACCGTGAAAAAGGACCCGCGCATCAAGGCGAAGGACGCCGACCTCGTGGAGCAGCACGACTTCGCGCTGCGCATTCGCGACCGGCTCACGGCGGCCAACGACAACGTGAAGCGCATCCGCAGCGTGAAGCGGCAGCTCGACGACCGCGCGCCGGCCATGAGCGGCAACGCGTCGTTCGGCACGCTGGCGAAGACCTTCGCCGACAGCCTCTCCGGCGTCGAGGACTCGCTGTACCAGACCAAGAACAAGAGCGGCGAGGACCCGCTCAACTTCCCGGTGCGGTTGAACGACCAGCTGGCGGGGCTCCTGGGCTTCGTCCAGAACGGAGAGCGGCGCCCGCCGCCGCAGGCCTATCAGGTGTTCAACGCGCTCAACCCGCTGCTCCAGATCCAGCTCACCCGGCTCGACCGGATCATGAAGCTGTATCTCGAGAAGGTGAACGCGGCGCTCAAGGCGGCCGGACAGGCGCCGATCGTGCCGACCACGGAGGAACCGGCGGGGGATGCGGGGGGCGGGATTTCGGACTAGGCCGGGTGAGGCGATGAAGTCGTGAGGCGGTGAGGCGGGGGACTGCTTCACCGCCTCGCTGTTTCACTGCCTCACGCGTTCAAGCAACACGGATCCCGAGACTCGCTTCATCTCCTCCCGCCGTTTCTTCGAATTCAGCATCCCCAGTATCCGCCACACCCACATCAGCGTCATTTCCCGTTTTAACCGGCGCGCCTCTTCGATCGACGAGCGGAATTCGATTTCCCGCCAGCCGCGCGGCTCGAAGAACTTCGTGCCCTCCGCGGGCGCGAACCGGAAGGGGGCGTTCCCCCGCTCCACGTTCTTGCCCCACGACTTCTGCATGTAGGTCAGCAGCCACGGGCTGGCCAGATCGATCAGCCAGTACGCGAAGCTCGGCTGCGCGTGCAGGTCGCGCGCCAGATCGCCCACCTGCTCGGCGGTGAGATAGATGAGCAGCCCCTCGGTGACGACCAGCGCCTTCCGCGATTCGGCGCCGAGCCGGGCAAGCAGCGCGCTCCGCACCGCCGCGTCAGTGAGGTCGGCGGCCACCGGTTCGTAGACGCAGCGCGGCGTCTCGCCGCGCAGCGCGTCGGTCTTGTACCGGAGGATGTCGGGAAGATCGACGTCCACCCACCGCAGCGCGGGCGGCAGCTCCATGCGCCACGGGCGCGCGTCGAGCCCCGCCGCCAGGTTGATCACCGTCGTCACGCCCCGCTCGGCGATCGCGGTCCTGATGATCTCGTCGAACACCGCGGTGCGCACGATCATCGCCCAGGCCGTCGCCCGCCCTCGTTTCATGGAGCGGACGATCTCCTCGCCGCGGTCGCCGGCCAGCGCTCGCGCGTACGGGTCGCGGAAGATCGCGTCGGGGCGCTCCGTCTCCATGGCGCGGTATACGGCCACCCAGCGCGCGGTGTCGGAGATGTGTTCGATGGACATGGTGGGGCCGGGAGTGGGGGGGGAACCGCTGAGGCGTTGTGGCGCCGGGGGAGGCGGGGGCGACCCGCGCGCGCGACAAATGTATGCGATTTGCTGGCAGGCGCGCGCCGGACTTGCGCTGATCGCCGGGACGGTTCAAGTGTTAGCAGGAGGGAGGCAGAGTGTCGAACCGCCGATTCGCGTTGCAGTGCCGCCGTTGGCTCGCGATCCTCGCCGTCGCCGCGATCCCGCTGCCGGCCGTGGGGAGCGTGGCCCGGTCGCAGCGCTCGGGCGCGCCGCCGGCCCGCACCGGGGCGATCGTGGGTGTCGTGCGCGACGCCGAGGGCCATCCGGTGGCGCACGCGGACGTGACCGCGGCCGGCCTCGGCACCGCCACGGATTCGATGGGGACCTTCGCCCTGGGGGGGCTGCCCGTGGGGCTGGTGACGCTCACCGTTCGACGGCTGGGCTTCCGGGCGATCGTGGCCCAGTGGCAGGTCACCGGCGAACCCCTGACGCTCAACCTGACCTTGAGTCCCGTGCCGCTGGCGCTGCCGGCGGTGCTCGTTCGCTCCCGGGCGGAGCCGTACGATTCGCGGCTGGCGGGGTTCAACGAGCGCCGGGAGCGGAACGTCGGCTACTTCATCACTCGAGAACAGATCGACCGGCAGAACACCTTCCAGCTCACCGACGCATTGCGGCGCATTCCTGGGGTGAAGGTGGTGGCGATTCCCGGCGGGCTGGGCAGGACGGTGACGCTTCCGGGGGCCCGCTGCCCGCCGCTGGTGATGGTGGACGGCTTCCCGGCCAGCCTCGGCCGCTTCGACCTCGACATGATCGACCTCACCACGGTCGAGGGGATCGAGGTTTACCCCCACGGCTCCAGCGTTCCGGCCGAGCTAATGGGACCATACGGCATGGAGTCGTGCGGCGTGATCGGGATCTGGTCGCGGCCGATGCGTCCGAACGTGCGCGCCGACCAGCTGCCGCCCGAGCACGTCGACCTCGACTCGCTGATGGCCACCAACACCGTCTATCTCCCCGACGCCGTCGACCAGCAGGCGCAGTACATCGATGGCAGCGCGCGGCCGCTCTATCCCGACTCGCTGTACCGGGCGGCGACGCCTGGGCGCGCGGTGGCGCGATTCGTCGTCGATACGGCGGGAAACGTGGAACTTGGAACCGTGGACATCCTGTCGGCCACGCGGCGTGAGTTCGAGGACGCGGTGCGGGACGCGCTCAAGAATGCGCGTTTCCACCCCGCCGTCCTGCACGGCCGCCCCGTTCGAGCGATGGTGGAACTCCCCTTCGACTTCAACAGGTCGGATTCCGACACGTCGAGAACCGGGGGCTGAACGTCCGTCCGGGGGGCGCAGCCCGAGCCCCAGCCTATATAGAAGTTTAGCGGGCTGATGGCCGGCTTAAGCAGAAATAAGGCAGAGGAGGCCGCGAAGCAGATTCTGCTATCTGCTTACTGCTCAAATGGTTAGACATATGGCGCGGCCCCTGGTTTTGCCCGATCCATGTGGCGGATATTGCGGTCCACAAGAAAATGGGCTATTCCAGACGCCTTCCGGGCGTCGCGAAAAATGTGACGACCGGGACTGGACGGGCAGTTACCCGTGTAATCCGTATTGCGGGCGGCCCTCGGGCCGTCCGTTTGCTGAAGCTGCATCCCCGACCCACCGTTTGGCTCGACCCGCCCTCCTGCGGCAGCCCTCCCTGCGCAAACCCCTGTGCGGCCTGGCTCTACAAATGGCGGACGCTGGATCCGGGGACACTTGATGGGCTCCTCGATCACCTCAATTCCCCTTCGATGAGGACGAACATGATGCGCTTGCATCGACTGAGAGGGTTGATTGTCCCGCTCGTCGCCGCGTGCCTGGTCGGTTTGACCGCGCAGCGGGCGATGGGACAGTCGGCCGTGGTCAGCGGAAAAGTGACGGACGAACATGGTGCTGGCATTCCCGGCGCCAGCGTGTCCATCACTTCGCTCCGGTTGGCCACCATCACCAACGAGAGCGGCAATTACTCGATCACGGTTCCCGAGGACCGCGCGCGCGGCCAGCAGGTGACCGTGACGACGAAGTTCATCGGCTACGTCCCGATGGACCAGACCGTGGCGCTGTCGGGCGGTGAGCACACGGTGAACTTCGCCTTGAAGGCCGACCCCTTCCATCTGAACGCGGTGGTGGTCACCGGCGTGGCCGACTCGACGTCGGCCAAGAGCCTGACGTTCACCGTGGCCCGGGTAACCGGCGAGCAGATCTCGGCGGTGCCCGCGTCGAACCCCCTCGAGAACCTGTCCGGCCAGGTGGCCGGGCTAAAGGTGGACCTCGGCACGGGCAACCCGGGTGCCGACCCGGCGATCCGCATCCGCGGCTCGACCTGTCTGGTGGTGGGCTGCAGCAAGCCGCTCATCATCATCGACGGCGTGATCACGACGGAGAGCATCTCCGACATCGACGCGCAGGACATCGCGTCGATCGAGATCCTCAAGGGCGCCGCGGGCGCGTCGTTCTACGGTTCCAACGCGGCCAACGGCGTGATCAACATCACGACCAAGCGCGGCGCGGACCTGGCCGAGAACCATCTGACCATCACGGCCCACACGGAATACGGCAAGTCGGGCATCGCGCACTGGCCGGCCGTCAATACGGGCACGCGGGATCAGTTCAACGCCGACGGCAGCATCCAGCTGAGCAGCAATGGTTCGGCCATCCTGAACAGCTCCGGTTTCGAGGATACGGCTTATCCGACGACCGGTCCGAACGCGTTTCGCAACCAGCTCCAGCTGTTCGCGAGCAACAACGACTACTACAACAACGACGTGACCGTTGGCCTGCGCCGCGGGAACACGAACTTCAGCACGTCGTACAGCTCCGATCACAACGGCGGCATCCTGCCGTTCAAGCGCGGCCAGTTCCGCCAGAACGTCCGGTTGAACGTCGATCAGGGCCTGGGCGACAAGGCCGACATGTCGGCCAGCTTCACCTACGGCAATCAGTACAACGATTACGGTCCGAACTCGTCCACTGCCTGGTTCAACCTGTACCAGGCCTCGCCGATCATCGACCTGGTGCATCCGTGGGGTACCGCCACGACGCCGGCCGACTCGTCGAGCTACTTCCCGGTGCTTCCGCCCTGGTCGGACGTGAACGCGCGCGGCAATCCGCTGTTCGACCTCCACTCGCAGCAGGACGATTTCAACCGCCAGCGCATGCTTGGCTCGCTCTCGGGCCGCTATCGCCCCACCGACTGGCTGCGTCTGGAAGCCAACTACGGAACCGACCGGCTGGCGGCGACGGAGAACTACTACCAGCCCCGCGGCATCTCGACCAACGCCAACGGCAGCGTGACCACGGGCGGCCTGCGGAACTACTCGAACAACGACATCTCGTGGAACTCGCAGCTGCGCGGCACGGCCACCAAGCTATGGCGCAGCGTGCTGTCGACGACGAGCGTGGCGTACCAGATGGAGAACGACCATTTTTCCAACTTCAACGCTGGCGGCAGCATCCTGAACGTGAACGCCGTGCCGGATCTCTCGGCGCTGGCCCCGTCCTCGCTGTCGATCGGGTCCACCAACCAGATCGAGCGCACGACGGACTACATGGTCTCGCAGGACTTCAACATCAAGGACACGTACATCCTGGGCGGGCTGTATCGCCGCGACGGGTCGTCGCTGTTCGGATCCAATGCACGGTGGTCGAACTTCTACCGCGTGTCCGGCGCCTATCGCATCACGCAGGACTTCCACATCCCGGGCGTGCAGGAACTCAAGCTGCACGTGGCCCAGGGGACGGCCGGCTTGCGCCCGCAGTACGAGTACCAGTACGAAACGTACCAGCTGAACAACGGCAGCTTCCAGAAGAACACGCTGGGCAACAAGCTGCTGAAGCCGGCCGTCCTTACCGAGACCGAATACGGGCTCAACGCCGACTTCCTCAACCGGTTCAGCGCCGAAATCACCTACGCCAACCGCGTGACCGACGGCGCGTTCCTGCAGGTGCCGCTCTCGCTCGCCGCGTCGGGTGGCTTCAACAGCCAGTGGCAGAACGCGGCCAACATCCTGTCGAAGACGCTGGAAGGCGACCTCCAGACGCGGATGATCGACCGCCGCAGCTTCACGTGGGATCTGTCGTTCACGGCGGATCACACGACGCAGGAAATCACCTGGATGAACCACGCACCGTTCACGGTGAACGCCGGCGGTCAGGGCCAGGGTGTGTTCTGGTACCAGGCGGGCAAGCCGCTGGGCGTCATCTACGGCACGAAGTTCGTGCACACCTTCGCCCAGCTCCAGGAGAACAAGGCGTACGCCACCGCGGTCTCGACCGACTACGTCGTGAACCCGATGGGGTATCTGGTGAAGGCGTCCACCCGCGGCACGGCGAGTGAACAGCCGATCGTGTACGTGGACAAGAACGGCCAGAACACGTTCATCATCGGCGACGTCAACCCGAAGATGAGCTACGGCTTCCAGAACGACTTCCGGATCAGCCGGTTCAGCATTCACGCCAACTTCGACGGCCAGATGGGCGGCGACATCTACAACTTCAGCAAGCAGTGGCAGACGCAGGATCTGCGCAATCCGGACATGAACATGGTGGGCAAGCCGGCCGACCAGAAGATCGCCGAGAACTTCTGGCAGCTCGGTCTCTACAACGGCCTGAACCCCGACGAGTACTATGTGGAGTCGGGCGCCTACCTGAAGCTGCGCGAACTCTCCGTCGGCTACGACGTGGATCCGCACTGGCTGCCGAAGCTCGGCCTTGGCCGCGCCTCGGGCCTCAAGCTGTCCTTCGTGGGGCGCAACCTGATGACCTGGACCAAGTACTCGGGCTTCGATCCC
This sequence comes from uncultured Gemmatimonadaceae bacterium, assembly GCA_963775915.1. GTDB lineage: Bacteria > Gemmatimonadota > Gemmatimonadetes > Gemmatimonadales > Gemmatimonadaceae > JAGWRI01. The sequence continues at coordinate 91,764 of CAVZKH010000006.1, forward strand.
GACGTGACCTCGGGCGGCGACTTCAACTACAAGATTGACGGGTTCCGGTATCCGCCCTTCCGGACGCTGACCGGCCAAGTCGAGATCCGCTTCTAACCTTCCCGCCCATTAACGGAGCTACAACGAATGCAAAAGCATCGAACGGTTGGGGCGGTGTTGGCGGGGGCGGCGCTGCTCGTGTGCGCCGCCTGCAGCCAGGACCTCAACGTCACCAACCCCAATACCCCCGACGTCGCCCGCGCGCTCGCGAGCCCGGCCGACGTGCAGAACCTCGCGGTATCCTCGGTGAATTCGTGGTACATCAACGCCACAAGCTACGATCCGTGGGTCATGCTCAACGTGACCGGCGATCTGATGACGATGAACTACGGCAACTTCGGGGCCCGCTTCAACAACCTCGAGCCGCGCATCGCGTACAACAACACGACGTCGAGCGGCGACGAGGAAGTGTCGAACAACCCGTGGAACGGCCAGTATGGCACGCTTGGCGAGGCCAACGACGTATTGCGTGCCATCGCGAGCGGCGTACAGTTGCCGGGTGGCACGGATAAATACAAGGCGCTGGCGATGTTTTCGCAGGCCGGTGCCCTTGTGGAGTTGTCACTGTTGTATGACAAGGCGTTCGCGGTGGACGAAGCCACAACGGGCGTCGTTCCGTTCTCGAAGTACTCGGATATGGAGGCGTTCACCAAGAAGAAGCTCGACGCCCTCATCGCCTTCACGGCGAGCCAGAGCTATTCGTATTCGCAGGCTGAGTTTCCAGTCTCGGTAGTCGCGCCGGGCGGTACGTACGGCGTGGGCACCAAGACGGGCGCTGGTTTCACGTCGAGCGTGTTGAACCGCCTGGCGAATACGTGGGCGGCTCAATTGCTCGCCTACTCACCCCGCACTGCGGCCGAGGCGTCCAGTGCCGACTGGGCGTCGGTGCTAGCGTATGCCAAGAAAGGCATTGGCAGCGGAGCGGGGTCGGCGTTCGACTTCAGCGTGCTTGGCGACGGAGGGAACAACTGGTACGACCTGCTCACCGGCTACTTCGACCTCCCGAGTTGGATGATGATCGACGTGCACCTGATCAGCCAGATGGCGCCGAACGTCCCGAGTTCGTACACCGGGCTCCCGGCGTCGCCCGCGTCGGCGTACGACGCGGTGTGGGCGCCGTCAGGCACGTACGATGCGCGTCTGAGCATCGACCTCTCGGACGTGAATTCCTACATCTCCGGCGTGGACGACGCCACGGACTTCGTGTACGCGCGGCAGGTGCAAGGCTCGGCGGCTCGTGGCATCTACATGCAGAGCCCGTACTATCACGTCCGTTATATCAACTACTCGTACCAGGCAAACAACAGCTTCATCGGTCCACAGCCGTGGGTCTTAGCGGCGGAGAACGACCTCCTGGAAGCGGAAGCTCTCGTCCGCACGCACGGAGACAAGGCGCTGGCCGCGGCGCTGGTCAACAACACGCGGGTGAACCGCGGACACCTCACGCCGCTGACCGCCGCCACGGCGGATGCGGACTTCCTCAAGGCGATCACATATGAGCTCGAGGTGGAGTGCGTTGCTACCGACGGCTATGGCTTCTTCGCCCTCCGCGGCATGGACCAGCTCCAGAACGGCACGCTCCGGCACCTGCCGGTGCCTGCGACCGAGCTGTCCACGGACAACGTGCCGGTCTACACTTTCGGCGGAGTCGGGCTGCCCGACATGAGCATGCTACCGGGGAGTGCCGAGGCGCCGGCCGGGACCTTCGACCCTCAGAAATTCGAAGCCGGACCGTGGAAGTCGCTGGATCTCCCGAATGGCAGCATGATGTTGCTGCCTGCCCCGTTCACGCCGCCGCACCCTCGCGGCCCCGGGCTTGATCGGCACTAGCAGGAGCTCGGAGTGGCTGAGCGACGGAACGGGCGCATACCGAAGTGGTATGCGCCCGTTCTCATTTCGAGGCCGGCTGCTTTCGGATGCGCGCTGGGATCGCTAGTGACTCCTGCGAAATCAATGTCCTAAATGTGAATTGCGCCCCGGAGGTGACCCATGCAACCACCGGGGAGTCCGCAGGAGTTGGAGCGTCGCCGCCGCCGAGCGGTGGCGATGTTGGTTGTCGGCGATGCGCCCATCGACGTCGCGCACCGGCTGGGGGTGGATCGTCGGAGTGTGCGGCGCTGGAAGGCCGCGCATCGCCGCGACGGGGAGCCCGGCCTCCGGGCGAAGCCCGCGCTGGGGCGGCGGCGAAGGTGACCTCCCGCCAGCGCGCAACTGGAGCGGCTGTTGCTGACGGGGCTCAAAGCCGCCGGTTTTGCGACGCCCCTCAGGGCGTGTCCACGGGTGGCGGCGGTCATCGCCCAGCGCCTTCACGTACAGTACCACGTCGATCATATCGGGCGGCTCCTCCATGCGCTGGGCTGGAGCCCCCAGCAGCCGGCGCGGCGCGCAATCGAGCGGGACGAAGCCGCCATCCGGCAGTGGGTCACGAGCCACTAGGCACAGGAAAAAAACGCCGCGCGCTGGCATGAGGCGCTGATCCTCGCAACGAAACCGGCGTCCTGGTCACGCCGCTGCTCCGCCGCACGTCGCTCCCCTGCGGGCAGACGCCGGTGCTCTACCAGCGCAGCTGCTCACGGCAGAAGGTCGCGGTGATTGCTGCCCTGGTCGTCCCAGCCACGCGGGACGGCGTGCGGTGCTACTTTCGCCTCGCGCCAGCCGTCAGCGTCGATGGGCGGGGCGTACGGGCCTTCCTCCGCCCGCTCCGGCGGGCGGCGCCTCGACCCATCACCCTCATCTGGGATCGGAACACCACACATCGCCGCGAACCGACGAAGAGTTGGCTCGTCCCCCAGCGGCATCAGATCCGCATCAAGTCGCTCCCGCCGTACGCACCCGAACTCGATCCCGTCGAACTCGTCTGGGGCTACACCAAACTCAACCCCATCGCCAACTGCGCCCGGCCCGATCTCGCCGCCCTGGTCACCGCCACGCGGCGCGGCACGCACTACGTCGCCCGCCGGCCGTGGCTACTCCTCGCCTTCCTCGCCCATGGCGCCCTTCCGTTACGGCTCAACTAGGGCACTAGTTACGCACGTTTCATTAGTTGTCCTTTCGCCCAAGCTTCAGCTCGGCGCAGGCCATCACTCCCGACTCGTCCGACGTACTGCCGTTGTAGACGTTGACGTGGTAGGTGCCAGTGGTCGGCATCGGCATCGAGAATACCGCGTCGAGCTCGCCGCGGCCGTTGCTCATCGTGATTTCAGGGAACTGGGCGACGGCCATCAGCGGAATGGAGCCCGAGCGGCAGGCACCAGACGCCATGGCCCATGGCAACTGTACGGGGTCGAGCATGGGGCCCGAGACAGTGAGTTGCACTCGGGTTTGGTTCGGGCCTGCGGCGGTGAGCGTCACCAGTCCCGTGGTTTGGTTCATGGCGTGGGTGGCGACGTCTCCGGTCTGCTGCTGGGTGGCCTGGAAGCGTCCAGTCCATTGGAGCAGGGCCGGCCCTAGCTCGCCGGCGCCGGCGGCCATGGCTACCGACGTGGAACCCGTTCCGCCACCCCGCGACGAGGTACATCCCCCAGTCGCGAGTGTAATCATTCCGACGAAGGTGACAATCTTGCCGACGCGCATCAGCGCCTCCTCTGTGTCGCGGCCGAGTCTAGCATAGCCCCTCGCGTAGTATGTCGAAAGGGCCTCCGAACGACAGGGCGGTGCGTCTAACGGACCCCGCTCGGTTGGGAGGCAATCCCGTTGGCGGCCATCCCGCGGTCCGCAGGAACGCATGTTCCCTCCGATTGACGCATCGAATCTCTTTAAGATCGCCCAATCGCACACCCGCACATCTCGTCGCGTATTGTAACTCTCATAATGGAAGGCGTACAGCACTAGGACGGTGCCCAAGTCCGTGACACTGGTTTGCAGCATTAGTCTTTCGTACCTTGTCATTGACATAGAACCGGGACGCACCGGGCAGACCCAAACAGCACGCTCCTGGCGGTCAGATGCAACGCGTGGTGGTCGCCCTCTTCGACACGGCGGCGGAGGCTAGGCTATTGCATGCCCTCGGTGATAGCGCTGCCGTGACCCTCGCGACAGACGGTCGCCAATTTCATGATTTGCTGGCGAGGCCGCGTTTCGACATCCTAATCGTCTCCGCGCGGGTCGGGGTACTCGCGCCAATGAGGGGAATGATTCATGAGGCGAGGCTTAGGGATCCGAAACTCGCGGTGTGCCTCTCTGCAACCTCAAGCGACCTCACACGGGCGAGTGTGCTGTCGTTGCTAGAGCACGATGCTGACGGGGTCATCATTGACCCGGTAGCGAGATTGTCGGACGCCGTTATCTCGTCCATCCAAAGACCGTTGACCAGTGGATCCACTGAACTTGTCATTCGAGCCATTGAGCCCCGGATCACTTCAGATCTTCGTCCGTTCCTCGAGGCGCTCGCGGGTTCCGCGACCCAAAGGACGTCCTGTGCAAAGGTGGCCGCCGCGGTCGGCGTCGCCCGACGAACGATTGCGTACCGCCTGACACGTGCAGGATTGCCGCCGGCAAATCAGATCCGACAGTGGTGCAGGCTTCTGGCGACATCCTACGCGATGGAACACGAGTCGGTGTCCATCGAGCAAGCTGTCAGCGACTTTTGGTCCCCCACGGGGTTGCGAAACGCTCTCGATCGGCTGGCGCCGGACCTCGGGCCACGAGCCCTCCGATATCCGGGCACGTTTGCGGCGCTCCTGGATCGATTTGGCCGCGCAATCAGTGAGGGTAGCGGACCCGAATCAGGGGGCCCGGCGGGTCGGGACCGAGGCGCTCGCGGGCATCGACCCGCCCGCCGTTGACGGCGTTGGCCAGGTCAACGCAGCTCGCAGTACAGAGTCCACGGCTGCGCGATCCTGGAACTCGCCCACGTGCGCATCAAGAACACCGCCGCCCTCATTGACAACCACGGTCTGGGGGACCGCTCCGGCCCGGAAGAGGGCGCGCTCGCGAATGGTAGGAAACTCGACGACGGGAATCGCAATCCCGTTGGCGGCGAGGTAACGCTCAGTTTCGGCAAGGGAATCGAGCGCAATCGCGTAGACGTGAATCCGGCCATGCCCTGCGGTGCGCACAGAATCGACCAACTGCCGCCATATAGGGAGCGTACGACGACAATGCGGGCAGCTCTTTCGAAGCACGAGATCCACCTCATGGGATCCCGGCGGCGGCGCACCGATCGTCGCGGTGTCTCCGGACGCACTCGCGGCCCTGAATTGAGGCACCGCTGAACCACGCCTCAAGAACAGGACGGCATTCTGAGCTACTGCATACTTGGCTTCCAGTGCAGCGTCGCGTCTCGCCAGGAGCACGACCAACGTGCTGGCGGCTATGGCCAGCGCCCATGGCACAGACTTCCACGTGGATTCGCTCATTGGATGGGTCTCGGGAAATCGGCAGGGGAGAGGTGCCAGCGGCATCTGCGCACCTCTCTCCTGTCTTGCGCCACGTGCCACTCCCTAGACGGCACAGATGCAACATCCGTGGGCACAAATTGACGTCGTATAGTCACTCCCGAGTACAGCCATGCACATCGCGGCGCAATTCGCGTTATCGGTGCAGGCGCCCAAGTACTCGGGCGGGTTGTACATGCAGTCGCTCAGGGCGTGGGACTTGGCGAACGCGGTCTTCGCCCCGAAGCTCAGCGCCCCGGCGATTCCAAGTACGAGGAACAGCTTTCCATGCCAAGCGAGACGTTTCTTCATCGTGGCCTCCTATCCGAGAATTCTGTGTGCTGTCGCAAACGTACGCTGCCGAAGAGGGTGTTTGCTCTCCTGTTGAAAACATGTGCCGGACCACGGGGAGCGAGCCAGAGCGTTCGGGGCAAGTATCGGTGTGATTCTGGCAATCGCCGCTCCTATTCGGAGGGCGGCTGTCCCGTAGCTGGCGACCACGAGCCGCAAGGCCATGCCATGGCGGTTGGGGGCGGAGGGCCGCGCAGAGGTCGGCGGGCGGCGGGTTCGTGGTCTAGCCGAAACCCGGCCCCGGCGCAATGCTTAGCGGGTCCGCGCACGGCCGGGTCCGCCCCTCGGGGGGCGGTGCCGCGCGCGGCGAACTCCTCACCTCCCCGTCCCATGCCCCGACTCCGTTTCTTCCGCGGGCTCCCGCTGCTCGTCACGCTCGCGGCCGTCGCCGCGGCGCCCGCCGGCGCCCAGACCCGGATGCTGCGCTCCCCCACGGTCAGCGCCACCGAGATCGCCTTTGCCTACGCCCAGAACATCTGGGTCGTGGGGCGCGAGGGCGGCACCGCCCGCCAGATCACCACGTTCCAGGGACTGGCGTCGGATCCGTTCTTCTCGCCCGACGGCAAGTGGATTGCCTTCACCGGCGAGTACGCGGGCAACCTCGACGTGTACGTGATGCCGGCCGACGGGGGCACGCCCAAGCGGCTGACCTGGCACCCGGGCGCCGACAACGTCACGGGGTGGACCCCCGACAGCAAGCGGGTGGTGTTCGCCTCGGGGCGGGCCAGCGAAGCGCCCACGGCCGCGCCGCGGTTCTGGACGGTGTCCGTCGACGGCGGCCCCGAAGAACCGATGCCGATGCCGCGCGCCTACCAGGGGCACATCTCGCCGGACGGCCAGTACATCGCCTATCGCATGAACAACTCGTGGGACGAGGAACGCCGCAACTACCGCGGCGGCCAGAACCGTCCCATCTGGATCCTCAATCTCAAGACGTACAGCCTGGTCTCGCCTCCGTGGACGGACTCCAAGGACATGGAGCCGGCCTGGATCGGCAACGTCGTGTACTTCATCTCCGACCGCGACGGCGTGGCCAACATCTGGTCGTACGACATGGGCTCGAAGAAGCTCACCCAGGTGACCGACTATTCGGACTACGACGTGAAGACGCTGGACACGGGCGCCGGCGCGCTGGTGTTCGAGCAGGCCGGCTACGTGCACGAACTCGACCCCAAGACGGGCAAGGAGCACATCGTCAACATCCGGGCCGAAGGTGACTTTCCCTGGATGCTCGCCAACTGGCAGGACGTATCGCGCGAACTGAGCAACATGGCGCTCTCGCCCACGGGCAAGCGCGCCGTGGTCGAGGCCCGGGGCGACATCTTCACGATTCCCTCCGAGCACGGCGACGTCCGGGACATCACCAACACCAGCGGCGCCGCCGAGCGGAACCCGGTGTGGAGCCCCGACGGCAAATCCATCGCCTACTTCACCGACGAGTCGGGCGAATTCCAGCTGGCGATCCGCGATCAGGATGGCCTCAAGCCGCCGCGGCTGATCAAGCTGCCGCACCCCACGCACTACTACACGCCGCAGTGGTCGCCCGACGGCAAGCACATTCTCTACACCGACACGAACCTCCACCTCTGGGTGCTGGACGTGGCCACGGGCGAGACGAAGGAGGTGGGCAACGACCCGTGGATGGTGCCGACACGCACGATGGACCCGGTGTGGAGCCCCGATTCCAAGTTCATCGCCTACGTGGCGCACCTGAATTCGCTGTTCCACGCGGTGTTCGTGTACGGCCTGGAGACGGGCCAGACGCACCAGGTGACCGACGGGATGGCCGACGTCGTATCGCCGGCGTGGGACGCGAGCGGCAAGTACCTGTGGTTCCTCGCCTCCACCGACATGGGGCTCAAGTCGCAGTGGCTGGACATGTCGAACTACGGTGCCACGGAGACCTTCGGCCTGTACCTGACGGTGCTGAGCAAGAACGATTCGACACCGTTCACGCCGGAGAGCGATGAGGACACGGGTATCCCGGCGGGCGGCGGTCGCGGCCGCGGCGGCCGCGGCGGCGGCGCGTTCGGCGGAGAATCGGGCGCCGAACCCGGTGGCGGTGGTGGAGGCGCCGGTGCCGCGCGCGGCCCGGTGAACGTGTCGATCGACTTCGACGGGTTGCAGAGCAGAATCATCACCGTACCCGGCGTGGCCGAGGGGCAGCTGTCGCACGTGGAAGCGGGCGTGCCCGGCACCGTGTATTACATCCAGGCCGGCGGCGGTGGTGGTGCCGCCGGACGCGGGCGTGGCGGCGCGGCCGGCGGTGGCCCGGAACTGATGCGCTACCGGCTGGCCGACCGCCGGCCGGCGTCCTTCGTCTCGGGCGTGGGTGATTACACGTTGAGTCTGGACGGGCACAAGCTGCTCTACCGCACCGGCGGTGCTGGTGGCCGCGGGGGCGGCCGTGGTGGCGCCGCGGCCGCCGGTCCGTCGCTGTTCATCGTCGACGCCGACCGCAATCCGCCGGCGGCGAACGCCGGGCGCATCGAAGCGACGCTCCGCATGTACGTCGACCCGCGCCAGGAGTTCAAGCAGATCTTCGACGCCGACTGGCGCAACCAGCGCGACTATCTGTACGTGCCCAACCTGCACGGCACCGACTGGAACCGTGACAAGCTGATGTACGGGGCGCTGCTGCCCTATGTGAACCACCGGGCCGATCTCAATTACCTGATGGACATGATGGGCTCGGAGATCGCCATCGGGCACTCGTTCGTGCGCGGGGGCGACATGCCGGAGGTGCCGCGGTCCACGGGGGGCGTGCTGGGCGCCGACTTCACGGTGGCCAACGGGCGCTACCGCATCACCAAGATCTACGACAACGAAGCGTGGAACCTGGACCTGCACGCCCCGCTGGCCGAGCCGGGGCTGGACGTGCACGTCGGCGACTACGTCCTCGCCGTGAACGGCAACGACCTTGCCGGCACCGACAACATCTTCCGCCTGCTCGACGGCACGGCCAACCAGCAGACGGTGCTCAGCGTCAATTCGAGCCCGGCGGCCGCCGGCGCCCACGACGTGACGGTGGTGCCGGTGGCCAGCGACGAGCCGCTGCGCAGCCGCGACTGGGTGGAGCACAACCGGCGCCTCGTCGATTCGCTGTCGCACGGCGAGCTGGCGTACGTCTACATGCCGAGCACGGCGCAGCCGGGCTACACGTACTTCAACCGGTACTACTTCTCGCAGCAGGACAAGCAGGGCGCGATCATCGACGAGCGCTACAACAGCGGCGGGCAGGCGGCGGATTACATCATCGACGTGCTGCAGCGCACCTTCGACGGCTACTTCAACAACGTGGCCGGCACGCGCATGCCGTTCACCAGTCCGGCCGCCGGCATCTGGGGCCCGAAGGTGATGATCATCAATGAAATGGCGGGCTCGGGCGGCGACCTGATGCCGTACATGTTCAAGTACCGCAAGGTGGGCACCTTGGTGGGCATGCGGACATGGGGCGGGTTGGTGCACACGGCCGACACGCCGACGTTCATCGACGGCGGCTCGGCAATCGCGCCGCGCGGCGGCTTCTTCGGCACCGACCGCAAGTGGCACGTCGAGAACGAGGGCACGTCGCCCGATATCCAGGTGGAGGATTGGCCGAAGGACATGATCGCCGGCCACGACATGCAGCTGGAGACGGCGGTGCAGACCGCGCTCAAGCAGCTCGCTGAACACCCGGTGCACCGTGACTCCACCGAGCCGCCCTATCCCACGTGGGGCAAGCGGATCAAGCCGCTGCCGCCGCTCAAGGGTGGCGGGGGGAACTAGGAGGCCGGGTGGCGCCGCCGAGGAGGCATCTTCTCGGCGACGCCAAGGCGGGTTGGTCCGACCGCCGCTGAACATTGTCTCGGCGGCGCGCTGACGTGTTGATACGGAACTTACGGACGAACACGGAAGTGAACGGACTTTCTTGAGGGGGCTGCAGTGGAGGCGACGTCGTGCCGGGCAGAGCATCGCCAGGCGCACGAATCTTCCCCTGAGCCCCCTCAAGCTTTCGGTCTGTTGTGCGTTCTCGTCCGTGGATTCCGTATCCACCGGTTTGGATTCGGCCGGTCTGAGCTGCCGGTCCCGCCTCGCGATCCATGACGCCGTCCGCTGGACGGCTGCCGGCACGCGATCTAGCTTCGCATCGTTCGCGGGCGCCACCGCCCCAATGGCCGCCTCCCCAGCGGCCCCTTCGCATCGAAAACGGCACACGAGGCCGAGCAGCCATGCCATCCGCCATCTCTCGCAGTCGTCTCGCCGCAGCGCTGATCGTCGCGCTGGGCGCCTTTGCCACGTCCATTGCCGCGCAGACAGGAGCGCCGGCGCGCCTCACCTCGGCGCCGGAACCCACGGCGCTTCCCCGGTTCGGCACCGTCGCCACGCGCGACGCGCTCCGGCTGGGTCCGGACCTGGGCAAGGACCCCACGCTCTACGTCGTGGGCTACGCGCACCTCGACACCGAATGGCGGTGGGAATACCCGCAGGTGATCGACGAGTACCTGCCCAAGACGATGCACGACAACTTCGCGCTGTTCGCCAAGTACCCGCACTACATCTTCAACTTCAGCGGCGCCAACCGGTACCGCCTGATGAAGGAGTACTGGCCGGCCGATTACGAGCGCATGAAGGCGTACATCGCCACCGGACAGTGGTTCCCCGCCGGATCGTCCATGGAAGAGGGCGACGTGAACGCGCCGTCGGCCGAGGCGATCCTGCGCCAGGTGCTGTACGGCAACGAGTACTTCCGCCGGGAATTCCACGTGGCCAGCGAGGAGTTCATGCTCCCCGACTGCTTCGGCTTTCCCTGGTCGCTGCCCACGATCCTGGCCCACGCTGGCATCAAGGGCTTCTCCACGCAGAAACTCACCTGGGGATCGTCGGTGCCGGACCAGGCGAGCACGCCGGCCGGAATGGAAGGGAAGGGGGTGCCGTTCAACGTCGGACGGTGGATCGGCCCCGACGGCAGCTCCGTTGTCGCGGCGCTCAATCCCGGCAGCTACAGCGGCGGCGTGGCCGACAACCTGTCCATCGACACCACGTGGATCAACCGCGTGAACCGCGACGGCGAGCAGTACGGGGTGTTCGCCGACTATCACTATTACGGCACCGGCGACACCGGCGGCTCGCCGCGCGAGAGTTCGGTGGCCGAGGTCGAGAAGAGCGTCACCACCCACGGGGCGCTCGACGTCGTCTCGGCGACGGCCGACCAGATGTTCAAGGACCTCACCCCCGCCGAGACGAAGCGCCTGCCCAGCTATTCGGGCGAGATGGAGCTGCAGAACCACTCGGCGGGCTCGCTCACGTCGGAGGCGTATCAGAAGCGGTGGATCCGGCAGGAGGAGCTGCTCGCCGACGGCGCCGAGAAGGCATCGGTGGCCGCGTCGTGGCTGGGGAGCCGGGCGTATCCGATGCAGCGGCTGAACGATGCGTGGACGCTGGCCATGGCGGCGCACTTCCACGATCTGGCGGCGGGCACGGCCACGCCGCGGGCGTACGAGTTCGCCTGGAACGACGACGTGATCGGGATGAACCAGTTCGCGAGCGTGCTCACGAGCGGCAGCCAGGCGGTGGCCGCGGCGATGAACACGGATGTGCAGGGCACGCCGGTGGTGGTGTACAATCCGCTCAACGTGGCGCGGCAGGACGTGGTGGACGCGGCGGTGCCCTTCCGCACGGCGCCGCGCGGCGTGGCCGTGGTGGGGCCTGACGGAAACGCGATGCCGGCGCAGCTCGATTCGTGGGCCGACGGCGTGGCGCACATCCTGTTCGTGGCCAATGCGCCCTCGGTGGGCTACGCCGTGTACGACGTGCGGCCATCCGCCGGCGCGGCGGCGGCCTCGGCCCTCCGGGTGTCGTCGCGCACGCTGGAGAACGCCGACTACCGCGTTACGCTCGACGACGCGGGCGACGTGGCGAGCATCTTCGACAAGACGCTGAACAAGGAACTGCTCTCGGCGCCGATCCGGCTGGCGCTGCTGACCGACGCGCCGGCGCAGTGGCCGGCTTGGAACATGGACTTCGATCAGGTCGAGGCGGCGCCGCGCACCTACGTGGGCGCGCAGGGGGCGGCCGACATCCGCGTCACCGAGAGCGGCCCGGTGCGCGTGTCGCTCACCGTGACGCGCGGCGTGGACAGCTCGAAGTTCGTGCAGACGATCAGCCTCTCGGCGGGCGACGCCGGCAAGCGCGTCGAGTTCCGCAACGCCATCGACTGGCACATGCCGGCGACGATGCTCAAGGCCACTTTCCCGTTCATGACGAGCGACAGCGTGGCCACGTACAACTGGGACGTGGGCACCATCCAGCGCGGCAACGCCTACGACCGCAAGTTCGAGGTGCCGTCGCATCAGTGGATCGACCTCACCGATCGCGACGGCAGCTTCGGCGTCACGGTGCTCACCGACGACAAGAACGGCTCCGACAAGCCGAACGACAACACGATCCGGCTCACGCTGCTGCGCACGCCGGGGCTCTCCCCGCAGGGCTACTCGTATTCCGACCAGGCGTCGCAGGACTTCGGCCACCACGAGTTCGTCTACGGGCTGGCCGGACACGCCGGCGACTGGCGCTCGGCGCAGACCGACTGGACGGGCTACGAGCTGAACGATCCGATGCGCGTGTTCACCACGGACAAACACGCGGGAACATTGGGGCGCAGCTGGTCGCTGCTGCACCTGAACGACAGCCGCGTACAGGTGATGGCGCTCAAGCGCGCCGAGGAGAGCAACGAGTACGTGGTGCGCGTGACGGAGATGAGCGGCGAGACGCAGCCGGACGTGCGGCTGACCTTCGCGGCGCCGGTGACGGCGGCCCGCGAGATCAACGGGCAGGAGCAGCCGGTGGGGCCGGCCACGGTGGAGAACGGCGCGCTCGCCACTTCGATGGCGCCGTATTCCATTCGGAGTTTCGCCGTGACGCTCGCTCCCCCGCCGGCGGCCCAGCCGGCACCGGCGTCGCAGGCCGTGACGCTGGCGTACGATCGCGCCACGGCGAGCAACGACGGCACGCACTCGGTGGGCGGGTTCAACGCCGCCGGCGAGGCGCTGCCGGCGGAGATGCTGCCGGGCACGATCGACTATGACGGCGTCACCTTCCGCCTGGCGCCGGCGGCCAGCGGGCTGCCGAACGCCGTCACGGCGCGCGGCCAGAGCATCGCGCTGCCTTCCGGCGATTACAACCGCGTGTATCTGCTCGCCGCGTCGGACAGCGGCGACCGCATGGACACGTTCACCATCGGGAAGCAGTCGGCCAGCGCTCGACATCGAGGCGTGGACCGGGTTCATCGGCCAGTGGTACGACCGGACGTTCACCGAAGTGCCGGCGCCGCCGCCGACGCCCGAGGAGCAGGCGGCGCAGGCGCGGCGCGCCGAGCAGTTCCGCGCGCGGGCCGACTCGACGTTCCATGCGCAGCTCGATTCGTCGCGCGCCGCGCGGGGCGACACGGCGGCGCTGATCAAGGCCTATCAGGACCAGCAGGCGCGGCGGGCCAGGGGCGGCCGGCAGCGGATGCTCGCGGTGATGGACAGCCTCAAGCCGGCGTTCATCAAGCGGGCGCCGGTGGCCTGGTACGCGTCGCACACGCACACGGCGGACGGCAAGAACGAGGCATATCAGTATTCATATCTCTTCGCCTATGCCGTCGATCTGCCGGCCGGCGCCACGGCGCTGACGCTGCCCAACGACCCGCACGTGCGCATCCTGGCGGTCACGGTGGCGCATCAGGATCCGGCGTTCACGCCGGCGGCTCCGCTGTACGACACGCTGAAGCCAGGCACGCGGTAGTGCTCGGAGTCGACGCGGCGCGGCTGCACGGCCGTCTCGCCGCGATGGCGCGGATCGGGCGCGACCCGCGCGGCGGCGTGTCGCGGCTTGCGTACGGCGACGCCGACCGAGAGGCGCGTGCGCTGGTGATGGGCTGGATGCGCGAGGCCGGGCTCGAGCCCCGAACCGACGCGGCGGCGAACATCTTCGCCATGCGCGCGGGGTCGGATCGGGCGTTGCCGCCGCTGTTGTTCGGCTCGCATGTCGATTCAGTGCCAAACGGCGGCGACTTCGACGGGCCGCTCGGCACCCTGGCGGCCCTCGAGGCGGCGCAGGTGCTGGCCGACGCCGGCGTGGTCACGCGCCACCCGATGGAAGTCGTCGTCTGGTCGAACGAGGAGGGCGGTCTCTACGGCAGCCGCGCGGCGAGCGGGCGGCTTCCGGCGCGCGAGCTGGAGAACGTTGCCGCGAGCGGGCGAACGGTCGCCGATGGCATCGCGGTCCTGGGCGGCGATCCGCACCGCATCGAGACGGCGCGGCGCGCGCCGGGGAGCATCGCGGGGTATCTGGAACTGCACATCGAACAGGGGCAGGTGCTGGAGGCGGCCGGCGTCGACATCGGCATAGTGGAGGGGATCGCCGGCATCTGGCAGTGGGACGTGACGGTCACCGGCGCCGTGAACCATTCCGGCACCACGCCCATGGACCGGCGGCGCGACGCGCTGCTGGCGGCGGCGCGGTTCGTCGATATGGTGAACGCCGTGGTGACTGCGGAGCCCGGGCGGCAGGTGGGAACGGTGGGGCGCCTCGAGGCGTCGCCGGGCGCGCCCAACGCGATCGCCGGCCGGGTGGTCTGCTCGCTGGAGCTGCGCGACCTCGACGCGGCGAAGGTGGAGCGGTTGTTCGCGCGCATCGAGGCCGAGGCGCACCGCATCGGCGAGGGCACGGGGACGGCGTTCGCCTTCACCGGACTGATCAGCACGACGCCGGCGCCGAGCGATCCGCGCATGCGATCGGCCATCGCCGGCGCGGCGGGCGGGCTCGGGCTGTCGACGCTGGTGATGCCGAGCGGGGCGGGGCACGACGCGCAGGAGATGGCCCGGTTGGCGCCTATGGGGATGATCTTCATCCCGAGCGTGGGCGGGGTGAGCCACTCGCCGGCGGAGCATTCCCGGCCGGAGGACGTGATCAACGGGGCCAATGTGCTGCTGGGCGCGTTGATCGGCGCCGACCGGGAGCTGGCGGGGGATTGCGAGCCGGCGCGCACGCGGTGAAGATTGCGCCGGTCCCAGCCACCGCTACCTCAACGGATTGACGCCATGATGCCTCGCCTTTCCATTCGCGCCGCGATCGTTCCCGCCGCAGCCACCCTGCTGTTCGCCTGCGGCGGCTCCCAGAGCACGCCGGCCGCGCAGGCGCCCGCTCCCGCCGCGGCGCCCGCGGCGTCGTCGGCCATGGCGGCTCCGGCATCTGGATCCGCGCTGCCCGCGGGCGTGACCGCGCAGATGGTGGCCGCCGGCGATTCGATCTTCAACGCGCCGCGGAACTGCAACGGCTGCCACGGCAAGGCCGGCGCGGGCGGCCGCGGCGGCCCCGACCTGACCACCGGGAAGTACGAGCACGTGGACGGCAGTTATGCCGCTATCGTCAAGCTCGTCACCGACGGCGTACCCAAGGATTCGATCAAGCACGTCGAGCACCGGTTCCCGATGCGCCCGCGCGGCGGCCACGACTTCACGGACGCGCAGGTCGCGGAACTCGCGGCGTACGTGTGGACGCTCGGGCACAAATAGTTCAGATCTCCATCGTCCCTTCGCAGACGACCACGCTGCTGCCGCCGACCCGGACGCCGGTGGTGTTGCCGCCGTGCCGGTCGGCCTCGACGTGGAGAATGCTCGGCCGGCCCATCTCGAACCCCTGCTCGACCACCCAGCGGAGCGTACCGTCAAGTTGCGCGCTCCGCCGGGCGAGATAGCCGCCGAAGGCGGCGCAGGCGCTGCCGGTGGCGGGATCTTCGGGCACGTTGAGCCCGGGCGCGAACATCCGCGCCCGCACGTCCGATTTCTCCCGTTCCGGATCGAAGGCGAACACGAAGATCTCCTTGGTCCAGTAGCCGCCGAGGACCCGCTCCCAGACGTCGAGCTTCACCCGCGCGCGGCGCACGGCGTCGCGGTCGCGCAGCGGCACGAAGAGGAAGGGGAGCCCGCACGACACCGCCTCGGGCGTGTACGCGGTGTGCGCCAGGTCGCCCGGTTCGAGCGACAGCATGCCGGCGAGCGCGTCGAGTGACGGCGGGGGCGGGCCGATCTCCGGCAGCTTGGCCACCGAGAGCTGCGCGAACACCGGACGACCGCCCTGTTCGCGGATCGTCACCGGCACCGGGCCCACGCCTTCCTCGAATACGATGCGTGTCTCGACGCCGGTGAGCAGCAGCTCGCCGATGTGCGCCAGCACGTGCGCCGTGCCTACGGTGGGGTGGCCGGCGAAGGGCATCTCCCGCTCGGGAGTGAAGATGCGCACGCGGCGCGTGTGCTTGGGGTTGTCCGGCGGCAGCACGAACGTGGTCTCGGAGTAGTTGAACTCGCGCGTGATGTCGAGCATCGCGTCCGGTGGGATCTCGCGCGCGTCGGGGAAGACGGCGAGCTGGTTGCCCCCGAAGCGGCGGTCGGTGAAGACGTCGGCGGTGACGTAGCGGAAGCGCATGGCGGTGGGGTGGGAGTGAGGCGGTGAGGCAGTGAGATCGCGGCTGGGCTCAAGTCAGGGAATTCCACCGCTCAGTATGGTAGCGAGTTTCCCTGCATCGATGTTCCCCCCCGAGACCACGCACGCCACGCGCCCGACGCCCAGGTCGTGCGCCAGCGCCGCGGCCACGCTCGCCGCGCCCGCCCCCTCGGCGATCACCCGCGTGCGCTCGGCGAGCATCCGTACCGCGTCGGCCACCTGCCGCACCGACATGACGATCGACCCGGCCAGCACGTCGCGCGCCAGCGGCCAGATCTGGCCGAGCACCGTCTTGCCGCCGATGCCGTCGATGAACGTGGGCTGGTAGTCCACGGTCACCGGCCGGCCGGCGGCAAGCGAAGCGGCAAAGGGGGCGGCGGTCTCGACCTCGCAGGCGAACACCTTGACGCGTGGCCGCAGCGCGTGCACGGCGCAGGCGATGCCGCAGGCCAGCCCGCCGCTGCCGTACGGCACGAGCACGGCGTCCACGTCGGGCAGGTCCTCCACGATCTCCAGTCCGATGGTCGCGTTGCCGGCGATCACCGTGGGGTCGGCGCCCGGATGGATGAAGGTGCCCGTCTCGCCGGGGACGCCGAAGTCGGTGAGGGCGCGCCACCAGTCGGCGAACGGCACCAGCACCACCGTGGCGCCGAGGCGGCGGATGGCGTCGAGCTTGGTCTGCGGGGCATGGTCGGGGGCGATCACCCGGCAGGGGACGCCGAGCTCGCGGGCCGCCCAGGCGAGGCCCTGCGCCATGTTCCCGGCGCTGGCGGTGTAAACCCCCGCCCGGAGCTGTTCCGGGGGGAGCAGACGCATCGCGTTGAGCGCACCCCGCAGCTTGAACGACCCGATGGGCTGGAGTGTCTCGAGCTTCAGGTGGATGGCGGCCGGGGCGTCCGCGTAGAGGCGCACGAGGGGCGTGCGCACCGCGGTGCCGGCGATGCGCTTTTTTGCGGCCTGGATGTCGGCCAGGGGGATAGGGGCGAGGGGCGGGTGCGGGTCGTGCACGGGGCGCTCCGGGTGGGCCTGACGTGACGAACGTAAACGTTGTGTGATTCCTTGCGCCAAGCTCAACGGCCGGAGCTTGCGACGTGTACTAACATAGAGGGGAGGGCGGGCGCGTCCCATGCCGCCGCCGCCCCCCGCCCCGGCAGGTCCCCCACGCCTTGATGTCCAACGCGCTCCCAGCGCTTTTCGCGTTTCTGTTCAAGTACCGGCCCGCGGTCTTCCAGCAGGGGGATCTGACCTTCGGCGCGCCCGCGCCCGTCATCGTCGTGGTCCTCATCGGGCTGGCGATCGGCGTTCCGGCGGCGCTGAGCTACACGCGCGTGCGCGGCCGGAGCACGCGCCGCGACCGCTGGGTGCTCACCGGTCTCCGCGCGGCGGCGCTCGCCGTGCTCGTCTGGTGCCTGTTCCGGCCGATGCTCCTGCTCTCGGCGGCGGTTCCCCAGCGCAATTTCGTGGGCGTACTCATCGACGATTCGCGCAGCATGCAGATCGCCGACCGCGACGGCAAGGAGCGCGCCGACTTCGTGCGCAGCGAGATCGCCGACCCGCACTCGGCGCTGCTCCAGGCGCTGCGGAGCCGCTTCCAGGTGCGGCTCTTCCGGTTCGGAGCGCAGACGCAGCGGGTGGACAGCGCCGGCGCGCTCGCGCTACGACGAGCGCGAGACGCACATCGGCGACGCCATCGAGAGCGCGCGGCGCGAACTGGAGTCGGTGCCGCTGTCGGGGCTGGTGGTGCTCACCGACGGCGCCGACAACTCCAACACGCCGATCGCCGACGAACTGCTGCGGCTGCGCGCCCGGCAGGTGCCGGTGTTCACCGTGGGCCTGGGCGCCGCGCAGTTCGACAGGGACATCGAGATCCAGCGCGTGGAGACGCCGCGGGCGGTGCTCATGAACAGCACGCTCGTGGCCGACGTGCTGGTGCGGCAGCGCGGCTTCGCCGGCGCGCGGGTGCCGCTCGTCGTCGAGGACGGCGGGGAGATCGTGGCCCGCACCGACGTGACGCTCCCCGCCGACGGCGACGCGGCCCCGCTGCGCGTGCACGCACTGCTGGCACATCCGGGCCCGCGCACGCTCACCTTCCGCATTCCGGTGCAGCCGGGCGAACAGGTGACGCAGAACAACGCCCGCACGGCGCTGGTCGAGGTGCGCGCGGCTCGGCCGCGGATTCTCTACGTCGAGGGCGCGCCGCGCTACGAGATGCGGTTCATCCGCGCCGCCGTGGAGCCCGACTCCAGCCTCCAGCTCGTGGTGCTCCAGCGCACGGCCGAGAACAAGTTCCTGCGGCTGAACGTGAATGGCCCGGACGACCTCGCCGGCGGCTTTCCCACCACGCGCGCCGAGCTGTTCGACTACCAGGCGGTGATCCTGGGCAGCGTCGAGGCGAGCTTCTTCTCGCGCGACCAGATGCAGATGCTAGCCGACTTCGTGAACGCGCGCGGCGGCGGGCTGCTCTTCCTCGGCGGCCGGCGCGCGTTCGCGGAGGGCGGGTACGCCGGCACGCCGCTGGCCGACGTGATGCCGGTGGTGATCGCCGGCCCCGCGGTGAGCGACTCGATGACCTTCTTCGCCGACCTGCAGGTGAAGCTCACGCCGGCCGGCATGACGGACGCCGTCACCCAGCTCGGCGGTCCGGATTCGACGTCGGATGCGCGATGGAGCCGGCTTCCCATCGTGACGTCGGTGAACCGCATCCGCGGCGTGAAGCCGGGCGCGGTGACGCTGGTGCAGGGGTCGGTGCCGGTGGGTGGCCGCGCCGGTGACCCGGGCGAGAAGCTCGCCGGCTACACGCAGCCGGTGCTCGCCTTCCAGCACTACGGACGGGGCGTGGCGTACGCCCTGCCGGTGCAGGACAGCTGGCAGTGGCAGATGGACCCGAGCGTCCCGATCGGCGACCTGGCCTTCACGACGTTCTGGCGCCAGCTCCTGCGCCAACTCACCACCAACGTGCCGGGGCGGGTGACCGTGACCGCGGTCGCCGATCAGGTGAATCCGGGCACGCCGGTCGCAGCTGACGGCGGAAGTGGTGGACAGCGCGTACGTCCGCGCCAACGATGCCCAGGTGATCGGCCACGTCACGGAACCCAGCGGCGCCACGCGCGACGTGCCCTTCGAATGGACGGTGAATCAGGACGGCGAATACCGCGCCACGTTCACGCCCGGCGAAGAGGGAATCCTGCGCATCCGCGTGGACGCCACCCGCGGCGCGGCGAGCCGGGCGTCGGACTCCACCTTCGTGCGCGTGGCCGACCTCAACACCGAATTCACCGACGCCGAGATGCGCGCCGACCTGCTGGAGCGCATCGCGGCGGAGACGGGCGGGAGGTTCTACACGCCGGCCACCGTGTCGCATCTGCCGGACGATCTGGCGATGACGCACCGCGGCGTGACGGTGGTGAACGAGATGGATCTGTGGGACATGCCGATCAACTTCCTGCTGCTCATTCTGCTGCTGTCGAGCGAGTGGGCGTACCGGCGCGCGCGGGGGCTCGTATGAGGCCGCGACTGCTGTTCGCCTGCGCGCTGGCGGCGGCCGCGGCATCGCCGTGCGGTTCGGCGGCGCAGACGCAGGTGCTCATCGTAAGCGGCCTGGGGGGCGAGCCCCGGTACACGCGGGAGTTCGCCGATCTCTCCTCGCGGCTGGCCGGCGCGCTGCACGCGCGCTACGGGGTGGCCGACAGCAGCGTCACCTGGCTGGGCGAGAAGGCGGCGGCCAAGCGGCCCGGCTACGCCGGCGAATCGACGAAGGAGAACATCGACGCGGCGCTCGCGCGCATGGCGGCCCGGGCGCGGCCCGGCGCCGAGGTGGTGCTGGTGCTGATCGGACACGGGAGCGGGTCGGACGCCGACACGAAGATCAGCCTGCCCGGTCCCGACCTCACCGCGGCCGACTTCGCGCGGCTGCTCTCGCCGTTCGCGAAGCAGCGCGTGGCGGTGCTCGACCTGACGAGCGCCAGCGGCGACGCGCTCGCCGTGCTCTCGGCGAGCGGCCGCGTGGTGATCACCGCCACCAAGAGTTCGTACGAGCGCAACGAGTCGCACTTCGCCGGCTACTTCGTGGACGCGCTCACGAAGGACGGCGCCGACGCCGACAAGGACGGCCGCGTGTCGCTGCTCGAGGCGTTCCAGTACGCGGCGCGCGAGACGGCGCGGCTGTACGCCGACGACGGGCGCCTGCAGACGGAGCACGCGCAGCTGGACGACATGGGAGCGAAGCAGGGCACGGACACGCCCACCGGGCGGTCGGGCCAGGGGCTTCTGGCACGGCGCTATTTCTTCGACGGCGGCGCGGCGGCGACGGTGGCCGCGAACGACCCGCGGCTCGCCGGACTGTACGCCGAGCGGTTCGCGCTCACCGATTCGGTGGACGCGCTGTTCGCGCAGAAAGCGAAAATGGATTCCTCGGCGTACGACTCGCAGCTCGAACGGCTGCTGATCGCGCTGGCGCGCAAGGGGCGCGAGATCCGGGGCGTCGAAGGCGTGGGCGCGGCGCCGGCGGCCGGGAGCGGCCGCGGAGGCCGTCCATGAGGACGCGTCTATTGGTGGCGCTCGCCGCCGGCTGCGCGATTGCCGCGCGTGCGCCCGCCCAGACCGTGGACGCCGCCCGCGACAGCGCGCGCGCCGGCCGGTACGACGTGGCCATCGCGATGCTGCAGCGCGTGGCGCGCGGTGATACCGCGTGGGCCAGCGCGCAGCGCGAGCTCGCCCGCACCCAGGCGGTGGTAGGCCGCTATGACGACGCTGAGCGCACGGCGCGCCAGGCGAGCGCGGGGCCGGGCGGCCGCGAGCTGCTCAACACGCTGGGCGAGGTGCTGATGGCGCGGGGCCGGCGGGCGGCCGCCGAGAGCGCGTTCGTGCGCGCCGCGGCCGCCGGCGCGTCGGACAGTCTCACCGCCCGGCTCAACCTGGCCATGGCGCACTACGACGACGGCGACCACGACGGCGCGCTGAAGGAGTTCGACCACTTCATCGACGTCTACAACACGCGCGCCGGCAAGCTCACCAGCGCCGAGCTGACTGCGGTGGCCATCGCCGTGCAGCAATTGAGCCCGACCAACCCCGAACTGCTGAAGGACGCGCTCAAGGCGTACGACCAGGCGATCGCGCTCGACGGCGACAACTCAAAGGCCCGCGACGCGCTGGGTGAGCTGTTCCTCGACGCGTACAACAGCGCCGACGCGCAGACCACGTTCGACGACGCGCTGCGCGTGAACCCCTCCGACCCACAGGCGCTGCTGGGCGCGGCGCGGCGCTCGGCGTTCGACTTCCAGCCGGGCGCCGACTCGCTCTCCGCCCGGGCGCTGGAGATCAATCCCAACTACGTGAACGCGCTGGTGTTCCGGGCCGGCCAGCTGCTCGATCTCGAATACGCCGACTCGGCGCAGCGGACCATCGACCGCGCGCTCAAGGTGAATCCGAATTCGATCGACGCGCTGGCCGTGGCCGCCGGCATCAAATACGTGGCCGGCGACCAGGCGGCGTTCGCGGCGCTGGAGCGGCGCGCCGAGTCGGCCAGTCCGCGCAACCCGGCGTTCTATACGCAGATGGCGGAAATCGCCGGTCGCATCCGGCTCTATTCGGCGGCGGCCGAGTTCGCGCAGCAGGCGGTGGCCGCCGACCCGCGCGCCTGGCATGCCTACGCCGTGCTCGGCATGAACCAGCTCAGGCTGGGCGAGATCGCCAAGGGACGGGCCAGCCTCGAGACCGCGTTCAAGGGCGATCCGTACGACGTGTGGACGAAGAACACGCTCGACCTGCTCGACACGTTCAAGAACTACGACGAGATCGCGGACGGAAAATTCCAGTTCATGATCGAGAAGGACGAGTCGGGCATTCTGTCGATCTACATGAGGGAATTGGTGCGGAAAGCATACGACACCTTCAAGTCGCGCTACGGCTACACGCCGCCTCCGCCCATCCGCATCGAGGTGTACCGCAGCCACGCCGATTTCTCCGTGCGCACGGTAGGCATGGCGGGGCTGGGCGCGCTGGGGGTGAGCTTCGGCACGACGCTGGCGTTCGACTCGCCGGCGGCCAAGGACGCGGGTCCGTTCAACTGGGGCTCGACCATGTGGCACGAGCTGGCGCACACGTTCACGCTCGGGCTCACCGACCACCACGTGCCGCGCTGGCTGTCCGAGGGGTTGAGCGTGTGGGAAGAGCACCACGGGCGGCCCGGCTGGGGCTCGCACGTGAGCCCCGAGTTCCTGCAGGCATTCACCGACGGCAAGCTGGTGCCGGTGAGCCGGATGAACGACGGCTTCATGCGCCCCACGTTCGACGGACAGGTGCAGCTGTCGTACTACCAGGCGTCGCTGGTGTGCGACCTCATCGCGCGCGACT
This sequence comes from uncultured Gemmatimonadaceae bacterium, assembly GCA_963775915.1. Lineage (GTDB taxonomy): Bacteria > Gemmatimonadota > Gemmatimonadetes > Gemmatimonadales > Gemmatimonadaceae > JAGWRI01. The sequence continues at coordinate 114,347 of CAVZKH010000006.1, forward strand.
GGGGCGAGAAGGCGCTGGTCGAGATGCTCCAGCATTACAAGGCCGACGAGAGCACCGACCAGGTGTTCGCGAAGGTGCTGCACACCGATCTCAAGGCGTTCGACGCACGATTCACCGCCTACGTGAAGCAGCGGTTCGCAACCCAGCTCGCGGCCATGGCCGACGATTCGACCGGCGTCGACGCAGCGGCGCCGGTGCCCGAGCTGGTGAAGCGCGCCGCGGCGTCGCCCGGCGATTTCCGCGTGCAACTCCTCGTGGCGCAGGCGCTCATCCGCCGCGGCCAGAGCGACGCGGCGATCCCGATCGTCGAGCGGGCGCGGGCGCTGTTCCCCGAGTTCGCCACCGACCACGGGCCCTATCCGTGGCTGGCGCAGCAGTACGAGGCAAAGAAGGAGTGGGTCAGGGCCGCCGACGTGCTGCGGGGCATCGCCGACAACGACGAGTCGGACTACGCCACGCGGCTCGAACTCTCGCGCGTGCTCGAAGCGTCGGGGGACGTGAAGGGCGCGGCCGACGCGCTCGAAGACGCGATCTACGTGAATCCGTTCGAACCCGCGGTGCACCAGCACCTGGCCGAACTCGCCGAGCGGCTGAACGACCACGCCCGCGACGTGCGCGAGCGCGAGGCCGTGGTGGCCCTGGCGCCCGTGGACATGGCCGGCGCGCTGTATCAGCTCGCGCTGGCCCAGCACCACGCGGGCGACGACGCGAGCGCCAAGCGCACGGTGATCCGGTCGCTGGAACAGGCGCCCAACTACGCGGCGGCGCAGGAGCTGCTGCTCACAATCGTGGACGCCGCGGGAGGGAAGACTCCATGAGGTTCATCCCCACGTGCCGGACGCTGACGGCGGCCGCGCTCCTGGCGCTGGCGATCGCGGCGAGTGTGGCGCAGGCCCAGCGTGGCGGGGGCGGGCGACGCGGGTTCTTCGGCGGGCGCGAAGTTCCCGACTCGACTGCCCACAACATTCCCTACGACGGCAGGTTCACCTTCGCCCGCCTGGCGTTCACCACGAACAGCCCGGCCGGCTACTACTACATGGGGCTGCCGGCGTGGGCGCACGGCTACCCGAACTCCGAGCGCAACCTGATGCGGATCATGCATACGGTCACGCTGCTCGATGCCGACGTGGAGCAGAGCGTCGTCGTGCGCATCGGCGATCCGCTGCTGTTCAAGTACCCCGTGGCCTACATGACCGAGGCCGACTACTGGGCGATGACCGACGCCGAAGCGGCCGACCTTCGCGCGTACCTGATGAAGGGCGGCTTCATCATCTTCGACGATTTCCGGGACGATTTCCGCGACGACTTCAAAGGCTGGTCGACGTTCACGATGCAGATGCGCCGGGTGCTGCCCGACGCGCAGGTGGTCGACCTCAAGCCGAGCGATCCGATCTTCCACGCGTTCTTCGACATCGACTCGTTCGGCATCGTGCCGCAGTACTACGACCGCGGCGCGCCGGACTTCCGCGGGATCTATCAGGACAACGATTCCAGGAAGCGGCTGATGGTGATGATCAATTTCAATACCGACGTCTCGAATTTCTGGGAGTTCTCGGCCGAAGGGTGGTACCCCGTGGCCGAGTCGAACGAGGCCTACAAGCTCGGCGTCAACTATCTCATCTACGCGCTCACGCACTGAGCGGCCCCACCCTCAACCGGGACCTATCGTGGCCACGACCGTCAATCCCCCCGTTCCCGCTCTCGAATCCGCCGACGATCTCGCGCTGGCCGACCGGCTCAAGGCGGGCTGCGAGTTGATCCGCGCCGAGCTGGCCAAGCTCATCGTGGGGCAGGAGGACGTCATCGAGCTGGTGCTGCTGTCGCTGCTCACCGGCGGCAACAGCCTGATCGTCGGCGTGCCGGGGCTCGCCAAGACGCTCCTCGTCAACACGCTTCGCGCAGGTGCTGGATCTGAAGTTCTCGCGCATCCAGTTCACCCCCGACCTTATGCCGAGCGACATCACCGGCACCGAGATCATCCAGGACGATCCGGAGACGGGCCGGCGGCACATGGTGTTCGTGCCGGGGCCGATCTTCGCCAACATCATCCTGGCCGACGAGATCAACCGCACGCCGCCGAAGACGCAGGCGGCGCTGCTCGAGGCGATGCAGGAGCACCGGGTGACGGTGCAGGGGCAGACGTACACGCTCGACGAGCCCTTCTTCGTGTTCGCGACGCAGAACCCGATCGAACTGGAGGGCACGTATCCGCTGCCCGAGGCGCAGCTCGACCGGTTCATGTTCGAGATCGTCATCGACCACCTGAACGCGGAGCAGGAGGTGGCCGTCGTCCAGTCGACGACGTCGATCCAGTCGCACCGGTTCGAGCACGCGGTCACCGGCGCCGACCTGATCGCCTTCCAGCGGCTCGCGCGGCGGGTGCCGGTGGCCGACGCGGTGGCGCGCTACGCCGTGGCGCTCTCGCGCACGAGCCGCCCCGGCCCCGACGCGCCCGACTTCGTCAAGCAGTGGGTGTCCTACGGCGCCAGCGTGCGCGCGCCGCAGCACCTGATCCTGGGCGGCAAGGCGCGCGCGCTCATGAAGGGCCGCTACCACGTGACCTTCGACGACGTGCGCGCGCTGGCCAAGCCCGTGCTGCGGCACCGGGTGCTGCTCAACTTTCACGCCGAATCGGAGAGAGTTTCCCCCGATCAGGTCGTGGACCAACTCCTGAGCGCCGTGCGCCCGCCGAACTCCGGGATGAACTGAACGTCGGACAGTCCGACCCTCTGAATCCAATGGCCACTTCCCCAGCGCTGCCGACCACAACCTTCCTCGATCCCGCCGTGCTGGCACGGATCGGGAATCTCGAGCTGCTCGCGCGCGTCGTCGTGGAAGGGTTCATCAACGGCCTGCACCGCTCGCCGCACCTGGGCGCGTCTACCGACTTCGCTGAGCACCGCGCGTACATGCCCGGCGACGACATCCGGCGCATCGACTGGCGGCTGTTCGCCCGCAGCGACCGGCACTTCGTGAAGGAGTTCGAGGCCGACACCAACACCAACTTCATGGTGCTCCTCGACGTGTCGGCGTCGATGCGCTACCGCGGCGGCGCCGGCGAAGAAGGGCGCGTCACCAAGCTGCAGTACGCCTGCTTCCTGGCGGCGGCGCTCACCTACTTCTCGAGCACGCAGCGCGATCGGGTAGGGCTCGCCACCTTCGACCGCGACCTCGTGGATTTCGTCCCGTGCTCGGCCAAGCACCTCCGGCTCGTGCTCCATTCGTTGGATCGCGCCGGGCAGGCGTCGGCGCCGCCGGCCCCGGCGAGAACGGGGGAGCCGCGGGCGCGCCTGGTGGCGCCGCTCCGGAAACTCTCGGAGTCGCTGCGCCGCCGGAGCATGGTCGCGCTCATCTCCGACTTCTACGAGGAGCCGGACGAAGTGCTCAACGCCATCGCCTTCCTGCGGGGCCGCGGCAACGACGTGATCGTGTTCCATGTGCTCGACCGCGACGAACTGCAGTTCCCCTTCCTCGACGCCACCAACTTCGTGGACGTCGAGAGCGGCGAGCGCATGCCCGTGGTGCCCGACTACCTGCGCGCGCAGTACCGCGACCTCGTGGCGGCCCACGTCGCCGAGCTCGAACGGCGCGTGCGCGAGCAGCGCATGGACTACGCGCTGTTCGACACGTCGCGGCCGCTCGACCAGGCGCTGTTCACCTATCTGCTGGCCCGCCAGCGCTTCACCCGCGTGCGCTGATGGGATTTCTCGCCCCCGCCTTCGCCGCCGGCCTCGCCGCCCTGGCCATTCCCGTGCTGATCCATCTGATCCACCGGGAGCGGAAGAGCGTGGTCGAGTTTCCGTCGCTGATGTTCCTGTACAAGATCTCCTACCAGTCGGTGCGCCGGCAAAAGCTGCGCCACCTGCTGCTGCTCGCGCTGCGCTGCCTGGCGCTCCTGCTCCTCGTGGCCGCGTTCACCCGCCCGTTCGTCAAGCGCTCCGTGCCCGCCGGCCCCGTGATCGCCGGCGCCCGCGAACGCATCGTCCTGTTGGACCAGTCGTACAGCATGGGCTACGCCGACCACTGGCGGCGCGCCGTGGCCGCGGCCCACGCCGCCGTGCGCGACCTCGCCGCCGGCGACCGCGCGACGGTCGTGCTCTTCGCGCGCGACGCGCAGGCGGTCACCGAACCCACCGCCGACCGGGCCCGCCTCGACCGCGCCATCGACGATGCCAGGCTCACGTCCGACGGCACGCGCTACGGGCCGGCGTTCAAGCTCGCGGCGCAGATCTTCAGCGGGTCCAACCTGCCGCGCCGCGAGGTCGTGCTGATCACCGACTTCCAGAAGGTGGGCTGGGCGCAGCACGACGACGTCGAGCTGCCCGAGGGCACCGTGATCACGCCGGTGGACGTGTCGCAGAAGGCGGCCGCCGACATGGCCGTCACCGACGTCACCACCGACCGCGACAGCGCCGGCGCCCGCGACCGCGTCACCGTGGCGGCGCGGATCACCAACACCGGCGACCGCCCGCGCACGGTGGACGCCGTGCTCATCCTCGCCGGCCGCGACATCCAGACGCGGTCGGTGACGGTGCCCGCGTCGGGCGCCGAGCAGGTGCGCTTCGCCTCGCAGCCGGTGCCCACCGCGGCCACGCGCGGCGCGGTGCGCATCACGCACGACTCGTTGCCCGAGAACGACACCTTCCGGTTCACGCTCGCGCCCGACGAAGCCGTGTCGGTGCTGGTCGTCGAGCCGGCCAACGCGCGCCGCAACCAGAGCCTCTTCCTGCGCCGCGCGCTGGAGATCGGCAACCGCCCCCGCTTCGATGTGCAGGTGAAGACCGAGGACGCGCTGCGCCCCCCGGATCTCGACGGGCGCTCGCTCGTGATCCTGAACGAGGTGAAGCCTCCCGGCGGCGCAACGGGCGCGCGGCTCCAGCAGATCGTGGCCGCGGGATCGGGGCTGCTCGTCGTGCCCGGCGACCAGCAGACCGACGCCTGGCCCGCCGAGTGGCGCAACCGGCTGCCGGCGCGCGTCGGCGCCGTAATCGACCGCACGAGCTCGGCGGGCGGCACGCTGGCCGCCGTCGACTACTCGAGTCCGATCTTCGAGATCTTCCAGGCTCCGCGCAGCGGCGATTTCTCCACGACGCGCATGTTCCGCTACCGGGCGCTCGTCGCCAACGCCGACAGCGACGTCCTCGCCCGCATGGACGACGGGACGCCGGCGCTGGTCGAGATGGCCGACGGCGAGGGCAAGGTGCTCGTCTGGGGGTCGTCGCTGGACGAATACTGGACCGACCTGCCGCTGCAGCCGGTGTTCCTGCCCTTTGTGCACCAGCTGGCCAAGTACGCGGGGCGGTACGCCGACCCCCGGGCGTCGTTCACCGCCGGCGAGGTGCTCGACCTCTCGCGCCACGGTGAACTCACCGCCATGTTCGGGGATACACAGTGGAAGGCAGGGGCGGACAGCGGCGGGCCGGCGCTGGTGCTCGAGTCGCCATCCGGCCAGCGCACGCGGCTGCACGCGGCGGGCGCCGACCACCTGGCCGAGCTGCACGAAGCGGGCTTCTACGAACTGCGCGACGCGGCCACCGCGATCGGAAGCGGGCGCCCCATCGCCGTGAACGTTGATCCTGCGGAATCGGATCTCTCGCATCTCGATCCGCAGGAACTGATCGCCGCCGTCTCGAGCCGCCGGGTGGACGCGGCCGGCGCCGCCGCGGGCGCGGCGGCGAACGCGTCACCCGCGGACGCCGAGCGGCGCCAGCGGATCTGGTGGTACCTGCTGTTCGGCGCGCTGCTGCTGATGGGCGCCGAGACGCTGTTGTCGAACCGGCTGTCGCGCACCGCGGGGTGAGCGGCCTGCCCGGGAGGGCGTGAACATGGAGAGCGTACACGGGAGTCTGTCGGAACGGGATCGCCTCTCCGGCGTGGTGCGCGACGTGCGCAACCGGTGGCGGCTCAGGCGCGCCCTGCACGGCGCGACGATCACGCTCGTCGCGGGATTCGCGGTGCTGGCCGCCGCGGCGTACGTCATGGACGCCGCGAAGTACGCCGCCACGCCGGTGCTGATCACGCGCCTCGTGGCGCTGGCCGCGGTGATCGCCGTGGCCGTGCGCTACCTGATCCGGCCGCTCCGCCGCAATCCGCCCGACGGCCAGGTGGCGCTCTACCTCGAAGAACACGAACCCGCGCTCGACGGCGCGCTGATGACGGCGGTGGACGTGGCCGCGGGTGCCGGCCGCGGCGCCGCGCTGCTCTCGCCCGCGCTCGCCGCGCGTCTCCTGCGCTCGGCGCTCGACCGGGCGCGCACCGTGGACGACGGCCGCCGCGTGGATGCCGGCGATCTCGCCCGCAGCGGGTCGATCTTCGCCGCCGTGCTCGCCGCCGCCGTGATCACGCTCATCGTGGGGCCGGCGGCGCTGCGCTACGGCGTCGGCGTCTCGCTCCAGCCGTGGAAGACCGCCAGCCCGGCGGGGCTCTTCTCCATCGACGTCGCGCCCGGCAACGCCACCGTGGCCAGGGGCGGCGACCAGCTCGTGACGGCGTCGCTGCACGGCTTCGAGTCGGAGCGCGTGGAGCTGGAGGTGCGCGCCGCCGACTCCACCACCTGGACGCGGCTGCTGATGGCGCCCGACTCGACGGGCGCCTACACCTTCCGGCTGTTCGACGTCGGCGCGCCGATGGACTACGCGGTGGAAGCGGCCGGCGTCCGGTCGGCCACCTACCACCTGAACGTGGCCAATCTGCCGTACGTGAAGCAGATCGACCTGCAGTACCGCTATCCGTCGTACACGCAGCTCCCGCCGCGCGATGTCGAGGGCACGGGAGACATCGTCGCGCTGGCCGGCACGATGGTGCGCGTGCGCGTCACGCCCACGGTGCCCACTACCGGCGGCCGCGTCGTCGTCGACGGCGGCGACACGCTCGCGCTCGCGCCCACCGCCGACGGCGCGCTGATCGCGATGCTGCGCGTGTCGCGCCCCGGGTTCTACAAGGTCGAACTCCAGGGCCCCGACCGCCGCATGATGACCGGCTCGCTCGACTACAACATCGACGTCCTGCCCGACCGGCCGCCCACGGTGAGCTTCACCAAGCCCGGGCGCGACGAGCGCGTGCTCTCGGTGGACGAGGTGTACACGGAGGCCAAGGCGGAGGATGACTACGGCGTCGCCCAGCTCGACCTCGTGTATTCGGTGAACGGCGGACCCGAGCGCACGGTGCCGCTCAGCCGCGCCACGACGCGCGTGCTGCGCGACATCTCGGCGGGCTACACCTTCATGCTCGAGGACGACAGCCTGCAGGCCGGCGACGTGGTGTCGTACTACGCGCGCGCCACCGACAACGACGCCACGGCCGGCGGACAGCGCGCCACCAGCGACATCTACTTCCTGAACGTGCGGCCGTACGATCAGGAATACCGGCAGGGGCAGGGCGGCCAGCCGGGCGGCGGCCGCGGGCAGGGCCAGGGCAACAGCGCCGGCCAGCTCTCCCAGCAGGAGCGGGAGATCATCGCCGGCACCTTCAACCTGTCGCGCGACAGCGTCACGTATTCGGCCAAGGATCTGCAGGAGAACCTCACCACGCTGCGGCTGGCGCAGCAGAAGCTGCGCGAGCAGACCGGCCAGCTGTCGAAGCAGCTCGTCGCGCGCGGCATCACCGCCACCGATACCGGTTTCCGTAAGATCGCCGAGATCCTCGAGCGCGCCGCCCCGCAGATGGACACGGCCGAGCAGAAGCTGGCCGGGGCAGCCCGCACGCGGCGCTCCCGGCCGAACAGCGGGCGCTGGCCGAACTGCAGCGCGCCGAAGCGGTGTTCCGCGACATCCAGGTGTCGCAGGGGGGCGGCGGAGGCGGAGGCGGAGGAGGCGGCGGCGGCGCCAACGCCCAGGACCTCGCCGACATCTTCGAACTCAACAAGGACAAGCTGCGCAACCAGTACGAGACGGTGCAGCGCGGCCAGGATCAGGCGCAGCAACAGCAGCAGCAGGCCGACCAGCAGGTGGACGAGCTGCTCGAGAAGCTCAAGCAGCTCGCCGCCCGCCAGCAGCAGCAGGACCAGCGCGCGCAGGCCAAGGCCGACAGCCTGACCCGCATGGGCCAGAGCGGGTCGTCGTCCGGCGGCGACCAGCGGCAGATGGCCCAGCAAGCCGACGACGCGGCGCGGCAGCTCGAGCGGCTGGCCCGCGAGCAGCAGTCGCAGCCGCTAGCCGACGCGGCGCGCCAGATGCAGAACGCGGCCGACGCCATGCGCCGCGCCGCCGCCGACGGCGGGCAGCAGGGCGCCGCCAGTTCGCAACAGGCGCTCCAGCAGCTGGAACAGGCGCGCCGCCTGCTCGACCGCGAACGCACGGCGCGAGCCCAGCGCGACCTCGACGACGCGCGGCAGACGCAGCGCGGGCTGGCCGATCAGCAGCAGCGCGTGTCGACCGACATCAACCGCTTGGGCGGGGGCGACGCTTCCCAGCAGCAGGCCGTGCGCCAGTCCATCGCCCAGCAGCAGAAGGCGATGAGCGACTCGGTGCGCGCGCTCACCAGCCGGCTCGACCAGATGGCGCTCGACAACCGCCGCGACCAGCCCGCGGCCTCGCGCGCCATCGCCGAGGCCGCCGACACGCTTCGCAAGCGCGGCACCGCCGACCGGCTGGGGTACATGTCGCAGAACGCCGCCCGCACGGCGCCGCAGCAGTACCTGAGCCAGCAGCAGCAGCCGATCGGCCGCGACATCGCCGACCTCGGCCGCCAGCTCCAGCGCGCCGACTCGGCGGCGGGGCAGCGGGGGGCCCAGCAGCAGCAGGCCGAGGCGCTTGACCGGATGCGCGACCTGGTGCAGGGGGTCCAGTCGGTGGGTGAGCGGCTCCGCCAGCAGCAGGAGCAGGCGCGCCAGGGCCTCCAGCAGGGCGACCAGGGCCGGCAGGGGTCGGAGCAGGGGCAGGGCGCGCAACAGGGCCAGGCGGGCCGCCAGGGCCAACAGCCGGGCGGTCAGGGCCAGGCGGGGCAGCAGGGGCAGCAGGGGCAGCAGGGGCAGCAAGGCCAGCAGGGCCAGGGCGGGAACGCCGGCCAGCGGGCCCAGGGCGGTCAGCGTGGCGGCGCGGGCGGGGGCGGGGGCAGGGTCGGCGGCACGGTGGCCGGCGGCGGCGTGCCCGTTGGCGCCGGGCAGGGACGCGGGCTCACGCCCGGCGAGGCGCAGCAGTTCTCACGGGAGCTTTCGGCGCGGCTGGCCGACGCGGACACCCTGCGCGGCATGCTCGCGGGGCAGGGCGTGGACGTTGCCGAGTTGGATCGGGCGATCGGAAATCTGCGCGACCTCAGCCGCCCGAGCGTGCTGGACGACCCGAAAGCGGCCGCGGCACTTCAGTCCCAGGTGCTCGACGGGCTGAAGGCGTTCGAGTTCGCGCTGCGGCGGACGCTCGCGTCCGACGACCAGCGCGTGCTGCTCGGCAGGCCGGGCGAGGTGCCGCCGGCGTTCCGGGCGCTGGTGGAGGAGTACTACCGCGCGATCGCGAAATCGAAGAAGCCCTGACCGCTCCTATGGCCTCGCGCCGCCGAGTTCGACGGTCGTGCCGACGTTCTCCCGCTCCGCGCGGTCGTAGACGTGCGCGGCCGCGGCCAGATCCTCCACCGCCAGGCCGAGCGACTTGAACAGCGTGATCTCCTCGGCCGTCTCCCGTCCGCGCGCGCGGCCGATCAGGACCTCGCCGATCTCGGCCACGAGCTGCCGATCGGTGATCAGCCCCTCGCGCAGCGGCACCAGGTAGTCGGCCGATTCGTTGACCAGCGATTCGCGCCGGTCGGCGAACAGCCGCGTCCGCGCCACCGCGGCGCCGTCCAGCTCGCGGGCGTCGGGCTGGGACGCGCCCACGGCGTTCACGTGCATGCCGGGTTCGAGCCACTCGCCGTGAAGCACCGGCTCCCTCGATGAGGTGACGGTGCACACGATGCCGGCGCCGTGCACGGCGTGCTGCACGCTGGAAGAGACCTCGACGTCGACGCCGCGCTCGCGCTTTGCCCAGGCGGCGAAGGCGGCGGCATTGGACGGCGTGCGGCTGTAGACCCGCACCGCCGAGAGCGCGCGCACCAGGCCGATCGCCTCGAGATGCGTGCGGGCCTGCACGCCGCTGCCAATGAGCGCGAGCGTGGACGCGTCGGGGCGGGCGAGCAGGCGGGTGGCGACCGCCGAGACCGCCGCCGTGCGGACGGCGGTGATCGACGACGCGTCGAGCATGGCGGCGAGCTGGCCGGTCGTGCCGTGGAAGAGCAGCACCGCGCCCTGGTGGGAATCCAGATTGCTGCCGTGGTTGCCCGGGAAGACGGTGATCATCTTGACGCCGAACACCGGCAGCGCCGAGGAGTACGCCGGCATCATGCCGAACACGTCGTGCGTGCCGGGAATGCGCATGATCGGCCGCAGCGGCAGCACGACCTCGCCGCGCGACAGCGACGCGAGGGCGGCCTCCATGAGCGGGATGCACTCGCCCATGGGGAGGAGGGAGGTGACCTGCTGCTGGGTGAGGATGCGCATGGAATGTGTGAGCTTGCTGAAGATTGGCGTCTGCCGTCTCACGTCTTCCGTGCCCCTATTCCGCTCCCATAAATGGATACTTATAATCCGCCGGCGGCGAGAACGTCTCCTTGACCGCCCGCGCGCTGACCCACCGCATCAGGTTCAGCTTCGAGCCCGCCTTGTCGTTGGTGCCCGATCCGCGGGCGCCGCCGAAGGGCTGCTGCCCCACCACGGCCCCGGTGGGCTTGTCGTTCACGTAGAAGTTGCCGGCGGCGTTGCGCAGCGCCGCCATCGCCTGCCGCACGGGCCGCCGGTCGGTGGAGAAGACGGCGCCGGTGAGCGCGTACGGCGAGGTCGCGTCGATGATCGTCAGCGTCTCGCTCCACTTGGCGTCGTCGTAGACGTACGCCGTGAGCACCGGGCCGAAGATCTCCTCGCACAGCAGCCGGTAGCCGGGGTCGGCGGTCTCCACCAGCGTCGGCTCGATGAAGTAGCCGACCGAATCGTCGGCCTTTCCGCCGGCCACGATCGTGGCGTTGCGCCTGGCGTCGGCCACGTACTCGCTGATCTTGCGGAACGCCTTCTGGTCGATCACCGCGCCCACGAAGTTGCGGAAGTCCTGGATGTCGCCCATCCGCATGTCCTGCATCATCGCCACCACGCGGTCGCGCACCTCGGGCCAGAGCGAACGCGGCACGTACACGCGGCTGGCCGCCGAGCATTTCTGGCCCTGGTACTCGAACCCGCCGCGGACGATCGCCACGGCGAGCGCCTGCGGATCGGCCGAGGCGTGCGCGAGGATGAAATCCTTGCCGCCCGTCTCGCCCACGATGCGCGGATACGACCGGTAGCGCGACATGTTGGCGCCGATGGTCTGCCACATGTTGTTGAACACGCTCGTGCTGCCGGTGAAGTGCACCCCCGCCAGGTCGGGATGCGACAGCGCGATCTCGCTGATCAGCGCCGCGTCGCCGCCCACGAGGTTGATCACCCCCGGCGGCAGCCCCGCCGCCTCCAGCACCTTGAGCAGGTAGTGCGCCGAGAGCATGGCCGTGGACGCCGGCTTCCAGAGCACGGTGTTGCCCATCAGCGCCGGCGACGTCGGCAGATTGCCGGCGATGGACGTGAAGTTGAACGGCGTCACCGCGTAGACGAACCCTTCCAGCGGCCGGTAGTCGAGCTGGTTCCACATCATGTGGTTCGACAGCGGCTGCTCGCCGTACAGCTCCTCGGCGTAGTGCGGATTGAACCGCCAGAAGTCGATCAGTTCGCACGCCGCGTCGATCTCGGCCTGGAACGCGGTCTTCGACTGGTTGAGCATCGTCGCCGCGTTGGCGGTGTCGCGCCAGGTCGTGGCCAGCAGCTCGGCGGCGCGGAGGAAGACCGCCGCGCGGTCCTCCCACGCCCAGTCGGCCCAGTCGGCCCGCGCCGACTTGGCGGCGGCGATGGCCTGCGTCACGTGCTCCGGGGCGGCCCGGTGCCAGTCGGCCAGCACCTGCCGGTGGGCGTGCGGCATCACCGCCTTCCCGGTCTCGCCGGTGCGGACCTCCGCGCCGCCGATCACCAGCGGAATGTCGATGCGCTCGGCGGCCATCGTGGCCAGCCGCGACTTGAGTGAGGCGCGCTCGGGCGAGCCGGGCGCATATCCCTTCACCGGCTCGTTCACGGGAGGGGGCACGCGTCGCGTGCCGTTGAAGGCCGCGAGCGGGAACATCGGGTCGGAAGCGGACATTGATCGAATCTCGAAGGTGCGGGAGTCGGATGGCGCGCCCCGGGCGCGCATCCGGGAAAGATACCCGCGGCCCTGGGCGGGGACCAACGCGCCCCGGGCTCGCGCATCGAGCGCCCGCCCCCCACATTTGCGGGCACCAGACTCGCCGGCCGCGGGGTCGCGTGCCGGCGTCCATCCCTTCCGCAGGCGCGAGCCCCAGTGAAAGTCCTCATCGCCGACGACGACGAAACGATCCGGGCCCTCGTCGGCTCCGTGGTGACGAGTCTCGGTTATGAGCCCGTGACCGCCGCCGACGGCGCCGTTGCCTGGGCGCTCTTCCAGGAGCTACGCTTCCCGCTGGCCGTGGTCGACATCGAGATGCCGGGCATGGACGGCTTCGAGCTGTGCGCCCGGATCCGCGGCGTCGATCCCACCCGCGAGACGTTCATCCTCGTGCTCACCGGCCGCGACACGCACGACGACCTGGGGGCCGTGCTCGACGCCGGCGCCGACGACTACATGTCCAAGCCGGCCACGCCGAACAACCTCCGCGCCCGGCTCGTGATCGCCCAGCAGCGCATGGACCACGAGTCCCAGCGCCGGGCCGCCGAGGCGGCGCTGTCCAAGGCGCGCTGGATGGCCGGCATCGGCGAGACCACCATCGCGCTGCAGCACGAGATCAACAATCCGCTCTCGGCGCTGCTCGGCCACGCCGAGTTGATGATGCTCGACGAGCAGGACGGCCGCGAACCGAACGAGCACGTGCGCGTGATCCACGAGCAGGCCCGCCGCATCGCCGACGTCGTCAAGCGGCTGGGCAAGCTGCGCGAGCCGCGGACGGTGGAATACGTGAAGGGCTCGCGGATGATCGATCTCAGTCCGCCGCCGCACGACGAGCCGTGACCGCGCCGGCGAGCCGCCGCTTCCTCGGCGCCCACACGATCGAGAACGGCGGCATCCACATGGCGGTGCGCCGCGCCGCCGCCGCCGGCATGAACGCCCTGCAGGTGTTCAGCGCGATTCCCAAGTTCTACAACGACAAGGTGTCGGTGAAACCCGAGCGCGTCGCCCGGTTTCGCGACGCGCTCGCCGAAGCCGGCATCGCGCCCGCGCACGTGGTGGTCCACGCCGCCTACGTGCTCAACACGGCCACGCCCGAGGCGGAGAAGTGGGCCCGGGCGCGCGACGGCCTGGCCCGGGAGCTCGAGCGCTCGACGGCGCTCGGCGTCGGCGCCGTGTGCTTCCATCCCGGGGCGGCCACCGACGACGACCGCGAGGCGGCGCTGGGCCGCATCGCCGCCGCCATCACCCATGCCCTGGAGCGCACCGAGGGCGCGACGCGGCTGCTCGTGGAGAACACGGCGGGCGCCGGCCGCACGATGGGGCGCACGCCCGCCGAAGTCGCGGGGATTCTCGAACGCGTGCCCAAGGCCCTGCGGCCGCGCACGGGCTACGGCCTCGACACCTGCCACCTGTTCGCCTCGGGATTCGCCATCCAGGAGAGCGCCGAGGCGCAGGCGCGCGTGCTCGATGACTTCGAGCAGGCGGCGGGCGAGCGCCCGGGCTTCTTCCATTTCAACGACAGCGAGGGCGCGCTGGGCTCCAACAAGGACCGCCACGCGCTCATCGGCGAGGGGCAGATCGGCGCCGAGCCCTTCCGCTGGCTGCTGCACGACCGGCGCACCGCCGGCGTGCCGTGCATTCTCGAGACGCCGCAGGAACGTCCCGACATCGCGGACGACGACGCCAGCGCCGATCCCTGGGACGTGCGGATGATCGGGCTGCTGCGGAAACTGGAAGCCTGAAGCCCCGAGTCGCCGGCGGCCGACGGGCCGCCGTCCGGATACTTGCACCATTAGCTAATTAACTTATCTTACGCACCATGGACTCCGCGTTCAAAGCCCTCGCCGATCCGACCCGGCGGGAAATTCTCAAGTTGCTGCGCAAGGGCCCGCGCACGTCCGGCGAGATCGCCGAGCGGTTCGACACGGCGTGGCCCACCATTTCGCGCCACCTGGGCGTGCTCCGCGACGCCGGACTGATTCTCTCCGAGCGCCACGGCCAGCAGATCATCTACGAACTCAACACCACCGTATTCAACGACGTCGTCGAGCAGCTGCTCGACTGGGTGCGTCCCGGGAGGAAGCATGCGTAAGTGGTACCCGGCCCTCGTGGTCGTGGCGGCGTTCGCCTTCTCGGTCGCCGCCTATCCGCGCCTGCCAGATCCCATGGTCACGCACTGGGACGCGCTCGGCCACCCCAACGGCTACGGCAGCCGGCTGGTGGGCGCGTTCCTCCTGCCCGTCATGGCGCTCGCCCTCTGGGGGATCATGCGCGGGCTGCCCTACATCGACCCGCGGCGGGCCAACTACGCCAAGTTCCAGGGCACCTACGACCTCATCGTGAACGCCGTGATCACGCTTCTGCTCGTGATCCATGTGGGCGTGCTCGGCGCGGCGCTGGGTTGGCCCGTGCCCATGGACCGCCTGGCGCCGCTGGTCGTCGGCGCGATGCTCCTCCTGCTCGGCAACGTGCTGCCCCGCGCCCGTTCCAACTGGTGGTTCGGCATCCGCACGCCGTGGACGCTCTCCAGCGACACGGTGTGGACCCGGACGCACCGCGTGGGCGGCTACCTCATGACCGGCGCCGGAATCGTCACCATGCTCTCGGTCCTGCTGCCGCGCCGCGCCGGCGTCGCGGTCATGTCGGTGGCCATCGGCGCCGCGTCGCTCGGCTCCGTGATCTATTCCTACTTCGTCTGGAGAGGGGAACAGTCGTGAAACGCACCCTGCTCGCCGGCGGCCTGCTGCTGGCGCTGACGTCCGCCGCCGGCGCCCAGGGCGCCGAGCAGTACACGTTCCGCATGCTGCTGGGGCGGGACACCCTCACCAGCGAGGTCGTCCAGCGCGCCGCGGCGGTCGTGGACGTGGACATGATCGACAAGGCCACGGGAGGGCACTGGCAGTTCGGCCTGGCGCTGACGCCGGACGCGCGGGTGAGCGTCATGCACAACGCCTTCTACCGGCTGGCCCAGGGCGACACGGTGCCCTTCCAGCGCGCCGAGCTCACGTTCGGCGCCGACACCGTAGCGGTGGCGATCTCGGGCAACGTGTCCCGCACGCAGCGGATCGCCTCCCGGCCGGACGCCCTGCCGTACATCAATCCGTCGTTCGCGCTCATCGAGCAGGTGGTGCGGCGCGCCCGCGCCATGGGCGGCGCCGTCGATACGGTGCCGATGTTCATGGTGTCGGGCGGGCAGACCATCCCCGCGGTGGTGACGCGGGTCGACGCCGACTCGGTGACCATCCGCATCGCGACGAGTGAGATGCGCGCCGCGGTGGGCCCCGACGGGGCGCTGCTGGGCGCGGTCATCCCGGTGCAGCACGTGACCGTGGTGCGGCTGGCCGGCGTGCACCCGCTGGTCATGCGGAAGGTCGACTACGGGCCGCCCCCAGGGGCGCCCTACACGGCGGAGGACGTAACGGTGCGCACGCCGGCCGGCCTCACCTTCACGGGCACGCTGACGCTGCCCGCGGCGCGGTCGGGCCCCGTGCCGGCGGTGGTGACGATCACCGGGTCGGGCTCGGAGGACCGCGACGAACGCATCGTGATCCTCGAGGGGTACCGTCCCTTCTGGCAGGTGGCGGACACCCTGGCCCGGCGGGGCATCGCCACCCTGCGCCTCGACGACCGCGGCGTCAACGGCTCGAGCGCCGGACCGGCCGACGCCAACTCGGCCGACTACGCCAACGATATCCGCGCCGGGCTCGCCTACCTGCGCAGCCGCCCCGAGATCGACGGCACGCGCCTGGGGCTCGTGGGGCACAGCGAGGGCGGGATGATCGCGCCCATGGTGGCGGCCACCGACGCCGCGCTCAAGGGAATCGTGCTGCTGGCCGGGCCGGCGTACACGGGCGGGCGGATCCTCGCCTTCCAGCAGCGGAACGCGGTGGACAACGCGCCCTCGCTTACGGCGGCGCAGCGGCAGGCGGCGCTGGCCGAGAGCGCGCGGGCCACCGACAGCCTGGCGGCCCACAGCGGCTGGCTGCGGTATTTCATCTCGTACGACCCGCGGCCGACGGCGCGGAAGGTGCGCGTGCCGGTGCTGATCCTGCAGGGGGAAACCGATCAGCAGGTGACGCCGGAGCAGGCGGACACCCTAGCCGCTGCCTTCCGCGCCGGGGGCGACCGCGACGTGACCGTGCGGAAATTCCCGGCGACGGACCACCTGTTCGTGCCCGATTCCGTGGGCGATCCGTCGCGCTACGGACAGCTTTCCTCGCGCGCCGTGCGCCCCGAAGTGCTCGGCGCCATCGCCGACTGGCTGACGGCGCACCTGCGTTGAATCGCGGCGGCGGGACGAATTCGGGAGGTGAAACGGGCGCGCTCCAGAGGGAAAACGCCGAGAAATTCCTATTGCGTCCCGGGAGGAGTGTTTTACCTTTCCGCGCGACGGACAGCGGTACCCTCTAGAGAGCACCACTCCGTTTCACCATTCCAGGAGAAGAGCACATGGCCGCAAAAAAGGGCAAGAAGGCCGCGAAGAAGGGCGGTAAGAAAGCCGCCAAGAAGAGCACCAAGAAAGCGACGAAGAAGGTTGCGAAGAAGGCTGCGCCCAAGAAGAAGGCGAAGCGTAAACCGAACGCCGCCTTCATGCGGCCCGTGCAGCCCGATGCGACGCTCGCCATGGTCGTCGGCTCCACCGCTATTCCGCGCACGGAAGTCACGAAGAAGCTCTGGCAGTACATCAAGAAGAACGGTCTGCAGGACGCCAAGGAGCGTCGCATGATCAACGCCGACGCCAACCTCAAGGCGGTGTTCGGTGGCAAGGGCAAGGTCTCGATGTTCGAGATGACCAAGCTCGTCGGGAAGCACCTCAAGTAGGCTGCTTCGGCTCGACACAGCGAGGGCGCGCTTACGGCGCGCCCTTTGTTGTTTTCCGCCTCAGGGGAACGCCGGAACTCCGCATTTCCGGCGCCCGTATGGAGGGGTAGATTCCATCGACCGGTGCGAGGTGAGCGGTGCACGGCAGGCGGTGACCGCGCACCGTTCACCACCCGCAGCCGGTCCTTCCCGAGCCTTCATCTCGCATCTGCCCGTGCCCAAATCCAAGAAGTCCGCCAAGTCCCCCAAATCCACCAACGTCGTGGCGCAGGCCCGCAGCGGCCGCGCGCCCCGCAAGCGCGCCGGCGGCGGCGGGGGATGGTTCTGGCAGAACGTCAAATCGTTCGGCGGGGCGATCCTGATCTTCCTGTTCATCCGCACCTTCTTCGTCGAGGCCTACCGGATTCCGTCGGGGAGCATGATCCCCACGCTGCTCGTCGGCGACTGGCTGTTCGTGAACAAGGCGGTGTACGGCCCGAACATTCCGTTCACCGACGTGCACCTGCCGGGCTACTCCGACCCCCATCACGGCGACGTCGTGGTGTTCGTCTCGCCCTACCAGGCCGACGAGGCGCAGGCGGGAAACGATCCGACGCCGGTGCTCGTGAAGCGGCTGATCGGCATGCCGGGCGACACCGTTTACATGCGCGACGGCGTGGTGTACATCAACGGCATCGCCCAGCGGCAGGGGTTCGGCGCCCGCGCGTTCACCGGCGACCCGGCCCAGTCGCGCCCCGACGACACGTCGCCCGACTTCGCCTGGCAGAAGCAGATCGCGCTGCAGAACACGCGATTCGGCTCGGCGCCCGCCGTGCCGACGCACGACAACTGGGGCCCCCTGCTCGTGCCCCCGGCGCATTATTTCATGATGGGCGACAACCGCTACTGCTCCAAGGACAGCCGCTATTGGGGCGTGGTGCCGCGCGACAACGTGCGCGGCCGGCCGCTGTTCGTGTACTACTCGTACAAGCCCGGTCCGGGCGACCTGAACTCCTGCGACGGCCAGACCAGCGACCGGCCGCTGCCGTTCATCTCGGATATCCGGTGGTCGAGACTCGGCCATATCATTCGGTGAGGCGGTGAGGCGGTGGATGGGTGAGTGAGTGAATGGGTGAATGGGTTGCCAACGCCGTCTACCGACCTACCGACCTACCGGTTTTATGCCCCTCGTCTTCCCCTTCGATCCCGACATCGCGAAAGCCGCCACCATTCCGGCGCGGCTGTACAACGATCCCGTGTACCTCGAACTGGAACGGGAGCGCGTGTTCGCGCACACCTGGCAGCTCGCCGGCCGCACCGAGCAGCTCGCCGAGCGGGGCGACTATTTCACGGCGCAGATCGGCAGCGACTCCGTGGTCGTGGTGCGGGACGGGGACACGCTGCGCGGCTTCCACAACGTCTGCCTGCACCGCGCCGGGCCGGTGGCCCAGGGGTGCGGCCGCCGGCAGACGCTGCAGTGCCGCTATCACGGCTGGACGTACAGCCTCGCCGGCGGGCTGCTGCACGCCCCGGAGATGGAGGGCGTCCAGGACTTTCATCCGCAGGACATGCAGCTCCGGCCCGTGGCCGTGGCCGCCTGGGGTCCGCTCGTGTTCGTGAACCTCGACGGCAAGGCGCCGCCCCTGCTCGAGGTGCTCGAGGACATCCCGCGCCGCGTCGCGCCCTTCCACTGCGAGTCGATGCGCTACGTGATGCGCAAGGAGTACGATCTCGCCTGCAACTGGAAGGTGTACGTCGACAACTACCTCGAGGGGTACCACGTGCCGGTGGTGCACCCCGGGCTGCACAAGGAGCTGGACTACGACCACTACCGGGTGGAGCCCCACCGGTATTTCTCGTTCCAGCACGCGCCGATGCGCCCCGTGCCGGGGGCCGCGGCCGCAGACCGCCGCTACGTGCCCGCCGCCGGGGACGTGCCGGAGGCGTTCTACGTCTGGCTATTCCCCAACATCATGCTCAATGTCTATCTGGGGCAGATGCAGACGAATGTGGTGCTGCCGGTCGCGCACGATCGCACGAAGGTCGTCTTCGAATGGTACGCCGCGAATCCGCCCGCCGATCCCGCCGCCGACGAGCGGTGGAGCCGGCTGGTGGCGTTCAGCGACGAGATCCAGGATGAAGACATCGAGATCTGCGAAACGGTGCAACGGAACCTGCGCTCGCGCGTCTATGATCGGGGTCGCTATTCCGCCAAGCGGGAGAATGGCGTGCACCACTTTCACTCGCTGCTCCACGAGTTCCTGACCTGACGCCGGGCCGGGGCCGTGTCTCTTCCGCCGCGGGTTCCATGGATCGCTGGCTGCCCCTGCGTTATCGAACGACGCGCCTGATCGCGCTGTCCCAGCTGGCCTGCGTGGCCACGCTGGGGGCGCTGCTCGCCACGTCGTGGCGGCATCAGCAGCAGCTGCTCAACGCGGCGTTCCTTGCCTCGCTCGTCGTGTTCGCGCTGGCGGCCATGGGCATCGCCTCGCGCACGCAGCGGCTGCCGAGTCTGGTGTTCGCCGCGTTCTCCGCCGCCGCCACGCTCCTCGTGCTCGCCGAGGCGGCCGCGTGGTTCACCCCCGGGTCCCTGCTCTGGGTGGCCATGGGCGCCATGAGCAGCACCGACAAGGCGATCCTCGTCGCCACGCTCAACGCCCTGCTCCCGCTGTACGCGCAGGCGGCGCTGGTGGCGCAGGAGCGGGCCGCCGAGCAGCTCGAGCGCAGCATGGTGGACGAGCGCACCTTCTCGTCGACGCTGGAGACGCGCGTCGCCGTGCGCACCGCCGAGCTGGAGGACGCCCAGCGCGTGCTCCAGCGCATGTGGCGCCTGGGGCAGCAGATCTCGCTGGAACTGAACCCCAACCGGGTGCTCGAACGGTTCGTCGATGCCGCCAGCGACATCGCCCAGGCGGACGGCGCGGCGATCGGCCTGCTCGGCGAGGACGGCATGGTGCGCGTGCCGATCGCCCGCGGCGCCCTCGTCGACATGGCCGGCACGCAGATCCCGGCCGGCGCTTCGGTCATGGGACAGGTGATCCGCACCGGCAACCGCTGGTCGGTGGACGACGCCGCGGCCCCGGCCGACGGCAAGCCCCCCGCCTGCCGGCTGACCACCCGCGACACGGGCAGCGTCGCCGTGCTGCCGATCTCGCGCCGCGGCGAACGCATCGGGGCCGTCGCGCTCGTGCGGCGCGTCGTGAATCCGTTCGCCGACGGCACCATCGAGCGCGTCAACGCGATGACCGATCTGCTCAACGTCGCGCTCGAGAACGCCGAGCTGGTCGAGACGCTGCGCCGCGCCGAGTGGCGCTTCCGCACCCTCTTTCGTTCGGCGCCCGACGCCGTGTTCACCGTGCTCCAGAGCGGCCGCATCCGCGAGGCGAACGACGCCGCGTCGGAGATCACCGGCATCGACACCCTGCGCATGGTGGGGCGCCGGCTCTCGGAACTGATGATCGAGAGCGACCGCGAGCCCCTGGACCAGGCGCTGGCCGCCACCTTCGGCGGCAACTCGGCGCGCCTCGAGGTCACCTTCCAGCGCGAGGCCGGCCAGTCGGCGCATCTCGTCTCGCTCGCCGCCAGCCTGCTGCCGGAGGCCGAGCCGCCGGGCGTGCTCGTGGTGGCCCGCGACGTCACCGCCGAGCGCGAGATGCGCGGGCGGCTCATGGAATCCGACCGGCTGGCCGCGGTGGGGGAACTCGTGGCCGGCGTGGCGCACGAGGTCAACAACCCGCTCAGCAGCATCAGCGCCTACGCCCAGCTCCTGCTGCGCGATCCACGCATCGACGGCGTGCTGCGCGAGCACGTGGAAGTGATCCGGTCGGAGACCACCCGTGCCAGCCACGTGGTCAAGGACCTGCTGGCCTTCGCCCGGCGCAGCGAGCCGCGGCACGAACCGGTCGATCTCAACCTGGTGGTGGCCCGCACGCTCCGGATGCGCGCCTTCCAGCTGTCGTCCAATCGCGTGACCGTTCACCAGTCGCTGGAGGAGGACCTCCCCGCCGTGATCGGCGACGCCCGCCAGCTGCAGCAGGTCTGCCTCAACCTGATCACCAACGCGACGCAGGCGATGGCGGCCGCCGGGGCGGGGACGCTCGGCATCGTCACCCGGCGCAGGGGCGACCAGGTCGTGCTCGAGGTGACGGACACCGGCTCCGGCATTCCGTCCGAGGCCCGGGCGCGCATCTTCGAGCCCTTCTTCACCACCAAGGGCGAGGGCGAGGGCACCGGGCTCGGCCTCAGCGTGAGCTACGGCATCGTCACGGCGCACCAGGGGAAGATCGAGGTCGCGGCCACGTCCGCCGACGGGACGACGCTGCGCGTCACCCTGCCCGGCGCGGGGAGCACCGTGGCCGACGGCGACCACCCGGAGGGGCCGCCGCTCGTGCTGCGCTCGCCGATCGCCGGCATCCGCCTCCTGTTCGTGGACGACGAGCCCGCCATCCGCAGCGGCATCAGCGCCTACGCGCGCGTGCGCGAATTCACGGTCATCACCGCCGAGAGCGGCGAGGCGGCGCTGGACATCCTCGCCGACACGTCGGTGGACGCCGTGGTGTGCGACGTCCGCATGCCGGGAATGGACGGCTTCGCCTTCCACAACTGGCTGCGGCTCAAGCGCCCGGGGCTCGCCGATCGGACGGTGTTCATCACCGGCGACGTCGTCACCGCGTCGCGGCGGGGCACGATGCGCCAGCCGATGCTCGCCAAGCCCTTCAGCTTCGAGCGCCTGGAGTCGTCGATCACCGCGGTGATTCAGGGGCGGCCATTCGATGATTCCCGGCCGACCCCAATTCACGGACTCGAGCGAATTCCGTAAGTTCCCCGTGCGGATCGCGACGCCGCGATCCCTTTTCTGGCTCCCGCTGTCCAACCGGACGACTCCAGACGCCATGGCATCCTACTTTCCCAGGCAGACGATCGAAATCCGGCTGGTTGAAGCGAAAGCCTTCCGGCGGCTGTCGTTCAACCTCGTGGAGATGGCGCTCGTTTCGGGTGTCGTGCTGCGGCTGTACCGGTCGATCGTCCTGACCCACGGGTCGGGAGCGAGCTGGATCTACATCGTCGGCACGTTCCTCGTCGGAATCGTGTTCGTGTGCGGCATGGCCACTGGGCACCTGGCCAACTATCCGCTGCGGCGCTGGCTCTGGCGCGCGCCTCTGTTCGCGCTGGGCGTGGTGGCCGGTGAGATGGCCACCAGTCTGCTGCTGATCCTGGCGGGCCGCGAACCCACGGGCACGGCCCGGGCCCGATTCGGCGACTGGCCGGGCATGGCGCTCAGCACCTTCTGGACGCGCGAGCTGGCGGTCTGCCTCTGGGCGGCGGTCCTGGCGCTCATCGTCACCCTCGTGCGGCGGACCATGGTCGCCGCCGAACTGCACGAGAAGCACGAGCGCGAACGCGAGCACCACCCCGGGGCCTGAACGGGCGCGATGCGGCCGGCCCCGTTCCTGCTCGAGCGCTACTTCGCGGCGCGTGAATTCACCACGCCGCACATGCTCGCCGCCTCGGATTGCGAGTCGATGCGCGTGGCGGAACTCCTGGCCCTGGCGCCGGGCGCGGAGGAGGCGCTGGCCGCGCTGGGGCTGGGGTACACCGAGAGCAGCGGCGCGGCGCCCCTGCGCGCGGCCGTGGCGGCCCTCTACGACACGCTGCCGGCCGACGGGGTGCTCGTGCACGCCGGCGCCCAGGAAGCCGTGTTCACGCTCGTCAACGCGCTGCTGGCGCCGGGGGACCACGCCATCGTCCAGTGGCCCTGCTACCAGTCGCTGTTCGAGCTCCCCCGCGCGGCCGGCGCCGAGGTGACCGCCTGGCGCGCCGCCCCCGGCTCGTGGGCCCCCGACCCCGACGAACTGCCGCGCCTGGTGCGCCCCGCCACGCGGCTGCTCGTGATCAACTCGCCGCACAACCCCACCGGCCATCACTTCGACCGGCCCACGTTCGATGCCATCGTGGCATTTGCCCGCCGGCACGGACTGGTCGTGCTCTCCGACGAGGTCTACCGCGGGCTGGAGTACGCCGCGGCCGACCGCCTGCCGGCGATGTGCGACGTCTACGAGCGCGGCGTGTCGCTGGGCGTGATGTCAAAGGCGTACGGGCTGGGAGGGCTGCGCATCGGCTGGCTGGCCAGCCGCGACGCCGCGCTGCTCGCGGCCGCGGCGTCGATGAAGGACTACACGACGATCTGCAGCAGCGCCCCGAGCGAACTTCTGGCCACCGTCGCGCTAGGCGCCGGCGAGCGCATCCTGGAACGCAACCGCGGGCTCGTGCGGACGAATCTGGCGCTCCTGGCGGACTTCTTCGCCCGCCACGGCGACCGGTTCGCCTGGACCCCGCCGCGCGCCGGACCGGTCACCTTTCCCACGCTGCTGGGCGAGGCCCCCGACGCCTTCTGCGACCGCGTGCGCGAGACGGCGGGGGTGCTCCTGCTCCCGGGCACCATGTTCGACCCGGCGAGCCGGGAAGTTCGGCTGGGATTCGGCCGGCGGACGCTGCCCGAAGCGCTCTCGCGCCTCGACGCCGCGCTGGGGTGACGCGGACCCCGCCTTCCGGGCGCGTTATATTCCCCGCATGAACCGGAAAGACAAACAGCTCATCGTCGTCGGCGACCGGGTGCTGGTGAAGCTGGTGGAGGGCGAGGAGCGCACGAACGTCGGGCTCTATCTGCCGCCCACGGCGGTGGACAACCAGGCGGTCCAGGGCGGCAAGATCGTGGCCACCGGGCCCGGCCTGCCGATGCCGAGTCCCGACGCCGGCTCCGACGAGCCCTGGCGGGCCCCGGCGCGCGAGACGCGCTACGTGCCGATGCAGGCGCGCGAAGGTGACTATGCCCTGTTCTTCCGGAAGGCGGCCGTCGAGATCACGTTCGAGAACGAACGCTATCTGGTCGTTCCACAGCAGGCCATTCTCGCGCTCGTGCGCGACGAGTACTGAGGGAGTCCCAACATGAGCATGCAACTGCCCAACGCCCCCGCGATGTATCCGGAACCGCTGGTCGCGCCGATGCGCGCCGAGCTGACCGGCATCGGGTTCACGGAACTGCGCACGCCGGAGGCGGTGGACGCGGCGCTCCGCGACACCCCCGGCACGACGCTGGTGGTGGTCAACTCCGTCTGCGGCTGTTCGGCGCGCAACGCGCGGCCGGCGGCGGCGATGGCGCTGCGGCACGCGGTGAAGCCCGAGCACCTGACCACGGTCTTCGCCGGCCAGGACGCCGACGCGACGACGCGGGCGCGCGGCTATTTCACCGGGTATCCGCCCTCGTCGCCCCAGATCGGGCTGCTCGAGGACGGCAAGCTGGTGTTCATGCTCGAGCGGTGGCAGATCGAAGGACGGCCGGCCACGGAGATCGCGAAGGATCTAACCGCGGCCTTCGACAAATACTGCAAGTAAGGGCGGGACCGCTCTGCCGCACCGCCAACAGAAGAGGGAAGCGGGCCCGGGAAGAGTCCCGGGCCCGCTTCGTGTTCACCCACCCCGTCCGCCGCGGCCGCCCCCGCCCCCGCCGCCCCCGCCGAAGCCGCCCCCGCCGCCACCACCGCCGCCGAAGCCGAACCCACGGCCGGGCCGGATCTCGCGCAGCGTCGCCGGGTCGAGGAACGCCGCGAGCACCGGCGGCAGCTGCAACAGCTGCTGCGTGGTGAGCAGCCCCTTGATGCGCGGCGCGTAGCCCACGAGCAGGTCGATGGTCGCGTTCTGTCCCTTGCTCACGTGGTCGTAGGCATCGTTGAGATCGAACTTCTCCGGCAGCGCCACCAGGTACGTGGCGACCGGCGTCCAGATGGAATCCACGGAAGCCGTGAACGCCTTGTTCCAGCGGATCAGGCTGTCGGTCTGCGCGTCGGACAGCTTGAGCGTGTCCTTCTGGCGCAGCATCTGGTCCATCGGGTTGGGATAGCCGCGCACGTAGCGGTTCTTGATCGCGAGTTCGGTGGGCCGGCCGGTGTTCACCGGTCCGCCGCGTCCGCCGCCCGGTCCGCCGCGTCCGCCGCCGGGGCCGCCGCGTCCCCCGCCGCGCAGGAGCTGGTCGAGCTGCTGGATGTTGCGGTCCGGGCCCAGCGCCACGCGCACGTCGAGCGTGGCCGTGAAGGGCGCGATCATCGCCGTCTGGGCAATGGCCGAATTTCCGAAGCGCGGGTTGACCTGGTACTTGTACTCGTTGGTGGCCGGATCGAACCCGCGCACGTAGAGCAGGCTGGGATCGATGACCGCCGGCTGGCCCCACCCGGACAGGTTGCTGGCGCCGTGCACGAGCGCGTCCACGCCGGTGAGCGGGTTCGCCAGCGACAGGCTGACGGTCACGCGTGAGGGCAGCTTCACGGCGTCGGAGATGAGCGAGATGTTGATCGCCGACATGGCCAGCGACCAGGGGCCGACGCAGCTGTTGCGGCCGGCGATCTGCCCGAGCTGGTCGGCCAGGCAGGCCCGCGGGCTGCCCGAAAGGCCGTTGAGCAGGGCCTGCATGCCGTTCCGCACCGACGTGTCGGCGACGGTGGCGGGATTGAAGATGAACGCGCGGTCGTTTGAGGACCCGTCGCCGTTCACGTCACCGGAGACCTGCGGCGTGAACCGGTTGCCGGAGTTCAGCCGGATGAACGTCGAGACGTTGACGGCGCTCTTGATCGTCACCGACGTGTTCAGATCGAACTCGTGCGACGGGCCGGACGCGTACCAGAAGAGCGGCAGCGGGTCGCCGGCCGTGTTGTCGCCGAAGCCGCGCGTCAGCTGGCGCGTGTCGCGGTACACATACGTGAGCGTCCATCCGTAGGACGTGTTGTACGCCCGCGGCGAGATGCCGAACTGCAGTTCGCGCGTCGTCGACTGGAGGTCGGACACCGATTCGGACACCCGGGAAAAGGCCGGGGAGACGCGGCCGGCGCCGGCGGCGATGGAGCCGGTGGTCGGGACGATGCTCGACGGCGACACGAACACGGGGCGGTTGTCCTCGTTGGCGAGGTAGAACTGCGGCGTGTCGGCGAAGTTGAGGTCGAGCGAGCTGCGCTGATCGAAGTTGCGCGAGTAGGTGAAGTTCAGGTTGCCGTTGAAGAACGTCGTCACCAGGCCGCGGATGCCGACGTTGGCGCGCCAGCTGCGCTGTGTGCGGTAATCGGGCGAGAACATCGCCACGTTCGGCGCCGAGTTGGAGAACACGTTGCCGCTGGAGCCGCCGGCGCACGTGCTCGGAATGGAGGCCGGGTTCTGCGCGTACCCGGTCCAGTTGGGCGTCGGCACGGCGGATCCCACGCAGGTGATCTGCTGGGCGGCGTTCGGCAGGCCCGTCTGGTCCACGGCGTTCGAGATCAGCGTGGCGCTGGGGTTGTTGCGGAACTCGCCCACGCCGCCCGAGATCACGTACAGCGGCTGGCGGAAGGCACCCGCGAACCCCTGGATCTGCGGCATCGTGCCCACGTTCCAGCTGAACCCGAGACGCGGGCTGATCGCGAAGTCGTTGGGCACCGTCGTGTTGGGCACGCCGAAGGTGCTCTGCACGAGCGGGTTGGCTGCGGGCGTCGTATTGAACCGGCTGCCCTCGGCGCGGAGTCCGTACTGGATCTGCAGGCCGGAGATCGGACGCCAGGCGTCGCCGATGGAAAAGGCGAGGGTGTAGACCTCGCCCGAGTGGTAGGCGGGCACGAGGCGCCGCGTGAACGACGCCGGCGTGTTGTTCAGCAGGTCGGTGAGCGAATTGTAGGCGAAGGTGCCGCGCGAGTTCGCGTTCTGATTCTGGATGAACTGCGTGATCTGCAGGTCTTCCGTGAACTTGATGCGGTGCGTGTTGTCGTCGGTGAACCAGGACGTGGCGTTGGAGAGCTGGTACTGGTAGTTCGTGGACGACGACGGATAGCTGGAGTTTCCGCCGAACGCCAGATTCGAAACGCCGGACGTTCCGTCGGAGAAATCCGACGTCACCAGCACGCGGGCATCGGGCAGCGCGAGGTACCCGGAGGACGTGTTCGTCGAGATCGTCCCCGAAAGGCTGGACTCGTTGAGGATGCCGTAACCGTAGTAGCCGGAATGCGTGAACTGGAGCGTGCCCGAGTTGCGGGTGGTCTGCCCGCCGTGCGCCGGCACGGCGCTGGTGGAGAGCGAGGCGGCGCCGGCCTTGTTCCACGTGTCGGTCACCAGCATGCCCCAGGTGTCGGTGCCGCTGGGCGAGAGGCTGAACTGGCCGAACACCGAACCCTGGTCGGTGAGTTTGCTCGACGGCACGGCGGGAACGGTGGCCGGGATCCCGGCGCTCTGCATGTAGGCGAGCAGCTGGTTCACGGAATCCTGCGAGATGCCGACCCGCTCCAGCGCCGACGGATCGGTGTTGAGCAGGGTCTGGAGATCGCTGCTGCGCTGTCCCAGTTGGAACGACGTGTTGTAGAACATCTTGTTCCAGATGATCGGCCCGCTGGCGGATCCGCTGGCGATGATGTTCTGGTACTGCTGCCCCAGCGACCGGCCCGTGGGCGTGGCCCACTGGAGGTCGGGGTGATCCAGGGTGACGTGCAGGGTCTGATTGATGTAGTTGGAGCCCGGCGACGTGCGGGCCGTGATCTGGCCGCCGCTGAATCCGCCGCGCGAGGGGTCGTAGGTGGTCGTCGAGAGGCGGGCCGTGACCTGCACGTCGCGAGGCAGGGTGCCGCCGAAGGTGAGCCCGTTGAGCAGCGTGCTGTTCTGGTCCGACGTGAGACCGAGCACCGAGAACCCCGACGTGCCGTCGGCGTTGGTGATGGACGAGACGCCGGGCAGGTACGCCGCCATTGCCGAGAGATCGCCCATGGCGGCGATCGGGATGCCGGCCGTGCTCAGGCTCTGCTCCACGCCGCCGATGTCGGGCCGGTTGTCACCGGCCACCGGGCGTTCGCGGTTGGCCGTGATCTTCACCGCTCCCAGCGTCGTCGGCGCCGCTTCCATGGTCGCGTTGGCCACGATCACCGCGTCGTCGTCGTTCACCTTCTGGACTTCGAAGCTCTTCGGGATCATCCCGATGGCGGCGAACGTCATCATGTAGTCGCCGCCGCCGTCGGAGAACAGCAGCGTGAACCGGCCGTCGTTGCCGCTCTTGGTCTGACGGGTGGTTTCGTCGGCCAACGACTGGGCGCTGATCGTGGCGCCGGCCACGGGCTTGCCGTTGGGTCCGGTCACCCGGCCGCGAATGATGTCCACCGATCCGCCCTGGGCGGAGGCGGCGGACGCGGCGGCGGCGGTGACCAGCAGGGCGAACAGGGCGGTGCGGAACGATGTGCGCATCAGGGAATCCGGAGAGCGAGTGGAGCGGGGCCGATCGTCGACCCATTCACTCCAACCGTACGCGGATTCGGGGTGGCGCGTTGAACCACCGGGGCGCCGAATTTCGCTCTTAACGAAACGCTGCTTCCGGCGTCAAAGGCCGATGGTCACGCACTGGTTCGGGGCCCACGCTTCAGTTCCTCGCGTGGCGACGGTGCCGTGGGCAGGAAGTCCTCGCCCGGGTTGATGTACTGGTCCGTCTCGATGCCGTGCTGGCGATCGTGCAGCGACCGGTAGCGCCCGTTGAGCGCCATCAGCTCGGCGTGGCTCCCGCGCTCCAGGATCCGGCCCCCTTCGAGCACCAGGATCTGATCCGCGCTCTCGATGGTCGACAGCCGGTGCGCGATCACGAACGTCGTGCGCCCGCGCCGCAGCGATCGCAGCCCGTCGCGGATCAGCGCTTCGCTCTCGCTGTCGAGGCTCGACGTCGCTTCGTCGAGAATCAGGATGCGGGGATCGGCGAGAATGGCCCGCGCGATGGCCACCCGCTGGCGCTGCCCGCCCGACAGCTTCACGCCCCGCTCGCCGACAATGGTGTCGTAGCCCTTGTCGAACCGCTGCACGAACTCGTCCACGTGCGCGATGTGGCCCACGCGGCGGATCTCCTCGTCGGTGGCGCCCGGCCGGGCGAACGCGATGTTCTCGCGAATCGTGCCGTCGAACAGGAAGTTGTCCTGCATCACCACGCCCAGCTGCGCCCGGTAGTCGTGCAGCCGGAAGTTGGCGAGGTCGCGCCCGTCGACGAGCACCCGCCCCTGCTGCGGCCGGTAGAACGCCTGCACGAGGCCGATCAGCGTGCTCTTGCCCGAGCCGCTCGAGCCCACCAGCGCCGTGGTCGAGCCGGCCTTCGCCACGAAGCTCACTTCGCGCAGCACCGGCACGTCCTTCTCGTACTCGAACGACACGTGCTCGAACGCGACGTTGCCCACCACGTCGTTCACCGGCTCGCGCGCCTCGTCCCCCTCGTCCTCGGTAGGCGTGTTCATCACCTCGCGGATGCGGTCGAGCCCGGCGAACGCCTCCGAGATCTGCGTGCCGATGGACGCGATCTGCACGAGCGGCGCCGCCACCAGCCCCACGAGATACACGTACATGAACAGGTCGCCGAGGGTCATCCGGCCCGCCAGCACGTCGCGGCCGGCGATCACCATCACCAGCACGCCGATCACGCCGCTCAGCACCGTGGTGCCGGCGCCGACCGCCGAGGTGCCGGTGATCGTCTGGGCGATGTTGCGCAGCAGCTTGTGCACGCCCACGGCGAACAGCTTCCGCTCGCGCCGCTCGGACACGTAGAGCTTCACCAGCCGGATGCCGCCCACCGACTCCGCCAGCCGGCCGGTGACGTCGGCGTTGATGGCCCCGCGCTCGCGGAACATCGGCCGCAGCTTGCGGAAGGCGTACGCCATCATCAGCCCGAACGCCGCCAGGAACACCAGCGTGGCCGTGGTCAGCTTCCAGTTCAGATAGAACAGCACGCTGATCGCGATGGCGGCGGTCATCAGCCCGCCCAGCAGCTGGATGATCCCCGTGCCGACCACGTTCCGCACGCCTTCGGCGTCGGTCATGACGCGCGAGATCACGATGCCCGTCTTCGTCGAATCGAAGTACGACACGGGCAGCCGCAGCACGTGGGCCTGCACCCGCTTGCGCATGTCGGTGATGGCGCGCTGGCCGGCGATGCTCACCACCTGGGCGAGCAGGAACGAGGTGACGGCCTGCACGAGCGTCGCCCCGGCCACGGCCAGCGCCAGCGGCATCAGCAGGTTGGGCTGATGCTTCCCGATCACGTTGTCGATGAGAAACTTCGAACTGCCCGGCAGCACGAACCCGGCCAACCGGCTCACGACCATCAGCGACAGCCCGATCACG
The DNA here is from genome assembly GCA_963775915.1 of uncultured Gemmatimonadaceae bacterium. GTDB lineage: Bacteria > Gemmatimonadota > Gemmatimonadetes > Gemmatimonadales > Gemmatimonadaceae > JAGWRI01. The sequence continues at coordinate 144,514 of CAVZKH010000006.1, forward strand.
AGCGACCGCCGGTGCTCGCCAATCAGCTCCCGGGCCTCGCTCCAGGCCCGCTTGGGATCCAGCGGTTTCTTCGCAGCGGAGGGGCCGGCAGCGGCCGAAGGGCCGCCGCGGGCGCGGCGGCCGCCAAGCTCGGCGTTTCGGCCGGGAAGTCGGGGCATGGTCACTCCCAAACATAGCAGCCGGTGGAACCGGGGACCCGGGGCGTCTAGCTTGAGCAGGTCGACCACGGCCCGCACCGGCGCACGGTGGGCGGAGTCAACCGTTCACTCCCAGGTCATGTCATTCCGAGCCTCGCCCCTTCTCGAATCGCTATGCCTGGTACGTCCTCGGGGTGCTGACCCTGGCCAACGTCGGCGGATTGGTCGATCGGCAAATCCTCAGTCTGCTCGTCGTTCCCATCCGGCGGGACCTGGGCGATCTCCGATACCCAGATGAGCCTGCTCATGGGGCTCGCGTTCTCGGTGTTCTATACGGTATTGGGGCTGCCAATCGGATGGCTGGCGGATCGCGGCAATCGCAGGGCGATCATGGGATGGGGCGTCGCGATCTGGAGCGTGATGACCTGCGGCGTGCAGGACTGGCCGGGTCATTCGGGCAGGCTGCTCGTCACCCGGATCGGAGTAGGCGTGGGTGAAGCGACCCTCACGCCGGCCGCTACGTCGTTCATCCCCGATTACTTCCCGCCCGAGCGTCTGGGGAGGGCGATGAGCGTGTTCTCGCTCGGCGTGTTCCTCGGCTCGGGGCTGGCGTACGTCATCGGGGGAGCAATCGTCGGGCTGCTCGAGGCGCGTGGAGGTATGCGCGTGCCGCTCGTGGGCACCGTCCACCCCTGGCAGCTGGTCTTTTTCGCGGTCGGATTCCCGGGGCTGCTGGTCGCGCTGCTGTTCCTCACCGTCCGCGAGCCACCGCAGAAATCCGGGAACGCACGGAGCAAGCTGTCGCCGAGTTGTTCGCCTACGTGCGCGGAAACGCGCGTACGTTCGTCTGCGACGAGCCTCGGCTTCTCATTGTCGGCGATGGTGAACTACGGCATCGCCGGCTGGCTCGCCACCTTCTGATCCGCACGTACGGGTGGACGGCGACGAGGGCCGGCGACGTACAGGGCGTCCTGACGATGACCGTTGGCGTGGTGGGCGTGCTCGCCGGCGGGTGGGTGGCGGATTGGTATGTACGCCGCGGCCAGACCGACGGACCGCTCCGCGTCGGAGTGATCGGCGCCGCGGGCATGCTTGTCTCTGCCACCGCGTACCCGTTCATGCCCGCGCCGCGACTCGCCGTCGCCTGGCTCGTTCTGGTGAACTTCTTTGCAGCGTTTCCCTGGGGCGCGGTCGCGCCGAGCGCGGCCGAAGTGGTGCCGGGTCGATGCGGGCCCAGGGGTCGGCGCTCTACTTCTTCGTGCTGAGCCTCGTGTCGTCCACGCTCGGGCCCACGCTGGTGGCGGTGATCACCGACTACGTGTTCCACGCCGATTCGGCGGTGGGCTACTCGCTGGCCATCGCCAACGTGCTGGGCATGACGGCGGCGATCGCCGTGCTGCTGTACGGCATGCCGGCCTACCGCCGGACGATCGCCACGCGCGGGGAGTGATCCTCGGCGCCGGCGATCCGGACTGCCGGCGCGCGCAGTATGGCAGGAAGACCATACTTGACGCCATACTAGCACCGAGCGTATTCTGCGTTCGTCGAGGCCGTCTATCCGAAGAGGTGAACGGTGGCCGATCGCAGGAAGCCGGAGCGCCAAGAGTACCCTTCGGTCCGCAAACGCCGCACCGCGGTGTCGGAGCCGCTCACGAAAGCGACGTATCAGATCTCCACGTCGGTGACGGAAGGAATCCGCGCGGCGGTTCAGGCAGGCGTCGCGCCGAGCGCGAGCGTGCTGGTGGAGGAGGCGGTGAGGGCCAGGCTCCGCGAACTGCGGCAGTCGAAGCTGTACGACGCCTACGCGGCCGCGGCGCGCGATCCGGGCTTTCGCGCCGATCTGGACGACACGGTTGCCGCGTTCGACCCCGCGACGGCCGACGGTCTCGGCGACACCCGCCGCAAGCGCTCCCGCCGATGACGTTCGACGGCCGCGTGCGCCGCTGGGACGTGTTCTGGGCCGACCTCGAACCGCACGTCGGCAGCGAGCAGGGGGGCGGTCGGCGTCCCGTCGTGGTCGTTTCCAACGACGGGTTCAACGCGCACCTGCCCGTGGTCACGGTGGTGCCGGTCACCAAACTCGAAGGCAAGGCGCGGCAGCCGTATCCATTCGAAGTCGTCCTGCCGCGTGGAACGATCGGTCGCGGCCGCACGTCCATCGTCATGCCGTATCAGGTCCGGACGATCTCCCGTCGTCGTCTCGTCGAGCCGCTGGGGCGCCTGAAGCAACGCGCGCACCAGCGGGCCATCGAGGACCGGCTGCTCGAACACCTTGGCATCGAACTCGATCACGCACCGTGATTAAGTCCGGATGGGTAGGCGTCAGGCCATCCGGATCCACTTGATCAGTTCGCCGATCGTCGGCCGCTTGCCGTACATGAGCAGCCCCACGCGGTAGATCCGCGCCGACACCCAGATGGCCACGTAGCAGGCGAGCGCCAGCCCGGCCAGCGTGGCGCCGAGCTCCGCCCACGAGATCGGAATGAGCGCCATCCGCATCGGCATGATGATCGGCGCCGAGAAGGGGATCCACGACGCCACGCGGGCCAGCGTGCTCGACGGATTGGCCAGCACCGGTCCCATCAGCACGATCGACCCGATGAGCGGCAGCATCACCGGCAGCTGGGCCTGCTGCACGTCTTCCTGGTTGCTCACCATGGCGCCCACGGCGGCGAACAGCGACGAGTAGAACATGAAGCCCAGCACGAAGAAGAGGAGCAGGGCCACCCCCACGGCGGGCGAGACGGTGGGCATGTGGATGCCGGCCGCGTCGGCGGCCGAACCGCCCATGGCGCGGATGATCTGCACGCTGAACGAGCCCAGGTAGAGCGCGGAGAGGGTCCACGCCGCCACCTGGGTGAGCGCCACGGAGCCGACCCCGAGGATCTTTCCGGCCAGCAGCACGTCGGGCTTCACGCTCGACACGACCACCTCGGCCACGCGCGTGGTCTTCTCCTCCAGCACGCCGCGGAGCATGTTCTGGCCGTAGAGCGCGATCATCATGTAGAGCAGGAACGCAATCGCGTATCCGAAGATGATGCTCGACATCCCGCCGCCCGACTCGACGCCCTTGTCGGTGATCTTGTCGGCGGTGAAGTCGAGTTTGACGCCGGTGAGCTTGGCCACGCTGTCGGGATTGATGCCCGCGCGCTCGAGCCGCAGGTTGAGCACGCTGCGCTGGACGGTGCTCCTGAGCGTGGCGATGTCGGCCAGCGAGGTGGCGTTCCGGCCCGCGTAGTGCGCGTTCGTGCCGGTGAGCGTGCTGTCGTCCAGCACCAGATAGCCCTGGGCGCCGTGGTGCATCACCACGTGCGTGGCGCTGTCCACGGCGGCCGCGAGCCCGTCGGCGGCGACCTGCTCGAGTTGGGGCGGCGGACTCGTCGGCGCCGCCTCGGCCAGTGACTTGGCGATGCGGGCGCCGAGGTCGGTATGCGTGGCGTCGATCACGATCACGTTGGCCAGGTTCGACGACGATTTCGTGCGGGCGGCGAGCAGGCCCGGCACGATGATCAGCGCCGCCATGAATACCGGCCCCAGCACGGTGGCGACGATGAACCAGCGGGAGCGCACCCGCTCGAGGTACTCGCGCTTGAAGACGACGAAGACCTTACCCATTGCCGCTCATCCCCGGCTCGACGCCCGTGGCGCCGACCCGATCGAGGAATATCTGGTGAAGTGACGGTTGGATCAGTTCGAACCGGCTCAACCGCGCGCCGTCGCGCACCATGCGCTGCAGCAATGCCTGGGCGTCGGCGTGGGGCGCGAGTTCGACCTCGAAGTACTGGTTCTGGTCGTCGTACTTCGACACCAGCGATCGGTCGGCCAGCGCCGCGAGCACCGCGTCGCGCCCGCCGCCGTCCAGCGCCACGGCCACGTTGCGAATGCCGTGCTCGGCCTTCACGTCCTTCACGCTCCCGTCGAGCACCTTCCGGCCCTTGGCGATGATGCACACCGAATCGCAGATGCGCTCGGCGTTGTCCATCATGTGGGTGCTGAAGATCACCGTCTTGCCCTTGTCGCGCAGGTCCATGACGGTGTCCTTGAGCGCCTGGGCGTTGATCGGGTCGAGGCCGCTGAACGGCTCGTCGAGAATCACCAGGTCGGGTTCGTGCAGCAGCGTGCCGATGAACTGCACCTTCTGCTGCATGCCGCGCGACAGTTCGTCGATCTTGGCCAGGCCCCAGTCCCGCTCGGGGGTGCGCAGCTCGAGGCGGTCGAGCCACTGGTCGATACGCTGGTCGGCCGTGCGGGCCGGCACGCCCTTGAGCTCGGCCAGGAAGCGGAGGGCGCGCCGCACCTGCATCTTCTTGTAGAGCCCACGCTCCTCGGGCAGGTACCCGACGCGGTCGAGCACCTTCATGTTGCGCGCCGGATGGCCGAGGATGGCAATCGAGCCCGAGTCGGGCTCGATGATGTCGAGGATCATGCGGATGGTGGTGGTCTTGCCGGCGCCGTTGGGGCCGAGCAGGCCGTACACCGTGCCGCGCGGCACCTGGAGCGAGAAGTCGTTGACGGCGACGTGCTCCTCGTACCGCTTCACGACATGTTGGATGTCGATGGCGTAATCGGACATGGGCGGGGAAAGAGGATGGGAGGGGGTGCTGCATTATAGCGCGGCGGGGTCGTGCGCGGCCATACTTACGGGATATGCCCACCGTTCGTTTCGGCAGTTCGCATCGAGTCGCCACCGTCCTCTCCTCGGCGGCCGCCTCGCTGCTGCTGCTCTTTCTCGTGGCGCCGCTGGCGGGGATCGTCGGCGGGTGGGGCCTGGAGGGGCTGCGCGCCCTGGCGAGCGATGGCGAGCTGCGCGCGTCGCTCTGGCTCACACTCGTCACGGCCACCACCGCGACGCTGCTCGGCGCCGCGGGGGGCGTGCCGCTGGCGTACCTTCTCTCGCGCAAGCGCTTTCGCGGGCGTGGGGTGATCGCGGCGCTGCTCGATCTGCCGCTCGTGGTGCCGCATCCCGTGGCCGGCATCGCGCTGCTGCTGGTGCTGGGCCGCGGCACGCCGGTGGGGCGGGCGATGCTGCACGCCGGGCTGGAGATCACCGGATCGAGCACCGGCATCATCTGCGCCATGCTGTTCGTGTCGGCGCCGCTCCTGGTGAGCGCGGCACGCGAGGCGTTCGACCGCGTGGATCCGCGGCTCGAGGCGGTGGCCCGCACGCTGGGCGACACGCCCTGGCGCGCCGTGCGGCGCGTGACGCTGCCGCTGGCGGCGCGCGGGCTCGTCTCGGCGGGCATCGTGATGTGGGCCCGCGCGATCAGCGAATTCGGCGCGATCGTCGTGCTCACGTACAATCCGAAGGTGGCGAGCGTGCTCAGCTACGAGCGCTTCACCGCGTTCGGTCTCAAGAGCGCCCTGCCCGTGGCGGCGGTGCTCGTGCTGCTCGCCCTCGTGCCCATCGCGGTGCTGCGCACCGTGCGCTCGCCCGACGCGCTTCCGGAGCGGCGAGGATGATCCGGCTCGACCGCGTGACCGCCGCCGTCGGCGGCTTCACCCTGCGCGACGTCTCGTTCGCCATAGAACAGGGGACGTACGGCGTCGTGATCGGCCCCGCGGGCTCGGGCAAGACGACGCTGCTCGAGACCATCGCCGGCATCGTGCCCGTGCGATCGGGCGCCGTGTCGCTGCGCGGCGCCGACGTGACGCGGCAGGCGCCGGAACTGCGGCGCATCGGCATCGTATACCAGCACGCGTATCTGTTCCCGCACCTGTCGGTGGCGCAGAACGTCGCCTACGGCACCGCCGACGCGGAGTTGGCGCGCGAGATGGTGGAGCGGTTCCGGCTCGACGCGCTCATCGACCGCGACGTGAAGTCGTTGAGTGGCGGGGAGCGTCAGCTCGTGGCGCTGGCGCGGGCGCTGGCCACGCGGCCGGACATGCTGCTGCTCGACGAGCCCTTCGCGGCGCTCGACCCGCGGTCGCGCATCGTGGTAAGGCGGCAGGTGCGGGCGCTGCACGCCGAGCGCGGGATGACCGTGCTGCACGTGACGCACGATTTCGCCGAGGCGGGGAGGCTGGGGCATCGCGTGGTGCTGCTGGAGAACGGACGCGTGCTGCAGGTCGGGTCGCCCGACGACGTCTTTCACCGGCCGGCGTCGCCCGCCGTGGCCGAGTTCATCGGCGCCGAGAACGTGGTGCCGGGGCGGGTGCGCGGCGTGGAGAGTACCACTGGGGCCGACCGCGTGGTGGAGTTCACGAGTGGCGCTCTGGTGCTGCACGCCCTGAGCGACGTGCCCGAGGGGGAGGCGCACGCGGTGATCCGGGCGGACGAGATCGCGCTGGCGCCGCGGCGCCGGGAGTCGTCGGTGCGGAATCAGCTCGATGCGCGGGTGATCGAGCTGGCGCCGAGCGGAGTGATCACGAAGGTGACCGTTGACGCGAGTGGTGTGGAGCTCGTGGCGGCGATCACGACGCAGTCGGTGGAGGAGCTGGGGTTGGCGCCGGGGGCGGAGGTCGTGGCCGCGTTGAAGGCGACGGCCGTGCATCTGTGTTGAGGGGCGTGGCGCCTTACTTGATCGACTGAGGCGTCGGGTTCTCCGGATGGACAGCGGGCTTCTCCGGCGGGTCACCGGACGATTCGCGGCGCGGTCAGCCAGATCGCTGCGCGGTCACCCCAGTTCACCGCGCGGCTAGCCAGCTTCTCGGGGCGGTCACCCGACCGTTCGGGGCGGTCACCCGACTACTCGCGGGCGGCCACCCGACTGCTCGGGGCGGCCACCCGACCAGCTCGGGGCGGTCACCCGACTACTCGGGGCGGCCACCGGACTACTCGGGGCGGTCACCCGACCGCTCGGGGCGGCCACCCGACTGCTCGGGGCGGTCAGTGGACTACTCGGGGCGGCCACCCGACTGGTCGGGGCGGTCACCCGACCCCTCGGGGCGGTTACCCGACTACTCGGGGCGCCCACCCGACCGCTCCGGGCGGCCACCGGGTTCCTCTGCCCGGCCATCCGACTTCTCCGCTCGGTCGCCTGACTTCGCGAGACGGGCCGCGGACTGTGGGGAGGGTATTGATCTCGTGAATGCTGGTCCGGCCTTCAAGGAATGGGACCAACTGGAATAGCGCGATGAGTGCGGCCGTCCGTTCGATCAACCGCTGGTGGCGCACCACGGTTCGGGCGGGCCTAGTCGCCGCCAAACATCCGTGAGGCGTTCCGTACGCCGGCCGCGAGCTTCACGATGTCCCCCGCGTCGCTATACACATACACACTCGCCCTGGCCGTCGCCGGCACCTTCAGCCTTCTCATCAACGGCTGCGCGCAGTGATGCCCGGCCCGTACACACACCCCATCCTGATCGAGAATGGTCGCCAGATCGTGCGGATGCACTCCCTCTAGCGTGAAGCTCACCACACCGCTCCGATCCTCGACCGACCCCGGCCCGTAAATCCGAACGCCGGGAATCTCCCCCAGCAGCTTCTGCGCCAGCGCCAGCAGCTCCTGCTCGTGCGCCCGCACGTTGGCCATCCCGATCCCATCCAGATACTCACACGCCGCCGCCAGTCCCACGGCGCCGGCCACGTTCGGCGTCCCGGCCTCGAATTTGTGCGGTAGCTGGTTCCACGTGCTCCGCTCGTCGTACACGAACTCGATCATGTCGCCGCCCATCTGGTACGGCGGCATGGCCTCCAGAATCTCGCGGCGCCCCACGAGCACGCCGATCCCCATCGGCCCGCACATCTTGTGCCCGCTGAACGCATAGAAGTCCACGCCAAGCTCGTCGACATTCAGCGCCAGGTGCGGCGCGCCCTGCGCCCCATCGCACACCACCAGCGCCCCGACCGCCCGCGCGATTGCGGCGATCTCCTTCACGGGATTGATGGTCCCGAGCGCATTCGACACCTGGCTGAACGCCACGACTTTCGTCCGCGCTCCCACCATCGAGCGCATCTGCGCCAGATCGATCCGCCCGTCATCCGTGAGTTCGCAGATCCGCAGTACTGCCCCTTTCTCGATGGCCAGCTGCTGCCAGGGCACGAAGTTGGCATGGTGCTCCATGCCGGTGATCACGATCTCGTCGCCGGCCTTCACGTTCGAGCGACCCCACGCGCTCGCCACGAGGTTCAACGACTCGGTGGTCCCGCGGGTGAAGATCAGGGTGTCGACATCCTTCACCCCGATGAACTTCGCCACGCGCTTCCGCGCCCGGTCGTACCGCTCGGTACTCCGCGCCGATAGCTCATACGCCCCGCGGTGCGGATTGGCGTAGTCGGTCTCGTAGTACTCACGCATGGCGTCGAGCACCACCGCCGGCTTCTGCGACGTGGCCGCGGAGTCGAGATAATGCAGCCCGGGATTCTTCACCAGCAGCGGGAAATCCGCCCGCCGCGATGCGAACCCGCCGCGCGCCAACTCCGCCGCCGCCCGGAGCGTGGTCATCTGCCGGCCTCGGCGCCTGCGCTGGTGCCCGCGCCCGCCGTCCGCCGCTGCCCGACGAGAATCTTCCCGCCCTCCACCCGCACGTCGTACATCGGCACCGCGTCCACCGCCGGTCCCTTGGCCACCGCGCCGCTCTGCACTCGAACCGCGCCCCGTGCCACACGCACTCGATGGTGCCGTCCCGGTGGATCACGCCGTCCGACAGCAGGAACTCGGCGTGCGTGCAGCAATCGTGCATGGCGCCGATGCGCCCCTCGAAGTTGTAGATGCACACGGGGTCGCCGGCCGACGTCGTCACGCCCCTGAGCGCGCCCTCCGGCAAGTCCGCCACGTCGGCCACCGCCTCGAATTCGCTCACGCCTGCTCCGTGCTCACGACGGCATCGGCGTTGGCGTCGTCCAGCGCCGACCGCAGCGCGTGCCAGGGCAGGCTCGCGCACTTGACGCGCATCGGGAACTTGGACACCCCGCTCAGCGCCGCCAGCGAGCCCAACGCCGGCCGCTCGGCCTCGACGTCGAGCTTGCCGGTAACGAGGTCGTGCATGTGCTCGGCCAGCGCACGCGCCTCGCCAACGGTCTTGCCCTTCACGGCGGCGGTCATCATCGACGCCGAGGCCTTGGAAATGGCGCAGCCGACGCCCTGGAAGCTCACGTCGGCCACGCGGCCGCCATCGAGCCTGACCCACACGGTCACCTGGTCGCCGCACAGGGGATTGTTGCCCTCGACCTTGCGGTTGGCGTCCGGCATGACGCGAAAGTTCCGCGGCTTGCGGTTGTGTTCGAGGATGATTTCCTGGTAGAGCGCGTCGAGGGACATGGGAGCTTCGAGGCCGGTGAACCCTAGAACTACACGACTCCCGTGAACCTGGCCAGCGTCATCGCCTCCAGCCCGTCCCGCACCTTCTCGTTCTCGATGGTCTCCAACACGTCCGCCGCGAACGCATACGTCAGCAGCTTTCGCGCCTCCTCGGCGCTGATCGCCCGGCTCTTCATATAGAAGAGCGCCGTGTCGTCCAGCCGCCCCACGGTCGCGCCGTGCGTGCACTTCACGTCGTCGGCGAAGATCTCGAGCTGCGGCTTGGTGTCGATCTGCGCCCGCTCCGAGAGCAGCAGGTTGTTGTTGGTCTGCTTGCCGTCGGTCTTCTGCGCGATGGGCTGCACGTACACCTTGCCGTTGAACACCCCGTGCGAAGCACCGTCCAGCACGCCCTTGTACAGCTCGCGGCTGAAGCAGTTGGGCTGGGCGTGCTCGATGCGCGTCTGATGGTCGCCGTGCTGCGTGCCGTCCAGCATGTAGAGCCCGTTCAGCGTGGCCCCGCACCCCTCGCCGCCCAGCACGGTGCTGATGTTGGTGCGCGAGAGCGCCGCGCCGACTGCCAGCGAGAACGACACGTAATGGCTGTCACGCCCCTGCACGGCCTCGGCGGTGCCCACGTGAAACGCGTGGAGTCCCTCCCGCTGCAGCTTGTAGTGGCTGAGCGTCGCGCCGGCGTCCACGGCCACCTCGGTCACCGCGTTCGTGAAGTACGGCACGTCGGCCAGGCCGACGTAGCTCTCGACAACGGTCGCCTTCGAGTGATGCTCGGCCACGATCAGATTGCGCGGATAGGCTACACCGTTGGCGCCGTGCCGGTCGGTGACGAAGAGCAGATGGATCGGCTGCTCGACCTCGCGGTCCGCGGCGATGTGCACCACCGCGCCGTCGTGGATGAACGCCGTGTTGAGCGCCGTGAACGACTGCGTCTCGGTGCGGGCGATGGTCCCCATGCGGCGGGCGAGGTCGGGCGCCTCGGTCCAGGCTCGCGCCAGCGGCAGCACTCGCACGCCCTCCGGCAGGCTCTCCAGGTGCGACAGCTCTGGCGCGAAGCGGCCGTTCACGAAGACGATCAGATGCCAGCGCTCGGTGCCCGCGAACAGATACGGCTCGAGGTCGGTGCGCCGCACGTCCCCGCTCGGCGCCGTGAGCGGCACGAACTGCCGCTCCGCGATCGGCGACACGCTGGTGAAGTGCCAGTCCTCGTTCTTGGTGGTGGGGAAGCCGAGCTCGGTGAACCGCTCGAGCGCCGAACTGCGCAGCGCGCTCACCCACTCGGGCGCCTCGCCACCGCCGTTCGCCGCGAAATTCCGGAACTGCTCCACGTATTCCACGTCGTGCGTCACGCCCCCACTCCGGCAGGCGCGCCGCCCGTGATCCAGTCGTAGCCCTTCTCCTCCAGCTCCAGCGCCAGCTCCTTGCCCCCCGACTTCACGATACGGCCGTTGGCCAGCACGTGCACGAAGTCGGGCACGATGTAGTTGAGCAGCCGCTGGTAGTGCGTGACGACGATGGTAGCGTTGTCGGGCCGCTTGAGCTTGTTCACCCCGTCGGCCACGATGCGCAGGGCGTCGATGTCGAGCCCCGAGTCGGTCTCGTCGAGAATCGCCAGCCTGGGCTCGAGCACGGCCATCTGGAGGATCTCATTGCGTTTCTTCTCGCCCCCCGAGAAGCCCGCGTTCACCGACCGGTTGAGCATGGCGGGATCCATCTCCACGAGCTTGAGCTTCTGCTCCATGATGTCGGCGAAGTCGAGCGGGTCCACCTCCTCCTCGCCGCGCGCCTTGCGGATCTCGTTGTAGGCGGCGCGGAAGAAGTAGGCGTTGGACACGCCGGGGATCTCCACCGGATACTGGAAGGCGAGGAAGATGCCCTGCTGGGCGCGCTCTTCGGGCGGCATCTCCAGCAGGTCGCGGCCGTCGTACTGCACGGTGCCGGCGGTGACCTCGTACGCCGGGTTGCCGGCCAGCACCTGCGCCAGCGTGCTCTTGCCCGAGCCGTTGGGCCCCATCACCGCGTGCACCTCACCGGCGCGCACGGAGAGGTCGATGCCCTTGAGAATCTCCTTATCGCCGACGTTGGCCTTGAGGCCGTGAATTTCTAGCATGGTTATCCGAGTTTTGACTGTCCGACTGTCCGACTGTCCGACTGTCTGACAGTCCGACAGTCGGACAGTCTGACAGTCACGGCGTTGCTGGTTATCCGACACTCCCCTCGAGCGTGATCCCCAACAGCTGCTGCGCTTCAAGGGCGAATTCCATCGGCAGCTCCTTGAACACTTCCTTGCAGAATCCGCTCACGATCATGCTCACGGCCTGCTCGGCGCTGAGCCCGCGCTGCTTGAGATAGAAGATCTGATCCTCCCCGATCTTCGACGTGCTCGCCTCGTGCTCAACCTGCGCGGTGTTGTTCTTCACTTCGATGTACGGGAAGGTGTGCGCGCCGCACTTGTTGCCCACGAGCATCGAGTCGCACTGCGTGTAGTTGCGCGCGCCCGTGGCCTTGGGCGCCACGTACACGCGGCCCCGATAGGAGTTGTTCCCGTGGCCGGCGCTGATGCCCTTGGACACGATGTTGCTCTTCGTGTTCTTGCCCAGGTGCAGCATCTTCGTGCCCGTGTCGGCCTGCTGGTGGTTGTTCACCACGGCCACCGAGTAGAACTCGCCCACCGAGTTGTCGCCCTGCAGGATCACGCTCGGATACTTCCAGGTGATGGCCGAGCCGGTCTCCACCTGCGTCCACGAAATCTTCGCGTTCTCGAACGCCTTGCCGCGCTTGGTGACGAAGTTGTAGATGCCGCCCACGCCTTCCTTGTCACCGGCGTACCAGTTCTGCACGGTCGAGTACTTGATGGTCGCGCCCTTGAGCGCCACCAGCTCCACCACCGCCGCGTGCAGCTGGTTGGTGCTGCGCTTGGGCGCCGTGCACCCCTCGAGGTAGCTCACGTACGCGCCCTCGTCGGCCACGATCAGGGTCCGCTCGAACTGGCCGGTGTCGGCCGAATTGATGCGGAAGTAGGTGGACAGCTCGATCGGGCAGCGCACCCCCTTGGGCACGTACACGAACGACCCGTCGCTGAACACCGCCGAGTTGAGCGCGGCGAAGAAATTGTCGCTGTACGGCACCACCGAGCCGAGGTACTTCTCCACCAGGTCGGGGTGGTTCTGGATCGCGTCGCCGAGCGAACAGAAGATCACGCCATACTCGGCGAGCTGGGCGCGCATGGTCGTGCCCACCGACACCGAATCGAAGATCGCGTCCACCGCCACGCCGGCCAGCAGCTTCTGCTCGTTGAGCGGAATGCCGAGCTTCTCGTACGTCCTGAGCAGCTCCGGATCAACTTCGTCCAGCGACTGCTTGGGCTTCACCGACCGGGGCGCCGAGTAGTAGCTCGCCTTCTGATAGTCGATCGGCGGGTAGTGGACGTTCGGCCAGTGCGGCTCGCTCATCGTCTGCCAGCGCTTGAACGCCTTGAGCCGCCAGTTCAGCATGAACTCCGGCTCCTGCTTCTTCTGCGAGATCAGACGGACCACGTCCTCGCTGAGGCCGGGCGGAATCGTGTCCGCCTCGACGTCGGTGACGAAGCCGTACTGATACTCTTTGCTGACCAGCGAATCGATGGACGAACTCATGCTCACTCCGGGGATCGACACGGCGCGCAAGCCCTTGTGTCCGCAAGCCTTGACCCGCCGCATCCGGCGCGGCGCGAAGGGCGCTTCGCGACTCGGAAGTTAGCCGATTATCCGGGCACTTCCGCATGCTGACAAAATTAGTCGGTTTTGGGGCGAGGGCAAACCGGGGGCGGCGTCGGAGCGGGGCCGCCCAGCCCGCCGCTCAGCGCTCCAGCAGGTGGATCGCCAGGCGGATCAGGAGCGCCAGCGCCAGAGCGCTCAGCCCTACGGCCATGGCCAGGATGCGCCAGTGCACCTCCACCGGGCGGAGCATCTGGCGGCGCAGCTCCTGCAGCCGCTCCGGGGTCACGATCTCGCGGACTTCGGTGTTCCGGCCGGCGAATTCGGGGTCCACGGCGGCATGCTCGGGCGCCGGCACCACGTCCCCGGCCGGCGGCTTCCGGGTGAACCGGAGCCGGGTGTAGGCGATCTCGATGACGTCGCCCTCCTCGAGCGGAGCCGCCGCGGTCACCGGCACGCCGTTCAGCCGAGTCTCGGCGCTGCCGATGGGGTAGAGCGTGTATTGATCGCCGTTCCGCTGGATCTCGCAGTGCGATCGCGAGGCCGCGGTGTCGCGGATCAGGACGGGGCACGACGCCTCACGGCCGATGGCGGTGCAGACGCGGTGCAGGGGGTAGGCCACGCCCCAGCGGAGGTCCACCAGGTGGGCAGGCGGGGCGGCGTCGCTCAATCGGACAGTTCGCGCATGGCGCGGCGGAGCAGGGCGGCCGCCTGATCCACCTTGTAGCCGTTCTTCGAGAGCGGCCGGGCATCGTAGAGCGCGCGTTCGGCCAGCGAGGCGATCGAATCGTCGTCCAGCCCTCCGGAAGCCACGTCCTCCTCAACCGACAGGTTGACGCGCCAGGGCGCCGGCGCCACCCCGCCCATGGCCAGGCGCACCTCGCCCGACGGCCGCCTGGCCCCCGCGACGCTCACCAGCGCGAAGTCCCACGCCTCGCGCTGCATGAGCTTGTGGTAGAACTGCACGCCGCCCGCCGACCCGGCCGGCAGCACCACGGCGCTCACGAATTCGCCGGGCGCCACCACCGTCTCGCGGTCGGTCCGCTGGCTGGGGAGCACGAAGAACTCGCCGATGGGCACCGAGCGCGCGCCGCCGGGCCCCGAGATCTCCACCGACGCGTCGAGCGCCGTGAGCGCCACCGCGGGATCGCTCGGGTGCACGGCGTGGCAGGGGCCGGCGTTCACGATGGCGAGGTACTGGTTCTCGCCCTCCTCGGCCGGGCAGGAGTCCCCTCCCGACTTGTGGCAGGCGATGCCCTGCCGGAAGTACCAGCAGCGGGGGCGCTGGCAGAGGTTGCCGCCGATGGTGCCCATCTGGCGCAGCGTCGGCGTGCCCACGGCGTCGCACGCCTCGGCGAGGGCGGGCCACCGCTGGCGCACCGCCGGGTGACGCGCGATGTCGTGAAGCCGCGCCGCGCCGCCGATGCGCAGCGACCCGTCCCCCTGCACCGCGACGTCGGACGCGCCGGCGATGCCGCGCAGGTCCACGAGCTCGGCGGGCGCGGCGAGGCCCTCCTCGATGGCCACGAGCAGATCGGTGCCGCCGCCGAGCGGCGCCGACCTGGCGGCGGCCAGGTGGGCGACGGCGTCATCGACGGAAAGGGCGCGATGGTAGGCGAAAGGGGCCACGGGGAGCGGGAGGCGGTCGGAACGGGAATCGCGTCGCCGGTACACGCGGCGCGCGCGGATCGCTAGATAGAAGATGGCGGGCGTCTGCTCGCCCCAGCAAGTGAAGAGGGATGGATGCACCCGACAACGTTTGATCTGGACGCGGCGCGCTGGACGGCGGCGCCGACCTTTGAGGCCTGGCTCCCGACGGCGCAGAAGAACCACGACTTGTGGGTAGCCGTGTACCAGCACGCGCAGGTTCCCGACGAGATTGCCGCCCGCGCCAATCTGCTCGGCGGCCCCTGGCATCTGGCCGTGCTGAGCGAGGACTGGTGCGGCGACGCGGTGAACGTGGTGCCGGTGGTCCAGCGGCTCGTGGAGCGAGCGCCGGGGCTCGACCTGCGGGTGTTCGGCCGCGATGCCAACCCCGACATCATGGACGCGCACCTGACGGGCAAGTCCCGATCGATTCCGGTGGTCATCATGCTCGACGCGGTGTTCCGCGAGCTGGGCTGGTGGGGACCGCGGCCCAGCGAGCTGCAGGCCTGGGTTATGGGACCGGGGCGGGCGCTGCCGCCGGACGAACGGTACCGCGAGACGCGGCGGTGGTACGCCCGCGACCACGGGCGCACGACGCTCGACGAGGTGGTATCGATGATGGAGCGGGGCGCGGCGTCGGCCCGGGCCGCCTGAAGGGTCGGGCGGCAAACGAAAGAGCGGCGGGCATCTGCCCGCCGCTCTCGAATGTCGATCCGCTGCCGCGCGCGCGCTCAGTTGCCCTGTTCGCCCCTGGCGCGAAACGTCAGGTCGTTGGGCGACTTGTACGTCGTCTTGTGGATGTATGTCGCCATGGTGATGAACGCCGCGACGAGCAGGATGGTCAGCAACGCGGCTCCCCACCCCTGGTTCTTCTTCACGTCGATGTGGCGGTCCTGATGTTCCATTGGATCTTCAGCCCTGTTTCGGAGAGACGGACCCAAGATAACGCGTGAATCGGCAGGGCGCGACCACCCGTCGGACGCGCCATTTGCGGCCTCTTCGCGTTGCCCGCACCGGGGCCGGCGCGTCGTTCTACGCCGACATGCTCCGACCCCTTCGATTCGCCCCGATTCTGGCCGGCGCCCTGCTCGCGTCCGCATGCGTGCAGTCGCTCGCTCCCGTGGTCCTGACCGGATCGGCCGCCCCCGCGGCCGCGCCGAGCGGCCCGATGGCCGGCGAGGCCGCGCCCGCGCCCGCGCCGGCCGCCGCGTCCGCGCGGCCTGCAACCGTTCGCCTTTCGCTCGTCACGGCCGCCGACGCCACCCTGATGACGCACGGTCTGGTGCTGCCCGTGGCCGGCGTCGCGGGCGACCAGCTCGAGGACTCGTTCGACTCCCCACGCGAGGGCGAGCGCGTGCACCACGCCATCGATATCATGGCGCCGCGCGGCACGCCCGTGCTGGCCGCCGACGATGGGCGGGTGCTTCGCGTGTCGAGCAACACGCTGGGCGGCCTCACGGTGTACACCATCGACAAGACCGGCCATTTCGTGTACTACTACGCCCATCTCGAGGGGTACGCCCGCGGGCTGGTGGCCGGAAACATCGTGTTCAAGGGCGATACGCTGGGGTTCGTGGGCACCACCGGCGACGCGCCGGACAATCTGCCCCACCTGCACTTCCAGATCCTCCGCATGCCGCCGGACGGCAAATACTGGGAGGGGGACCCGATCGATCCGTACCCGTTACTTTCCGGGCGTGGCACACGCATCGTCGGCACGCACTGACCCCCTATGGCACTGACTTCGAAGCAGCGCGCCGAACTGCGCGCCGAGGCGCATCATCTGTCGGCCACCGTGCACCTGGGACACCAGGGGGCGACGCCGGCGCTCATGAAGTCGGCGGACGACGCGCTGCGCACGCGCGAGCTGGTGAAGGTTCAGCTCAACCGCACCGCCGACGCGCGGCCCAAGGAAGTGGCCAACGAACTGGCGGCCAAGCTCGGCGCCGACGTGGTGCAGGTGATCGGCCGGACGGCGACGCTGTATCGCGAGAATCCGGAGATCAAGAAAAAAGAAGGCGATCTGCCGCCGTGGAGGCGGTAGGGTCAGCCCTTCAACGCGCCCAGCACCCGCCAGGGCGTGAGCGGAATCTCCGCGCACTCCGCCCCGATCGCGTCGGCCACCGCCGCCGCGATGGCCGGCGCCACGGGAATGATCGGCGGCTCGGCGAGGCCTTTGGCCCCCGTGTGATTCGCCACCGCGTCGGCGACGTCCAGGAAGAAGCCCTCGATGGCCGGCAGGTCGGCCATGGTCGGGATCTTGTAGTCGTGCATGGTCGGGTTCATCTGCACGCCCAGCTGCTCGTCCATCACGCGCTCCTCGAACAGCGCGTAGCCCAGGCCCTGCAGCACGGCGCCCTCGAGCTGGCTCTCGGCCAGCGTCGGGTTGATGATCCGCCCGCTGTCGTGCGCGGCGACGATGCGCGTCACCCGTACGCGTCCCGTCTCGACGTCCACCTCCACCTCGGCAAAGTGCGCGCCGAACGCCGAGACCGCCGTGCCGTCGGGGTTGGGGCCGCGGCTGCCCTGGCCCATGATCATCACGTCGCCGAGCTTGCCGCAGACGTCGGCAAAGGGGAGCGAGCGCCCCGTGGCCTGCACCGAGATCACGCCGTCGCGCGCCGTGAGTTCGTCGGTGCCGGCGTCGAGCATGGCCGCGGCGGCCTCGAACAGCCGGTCGCGCGCCTCCTCGGCGGCGGCGCGCACCGCCGGTCCCACCGAGGCCGTGGTGATCGAGCCCCAGGAGTTCTGCGCGAACGGTAACCGCTCGGTGTCGCCGAGCACCGTGCGCACGTCGTCGACGCGGGCGCCCAGCGTCTCGGCGGCGATCTGCGCCATCACCGTGCGCGATCCGGTGCCCAGGTCCTGCGCGCCGGTGAGCACTTCCACGGTGCCGTCGCGGTTGAGGCGCACCGAGGCGTAGGCGGGCGGCCCGCCACCGGCGCCCCAGGTGCAGGCGGCCATGCCGAATCCGCGGCGCAGGTGCGGGGACGTCGTGTCGCGCCGCCGTTCGCGCGCCGCCCAGCCAAATCGCGCCGCGCCCTGGGTGTAGCACTCGTCGAGCCGCTTGGCGGAGTAGGGGCGCGATTTCGCCTGGTCGTCGGCGGCGTAGTTGCGGCGGCGCAACTCCAGCGGGTCGAGCTTCAGCTCGCGGGCGAGCGCGTTCATGGCGCTCTCGAGCCCGAAGGCGCCCTCGGTGTGGCCGGGCGCGCGGAACGACGCCATGGCGCCGGCGTTCGTGTAGACGAACGTCTCGCTGGTGTGGACGTTCGGGCAGGCGTGCAGTTCGTGGTAGATGCGCCCGGGGCCCGCCTCCCAGCCGCCCACGCCCATGGGAATCGTCGCCTCGACCCTGACGGCGGTGAGCGTGCCGTCGCGTCTGGCGCCGAGCGTCACGCGCTGAACGGTGGCGGAGCGGTTGCCGGCGTCGGTCTGCTCGCCGTAACGGTCGAAGACGCAGCGCACGGGGCGGCCGAGCTTCCGCGACAGCGCGGCGGCGATGTAGGCGGGGGCCGTGGCGCCGTTCTTCGCCCCGAATCCGCCGCCCATGTAGTCCTTCATCACGCGCACGTTCGAGAGCTTGAGACCGAAGGCCTTGGCCAGGTCGCGGCGCGTGTTGAAGATTCCCTGCGTCGATTCCCAGACGGTGAGCCGGCCGCCTTCCCACTCGGCCACGGCGGCGTGCGGCTCGAGCGCGGTGTGGAGCGCCACCGGTGTTCGATACTCGCGCGTGATCGTGACTTCGGCTTCGCGAAGGCCGGCGTCCACGTCGCCGCGCTCGATGATGCGCGGCGAGCGCGGCGAGACGTTGCCCTTGGGGCGCACGTTGGGGGCGCCGGCGGCGAGTGCCCGCTCGGCGGTGACGGCGTGGGGCGCGGGCTCGATGGTGAGCTGCACGGCGCGCGCGGCGGCCCTGGCGGCGACGAAGCTGTCGGCGCAGACCACGCAGAGCGGCTGGCCCGCGTAGCGGATGGTGTCGTCCAGGAGCTGGCCGGCGTCGTAGCGCACGCCGCGGACGTCGTCGAGGGTGAGCAGGCCGCGCACGTGGGGCATGGCGAGGGCCTTCGACGCGTCGATGGCGGTGAGGCGGCCCGCGGCCACCGGCGCGCGGACGATGGCGGCGAACAGCATGCCGGGGCGCGACAGGTCGGCGGTGTAGCGGGCGGCGCCGGTGACCTTCTCCAGGGCGTCCATGCGCGGCACGCGCTGTCCGACCACATGGAGTTCGGCGTCGGCGGTCCAGGGGTCGGGGGTCCGGTCGGGCAGTTCGACGATCTTCGTCTCTTCGCGGCCCTCGACCTCCACCTTGGTGGCGACGAATCGCCGGGCGCGCGGCGCGTCGGGGGCCGGCGGCGCGGCCGGGGCCGGGGCCGCGGGGCGTTTTCTAGGCGCCATGGTCGGCCTCGAGGCGGCGGGCGGCGTCGAGCACGGCGGTGAGGATCTTCGGGTAGGCGCCGCAGCGGCAGAGGTTGCCGCTCATGCCGCGGCGCACGTCGTCCTCCGTGGGGCGGGGATTCTCGGCGAGCAGCGCGGCGGCGGCCATGATCTGGCCGGGCGTGCAGAATCCGCACTGCAGCGCGTCGTGGGCGATGAACGCCTCCTGCAGGGCGTGCAGGTGGTCGGGGCGGCCCATGCCTTCGATGGTGGTGACGGCGGCGCCCTCGCAGGCGGCGGCGAGGGTGAGGCAGGCGTAGGCCGGCCGGCCGTCCACGAGCACCGTGCAGGCGCCGCATTCCCCTCGGCCGCACACCAGCTTGGTGCCGCTGAGGGCGAGCCGCCCGCGCAGGAGGCCGAGCAGCGTTTCGGAGCCGGCCACGGGCAGATCGTACGCGGATCCGTTGACGGTCAGGCGCATGGCGCGGGGGCGGCGGAGGGCAGGTGGTAATCGACCCTGTTGGGCCGGGCGACACCGATTATCTTAGTCGAACCGCGTTTGCTTCGCAGCCATTTTCGAGGCACTCATGCCCTATGTGATCACGGAAGCCTGCATCGGAGTCAAGGACCGCGCCTGCGTGGACGTCTGTCCCGTGGACTGCATTTACGAAGGCGAGGATCAGCTGTACATCCACCCCGACGAGTGCATCGACTGCGGGGCGTGCGAGCCCGAGTGCCCGGTCACGGCCATCTTCCCCGAGGAAGACGTTCCCGTGAACCTCAAGTCGTACATCGAGAAGAACAAGACGGTGTTCGAGGGCGACGAGCCGCCGGGGAAACCGCAGCGCTAGAACTGAAAAACGGCGCAGGGCCGAAACTACGCAGGGCCGGTACGACGCAGGGCCGAACCCACGAAACTGAAAAACCACGCAGGACCATACCAGCGGGGAAGCGGACTCGGGCCTGCGGCCCTGAAACGGCGGATGGATTGAAACGGCGGCGGGCCGCGGCGCATCATGCGCCGCGGCCCGCTCGTAGTAACAGCCTCAACCCGCTGGTTGCTCCCTTCCGAATCCCGCGCCGGTGATGCCCTGCGTCGTTTTTCGGTTTCGTGGGTTCGGCCCTGCGTGGGTTCGGCCCTGCGTGGGTTCGGCCCTGCGCTGTCGAAGCGGTTCGCCCTTTCGCGGTTTCTAGTAGATCCTGTCCTTCAGCCAGAACCCCGCCGCCAGCGCCGCGTACTGCATGAACGTGCTGGTCTCGCTCTTCCAGGCCTCGCCCCAGTAGTGCGGGCCCGTCGCGCTCCGGCGCGGAGCCCGCGGGAACCATCGCGGCGTTCCCGCCTTGTAGGCCAGGTACTCGGCGCCGAAGATCGACTCCAGCACCCCCTCCTCGTAACGCACGATGAAGGCGTACTCGATCGCGAACAGCGCCGCCGCCACCGGGATGAACCAGAACACGCCCGATATGACGGCGAACCCGATCCAGATCAGGAAGTTGCCGATGTAGAGCGGATTCCGGGCCCAGGCGAAGATCCCGTGGGTGACCAGGTCCTGCACGTGGCGCGACCGGCGGCGGGTGACGGTGCCGGCCGCGGCGACCCCGGCCATACGGATCGCCTCGCCGAGGGCAATGAGCATGACGCCAACCACCCACTGGGCGACGCTCTCGTGGCCCGGCACCAGCAGCGGCACGACCACGAAGGGCACGGGCAGCCATCCGCGGTGGCGGAAGAGCACGGCCCCGACGCGCGCCATCGTGCGGCGTTCGGCGTCGGAGACGGCGGGTTCGGCCTCCGGGGCGGCGTCGGAACTCATCGCCCGAATCTAGTGGGCCCACACGGGGACGGTCGACTTCCAGTCCTCGGGCACGGGCACCGGCTTTCCCTCCCGGTCCACCGACACGATCACCAGGATGGCCTCGGCCACGAGCTGGCCGCTCTCCACCTTCCGGGCTTCCTGCCGGATGGTGTAGCTCGTGTTGCCCACCTTGGAGATTCCCGACCGGATGGCCAGATCCTCACCGGGCAGCGTCTGCGCCAGGTAGCTGATGTCCACGTGGCGCACCACCGGCAGCACCCGCGCCTGGGCGAGCGCCCGCTGGTCCAGCAGATGGTCGAACAGCGCCCACCGCGCCCGCTCCAGAAACACCAACATGCTGGCGTGGTTCAGGTGGCCGAACATGTCGCAGTCGGTGGGATAGATGTGGAACACCGCGTCGGGCATCGGGGACGAATTGGGCATTGGAGGCTCTCGGGTCCGGGAACGCGTGATCGGGGGGCCGTTCGCTAGATTGTCGGCAGTTCACCCCGCAACCAGGATGCGCGTGGCGCCGACCAGCCCCCACACCCCGATCTTTCTCGAAACACCCGAAGCGACGGCGCGGTTCCTGCGCGAGATCTCGACCACCCGCGAGATCGCCGTCGACACCGAGGGGGCCAGCTTCCATCGTTTCGTCGACCGAATCTACCTGCTGCAGCTGTCGACGCGCGATCGGTCCGCGATCATCGACCCGCTGGCCGTGGCCCAGCTCGACGGCCTCGGCGCCCTCATGGAACGGGCCGACGTCGAAGTGGTGTTCCACGACGCCGACTACGACCTCCGGCTGCTGCGCCAGGACTACGGCTGGGAAGTGGTGCGGATCTTCGACACCCGCGTGGCCGCCCAGTTGCTCGGCATCCGCGCCTTCGGGCTCGCGGCCCTGCTCGAGCGCTACTTCGGCGTGAAGCTCGAGAAGAAGTACCAGCGCGCCGACTGGTCGCTGCGTCCCCTCACGCCCGGCATGCTGGAGTACGCGGCGCAGGATACGATGCACCTGCTCGACCTGCGGGACCGCATGCGCGACGACCTGGAGCGCGCCGGCCGCCTGGCCTGGGCCGAGGAGGAGTTCGCCGTCGTGCAGACCGTGCGCTGGACGCCCGACGAGGCCGGCATGGCGTTTCTGCGCATCAAGGGCGCGCGCGACCTCAACCGGCGCGAACTGGCGGTGTTCCGCGAACTGGCGCGTTGGCGCGACGGCGTGGCGGCGGAGCTCGACCGCGCCACCTTCCGCGTGATCGGCAACGAACCGCTGCTGGAACTGTCCCGTCTGCGGCCCACGGACCGTGGCGAGCTCACCCGCGTGAAGGGAATGCCGCGGTCGATCGCCGAGCAGCGCGGCGCCGAGATCATCGAGGCCATCGCGCGCGGACAGGCGGTGAGCGAGGCCGATCTGCCGCGCTTTCCCCGGGGCAAGCGGTGGGACAAGGATCCCGAATTCGACGCCCGCGTCTCGGCGCTCAAGACGGCGCGCGACGCGGTGGCGGCGCGGCTGGATCTGGACCCCGGGGTGCTGTGCGCCAAGGACCGGATCGAGGCGGTGGCGCGGCGGAACCCCGAAACGGCGGATGAACTCGCGGACGTGGTCGAACTGCGCCGCTGGCAGAGAGAAGCGCTGGGGGAGGAGTACGTGCGGGCGCTGAAGCCGCATCGGAAGGCGGGGGCGGAGGCGGAGTCCCCGTACAAGGACGACTAGACGGCGCAGGGCCGAAACCACGCAGAACTGAAACGACGCAGGGCCGAGCCCACGAAACTGAAAAACCACGCAGGGCAACACCAGCGCGGGATTCGGAAGGCAGCAAACTGCGGGTCGGGGTTGCAACGACGCCTGCGAATTCGGAAGACAGCAACCAGCGAACCGAAGCCGAAACTACGAGCGGGCCACGGCGCATCATGCGCCGCGGCCCGCCGCCGTTTCACCCCATCCGCCGTTTCAGGGCCGCAGGCCCGAGTCCGCTTCCCCGCTGGTATGGTCCTGCGTGGTTTTTCAGTTTCGTGTCTTCGGCCGTGCGTCGTATCGGCCCTGCGTGGTTTCGGCCCTGCGCCGTTCAGCACTTACAATCCCATGTACGCCCTGACCCTCGGCTCGATTCTGTCCGGTGACCAGTACGGCTCCCACACCAGATTCATCACCACGTCGCCCACGCCGTCCATTGCCCGCACCGTTCGCTCGGCATCGTTCATGATCTGCGGTCCCGCCGGGCAGCCGGGCGACGTCAGCGTCATGTTGATCACGACCGTCGCGTCTTCCACGAGCACGTCGTAGACCAGGCCGAGGTCCATGATGTTGAGGTTCAGCTCGGGGTCCTTCACCTTGCGGAGGGCGAGCCGGATCTGCTCCGCGGACGGCGCGACGGCCGGCTCCGAGGGAGTCGCGGGCGCTGCGGGAGATGGGGATGCGTTGTGTGGCAGGTCGTCGGACATGCCGCAAGATCATCGAAACCGGCGTGGGGCGGAAGCGGGGGCGCGACAATCGCGCCCTAATCGCCCTTCTTCGCCGTCCCGCTCGATGATTTCCTGGCCGCCGGCTTCTTGATCGCCGGCTTCGTGGCCGCCGTCTTGCGATGCGTGCGGCGCACGCTGCGGTTCCACCCCAGCTGCGTGTCGGTGCGCCAGGCCGCCGGCATCGCGGCCGGCGCGGCGGGGTCGTCCTGCACTGCGAGCACCGCGGCGTCGGCCAGATCGGCGCGCACGTCGGCGATCGCCTTCATGCTGTGGCGCAGCTTCGGATCGTACACCCGGTTGGTGAGCAGGATGACGAACATCTGCCGCTCGGGATCGATCCAGATGGAGGTGCCGGTGAAGCCGGTGTGTCCGAACGCCGACTCGCCCAGGAAGTCGCCGCAGCCATGCTCGCCGGCGCAGGTGTCCCAGCCGAGGGCGCGCGTGCCGGCGTGCGGCTCGCGCTTGGTGAACAGCTTCACCGTGCTGTCGGACACGATGCGGACGCCGTTGTAGGTGCCACCGTCGAGCAGCATCTGGGCGAAGATCGCGAGGTCGGACGCCGAGCTGAACAGCCCCGCATGGCCGGCTACGCCGCCCAGCGCGTAGGCGTTGTCGTCGTTCACCTGGCCCTGCAGCGGGTAGCCGCGGCGCGACCAGGATTCGGTGGGCGCGATGCGGTCGTCGAGCGACGGATCGGGGCGGAACTCGGTGTCGTGCATGCCGAGCGGCTGGAACACGCGCTCCTCGACGAATTGATCGAGCGGCTCGCCGCTCACCTTTTCGGCGATGAACCCGAGCATGTCGGCGCCGAGGTCGGAGTACTCGAACAGCGAGCCCGGCTTGTAATAGAGGTGCGTGGCGATCACCTGCGCGCGCGCCTCGGCCGGAGAGTGCGCCGTGCGCCACAGGTCGCGGCCCGGTGGCAGCCCCGACCGGTGTTCGAGCAGCATGCGGACCGTGACGCGGTCCTTGGCGCCGCCGCTGAATTCGGGAATGTATTTCCACACCGGGTCGTCGAGCCCGATCTTGCCCTCGTCGTACAGCACCATGATCGCGGTGGTGGTGGCCACCACCTTCGTGAGCGACGCCAGATCGTAGATCGTGCGGTCGGGCATCACCGGCGCGCTGTTGGCGCCCCAGCTCAGCCGCCCGTAGCCTTCCTCGAGCACCGCGTAGCCCTGCCGTCCCACGAACACCGACGCGCCCGGAAATGCGCCGGCGCGGATGCTCCGCGTGACGAGGTCGGTGATCCGGTCCAGCCCATTGGCCGACATGCCGACTTCCGCAGGGGTCGCCACGGGCAGCCCTTCGCCGGGCCGGCGCGGATGATCCGCGTGGCCTGGGGCAATGAGCAGGGCGGTGAGAACGGAGGTCAGGAACACGGGAAGCCCGTCGGAGTGTGGCTGGAGGAGGCGTTCATGGGGCGGGGTCGCCCGGAGTTCCCGTATCGGCAACTTCCGAGCGCGGCACAACATGCCCCTGTGTCGGGATACGAACAAGAGGCGAAAATCGTCACGGACTGCCGCGTGCGGGCAAACATATGGTTACCAAGAGGGGTGGTATCACCGACAGTAAACCCTTTTCATACCGTAGACTGACCAATTCCCCGAACTCATGAGCGACGAGCAACTCACCATTCGACGCGCCATCCAGGGCGATGAGGCGGCGATGCGGTCCCTGTGGACCCGTCACGCGCCGCACATCGACATGGTCGTACGCCGGCTGGTGGGCCCGGATCACGACGTGGCGCAGGACATCGCGCAGGAAGTCTGGATCCAGATCTTCCGCGCCCTGCCCAGCTACCGCGGCGAATCCCAGTTCGCCACCTGGGCGCACCGGATCGCGGTGAACCGGACGCTGAACGCGCTGCGCCGCACCCACCGGCTGGCCAAGGTCGAAGTTGACATGGAGCCCGACCTGGTGGCGGTGACGCCGGACACCGACCGCTCGTTCGTCATGGCCTCCATCGAGGAGGCGGCGGCGCAGCTGTCGCCGGGGGCACGCACGGTTTTTCTGCTGCACGACGTCGAGGGATACACGCACGAGGAAATCGCCGCCGAACTCGGCATCACATCCGGCGGGTCCAAGTCTCAACTCTTCAAAGCTCGCGCGAAGCTTCGCAAACTGCTCGCGCACCTGGTCGATGCACCCGAACGCACGGAAGTGGAACATGTCGCACCTTTCTCCTGAACGCCTCGCGGCCCTGGCCGACGAAGAGCCGACGGCCGCCGAACTCGCCCATCTGCACACGTGTCGAACGTGTGCCGGAGAGCGCGATGCGATGCGCGCGCTGCTGGCGCTGTCAGCCGGCGAGCGCGCCAGCATCGGGCTGCCGCTCACCCGCTGGGAATCGCTGTCGCCGGCGCTGCGCGCGGAGACGCTGGTGGCCGGGCCGGCGCGCCCGGTGCGCACGCGGCACGGCCGGTTCTGGCTGCAGGTGGCCGCCGCGCTGCTGTTCATGGCCGGGGGCACCCTGTTCGGCCGCTACAGCGCCGGGGCGGCCCCGCTGCCCGGCTTCACGACTGGCGTCGCGGCGACGAGTTCGTCGCCCGCCGACTCGAACACCGTCGCCTTCCACTCGGTGGACGAGGCTCGGGCGGCGCGGAGCCAGGCGCAGGCGGTGTTCCAGAACGCCGCGGCGTACATCGCGCAGCACGACACCGCGGCGCGGGGCACCGAGAGTCCGTCGTCGATGCGCACGCGGCTGGCGGCGCTGGATCAGGTGTCCACCGCCATGCGCGCCGCGCTCAACGACGCGCCGTACGACCCCGTGATCAACGACTACTACCTGACCACGCTCGGCCAGCGCGAAGCCACGCTGCGCCAGCTCAACACCGCGCTGCCCGCCGGGCTGCGCGTCAACAGCTTCTGATCTGCCTCGCATGGTGAACGTGATGCACAGCTCGATGAAGAGTCCCGGTCGCACGATGGCATTGGCCCTGGCCCTGGCGCCCCTCGGCGCCGCGGCGGCGCGTGCGCAGCAGTCCTCGGCGCAGCCCCCGGCCCGCACGCATGCGCACGTCGTGTGCGTGGACGGCCAGTGCACGGAGGACAGCAGCCGCGTGATCGTGGTGCGGCTGATGGACAAGGTCGATTCGCTCCAGCGGATCTTCCTCGGCAGGCCGATCACCCCCGAGCAGCGGGCGCGCATGTCCGAGCAGATGTCGGACATGATCCGCCAGCTCACCGACCTGTCGCAGAACGCGGTCGCGTTCGGGCTCCAGCAGGCGGGCGAGGGCATGCGCATCGGCCTCGCCGCGGCGGACTCCGCCATGACGCAGTGGCAGCTGTCGCCGCGGCTGGCCCAGGACGCCGCGCCCAAGGGATGGATCGGGCTCACCTTCGTGGGCGCGCCGCTCGAGGACGTGCACGACGGCGAGTATTTCGTGCGCTTCCTCGACTATCCCGAGGTGGAATCGGTGGAGCCGGCGTCGCCCGCCCAGCGGGCCGGCATCGCGCGCGGCGACCTGCTGATGGCGTTCAACGGGCAGGACGTGACCGCGCGGGCCATCTCGATGACGCGGCTCCTCCAGCCTGACCGCAAGATCGTGGTGCGGCTGGAGCACAACGGCGAACCCCACGACTATTCGCTCGTGGTGGCCAAGGCGCCGCGGAGCTACATGCTGCGGATGGGCGATTTCTCGGCCCCCAGGGCGCCGGCCGCGCCCGCCGAGGCGCCGGTGATGGCCGCGCAACCGCCGACCCCGCCTGCACCGGCGCCCGCGCCGGTGACCGGCTTCTACCGCGGGGGTTCGACCCCGGCCGCTGCCGCCGCGCCCTCGGTGTCGTTCTTCAACTTCGACTCCGACCGCGCGCCCGTGGCCGGCGCCGAGATGAGCACGCTCAACGCCGACCTCGCGCGCAACCTGAACCTCGGCGTGGACCACGGCGTGATGGTGATCAGCGCTCCCAGCGGCACGCCGGCCGCCGAGGCCGGGCTCCGGAGCGCCGACATCATCGTGAAGGTGGCGGGCGACGACGTGGCTTCCGTGCGCGCGCTGCGGCGCGCGCTCGAGCGGCACAGCGCGGACCAGATCATCGAGCTGCAGATCGTCCGCGAGAAGCGCAGGCAGACGCTCAGGATCAACAACGACTGAGCGCGCGCTCGCCGGCGTCCGCTAGGCGAGAAACTCCGACACCGCGGCGAAGAACTCGGCGGGCGCTTCCCAGAACGGGAAGTGCCCGCTGTGCGGCAGCAGCAGCTTCCGCGAGCGTGGAATCGCGGCGGTCAGTTCGCTGGCCACGTCCGGGGGCAGCGGATCGCCCTCGCCATGCAGCACGAGCGTGGGCGCGGCGATCGCGCGCACGCGGTCGCGCCAGTCGTAGCCCTCGCGGCGGAGCCGGGCCAGCGCCGCGATGCCGGTGGGGCTCGCCGAGCGCGGCATCGGGAAGGTGGACGCGAAGGCGCGGTCCACGAACCAGGCCTCATACGAGGCGCGCAGGTGCGCCAGGTGCACGTCGGGGTCGGGCGTGCCGAGCATCTCGTCGGTGATGCCGGCCAGAACGGCGCGGTCGGCGTCGTTGGCGCGCGCGAGCGACTCGGCGCGGAGTGGCGCCATCCACGCGCTGGTCGGGCCCACCGCGTCCACGAGCACCAGCCGCCGAACGCCTGCGCCGTCCTGCGACGCCGCGAGCATCGCGACGCCGCCGCCCCACGAGTGGCCGAGCACGTCCCACTGGCGGAGTCCGAGGGCGCGACGGAGCGCGGGGATGTCGGCCGCATTGTCGTCGATCGTCGCCGTCGAGGGATCGGCCGGTGCTTCGGACTCGCCGCGTCCCCGCTGGTCGTAGAGGATGAGCTGGCGGCCGTGGGCCAGCGGCGAGAGCGCCGGCCAGAGCATGGCGTGATCGACCACGAGCCCGCCGTTCACGCAGAGCAGCGGCGGCGCGCCGGCCACCGGCGGCGTGGTGAATACGGCGAAGGCGAGCCCGCGCGCGCGAACCGTCTGGCGTTCGAGTCGCGCTCCATGCGGCACGGTGCGGCGGAAGGCGAAGTAGCGGTCGCGGGCGGAGGTCACGGGCGAAAGTTATCGCGCCCGTGGCGTCAGAACGTGCCGAGCCCCGCGAAGAAGTGCGACAGGATCGTGAACTTGCCCGTCACCAGCAGCACGCCGATCGCCACGAGCAGGGCGCCGGACGCGCGTTCGATGGGCCGGAGCCAGCGGCGCATCCGCTGCGCGCCGGCGAGGTACCAGTTGAGCGCCACGGCGGCGAGGAAGAAGGGCACGCCCAGGCCCATGCTGTAGGCGCCGAGCAGCAGCATGCCCTTGCCCATGGTTGCCTTGGCGCCGGCGTAGAGCAGGATCGACGCGAGCACCGGGCCCACGCAGGGCGTCCACCCGGCGCCGAAGGTGACGCCCACCAGCATCGATCCGGCGAGCCCGGCCGGCTTCGACGCCATCTGCACTCGGCGTTCGCGCATCAGCGCCGGGAGTTCGAGCACGCCAAGCATGTACAGCCCGAACAGGACGATGAGCACGCCGCCCGCCTGCTGGATGAGCGGCAGCGACCGGCGCATCGAAGCGCCGAGCGCGCTGGCCGTGGCGCCGAGCGTCATGAACACGAGGGTGAAGCCGAGCACGAACAGCGCCGCGTGTCCCATGGCGCGGCGGCGGGCGGCGTCGCGGCCGCCGGCGGTCAGTTCGTCGAGCGTCATGCCGGTGACGAAGGTCAGGTAGCTCGGCACCAGCGGCAGGACGCAGGGGGAGAGGAAGGAGACGAGTCCCGCCGCGAAGGCGAGCCCGAACGAGACCGCGGCGACGTCGTTCACGGACTGGCGTCGCCGTGCAGCGGGGCGCCGGCGGGCTCGGCGAGCAGCCGGTTCACCGCCTGGTCGAGGGCGACGGCGGTGAAGATGCCGTGCACCTGGTTGCGGACGCGTCCATCCTTGTCGATGAGGAACGAGGTGGGCAGGAGGTCGATGCCGCCGTAGCCCTCGACGATCTCGCCGGTGGCCATGGCCACCGGGTAGGTGATGTGGTTGTCGGCGAGGAACTTCCTGACGTCGCCCACGCCGCCGGCGTCCACCGAGACGCCGAGCACGACGAAGTCGCCGTCGGCCTTGTGGCGGTCGTAGACCGATTGAAACCCCGGCATCTCGAAGCGGCAGGGCGGGCACCAGGAGGCCCAGAAGTTGAGCAGCACGACCTTGCCCCGGAGCTGGTCGCTGGCGACGACGTGGCCGTCGAGGGTGGTGAGCTGGAAGGCGGGGGCGGTGGTGACGGGCGAGGAGGCGACGCCGGCCGCGGCGGCGACCTGCGGCCAGAGCCTGTGCCCGGCGAAGACGCCGAGGGCGATCCAGACGACGGCTTCCCAGTGGAGGCGGAAGCGGATTTCCGGCATGCGCATGGCGGTGCGTCTCACGGAAGGAACCGGCGTGCCGGTTCTGTATCACTATAGTCGTGAGTAGTTATATAGTAATGATAGCGAGGGGTGGGGCGGGGGCAAGGGGAGGGGGCTGCGCGCTCTCGGCTGCCGGGCGGAATATCGCCGGCGGTTGCGGGGCCGCGCGATCGGATGCACGATCCCTGCGCCCCACACGCACGCCACTGCACTGGAGAACCCCGTCATGAAGGCGCCCGCCG
Source organism: uncultured Gemmatimonadaceae bacterium (assembly GCA_963775915.1). Lineage (GTDB taxonomy): Bacteria > Gemmatimonadota > Gemmatimonadetes > Gemmatimonadales > Gemmatimonadaceae > JAGWRI01. Next base: position 174,404 of record CAVZKH010000006.1, read on the forward strand.
TCTCTTCCGTCCTGATGCTCGTCTGCGCCGCCGCGTCGGTGGCGACCGCGCAGAACACCAAACCCCGTCCCGAAGAAACGGAGGTCTGGAAGCCCGTCCCGGCGGTGGTCACGCCGGGACCGTCCGATCTGGCTCCGCCCTCGGACGCCATCAAGCTCTTCGATGGCCGCGACGAGACCGGGTGGGTCTCGGCCGACGACCACTCGCCGGCCACGTGGGTCGTGCACGGCGGCCTGCTCACCGTGGCCAAGAACGCCGGCAACATCGAGACCAAGCGGTCGTTCACGAACTATCAGCTGCATCTGGAGTGGCGCGTGCCCGAGGGGATCACCGGCAGCGGCCAGGCGCGCGGCAACAGCGGCGTCTTTCTCGCGTCCACCGGCCCCGGCGACGACGGCTACGAGATCCAGATCCTGGATTCGTACGACAACGCCACGTACGTGAACGGCCAGGCGGCGGCCATCTACAAACAGTATCCACCGCTGGTGAACGCGATGCGCAAGCCGGGCGAGTGGAACGTGTACGACATCATCTGGACGGCGCCGACGTTCAAGCAGGACGGCTCGCTGGCCACGCCCGCGTACGTGACGGCGTTCCACAACGGCGTACTGGTGCAGAACCATGTGGCGCTGCTGGGGCCGACGCTCTACATCGGCAAACCGGCGTACAAGGCGCACGGGCCGGAGCCGATCAAGTTGCAGGCACACGGCGATCCGAGCGCGCCGATCAGCTTCCGGAACATCTGGGTGCGCCCGCTGCCGGACGCGCCGCAGGAACACATGCCCTGACCCGTGGGTAGATTTCCACGTTCGAGGCCTCGTCCGCCCCCAGGGGGTCACCATGCTGAAACACGCAAGACGTTCCCTGCTGGTTGGCGCTGTCGCCACGCTGGCGGCGTGCCAACCGGCCCCGCAAGCGGCCACGCCCGCAGCGCCGGTTGAGGGCACCTACACGTTCGCGGAAGATCTGGCCGGCCAGCCAAGACTCACGGGCACGGCGATCACCGGCGAGATACGCTTGTTGCGGGACACGGTGCTCTTGTACACGCAGAATGGGTCGTGCCGGCTCGTTCCGCCGTCGGTGCCGAACGTCGAGCACTACTACCTGAACTTCGACTGCTCCGGTTTCTCGGTCGCGGTGGACTCCCGCGACCCCCTCAGCCGGTCGAGGTATTCCATGACCACGACGGTCATGCAGAACAAGACCGTGTGCATCGCGTGGGGCGTGGACGCGAAGGGCAATCCGATCTGCATCCAGACGGGCATTCAGTCAGTGCCGGCGTCGGTCACGCGCTCGGGGTATCTGCACTTTCATCTGAAGACGAGCTGAACGCGGCGGCGTCCTCGAGCGCCACGGCCGCGTTCCGCCGGAGGCCGCCAAGCTTCGCTCGCTTCATTGCGGAGCTCTTGAACGCAGTGCGGAATTCATCACCGCTGATCGCGAGGATCTCCGCCGCCAGCGTCTCCGCGTCCTTCTCGCCAATCACCGCCCGCGGCAGGAAGCTCGGCTCCTTCACCTCCCGTGCGAACTTGATGTTCCACGGGCACTCCTCCTGGGAGGCGTGCCGATAATAACCGTACCGAGCTATACCTGAGCAGCGGTCGCCGAACTCTTTGCCGGCCAAAGGGTTAGCGATCCGACCAGGTCCGGCACACTATCCTTGCATTTCTGGAACTTCACTCCATAATTGCACGGATGATTCCACGCCGCCTTCTCTCGCCCCTATCCGCCGCTCTCGACGAAGCCCCGGCCGCCGCCCTGCTGGGGCCGCGGCAGGTTGGGAAGACCACCCTCGCGCTCGAAGTGGCCAGCACGCGGCCGGCGGTCTACCTCGACTTAGAGTCCGAAGCCGACCGGGCCAAACTCACCGAGCCGGAACTCTACCTGGCACAGCACGAGAACACGCTCGTCATCCTCGACGAGATCCAGCGCACGCCACACCTCTTCCGCAGCCTGCGCGGGCTCATCGACGCCGGTCGGAGGCGCGGGCACGGCCAGGGGCGTTTCCTGGTCCTGGGGTCGGCGTCGATGGACCTGCTCAAACAATCCAGCGAGTCGCTCGCGGGTCGCATCCGCTATCTGGAACTCGCCCCGCTCGACTCCGGCGAGGTGGGGCGAGAGCGCGTCGACACCCTCTGGTTGCGCGGCGGATTTCCGGAGAGTCTGCTCGCCGCTTCCGACGCCGCGAGCCTGCGCTGGCGCACCGATTTCATCCGCACCTACCTCGAGCGGGACATCCCGCAACTCGGGCCGCGCATCCCGGCCGAAACGCTCCGCCGCCTCTGGACGATGCTCGCGCACCAGCAGGGCGGGCTGCTCAACGCCGCGGCGCTGGCTCGCGCCCTCGCCGTGGACGGCAAGACGGTCGCGGCCTACCTCGACCTGCTCGTGGACCTGTTCCTCGTTCGCCGCCTTGCGCCGTGGCATGGCAACGTGCGCAAGCGCCTGGTCAAGTCGCCCAAGGTTTACGTTCGCGACAGTGGGCTGGTGCACGCGCTGCTCGGCGTTGGCGACCGCGAGGACCTGCTGGCGCACCCGGTGGCCGGCGGGAGTTGGGAGGGACTGGCCATCGAGTCGCTGATCGCGGCGGCGCCCAGCGGCACCGAGGCGCACTTCTTCCGCACGGCGGCGGGCGCCGAGATCGACCTCTTGCTCAAGCTCCCCGGTCATCGCAAGCCGTGGGCCGTCGAGATCAAGCGCGGGCTCGCGCCCAAGGTCGAGCGTGGGTTCCAGCTCGCGTGCGAGACGGTGCGGCCGGAGCGCCGGCTCGTGGTCTACGGTGGAGCCGAGCGATTCCCGCTGGCGAACGACGTGGAAGCCGTCTCGCTCGTCGAGTTGTGTGACGAGGTCGCGGCGGCCTGAGCGAGTTCGCCACCTGACACGAAGGAAGCGCCGCCATGGACACCACGCGCAGTACGCTCCAGTTCAAGGTCACTCTGCGGCACATCAAGCCGCGCATCTGGCGCCGAATCGAGGTGCCGGCCAGCTACTCGTTCTGGGATCTGCACGTGGCCATCCAGGACGCCATGGGCTGGCTGGACTACCATCTGCATGTGTTCCGCGTGCGGAACCCTGAAACGCGGCAGGCCGAAGAAATCGGCATTCCCGACGACGACCCGTTCGAGGGCGATCCGGTGTCCCTGCCTGGGTGGACCGTGCCCATCAGCAAGTACTTCTACGTCGGGGGCACGCGGGCCCAGTACGAATACGACTTCGGCGACGGGTGGGAGCACGACGTGGAGCTGGAAGCCATCGGACACCGCGAGCCGGGCACCACGTACCCCCGCTGTCTAGGCGGGGAGCGGGCGTGCCCGCCTGAGGACTGCGGTGGCCCGCCCGGCTACGAGCGCCTGCTCGAGATCCTGGCGAACCCCGCAAACGAGGAATACGACGAAATGTTGGCGTGGGTGGGCGGACTGTTCGACGCGAACACGTTCGCACCCGAGCGCGTCCGATTCCACAACCCGAAGGTGCGCTGGCGCAAGGCATTCGGTGGGCGGCGGAGCCGGTGACGTTCCACGTGTGACGGACAGGAGGTGCAAGGGCCGGCGTGGAGGAGCGATTCGACGACAGCGCTCGGAGCGGCCTTCGGCCGCCTTGGACGCTGCCATAGCGCCCAGGCCTCAGCGACTCAGTCGTGATTGTCTGCGAGAACGACCTCGGCGTTTCGCCGGAGCCCCGCCGATTTCGCCCGCGTCATCGGCGAGCCTTTGAACGCCGCGCGGAATTCCTCTTCGCTCATCGCGAGGATCTCCGAGGCGAGCGTGCGCGCGTCTTTCCCCGCGATCACTGCCCGCGGCTGGAAGCTTGGCTCCCGCACCTCCCGCGCAAACTTCACGTTCCAGGGACAGACTTCCTGGGAGATGTGCCAACTGAACCGTTCCGCGATTCCCCTCTCGACGCGCCGACAATCACACGAACCACCTCGACCCGTCGGGAAACATCCTACGACCCGTCGGGGAGTTGCCGATCCCGTCTAACCGCGTAAACGGGTTTACTCCACCCACCGAGAAACCCGACCATGCGACTGCTCAGCCAGACGTTCAAAGCACTCTCCGACGACACGCGCCTCGAGATTCTTGCATTGCTCTTCCGCCACGGCGAACTGTGCGTCTGTGACGTGGAAGCCATCCTTCGGGTGACGCAATCCAAGGCGTCGCGACATATGCGCTACCTCCAGGCCACCGGCCTCGTCGAGGGCCGCCGCGACGGGTTGTGGATGCGATACCGAGTGGTGGAGCACCCCGGGCCGGACCAGCGGCTGGTACTCGACGCCGCCAAGGCCTTGCTCACCGACCAGCTGGTCGCCGACTCCGAAGCCCGCTACACCCGGTGGATGGCCGAAAAGGCATGCTGCACGCCGACGATGTGACCGTCCGCCGCGCCGACTGGCCCGCTGCACACCCTCGGGTCTTTCTCGGCGCCGCAGCGTTGGGCTGGCTGGCGGTCTACCTCATGCTGGCACCGGCCTCGACCGCGCTGGTAGCGGCGATGCCGGTGGATCCCGCGAGCCACCTCGGTGGCGCGTTGCAATTCTTCCTCTTCGACACGCCCAAGGTCCTGCTGCTGCTCACAGGGGTCGTCTTCGCCATGGGGATGGTGAACTCGTATTTCACCCCCGAACGCACGCGCGCCCTGCTCGCTGGGCGAGCCGAGGGAATCGCCAACGTCATGGCGTCGGGGCTCGGGATCGTGACTCCCTTCTGCTCGTGCTCGGCGGTGCCGCTCTTCATCGGGTTCGTCCAGGCGGGCGTGCCGCTCGGCGTCACCTTCTCCTTCCTGATCTCGGCGCCGATGGTCAACGAGGTGGCGCTGGCGCTGCTGTTCGCGCTGTTCGGATGGAAGATCGCGATGCTCTATCTCGGCCTCGGCCTCTCCGTCGCGATCGTCGCCGGCTGGGTGATCGGGCGCCTCCACATGGAGTCGTCGCTCGAAGACTGGGTGCGCGACATGCCACGAGTGCAGGCCGGCGCGGAACACGAACGGATGGACGCCGCCGCGCGCATCGGTGCCGGATTCGCCGCCGTACGGGAGATCGTCGGGCGCGTGTGGCCGTACATCCTGGCCGGCATCGCGATCGGCGCCGCGATCCACGGGTACGTGCCCGAGACCCTCATGGCATCGATCATGGGCCGCGATGCGTGGTGGTCGGTGCCGGCTGCGGTGCTCGTCGGCGTGCCGATGTATGCGAACGCCGCGGGGGTGATTCCGATCGTACAGGCGCTCCTCGGCAAGGGGGCCGCGCTCGGGACGGTGCTCGCGTTCATGATGAGCGTGATCGGGCTCTCGCTGCCGGAGATGATCATCCTGCGCAAGGTCCTGAAGATGCGGCTAATCGCGACGTTTGTGGCCGTGGTCGCGGCCGGCATCCTGCTCGTGGGCTACGTGTTCAACGCCGTGTTGTGAGCGGCGTCAAGGAGATTGTCATGAAGAACGTCAAAGTGCTCGGGACGGGTTGCCCGAACTGTCGGAACACCATCCGGCTGCTCCAGACCGTCGCGAAGGAAACCGGCGCCGACATCGAACTCGAGAAGGTGGAAGAGATCCAGGACATCATGCGCTACGGGGTCATGGCCACGCCGGGCGTGGTGATTGACGGCGCCGTCGTGCACGCGGGCGGCGTGCCGAGCCGGGCGAAGGTGGAGAGCTGGCTGAAGTAGGCCGGCGCGGCGGCGGGCGTGACGGCGTTCAACGAGTCGATGCGTCGTCCCATGGCGGGTCGCCGCGGGGGACGGCCCGGAGCACGGCCGCGGCGTTCCGCCTCAGGCCCGCCGGCTTCGCCCGCTTCATCGCCGAACCCTTGAAGGCGGCGCGATACCTGTCGTCGCTCATCGCGAGAATCTCCGTCGCGAGCGTCGTCGCGTCCTTGTCGGAAATCACCTCCCGCGCCGCGAACCTCGGCTCCTTCCCTGGGCGCGCGAACTTCACGTTCCACGGGCAGACGTCCTGGGAGATGTGTCGACAAAACTGTATTGAGATCCCGTTGGAGACCGGCGGACGAACGCTCATGCCGCAAAGGGTTAGGGCAGTCCCCCGTTCCAGGGGGCCTGGGGTGGCGGCGTTGGGGAATGGCGTGGGGTCCAGGCATCCGGGAATAGCGATTTGCCATAGTGCCGTTTACCTTGTAAGTGGAACTTTGGACACTTCTGTGGTTCCGCCACCCCCCAGAGTTGCAGTCCGCCTCGGACCCTCCACTCAGCTCTCGATGCCCGGCCACCTCGTTCCCAAGATCTGGCAGCACGACCCGACACTCGACGCGCCTGCCGCCTATCGGCGCGCCTGCCGGTACGAAGCGTTTGTCCCCGACGAACTGTCGTCGCTCAACGTGCGGTTGGACGCCCGGCTCGCCGGGCTGGTTTCCGAGGCCGAAGATGCCATCCGACAGCTGAATCACGAGGGAGGCACGGCGCTGGGACCCCTCGCCAGGCTGCTGCTGCGAACCGAATCCATCGCCTCCTCCAAAGTGGAGGGGATGCAACTCGGTGTTCGTGAACTGGCGCGCGCTGAGGCCAGAGCCGAATCGGGGATCACGCCGGCGGCGACTGCGATGGAGGTGCTGGCCAACATCGATGCCATGGTGCTCGCGGTGGACGACGCGGCTGAGACCAAGAAGTTCGGCGTGCGAGAGGTCCGGGCGATTCACCGCCGGCTGATGGAGCGCGCACCGCACAGGCAGATCGCCGGTCGCCTGCGAATGGGGCAGAACTGGATCGGAGGGAACGACTACAACCCATGCGGGGCGGCGTTCGTCCCGCCTCCGGTCGACGACGTGGACGGTCTGCTCGCGGACCTCTGCCGCGCGGTGAACGACGACCTGCTCTCGCCGCTCGTGCAGGCGGCACTCGTGCACGCCCAATTCGAAACCATTCACCCGTTCGACGACGGGAACGGACGCACCGGGCGGGCACTGGTGCACGTCGTGCTGCGGCGCCGGGGAATCGCGCCGCGGTTCCTGCCGCCGGTCAGCGTGGTGTTCGCCGGTGCGAAGGACCGGTACATCGCCGGGCTCACGCGGTTCCGCACCGACGGTGTGGACGAGTGGCTGGAGTACTTCGCCGCGGCGATGCTGCGCGCGGCTCGCCTGGCGCGTGCCTACATCGTTGCCGTCGGCGATCTCCAGGACCGCTGGCGGGAACAGTTGCGGGCAACGCCGGGCGCTCCGCGCTCTGACGCGGCGGCGTGGGCAATTCTCGAGCTGCTGCCCGCTCACCCGATGATTTCCGCGCCCGTCGCCACGGCGGTCACGGGGCGTGCGAAGGGCCGGGTTTACGAAGCGATCGCGCAACTTGTCAGCGCGGACGTGCTGCTGCCGCTGTCGGAGGGCAAGCGGAACCGCTGGTGGGAAGCGGCGGGGCTGCTCGACCTGATCGGGAGCCTCGAAGCCGGGGAGTTGCCGCCGGCCTCGCGGTGACCGCGGCGCGCGCGCCACGAGGCGCCTTCGACCACGGGTCGCGGTAGCCGGTGGGACGGGAGCGACTGTCGTTCCTCGCGTTATTGGAGCTGCACTCCACAATTGCACGGATGATCTTCCGCCGCCCACGAGGGAAGCACTGACATGGACACCAAGCGCAGCACGCTCCAATTCAAGATCACCCTGCGGCACATCAAGCCGCGTATCTGGCGCTGCATCGAGGTGCCGGCCAGCTACTCGTTCTGGGATCTGCACGTAGCGATCCAGGACGGCATGGGCTGGCTGGACTACCACCTGCACGCGTTCCGCGTGCGGAACCCGGAAACGCGGCAGGCCGAAGAGATCGGCATTCCCGACGACGACCCATTCGAGGGCGATCCGGTGTACCTGCCGGGGTGGACCGTGCCCATCAGCAAGTATTTCTACGTCGGCGGCGCGCGGGCGCAGTACGAATATGATTTCGGCGACGGGTGGGAGCACGATGTGGAGCTGGAAGCCGTCGGGCGCCGCGAGCCGGGCACCACATACCCCCGCTGTCTGGCGGGCGAGCGGGCGTGCCCGCCTGAGGACTGCGGTGGCCCGCCCGGCTACGAGCGCCTGCTCGAGATCCTGGCGAACCCCGCAAACGAGGAATACGACGAAATGTTGGCGTGGGTGGGCGGGCGGTTCGACGCGAACGCGTTCGCGCCCGAGCGCGTTCAATTCGACAACCCCAAGGTGCGCTGGCGCAAGGCATTTGGCGGGCGGCGGACCCGGTGAGGCTCCGCGTGTGACGGACACGTGCAGCAAGCGCCGGGTTGAGGAGCGATTCGAGGAGATAGCTCAGAGCGGCGTTCGCCTGGCGTGGACGCTGCAACAGCGCCGCCGGACTCAGGGATTCAGTCGTGATTGTCTGCCATCACGACCTCGGCGATTCGCCGGAGCCCCGCCGACTTCGCCCGCTTCATGGCCGAGCCTTTGAATGCGGAACGGAATTCGTCTTCGCTCATGGCGAGGATCTCCGTCGCCAGCGTCTTCGCGTCCATCCCCGCGATCCCCGCCCGCGCCTCGAACCTCGGCTCCTTCACCCCCCGCGCGAACTTCACGTTCCAGGTGCATACCTCCTGGGAGGTGTGCCGGCAAAACCGTATCGAACTGCGCCTGAGTACCGGCGTCCTAACACGCTATCCGGAAATGACTTGGCGCTTCAACTGATTGCCGCCGCGGCGCGCCCAGCCAGCCGGCCGCGTCGCAACCATTGGACAAATCGGAACATTGGCGCCTCCGGTGAGCGGAGCGTGGATTAAGGCCTAAGTCCCACGAGCGACATCGGGTTCCTCAGGCGCCATGCCGGGTTGCGCCGCTCACGGGGAAAGCGTACAGTGGAAAGTGGAATGACGGCTTCCCGTATCGGAGGAAAGTTTCCTCCCTTTGCGAGGTTCTCCACATTGACCTTGCCCTACTGCAGCCGACCCGTAACCCCCGTGCCTCAAGCGAAGGGAAGGTTGCGTCCCCGGCGGCACAAGCTGGCTCGGGGAGGCTGCCCACGGAGCATACAGTTGCGGCCCGGGACTGCTTGGCGGCTTGCGTTCGTCGGCATCCTATGCGCGCTGATGATGACCGGCGCCGCGACGGCAAGGGCGCAGCTCGTTCGTGGTCGAGTAGTCGAGCAGCAATCTGGAGCGCCGATTGCGGGGGCGCTCGTCACATTGCTCGGAGACCGGGGTGAAACCTTGCGTCAGGTGCTCGCGGATGCGCTCGGGCGGTTCTCCATACGCCCGCCCGGACCAGGTAGCTACACATTGCTCGTACGGCGGATCGGCGCCCAACCCGTTCGCACGACGATTGAGGGGCTCGGTGCAGCCGAGGTCCGGCCCGTAATGATTGAGATGTCGCCGATGGCGCACCTCGCACCGGCCGTTCGGGTCACGGCCGCCAGGACGTGCGGGGAAGGGCCCAGCGATGGTTTCGCCGCCCAACTCTGGAACGACGCGCGAACGGCGCTTACAGCTGCGGTCCTCACGTCTTCGCGCCACGACATTCGGGTAACCATAGAACACGACCTCCGAGTGTTGGAGCCGAGGCAGCTGACGGTCGTCCGAAGTCGGCGCTGGGCAGATTCAGGAACCACGGTTGAGCCATTCGTCAGCGTGTCGCCGGCGGACCTGGCGCAGCGCGGGTACGTAATCACGCAGCCGAACGGCCGTCTGGTGTATCGTGCCCCCGACGCGACCGTATTGACATCAGATGCGTTTGCCGAACAGCACTGCTTCACGGTGGTGGAGCCGGGCGATCCGGAGGGCCGAGAATTTGCTGACCAAACCCAAGCGGACACCGCGAATGTGATTGGCTTGGCATTCGAGCCGACGCCGGAGCGGCAGTTGCCCGATATCCGCGGCGTCATGTGGCTGGATGCGACGACGCATTACCTCCGCTACGTCCGGTTCAACTATGCCACGCTGGACAAGGTGGACGGCCACAACGCCGTCGGAGGATACGTGCAATTTGCGCGCTTGCCGTCAGGGGCGTGGATCGTGCAGCGCTGGTGGCTCCGCTTGCCAGAGTTGAGCGAGATCGGCGTGCAGCGAGATCTTCCGGGCTTCGGAAGTCCACGGCTGGAGCGGCGGATTCGGATTGACACAATTCGAGAATCCGGAGCGGAGGTCACCGCAGTCGCTGGGGCGCCCCTGACGCTTCGGAGTACGCAACTGGGGGCCGTCATAGGCCAGGTACGCGACACAGTGACCGGCGAGCCCGTGGCGAACGCTGAGGTTCGAATGCGTGGTTCGGGTTTGTACGCCACGAGCGGATCGGATGGAAGTTTTCTCATCGATTCAGTGCTCCCCGGGCGCTATGCGGTGGAGGTCGCGATTCCTCCCTGGGACACCCTTGGGGTGCCGTTGCCCGCGCGAACTGTTCAGGTGAGCGCCGGGGCGGCAATCCGAACCGACCTCTGGGTGCCGACGCTGGCCGCCATCGAGCATGAACTCTGTCCCGACATGCCGTTGAATCCGCACGAGTCGTCGGACTCAACGAAGTTGGGGACCGGGATCCTCCGTGGCACGTTGCGCACCGATGCCGGGACCGGGGTGGGCAATGCGCCGATTACGGTGAGTTGGGTCGACTTCGAACGGACGCTTGGTGGGCTCCATCTGGGCGGGACGGAAATACACGCGTCTGGGCGCACCGATTCGGCAGGGGCGTTTCTGCTGTGTGGTATTCGCGTGAACCACCCTCTTGGCTTGGTAATGCGTGATCCGCGGGATAATCGGAGGGTGATCTTCCAGGACAGCATGCGGCTCCCACCGACGGGGTTCGGTACGCGCCAAATCGTTGTGCCAACTATTGCCGAAGGGTCAGTCGGAGTCACCGGCGCCATTCGAGGCGTCGTCCGCAGTTCGGACGCCGCCCATCCGATCGACGGTGTTGAGGTGAGTGTGGAACCCGGGCACCTCGCGACTCGCTCAAACGATTCGGGAAGGTATGTGCTGGGGCCGCTTGATGCTGGTGAATACCAACTGATCGTACGAAAGCCGGGGTTCGAACCGCGGGCGGCCCACGTCACGCTGGCCGTCGGCGATTCGCTGGTCGTGAACTTGACGCTAAACGAATTGCCGGTACAGCTGGGTGCGGTGCACGCGCGGGCCCAAGGGGCGCCGCTCAGCGATTTCGAGCGGCGACGCAAGAGCGGTTCGGGCGTCTATGTGTCACGCGGAACACTGAACGCGAAGGCAGGCTTCCAACTCAGCAATCTGCTGCTCGCGGAAGCGCCGCGGCTCGAGCTTGTGCGATATGGGGACAATCGCGTCGCGTTGGCAAACAGAACAACGCCCTTCATTCCCTGTGGGACGCTCGCACCGTGTGATCATCCCCGGCCATGGCCGGACAAGTGCTATGTCCAGGTGTTCGTGGACGGAATACAAGTGTACTCGTACAACACCGGCAACACCATGGAACCGTTTGACATCAACAGCATGGCGCCCGCTGACCTCATGGGGGTCGAGGTCTACGTCGGCGCGAGTGACACGCCAGCCGAACTCAACGGCAGCGGTTCCGCGTGCGGCACGGTGGTGCTATGGACGCGATCTGCGGCCATTTCGCCCGCTGACACATCCGGCGGTTGGTAGTCAGCCAACAATCTGACGCACCGCCCAGTCGTCCCGGGGTTGTGAAGCAGCTCTGTTGCGTGCGGAGGTGGTCCCGAACGGCGCGTTCGATTCGACGGGTGCGGGCTCGTGACCCACATCATTCCCCGGGTTCTGATCTGGATCGGTTGATGTCTTCATCGGGCTGGCAGAGGGTAATTCCGTCCACCTCACGTCACGTGACCTGAGAGTGGCCGCTGCCGACGTCGTCGGGGCGAAAGTTCCGCCGCACCACGGCCGCATTTCGCCTCAGCCCCGCGAGTTTTGCCCGCCTCATCGCCGAACTCTTGAACGCCGCGCGGAATTCCTCTTCGCGCCAGGCGAGGATCTCTGCCGCGAGCGTCCGCGCGTCCTTGCCCGCGATCGCCAGTCTTGGCTGGAAGCTTGGCTCCCGCACCTCCCGCGCGAACTTCACGTTCCACGGGCAGACGTCCTGACACACATCACAACCATAGAGATGCCCGCCCTCGGCAATCGCCGCCCGGAACTCGACCGGAATCTCCCCCTTCAACTCGATGGTGAGATACGAAATGCACCTTGTGGCATCGAGCATCCCCGGCTCCACGAACGCCTGCGTCGGACAGGCATCGAGACAGGCCCGGCAGCTCCCGCAATGCTCTGCGTCGAACGGCGCGTCAGGTGCCAACTCAAGATCGAGCAGCAACTCGCCCAGAAAGAAGAACGACCCCAGCTTCGGATTGATCAGGTTCGTGTTCTTCCCGAACCACCCGAGCCCCGCCTTCCGCGCCAGATCCCGCTCCAGAATCGGCCCGGTGTCCACGTAGGCCTTGCCCGCGACGTCGCGCCCCGCCTCGCGCTCCACCAGCGCGTGAAGCTCGTTCAGCCGCTCGGCCATGAGATCGTGGTAGTCATCGCCCCGCGCGTACCGCGCCACGGGACCGTCGGGCGCTTTGCCCCCGTAGTCGAGCGCCACCACCACGGCCGACCGCGCGCCGCTCACCGGCAGGCGCGTGTCGGCGCGTTTCGCCGCGCCGCGCTTGAGATACCCCATCTCGCCGTCGTACCCGGCGTCGAGCCACCGCTCGAACGCCGGCGCGGTTTCCACCGGGCCCAATGTCGCGATCCCCACCAGATCGAAGCCGAGCGCGTAGGCGTGCGCCTTGATGCGCTCCTCGATCGGCCGGGTCACGGCTCGCGCACGGCCCAGCGCGCGTAGCGCACGACGTCGGCCGCCGGCGGCACGAAGTCGTAGCTCCCATACGCGGTGTGCATCCGCCAGCGCACGTACTCACGCGCCGGCAGCGGCAAGAACGGAAAGCGGGCGTACCACCCGCGCTCGCGGAACCGCCACGCCACGCGCAGCAACGCGACGCCCGTGGCGGGACTCGCCACCGACCTGGCCGCCAGCGACAGGGAAAGCCGGATCCACCGCATGCCGGGAATCTACAGGAACGACTCGCCGTCGAGCGACGGCGGGATGGCCAGCCCCAGCGCCACCAGGCTGCTCGGCATCACGTCGGTGGTGCGCCGCGGCGGGCGCGCCGCGGGCCGGTTCACCAGCAGCGGCACGGTCATGTGCTCGCGGTGCAGCGCCCCGTGCGAGCTCACGTGCGGAATGGGCTCGTACCGCGCCCGGAAGTCCCAGTCGCGCGCCGCCGACAGGATGATGTCGCCGGAGCGCGGCGATGACGCCAGGTGAGCGATCTGCACGATCGAGTCGGGATAGTCGGTATGCCGCGTCGCCTCGTACGCCTCCTCGGCGGTCGCGCCCTGCAACGCGCGCCCCACGCCCAGCGGGTCGCCGACGGCGGGAAAGTACGAATAGTGCCCGGCCAGCAGGCTCACCATTCCCGCCTCGCCGCGGCTCGATCGCACCTCGCAGCGCCCGTCGCCGTGCGGCAGCAGCACGATGTCCACCGACGGGCGCGAGAGCAGCATCGACACCAGCCCCTCGTACTGCGGCGCGAGCGCCGGCCACGAGACGCGAATGCGCCGCCGCACGTCGAGAAAGAGATGCGCCATCGCGTTGCCGCTCACCATCACCGCCGTCTGCGGAAAGGGCACCATCACCCACGGATGCGCCACCACGCGGTGTCCGAGCACGGTGAACAGCCCCGCCAGATCCTCGTGCCGCGCCACCGGCGAGTGCCCGTGGTCGCTCACGATCCACAGGTGCATGTCCTCCCACCGCCCGTCGCGCTCGGCGTCGGCGCGGATGCGTGTCGCCGCGTCGTCGACGATGCGCAGCGCATCGGCGATCATGGGGTGCGACTGACCCCGGGCGTGCGACACCTTGTCCACCCCAGTGAACGCCGCATAGGTGTACGCGGGACGCTCGGCGGCCACGCGGCGGACCACTTCGTCCGCGACTTCGCGGTCGATGTCGAGCCAGCCGGCCACGTTGCCGGTGAAATGCGTGCGCGCCGCGCGGAACGCCGAGGCCAGGGTGATGCTCCCGATGCGCTGGGCGGGCGGGAGCCCGCGCGTGATCACGCTCAGCGCCGCCAGGCTCGTCGGCGCCAGCTCGAAGATCGTCGGCGCGTCGGCCGCGATGTCGCCGTCCACGTCGCGCATCTGGTAGCCGACGTAGCTGCGCGTGTAGTCGGGAAAGGTGCACGCGGCGTGCTCGCGGTCGAACCAGCGGAGCCCGGGCAGCCCGATCGGACCCGGAAACCGGCCCATGAGAAAGGGCGCGTAGGCGGGCCCCGTGACCGACGGGAAGACGGTGGTCACCTCGTGCAGGCCGCCCTCCGCGCGCAGGCGGGCGAGCGCCGGCAGCAGGCCGGCGTCGATGGCGGCGGCCAGCGTGTCGGGCCGCACGCCGTCGGCAAGGAGGACGACTACCGAGCGTGACATGTGGGCAAAAGCAAGCGCCCGCGCTGGGCGCGGGCAACCCGGTCGCTGGCGAAGCATCGGGCGCATGGCGTAAACTCCCTGGGCGCGCGCCGCGAGCGGGGGGCGCGCTTTTCCTTTCACGACGAGACGGATCGCATGTGTGCTTTCAAGCGGAGCGGGCCGCCCGCTCCCCAGAGTCGGCGCCGGAGCCACCCGCGCCCCCCGAAGACGGCGTCGGGCAAACGGGCCGACGTCGAGACGATGCAGACCGCCCAGGCCGACTCCCTGGCGGGCTTCCGCGAGCGCACCGAGGCCGGGCACATCGGGGCCGGCCGCACGCCGCCCTCGCAAGAGCACAAACCCCGGGCCAGCGGCGCCCTGCGGCGCATCGACGACGCCATTCGCGACTTCGTGCCGATGACCGAAGACCAGAAGCTGCTCCAGCGCCACACGGACCCCGCCGATTTCACGCGCACCGACCCCTGGCGCGTGATGCGCATCATGGGCGAGTTCATCGAGGGATTCGACGCGCTGGCCCACGTCACCAAGGGCGTCACGATTTTCGGCTCGGCGCGCACGCACCCCAGCGAGCCGCAGTACGAAGCCGCCAAGGAGACGGCTCGGCTGCTGGCCGAGGCGGGGTTCGCGGTGATCACCGGGGGCGGCCCCGGCATCATGGAGGCGGCCAACCACGGCGCGAAGGTGGGCGGCGGCCTCTCCATCGGCTGCAACATCGAACTTCCCTTCGAGCAGGGCGCCAACCCGTACGTCGACACGCTCATCAACTTCCGGTACTTCTTCGTCCGGAAGACGATGTTCATCAAATACTCGGACGCGTTCATTATCTTCCCGGGCGGCTTCGGCACGCTCGACGAGGCCTTCGAGGCGCTCACGCTGATCCAGACGGGCAAGATCTACCAGTTCCCGGTGGTCTTCTTCGGCCGCCACTACTGGGCGGGCTTCATCCGCTGGCTGCAGACGCGCGTGCTCACCGAGGGCAAGATCTCGCCGGGCGACATGGATCTGATCATCGTGACCGACGATCCCGCCGAGGCCGCCAACGTGGTGATCCAGGCGCAGAAGAGCCTGAACCATCAGAGACTCAAAGACGAACGACGGAGCTGACCGGGATGGCGAAGAAGAAGTCGACGGGCAAGGCGGGCGCCGAGCACGGCCGCGCGCGCGGCGGGTTCAAGGCGTCGCGCCACGGCACGGGCAAGCGGTCGTCGGCCGCCGGTCCAAAGGCGGCGCAGAAGAAGGCCGCCGAGGAGCGGGAGGCTGCCGGCAAGGCCCACACGGCCGCCGAGCAGAGCCGGTTCCTGCGCGGCAACAAGATCGATCCGCGCCGCATCGACGGCCGCGAGTCGGTGGTGGACCTCGTCGAGGGCACGTTCCTCGCCTACAACGCCGCGCGGCTGCGCGAGGCCTGCCAGCTGTTCACGCAGAAGATGCTGGACGCCGACGTCACCGTGGGGATGACGCTCACCGGCGCGCTCACGCCGGCCGGTATCGGCATGTCGGCCATCATCCCGCTCATCGAGTCGGGATTCGTCGACTGGATCATCTCCACCGGCGCCAATCTGTACCACGACACGCACTTCGGACTCGGGCTCGCGATGCACCGCGGCAACCCGCAGGAGAGCGACGTGGTGCTGCGCGAGGAGGGCGTCGTGCGCATCTACGACATCTTCTTCGACTACGACGTGCTGCTTTCCACCGACGCGTTCTTCCGCAAGATCATCCAGGGGAAGGAATTCCAGCGCTCCATGTCGAGCGCCGAGTTCCACTATCTGTGCGGCAAGTACGTGCGCGAGCGCGAGAAGGCGCTGGGCATCGGGCAGAAGTCGCTGCTGTCGGCGGCGTACAACGCCGGCGTGCCGATCTACACGTCGTCGCCGGGCGATTCCTCCATCGGCATGAACGTGGCCGCGCTGGCGCTGGAGGGCAACAAGTGCGTGATCGACCCCAACCTCGACGTGAACGAGACGGCGTCGATCGTGCTCCACGCCAAGCGCTCGGGCGGCAAGTCGGGCGTGTTCATCTGCGGCGGCGGCAGCCCCAAGAACTTCATGCTGCAGACCGAGCCGCAGATCCAGGAAGTGCTGGGCATCGACGAGAAGGGGCACGACTTCTTCCTGCAGGTCACCGACGCGCGTCCCGACACGGGCGGGCTCTCGGGCGCCACGCCGGCCGAGGCGGTGAGCTGGGGGAAGATCGACCCCGACCGGCTGCCGGACGCGGTGGTGTGCTATCTGGATTCCACCGTCGCGCTGCCGATCCTCACGTCGTACGCGCATGCCACGCACAAGAAGCGTCCGCTCAAGCGGCTGTACGACAAGCGCGGCGCGATGATGAAGCGGTTGCGCACGGAGTTCGAGAAGAGCCGGGCCTAACTCTCGATCTGCGGGGGCTCGGGTTCCGCGGCGCCGGGCAGCTGGTCCACGTCGCGCAGCTTCCGGTCCATCGCCCGCGCCCGCACGGCGATCTGCTCCACCGCGTCCGACGCCAGGCTCAGCTTCTTCTGCGCGTTCGATACGGTCTCGCCGAACTTGCCGAACTCGGCGCGCACCGCGCCCAGGAGCCGCCACACCTCCTCCGACCGCTCGGCCAGCGCCATCGAGCGGAATCCCATCTGGAGGCAGTTGAGCAGCGTGGCGAAGGTCGTCGGGCCGGCGATCATCACCCGGCATTCGCTGCTCAAGGCTTCGACCAGTCCGGGCAGCCGCACCACTTCAGCGAACAGTCCCTCGCTGGGCAGAAAGAGAATCGCGTAGTCGGTGGTGTTGGGCGGGTCGACGTACTTCGTCCGGATGTCGTCGGCCGATCGCCGCACGGCCACGCCCAGCGCCTTCTGCGCCGCGGCAACGGCCGGCGCGTCGGCGCGCTCCTGCGCGTCGAACAGCCGCGCGTAGTCCTCGGCGGGATACTTGCTGTCCACCGGCAGCCACATGCCGGCCGATCCCTGCGCGGGGATGCGAATGGCGAACTCGACGATCGCGTCGCGCAGCGGATTGGGCTTCACGTTCCGCCCAAACTGGTCGGGGGTGAGCAGCTGCTCGAGCATCGCCTGGAGCTGCCATTCCCCGAGCACGCCGCGCGTCTTCACGTTGGTGAGCACGCGCTTGAGGTCGCCCACCCCCTCGGCCAGCGTCTGCATCTCGCCGAGTCCGCGCTGCACGAGGGCCAGGCGCTGGTCGAGCGCCTCGGTGACGCGGGCGAGCGACGCGGCAGTCTCCTCGCGGTTGCGGCTCATCTCCTGGCGCACGAGCTGGTCGGCGCGGTCGAGTCCGCGCTGCAGTTCGGCGAACCGCTGCTCCGCGGCCGCGCCGGCGCCTGGCCGCGTGCGAACGAGCAGCACGATCAGCAGGGCGACCGCGGCGGCGAGCAGTACCAGGATGGCGGCGAGGGTCGGGGTCATCGCGTCGTTCGGGCGGAGGCCGGCGCGCCGGGCATTCCGGCGCGCACGTTGCGCACCAGGTTAGCCCGGGAGTACTCGCCGCGCGAGACGACGCCTGCCCATTCCTCGCGGCCGAGCACGTGGCGCTGGATGGCGCGGTCGGTCCAGCCGTCGGCGATGCGGCGCTCGACGGCGGCGATGATCTCGTCGAGCCAGTCGGCCTTGGCGGTGATCGCGCGCACCGGATCGCGCACCGGTCCGCGGTGCGCGTCGAACATCCGCTCCGGTGCCAGCGATGCCGCGGCGCGCAGGTCGTGCGCGAGCTGCCGCGGGTCTTCTTCGGCGTGCACCAGTTTGTCGCGCACGCCCAGCCAGAGGTCGGCGGAGAAGAGCGTGCCGTGGGACGGGTCCCAGACCATTCGGTGGTCGGGGCAGTGGCCGGGCGCGCTGATGAGCTGCAGCGGGGCCGGATCGAAGGGTTCGAACGCGGCGGTGAACGGGCGCGGCTGGCCCCAGGTGTAGCTCCGGTAGAATCGGATCCGCCGCCCCTCGCGCAGCTCGGCCAGGGTATCGGGGGCGATGGTCATGGGGATGCCCAGGCGGGCAAGAACAGCGGCGTTGCCGGCGTGGTCCTCGTGGGCGTGGGTGATGATCGCGCCGGTGGGCCGGAGGTCGGAAACCGCGGCGGCAACTTCACGCGCGACGTCCGGGAAACCACAGTCGATGAGAACGCCGGAGGCGAAGTAAGCGCTGACCTCGTAGCCGATGGAGCGACTGCGCCAGGTGGAGAGGCGGAGGCGAACCACGGGGCCATGGGACTCAACGCGGAGCATCACTACTAATACTACGCAGGGCCGTGAGGACGCAGGCGCGACGGCGCAGCCGCTCAGTCTGGCGCTCCCCGCCCTTCCTCGATACTATGAAAGCATGAGCCACGATTCCCGAACGAAGACTCTGCTCTTCACGTCCAGCCCGGAGCGGCTGTAAGGCGGGTGTGCGGGATTCGTCGCGGTAACGGCGCCCGGCCACTCAGCCGGGCGTCTCAATTTTTGTACCCTGTCGGTGCCACCCCAATGATCGAAGAACTCAAGGCAAAACTCAGCGCCGAAGTCGACCGGCTGCAGTACGAGCTGAACGTCACGCTGCCCAGCGAGATTCGCCGCGCGGTGGAGATGGGCGACCTGCGCGAGAACAGCGAGTACAAGGCGGCCCTGGAGCGCCAGCAGTTCGTGCAGGCGCGGCTGGGGCACCTGCATCAGCGTCTGAGCAAGCTGTCGTCCATCGATCCGGCGCAGATCCCGCCGGACAAGGTGGGGCTGGGGTCGCGGGTCATCGTCGAGGACAAGAAGTCGAAGGTGCGCGAGACGTACCATCTCGTGTTCGGCGACGCGATCGAGTTCGAGGACGGGCACGTGACCATGGCGTCGCCCATCGGGCGGGCGCTGCTCGGCAAGGCCGTGGGCGAGGACGTGATGCTCCGCCTGCCGACGGTGACGCGGCAGCTGGTGGTCGTGGAGCTTTACACGATTCACGACGAAGTGAACGGCAACGGAGCGGGCAAAAAGTAGCCGGCGCGGCCGGCGCTACTCCGTGGGGTCGCCGGGCTCGGAGCTCCGCGCTGAGAGCAGGCGCGCTGCGATCTGCTCCATCTGATCCAGGCGCCGGCGCGCCCAGCCGGGCAGCCGCAGCAGGCTCGTGGCCGCGACAGCGGCGCCGCTGAGTGCAAGGAGGCCCGGGAAAGCCAACCGCCCAACGTCCGGGCCGCGTTTGGCGAAGACCGCCACGCCGACCAGCAGAAAGAACGCGCCGAAGAAGCTCCCCATGAATGCCGCCAGCATCCCGCCCTCGTTGACGGTGCGCATCCGCAGCCGGTGTCCGTGCTCGCCCGGCTCGAGATACACGTGCAGGTTGCCGTTCGTCCACTGCCGCAGCGAGCCCTCGCGGGTCATGTTGCCCTTGGCGTCGAAAGTCTGACGAAGATCCACGACGAGGCGTTCCCACTCGTCGTCGTTCAGCTCGCGGCCCAGCTCCACCGTGCGCGAGACGCCGATCGGAAAGCCGAGCAGGGTACGCCGCGCCGCCTGCGGCGGATGATCGAGCGCTACCGCCGCGTACCCCACCTGCTCGGGCGCGATTCCCACCTCGCGCCCGATGTCCTGGAGCTGGGCCAGCGTCATTCCCTCGCCGGTGGGCGCCTGGGTCTTCCCACGCACCGCCGTTTCCGTGGCCCGCCGGAAGATCTCGGCGACCTCTTCCTCGGTGTACCGTCGCTCGGTCATGGGGCTGGAATATCGGAACGCAGGGTGGCCCGCGCCACGTTCAGATGCCCGATCCGGGATCCACGCCGAAGATGCGCTCGACCTCCGAGCGGTATCGCTCGACCTCGGCGCGAGCGATCTCGGCCGTCCAGCCGAGCAGCGGCGCCACGTAGTCCGCGGCGGCGCCGGCGACGGCCATCCCGTGGTCGCGGGTCTCGAACGCCAGCTTGCTGCGGCGGACGAACAGATCGGCGAGCGTGCGGGCGTGGGCCGACTCGACGGCCCACGCGAGCTCGCCCCACCGCCAGGCGAGCCCCGGCACGATGGGCGCGCCGGCCCGGGCGTCCCGCGCGCAGGCGGCCTCGCGTTCCGGAGCGTCGTCGGGAATCGGCGCGCGATCGGTGGTGGATGCGCCGCCGACGCCGAGCCGGTGCGCCACCACGTCCACCACCTGCGCCGCCATGATGCGGTAGGTGGTGAGCTTGCCCCCGGTGATGGTCACCACGCCGGCCGGGGTGACCTGAATGGCGTGTTCGCGCGACGCGGCGTTGGGCGAATCGGCCGACGTGGCCACGAGCGGGCGGATGCCGGCCCACGCGCTCACCACGTCGCCGCGGGCGAGCTTCGCCGACGGGAAGAAGGTGTTGGCCGCGTCGAGCAGGTAGGCCACGTCGTGTTCCGAAGCGCGCACCTGGTCGGGGCTGGCGTCGGTGAACGTGTCGGTGGTGCCGAACACGGTGAACTCGCCGGCGGGCAGGGCGAACATCACGCGGCCATCCGCGGGCGAGAGCAGGGTGAGCGCGGCGCGGTTGCTCACGCGGCCGTGCGGCACCAGGATGTGCGTGCCCTTGCTCCCCCGCACGCGCGCCCGGTCGGCGGCGCCCTCGAGCCCGCGCACGTCGTCGCTCCAGGGGCCGGTGGCATTCACCGTGGCGCGGGCCGTCACTTCGGTGGCGTCTCCCGTCAGGCGGTCCGCCAGCCGCGCGCCGGTCACCCGGCCGCGTTCGACGAGGAACTGCTCAATCGCGACGTGGTTGAGCACGACGGCCCCGCTGCGCTCGGCGTCGAGCACGTTGGCCAGCGTGAGGCGGGCGTCGTCGGTGGCGGCGTCGAAGTACGACACGCCGCCGCGCAGGCCGGCCGTGGCGAGCGCCGGCTCCTCGGCTTCCACCTGCTTCACCGATAGCCGGTGGTGGCGCTGCACGTTGCGGAACATGGCCAGCGCGTCGTACAGCGTGACGCCGGCCAGCACTTTCCAGAGCGGCACGCGGGCGCCCCGGTACACCGGCCAGACGAAGCGCAGCGGACGCACCAGGTGCGGCGCCAGCCGGAGCAGGCGCCGCCGTTCGCTGCTGGCCTCGAACACCAGCCTGAGCTGGCCGTGCTCCAGGTACCGCAGGCCGCCGTGAATGAGCTTCGAGCTGCGGCTCGACGTGCCCGAAGCGAAGTCGTCCTTGTCCACGAGCAGCACGTGGAGGCCGCGGCGGGCCGCGTCGCGGGCGACGCCGGCGCCGGTGATGCCGCCGCCCACGACCAGCAGGTCGAACGCGGATCCCCGGGGCGGGAGGCGCGGGCCCGGGGTCATTCGAAGATGTGGAGCAGCCAGCGCAGCGTGACCGCGGCGACCACGGCCGAGAGGAGCGACACGTCGATCGCCGCCGGCCCGAAGGTGATCGATCCGATGAAGAAGTCCAGGCGGACGGCGGGCCCCGATTGCCAGGTGAGGGCCGAGGTGAAGAACTGCTTCACGACGCCGGACGGGAGCACCGTGCGGGCCCAGTTCTGGAGCGCGCCGCCGAAGACCATTCCGAGGGGCACCCCGATCGCGAGGAGCACCTGCCGCTTGGTCCTTCCGGCGTCTCTGCTGGCTGGCTGGCTGTCGCGTCGGCTCATCGGTATCCCGAATCTGGCGCGAAATCCCGTCATCCGCGACCTCGACCCGCTGCTCGCCAACGGGAAAGGGCTCGCTTTGCGCCCGCTCCGGCACCCTCTAACTTGGTCGCATGCCGACGTTCGGGAACGGTCGACGGGTGGCGATCATCGCCGGAGTGCGCACGCCGTTCACGCGCGCCGGCACGGTGCTGCGCTCGCTCAGCGCCATCGAACTCGGCCGCCTCGCCGTGAGCGAGTTGATCCAGCGCACCGAACTCGACGGCGCGCTCGTGGAAACGCTGGTCTACGGCACCGTCGTGCACTCGGTGGTCGCGCCCAACATCGCGCGCGAAGTGTCGCTGATGCCGGTGCTCCCCAAGGGCGTGGACGCCTACACGGTGAGCCGCGCCTGTGCGTCGGCCAACCAGGCGATCACCGACGCCGCCGACCAGATCGCGCTCGGCCACCGCGACGTGGCCATCGCCGGCGGCGCCGAGTCGCTGTCGAACATCCCGATCCTCCACTCGCGCGGGATGTCCGACGCCCTGGTGGCCGCCTCGCGCGCCAAGTCGCTGGGCGGCCGCATCGGCGCGCTGTCGCGGATCAGGCTCAAGGACTTCGTGCCGATCACGCCGGCCATCGCCGAGCCCACCACCGGCGAGACGATGGGACAGAGCGCCGAGAAGATGGCCAAGATCAACGGCATTCCGCGCGAGGAGCAGGACCAGTTCGCGCTGCGGTCGCACCGGCTGGCGGCCGTCGGCACGCAGGACGGCCGGCTCACCGCCGAGATCGGAACGCTCTGGGTGCCGCCGAAGTACGACGTGGCCGTGTCGAGCGACAACGGCATCCGCACCGACACCAGCATCGAGCAGATGCGCGCGCTGCGCCCGGTGTTCGACCGGCGCTACGGCACGGTGACGGCGGGCAACTCGTCGCCGCTCACCGACGGCGCCAGCGCGGTGCTGCTGATGAGCGAGGAGCGCGCCGCCACGCTGGGCTACCGGCCGCTGGCGTTCATCCGCTCGTACGCGTACGCCGCGCTCGACCCGTCCGAACAGCTGCTCATGGCGCCCGTGCTCGCGGCGCCGATCGCGCTGCAGCGGGCCGGATTGGGCCTCGCCGACATGGACCTGATCGAGATGCACGAGGCATTCGCGTCGCAGGTGCTGTGCAACCTGCGCGGCTTCGAGTCGCGCGAGTGGGCGGCGCGGGCCGGCTTCAGCGAGCCGGTGGGCGAGGTGGACCGGTCGAAGCTCAACGTGATGGGCGGCTCGATCGCCATCGGGCATCCGTTCGGCGCCACCGGCGGCCGGATTCTCACGACGCTGGCCAACGAGCTGGCCCGGCGGAGCGGCCAGTTCGGACTCATGACCGTGTGCGCCGCCGGCGGACTGGGCCACGCGATGGTGATCGAACGTGAGTGACCCGTCGATGACGCCCCCGATGATCCGCCTCGACCGGGTGAACGACGTGCTCGTGCTGACGCTGGACGTGCCCGGCGACGCGGTGAACAAGGTCACGCCGGCGCTGGCCGGCGAGCTGCAGCAGGTGATGGCCGACGTCGACCGCGACGCGAGCGTGCGCGCCTGCGTGATCGCGAGCGGCAAGCGCGACTCGTTCGTGGTCGGAGCCGACATCGAGCAGTTTCTCGAGTTCCGGCGCGAGGTGGACGCCGCGCGGGCGAGCCAGTTGGGGCAGGAGGTGCTGAACGCGCTGGCGTCGCTGCGCGTGCCCGTGGTGTCGGCCATCCACGGCGCCTGCATGGGGGGCGGCCTGGAGCTGGCCCTCGCCTGCGGCTACCGCATCTGTACCGACCACGCGAAGACGGTGCTCGCGGTGCCCGAGGTGCAGCTGGGGCTGATTCCGGGCATGGGCGGCACGCAGCGGCTGCCGCGGCTGGTCGGGCTGCAGGCGGCGCTGGACATGATCCTCACCGGCAAGAGCGTCCGCGCCAAGAAGGCGCTGCAGATGGGGCTGGTGGACGAGATGGTCCACCCGGCGATCCTCCTCGAGATCGCCGTGGCGCGGGCGGCCGAGCTGGCCGACGGCACGCGGCGCCCGTCGCGGCCGGGACGGGCCGCGGGGCCCTCGGGCGCGCTGCTCGACACCAACTTCGCCGGCCGATCGCTGGTGTTCCGCAAGGCCCGCCAGAGCGTGCTCGCCAAGACGCACGGCCACTTCCCGGCGCCGCTGGCGGCGATCCAGGCGGTGCACACCGGGTTCGAGCGCGGCATGGCCGAGGGGCTGCGCGAGGAGGCGCGCCAGTTCGGCGAGCTGGCGATGACCGAGGTGTCGCGCGAACTGATCTTCCTCTTCTTCGCCACGACGTCGCTCAAGAAGGACGCGGGCGTGAGCCCGCCGGCGCCGGCGCCGGCCACCGTGCGCAAGCTCGGCGTCCTCGGCGCCGGCTTCATGGGGGCCGGCATCGCCGCCATCGCCGCGCGACAGGGCACCGTGGTCCGGCTCAAGGACACCGACACCGCGCGCGTGGGGCGCGGGCTGGCCGCCGTGCGCGCCGTGCTCGGCGAGTCGCTGAAGCGCCGGCACATCACGCGCCAGCAGTTCGCCGACCAGATGATTCTCGTGAGCGGCAGCACGGACTATTCCGGCTTCGGCAACGCCGACGTGGTGATCGAAGCGGTGTTCGAGGATCTCGACCTGAAGCACCGGGTGCTGCGCGAGGTGGAGCCGGCGCTGTCGGCCGAGGCCGTGTACGCCTCCAACACCAGCACCATCCCCATCGCCCGCATCGCCGAGGCGGCGGCGCGGCCCGAGCGCGTGCTGGGCATGCATTTCTTCTCGCCCGTGCACCGGATGCCGCTGCTCGAGGTGATCGCCGCGCCGCGCACGTCGCGCGAGGCGATCGTCACCGCGGTGGAGTACGGACGGGCGCTGGGCAAGACGGTGATCGTCGTGAACGACGGGCCCGGCTTCTACACCACGCGCACGCTGTCGGCGTACATGAACGAGGCCGGCATGCTGCTCGACGAGAACGTCGCCATCGACCAGATCGACCGGGCGCTGGTGGACTTCGGATTCCCCGTCGGCCCGATCACCCTGCTCGACGAGGTCGGCATCGACGTCGGGGGCAAGGTGGGGCTGGTGCTGTCGGAGGCATTCGGGCACCGGATGCAGCCGTCGCAGGCGCTGCGCGCGGTGGCGGCGTCGGGGCGCACCGGCCGGAAGGGAGGTTCGGGCTTCTATCGGTACGACAAGCGGGGCAAGAAGGGTCCAGTGGATCCCACGGTTTACGCGCTGATCGGCGCCGGCCGCCAGCCCATGCCCCTGCCGGCCGGCGAGATCGTGGAACGTTGCACGCTGGCGATGGTAAATGAGGCGGCCCATTGTCTGCAGGAGGGCGTCCTGCGCTCGCCCAGGGACGGCGACGTGGGGGCCGTGTTCGGCATCGGGTTCCCGCCCTTTCGCGGCGGGCCGTTTCGCTACATTGATAGGGTCGGCGCCGACGAGATCGTGCGCCGGCTGGAGGACCTGAACGCCCGGTTCTCGCCGCGCTTCGCGCCCGCCGACCTGCTGGTCGACATGGCCCGTGCGCGCCGGCGATTCTACCCGGCCGAAGGCAAGCCGGTTTGAACGCGGGACGGAGCGCTAAGGCGCTCGCACTGCTGTGACTCCACCCCCATTGGCAAGGTCAGAGCGTTATGGATGGACGTAGTGATGCGTTGATCGTGGAGCAGGTGCTCTCGGGCGACGTGGACGCGTTCGCGACGCTGGTCTCGCGCTACCGCGACTCGTGCGGACGGTACGCGATGCACATGCTCGGCAATCGCGAGGACGCCGAGGAGGTGCTGCAGGACGCCTTCGTGCGCGCCTACCGGTCGCTGCCGCGGTGCGAGGACCCGGAGCGGTTCGGGGCTTGGCTGTTCCGGATTCTGGTGAACCGCTGTCGGACGACGGGCGCCCGGCGCGCGCGGCGTTCGAAGACGTTTCTCGACGACGAGGGCGCGCTGCTCAATGCGTCGGAGGAGCATCCCGCCGAGCAATGGGCGTGGCGGGAGGAGATCGACCGGGCGCTGGCCGACCTGCGGCCGGAGCAGCGCGAGGCGTTCCTCCTCAAGAACGTCGAGGGGTTGGGGTACGAGGAGATGGCGGAGCTGACAGGAGTCGGCGTTTCGGCGCTGAAGATGCGCGTGATGCGCGCCTGCGATCGGCTCCGCGTGACGTTGCAGGAGGTCCGCAGTGCGTGATTTGCACGGAACCCCGCTGGACGAGGTGGTGTCGGAGCTGCGCCGGCCGGCGCCCTTCGACGCGTCGTTCGACCGGCGCGTGATGCGCGCGGTGCGGGCGGTAGCCACGCGTCCGTTGCGGCTCATCTCCCCGCTCATGCCGATGCCGCGCTGGCGCGTGTGGTCGGCGTTCGCGGCCGTGGCGGCAGGCGTGCTGGCGGTGGCCGTGCTGCCCTCGATGCGCAGCACCCGCGGCCAGCCCGTGCAGTTCGTGCTCGTGGCGCCAGACGCCAAGACCGTGCAGGTCGTCGGAGATTTCAACGGCTGGGACTCCAGCCACGCCGCCTACGCCGCGTCCAATCGCGGCGGCGGCGTCTGGTCGCTCACCACGCCCATCCCCCCAGGGCACCATCGCTACGGATTTCTGGTAGACGACTCCCTGTGGGTTCCCGATCCCGCCGCGCCCCGCGTGGCCGACGAGGATTTCGGACTGCCCAACTCGGCCCTGGTCGTCGACCCGGCACCTTGATGCGCCGGTTGTTGGGCATCGCCGCGATGCTGATGACGGCATCGCTGGCGTCGGCGCAGACCGCGCCGATGGCGCGCCTGTCCAAGGAGCTGGATCCGGCCACGCGAGCGGCCGTGGTCGCCATCGTCGATTCGGCGCGCGTCGCGCGGCTGCCCGCCGACATCCTGGTGAACAAGGCGCTGGAAGGCGCCGGGAAGGGCGCCGACGGACCGCGGATCGTGGCCGCCGTGCGCGCGCTGGCCGGCGAGTTGCGTCAGTCGCGCGACGCGCTGGGCCGGACGTCGCGCCCGGACGAGATCACCGCCGGCGCCCACGCCCTGCACGCCGGCGTGGCCCCGGCCGATCTCGGCAAGCTGCGGCGGGCGGCCGTGGGCCGGCTGCTGGTGACGCCGCTCACCGTGCTCACGGATCTGGTGTCGCGCGGGGTGCCGGCGGCCACGGCGTCGTCGGCGATGGTCCGGCTGGCCCGGGCCGGGCTGCGCGACGCCGACTTCTCGGCGTTCGAGCGCGCCGTGCGCCAGGACATCGACCACGGGGCCGATCCGACGGCAGCTACCCTCACCCGCGTTCGCGGCGCCACGCTTCGCCGGAACGGCCCGCAACAGGTCTCGCCGGTCGACCGCTGAGCGGTCCCTAGACCCTCGCGGCGCCAGCAGGGTACAATTCTGCAGTCCCTGCGCCACCCATCCATCCGCGAGATCCGTCATGGCCCGTTCGACCATCCGCGTTCTGTCGCCGCTGGCCGCTGCCCTGTTCGCCGCATCATGCGCGGGCGGCGGCGGCGCGGGCGGGGGCGCCCCCGCTCCCATGTCCGGCCCCGGGCGCGGGCGCGGCGCCGGCCAGTTCCGGCCCCAAGAAACGTCGGTGTCGCCGGTGAACGTCCACGCCGTGTACCCGACCGACTTCTCCAAGCGGAAGCCGCTCACCCGGGCCGAGCGGACCGACTTCACCGAGACCTCGCACTACGCGGACGTGGTCGCCTTCGTCGATTCGCTGAAGGCGCTGGAGAGCGACCAGATCGCCACCGGCGTGATCGGCCGGACGAGCGAGGGGCGGGATATTCCGTACGTGGTGGCCTCGCGCCCGCTCGTGCGCAGCGCCGCCGAAGCGAAGCGGCTCAACCGGCCGGTGGTGTACGTCCAGGCGAACATCCACGCCGGCGAAGTCGAGGGGAAGGAAGCGATGCTCGCCATGCTGCGCGAGCTCGCCGCCGACAAGGCGCCCAACGTGCTCGATTCGCTGGTGCTGGTGGTGGTGCCGATCTACAACGCCGACGGGAACGAGAAGTTCGGGCCGCAGGAGAAGAACCGCGGGGCGCAGGACGGCCCCGAGCAGATCGGCCAGCGGGAGAACGGACAGGGCCTGGACCTCAACCGAGACTACGTGAAGGCCGACGCGCCGGAGACCCGCGCGTCGCTGAAGATGTTCGACGCCTGGGATCCTGACGTGTTCGTCGATCTGCACACGACCGACGGCACCTACCACGGCTATGCGCTGACGTACGCCGCGTCGCTGAGCCCGGCCGCGAAGTTCACCGGCCCGTTCACCATGGACACGCTGCTCCCCGCGGTGCGGCGCAACCTCCTGGCCCGCGAGCGCATCCAGACGTTCGACTACGGCAACGTGGAGTCGCCCAACGGCGGTCCGCGCGGCTGGTACACCTACGACTCGCGGCCCCGGTACGGCACGAACTACTACGGCATCCGCGGGCGTATTTCGGTGCTCAGCGAGGCCTACTCGCACGATCCTTTCCGGACGCGCATCGCTTCGACGTACGCGTTCGTGGGCGAACTGCTGTCGCTCGTCGCCGCCAACGGCGATCAGATCCTTGGCGTCAGCCACGAGGCCGACCGCAAGACGATCGTCGGCGGCACCACGCCGTCCACGGCGCCCTACGTGTCCCTGCGCTCGACGTACACCCGGCATCCGAAGTTCGTCGATATCATCCTCGAAGACCTCGGCAAGCTGCCCGACAGCACCGAGAAGCTCCCCGGCGTGAAGCGCGGCTACAAGCGCATCGGCAAATTCCACACCGAGCGCCTGCCGGTGTTCGACCGGTTCGAGCCGACGCTCGAACGGCGCATGCCGGTGGCCTACGCGTTCGGCCCCGAGCAGAAGGCGCTGGTCGACCGGCTGATCCTGCACGGCGTGTTCGTGGAGCAGCTCGTGGATTCGCTCAGCGTGCGCGCCGGGCGGTTCGCCATCGACTCGCTGGTGCGCAATCCGCGCGAGTACCAGGGCCACCACGAGGAACGGCTGGAAGGGCTCTGGTCCACCGTCGGCATCACCCTGCCGGCCGGCACCTACATCGTGCGCGAGTCGCAGCCGCGCGCGATTCTCGCCATGTACCTGCTGGAACCGGAGAGCGACGACGGGTTCGTCACCTGGAACGTCCTGGACGACTGGATCGCGGTCGGCCGGGCGTACCCCGTCCTGCGGATCGAAGAGCCGTTCACGGTGAACGCTCCGCTTCGTCCGATCAATCCCTGACAGCGACGGCCCGCGTTTCGGCGCGGGCCGTCTATTTTTCGGGTGGTCCCGACACCCGCTTCGCCCTGAGGCTCCATGTTCCGCTCCACGCTCCTCTACCTCTCCAACCAGCCGCGCATCTTCCGCTTCGTGCGGCGGAATCGCCTGGCCAAATCCTTCGCCAGCCGATTCGTGGCCGGCGAGCGCCTCGACGAGGCGCTGGAGGCCGTGCGCGGCCTGAACGCCAAGGGCATCTCCGCGTCGCTCGATCTGCTCGGCGAGAGCGTCACCAACGAAGCGGAGGCGCGGGCCGCCCGCGACGAATACCTCACGATCCTCGACCGCATCAAGCAGGAGGGGCTCGACTGCAACGTGTCGGTGAAGCTCACCGCCATGGGCTTCGACATCTCCGAGGAACTGTGCGTGTCGATCATGCGCGACATCCTCGAGCGCGCCCAGCGCTACGGCACGTTCGTGCGCGTCGACATGGAGTCCAGCGCCTACACCGAGCGCACGCTGCGGCTGTTCGAGGAACGCCTGTACCCCGGCTTCAAGCAGCACGCGGGCATCGTGCTGCAGAGTTATCTCTACCGCACGCTGGCGGACGCCGAGCGCGCGGTGCAGCTCAAGTGCCGGGTGCGCCTGTGCAAGGGCGCGTACAAGGAGCCGGCGGCGGTCGCCTATCCCGACAAGAAGGACGTGGACGCGAACTACGTGAAGTGCATGCACCTGCTGATGGAAGGGGGCACGTACCCGGGCATCGCCACGCACGATCCGGCGCTGGTGGCCGAGGCACGGCGGTTCGCGAAGGAACGCAACATCTCCAAGGACCGGTTCGAATTCCAGATGCTCTACGGCGTGCGGCGCGACCTCCAGGAGCAGCTCGTGCGCGACGGCTACCGGGTGCGCGTCTACGTGCCCTTCGGCACGCAGTGGTACCCCTACCTCATGCGACGGCTGGCCGAGCGGCCGGCCAACGTCGCGTTCATCACCGGCAACGTGCTGCGGGAGATGGTGGGCGGCCGACGCTGATCATGCCCGGGCAGTTCCTCCCCGCCGACCACTCGAAGGGCGACGCCAACACGCTCGGCGGGTACATGGCGGTGCACGACCGGCCGGCCGCCTTCGAGGGGTCGGACGGCTTCTCCTACAGCGTGGAGATCCTCACCGACGAGACGGGCGAGCCGGGCGCGTCGTTCGGAGGGTACCTGCTGTTCATCCAGTGGGCCCGGGTGGGCGCCGCGGCGCCCGAGGGCCACTTGGAGACCGACTTCCTCGCGCGCGCGGCCACCGCCGACGCGGCCCGCGCCGCCGTGGGCGCCATGCCGCTGGCCGAGGTCAGCCGGGCGCTCGACGCCCTGATCGCGGCGCGCCAGGGCGGGGCACCGGCGCGGCGGTGGTGGGACGCGATGCGCGATGGCGACGCCGAGGGACCGTGAGCGAAGCCGACGCGCTCACCGGCACCGTCACCCAGGGCACCGGGGGCGTGTGGCACGT
This sequence comes from uncultured Gemmatimonadaceae bacterium, assembly GCA_963775915.1. Lineage (GTDB taxonomy): Bacteria > Gemmatimonadota > Gemmatimonadetes > Gemmatimonadales > Gemmatimonadaceae > JAGWRI01. The sequence continues at coordinate 204,944 of CAVZKH010000006.1, forward strand.
GCGCGCCGACGACGGCGCGCTGCACGAGGTGTCGCTGCGCGGGCGCCTGAAGAAGAGCGACCTCGGCCGCCGCGCCGACGGGGCGATCCGCCGCGACACCGCCGCCACGGCGCGCGACCGGCTCAAGCTCGCCGTCGGCGACCGCGTGCGTCTGGAGCGCGACGAGCGCGACCACGCCTACGCCATCGCCGAGATCCTGCCGCGGCGCTCGCGGCTCGCCCGCCGGGCGCCGGGGGGCGGACACGGCGAGCGCGTGCTCGCCGCGAACGTCGACCAGGTGGTGATCGTGTTCGCGGCCGCTCGCCCCGATCCGCACCCACGGATGCTCGACCGCTTTCTCGTCATCGCCGAGGCCAACGAGCTGCCGGCGCGCATCGTGGTGAACAAGGTGGATCTGGTGGGACTGGAGGTGGCGCACGCCCGGTTCACCGACTATCCGCGGGCCGGCTATCCGGTGCACTTCACCAGCACCAAGCAGGGCGAGGGGCTGGACGTGCTGCGGCGGGCGCTCGGCGGGCGCACGTCGGTGCTCACCGGACCCAGCGGCACCGGCAAGTCGTCGATCGTCAACGCGCTCTTTCCGGGGCTCGACCTGCGCGTGGGCGAGATCAGCGCGTCGGTGAACAAGGGGCGGCACACCACGGTGGGCGCGTCGCTGCACGCGCTGCCGGGCGAGACGGGCGGCTTCGTGGTCGACACGCCGGGGCTGCGCGAGGTGGGCATGTGGGAACTGCCCATGGAGCGGCTGGACCTGTGCTTCCCCGAGATGCGCGTGCACCGGGAGAACTGCCGGTTCGCCGACTGCCGCCACACGGTGGAGCCGGCCTGCGCGGTGCGGGCCGCGGTGGAGCGCGGCGAGGTGGGGGTGGAGCGGTATGAGAGTTATCTGAAGCTGGCGCAGGAGATCGCGGACGAGAAGCCGAGTTGGTGAGAGGGTGAGGCAGTGAGGCGCTCACGGCAAACGGCCCGCGAGGCATTGCCTCGCGGGCCGTTTGCGCGTACTGCGGATTCCGATCTACTGCTTCATCAGAATCAGGAACTTCGACGGCGCCCAGAACGCGCGCGGATTGGTGATGCGGAAGCCGCCGCTGATCTTGCCGTCCTTCACTGTCACCGGCTGGGTGTACTGCGGATCCTGCCGGGTGAAGATCGTGTACTCGCCGTCGGGCAGGGTGATGCTCGTATCCCTGGTGATGTCGATGCGCGTGAACGCCGTGGTGTCGAGCGTCCGCGCCGGGGCCACCGGGCGGTTGCCGACGAGCCAGAACTGCTTGTGCCCCTCTTCCACGAGCACGCCGTCGCGGACGAGGTCGTCACGCGTGCCGGCCACGTAGTAGGCCGTGTTCTTCTGTTCGGTGAGCGCGCTGACCGTGTCGGTGAGCGCCGCCTTCACGGTGGTCAGCGTGTCCACCTGCCCCTTGAGCGACGCGATCCGCACGTTCTGCGAGTCGATGATCGCCTGGAACTCCTTCTTCTGGTTCTCCACGGTCTGCCGGAAATCGGCGATCGTCTGCTCGTACTGCGCGATCTGCTGCGTGAGGGCGGTGTCGCGCTGGGCGAGCGTAGCCGCCTGGGCGCGGATGCTGGCCAGGCGCGCGTCGGTGGCGTCGAGCCGCTGGACGAGCGTGCGGATCTTGTTGAGGACGTCGTCGCGGTCCTCCTTGATCTTGGCCGCTTCGGCCGGCGTGGCCAGGGCGGTGGCCGACTTGCCTTTGGGCAGGCTGCGCGCCTTCGCGATCTCGGCGTTGATGTCGTTGATGAACTGCGTGGACACCAGCATGTCGTTGAGCAGCTGGTCCTTCACGTTCAACAGCGAGTCGGTGCGCAGCGAGTCGGCCTTGGACAACTCGGCGAGTTGCTGCTTGGCCTTCGTGTCGCAGGCGAACAGCGCGGGAATGAGCAGTAACAACAGTGCGGTTTTCTTCACGGCTTGTATCCCCCTCGGGGGTTTGTGGGGTTACCAGCTGCCCCGTTCACCGACGGTCTCGATGACCTTGGCCAGACGGTCGGCCGCGTGACGCCAGTTCGTTTCGACGGCGTGCTGCGCGGCGTCCGATCGGCCGGCGTCGATGGCGTCGGTGATGGCGTCGTGTTCGTCCACGGACGACCGGATGTCTCCGGTCAGCATGCTGATGTACATCCTGATATAGCGTTCCGCCTGCGGTTTGACCGCGTCGTGCAGGGCAATCAGGCGGGGTCCTTCCCCTGCTTCTACCACGCGACGGTGAAAACGTTCGTCGGCGTCGTATAAACGGCTGTGGTCAACGGGGTTGCCCTTGCCGGCCTTCTGGAACTCGCCGTTCAGCGCCCGCAGGTCCTTGACCAGCGGCCGGCGGTGCTCCGCCTCGAGTTCCGCCGCCCGGCGCGCGCCCAGCCCCTCGAGCGACCCGACGATGTCGAGCAGCTCGTGCACGTCGTCCCGCGTGAGCGGGGCGACGGTGAGGCGCGACTGCTGCGCCCCCGGCGCGCCCATCACGTAGCCCTCCTGCTGGAGGCGCTGCAGCGCCTCGCGCACCGGCGTCCGGCTCACGCCCAGGCGGCCGGCGATCTCCGTCTCGACGATGCGGCTGCCCGGCGCCACCAGCCCCTGCACGATGAGATCGCGCAGGCGCGTGTACACCTGGTCGGGGCGGGAGCCGTGGGCAACCGGCGCCACGCGCGCGCCGCCGCGCGGGGACGCGGCGCGGGATTTCCGGGACGGAGTTTTGCGGGAAGGCATGGGCAGGAGCGTGCGGCTTGGGGTAAGGCAAATATACGGGAGTCGGGTCGATTGCGCGGCCGGCGCCTCCGGGTGCGCACCCGGGAGCGTGGGCAGGCGTGTATGCAAACTAGTCAACCAGGCGCCGGGGCGAACCCCGGCCAGTGGCAGGGGCGCCGCACCCGGCCCATCTTCCCGGGATGAATCACCGCCACTGCGCCGCCGTCGTTTTCGCCGCCCTCCTGGCCACCGGCTGTCTGCCGGAGCCTCCCCGCCCGCCGGCCGAGTTCGGGGTCCACGTGGCCAGCGCCGCCAACGACTCGGCGCGCGCCCGGTTCACGGTGACCGTGAAGGGGTCGCTCGAACTCGGCATCCGGTCCACCATCGTGGCCATGGAGCCCGACAGCTCGCTGCTCCTCGCCACGCCCGCCGATCTCGTGGTCAACAAGGGCACCGGATCGGCGGTGATCACGGCCGCCGATTCCGGCGCCGAACTCTCGGTCACGCCGCTCGACCGCGCCGACTCGGCCCACGCCACCGCCAGCGGCCACGCGGTGGGCATCGCGCGCGCCGGCGACAGCCGACACGTCACCGCGCGGGCGGTGGCCGCCTCCACTCGAACCGCCCCCAAGGAGAAGCACCGATGACGACCCCACTGCGCCGCCGTGGATTCCTCGGACGCCTGGCCGCGGGCGCGGCCGCCTTGGCCGCCACGGCCCTGCCGTCCACGGCCCGCGCCGAGCGCGCGCTCGCGCTCCGCGCCGACGACCCCGACCACTGGCTCGACGCGCTCACCGGCAAGCACCGCCAGATCTACGACGTCACGAGCCTCGAGAAGACGTCGCAGGGCGCCGCGTTCGCCCGCAACTTCCTCAACGCCAACAACACCGGCTACGGGCTCGCCGACGCCGACGTGAACGCCGTGGTGAGCTTCCGGCACGAGGCCTTCGCCATGGGGCTCGCCGACGCGATGTGGGAGAAGTACAAGCTCGGCGAACTGCTCAAATACAACGACCCGCGCACCAGCGCGCCCGCCATCCGGAACACGTCGGCCGGATCTGCCGACGACACCCGCAACGGGAGCGCCAGCCTGGCGGCGCTGCATGCCCGCGGCGTGGTGTTCACCGTGTGCGGCATGGCGATGGCCGCGTTCGCCGGCCAGGCGGCGCGGCGCGCCGGCGCCGAGACCGACGCCACGCTGGCCGACTTCCGCGCCAACCTCGTGCCCGGCGCGATCGAGGTGGTGGCGGGAGTGATCGCCGTGAACCGGGCCCAGGAACGCGGCCTCAGCTACGTGTACGTGGGGTGAGCGCGCCGCCGCGCCGCATTCTGCTCGCCGACGCCGACGCGTTCTTCGTCGCCGTGGCGCGGCTGGAGGATCCGGAGGGCGCCGGCCGCGAACCGCTGCTCATCGTCGGCGGCACGCGGCAGAGCCGCGGCGTGGTGTGCTCGGCGTCGTACGAGATGCGCGCCTACGGCGTGCGCTCGGCGATGCCGATCGCGCGGGCGCTGCGGCTCTGCCCGCAGGCGATGTGCGTGCCGGTGCCGCGCAAGGCATGCGCGCAGAAGAGCGGCGAGATCCGCCAGGTGCTGGAGCGGTTCGCGCCGGTGGTGGAGGGCGCCAGCATCGACGAGTGGTACCTCGACCTCGCCGGCACCGAGGGGCTGTACCGGCGCGAACCGCTGGACACGACGGCGCATCGCATCCGGGAGATGATCCGGCGCGACACCGGGCTCTCGGTGTCGTTCGGCGGCGGCACGTCGAAGCTCGTCGCCAAACTGGCCGTGGAACGCGCCAAGCCCAAGCCGGACAACCGGGCCACCGGCGTGTACGTCGTGCCGCCCGGCGGCGAGGCGGAGTTCCTGCGCGGCGTGGCGCTGGCCGACATCCCGATGATCGGGCCGCGGTTCCAGGAGCGGCTGGCGGCGCTGGGCATGCGCACGGTGCCCGACGTGCTGCCCTACGATCTCGACGCGCTCGCGCGCTGGATCGGCGAGCGCGAGGGGCACTGGCTGTACGACCGCGTGCGCGGCATCGACGACCGGGAGGTGGCGCCGCGCCTGGAGGCCAAGAGCATCAGCCGCGACGGGACGTTTCCCGCGGACATCGCCGACGACGCGGCGCTGGGCCGCGAGCTGCTGGCGCTGGTGACGCGCGCCGCCGCCGACCTGAGGAGCGAGGGGCTCCGGGCGCGCACGGTGACGGTGCGGATTCGCGACCACGACTTCCGCACGCGCTCGGCGAGCCGGACGCTGGAGCAGGGCGTGATCAGCGACCGCGTGATCCTGGCCGTGGGGCGCCAACTGCTGTCGCGTCTGCGCGCCGGCCGCCGCGTGCCGGCCCGGCTGCTGAGCGTGGGCCTGACGTCGCTGGCCGAGGACGAGGCGGGCGATCAGCTGGCGTTGTTCGAACGCGCGGGCGGGGCGGAGGAGGAAACGGAGCGCGACCGCGCGGTGTCACGGGCCGTCGACGCGGTGCGCGCGCGCTACGGGCCCGACGGGATCCTGCCGGGCGGGCTGTAGCCCGCCGTCAGGCCTCAGGTGTCGATCAGGCGCTTGGGGGCGCGCTGGCCGTCGTCGTACGCCACCGCGTCGGTGTTCATCGACTGAGCGGGCAGCGACGCCACGGGGCGCGCGCGCGGCAGGTCCTCATCGGCGTTGAGCGTGTCCCCCATGTCCTTGATGCCCCGCTTGAACTCCCGGATGCCCTTGCCGAGCGACGACCCGATCTCGGGAATCCGCTTGCCGCCGAATAGCACCAGCACGATGAGCAGAATCATCATCAGCTTTTCGATTCCAAACCCTTCGAACATCGTTCCTCCGCGGCGCGCTCTCGCGCGACCAAGGTGTACGGGGCGGATCCGCGCCGGGCCGAACGACTCGGGATCCCGGGACCGCCGATTGGAGAATATATCGAGCGCCGGCGTGGCGCGTAGGGAGTACGGGCCCGCGGCTTTGCGGCTTCTTAGCTCCGGCGGCGCAAGGGCTCCGATCTACTGCTCGTCATGGTCGCCGGCCGCGTACGCGGGCACCGGCGACGGCGCGTCGTTGCGCTGCTGGAGCAGGTAGCGCAGCGGATCCACGTGGCGCCCGTTCACCATCACCTCGAAGTGCACGTGCGGGGCGGTGGAGAGCCCGGTGGAGCCGACCTTGGCGATCGCCGCGCCGGCCGCCACGTAGTCTCCCACCTGCACCATCGTCTTCTGGCAGTGCGCGTACAGGGTGGTGACGCCGCCGCCGTGGTCCAGTTCGACCACCAGACCGTAGCCCAGGCGGTGCCCGACGAAGGTCACCCGGCCGTCGGCCGGCGCCCGGATGTTCGTGCCGCGCGGGGCCGAGATGTCCACGCCCTCGTGCGGCCGGAACAGGTTGAGCAGCGGCTCCCAGCGCGACAGCGAGAATTTGCTCGTGATCGTCCCTACCACGGGCAGCGTGACGCCGGCCGAGGCGGTGCTCAGGTCGGCGGCGTTCGCCGGCTGCGGCCGCCGCGTGATCAGCGTCGGCCCCTTGGCCACGTTGGCCGTGACGGCGGCGAGTTGGAACGCCGAGTCGGCGCGCTGCTGCGCCGACGTCAGGCTGTCGTTCAGCGTGAGCACCAACTCGTGCACCTCCGCCAGCTGCGCCGCGCTCGCGCTCACCTGCATCGCCTCCATCATCGTCCAGCCGGTGTAGGCGACGAACGCGACGACGGCCACGCCGGCCAGCGTGCGCACCTGCCGGCCGTGCACGCGAAGCGTGCGCGTCCTGCCGGTGGGCTGCGGCGGGACGAGAATGATCGTCCAGCTGCGCGAGCGCTTGCGCGGTCCGCGTCGCCGCACGGGCAGCATCAACCGGCGTCGCCGCCGAAGGCGGTGCGGAACTGGGGCGCGGCCGCGGCCACGGCCGGCGTCGCCGCGCCGCCGCCGGTGCGCAGCGGAGATGACAGGGGGTGAATCGACATCCGTCCGTCCACCTTGCCCCCCTCCTGGATCATGATCGCGCCGGCTTCGATGTCGCCGGCCACGGCGCCGGACTCCTGCAGTTCGACCCGCTGGACCGCCGTGACGTTGCCGGTGACCGTGCCGCCGATGATCACTTCGCGCGCCGATATGTTGCCGACGATCGACGCCCCCGCGGCCAGCACCACCACGTCGGCGCGCTTCACGTCGCCGCGGAGCCGCCCGTCCACGCGCAGCGTGCCTTCCGTCTCCACGTCGCCCTCGACGCTCATCTGGGCGTCGAAGACGGAGTAGCCCGTGGGCACGGGATCCGGCGTGGAATTGGGGCGCTTCGGGAACATGGCCATGGTTCGGAAATCCCACGGGTGGAGGACCCTCAACTTCGCCCCGGGAGAAGCGGTGCGCCAGGGTTTTTCGCGTGACCCGCGCCACAGCGTGCTACCCGAAGAACGCCCGAAGAATAGCGTTTCCGTCTGGGACCGTGGAAGTTGATTCGAATGACGCCGCGATCCCTGTCCGACCCCGACGCGCTGCTCGAATTCGTCCGCAACCTCGGCGAGGGGCTCTACATCACATCGGTGGACGGCCGCATCCTCGACGCCAACCCGGCCTTCCTCGCCATGTTCGGCGTGGACGATCTCGCCGAGCTGGCGTCGTACCGGGCGAGCGACCTGCTGGTGGACCCCACGCGGCGCGACCTGCAGAAGACGCTGCTGGAGCGCGACGGCACGGTGCGCAACTTCGAGCTCGATTTGCGGCGGCCCGACGGCCAGGTGCGCACGGTGCTCGACACCAGCTACGTGGTGAGCGACCCCGACACCGGGGAGAGTTTCTACCACGGGGTTCTCGTGGACATCACGCCGCGCAAGCAGCTGGAAGCGGAGCTGGTGGAGATGTCCACCCATGACGCGCTCACCGGCGCGCTCAACCGGCGCTACCTGGATCAGCTGGACCACCAGTTCCGGCACGACCCCGGGGGCCAGTGGGGCTGCATCTTCATCGACATCGACCATTTCAAGCAGTACAACGACGAATTCGGGCACCAGGCCGGCGACCGGATCCTGGTGCGGATGGCGCGCTTCCTCATGCGGCACGTGCGCGCCGAAGAGGCCGTGGTGCGCGTGGGCGGCGACGAGTTCGTGGTGATCCTGATCGAAGCCGACGAGGCGCAGGCCAGCGCCATCGCCGAGCGGCTGCGGCAGTCGGGGGAGCGCTCGGCGCCGGTGCCGTTCTCGCTCGGATGGGCGGCGCGGCGCCCGAACGAATCGCTGATGCGAGTGATCGACCGCGCCGACCACGGTCTGCTCGCGGTGCGAGTGACGCAGCGCCGCTCCGATCCGCGGGGCCGCCCGCAGTTCTGAGCCCGATTGACCGCCGGCGGGCGCTTCGACATGCTTGGGCGGCACCCACCTTCGAGGATCGACCTTGCCTTCGCACCGACTCGCCCGCGCGGCGCTCGCCTTCGGCGCCGTGCTCGGATCCGCCGCCGCCCGGCCCGCCGCCGCCCAGGGGGGCGCCGCGTTCTCCATCGCCTACCAGATCGCGATGCCCGATCCGGCGTCGCACCTCTACCACATCCGGCTCGACGTGGGCCGGCTGGCCGGCGACACGCTGATCCTGCAGATGCCGGTGTGGTCGCCGGGGCGGTACGCGCCGATGTTCTTCGCCAAGAACGTCCAGCGGTTCACGGCCACCACCGCCGACGGCGCGCCGGTGCGCTGGGACCGGACGGACGGCTCGCGCTGGCGGCTGTTCACCAGGGGCGCGTCGGCGGTTCGCGTGGAGTATCTGTCGTACGCCGACGCGCCGATGTCGGGCACGTTCAGCGTGCTCGACACCCTGCACGCGACCTGGAACGGCCCGTCGCTGTTCATGTACGTGGAGAACCACAAGCCCGATCCGGTGTCGCTGCACGTGGTGCCGCCCGCCGGGTGGCACATCATCAACGGCGACGCGGCGGTCACCGACCAGGTGGACTACCGGTTCGAGAACTACGACCGGCTGGTCGACACGCCCACCGAAGTCGCGCCGGCGTTCATGGTGGACAGCTTCACCGTGGGCGGCGTGCTGTATCGCACGATGGTGCACCACAACGGGCCGACCACGCCCGAGGAGCGGGCGCGCTTCGTGGGCGACGTAAAGAAGATCGTCACCTATGAGAACTCGGTGTTCGGGCCGCCGCCGATCCGGATGTACACCTTCCTGTTCCACATCGGCTTTCCCGGCGGCGACGGGATGGAGCACCTCTTCTCCACCCAGATCGCGAACAGCCGTCCCTGGGTGGCGTCGGACGCGGTGCTGTCGGGCGTCTCCACGGCGGCGCACGAGTACTTCCACGTCTGGAACGTGAAGCGCGTGCGGCCGATGCTGCTCGGGCCGTTCGATTACACCGCCGAGCGGTACCAGCCGAGCCTCTGGGTGGCCGAGGGATGGACGCAGTACTACGGCCAGATGGCGCTGCACCGGGCCGGCATTACCGACGAGCAGGAGATGCTCGCCGCCGCCGCCGGGATCGTCCAGCAGAATCTCACGGCGCCCGGCCGCAAGGAGGTCTCGCCCCGCATGGCGAGCTTCGAGGCGCCGTTCTGGGATCAGGCGGGGCAGGCCCAGCCCGTGAACTCGCGCGACATCTTCTTCAGCTACTACACGCAGGGAGCGGGACGCGCCCTCTACCTCGACCTGTTCATCCGCGAGCGCACCCACGGTGCGAAGGCGCTCGACGACGCCTTCGACAATCTGCGGAAGCGGAGCTGGTTCCAGCCCAATGCGTCGTACTACCTGCAGGGGCGCGGCTACACCGAGGCCGACGTGGAGCAGGCGGTGAGCGAGGCGGCGGGCATGGACATGCACGACTGGTTTGACCACTGCGTGGGCGGCACCGACGACGTGGACTTGGACCGCGTGCTGGCCGGCGCCGGGCTGCGCGTGAACCGCGACGGACCGCGGTGGACCATCGAACCCGTGCCCGGCGCCACGGCCGAGCAGCTGAAGATCCGCCAGGGCTGGCTCACCGGCACCAAGGGATAGGGGGCGCGCATGCGACGTCGGGATTTCATCCGCAATGCCGCCGGCGCCCTCGCCGGCGGCGCGTTGCTGCCGCGATTCGCCGCCGCCGAATGGCCGCGCGCCGCCGGCAGCCTCGGCCCCATCGGGATCCAGCTCTACACCGTGCGATCGGAGATGGCGAAGAACGTCGAGTCCACACTGGCCACGGTCGCCCAGATCGGCTACCGCGAGGTGGAGTTCGCGGGGCTGTTCGGCCATTCGGCCAAGGACGTGCGGGCGATGCTCGACCGGCACGGACTGAAGGCGCCGTCGTCGCACGTGGGGATGCCCGCGGACATGAAGGGCTGGCCGGCCATGCTCGACGACGCCCTCACGCTCGGCCAGTCGTACATCATCACCCCGTCGTTTCCCTTCGACGATCTGTCGCCCGACGGGATGAAGCGCATCGCCGACGAGTTCAACGCCGCCGGAGCGGCGGCGCGAAAGGCCGGGCTGCAGTTCGGATTCCACAACCACGCGCAGGAATTCAAGTCCGACGGCGGCCGGGTGCCGTACGACGAGCTGCTCGCCGCATGCGATCCGGCGCTGGTGGTGTTCGAGATCGACATCTACTGGATGGTCACCGGCGGCCGCGATCCGCTGGACTACCTGGCCCGGTATCCGCACCGCTTCCCGATGGTCCACGCCAAGGACCGCACGGCCGACGGGCGCATGGCCGCCGTCGGCGCCGGCGTGATCGATTTCCCCAAGATCCTGGCGGCGTTCGAACGGGCCGGTCTCAAGCACTGCTTCGTGGAGCACGACAACCCGACGGACGCCTACGCCTCGGCGCGGGCGAGCTTCGCCTACCTGAACGGCCTGACGTTCTGAGGCGGGCCCGCCGCTCAGTCGGCGGCGGGCTCGGCGCTGGCGGGCGGGGCGGAGTCGGCGGCGGCGGCGGACACCACCAGCCGCACGAGATCGGCGGTGGTCACGATGCGGGCATATTCGTCGGGCACGTAGGGCTTGCCCAGGGTCACGCTCTCGCGGCGGAAGCGCATCTGACTGTCGCGGCGCTTGGTTGGCCGCACGTGCACTTCGCTCACGCCGGCCTCGGCCACGACGCGCGCGATGTTGTGCTCGGTGATCCCGCCGGCGGCGATGATCGCGCCACGTCCCTCCGAGCGCCAGGCCAGCGCCGCCAGCGTCTCGAGCCCTTCGATGGCCGTGGGCGCGCCCCCGGAGGTCAGCACCCGGTCCACGCCCAGCGCCATGAGGGTGTCGAGCGCCTCGAACGGATCGCGCACCAGGTCGAAGGCGCGGTGGAAGGTCACCGAGAGCGGCCGCGCCGCCTCGACGAGCAGACGGGTGCTGCGGTCGTCCACGGCCCCGTCCGGGAAGAGCGCTCCGAGCACGATGCCGGCCACCCCGACCTCCTTGGCGAAGGCGATGTCGCCGAGCATCACGCGGACCTCGTCCCCGTCATAGATGAAATCGCCGCCGCGCGGCCGGACGAGCACGTGCACGGGGATCCGCACCCGTTCCCGGGCCAGGGCAATGAGCCCCGGGCTGGGGGTGGTGCCGCCCTCGTACAGGTTTTCGCAAAGTTCAATGCGCTGCGCGCCCCCGGCCTCCGCGGCGCATGCGGACTCGACGGAGTCGACGCAGGCCTCCACGAGCACGCCGGTGGCGACAGTGGGGTTCGATATTGGGGTTACGGACACGGCCCTAACACTTTCCTTTTGGCGGTCATCGCGCAAGGTACGGGTGGCGAAACCTTTTCCGCCCCGTAATTTAGCCCCGCGTCCCCATATCGTTCGAGGGCCTTCTTCACTCCCGCCCGCCCGGCCCCGACCGCGACCCGTTTTGGAGGGGTGTGCCCGTGAACGCCGTCCGCACGAAGCTCTCGGTGATGATGTTTCTCCAGTATTTCATCTGGGGGGCGTGGTTCGTCACGATGGGGACCTACCTTGGTACGACGCTCAAGTTCACCGATTCGCAAATAGGTCTGGCCTACGGGGCCACGGCCATCGCGGCCATCGTTTCGCCCTTCTTCGTTGGGATGGTGGCCGACCGCTTCTTCAGCACGGAGAAACTGTTGGCGCTCCTGCACTTCGCCGGCGCCGTCGTGATGTGGGGCGTCTCGCGGCAGACGGGGTTCGCGACCTTCTACCCGTTGCTGATCCTCTACGCGCTGTGCTTCATGCCGACGCTTTCGCTCACCAATTCGATCTCCTTCCACCACGTGAAGGACGCGGCTCACGACTTTCCGCTCATCCGCGTGCTCGGCACGATCGGGTGGATCGTGGCCGGGTGGCTGATCGGGCGCGAGCTGCACGCCGACGCCCTGGTGCTGCCCCTGCAGGTGGCCGCGGGCGCCTCGCTGGTGATGGCGGCGTTCTCGCTGTCGCTGCCGCATACGCCGCCCCGGGCGTCCGGCGCGCCGTTCAGCATCCGCGATGCGCTGGGGCTCGACGCGCTCGCGCTGCTCAAGGATCGGGATTTCCTCGTGTTCGTGATCGGCTCGTTCCTGCTCTGCGTGCCGCTGCAGTTCTACTACACGTTCGCCAATCCCTTCCTGAACGCCATCGGGGCGCCGGAGCCGGCGTTCATCCAGACGTTCGGGCAGGATTTCGAGGTGCTGTTCCTGCTGCTGCTGCCGTTCCTGCTCCGCCGGTTCGGGATCAAGGTGATCATGGTCGGCGGCATGATCGCCTGGGCGGTGCGGTACTTCGCCTTCGCCAACGGCAGCGCCGGGTCGGGCATGTGGCTCATCTACCTCGGCATCGTGATTCACGGCGTGTGCTACGACTTCTTCTTCGTGGCCGGCCAGATCTACACCGACGAGAAGGCGGGCCCCAAGGTCCGCGCCGCGGCGCAGGGGTTCATCAACCTGGTGACGAACGGCTTCGGCTACTTCATCGGCGCCTTCCTGTCGGGCGCCGTGGCCGGGCACTTCGCCACCGTGAATCCGGCCTGCACCGCGGCCGCCGCGGCCGCCGGGCAGTGCATGCAGACCGTGCACGACTGGCACGCCATCTGGCTCGTGCCGTCGGTGGGCGCGCTGGCCATCGGCGTCATCTTCGCCATCATCTTCCGGCCGCGTGTGGTTCCGCAAGCCCAAGCGGCGGCCTGACGGCCGCGGCATCCGGTTCGCTCGCTTCTACACCCATCCCACGCCCATGATCATCGATTTTCACAACCATTTCTATCCACCCGAGTACATCGACGCGCTGCGCGGCGGCGACAGCGCCGTGCGCGTGACCGACGATGCCGACGGGAATCCCTGCATCCACTATCCCGGCGACTACAACGTGGCCGTGCGCGGCCACCGCGACATCGCCTACCGGCAGGAGGTGCTGGACGCCGAGGGGGTGAGCAAGCAGGTGATCACGCTCACCACGCCCGGGACGCACGTGGAGGCGCCGGCCACCGCGGTGAAGTTCGCCCGCCTGGTGAACGACGCGTTCGCGCGGGTGATCGCCGAGCGGGGCTCGCACTTCACGGCGCTGGCCACGCTGCCGCTCAACGATCCGGCGGCGTCGGTGTCGGAGCTGCGCCGCGCGATGACGGGCCTGCATCTGCCCGGCGCGATGCTGTTCAGCAACGTGAACGGCACGGCGCTGGCCGACGAGCGGTACTGGCCGTTGTACGAGGAGGCCGACCGGCTGAAGGCCGTGCTCTACATCCATCCCACCGACCCAGTGGGCGTCGAGTCGATGACCGACTACTGGCTGATGCCGCTCCTCGGGTTCACGTTCGACACCACGCTGGCGGCGGCCAAACTGGTGTTCAGCGGCGTCGCGGAGCGCTATCCGAACATCCGCTGGGTGCTCACCCATATGGGCGGCACCATCCCGTATCTCGCCGAGCGACTGGACCGCGGCTACTTCGCGTTCAAGGAGTGCAGGGTGCACATCGACCGTCCGCCCAGCGATTATCTGCGGCGGTTCTACTACGACACCGTGAACTTCAACGTCGACGCGATGAAGCTCGCCCTCGCCTTCGCCGGGCCCGGCCAGCTGCTCGCGGGCAGCGATTACCCGCACATGATCGGCAGCATCCCGAAGATGATCGAGAGCCTGCGCGCCCTGCCCGTCACCGACACCGAACGCGCGGCGATCCTGGGAGGGAACGCGGCGGCGCTGTTGGGACTGGGCTGACGATTCCCGGACAATATGTGCTGCTTGCCGCCGGCCGCTCACAGCCTTCGGCTCAGCGGTCCCGCTGTTTCAGGGTTTCCACGTCCCCTTCGCCACCTTCGGCACGAACGTGTCGAGCCCCCGGGCCGGGAAGGGCAGCGTCCTCCCCTGCTCGGCGCTCTGATAGGCCGTCATCAGCATCTTCACCGTCTCGACGCCGTCGGCGAAGGTCAGCGACGGCCGCTTCCCGCGGCGGAAGCACTGGACCATGTGGCGGTTCTCGGCCTCGTAGCCGTACGCCGCCGCTTCGTCGGCCACCACGGGCATCAACCCGATCTCGGCGTTCTGCTTCTCCACGAGATCCTCGCCGACCTTGCCCTTGACCTCGCGGCTGAAGAACAGCTTGAGCCCGCTGTCGAGCGTGTTCCAGGCCATCGAGTATTCGGGGCCTAGGAGCTCGGCAGAAAGGCGCAGTCCGGCGCCGACGTAGCTCCACGACGTCGTGGCCTCGCCGATCGCTGTCAGGCCCTCCTTCGTCCGGAATTCGATCACGACGCTGGCGAAGTCCTCGGCCGGGTGGCGCGCGTAGTCGACGCGGCTGCCCATCATCTTCTTGAGGCGCTTCACGTATTCGGGGCGCGACCACTTGAGACTGGCGATGTGCGCGGTGACGCGCACCGGGCGTAGGGACGCGCGCGGCTCGCCGGGCCGGGTGAGCAGATGCCGCACCACTTCCACCGAGTGGCACATCATGTCGTTGAGCACGCCGCCGCCCTGTAGCCGGCCCTGCCAGAACCAGGGCATGTGCGGACCGCTGTGCTCCTCGGCGGCGCGGGCGAGGTAGGGGCGGCCGGTGAGCGCCGCGCCGCGGGCCCAGATCAGGCTGCGTCCGTGCTCCACCTGCGGCGCGAACAGCTGGTTCTCGAGATAGCCGGTGTTGAGCCGCACGCGCTTCGCGAGCGCGTGGACCTGCTTGGCCTCGGCGACGTTCCGCGCCAGCGGCTTCTCGCAGGCGAGCCCGCGAAGCGTTCCCTTGCCGCGCGCGATCGTGTCGACGATCTCCTCGACGTTCTCGATGCGGGCGTGGTTGGGGCCGCAGAGCCAGAGGGCGTCGATCTCCGGGTCGGCCACCATGGCGGCTATGGATCGATATGGCTTCGTCTCGCCGAGGTCGAGCGACCGCGCGTGCGCGGCCGCGGACCCGGCGCGCGCGGCGTCGGGGCTCCACACTCCGCGAATCTCCGCGTCGCGCACGGCGGTGAAGGCCTGCATGTGAAAGCGGGCGTTGAAGCCGCTGCCGATGAATCCGATGCGAAGGGGAGTGGGCATTGAAGGTGGGTCAGTAGGTCGGTAGGCCGGACAGTCGGATTCCCCGCCGTTCCTGCCCTGCGCTGTTTATCTGTACACGTCGGAGTACTTCACTCCCAGCTTGGCCAATGCCGCGTCTGGGCATCCGTTCCACCCCGGCATCATGCGATTTCCCATGTACTGCAGGTCGTCGATTCCCAGCTTCGTGGTCCAGAAGCCGGACGCCGTGAGATCGCGGAACCGGTTGAAGAACGCCACGCCGGGCCGCATGGCCGGCGGCGCCTTGTCGGGATACGCGATGTCGTCGAGCACCTGCGTGCGCTGGGAGAGCTTGCTGGCCACGAAGGTGGTGTTGAAGCGGTGCTCGCATTCGAGGTCGAGCCAGGCCAACCCGCCGCGCATCCAGAGCTGGTTGTCCGGCTTGTCGCCCATGATGAAGTCCATGAACTCGGGCACCGCGGCGTCGGTGGCGCTCCCCGACTTGGCGTCGCGCGGAATGACGTAGTCGACCAGCAGGCGGACGGTGCGCCATTCGTGGGCGGCGAAGAACTTCGGCGCGAACGCCGCGGTGCCCGCCTCCGCGTCGGCGTGGGCGCGTTCGGCGGCCCGCAGCGCCCGTTCGAGCGCGGGCGGCGAGAATTCGATGGCGCCGGCCAGGGGCAGGGTGGCGAGCAGGGCGACGGCTTCTCGGCGGGTCAGGTCGTTCGTCATAGCGCCCCCTGCTTGCGCTGTTCGGCGATGTAGGCGCTCGTCCGCATGGAGAGCGCGAGGATCGTCCAGGTGGGATTCTTGTCGGCCTGCGAGACGAAGGGCCCGCCGTCGGCGACGAACAGGTTCTTCACTTCATGGGCCTGGCAGTTGGCGTTGACCACGGAGCGCTTCGGGTCGCTGCCCATGCGCGCGCCGCCGAGCTCGTGGATGATCGATCCGCCGGTGGACAGGCCGTAGCCGTTCTCGCGGGTCGGCATCGGATCGCGCACCGTGCCCCCCATCTCCTCGATCAGCGCGCGGAAGGTCTCCTGCATGTGCTTCGACTGGTTGTACTCGTGGTCGGTCCACTTCCAGTGGAAGCGCAGCACGGGAATGCCGTACTGGTCCACCACGCGCGGATCGATCTCGCAGTAGGTGTCGTCGTTGGGGATCATCTCGCCGCGGCCCGAGAAGCCGACGGTGGAGCCGTAATACCGCCGGTAGTCCTCCTTGAGCGACTTCCCGTAGCCGCCGCCGGGCGGGAGGTTCTGGATGCCGCCGCCGAACCCGTACGACGGCATGCCGAGCCCGCCCCACACTTCGATGTGATAGCCGCGCGGGAAGTCGAGCTTCGCGTTGTCCAGCCACCAGGGCATGTAGATGTGTGCCCCGCCCACGCCGTCGTGGTTGTGCGGCACCTGGTCCACCATGCGGGGAATGAACCCGCCGACGTCGGTGCCGGTGGTGTCGGTGATGTACTTGCCCACCGTGCCGCTGCCGTTGGCGAGGCCGTCGGGGAAGCGGGCGGACTTGGAATTCAGCAGCAGCCGCGCCGACTCGAGCGCGCTCGCCGCCAGCACCACGATGCGCGAGCGCACGTGCTTGTCGGTGCGCGTGGTCTTGTCGACGTACGACACGCCGGTGGCCAGCCCTTGCGCGTCCACCGTCACCTCGCGCGCCATCGCGTTGGGAATGAGCGTCAGCCGGCCGGTCGCCTGGGCCGGCGGGAAGAGCACGTTGGTGGACGAGAAGTTGGAGGCCGTCATGCAGCCGCGGTTGCACTGCCCGCAGTAGTGGCAGGGCGCGCGGTTGTTGAGCGGCTTGGTGATGATCGACAGCCGCGACGGGACGCAGGTGATCTTGAGCCGGTCGGCCGCCTGCTTCACCAGCACCTCATTGCATCGCATCTTCGGCGGCGGCATGAAGATGCCGTCGGGGGCGTTGCGCAGCCCCTCGTTGCTGCCGAACACGCCGATCAGCTTGTCCACCTCGTCGTAGTACGGCTTCAGGTCGTCGTACGAGATCGGCCAGTCGTCGCCCAGCCCGTCGAGGGTCTTGCGGCGGAAGTCGTCGGGGCCGAAGCGCAGCGAGATCCGGCCCCAGTGGTTGGTGCGGCCGCCGAGCATGCGGGCCCGCCACCAGCTGAACTCGGTGCCCGGGGCGCGCGTGTACGGTTCGCCGTCGAGATCCCAGCCGCCGATGCAGCCGTCGAATTCGCCGAACGGCCGCGTCTTGGTCGAGGCGCCGCGGCGCGGCGAGTCGTACGGCCACTTCAGCATCGCGCCGTTCTTCACCGGGTCCCACAGCTGGCCGGCTTCGAGCACCACGACGTTGGCGCCGGCCTTGGTGAGCATGTAGGCCGCCATGCCGCCGCCGGCGCCCGAGCCGACGATGCACACGTCGTAGACCGCGCGCTGCTTCTTCACCTGCATCGTCAACGCTCCTGGTCGGAAAGTTCGCGCACCCAGATGTTGCGGAAGCGCACCGGGTAGCTGTGATCCTGCAGCGCCAGGGGAAGCGCGTCCGGCGTCACCGTGTATGGCGGCCGCTGCTGATAGGCCGTGGGACCGGTGAGCGGCACATCGTCCTGCACCAGCACGCCGTTGAAGAACACGGTGACGCGCGCCGGCGCCGTCACCTTGCCCGAGGGATCGAACCGCGGGTGATGGAACACGATGTCGTACACGTTCCACTGGCCGGGCGGCCGCGCCGGATTCACCAGCGGCGGATACTGCCCGAACAGCGAACCGGCGGCGCCGTCGGCGTACGTCGGGTTGTGGTAGGAGTCGAGCACCTGCACCTCGTACAGCCCCTGCAGGAAGACGCCGCTGTTCCCGCGCTCCTGGCTCTCACCCGTGGGCGGCGTGGGCGCGCTCCACTCGATGTGCAGCTGCACGTCGCCGAATGCCTGCGCCGTGTGGATCATCCCGGTGCCCGGCGCCACCTGGAAGTAGCCGTCCTTCACCACCCACGCCGCGGGGCCGTCCTTGTCGCTGCGCCATTGGGCGAGGTCCTTGCCGTCGAACAGCGAGACGGCATCGGACGGCCGCCCTTCGGCGACGTACTTCGCCGGCGCGACCACCGGCGGCTGCGGGCGATCCATGGAGTGCTGCGGCCACCGGGTGTCCACCTGCGCGCCGGCGCGGTGCGCGGTCGCCACGAGGGCGGCGATCGCGGCGGCGGCGAAAATGGCGGCGGACGAAGGCAACGGGAGCGTGGGGCGGCGACGCAGGGGCAACGGGCCCTCCGGGCTGGCGGGAAGCTACCCGCGCAATATGCACGTCGCGCCCGCCGCCCGTAATCCGCTCCGCGGTCCGCCCCATGGCGCCAGCCCGGCACGCCGCCGGTCAGTCGCCGATGCCTTCCTCGGCCACGGTCGGCAGCTCGGCCGCCCGCGCCACGGTGATGGTCGCCACGCCGCCGACAATCACGGCCGCCGCCGCGAGCATGCGCGCCGTCACCAATTCCCCGGCGAACGCCCAGCCGAGGAACACGGCGATGACCGGATTCACGTAGGCGTAGGTCGCCACACGGGCCGCCGAGGTCGTGCGCAGCAGGTACGCGTAGGCGGTGAACCCGACCAGCGAGCCGAACACCACCAGATAGCCCCAGCCGAGCCACGACGCCGTGGACACGTGGGCGAGCGAGAAGCGCGCCGTCTGTCCGGTGAGCGTGGACACCGCGAACAGCACGGATCCCCCGCACACCATCTGCATGCCGACGGTGAGCAGCGGCACCGGGCCGTGCCGCTGACGCTGGGCGACGACCGACCCCGCGGCCCACGACAGCGATCCCATGAGCAGCGCCGCGGCGCCGATGGGGTTCACCGCGCCGTGGCCGAGCAGGGCGCCGGGCCCGACCAGGGTCACCAGCCCGGCGAATCCCAGCGCCAGCCCGAGCAGCACACCGTGTCCCGGGTGGATGCCGTGCGGCCGCCACCAGTCGATGAGCACCATCCACAGCGGCACGGTAGCCACGAGCAGCGCCGCGGTTCCCGACGGCACGTACTGCTCCGCCCAGGCCACGGTGCCGTTGGCGCTGAGCAGCAGCACGCCCACGATCGCGGCGTCGCGCCATTCGCCCCACGTGGGCCACCGCTTCAGGCGGTGCGCCGACACGGCGATCAGCACCGAGCCGGCCAGCAGATGGCGCATGGACGCCATGAACAGCGGCGGGATCGTCTGGATGCCGAACCGCATCGCCAGAAACGTGGACCCCCACAGCAGGTACACGGCCGCGAACGCGAGCGCGAGCCGCGTGCGCTGCGACCCCGTCGCCGTCACGAACCGAGCTCCAACGACAGGCCGAACGAGAGCATCCGGCCCGGCGCCGGCTCGTAGTAGCGCCCGGCGGCGGCGTTGATCACCACCGAACTCACGTACCGCCGGTCGAACAGGTTGCCCACGCTGACGAAGGGATGGAGCGGCGCGCCCCCCGCGGCCCCGTCCCATCCCATCCGCAGGTCGAGCGTCGCCGACGGCGAGGTGCGCGTGGCCTTCGTGTCGTCCACCAGATAGCCCGACGCGTAGCGCGACTCCGCGTCCGCCCACCAGGCGCCGCCGCCGGGCCGCGCGTGCAGCAGCGCGTCGAGCCAGGTCGGGGGCACGCCGGGCACCCGGCGCCCGTCCAGCGACTGAGCGTTGACCACGTAGTCGGTGTAGCGGAAATCGGACGCGGTCCAGTTGACGGTGACCGCATAATCCGGCGCCGGCGCCAGCGTGGCTCCGAGCTCCAGTCCCCGATGACGCGAACGACCCGCGTTGCGGTAGAAGCTCCGCCCCGGCGACGACGGCACCTGGAACGCGATCAGCTCGCCGCGCACTTCGGCGGCGTACACCGCCGCCGAGTAGGTGAGGTGCGGGGCGACGCGCCCGCGCACGCCGAGCTCGTAGTTGACCGCCGTCTGCGGATCGAGCGTGGGATTGAACCCGCCGGCGGTGTCCGGGCGGTTGGCGAGTTCGGTGGTGGTCGGCGTCTCGAACGACGTCCCTACGTTCGCGTACACGGTGGCCGCGTCGGTCGCGCGCACCGTCACGCCCGCCGAGCCGCTCGCGGCGCCCATCAGCCGGTGGCCCGAGTCGTCCGGATTGCCGGCGGTGACGAGCCGGTCGTGCACGCGGAAGCCGACCTGGTCGTAGCGGGTGCCGAGGGTGACCGTCACGCGGGAACCGAGCGACAGCGCGTCCTGAACGAACGGCCCCACCGACTGCACGTGCTCCAGCTGGTTCAGACTGAGGGGCGCCACCGGCACGCCGGCGGCGTTGCCGAAATTCGTCCGGTCGTCGCGCTGCCACTGCGCGTCGACGCCGGCCGTGGCCGTCTGCTCCAGACCGCCGGCCGCGAACGGGCGGCTCACCGACGCGCGGGCGCCGACCGCCCGGCGGCCGAGGTCGATGTAGGCGTAGGTCTGCGGATTGCGCAGCGTGCGCGTGAGCCCGAACAGCGTGAGCGAAGCCGCGCCCCCGCCGTCGAAGTCGCGGCGCAGCGTGACGCCGGCCTGCGCCTGCCGCGCCCACTTGCCGGCCGCGGTGTTGCGGTAGAGCGCGTCCGCGGAATCGGGGTTGGCCGCCAGCTCGGCGGCGGTGAGCGAGCCGGGGTTGTCGGCGCGGGGATCGTCGGCGCCCTCGAGCACGGCGGTGAGCGTCCACGCGCCGGCCACGGGGAGCGCCAGATGCGCGTTCAGCGTTCGCGAATCGGCGGCGCTGTGCTGCCGCTCGCCGTCGTAGGCGAGCCGCGAGGCGGTGACCTGGGCCACGCCGTCGCCCACGCGCCAGCGGGTGGTGGAGAGCCACTTGCTCCAGGCGCGGCCGAGCGCCTCGGCGGGGGCGCCGCCGGTGACGCGGAGCTGTTCGCTCACGCCCGCCGGGGGCACGGGATCGCTCCAGACGCTGATCACGCCGCCGGCGGCGTTGCCGAACAGCGCCGACGACGAGCCGCGCAGCACTTCGATGCGGTCGCTCTCGCCGAGTTCGAGGTTCGTGAGCTGCCCCTGCCCGTCGGGAAGCGTCTGCGGGATGCCGTCGAGGAGCACGGTGATGCCGCGCACGGCGAACGCCGACCGGGCGCCGAAGCCGCGGATGGAGATGCGGTCATCGAGCGAGAAGTTGTACCGGTTGGCCACGTACACGCCGGGCACGAGTCCCAGCGCCTCGCCGAGGTCGAGCGTGGCGCGGCCGCGGAGGATGCCGTCGCGGGTGACCACGGCGGTGGCGTTCGGCACGCGGTCGCGCGCCACGTCCGACCGCGTGGCGGAGACGGTGATCGGCGCCAGGCGCGACGTGTCGGCCGCGGCCCGGCCGCTGGTGTCGCGCGCGGCGCGCTGGGCGGCGGCCGGCGCCGCGAGGCCGGCCGCCGCGAGGCATCCCGTCAGGAACCATCGGCCGGACCGGCTGGTTACTCGCACGGCGGAGGAATCCTCGGCATATGGCGTGTGTGGCGCGTACGCGGGTCGTGTGGGGTGACGGTGCCCCTTCGCAGCCGAACGGGGCGTCATCTGGTCGCGGCGAACTCCGCGACGTTATCTTGGCACCTCAACCTATCATGCCCGTGCCTCCACGTGATGTGCCCGCCCCCGGCCCAAGCCCCGGCCCCCGCGACGCGGCGTTCGAGCGCGAAGCGCTGCCCTGGCTGGACGACGTCTACCGCTTCGCGCTCTCGCTGACCCGGGATCCCAGCGACGCCGACGACGTGGTCCAGGAAACCTTCCTGCGCGCCTACCGGTCGTGGCACACCTACGCGCCTGGCAGCGACTGCCGGCGGTGGCTGTTCACCATCTGCCGGAACGCCTTCCTCCGGTCCCGCGAACGGGAGCGGCCGACGGTGGACATCGAGGACGTGGAGCGCGACGTCATCGGCGCCGGCCAGGTGTACGCGGCGGCGCTGGAAGAGGGGTACACCGACCTCTTCGCGCGGATGGACGTCATTCCCGCCATCGAGCGGGCCGTGGACGAACTGCCGGAGCCCTTTCGCGCGACGGTCGTGCTCGTGGACATCGAGGACCAGCCCTACGAGACCGCCGCCGAGATCCTCAGCGTGCCCATCGGCACCATCCGCTCGCGGCTGTTCCGCGGGCGCCGCATGGTGCAGGAACGATTGTTGGCCCATGCGCGCGACGCCGGCATGACCGGAACGCGCCGCGCGAAATCGGAGGACTCCCAATGAGCGCCGCGCAGATCCCGCCCCTGCCGCCCGAGTGTCTCGAGGTCCTGAAACACGTGTGGGATTATCTCGACGACCAGCTCACCGACGAGACCACCGAGCGGCTCCGCGCCCACATCGCCGAATGCCAGGGATGCTTCCAGTACAAGACCTTCCAGGAGAACTTTCTCGACGCCGTGAACACGCTGCACCTGCGCCACGGCGCATCGCCCGAGCTGCGCGACAAGGTGCTGGCAACGCTCCGCGAGGAGGGGTTCGCCCGCTGACCGCCGGCGGGATCGGTCAGCGCCCGACCTGCTGGCGGATCGGCTCGCCGCGCGCGCCGTTGAGCACCACCACCGTCTGCACGACGATGTCGGGCGCGAGTGATGACGCCACGGAGCAGTAGCGCTCCAGCGACAGGGCCACGGCCCGCTCGGCGTGCGCGCGCTCCACCCCGTCGCCGGTCACGTGGAAGGTGAGATCGACTGCGGTGAACCGCCGCGGATGCTCGGTGCGCCGCTGCCCCACCACCTCGACGTCGAGCGCCGACACCGGGGTGCGGCGCTTGGCGAGAATGTCCACGACGTCGATGGCGCTGCACGCGGCCAGCGCGCTGAGCAGGGCGTCGGGCGGCGACTGGCCGGCCGTGCCCTGGCCGTCGATCAGCGCCGAGGGCTGGCCCACGCGGCCGGTTTCGAACCGCTGGCCGCCGCGCCACGCGGCGCGGATCATGTTCACGGGCTTGTTCGGGGTGGACATCGCGATTCCTAGCCGACGCGCGTGCCGTTGGCGACGGGCTGGTCGAGGTGGAGGAGCACGACCTCCCCGGGCGCCGGCAGCGCGCCCAGGACGAGCACCTGGCTGTCGAAGCCGGCGATGCGGCGCGTGCCGAGGTTCACCGCCGCCACCACCTGCCGGCCCACCAGGCCCTCGGGCGTGTAGTGGACGGTGAGTTGGGCGCTCGAGCGGCGGATGCCGACTTCGGCGCCAAAGTCGATGGTGAGCTTGATGGCCGGCTTGCGGGCCTCGGGAAAGGGGTGGGCGGCGAGGATCGTGCCCACCCGGATGTCGATGGCGGCGAATTGGTCGGCGTTGGCCATGGGAGATAAGTTAGCCCGCCCGCCCGTTCCCGACAGCACCGCCGCCCCGGGCGGAACGCGACCGCTGATCGCTATTCTTCGGCATGCCGATGACGCTCACTCCCGCCCAACTCGCCTCGCTCGTGGAGCCCTACGCCCGCCACGTGATCGTGTGCACCGGCGGGTTCTGCTCGGCCGACCACGCGGGGCGCGAACTCTACGGGGCGCTCCCCGACCTGCTGCACCGGGAAGGGCTGCTGTTCGGTCCCCACCGCGTGAAGCGCGGCGAGACCCCCTGCCTCGGGGTGTGCGCCGGCGGCCCGATTGTCGTCGTGTACCCCGAGGGCGTCTGGTACGCGGGGGTGACGCCGGCGCTGCTCGAGCGCATCGTCGTGGAGCACCTGCGCGACGGCCGGGTGGTGGAGGACGCGGTGTTCTACCGGCTGCCCGGCGCCCCGCGCTGACCGGCGTCGCTTGCGGCGGCGCGGCACCCGACGCACCTTCTCCGGCCCGACCTCAGCATTCGGTTTCGATGCCCGACGCGATTCTCTACCAGCGGTTTCTCTCCCACGGCCCCGCGGTCCGCATTCGCCGCACCAGCGACGCCGGCGTGCTGCCGGTGACCGCGGTGCTCGAGGTGGACCGGCGGGCCGGGACGCCGCGTGAGAGCGAGGGCGGCACGCCGCCACCGCTGATGCACTGCGAGGGCGCGAGCGAGGCCGAGGTGCTCGGCCTGCTGGAGCCCACGGCCCGCGACGACCGCCAGATCGTGCAACTGATGCGGGAAAAGCAGTTGCGTTGAGCCCCAACGGCCGGTCCGATTGCTCCCCCGGCGGCGGGCGGCTAAGTTGCCCCGCAGGCCGGACCTGCCCTGGAATCGATGAGCGACGAACCGCTGCAATCCCGACGTATGATGGTGAGCGCGGCCAAACGGCTGCTCGCGACGCGCAGCGACGACCGCCGGCACGCTCCCGACGACGACTTTCCCAGACTGACCCTCAGCGCCCTCGAGAAGATCCGTATGTCCCGCTCCCGCGACCGCATCCTGAGCAACCTGGACGACATGTACCGTGAGGCATTCGAGCGCGCCAAGGCCTCCGACGATTCGAGCCAGATGACGACGCTGGATTTCGCCTACCGCCGCGAACAGCTCTACCTCGAGATCCTGCTCGACATCAGGGACGCGGTGGAGCGGCGGTAGCCTCTCGTTTCGGCCACATCAGCGACGCGGTCACCGCCGTCGCCAGCACCGCCACGATCACCGTCAGCGAGATCCAGGTCGGCAGCTGGACCCACGGATCGGCCAGCATCTTGACGCCCACGAAGCTCAGGATCACGGCCAGCCCGAACTTGAGCAGGTGGAATCGCTCGATCACGCTCACCAGCAGGAAGAACAGCGAGCGGAGCCCCAGCACGGCGAAGATGTTCGACGTGAACACCAGGAACGGATCGCGGGTGACGCCGAAGATCGCCGGGATCGAGTCGATGGCGAACGCGAGGTCGGTGACTTCCACCAGCACGAGCACGAGGAGCAGCGGCGTGGCCACGCGGCGCGCGCCCTCGCGGGTGAAGAACCGCTTGCCGTCGTAGTGCGGGCTCATCGGCACGAACCGCCGCACCAGGCGCACCACGAGGTTCTTCTCGCCGTCGAACTCGGTTGCTTCGTCGTGGAACGCCATCCGCAGGCCGGTGACCACGAGCAGGGCCCCGAACAGGTACAGCACCCAGTGAAAGCGGGCGAGCAGCAGCGCGCCCAGGCCGATGAACGCCCCCCGCAGCACCAGCGCGCCCAGGATGCCGTAGAACAGGACCCGGTGGTAACACCGCTTCGGCACGCCGAAGTAGGTGAAGATGAGCGCGATGACGAAGATGTTGTCGGCGCTCAGCGACTCCTCGAGCACGTAGCCGGTGAGGAAGGTGAGCGAGGTGCCGTGGTTCTCGAACACCCGGAGTCCCACGGCGAACGCCAGCGCCAGCAGCACCCACACCGCCGTCCACAGCGCGGCCTCGCGCGGCCGGACCTCATGAGCGTCGCGGTTGAAGACGCCGAGGTCGAGCGCCAGCATCGTGAGGATGAAGGCGACGAATCCGACCCAGAACCAGATGTTGGAGGCGATCGTGTGCATCGGCGCGGCGGCTGGTGGGGGGGACGTCCGTAAAGTAACGTCCCGTGGTCAGCCTGCCCCTATTCCGGTCCTCGCTACGTGCCCGACCCCGACCCCATCACGCACCTGATCGTCAACGCGCGCATCCCCACCGGCGACGCGCGGCGACCGTGGGCGGACGCGGCGGCGCTCTCGGGCCCGCGTCTGGTGCGGCTGGGGTCCAGCGCCGAGCTGCGGAAGCTGGCGCCGCCGGGCGCGCGCGTGGTGGACGCCGGCGGGGCGGAGCTCAGCCCGGACCAACTCACGCGATTCACCTGAGCCCGAAACGAAGCGCGCGCCCCCGGTCGCGTGGCGCGCGCTTCGACGGCCGGCCACGGCCCGCCGCTACGGATGGCAGCTCGCGGGCGTGACGTTGCCGGCTCCGAGCACGTGGATGAACGGCAGCGAGAGAGCGTCGCACGCCGACGCTGAATTGAGCAGTCCGCTCACATTGATTGAGCCGGTCGAACCGACGGAGATGCTGCCGACGTTCAGCGTTATGCCCGCGGGAATGTTGAACGTCACGTTGCCGGTGCCGGTGCCGACGCTGAACACGTTGACGATGTTGTACACGGTCGAGGCCGAAGATGCGAGCGAGACCGAAGACGACGGATTGGCGGCGTAGAGCGTCCAGATCTGCGCGAGATTCGAATTGAACTGGATCGTCTGGGGTATCCCCGGTCCGTACGGCGAACTCTGCATGCGCAGCACCGTGCCGGTGGAATAGAAATTCTTGTACGAGGCCGCCACGCCGGCCACGGTGTCCTCGACGAAGTTGTGGAAGACCTGGATCGCCCCGTCCGTGAGCAGGCCATCGCTCGACTGGTCGGAGTTGATGGTCAGACTGCCCTTGGCGAATACGTTGGAGGCCGAACTGGTGAGCGACAGCGTGCCGTGGTGCTGCACGGTCATGTCTCCGATCGACGTCAGCCAATTGTTGCCGGTCGGGGCCAGCGCCAGCGGGCAGTTCACCTCCACGGTCGCCGCGCTGTCGATGCCGACGACCGTCACCGGCGCCGCGCCGGCGCAGGCCATCCCGGTGTCGCCAATGAGGAGCGTTACCGGCACCGACGTCGCGACCTGCGTCCCCGGCGTCATCATCTCCACGTAGCCCGTTCCGCCGCCCGGGCTGGTCCAGGCGTCCGCGCCCTGGCCCACGTGCTCGATGTTGCCGTAAACCTGAAGGGCCCCGTTGTGGAGTGCTAGGCGCGCCGACTGCTCCACCCGCAATCCGTTGACGCTCGCCGCGGCCGTGAGGGCCGGGTACCAGGTGCCCGCCCCGCTCCCCGTCGTCACGAACGGCACAAAGACCGACGTACTCTGCGACGGCACTCCGCTCGACCAGTTTGACGGGTTCGTCCAACTCGTATCGGCCGTTCCCACCCAGACGTCGTACCCCGCCGGAGCGACAACCTCGCGGAAGGCGATGGGCGCCCCGGACAGGAGTCCCGAACTCAGGTTGTACGCGTACGCTTCGATCAGGCACGATACCGACGTGTCGGGCAGCGTCAGGGCCACCGTCGCGACCCCGTCGGCGCCGGTGTTCACCGTGTACGAGGTGCCCCCGTTGGGGAACGCGCAGTAGGGATACGACGGACTGGCGCTGACGAACTGCACCGGCACGCTTCCCACGCCGTACCCGGCCGTGTCGCGGACCACGACCTGAAGGTGCCGCGTGGTCGCGCCCACGACGTGCGTGGAGTCGGCTGTCTCGCCGGCGACGAGGCCGATCGACGCCTGCGGTCCGGCCACGATCGAGATCTGGTTCGTTGTGTCGGACGCGAGGCCAGGCGACGAAAAGGCGAGTAGCCACGGTGGACCCCAAATACCCCTTCACGCCGAGGCCATAGAATCCCGACGACCCGTCGGGAGACGACGTGACCGGGCCGCTGCCGATGAGCGACGGCGAGTTGGCGTCCTGCCCCTGCGGCCAGAGAAACACGGACGGCGTGATCGGCACATTGGGCAAGTTGAGGTCCCACAGGCGCGTCGAGTCCGTCACCGACACCTGAATGGCCGGGTTGAAAGTCGTGCCGTCCGAATGGAGAACGGCGGGAACACGGTGACGCGCACGGCGCCCGGCAGGTGCGCCACCGCCATCAGCGTGGCGGTGTGCTGCGGGCCGGTCGTCGTGGCCGCCACGAGCATCGTATTGAGCCCCGGCGACGCACCCAGTGTCCACCCGGGCAGCGCCACGTTCCCCCAATCGTCCGTCGCCGCCTGCGTCGAATCCAGCGAACCGCCGCCCAGCCCGACGCTCAGCGTCACCGGCGCGTACGGCACCCCGTTGCCGACGCTGTCGAGCACGGCGGCGATCGGGAAGTCGAGGATGTGCTGGCCCACCGCCTGCTGGACGCTGTCGTACGGCGGCACGACAGAGTACGACCACGCCCGGCGTGAGGTACAGGTACGGCGACTAGGCGTAGCCGAGGTACGAATCCGAGGCGGTGTCGTACGCCTCGATCTCGAAGTACTCGCCGGCGTGCCGGCCACGATATCGAGCGTTCGAGAAGACAGCGCGTCCCGGTGCGAATCGGTGAGGACCACCGTGTCTCCGATCATCGTCGGGTCCAGGGAGTGCGGGCAAGTTGTGCCACCTGCCCGACACATCCGGCGCCGAGTTACGCACGGCCGGCGGCGCCGCGATGAGGGTCGGACGGCCCCGGTCTGGCGGCTCCCGCGCCGCGGCCGCCGACGGGCCGGCGACCACCGCAGGCCGCAGGCCGGCACGCGTCGCAAGTGCGACATCGACGGCGCCATGCGCGGGTCGCGCGACGCGAAGCCGCGGGGGCGCTCCGCGCGCGGCTCCCGACCGCAGCCGAGCCGTGCCAGGGCGCATCGTTGCGCCCGCCACGCCCGCGGTTCGGATGCGCGCCGGCGATCGGCGCTCTGGACGCCGGAGCCCGCGCGCCGGACGGCGACGGACGGGCGGCGCGACGCTGCAATCGCAGCCGAAATCAAGGTAGAGGCCGATCGGCACGCCGGCCGCGCCACAGGATCGCCGTTGGCTCGTCGAGCAACTGCACCACGATCGGAATGTGCGAGCCGCTTGCGTAGCTGTCGTTGAATCCGTTGGTGAACGCCAGGTTCGACGGCGGCAGCTTGATCGTCGCCACGAAGTGCGCCGTGTCGGAGCCGCCGGCGACGCTCGCGTGCATGGTCTGCAGCGACGTCGACCCCAGCCACCAGAAGACCGACGAATGGCCGGTGCCGTCCGCCGTCGTGGTGAGCGGCGACGTGGGCTCGGTGGGCGCGTTCGGATCCACGAACGTCCCGCCGCCCGAATCGGCCGTCCATGTGACCTGGGCGCCCGGCACCGGGTTGCCGCCGGCGTCAGTCACCAGCACCTGCGGTTTGATGTCCGTCGTGTCGACCGCGATGCCCGTCTGGTTGTTCCCGGCGACGACGTGCACCTCGCGTGCCGGCCCGATGGACACCACATACGAGCTGCTGCTGTCAGACTTCAATCCCGGTGCGTTCGCGATCAGCTTGTAGGTGCCGATCAGATCGTTGCCCACGTGGAACGTGGCCAGGCCATGCACGGCCTGCACCGTGTCGCCGCCGTAGCCCAGCGAGTCGCGCACGTGCCCGCCCGTGGGGCCATGCAGCACCCCGAGGGCGATCGTGGCGTTGGCGCTGGTGCCGGCCGTATCGCGGTGCCCCGACCCATCAAGTACCTCGACCTGGATCGGCGGCACGATGTACGTGGCCGACGCCACGTTCGACGGCTGCGTGACGAAGTGGAGCGAGCCCGTCACCGGCAGCGCCGCCTGCTCGACGAATTCCACGTAGGCGTGGTTGGGCAGCGTCGCGGTCACGTTCGTGAAGCCCGCCGTCGCGGGCAGGGTCAGCGTCGTCGACGCCTGGCCCTGCGCGTCGGTCACGCCGGTGGCCGGATTGACCGTGCCGCCGGCGATGCCCGCCGCCCAGACGATCGTCGTGCCGCTGATCGGATGGTTCGCGGCGTCGACCGCCCGCACCACGAGCGGCTGGGACAGGGTCGTGCCCACCAGGCCGATCTGCCGGTCGCCCGAGACCAGCACGATGATCTTCGCCGCCGGCAGCGACGCCGAGGCGGTGAACGCCACCGAGGCGCCCGACACGCCGGGCAGCGTCGCGGTGATGGTGTCCGTGCCCGCCGTTGCGCCCAGAGCATAGCCGACGCTCGCCGTGCCCGTCTTGTCCGTGGTCGACGTGGCCGCGCCGAGCGCACCGGCGCCGGCCGTGCGCGTCCACGACACCGTCGCGCCGTTCGCCGCGTTCCCGAACGCGTCGGTCACTCGCACCACGAACGGCTGCGCCAGCGTGGCCTTCGATCGTGTCGGACTGGGCGTCGCCCGACACCTTGGCGATCTGGGCGGCCGCCGCCGCGGTCGCGTTCTCCGCGGCCGTGACCGGCGTCAGCCCCGAAACGGTGGCGGTGACGCTCTGCGCTCCCGCGGTGTTGCCGAGGGTGACCGTCGTCTGGGCGTTGCCGCCGGCGTCGGTGACGGCCGTCAGCGGGTTGGGCGTGGCACCGCCCGTGCCGGACGCGAACGCCACCACGATGCCGGGCACCCCGGCGCCGCCGGCCGACCGCACCTGCACCACGACGGGCTGGGGCAGCGCCGCGCCGGCGGCGCCGGTCTGTCCGCCGCCGCTCACCAGCGCGACGCTCGAGGGTGGCGCCGAGATCGTGATCGTGGCCGTGTCGCTCAGTCCGGCGAGCGTGGCGCCGATGACGCGCGTGGTGCCCGCCGTGCCGCTGGGGGTGAACGTCGAGGAGGCCGAGTCCACCGTGCCGAGGGTCGGGTCGGCCACGGTCCAATGGACGCCGAGGCCGATGACGGCGGCCCCGGTGTTGTCGGTGGCGGTGATGCGGAAGGGCACGGCGCCGTTGACGAGGATGGCCGTGTCGCGCGGCGCGATGGCGAAGTGCACCAGCGTGGCCCCGGGGCCGACGTACTTGATCGGAACGTCGGACGGCGTGGACGTGGCGGTGGCGCCGACGGTGGCGGTGACGGTCTGGGTGCCGCTGTAGAGGACTTCCGACCCGTGCCGCAGCTCGATCTGGACGTTGAGCTGCTCGGTGGACGAGTTGAGGAGCACCGAGAGGTTGAGCGCGATCGAGTCGGCGCCAGCCGGCACCGTGACTACGGTGTCGAAGGGCGCCGCCGGCGGATGGTCGATGTGGATGTGGATGTTGTCCACGCTGAGGCCGAATTCGGCGAGATCGCGGAACACCTGCAGCGCGCCCAGGGAGAATGAGGGCGCGAGGCGCAGCAACGCGGGGCCGCCTCCGCGGGACGGGGAGGTGGGGCCGTCGGTACAGGTGACGCCGCTCAGCGCGAGCAGGGCGAATGCCGCGACACGAATTCGAGAACGCATGCGGAAACGATCAGCGAGGGGAGCGCCGTATGGCCGGCCGCCGGACGATTCTGGAGAGTCGCCGAGTGGGGTAACGTCCTATCCGTATCCGCGTTCTGTCAAGAACGGGGATCACACAACCCCAACCCCGGGGCCCACGGCGCCCTCCCGGGCCGAAAACACAGAGGGCCGGCGCTCGGCCGGCCCCCCCA
This sequence comes from uncultured Gemmatimonadaceae bacterium, assembly GCA_963775915.1. Lineage (GTDB taxonomy): Bacteria > Gemmatimonadota > Gemmatimonadetes > Gemmatimonadales > Gemmatimonadaceae > JAGWRI01. Next base: position 235,906 of record CAVZKH010000006.1, read on the forward strand.
AGCGTCACCCCGGAACCGGCCCCCCGGGGTCAGAACGCGGCGATCTCGAGATACGCCCGCTTGAAGGTCTCCACCTGGGGCAGAATCGCGTCCTCCAGCTGCGGCGCGTAGCCTACGAAGGTGTCGGTGCTCGCCACCCGCTTCACGGGCGCGTCGAGCCAGGGGAAGCACTCGTCGGCGATCGCCGCGGCAAGCTCGGCGCCGTAACCCCACGAGAGCGAATCCTCGTAGGCCACGATCACGCGAGAGGTCTTCTTCACGCTGGCATAGACCGTCTCGCGGTCCCACGGCGACAGCGTCCGCAGGTCGATGACCTCCACGCTCAGCCCCGACTCCTCCGCCACCTGGTTGGCCGCCGTGAAGGCGCGGTGCACCGTGGCGCCGTACGTGACGAGCGTCACATCCGTTCCCTCGCGCACGATCTTGGCCTTGCCGAACGGGATCATGAAGTTCGCTCCCGGGTAGGCGGCCTTGTTGTACGTCTGGCGGTAGAGGTGCTTGTGCTCCAGAAAGAGCACCGGATCGTCGCACCGGATGGCCGTGCGCAGGAGTCCGTTGGCGTCGAGCGCCGTGGCCGGGCAGACCACGCGGAGCCCCGGGCAGTGCGTGAACAGCGAAGCGCCCGTCTGCGAGTGGTAGATCGCGCCGCGGATGTAGCCGCCGTACGTCGTGCGGACCACCACCGGCGCGGTGAACAGCCCGTTCGAACGCCAGCGCATGGTGGCCAGCTCGTTGCGCAGCTGCATGTAGGCCGGCCAGATGTAGTCGAAGAACTGGATCTCGACCACCGGCTTGAAGCCGCGCAGCGCCAGCCCGATGGCGCGGCCGACGATGTTCGCCTCGGCCAGGGGCGTGTTGTATACGCGGTCGCCGCCGAACTCCTTCTGCAGCCCCCACGTGACCTTGAACACGCCGCCCTTGCCCTTGACCTTGCCCATGTATTCGTCGCGCGACACGTCGGCCACGTCCTCGCCGAACACGAGCATCTTCTCGTTGCGCCGCATCTCGTCCTTCATGCAGGCGTTGAGCAGGTCGACCATCGTGGTCTCATTGCCCGAGAACTGCGGGTCGTCCTCGGTGTCGAACTGCTCGGACGCCGGGTCGACGTCGTCCGAATAGACATGGGCGTAGACCGTCTCGGCGCCGGGCTGCGGCTGCTCGAGCGCGTGGTCGGTGGCGGCCAGCACCTCGGCATCCACCTCGTCCTTGATCCGGGCGATGTCCTTGTCGGTGGCGTGTCCCTGGGAGACGAGCCACTTGGGGAACTGCGACACCGGGTCGCGGGCGGCGTCGGCGTCCCGCTCTTCGGGCGGCCGGTACATGACCTCGTCGTCCGACAGCGAGTGCGAGTACGGGCGGATCACGTGGGCGTGCACGAGGGCCGGGCCCTTCCGCTTCCGCGCGTGCTCCACGGCCTTCTCCATGGCGGCATGGCTGGCCAGGAAGTCGCAGCCGTCGACCTCCTGCACGAACAGACCCGGGAAGCCGGCGACGATCTTGGAGATGCTGCCGCCCGCCGTGTTCACCTCCACCGGCACCGAGATCGCGTAGCCGTTGTCCTCCACGAGGTAGACGATGGGGAGCTTGAGGTTGGCGGCCGTGTTGAGCGACTCCCAGAACTCACCTTCGCTGGTCGTGCCGTCGCCCGTGGTGACGAGCACCACCTCGTCCTTCTGGAATCCGTCGGTGATCCCGAGCAGCCTGGCGCGGAGCGTGGCCTCGGCGGCGCCGACGGCCTGGAGGAACTGGGTCCCCGTGGGCGACGACACCGAGACGATGTTGAGGTCCTTCTGGCCCCAGTGGCTGGGCATCTGGCGGCCGCCGGAGTTGGGATCGGCGGCGGCGCCGACGGCGGATTCCAGCATCTCCGTGGCGGTGAGCCCCAGTTCGAGGCAGAGCGCCCGGTCGCGGTAATAGAGGAAGAACCAGTCGTAGGCCGGCTTGAACACCATGCCGGCGGCCGTGAGCACCGCCTCGTGTCCGGCGCCCGAGATCTGGAAGAAGATCTTGTTCTGGCGCTTGAGCTGGATCTCCTTGTCGTCGACGCGGCGCGACAGGAGCATGGTCTTGTATGCGGCAAGCAGCTGGTCGCGGGACAGGTCCGGCGAGCCGCGGCGTTCGGCTTTGCTGGAAGTAGCCATGATCGGATCCGTTATAGAGCGGACGATGCGAGCCGGGGCCGTGCCCGGCGCCATGAATCAACTCGGTAAAGGTAGTCGCAAACGCGGGGGCCGGGGAGCGCCGGCGGCGTCCGGGCGCCGGACCCGCCGCATCGGGCCGCGCCGTGGGCCGTCGTGACCGGCGCGTGACCGCGAAGTTTCCGCGGTGTGCGAAAAAAAGTCTTGCGCGATCCGGCGGCAGATCACATTTATGGGCCCAGGCGGGCACGGGGCCCGCCTCCCGCCACACCGGAGGCGAATGAGCACACCGGTTCGACAGCGACAATCCGCCTGTCCGATGCGAGCGCGCAGGCGCCGCATGTGCTCCGTCGTCCGAAGCCGGCCCACCCGGGCCGAACCGACACCCCGCGATGGGACTCCTGTCCCGTCGCGGGGTGTCTCCTTTTCCAGCGAGGTGAAATGTCCGGCCGTCGGCACTATCACCACGTCACCCTCCCCCGCGTCCCTCGCGCGCCGCGTCGCGCCCGCCGGACGCATCCCGCCAACCAGAAGCGCGCCCTCAAGCGCGCGGCCATGCGCGACTGCGGCCGCCGCTGCGTGTACTGCGCGGCGTATCTCGACTTCGAGAACGCCACGCTGGATCACGTGTTTCCGCTCGCCAAAGGTGGCACCCACTCCCCCGGCAACCTCGTCGCCGCCTGTTGCCGCTGCAATCGCCTGAAAGCCGATCTGCTGCCGAGTGAATTCTTCACCCGCTTCCCGTGGGCGGGGATGAACTTCATTCACCACGCACGCACCGTGCACCGGGCGCTCAAGCGGTGCGCCAGGCGCGCGGTGAGTCTGGCGTACGCCGAGGCGGCGTAGGGCAACACCGGCTGGTCGCGTTCGACTGTCTGACTGTCCGACTGTCCGACTGTCCGACCTAGTAATCCACCGGCCGCAGGTAACTCTCCCCGATCGCCGTCGGACTCAGCATCGCCACCGTCGGCAGCTTCCGCTTCCAGTGCGTGCGGGCGACGCGCTTCTCCACCAGCGCCACTTCGGCGGGGTCGAACCCGCGCGCCGCGAGGTCGGCCGCGGTGTAGCCGGCGAGCAGCCAGTTGAGGATCCGGTCGGCCTTCGGGTAGCTGATGCCGAAATCGCCCTCGTCCGTCTGGCCCACGACGAGGTCCGCCGTGGGCGCCTTGCTCACGATCTCGTCCGGCACCCCCAGGTAGCGGGCCAGCTCCCACACCTGCGTCTTGAACAGGTCGCCCAGCGGATTCACCGGCGGGGCGTCGTCGGCGTGCCAGGTGAAATAGCCGAACATCCGCTCCGTCTTGTTCCCCGTGCCCAGCGGGATCGCGTCGTCGCGGGCCGAGATGTCGAACAGCGCGATCATGCGCATGCGCGCCATCACGTTGCCGCGCCGGGTAGCGTCGGCGTCGGGGGCCGTCTGGAGGTAGCCGTCCACCGCGGCGCTGATGTCCACGCTGCGCCCCTCGATGCCCAGCGCGTCGATCACGCGCTGGCCGTCGATGCCGCTCTGCGGGCTCGACGTGCGGTACGGCATGCGCACGCCGATCACGCGCTCGGGCCCGAGCGCGCGCGCGGCCAGGTAAGCCGTGACGGCGGAATCGACGCCGCCGGAGACGCCGACCACCGCCTTCCTGTACCCCCGCTGCTCGATCTCGTCGCGCAGGAACGCCACCAGCCAGTTCGCGGTGAGCTCCGGGTCGATGTCGATCGGCACCGGCGGCCGTTCGACGGCATCGCCGTTCACGACCACCAGATCGGAGACGGCGGCGACGGGAGCGCCGGCCGGCCCGGGCTCCGAGCCGCGCGGGGGCGCCGCGTCGTAGACCAGCGCCGAGGGCTCGTGCCGCTCCACGCGCTCCATCGACGCGCGCAGGTGGGGTGCCATGACCTCGAGGTCGGCGAGCAGCGGCTGGTCGGCGCGGGCGCGCGCCACGTCGGCGAAGTCCAGCGTGTGCACCACCAGCGCCTCGGTCCACAGCGGGCCGCGCACGCGGACCTCGCCCTTGGGACCGGCCACCAGCGACGCGCCGGGAAATAGCCGGCCGCCCTCGCTGCCCGACAGAGCGGCCAGCACCACGAACGCGCCGTGCTCGTCGGCCATGTCGCGGGCCAGCCGCTCCCAGCGGCTCACGCTCGACGGCACGCCCGAGGTCTCGCCGTCGCGCCACGGCCCGCGCGCCGGCGGCGCCGACGGGATGAACAGCACCTGCGCGCCGTCGAGCGCCGCCACGGTTGCCGTCAGACTGTGCCAGGCGTCCTCGCAGATGAGCATCGCGGCGCGCCCCCACGGCGTGTCGAATGCGCGAATGTCGCGCCCGCGCTCCACGAAGCGCTCCTCGTCGAACAGCCCGTAGGTGGGGAGAAACATCTTCCGATGCACGTGCCGGATCACCGGCTCGGCGCCGCCGAGCGTCACGTAGAGCGCGCTGTTGTAGAGCTTGCCGCTCCACAGTTCGTAGAACCCGAGCATCACGTCGAGCGTGCTGTCGCCGGGCACGGCGGCGCGGTACGCGGCCTGGAGGTCCGCGGCCATCGTGCCGGCGGTGACGGCGTGCTCGCGGACGCCCCCTTCGAGGAAGTACCCGGTGAGGGCCGACTCGGGCAGGCAGAGCATGTGCGGCCGCGGCTGCTGGGCGTCCACCTGGGCGAACAGGGGCCCGAGCCGCGCGAGGTTGCCCGCGTAGTCGCCCTTGCGGGGGCGGAACTGGGCCACGGCCAGATGCACGGAACGCGTCATATCGGGTATAAGCATCGCGGGGCGTGGGGCGCCGGGCAACTGTCGCGCCCCGATTGGGTATTTTAGTGAGAATCGCATGGTGAATTCGCTCATTCGGGCCGGCCGCGCCGCCGGCCGTGTCTTGGCGCTGGCCGGCGGGCTCCTGCTCGCCGCGTCCGTGTCGCGCGCGCAGGAGGCGGAGGACATCGCCTGCGCTCCGCGGCTGGGGCCGACCCCATCCGAGGTGTGGCAGATCGTGCCGCTCCCGCAGTCGTCGCTGGTGTTCGGCCGCGACGGGTCGCTGATCGGCGAGATCGGCATCGATTGGCGCACCAGCATCGCGCTGTCCACCCTGCCCAAGTACGTGCCGCAGGCGTTCATCGCGGTGGAGGACAAGCGCTTCTACCAGCACGACGGCGTGGATCTGGTGGGCATCGCCGGCGCGCTCAAGGACGCCGTCACCGGCGACGTGCGCGGCGCCAGCACCATCACCCAGCTCGTGGTGGGCAACCTGCACCCCGACCAGATCGACCGCCGCGACCGGAGCATCGGGCGCAAGCTGCGCGAGCAGGCGGCCGCCCGCGAGATGGAGAAGCACTACAACAAGGCGCAGATCCTCGAGGCGTTCCTCAACAGCATCAACTTCGGCCACCGCTGGTGCGGCATCGAGGAGGCGTCGCGCCATTACTTCGGCCGGCCGGCCGCTCAGCTCACCCTGGCCCAGGCGGCCTCGCTGGCGGCGCTGCCGCGATCGCCTGCCGGGTACGATCCGATCCGCCACCCCGACCGCAACAAGGAGCGCCGCGATCTCGTGCTCGGGCTGATGGCCGACCAGGGCTACATCACCCGCGCCGACGCCGAACGGGCACGCGCCGAACCGGTCGTCACCGCGCGCGACGCGGGCTTCGCCGTGCACGCACCGTACTTCGTGGACGCGGTGAAGCAGGCCGCCGCCGAGGCAGGGGTACCGCTGGCCGCGGGCGGCTACCGCATCTACACCACCGACGATCCGGCGCTGCAGCAGGCCGCCCAGCAGGCGCTGGCGGACGGCGCGGCCAAGGTCGAGGCGCGCCCCGGATACGACCACCCGAAATTCGACCCGGCGCATCCGTCGCGCACCGGCTACCTGCAGGGCATGGTGGTGGCCGTGGATCCGTACACCGGCGACGTCGAGGCCCTCGTCGGCGGACGCGACTACGGCGCCTCGCCCTACGACCGCGCGGTGAGCGCCGAGCGTCAGCCGGGCTCGTCGTTCAAGCCGTTCGTCTACGCGAAGGCGCTGGAGGACGGCATCACCGCCAACACCATCGTGCCCGACACGGCGCTCGCCATCACCCTGCCCAACGGCGACGTGTACGAGCCGCGCGACGACGACGGCAAATTCCTCGGCCCGATGACGATCCGCGAGGGGCTCGTGCACTCCCGCAACGCGGTGGCGATCCAGCTCGGGCAACGCGTGGGGATGGACTCGGTGGCCGCGCTCGCCGGGCGGATGGGAGTGGAGACGCCGATCGATCCCGTGCCGGCGAGCGCCATCGGCGCGTCGGTGGTCAAGCCGCTCGACTTCGTGACCGCGTACAGCGCCTTCGCCAACAACGGGCTCGCCGTGGCGCCGCGCCTCATCACGCGCATCGACGACCGCTACGGGCGCCCGGTGTACTCGGCGGGCGACAGCACGCCGCGGCGCGTGCTCGACCCGGCGGTGGCCTACATCGTGCGCAACATGATGAAGGACGTCACCGAGCGCGGCACGGGACGCATCGCGCGGCAGATGGTGCCGGCCGACATTCCGATCGCCGGCAAGACCGGGACGACGAACGACAACGTGGACGTGTGGTTCATTGGAATGACGCCGCACCTGGTGGCGGGTGTGTGGCTGGGGTTCGACCGCAACCAGCCGATCGCGCTGGGCGTGGCGGGCGGGTCGCTCGCCGCGCCGGTGTGGGGCCAGATGATCAGCACCTACTACGCCACGCGCAGCGCCGGCCAGTTCCCGCCGGCGAGCGACCTCGTCTACGGCGAGTACGACCGCGCCACCGGCCAGCCGGCCGCGGCCGCCACGCCGGATTCGCTGCGCTACACCGAGTTCTTCATCCCCGGCACCGGCCCGCTCGCCACGCGCGACAATCCATGGAAAGTGCCGCAATGGGGCGCGCTGCTCGTCCACTGAGCACCGGCATCAAGAACGACGGGTTGCACTCGATGCATCCGGATGATCGGATCACTCCGGATTGAAGCTTGTGGGAGTCGCAAGGGCAGTAGTGTTCGCCTGGCGGGAACACCTCGAGGTGTACCCCCCAGGAATCCCATCCAGATTGATCGAGTCCCCACCTTTGTTCTTGACGCTCGCCACCGGGGGAACAGCCACCATGCCGAAGCCCGCTCCGATGCCTGAACAGCCGCGTCCCTCGTACGCCGCCGCCGGCGTGGCCACGCTCGCCGTGTTCGCCCTCTATCTCGCGACGCTGGCGCCCACCACGTCGGTGTGGGACACGAGCGAGTACATCACGGCGGCGTACACACTGGGCCTTCCGCATCCGCCGGGAAATCCGCTGTTCGTGCTCATCGGCCACCTGTTCACGCTGCTTCCCATCGGCGCCTCGCCGGCCGCGCGGGTGAACCTGCTGGCGGCGCTATGCAGCGCGGTCACCGCCGGCTTCTGGTTCCTGATCGCCGAGCGCGTGGTGTCGCGGTGGCTGCCGGCGCGGTGGCAGCACCTCACCGCGGGGGGGCTCGCGGCGCTCCTCGGCGCCACGGCCTTCACCGTGTGGAACCAGTCGGTGGTGAACGAGAAGGTGTACATGCTGTCGCTGGTCTTCTTCGCCGTCGTGTCGTGGGTGACCGTGTTGTGGTGCGACGACCCCGACGCGCCGGGTGCCGACCGTCTGCTCGTGCTGATCGCCTTCCTGCTCGGCCTCGGCTACACCAACCATCCGGCGGGGCTCCTGGCCGGACCGGCGGTGGCCGCGGCGGTCCTGGCGCGCCGCGCCCGCACGGTGCTCAACTGGCGGCTGGTGACGCGCGGCGTATTCGCTTTCGCGCTGGGCCTCTCGGTGTTCGCCTTCGAGCCGATCCGTGCCGGCCACCACCCCTCGCTCAACGAGGGCGACCCCACCGGGTGCGTCACCGAGTTCGCCTGGTCGTGCACCTTCTCGTCGGTCACCGAACAGCGGCTGGCCGCCAACATCAACCGCGATCAGTATGGCAAGCCGGCGCTCAGCCAGCGCCAGGCGCCGTTCACCGCCCAGCTCGGGATGTGGTGGCTGTACTTCAAGTGGCAGTGGATCCGCGACTGGGCCGGGCAGCACGCGGCCCTGCAGTCGGCGCTGGCCGCCGTGTTCCTGATCCTGGGCTTGTACGGCGGTGTGCTGCACTACCGGCACGAGCGGCGCTCGTTCTGGTTCTTCGGGCCGCTCATGGGCACGGTGACCGTGGCGCTCGTGTTCTACATGAACTTCAAGTACGGCTGGTCGCAGGCTCCGCAGCTGCAGGGCGTGGCGCGCGAAGTGCGCGACCGCGACTACTTCTACGTGTGGAGCTTCTCCGCCTGGGGCGTCTGGGCGGCCCTGGGGCTCGTCGGCCTGTGGGCGACGCTCGCCGAGCTGGCGGCGCGCCGTCCCGAAGGCGCGTCGGCCGGCGGCGGTCTGCCGGGCCGCGCCTGGGTGCTGGCCGCGCCCGTGCTCGGGCTGGCGCTGGTGCCGCTCGCGGGCAACTGGCAGGCCGCCACGCACCGTGGCGACACGTTCGTGCGCGACATGGCGGTGGACCTGCTCAACTCGGTAGAGCCGTACGGCATTCTCATCGTCGGCGGCGACAACGACACGTTCCCGCTCTGGTACGCCCAGCAGGTGGAGGGGATTCGCCGCGACGTCACCGTCGCCATTCCCGAACTGCTCAACACCGACTGGTACGTGCGCGGCCTCATCCGGCGTCCCAACTATCCGTACGACGCCGCGCGGGGACCGGCGATGTTCCGCAATCGCGCCTGGCCGCAGCCCGACGGACCGGTGATCAAGATGTCGGTCGCCGACGCCGACGCGGTGCCGGCCTACGAAGTGATCGACCACACGATGCAGTTCCGGAAGGACAGTCTGGTGGCCACGATCGATCCGCGGAACCTTCCCGGCGACGGACACAGCGGCTACCTGACGCGCGGCGACCTGTTCGTGCTGCGCATGATCGCCGACTCGTCGCCGCGGCGGCCCGTCTACATCAGCCGCACCACGGGTGGCTACGGCCGTCCGCTTGGATTCGGGCCGTATCTCGTCGGGCAGGGGTTGGTAGAGCGGTTGGCGCTCGCGCCGATCCACGCGAACCGCGACACGCTGGCCGTGCAGGGCGCGGGCTATCTCGACGTCGCGCGTTCCGCGGCGCTGTGGCAGAACTACCGCGCGCCCGATTCCCTGCTGCGGCGCGGCCGCTGGGTGGACGGCGCGTCGGTCGATCTGCCGGGCGCGTACGTCTTCACCGGCCAGTTGCTCGCCGCGGGGCTGGCGGCGGAGGGCGATACGACACGGGCCCGCGCGGTGATGAACCGGGCCGGCGCGATCGCGAATGCGGCGGGGCTGACCGCGCCGCAGTAATCCGGGGCTACGCCCGGCCGGCGCCCACCATCTCGTCGGCCAGATCTTCCATCGCGTGCGCCGCCTCCGGACCGCCGGCGGCGGGCAGCAGCGCGATGGCGAACACCTCGTCCAGCGTCGACACCGGATGGAAGGTCATCAGCTCGCGCACGTCCTCGGGAATGTCCTCGAGGTCCGCCTCGTTGTCCTTGGGCAGGATGATGTGCGTGATGCCGGCGCGGTGAGCGCCGAGCACCTTCTCCTTGAGCCCGCCGATCGGCATCACGCGCCCACGCAGCGACGTTTCGCCGGTCATCGCCACGTCCCGCCGCACCGGGCGGTTGGACATCGCGCTCACCATGGCCGTGGCCATCGTCACGCCGGCCGACGGCCCGTCCTTCGGGATCGCCCCGGCGGGCACGTGGATGTGGACCTCGATCGACCCCAGCTTGTCGGGAGGGATGTCGAGCGATTCGGCGTGCGTCGCCGCGTAGGTGAGCGCGGCCCGCGCGCTCTCCTTCATCACGTCGCCGAGCTGGCCGGTGAGGATGAGCGACAGGCTGCCCCACCCGCTCACCTGCACCTTGGCGTCCTCCGGCTGCGCCGGCGTGCCGCCGTACATGCGGCGGATGGCGGCCTCGACGAACATGATGTCGCCGCCGGCCGGCGTATAGTACATGCCGGTGGCCACGCCGACCTCGCTCTCCTCGGCGGCGCGTTCCGGATGCACCCGCGGGCGGCCGAGCAACTCGCGCACCTCGTCGGCATCGATGACGTGGTCCGCGATCGCGGCCGTGTCGCCGGCGGCGACACGGCGCGCCACCTTGCGCGCCACGGCGCCGATCTGCCGCTCCAGCTGGCGCACGCCGCTCTCGCGCGTGTACTTGCTGACCACGGCCATCACGGCGGCGTCGTCGAAGGTGATCCCCCTGTCGCCGAGTCCGTTCTCCTCGAGCTGGCGCGGGATCAGGTACTTCTTGGCGATCTCGGCCTTCTCGCGCTCGGTGTAGCCGGCGAACTCCACCACTTCCATGCGATCGAGCAGCGGGCCGGGAATGTTCTGGATGAAGTTCGCCGTGGCGACGAACAGCACCTCGCTGAGGTCGAACGGCACGCCGAGATAGTGGTCGGTGAAGGTGTCGTTCTGCGCCGGGTCGAGCACCTCGAGCAGCGCGCTCGCCGGGTCGCCCTGGAAGCTGACGCCGAGCTTGTCCACCTCGTCGAGCAGGAACACCGGATTCTTGGTGCCGGCCTGCTTCATCCCCTGGATGATGCGCCCCGGCATGGCGCCCACGTACGTGCGCCGGTGGCCGCGGATGTCGGCTTCGTCGCGCGCGCCGCCCAGCGCCGCGCGCACGTACTTGCGTCCCAGCGCGCGGGCGATGGACTTGGCGATGGAGGTCTTGCCGACGCCCGGCGGGCCGACGAACAGCAGGATCGGCCCCTTGGCCATGGCCCGCGCCTTGGCCTCCTTCTCGTCGGTGATCTGCCGGTCGTCGTCGGCCTTGGCCAGCGACGGGGTCGCGTCCTCACGGGTGGCCTGCATCTTGACGATCGGCATCTCGCCGGTCTTCCTGAGTTCATCGGCCATCTGCTGGGCGCGGAGCTGGCGCACGGCGAGGAACTCGAGCACCCGGTCCTTCACGTCGGGCAGCCCGTAGTGGTCCTCGTCGAGAATGACCGACGACTTCTTGAGGTCGAGGTCGTCGTCGGAGCGCGTGTCCCAGGGCAGCTCGGCGATCCACTCCAGGTAGGTGCGGATGACCTGCGCCTCCATGGACTCGCGGCCGGCCCGCTCCAGGCGGCCGATCTCGCGCTCCACCTCGGCGCGCGCCTCCTTGGGCAGCTTGAGCGCGTTCAGCTTCTCGCGCAGCTCCTCGATTTCCTTGGAGGAGTCGTCGTCGCCCAGCTCCTTCTGGATCGCCTTCATCTGCTCGCGGAGGAACATCTCGCGCTGCCGCTCGCCCAGCTCTTCCTGGACCTGCGACTTGATCTCGTCCTGCATCTCGATCATGCCGATCTGCTTCTGGACGTGCACGAGCACGCGGCGCAGCCGTTCCTCGACGCTGAGGATCTCCAGGAGCCCCTGCTTCTCGGGCGTCGGGAGATCGATGTAACCGGCCACGAGGTCGGCGAACCGGCCGGCGTCGGTGACCGAATCGAGCACCTGGTGCACGACCTCTTCGGGCAGGCCGCGGCGCTCGCCCAGCTCGGCGGCCCGCTCGCGGATCTCCTTGTAGAGCGCCACGAAGGCCGGGTCGGCCTCGTTGACCGGCTTCATCTCCTCCACGTCCACGACCACCGCGCTCAGGTAGCCCTCGTTGGAACTGTACTGGAGCGCCGTAGCGCGCTGTTCGCCCTGCAGCAGGAGCTGCACGCCGCCCAGGCCGCGCTGGATCTGGCCGATGCGGGCCACCACGCCCATGGAGTACAGGATCTCCGGCGCCGGCTCGTCGGTGTTGTCGCGCTGGGCGACGGCGAACACGAGCCGGTCGGCCTTCAACGCGGCTTCGATGGCCCGCAGCGTGCCGGGGCGCCCGGCCGCGATCGGGGCGGTGAGACCCGGGAACACGACCGTTCCCCGAAGGGGCAGAACCGGCAGAGTCTGGCGTTGCGCCATGCGAATCACTTGCTCCAGAAGAAGGGTGGTGCCGTTACCGTGGACCTGCCTGAGACCTACCTGTGGTATGCACGGTCCGTTCCACGTCACGCATCACACGGGGTAAGTGAACGCACGCATACACTTAGTACCGCAAACACGACCCGAGGATGCCGTCACAGGCGAGGCGGCAGGCGTACGAGTTACGACAGGCTGGCGGGATTTGCAACTTCCGACCGCTACTCTGACGTAGTGCTCCTGCCGAACCGGCGCGTCCTTTCCATATATGGCCGGCAGTGCTACTATGCCGTATTCAGCCCTAAAACGAGCTCGCCGAGTGTCTGAACCCGTCGTCCCAGCAGCGGACTCCGAGATGCGCGCGCTCGTGGAGCGCGCACTGAGTGCGCACTACGAACTGGACGCCGAGATCGGCCGCGGGGGCATGGGCATCGTCTACCGCGCGCGCGACCGCCGCCTCAAGCGGATGGTCGCCGTCAAGGTGCTCCCGCCGGAACTCGCCTACCGCAGCGAGATCAAGACGCGCTTCCTGCGCGAGGCCGAGACGGCGGCGCAGCTCAACCACCCCAACATCGTCCCCATCTACACGGTGGACGAAGCGCAGGGGCTGGTGTTCTTCGAGATGGCGTACATCAGCGGCGACAACCTCGCCAAGCGGCTGCACGACCGCGGGGTGCTGCCGGTGGAGGAGGTGCGCCGCATCATCCGCGACGTGGCCGACGCGCTGGCCTACGCCCACGAGCGCGGCGTCGTGCACCGCGACATCAAGCCCGACAACATCCTGCTCGACGCGGAGACCGGCCGCCCGATGGTCACCGACTTCGGCATCGCGCGGGCGATGAGCGACGGCGACTCGCGGCTCACGGCCACCGGTATGGCGATCGGCACGCCCGCCTACATGTCGCCCGAGCAGGCGGCCGGGGAGCGCGTGATCGACGGCCGCAGCGACCTCTATGCGCTGGGCATCGTGGCCTACCAGATGCTCGCCGGCGAGCCGCCCTTCTCCGCGGGCAGCACGCCGGCGATGCTGGTCAAGCACATCTCCGAGACGCCGGTGCCGATCGCGCAGCGGCGCCCCGACGTGCCGCCGGATCTGGCGCAGGCCGTCATGCTGATGCTGGAGAAGGATCCGGCCGACCGCTTCCCCTCCGCCGGCGATCTCGTGAAGGCGCTGGACGGCGGCGTCATGCCGGCCCCTCCCACGCGCACCAGTCCGAACGGCGCGGGCCTGCCGTCGGCGGTCGCGCCGGTCGGCATGGCGGCCGGCGGCGGATTCGCCATGGCCGGCCAGGGCGGCGCTTACGACGTGAGCAACTACGTGCCCACGGTGGACGAGATCCGCCGCTGGGACGCGCCGCAGGTGCTGGCGTTCCGCAAGCGGGTGTGGCCGTACCTGTACGTGAACGGCGTGATCGTGCTGATGTCGATTCTCTTCCGTTCGAGCTTCACCGGCATCACGGTGATCTGGAGCATCTGGCTTGCCTTCAAGTACGCCAAGCTCTGGAGCGACGGCTACGACTGGCGCGACGTGTTCCAGCAGCCGCGCGACCGCTCGCTCATGGAAGTGTTCGACGAACTGATCGAACACCTGCGCGCGCTGGGCGACTCGAAGAAGCGCCATGCGCTGCTCGACGCGCGCCGCCAGCGCCGGCTCCAGCGGCGGTCGTCGGCGGGCCGGCTGCCCGGGGCGCGCATCGACGACGGCACGCTGGCGCAGGCGGCCGGCCCGTACGCCGACACGGTGCGCCAGGCCGGCGCCGACCGCGACGAGATCGTGCGGCTCATCGAATCGATGCCGGCGGCCGATCGCGACCGCGTGCCCGACGTGCTTCGGTCCGCATCGGCGCTGCACGAGAAGGTGCAGTCGTTGGCAATCTCGCTCGCCGGCCTCGACAACAGCGCCGTGCCCGGCGGGCTGTCGGCGTACGAGGCGGAGATCGCGCGACTGGAGAACGCCGCCAACCCGCTCGACCACCGGGCCAGCGAGGAGCGCGTGCACCGTCTGGCCTACCTGAAGCGCCAGCGCCGCGCGATCGTCGGCGCCGAGCAGAACCGCGCCGCGGCGGCGTCGCGGCTGGAGACGTGCGCGGTGGCGCTGCGCAACATGAAGCTCGACGTGCTGCGCCTGCGCGCCGGCATGCAGACGCACCAGCACATCACGTCGCTCGCCATGAACGCCCTCAACCTGGCCGACAGCGTGGACAGCGCCGTCTACGCGGCGGATGCGATGAACCGGGGCGGCGTGGGGACCGGCACCCGCAGGGAAGCCAGGCCGGCTGACCAGAGGTGAGCGACTACCTCCAGGATCGGCTCGTCGCGGCGGTCGGTGACCACTACCTGATCGAAGCGGAAATCGGACGTGGCGGCATGGCCGCCGTGTACCGCGCCCTCGATCTGCGGCTCAACCGGCACGTGGCGATCAAGCTGCTGCCCCCCGACCTCGCCTTCAATTCCGACGTGAAGACGCGGTTCCTGCGCGAGGCTCAGATGGCGGCGCAGCTGAACCATCCCAACATCGTGCCGATCTACTCGGTGGACGAGCGCGACGGGGTCGTCTACTTCGTGATGGCGCTGGTCGAGGGGAAGACGCTCGCCGAGCACCTGCACGACGTCGGCCGGTCGCCGCTCGACGAGGTGCGGCAGGTGATCGGCGACGTGGCCGACGCGCTCGACTACGCGCACAAGAAGGGCGTCGTGCATCGGGACATCAAGCCTGACAACATCATGCTCGACCGCGCGAGCGGCCGCACGATGGTCACCGACTTCGGCATCGCGCGCGCCGCGGCGGGCGATTCGCGCCTCACCGTCACCGGCGTCGCCGTCGGCACCCCCGCGTACATGTCGCCCGAGCAGGCGCTCGGCGAGCGCGACGTCGACGGCCGCGCCGACATCTACTCGCTCGGCATCGTGGCGTACCAGATGCTGACCGGCGAACAGCCGTTCAAGGCCGCCAACACGCCGGCCATCCTGCTCAAGCACGTGTCCGAAACGCCGCGCCCCATCCGCGAGAAACGCCCCGACGCGCCGGAGCCGATCGTGCGCGCGGTGGAGACGGCGCTGGCCAAGGACCCGGCGGCGCGGTGGCCCAGCGGCGCCGCCTTCCGCGACGCGATCCGCGCCACCGCGCCGGTGGACGCGCCGGCGGCGCCGCGCGTCGAACAGCTGTCGTCCACCGGCTACGTGCCGTCGGCGGTGGGCGGCGCCTCGCCCGACGTGCCGCCGCGCTCGGCCGGCTCCGGCCTCCACATCGGCGTCCACCTCGGCGCGGGACGGCCGTTCGTGCTGCCGGCGCCCCCCATCGGCTACGACCGCCAGGCGTGGCGCGACTGGCGCGACGACCTGCGCGATCGCGCCGCCGATTTCCGCGAGCACCGCGCCGAATGGCGCGACGAAATCCACGAGCGCCGCGCGATTTCCCGCGAGTCGCGCCGCGGCCGCCACGAGGCCCGCTACGGCGACCTGCCCGAACGCTCCCTGGAAGAGCGCGTGGCGATCTTCCGCCGCCAGGCCGTGGGGAACCTGACCACGCTCGTGATGCTCTTCGGCGTCAACATGCTGACGTCGCCTGAGATCTGGTGGTGGCTCTTTCCCGGATTCTTCATCGGCTTCGGCGTTCTGCGCCGGTGGTCGCGGTTGTGGGCCGACGGCGCCACGCTCAGGCAGCTGTTCAGCCGCGGACAGCCGGCGCCGGCGCCGGACGCGCCCCGCATGCCGGCCGTGCGCCCCGGGCCCGCGCCGGCCGCGCTGCCGGCGCCGGTGGAAGCGCCGCTGGTCGGCGACGCCGTGCTCGCCGGCCCGCACGGCGCCGCCGTGCGCCGGGCCACGGGTGACCGCATCGTCATTCGCGAACTGCTGGCGAGCCTCACCAAGACCGAACGCGAGATGCTGCCCGACATCGAGCCCACCGTCACCGCGCTCTCCGACCGCATCGGCTCGCTGGCCTCGACGCTCCACAGCCTCGACGCCGACGCCTCCGGCGCCAACCTCGGCGCGCTGGACCGCCGCATCGCCGATCTCAAGCAGGAGTCGGAGACCCCGGAGCGCGACCGGCGGATCGCGCTGCTGGAGCGCCAGCGCAATACGGTGCACGACCTGCTCGAACGCCGGGCCCGCCTGCTGCCGCGCTTCGAGAGCGCGTGCGGCGCGCTGCACGCCCTCAAGCTCGACCTGCTGAAGCTGCGTTCGGCCGGCATCGACTCCGCGCTCGGCGACGTGACCAGCGCGACGCAGGAAGCGCGGGCGCTGTCGCGCGACATCGGCCACGTGCTCGAGGCCGCCGACGAGGTCCGCCGCCTCTGAGCCGTTACGTTTTGGGATGTCCGTGAACCGCTTCATCGCCATGCTGGCCGTCGCGGCCCTGTCCGCCGCCTGCGGGGGGGAATCGCCGCGCTCCCCGGCGCGTTCCGCCGCGACGACGGCGGCGGCCCCGCTGCCCGCGCCCACGCCTGCCGCCCAGGCCGCGTCCGATCGCGCGTCCATCGACTCCGCCGCCGCCGATTCCGCGAGCGCCACCGCGCCGCGGCGGCCGCCGCTCTTCCGCCACATGAGCACGCCCGACCCCGTGCGCGGCCTCTACGTGAGCCGCCTCGCGGCGCGCGGCGACGCCGTGTGGGATCTCATCGCGCTCGCCCGCCGGACGTCGGTCAACGCGCTCGTGTTCGATGTGAAGGACGACGACGGCCAGCTGCTCTATCCGTCCACGGTCGGGCTGGCGCACGTCATTGGAGCCGACACCGCGCAGCCGATGCCGGTGCGGCGGCTCCACGCGATGATGGACTCGCTGCGCAAGTACCACCTCTACGCCATCGCGCGAATCGCCGTGGCGCGCGACCCGGTGCTGGCCGCGCACCGGCCCCAGTGGGCCGTGCTGCGTCGGGCCGACGACCCCGAGCGCAACGCGTGGCTCGATCCGCGGCATCGCGAGGTGTGGGCGTACGCCGCCGACCTGGCGTCGGAGGCGGCGGGGCGCGGGTTCAGCGAAGTGCAGTTCGCCGACGTCCGCTTTCCCGATTCGCGGAACCAGGCCGAGCTTCTCGAACTGTCCTCCACCGACGGCCGCACGCGGTCGCAGGTGATCCGCGACCAACTCGGCTTTCTCGGGTCGCGCATGTCGAGCCTCGACGTGCCGATGGCGATCGCGGTGGACGGCCGGGCGGCGCTGGATTCCTCGGATCTCGACACCGGGCAGCGGTGGGAGATGCTCGTCGACCGCGCCGACGTGGTGATGCCGATGTTCGTGCCGCCGCGCTATCCCGCCGGCGATGGCGTGGGCGCGGCGCTGGCCGCGGCCAAGCGGCGCACGGCGGCGATCCGCGGCGCCGGCCAGCTCGTGCCCTGGTACGCCGACGCCGGCGCGGGCCCGGCGAGCGTGCGCTCGCAGATCGAGGCCGGCTACGCGCAGGGCATTCGCAGCTGGATGCTGTGGAATTCCGCCGGCCGCTACACGCCGGACGCGCTGCGCGACTCGACGCGCGCCCCGGCACCGAAGAAGCCGGCGCACGGCGCGGCCTCTGCTCCCGCCCCCCGCAAGGTCAGCGGGCGAGCAGGTGGCCGAGCACGGCGCTGAGTGCCGCGGGCGTGTCCTCGGGCAGGTAGTGGCGGGCGCTCGGCACCACGTCGAGCGTCGCGCCCGGAATCGCGTTGCGCAGGCGTTCGCCCACCGCCACCTGGATGTACGGGTCGCCGCGCCCCCACACGATGGCGGTCGGGACGGCGATGGCGCCGAGCCGCGGCGACAGCGCCTGCGTTTCGGCCGAGTCCATGGCGCGCAGGTGGCGCACCAGCGCGGCGCGGCCGTCTCCCGACGCGAACACGCGCGTGTAGTGCTCCAGCGAGTGCTCGCCCTGGTCGGCGTTGGCGTAGCCCCGCTGCAGCGACGTGCGCAGCACCGACTGGATCCATGAGGGGGGCGCGAGGCCGACGACGGAATGCAGCCGCTTCCACAAGCGCGCGGCCGGCGTGGGCCAGGCGTCGAACGCGACCGTGCTCACCAGCCCCAGCCGGCTCACCCGCGCTGGAAAGCGCGTGGCCAGGGACTGCGCCACGCCGCCCCCCAGTCCGTGGCCCACGACCGCGGCTTCGCGGATGCGCAGCGCGTCGAGCAGGGCTAGCACGCGGTCGGCGTGCGCGTCGAGGCCGAGCGGGAGCGCCCCCGGCCGGTCGCTGCGGCCGTAGCCGAGCAGATCGACCACCACGACGCGGTGTCCCGATGGGAGCAGGGGCACGACCTCGTTCCAGAGGTGGCCCGACGTGGGAAACCCGTGGATGAGCACCACCGGCTCGCCCGTGCCGCGCGTGCCGGCGGCGTAGTAGTACAGCCGCACGCCGCCCACGTCCACGAATTCACCGCGCATCGCGGGTCGGACCGGTGGGGGCGCGAGAGAGCGGGGAGGGCATCGCGCCTCAAGATCGTGCGTTCCGCGCGCTTCGGCCAGCCGCGATGGCGGAACGCATACGGGCCGCCCCTCGCGGAGCGGCCCGTTGCGTCATGCGTGTTGCCGGCGAACGTCAGATCCCGCCGCCGCCACCACGACGTCCACGCTGCGGCTGCGCCGCGACGTTGGCGTCCCACGTCTTCTGCTGGTCCGCGGTGAGCAACGCGCGCACGGCGTCCATGTACTTCTTGTTGATCGTCTGCATCGACTGCATCATCGCCGACCGGTCGTCGCCCGCGGCTTCGCGCGCCTTGGACTGCTCCTCGGTCATCGCGGTCTTGAGGCTGTCGACCGTCTTCTGCTGATCGACCGTGAGCGTGATCGCCGTCGGCTGCTGCAGCACGCGATCGATCATCGAGCCACGTCCACGTCCACCACCCATTGCACCGCCGCCCTGAGCCGCCGAAACGGAGGCCGTGCCACCAAGGCACATCGCAGCGAGTGCTACCATCGCCAGCTTACGCATGAAACGCTCCTGAAAGAAAGGGATCCCTACACTCAAGTGATTGCAGGAGAGGAGTTTAGGGCATCCCCTCTAGCGCATCACCCGAAAAACGCTATGCTTACGCGCCCGCAATACCGGGCGGTACGACATCGCTTCCTTCACCCGTTCCCGCGACGCCGTGACCCAGCTGCCGACCGCGCATCTTGAACCCGATATCGACGCCGACGTTCCGGCAATTCCGGAACCGCTCCCGCCGCCTCCCCCACCGCCACCGCCGGTCCGTTTTCCTCTGGGCTGGCTGCTGGACCATGCATCCGCCGCCATCCAGTACCGCGCGTTGAACGAGGTGGCGCGACTGGAACTCGCCCCCGACGGTCACGCCGGGTCACTCCCATATACGTATCGACCGGCGCTGCTGTTGGCGCTGTCGCAAGCCGCCGATGGGACCTGGTCCCATACGATGCTCACCCTTCCGTCGCCGCGCGCCGCGCACTTCGAGGGGGTCGGGACGATCAACGCGGTCGGGCGCCTGCTCGAGTACGGGTGGGACCGCGAGTCGGCCCCGCTGATGCAGGCCCGCCGGATCCTCTTCCGGCTGCTGGCCGAGGACGACGACCCGGATTTCCTGTACGAATTCGGGGGAAAGGCCGCGCCCGACGAGGACATGGTGCACCGGGGCCGCGGCATTCTGCGCGAGGCGGCCGCCGCGGCGCTGGCGCAGGCCGGCTATCAGGGCGACCCGCGGCTGCGCGGGGCGGCGCGGCGCATTCTCGACCGGATCAACGACTTCCTGCGTTCGCCGCTGGCCGAGAGGCCCTGGATGCGCGTGGGCAACCGGCACGTGCTGGCGCCCGAGGCGGCGCCGCCGTCGATCTACGCGCTCAACATGCTGGCCCACATGCCGCTGTTCTGCACCGAACACGCGGAGGTCATGGACCGCATCTACGCGTGGGTGTCGCAGGCGCAGCCGCGCCAGGACATCGTGCAACTGCTCGGCCGGCGCATCGCCAAGCAGACGCACCTGGTGATGGGCGACCAGCTGCCGCACCGCAACGCCGCGGACGCCGACGTCGCCAGCGCGCTCACCTGGCTGGAGCTGATGGCGCGGCTCGGCTTCCTCGAGCTGAACGACAATTGGTCGAAGCTGTTCGAACGGTTCCTCGAGGACCGCGACGCCGATGGCGTGTGGCACCCGCACAAGGGGCTGCAGGCGGTCAAGACGAGCAACCCCTTCGTCTGGCCGATGTATCCGCTCGAGGACGAGCTGGCGGGCGACGAGCGGTGGACCGACGTCACCTTCCGGCTCGGCCTCATCGCGCGTCTCGCCGGCCGCACGATCGAAGCCATCTGAGCGGGCCGGTGGAGACGCCGCCCGGCGTCGGCGGGTCCCCCGAGCGGGCGCCCGCCGGCGTGATCGCGATCGACGCGCTGTATCCGGCGCACGAGCCGGGAATCACCGTTCGCTTCGTCGCGGTGCGTGACGGGCTCCGTCTGCGCGTGCTCGAGGCGGGGCCGGCGCTCGGGCCGCCGATCGTGCTGCTGCATGGCTGGGGGGCGTCGGTCTATTCGTGGCGCGACGCGATTCCGCCGCTGGCCGCCGCGGGATTCCGCGTCGTCGCGCCCGACCTGCCGGGGCACGGCCTCAGCGACAAGCCGGCGGCGCTCGACTGGTATTCGCGTGAATCGATGACCGGCACGGCGGCCGCGCTGCTCGACGCCCTCGATGTGCGCGACGCCACGGTGGTCGGGGTGAGCATGGGCGGCGGCGTGGCCGCCGGGCTGGCGGTGGAGCACCACCCGCGCGTGGCGCGGGTGGCGTTGATCAACCCCGTGGGATTCGCGCCCGTGCGCTTCACCACGATCGCGCAGATGCTCTCGCCGCTGGCGCTGCGCGACTACGCGTCGTACGTCGTGGCGCGCCCGCTGGTGAGCGCCTTCCTGCACCTCGCCTACTCCGACCAGTCGCGGGTCACCGAGCACGACGTCGACGAATACTGGAGCCTGGCGGTCCGCCCGGGCTACGCGGCGGCGCTCGTCGCGTGCCTGCACCGGTTCTCGTGGGAGCCGTATCCGGAGGCGCAGCTGCGCGGCGTGACGTGCCCGGTGCTGCTGATCCTCGGCACGCGCGACCATCTGATCGCGGGCAGCGAGGCGAGCGCGCGCGCGATCCCGGCGCTGCGCGTGGTGCGGGTCGACGGCGGGCACGCGGTGAACGAGGAGTGTCCCGCGCCCGTCAACGCCGCGCTGATCGGGTTCGCGCGCGAGTAGCGACGGAGCGCGGCCGGCGTTAGCGTTCTCTGCACAATGCCAAGACGGAAGAAGACGAAAACGGAGCAGGACCAGCCGGAGCTGACCTTCGCCTCGCTGGGGCTCTCCGAACCGGTGCTCAAGGCCGCGGCCGACGCCGGGTACACGATCCCGACGCCAATCCAGGCCGCGGCGATCCCGCTCATCCTCCAGGGCCGCGACATCATCGGCCTGGCGCAGACGGGCACCGGCAAGACGGCGGCGTTCACCCTGCCGCTGGTGGACCGCCTGTTGGGCGGCCCGCGCCGCACCCGCGCGCTGATTCTCACGCCGACGCGCGAACTGTGCGTGCAGGTGGAGGAGAGCGTGCACAAGTACGCCCGCCACTCGCAGCTCGACGTGGCGCCCGTGTACGGCGGCGTGCCGCTCGATCCGCAGCAGAAGGCGCTGCGGGCCGGCGTCGACGTCGTCGTCGCCACGCCGGGGCGGATGATCGACCATCTGGAGCGGCAGAACGTGGTGTTCGACGACCTCGAGGTGCTGGTGCTCGACGAGGCCGACCGGATGCTCGACATGGGGTTCGCGCCGCAGATCAACCGCATCGTGGCGCAGATCCCGCCCTACCGGCAGACGCTGCTGTTCAGCGCCACGATGCCGCCCGAGGTGGAGGCGCTGGCGCGGAAGTACCTGCGCAAGCCGGAGGTGGTGCAGATCGGCATCCGGTCGTCGGCCGCGAGCACGGTGTCGCACGCCGTCTATCCCGTGCCCGCCGACCGCAAGTCGTCGCTGCTCGCCGAACTGCTCAAGGCCGAGGGCATGGATTCGGTGCTCGTGTTCTGCCGCACGAAGTACGGCGCCGACCGCGTGGTGCGGCACCTGGAGCACGAGGGGATCGCCGCCACGGCGATGCACGCCGACAAGACGCAGCCCCAGCGCACCAAGGCGCTGGCCGACTTCAAGGACGGCAAGATCCGCGTGCTCGTGGCCACCGACATCGCCCAGCGCGGACTGGACATCAACGGCATCTCGCACGTGATCAACTACGACGTGCCGCAGCAGCCCGAGGACTACGTGCACCGCATCGGCCGCACCGGGCGCGCGGCCGCCACCGGCGACGCGTTCACCTTCATGGCCCCCGACGAGATCGCGATGGTGCGCACCATCGAGCGAATCCTCGGCGAGCCGATCCCGCGCATCTCCGTGCCGGGTTTCGATTTCGGGACGGTGGCGGCGGACTGAGCGCTGCCGGGGGCCGAGGCCGCCTCTTGCGGTCGCCCGTCCGGGGCGTTGCTTTTCCCCCGTCGTGCCCCCACACGAAAGGAGACCCCCATGTCCCATGCCGTCCAACCCGCGCGGCGCCTGCTGCGCTCCGCGGCCCTGGCGCTGCTCTTTGCGTCGGCCGCCGCCGCTCCCGCCGCCCGCGCCCAGGACACCCCCGACGCCGCCGCGATGGCGAAGATCCGCGACCAGGGATTCAACCACTCGCAGATCATGACCATCGAGAGCTGGCTCGCCGACGTGTACGGGCCGCGCCTCACCGGATCGCCGTACGCGAAGGAGGCCGCCGACTGGGCGCTGCAGCAACTGGCCGGCTGGGGCGCGAGCAATCCGCATCTCGAATACTGGGACTTCGGCGGGCGGGGCTGGGTGAGCGACCGGTTCAGCGCGCAGGTCGTCGCGCCGCATCCGTTCCCGCTCACGGCGTATCCGGGCGCGTGGTCCGACGGCACCAAGGGACCGCAAACGGGCGAGGTCGCGATCGTGCACGCGGCGTCGACCGACGACTTCGCCCAGTACCACGGCAAGCTCGCGGGCAAGTGGGTGATGACGAGCGAGCCGGCGCCGCTGGAGCCGCACTTCACGCCCGACGCGCGCCGGTTCACCGACGAGGATCTGGCGAAGATGGCGGCGGCGCCGGCGCCCGAAGCGGGCGGGGGACGTGGCGGGCGCGGCGGCCGGGGCGGCGCCGACACGGCCGCGATGCGACGGCAGCGCGAGGCCACGCAGGCGCTGCCCAAGTTCCTGATGGACGAGGGCGCGCTGGGTGAGCTGCGCCTGGGCCGCGGCGACGACGGCACGGTGTTCGTGGCGGCCACCGGCTCGCGCGCGATGGACGCCCCGCCGGCGCTGCCGGTGGTCGTCGTGTCGTCCGAGAATTACGGCCGCATCTACCGCGTGGCCGAGAAGGGAATCCCGGTGAAGGTGGAGATCGACGCGCAAAATCGATTCGTCGACAACGGCGGGAAGTCGTTCAACATCGTGGCCGAGATCCCGGGCACCGATCTCAAGGACCAGATCGTCATGCTCGGCGCGCACTTCGACTCCTGGCAGTCGGCCACCGGCGCCACCGACAACGGCGCGGGCTCGGCGGTGATGCTGGAAGCGTTCCGCATCCTCAAGACGCTCGGGCTGCCGATGCGGCGCACCGTGCGGATCGCGCTCTGGACCGGGGAGGAGGAGGGGCTGCTCGGCTCGCGGGCGTACGTGCGCGAGCACTTCGGCTACGTCGATCAATCGGGCGCGCACTTCACGAGCGAGAACGCGAAGATCGCCGGCTACTTCAACGTCGACAACGGCACCGGCGCCATCCGCGGCGTGTATCTGCAGGGCAACGCCGCCGTGCGCCCGATCTTCGAGCAGTGGCTCGCGCCGTTCAAGGACCTCGGCGCGACGACGACGACGCTGAGCAACACCGGCGGCACCGACCACCTGAGCTTCGACGCCGTCACGATTCCGGGTTTCCAGTTCATCCAGGATCCGCTCGACTATTCGACGCGCACGCACCACTCGAACATGGACGTGTACGAGCGCGTGCAGCCGCACGACATGATGCAGAACGCGGTGATCGTGGCGTCGTTCGTTTACGACGCGGCGAATCGGGCCGATCCGCTGCCGCGAAAGGCGGTGGTGATTCCGGCCGCGGGCCGAGGGGGGCGGGGTGGAGAGTGAGGCGGTGAGGCAGTGAGGCAGTGAGAAATCGGAAGGGCCGGCAGCGTTCGCGCTGCCGGCCCTTTCATTCTTCGACTGTCCGACTGTCCGACCGTCTACGGATGAATCACCAGCACACCAACCTCGCCGTTGAATCCGTCGCGCATGGTCGGCGTGCCCGGCGGGGGCAACCACTTGCCGTTGTCCACGCGCACGTCGAGCTGGTGAACGCCGGGGGCGACGGGCACGAGCGCTTCCCACAGGTCGCGGCCGCGCTGCACCATCGCCACCGGTTGCCAGTCGGTGAAGTCGCCCATCAGCTCGACGGTCTCGACGCCGATGATGTGGACCTGCAGGCGCTGGAGCGAGGTGCCGGCGGCGTCGATGTCGAACTTGCTGATTTCGCTGGCCCGCGCCTCGATGGGCACGGCGCCGGCGGTCATCGCCGGCCAGGCGCCAAACATCATGCCGAGGTTCGCGTAGTTGCGAGCCGGCAGGCCGCGCGCCGGGTTGGCCGGCTGGCGTCCGCCGCCGGCCACCACGGCCATCTCGGGCGACAGCCAGACGACGGCGCTGGCGGCCGCCCAACGGCGTGAGTCGGGGGTGACGTCGTTGGCGTCTCCGAAGCGGTAGCCCGTCTGGGCGTTCAGCTCCACCACCGACTTCTCCCAGTGCACGCTGCCCTGGACGTCGCTGAAGTGGGACTGGCGGAGGCAGCGGCTGTTGTCGGCCTGGTTGGTGCACGACTGCAGCGTGGTGGTGGAGTCGGCGGCGTTGGCGAGGCGCGTGAACGCGAAGTTCGTGTACGTGCCGGTGATCGTCGCTCCGCCCACCTGCGTCCAGGCACCGGCGCCGGCCACGTCCACCGACGAGACGACGGCCACGCGCCACGGGCGCGCGACGCCGCTCTCCAGCCACATGCCGCCCTGCTGCGAAAAGACCAGGTGAACGCGGGCCATCGCTTCCACCTGGTCGTTCTGATTGAGTTCGTCGTAGTAGGCGCGGCTGGCATCGCCCACCAGCTGCGCGCTCAGGTGGTGCAGCGTCGGCGTGGTGAACGTGGCGGTGGCGTCGCCGTCGGCGAACTGCCAGTTGTTGCCGTTGAGCCAGGCCGAGCCGCGCGCCGCGAAGGTGACCAGCGGGCTCTGGTAGCGCACGTCAGGGGTGAGGCTGAGCGCGCTGGACGGCACGACGCCGGAGGTGGAGCTCGTGACGGCGCCGGCTTCGAGGCGAGACACCAGCTGTGCCGACGCCCCGCGCTGCGCGAAAAGCAGGGCGAGGCTGGCTATGACGATGGTGGTGTTTCGCTTCGGCTCGATCATGCGCTACGAGCTCGTCTTTCGGGGAACCGCGGACCGCTATTCGGGGACCTTCGCTGGCGGGGGCCGAAGCGGGATCGTGCGGGCCCGATTGAGGAGCGCGTCACCCGGAGCGGCTCCAGATACTATGTCTTGTTCCACCGCCCTCGGCAAGCCCAAAAGATCGGCGTCGCCGGCACCCCGCATCCAGAGCTGGAGGATGGCGCTCGATGCCGTGTCGCGCGGGACCCCACGCGTCACCAGATCCGCCAGCACGACGAGGGGCACGGTGACCGACTTTCCGTGGCCGACCTGATGCAGGTCTTCGAGGGCCGTGGCGGAGATCCCGGCCTGCAGGGCGGCTGCGCCGGCGGTCAGCTCGTCACGGTCGGCGCGGGCGCCGAGGCTCGCCCGGGCCTCGCGAAGCGAGAGGAACACCGTGCGGACCACCGCGGCGATCCGCTGGCCGGGCACGTGCTTGCTGATCCCCTCCTGGGCCTTGGAGACGATCGGCTGCATGGGCAGCCCCTCGTCGCGCGCCGAGTCGATGAGCGACTGGACGATGCGCCGGGTGGCGGTGTCCAGCTTGACCAGCGGATCCGGGCCCTGCGCCCAGCCCGCGGGGGCGGCGACGCCGACGGCGAGCAGCACGGCGAGCATCCGGCGAAGTGTGGGGCGCATCACGTGGCCGACCCCTTGCCCACCAGCACCACGGAACTGGGGCCGAAGCCGTCGTCCGGCGCGCGGAGCGCTTGCGGATCGGGCATGAACGTCGTCCCGTGGGTGCCGTCGACCTCGAACGCGTACACGTGGCGGCCGGCGGGCAGCCGGACCTTCACCACCCACTTGCCGTCGTCGGTGCGCGACATCGGCGTGGCGGCGGCGCTCCACCCGTTGAAGTCGCCCACGAGCGAGACCTTCGAGGCCTGCGGGGCCTGCAGGACGAACTCGTGAACGACCACCGACTCGGACGCCGCGGCGGCCGATTCAGACGCCGGGAGCTGCGGATTCGCAGCAACAGCTGTGGGCTGTTCGACCGGCGGGCGGCCGTCCCGGTGAGTCACGGCGAGTCCGGTCAGCACCCCGATGCCCACGAGGCCGGCGGCCAGCAGCGAGCTGGCCAGCGGCGACAGCGCGAGCGAACGCGGCGAGGTGAGCCAGCCCAGGCCGCGGCGCCCTCGCGCCGGCAGCGGGTTGGCCCGCACCGCGTCCATGATCCGCCCGCGAACGTCGCCCGCCAGTGCTACCGGCCGGCGCGCCTCGCGCGCGATCCACTCGACGTAGGGTTCCTGGGGGTCCAGGTCGAACTCAGTCATGCTTGATACGCTCCCATCGCTCGCGCAGCCGGTCCGAGGCGCGCTTCACTCTCATCTTCAACGCCGAGACGCCCACGCCCGTGAGGGCGGACATCTCCTCATAACTCAATTCTTCGATGTACTTGAGCAGAAACGCCTCGCGCAGCAGGGGGTCCAGCTCGCTCAGCACCCGTTGCACGAACTCCTCGTCCTCGCCCGACCATCCCGCCGACGCCCGCTCGTCCGTGGCGTTGAGCAGCAACGCCTCCTCGCGCACGAACACCCGTTCCCGCTGCGTCCGCCGCGCCGCCAGACTCCGGCACTGGTTCACCAGAATCCGATATAGCCAGGCGCTGAACTTGTCCCGCTCCTGGTACTTGGCCAGCGCGCGGTAGGCCCGGAGAAACGTCGCCTGCAGCGCATCTTCCGCGTCGTCGCGGTTGCCCAGCATCCGCACGGCATACCGGGCGCACTGATCGTAGTACCGATCCACCAGCGCCGCGTAAGCGTCAACGTCACCGCTGAGCACACGTCGGACGTCGGCAGCGTCGTCGGTCATCTCATGAGGAATAACCCACCCCCGGCGGCACGGCGTCACATTCCTGAGTGATGTGGATCACGGGCGAGACGATTCCGTGACCCGCATCCGTCGAAACCGCAATCTACAGTGGGCAACCCACGGGGTGCTCCCCTGCCGACCGCCGCCTGCCAGCCGATGCTGCCGGTGCTACCGCCGCACCCGCCCCAATCGCGAGACCACGAGCGTGTCCCGGGCGCGGCCGCGCGCGAGCACCAACGTGAGGTTGGCGGCCCCGCGGCCGAGGCCGCGGGCATCGTAACTCATGGAGTCGCGCGTGGAGCGGATCGCGACTCCATACAGGGACCCCAGCACCCGCTCGCGTGTTCCGCCGCCCGGAATCTCCACCCGGATCGCGCGCCCCGCGCTGTCCAGCACCACCCACACGGGGGCGCGCCGGGCGAGCGCTTGGTCGCGGGCCAGCGCGAACTGCGTTTCGACGTCGGCCGCCGCCGCGTGCACGGCCGCTCGGTCGAACGCCGCGGCAATCGGCGGCACCGCGATGGCAAGGAGCGCGCCCGTCATCGCGCACACGACGAGCAGCTCGAGGAGGGTGGTGCCGGACCGGCGTGCCATGCCGTACGGTGGCGGCTGGTGGCCGCCGGCGCGGCATCCTTCGATTGCCACCGGGATCACCACGGCGCGCCGCCGTCCCCGGCCGCCCTGGCCGCCCCGATGCGTGGACGGCGCCGGCCCGGGTGTCCATCTTCCCCCAGACCTTCAGCCGGGCTGTCCCCGCCATGCGCCTTTCCCGCTTCTTCTCCCCCCTCGCCGCCGCGCTCTTCCTCGGGAGCTGCCAGACCCCCCGCGCCCAGGCCAACATGGCCGAGGCCGTGATGGACATGGGCACGGCGGTGCAGAACATGCAGCAGGACCTGCAGGACGCCACCGAGCGCATCGATTCGCTGCGTGCCGTGGTGGCCCACCAGGACACGCTCATCGAACGCCTCGCCGTCCTCACCCACGTGCCCTGGCCGCCGCCGCGCAACTAGATGACGGTCCCGTCCGAAGCCGCTACACTTAGACCATCATGAAGATCTCGATCGAATACTGCACGGTTTGAAACTACGAACCGCGGGCCGCCGGTCTGGCGGCCGAGATTCGGGCCCGATATCCGGAAGCGGACGTGACGATGACCCCGTCGCGCGGCGGGCGGTTCGAGGTGACATGCGACGGGACTCCGGTGTTCGAGAAGTCGAAGCTCGGCCGTCACGCCAAGCCGGGCGAGATCCTGAACCTGCTCGCGTCGCGGTAGGCGGCGCGCCGGTCGCGCCGCGGCCGGCCGAGCGCAGCTGACCCATGCGCATCGCCCTTTCCACCGGCGGCGGCGACGCTCCCGGCCTCAACGCGGTCATCCGGGCCGCCGTGCTGGCGGCGATTCACCGCGGCTGGGAAGTGCTCGGGATCAAGCGCGGCTACTTCGGCCTCCTGGGCGAGGACGAAGTGGTGACCCTGAACGCCGACGCGGTGCGGGGCATCGCCCATCTGGGCGGCACGATCCTCCGCACCACCAACCGCGGCAATCCCTTCCGGTGGCCGGTGCCGCAGCCCGACGGCACGGTGCTCGAGGTCGACCGCTCCGACGAACTGATCGAGAACGCGCGCCAGCTGGGCATCGACGCCATCATCGCCATCGGCGGCGACGGCTCGCTCCGTCTGGCGCAGCGCCTGTTCGAGAAGGGCGTGCACATCGTCGGCGTGCCGAAGACCATCGACAACGACGTCAGCGGCACGATCAGCACGTTCGGCTTCGATACGGCGGTGAACACGGCGCTGGAAGCCATCGACCGGCTGCACACCACGGCCGAGAGCCACGACCGAGTCATCGTCATGGAGGTGATGGGCCGCCACGCCGGGTTCATCGCCCTGCACGCCGGGGTCGCGGGGTCGGCGGACGTGGTCCTCATTCCCGAGATCCCCTACGACATCGAGCGCGTGTGCGAGAAGATCCGGGAGCGCGACCGGACGGGCCGGCACTTCTCCATCGTCGTGGCCGCCGAGGGCGCGTTCCCGCGCGGCGGGTCGCCGTACACGATCGACCGGTCGAGCCTCGGCATGGAACCGCGGCTGGGAGGCGTGGCCGAGGCGGTGGCCCGCGCCATCGAGCAGCGGACGGGTAAGGAGACGCGGTCGCTGGTGCTCGGACACCTCCAGCGCGGCGGCCAGCCGACGGGGTACGACCGGCTGCTGGCCGCGCGCTTCGGGGGCGCCGCCGTGGTGACCGTGTCCAACGCCAGATGGGGCCACATGGTGGCGCTCCAGTCGCCGCATATCGTGCCGATCCCGATCGTCGAAGCGCTCAGCCGCGCCAAGCGGGTGGACCTGGATTACGACGTGGTGCAGACGGGGCGGGCCACCGGGATCAGTTTCGGCGACTAAACCGGCACGGCGGCGGGTTTGCGCCGGCGCGGCGCTTTGCTCAATCTTGGTGCGAACCTCGGCCGGTGGTCCGTGTATGACCTCCTGCGCGACAAGTCGTCGTTTCCCTGT
Organism: uncultured Gemmatimonadaceae bacterium; assembly: GCA_963775915.1. Taxonomy (GTDB): domain Bacteria; phylum Gemmatimonadota; class Gemmatimonadetes; order Gemmatimonadales; family Gemmatimonadaceae; genus JAGWRI01. Next base: position 265,653 of record CAVZKH010000006.1, read on the forward strand.
CGCGTCCACGGAACGCCGCCTCCTACCAGCCATGAAGTCATCCCGGATCATCGCCATCGTCTGTGCGCTCGCCCTTGCCACCTCGGCCGGGGCGCAGCGCCCCAAGTCCGCCGGCCAGTCCGTGCCGCCCAGCCTGCGGCCGCCGGCGGGCATGTGCCGCGTGTGGGTGGACAACGTGCCGCCCGGCCGGCAGCCCGCGCCCACCGACTGCGCGTCGGCGCTGCGCAACCGCCCGTCCAACGGGCAGGTGATCTTCGGCGACGATTATGCCGGGCCCGATTCGCAGGGCACGTCGCTGAAGGGCGTGGCGCCGCTCCCCAAGTCGATGATGGAGCCGAAGCCGGCGGACACGGCGAAGGCGGGCAAGAAGGTCGAGGACGTCAAGAAGAAGCTGGAACCGAGGAAGCCCGGCGGCGGACTGGACGACGACTCCACCGCGTCGAGCGGTCCGGGCACGCCGGGGCGCGCGGCGTAGCGACCGGGGTTCCGGCGGCGCGCGCACCGGTGCACCTTCCGCCACCGTGACACGCGCGGTCCACGATCGAACCCTCCCTCCCGACCACGACGCCTTCGTCCGCGCTGAGCCGCCGACGGGGCGGGTGATCGTCATCGCTCCCACGCGCGCCGCGTGCGAGACGATCGAGATCGCGCTCAGCCTCCATCTCGATACGTTCCTGGAGCGCCACCACGGCGAGCGGGTGCGCGAGCTGGCCCGCTCGCGGCGCGGCTTCGGCATCGTGGCCGGCACCGGCACCGGCAAGACGCTCGCCATCCGGTCCATCGCCGAGGAGCTGCTCGGCACCGCCGACCTGCGGGTGGGCGTGGTGAACCGCGAGCGCGAGGCGACGCCGGAAACGCCGACCTGGAACGTGGTCATCGTGACCACGGGCATCGCCCGCCGGTGGTTCCAGGAGGGAGACATCCTGGCCGCCGACACGCTGGTGGTGGACGAGATCCACCAGACGTCGGCCGAACTGGAACTGTGCCTGGCGCTCGGCAAGCGGGCCGGGTGCCGGTTCATCTGGCTGTCGGCCACCGTGGACCCGACGTTCTACTCCCGCTATCTGAACAGCGACGACGTGCTCCAGGTGTACGCATTCGATCCCGAGAAGGCGGCGGACGTGCGCGTGCTCAACCGGCGCGCCCGCGACTTCCTGGACTACCGGCTGCTGCAGCAGTTCCAGCGGCAGCGGCGCGGCGTGGCGCTGTTCGTGCCCACGCGGCGCGGCGTGGAGGAAGCGGCGGCGCTGGTGGCCGAGCGCGCGCCGAAGATCAACGTCGCGTTCTACCATGGCGGCGAGCCGATCCGGGTGATCCGGCCCTTTCTCGACGGCGGCGAGCGCAAGCCCTACTTCCTGGCGATGACGGCGGCGGGCCAGAGCGCGCTCAACGTGCACGGCCTCGACACGGTGATCATCGACGACACGCGGTTCACCAACCTCATCGACCGCGGGCGCAACGTGCTCACCCAGCTGCATCTGGGCGCGAACGAGATCCTGCAGATGGCGGGGCGCGTGCACGGGCGCGTGGCCGGCGGGCGCGTGTACATCCTGTCCGATCGCGACATCGACTTCTCGTCGCTGCAGCCCACGGAGCCCGAGTTCCAGCTGGCCGGCGATTCGGAGCGGGTGGCCATCACCTGCGCCGCGCTGGGCGTGCGCGCCGACGAACTCGATCTGCCGGTGCCGCTCGACCGGGCGGCCTATCGGGACGCGATGGCGCTGCTCGACCGGCGCGGCATCGTGGAGCAGGGGCGGCTCACCACCTACGGCCGCGCGGTGGAGGCGATGCCGGTGGAGCGGCCGTGGGCCGAGCTGATCGTCAACGCCGACGATGAGCTGCTTCCGATGCTGGCCGTGATGAGTTCGGTGGACTCGCTGCACCGCATGACGCGCGACGAACGCGATCTCAGCGGGCTGGTGGTGGCGGGGAGCGATCATCTCACCGCGTACAACGTGTACGCCGAGGCGTTCACGCGGGCCGGGTACATGGGTGAGGTGTACGGGCTGCCCCGCCACCTGTTCGACGTGGAGGGCGCCGAGCACTGGGCCGAACGGCGGGGGGTGCTGGTGAAGGCCATCGAGGACGCGGCGCTGGGCATGGCCAGCGTGTACCGCGCCGTGGGGCAGCCGCTGCCGACCAAGCTGGTCCGCGCCGGCGACGCCACGCTCGCCCGGTTCCAGGAGCTGCTGGCGCGCTTCATGCCCTTCACGCTGGTGATCGACGAGCACACGGCCACCGGCGACGACGCGCGCGTGTCGAAGACAAGCGTCTGCGGCAGCTGGGGCGCCATCGCCGGCGATCTCCGCTACTTCGCCGACAAGCTCGGCATTCCGCGGGCGTCGATCGAGGGCACGCAGATCCCGGCCGATCTGATCCGCCGCTACGCCACGCGGAGCCCGCCCGAACTGGCCTACGACGCGCGGCGGCACCAGGGCGCGCTGGTGATGGTGCGCCGCGTGGACTACTTCGGCTTCGAACTGGAGCGCGAGACCGACGACATCGACGAGTTTCCGCCAGAGCTGGCCCCGCGGGCCCGGCAGCTCCTGGCCGAGGCGGTGGCGCGGGGCGAATCGCGGCACCCGGCGGCGCGGCGCAACCAGCCGGCGGTGGAGAACGTGCGCGAAGCCTGGCGGCGCTCGGGCGGCCGTACGGCGCGGCTCGGCCAGGCGGAGCTCGCCGCCTACTACGCGACGCAGCTCGACGCGGTGCACTCGATGCGCGACTTCAAGCACGCGCCGCTGCGCTTCGACCCGGACGATTTCGTGTCGAAGGCGGAGCGGGCCCGGCTCGCCGAGCTGCCCTCGGACGCGGAGCTGCGCGGCCAGCCGGTGCCGATTCACTACGACGTCGAGGACACGCCGGACGGTCCGCTCGGCGTGGCGCGGCTGCGGCTGCCGGAGAAGGTCGCGCGGACGCTCGCCGCCGAGGAGCTGCCCGTGCTCGACCGCCCGCTGCGGTTCATCGTCACGCGCGGCAAGCGCGGCGCGGTGCGCTCGGCGACGCTCGACGAACTGCAGGAACTGCTGTCGCTGCCGTACAGCCAGGAAGAGCGCGCGGACGAGCGGCCGCGGCGGCCCGAACGCGACGCCGACCGCGGCCGCGATCGGGGACGGGGACGCGGCGGGCCGGGCGGAAAGGGGCGCGGGGGCGGGCGCGGCCCGGGCCGCGGACGGCGCGGCCGATGACCCGCTAGCGCCGCCGCCGTTCGCGGTGCCGCGCCGCCTTGGCGCGGTTGCCGCAGGTGGCCATGTCGCACCAGCGCCGGGTGCCGTTCTTGGTGTTGTCGTAGAACACGCGGTGGCAGCGCGGGTCGGCGCAGCGGCGGACGCGCGAGAGTTCGTCGCGGATGAGCGCGTCCGCCGCCGACTCGACGAGCGGAATCATGAGGCCGGCGAAGGCGTCGCCGCCGGGCACGAAGGTGCGCGCGAACGATCCGTCGGCGCGGGCCTCGAGGCGTCGGGTGCCGGCGCTGCGCCCCAGCACGCGATTGATCTCGGCCACCGCTTCATCGCGGGCGGCGGGCCCGGCGGCGCCGCGCTCGGCGAGCCCGCGGAGCGCGCCCCGAACCCGGCGCGCATCCACCAGCGCCGCGGCGGCTCCGGCCGGTTGCTGGACGGCCCGCCGGCGCATGCCGGCGGCGCGGTCGGCGTCGATGACGCCGGCGCGTTCGAGCCAGCGCACCAGCGTCTCGAAATCGTGCAACGCGTCGGCGTGGGCGCCGGCGCCATCGGAGTTCACGAAATCCAGCCAGAGCCGCTCGGCGAGGAACGAGAACTCCCCGGCGGCGGGGGGCGCGGGGCGGGCGGCGGGTGGAGGGATCACGGCGGGGTGAAAGGGCGGAACGGACCGGGCGGAAAAACATGGACGGGGCGGACGGATGAAGCAAGGAAGACGCGATACCTGAAACGGCGACTGCACACAGAAGGCTGTGAGCGATCAGCTTTCAGCCCTCAGCCGCCAGCAACCGCGCCGAGAACGTCCTTCCGGTCGCCGTGGCCGGCAGCCGAAAGCTGACCGCTGACGGCCTTCGGTTATCGTGGCGTAGATTTCTTCCGTCGCGTCGCCCTCCGCCCACCGTCAATCGCTCACGGCCAGTCGTGTCTCTCTCCTCCATTCGCCGCGTCATCGTCGGCTCGACCAATCCCGTGAAGATCAACGCCGTCCGCGCGGTGCTCGCGCGCGCCGGCGTCTCGGCCGCGGTCGAGGGGCGCGCGGTGCCGTCGTCGGTGGCCGATCAGCCGGTGGGCGACGACGAGACCATTCGCGGCGCGCTGGCCCGTGCCCGCGGCGCGCTGGCGGCCGGCGACGCCGATCTCGGCGTGGGGATCGAGGGCGGGGTCGTGGAAGAGGCGGACGGCGGGATGCGGACCTGCGCCTGGGCGGCCGTGGTCGCGCGCGACGGGCGGCACGGCGTGGGGGGTTCGCTGGCGATGCCGCTGCCCCCGGTGGTAGCCGACGCGGTGCGCGGCGGGCGCGAACTCGGCCACGCGATGGACCGGCTGACCGGCGGGCACGACACCAAGCGCGGCGCCGGCGCGGTGGGGATCCTCACGGCGGGGCTCGTCGACCGCCAGCAGGCCTATGAAACGCTGGTGTCGTACGCGCTGGCGCCGCTGCTCACGCCGGAATACTGGTAGCCGTTGGGGCGGCGCCGGTCAGGCGTCGCTGACGGCCTGGGTCGGCCCGCTGCGCCGCAGGCTGCTGCTCGTGCGCGCGTAGCGCCGCGCCAGCGCCTGGAGCCCGTCGTAGGCGGCGTACTTGTAGGCGTCGGCGAGCGACGGGTAGTTGAACACGCTCTGGATGAAGAAGTCGAGCGTACCGCCGAAGGTCATGCAGGTCAAGCCGACGTGGATGAGTTCGCACGCCGAGTCGCCGACGATCGAGATACCGAGGATCCGCTGGTCGTCGGCGTGGAAGAGCAGCTTCACGAAGCCGTCGACGTCGCCGAGGATCAGCCCGCGCGGGTTGAGCCGGTATGAAGCGCGCCCGACCTCGTAGGGCACGTCGCGGCGCTTGAGCGATTCCTCGGTCTCGCCCACGGTGGCGATCTCGGGAATCGTCCACACGCCGTAGGGCAGCAGCGACGCGACGCGCTCCTTGTACTTGAGGTCGAACGCATGGCAGACCGCCACCCGGGCCTGCTCCATGGAGGTCGAGGCGAGGGCGGGGAATCCGATCACGTCGCCGGCGGCGTAGATCCGGCCGACCCCCGCGTGGTAGTGCTCGTCCACCTGGATGTAGCCGCGGGCGTTGGTGCGCACGCCGATCGCGTCGAGACCGAGCCCGTCGGTGTTCCCGTTGCGGCCGGCGCTGTACAGCACGCAGTCGGCCGACAGGGTCGACCCGTCGGCGAGGGTGACGTCGGCGTAGTCGCCCTGCGGCGTCACGCCGGTGACGGCGGTTCCGTTGTACACGGCGACGCCGAGGCGCGCCGTCATCTGCTGGCGCAGCGCCTCGCTGACCTCGGTGTCGAGGTGGGCGAGGAGCCGCGGGCGGGAGTTGATGATGGTCACGCGGACGCCGAGCGCCGCGAAGGTGCAGGCGTACTCGCAGCCGATCACGCCGCCGCCGATGACGATCATGCGCGCGGGAATGCGCTGCACGGTGAGCAGCGAGTCGCTGTCCACGACCACTGTGCCGTCGATCTCGAAGCCGTCGGGGCGCTGCGGGTGCGAGCCGGTGGCGATGAGGAACACGTCGCCGGTGATGAGGCGGGTGGGCTGGCCGTAGCGCTCGACCTCGACGGTGTGGGCGTCGAGGAACCGCGCCGTGCCCTGGATGGAATCGATGGCGTGCTTCTTCAGGTTCTCGTCGATCAGCTCCCACTCCGTCTCCACCACCGAGCGTTCGCGCTGCATGAAGTCGCCGATGGTGATGTCGTGCTTGACGCGCAGATCGACGCCGTAGAGGCCGCGCTGGCGCACGCCGCTGAAGTAGAGCGCGGTCTCGCGGAGCGTCTTGGAGGGGATGGTGCCGGTGTTGACGGCGGCGCCGCCGGGCTTGGGGGCGCGCTCGATCACGCAGACGCGCTTGCCGAAGTACGCCGCCTGGGCGGCGCCCTTCTCGCCGGCGGGGCCGGCGCCGATTACGACGAGGTCGTAGTGTTCGCTCATTCCGCGTGGACGGAGGGCTGGCGCGCGCGCGCCTGGGATCGCGTCAAGATAGACCTCGCCGCCCCGGCTGCGCTAGATTCAATTGCATGGCGACGCCCGCTGAAACGCCCACCTACTTCCGCAAGGGATTCGGGCTGAAGACCGAGGTCCTGCAGGAGCTGGCCGCCGATTACGACGGCCGCCTGGTGGACTTCCTGCGCGCCAACGACTACACCCTGGCCGTTGGCGAGGTGTCGATCCATCTGGCCAAGGAGTTCGGGTTCTGCTACGGCGTGGAGCGGGCCGTGGAGTACGCCTACCAGACCCGCCGCAAGTTTCCCGGCAAGCGCATCTACCTGGTGGGCGAGATCATCCACAACCCGCACGTGAACGCGCGCCTGCGCGAGATGGGCATCGAGATCCTGCTGCCGGGCGACGACGGCTTCGACTTCAGCGCCGTGCGGGCCGAGGACGTGGTGATCATGCCGGCGTTCGGAGTGACCATCGGCGACTTCGAGGCGCTGCGGGCCATCGGGTGCGTGCTCGTCGACACGACCTGCGGGTCGGTGCTCAACGTCTGGAAGCGGGTGGAGAGCTACGCGCGCGACGGCTTCACGGCGCTGATCCACGGCAAGTACTACCACGAGGAAACGCGCGCCACGGCGTCCCAGGTGCGCAAGTATCCCGACGGCCAGTACCTCGTGGTGCGCAACATGGAAGAGGCGCAGATGGTGTGCGGCTACCTCGAAGGCTCGGTGAGCGCGGCGGCGATCCTCGACCGCTTCAGGGACGCCGTGTCGCCGGGGTTCGACCCGGCCCGCCACCTCCAGCACATCGGCGTGGCCAACCAGACGACGATGCTGGCGCGCGAGTCGCTGGCCATCGCCGAGGCCGTGGGCGCCACGATCGCCCGCGTGCGCGGCCCGGAGGCGCGGGAGCGCGACTTCCGCACCTTCGACACGATCTGCAGCGCCACGCAGGAGCGGCAGGACGCGGTCACCGAGCTGCTGCGACAGCCGCTCGACGTGATGGTCGTGATCGGCGGATTCAATTCGAGCAACACGATCTCCCTGGCCGCGCTGTGCGCCGAGCAGGTGCCCACCTACCACATCGACACGGCCACCGGCATCGATCCCGCGGCGCGAACGGTGCACTACCGGATGGCCGGGAGCCACCACGAAGAGGCCGACCGGGCCGACTGGCTCCCGGCCGGCCGCGTGCGCGTGGGCATCACCGCCGGCGCCAGCACGCCGAACGTCAAGATCGGCGAGACGGTGGCGCGCATCCTCGCCACGCGCGGCCTCGTCGCCGACGTCTAACCCCCGGCGCGCCCCGGCGCGGCGCGCGAAGGACTGCCCGTGGATTTCGACGAATACCTCGCCTTCGGTGACTCGTTTTCCGGCGATCTCTACCCGGCCCTCGACGCCGGGGCGACGAGCGTGGCGGTGGCCCTGGAACGGGTGCCGGCCGCCGGCGACATCGCGCCGCTGGGCGCCGCGTCGCTGCTGTACCGCAACGACGACGAGCGCTGGCCGGAGTTCGCCGGCGCCGACCTCAGCACGGTGAATCCCGGCGTCGCCTTCCGCGCGCTGGCCCGCGACGGCGCCACGATCGGCGACATCTTCGGCGAACAGCTCTCGGACGTGGAGCAGAGCGGCGCCCGCGCGCTGGTGACGCTCACGGCCGCGGGCATCGAGCTCACCAGCCTCCTCGTCCGGCGGCCCACCGCCGCCCTGGCCCGGCACGCCGCCGGCGACATCGGCGACGCCTACGAGTTCCTGGTCGACGCCATCCGGCGGCTGCGCCCCGAATCGACCATCCTGCTGGCCACGGTGTGCGACCCCTCCGACGGCACGGCGCTGCTGCCGGGCCTCGACGACGCCACGCCGCTGCGCCTCGAAGCGCTGGCCGCCGTGAACGATCGCATCCGCCAGCTGGCTGCCGGCACGCCCGGCGCCGGGCTGGCCGACCTCCACGCCCACTTCCTGGGCCACGGCATGGGCGCCGAGGAGAAGGACCGGTGGTACTGGCGCCGCTCGCCGCTCGAGCCCAACGCCAGGGGCGCCAGCGAGATTCGCCGCGTCTGGCTCGACGCGCTCCACGCGGACGGCGCATGAGCGGCGACGCGCTCGACCGCTTCGTCGCCGTGCGCGCGGCCGGCGGCGGTGGCCGGCTGGCCATGGCCACGCTGGTCGCCGCCGAGGGCACCTCGTCGAGCATCGTCGGTGCCAAGACCTTCGTCGGCGCCGGCGGCGGCATCGTCGGCTCGGTGACCATCGGCGGATGCATCGACGCGCGGGCCGTCGAAGCCGCCGACCGCGTGCTGTCGACGGGCCGCGCGGAGCTGCTCGACATCGCGCTCGCCGACGAGGACGCGTGGGACATGGGACTCGGCTGCGGCGGCACCGTGCGCTTGCTGGTCGAGCCGGTGGGGGGCGGCGCCGCGCCCGATCCCGTGGACGCGGCGTACGCGACGGCCGGCGCCGCCGTGCGCGAGGGGCGCCGCGCCCTGGTGGTGCGGGCGCTGGACGGCGACGGGGCGCGGCTCGTGATCGAGGACGGGGGCGGGGCCGCGAGCGGCACGCTGGGCGACCCGGCGCGCGACGCGCGGCTGGCGGCGCTCGCGGTCCGGCACCTGGGAGCGGCGCCGGGCATCGTGCGCGACCCGGCGGACGACCGCGCCTACTTCGTGGAACCGTTCGCGCCGCCGCCCATGGTGGCGATCTTCGGCGCCGGCGAGGTGGCGGTGGTGCTCACGCGCATCGCCCACGACCTCGGCATGCGCGTGGTGATCGTGGACGCGCGGGCGCGCTACGCCACGGCGGCGCGGTTCCCCGAGGCCGACGAGATCCGCGTCGGCGACGTGGGCGCGATCGCCGCCGGACTGCCGGCCACCGCCGATACGTTCGTGGTGATCGTGTCGCACGACTACAAGTTCGAACTGCCGGTGCTGCGCCACGTGTTGCGCGCGCCGGTCGCGTACGTGGGACTGATGTCGAGCCGGAAGCGCGGCGAGGCGCTGCGCGAGGTCCTGGCCGGCGAGGGCTTCACGGCCGAGGAGACGGCGCGCATCCACACGCCGATCGGGGTGAAGATCGGCGCCCGGACGCCGGCCCAGGTGGCGGTGGCCATCGCCGGCGAACTGGTGGCGGTGCGCGCGGCGCAGGGCGCGCGCGTCTGAAGTCATGATCGTCGCCCTGGTGCTGGCCGCCGGCGCGGCCCGGCGGTTCGGCGCGCAGAAACTCGTGCATCCGGTGCGCGGCGTGCCGCTGGTGCGGGCGGCCGTGGAGCGCGTGGTGGCGGCGGGCCCCGAGCGCACGATCGTCGTCGTGGGACACGACGCCGAGGCGGTGCGGCGCGCCCTGGCCGGCGTCGCGGTGACGATCGTGGAGAATCCGCGGCCGGACGCGGGGCTGAGTTCGTCGCTCCGCGCCGGGCTCTCGGCGGTGCCGTCCAACGCGGTGGCGGTGCTGGTGGCGCTGGGCGACCAGCCGCTCGACCACGACGAGATCATTCCGGCGCTGGTGGCCCGCTTCGGCGGCGACGAGGCGCCGATCGTGGCGCCGCGCTACCGCGGCGTGCAGGGAGTGCCGGTGCTGTTCGCGCGGTCCATGTTCCCGGAGCTGGAAGCGCTCACCGGTGATCGCGGCGCGCGGAGCGTCGTCGAACGCGATCCGTCGCGGGTGACCTACGTGGACTTCGATTTCCCGATGCCGGCGGACGTGGACACGCCCGCCGACGTCGAGCGCGCGTGAGCTTCGACAACCGCTTCGCGCCGGCGGCGGCCGACTACGCGGCGTCCCGCCCGACCTACCCCGATGCCCTGTTCGCCTTCATCGCCGAGCACGCGCCGGCACGCGCACTGGCGTGGGACTGCGCCACGGGCAGCGGACAGGCGGCGCGGGGGCTGGCGCCCCACTTCGCGCGCGTCATCGCCACCGACGCCAGCGCCGAGCAGCTGAGCCACGCGCCGCCCGCGGCGGGCGTCGAATTCCGGATCGCCCGCGCCGAGTCGAGCGGATTGCCCGACCATTCGGTGGACGTGGTGACGGTGGCGACGGCGGTGCACTGGTTTCATTTCGAGGCGTTCTACGCCGAGGCGCGGCGGGTGCTCGTGCCGGGCGGACTCATCGCGGTCTGGGCGTACGGCAGTGTGGACGTCGGCGGGCCGGTGCAGCCGCTGGTGCGCGAGTTCGAAGCGGTGACGATGGGCCCGTACTGGCCGCCCGAGCGGCAGCAGGTCTACGCGGGCTACGCCACGATTCCGTTTCCCTTTCGCGAGATCGAAACGCCTCGGCTCGAGGTGCGGCGCGCCTACACGCTCGATCAGCTGCTCGGCTACTTCTCGAGCTGGTCGGCGACGGCGGAGTACCGGCGGCGGACGGGCGGCGATCCGCTGGCGGCGCTGCGGGAGCGTCTGGCGCCGGTGTGGGGGGCGGCGGACGCGACGCGCCGGGCGCGGTGGCCCCTGCACCTGCGCGCCGGGTACGCCGACTAGGGTCGATCGCGGGTCAGCGCGGCGCGCGGCGGTTGGCGCGCGCGAGCGCGGCGGCGAATTCTTCCACGGTGATGCCGCGGGCGCGGGCTTCGCGCAGGGCGCGCTCGGCGAGCTCGTCGGCCAGCACGCGGCGTTCGGCGGCGGCCGGCGGGAGCTGGGCCACGAAGGTGCCCTGACCGCGGCGCGATTCGACGATTCCCTGGCGGGCCAGTTCGCGGTAGGCGTGGAGCACGGTGTTGGCGTGGAGGCCGACGCGGAGGGCGAGGGAGCGGACGGCCGGCAGGGGGGTGCCGGGCGGGGCGTTGTCGCGGGCGATGGCGCCGCGGACGGCGTCGGCCAGCTGGAGGAAGGCGGGTCGCTGGTCGTCGGTCGGGAGTTCGATGTCCATGGGATAACTCTAGTGCTCTAGAACACTAGAGCGCAACTATGCCTTGACTCGCTGCCCCCAGGCGCCGCCGCCCGCCGCGGCCCCAACGAGCGTCACCCCCATGGCCGCCGTCGCGGCCCAGATCGGCTCCGAGAGTGGCGCGCCCGAGACCAGCGCCAACGTCGCCGGCGCGAACTGCACCGCCAGCAGATAGAGGACGCCCACGGCGAATCCGTGCGCCGCCGGCCGCCGCCGCGCGATCGCGGCCGCGAGGTACCCGCCGGCGATGGCCGCGAGCCCGTGCATGAGCACCAGCAGCAGTGCCAGCGTCATCGGAACGCCGGCCACGGGCGCGCCGTGGAACACCACGGCGTTCGCCATGGTGCTGAGGGCGGCCACTACGCCGCCGCCGCACGCGATTCCGAGCGCCGATCGCACCACGTTCCCCTCCGGGCCTGTCGACTCAACATAAGGTCCGGCGATCGCGAACAGAACGCAGACGTCGCTCCCCTTGTTCGGCGCGACGCGATTGGCCATCCTCTGCGACCGCTCGTCCCCCATCCCCCGCCTCCGCCCAATGCTCGCGCTCCTGCTGCCGATGCTGGCCGCCATCGGTTCGGTCGACACCACCGCCGTGTACAACGCGCGCCGGGGAGAGATCCACGCCCGCCCGCCGCGCATCGAGGCGGCCGCGAAGGTCGACGGCGTGCTCGACGAGCCGGCGTGGCGCCGGGCCGCGATGCTCAACGGATTCTCCCAGCTGTCGCCGGTGGACGGGGTGCCCGCGGCCGACTCCACCGAGGTGCTCGTCTGGTATTCGCCGACGGCGATCTACTTCGGCATCAAGGCATTCGAGTCGCACGGCGAGGCGCACGCGACGCTGGCCGACCGCGACCACATCGACGCCGACGACAACGTGCAGATCGTGCTCAGCACCTTCGACGACGGGCGCCAGGCGCTGGTGTTCGGCGTCAACCCGCTGGGCGTGCAGATGGACGGCACGATGGCGGAGATCACGGGGGGGAGCGGCGGGTTCGGGAATGGCGTGACCGCTCGCCCGAGCGCCGACCTGAGCCAGGACTTCGTGTTCGAGTCCAAGGGGCGGCTCACGCCGTGGGGATACGAGGTGGAGATCCGCATCCCGTTCAAGTCGCTCAAGTACCAGGAGGCGCCCGAGCAGCGCTGGGGCGTGAACGTGATCCGCGACGTGCGCCACTCCGGGTTCGAGGACACCTGGACGCCGGTGCGGCTGGCGGCGTCGGGCTTCCTGTCGCAGGAGGGAACGCTCGACGGGCTGCACGACCTGCACCGCGGGCTGGTGGTGGATCTCAACCCCGAGCTCACGCAGCAGACCGCGGGCGCGCCGGACGCCGCTTCGCCCGGCGCGCCCTGGCGCTACGACGCCGGCGCCCCGAAGCTCGGCGGCAACGCGCGCTGGGGCATCACCAACAACCTGACGCTCAACGCGACGGCGCGCCCCGACTTCTCGCAGGTCGAGTCGGACGCGGGCCAGGTGGCGTTCGATCCGCGGGAGGCGCTGTACTTCCCCGAGAAGCGCCCCTTCTTCCTCGACGGGCTGGACGCGTTCGCCACGCCGAGCAATCTCGTGTACACGCGGCAGATCCAGCAGCCGGCGCTGGCCGCCAAGCTCACCGGCAAGCTGTCGGGCACCAACATCGCGTTCCTGTCGGCGCTCGACGACCGCACGACGTCGCTGGCCTACGACCCGGCCACGGGGCGGGGCGGGCGGAACCCGCTGTTCGACATCCTGCGCCTGCAGCGCGATCTCGGGACGCAGTCGCACGTGGGCATGACGCTCACCGACAAGGAGGACGCGGACTACTCCAACCGCGTGGCCGACGTCGACGGCCGCGTGGTGCTGACGCCGCAGTACACGCTGGAGTTCCAGAGCGCGGCCAGCCGGACGGCCGACTCGACTGGCGTGCGCACGGCGCCGCTCTGGGGCGCGCGGCTCCGGCGCAACGGCCGGCGCTACGGCGCCACCTACCTGTTCAGCGGCTTCGACACCGCGTTCGTGGCCGGCGCCGGCTTCATCAGCCGCAAGGGCATCGCGAACCTGGACGTCAACCAGCGGTTCACCTGGTTCGCCGAGCGCGGGCACGTGCTGGAGAGCGTCACCTTCAACCCCGTGTACGACCTGACCTGGAAGTACGCTTACCTCATGCACGGGCGCGATGCCATCGAGAAGAAGCTCCACTTCAACCTGAACTTCGGCCTGCGCGATGGGTGGTCGGCGGGCGGCGCGCTGCTGCTCGAGACTTTCGGCTACGACCCGCAGCTCTACCAGGGGATCTACGTGGCGCGGCCCCCGGCGCTGGGCGGCGACACGGTGCCGTTCACCGGCACGCCGCGCATTCCCAACCGCGACTGGGTATTCACGCTCAGCACGCCGGACTGGCAGACATTCAACGCCAACGTGATGTACATCTGGGGCCACGACGAGGATTTCGACGAGTGGGCCTCGTCGGTCATCCAGTACGTGAACGTCAGCGCGCTCATCCGCCCCACCGACAAGCTCCGGGTGAGCCCCTCCTTCCAGCTCCAGTCCTACGGCCGGGCGTCGGACAACAGCTGGGTGCGTGGCATCCGCATCACCCGGGTGAAGACCGAGTATCAGATCGCGCGGCCGCTCTTCTTCCGCATCGTCGGCCAGTACACGACCACGAACGTGCTGGCGCTGGTGGACGAGTCGCGCACCGGCGGCGCCCTGCTCACCCGGAGTGCCGACGGCAGCTACGCGCCGATCGGCGCCTCCCGCGGCAACGACTTCCGGGTCGACCTGCTCCTGTCGTACACGCCCAGTCCCGGCACCGTGTTCTACGCCGGGTACGGCAGCTCGTATGCCCCCGACGCGCTCACGGTCAACCAGCTGACCGAGACCCGGTTCCGCCAGAACGACGCCTTCTTCGTCAAGGCGACGTACCTGTTCCGGATGTAGCGGCCGCGGCGCGGCGTCGGCGCGTGGAAAGCGGTGGGCCCCGGTGCTACATTCGCCGGATTCGCCTTCCACCGGGTCTTCCTCGAGGGCCATCGCCATGACACGCCGTTCGCCATCCGTCGCCGGCCGCATCCTCGCTGGCGTCTTCGCCGCCGCGCTGCTCCTCCCCCTCGCGGCGGGCGCGCAGCAGCCCGCCGCGCCGGCGGGCAACCGGCAGATGTCGATTGCCGACCTGCGCGGCTGGAAGTCCATCCGCGGACAGTCGGTGTCGCCCGACGGCAAGTGGCTGGCCTACCAGCTCGCCCCCAACGACGGCGACGCCACGGTGGTGATCCGCGCCACGAGCGGCGACACCGAATGGAAATTCCCGGTGGGCGACGCGTCGGCGGTCGGGCGCGGCGGCGGCGCCGGGGGCGGGGGCCGCGGCGCCGCGCCGGGCGCGGTCACGATCTCGGGCGATTCGAAGTGGGCGATGTTCAACGTGAACCCGCCCAAGCCGGCGCCGGGACGCGGCGGGCGCGCCGGGCGCGGCAGCGCGCCGGAACCGAAGGTTGCCCTGATCGATCTCGCCACGGGCAAGGAGAAGGACTTCGCGCGCATCCGGCGCTTCGCGTTCGCCGGCGACCATCCGCGCTGGCTGGCCCTGCACACGCAGGTGCCGAGCGCCGCGGGCGCCGGCGCGGCGGCCGAGGCGGCCCCGGCGGGCGGCGGAGGGCGCGGCGGCCGCGGTGGTGGCGCCGGCGGCGCGGCCCCGGCGCGCGTGGATGCGTCGGACCTGCTGCTCTACGACCTCTCCAACGGCACGATGGTGAACGTCGGCAACGTCGGCGAGTTCGGCTTCGACCACGACGGCCGCTACCTGGCGTACACGATCGAGACCGCCGACCACGTGGGCGACGGCATCCAGCTGCGCGATCTGCAGACGGACGTCGTGCGGCCGCTCGACGGCGCGCGGGCCGCCTACCGCCAGCTCGCCTGGGCCGACAGCGGCCTGGCGCTCTCGGCGCTCCGCGTCACGCCCGACAGCGCGGCGCGTGACACCAACGTGGCGGTGCTCGCGTTCACCGCCTTCGGCCCCGGCGGCCCGAAGGAGACGGTGCTCGACCTCGACGGACGCGCCGACGCGCCGGCAGGGATGGCGATCAGTCCCGACCGCGGGCCCACCTGGTCGGAAGATCTGGGCGTCGTCTACTTCGGCCTGCGCGCCGCGCCCAAGCGGCCGCCCGGCGCCGAGCGCGGCAACGACATGCAGTCGCTCGTGCGGCCGGGCGCGCCGGGCATGGGCGGCACGGTGAACCAGCCCGGCATGGGCGCCGCCTCGGACGAGGACATCCCGTCGCTCATCCTCTGGCACTGGAAGGATCCGCGCCTGCAGTCGCAGCAGATCGTGCAGGAGGCCGCCGACAAGCGGTTCAGCTATCTGGCCGAATACCGGCTGGCCGAGAACAGGGTCATTCGCCTGGCCGACGATTCGGTGCGCACCGTGACCATCGCGCCGCACGACCGGTTCGCCTACGCGACGAATGAGGCACCCTACCAGCAGCAGGCGAGCATCACCGGCCGCAACTTCGTGGACATCTACACCACCGACCTGCGCACCGGCGCGCGGTCGAAGCGCGTCACCAGGGTCATCACGCGCGTGTCGGTGTCGGCCGACGGCTCGCGCCTGCTGTACTGGGGGATGGACGCCAACTGGCACCTGATCGATATGGCCACGGGCGCCGAGCGGAACCTGACCAAGGGGATGCCGGTGACATTCGCCAACACCGAGGACGACCACTACAACCTGGTCCAGCCGCCGGAGCCGGTGATCGGCTGGTCGTCGGACGGCGCCTGGGTGCTGCTCTCCGACGGCTGGGACATCTGGAAGGTGTCGGCCACCGGCGCGCCGGCGGTGAACCTCACCGTCGACGGCCGCAAGACGCAGGTGCGCTACCAGCGCCGCGCCATGGTGGACCGCGACGAGGACGGCATCGATCTCGCCAAGCCGATCTACGTGCAGACCTACGGCGAGTGGACCAAGAAGGCGGGCCTCGCCCAGGTGGACGGCGTGCACGGCGGCGCCAGGCGGCTGATGTGGGACGATGCGGCGTTCAACTTCATGAAGGCCAAGAACGCCGACGTGGTGCTGTACTCGCGGTCCACCTTCCGCGACTACCCCGACTGGTACGCCGCGAAGCCGGACTTCGCGGGCGGCACGCGGCTCACCGACGCCGATCCGCAGCAGAAGGAGTTCGCCTGGTCCAGCGGCGCGCGGCTCATCAACTACACGAGCGCCAAGGGCGACAAGCTGCAGGGCGCGCTCTGGCTACCGGCCGACTACCAGCCAGGCAGGAAGTACCCGCTGCTGGTGGAGATCTACGAGAAGGAGTCGCAGGGGATGCACAACTACGCGGTGCCGAGCGACACGCGCGCGCCCGATCCCAGCGTGTACACGAGCCGCGGCTACGCGGTGCTCGAGCCCGACATCGTCTACCGCGTCAACGATCCCGGCATGTCCGCCGTGTGGTGCGTGGTGCCCGCCGTGAAGGCGGCGATCGCCACCGGCATCGTGGATTCGGCGCACGTGGGGCTGCACGGCCATTCGTGGGGCGGCTACCAGACGGCGTTCCTGGTCACGCAGACGCACATCTTCGCCGCGGCCATCGCCGGCGCGCCGCTCACCGACATGGTGAGCATGGACGGGTCGGTGTACTGGAACTCGGGCGGCGGCGACGCCGCGATCTTCGAGTCGAGCCAGGGCCGGTTCCGGGGGAGCTTCCTGGACAACTGGGACGCGTACGTGCGCAACTCGCCCGCCTTCCACACCAAGAACGTCACGACGCCGCTCGTCATCCTGTCCGACGACAAGGACGGCGCGGTGGACTTCAACCAGGGCATCACCTGGTTCAACGACCTGCGCGGCGCCGGCAAGGCGGCGGTGCTGCTCACCTACGTGGGCGAGAACCACGGACTGGCGCGGCCGGTGAACCAGCGCGACTACGCGGCGCGGATGCAGCAGTTCTTCGACCACTTCCTCAAGGGCGCGCCGGCGCCCGACTGGTGGGTGAACGGCATCCCGCGTCTCAAGATGGACGACGTGCTGAAGGCCGAGCGGGCCAGGATCGAGGCCGAGACGTCGGCGGCGCCGGCCGCCGCCGGCGGCGCGTCCCGGAACCGATGACACGGGGCCGGGTGACCGCATGACGACCGTGGAACCGCGTCCGACCGCCGCGTCCGAGGAACCGAAGGACCTCGGATTCGGCACGGTCGTCGGACTGGACCATTCGCAGCGGCTGCTCAACCGCGACGGGTCGTTCAACGTCAAGCGCGACGGGCTGCCGAAGCTGGCCTCGCTGAGCCTCTACCACGCGCTGCTCTCGCTGTCGTGGCCGAAGTTCGTCGGGCTGCTGGTGGGCGGCTACCTGACGGTGAACCTGATGTTCGCCAGCGCCTATCTCGCCTGCGGTCCGGGCGGGCTCGGCGGCACCGCCGCCGCGGAGATGGGCGGACCGTTCCTGCGCGCCTTCTTCTTCAGCGTCCACACCTTCGCCACCATCGGGTACGGGAACGTCGTGCCGCTGGGGCTCGCCGCCAATTTCATCGTCACGCTCGAGACGATCGTGGGACTGCTCGGGTTCGCCCTGGCCACGGGCGTGGTGTTCTCGCGATTCGCGCGGCCCACGGCGCGGGTCGTGTTCAGCAAGCGCGCCGTGGTCGCGCCGTATCGCGGCCGCACCGGCTTCATGTTCCGTCTCGTGAATGGGCGGTCGAGCCAGCTCATCGAACTCGACGTGAAGGTGCTCTTCAGCCGCATCGAGGAGCGCAACGGCAAGCGCCAGCGCAGCTACGACCAGCTCAAGCTCGAGCGCACGCACGTGGTGTTCTTCCCGCTGTCGTGGACGGTGGTGCACCCCATCGACGAGTCGAGCCCGCTGTTCACGCTTACGCAGGATGAGCTCAACACGTGCGACGCCGAGTTCCTCGTTCTGCTGAGCGGCATCGACGAGACCTTCGCGCAGACGGTGCACGCCCGCACGTCGTACAAGGCCGACGAGATCGCCGTGAACGCGCGATTCGTGAACATCTACAATCCGCGGGCCGCCAACGGGTCGGAGAGCATCGACGTCAGCCGGCTCAGCGAGATCGAGCCGGTGGCCGACGGCGACACCGCCGGAATGAGCGACACGGCCACCTGGCATCACACCGGGCACTTCACCGGATTCGCGGCGCCCGCCCCGCCGCCGCCGGCCGGCCGGTCGACGATCAAGGGGCCGCGCCGCCCGGGCTAGCCACGGCGGCGGCTGCCGCTACGCCGGCGGTTCGCCGGGCGCGTCGGCGCCGCCGTCGCCCGTTTCGGTCTCCATCTGCTGGAGCGCCTCGGCGCGCGAGGCCGACACGGGCATTCGCTTGAGCACCGCCTCGCGACAGGCGGCGAGCACCGCCTCCAGCGCCTCGATGCCGTCGTCGGTGGCCTCGTAGAACAGGTCGTTCACCGCCGTCTCGGCGCGCTCCAGCGTTTCCACCAGCGCCTTGGCGTGCCCGCGGCTGGGCATGACGCCGCAGACCTTGGGCGTCACCCGGTTGCCGCAGGGCTTGCGGAGCACGATCACCGCGCCGCGTTTGCCCGGCTGGACGTAGTACGCGGAAGTCGGGCCCTTGGCCGCGCGGCCGCGCTTGGCGCTTCGCTTTTTGGTCGAACGGGGACGTGATTTCGCCATGTCCGTGATTGCTTCGTCGCGGAGTCGATGAACAATACTGCGATGGGACGCGTGAACCTAGGGCTCGGCCCGATCAGTCGAGCGCGGCCGTGGCCAGGTACCGGGGCGCGATGCGCACCCGCGTCGCCTGCTCGTACGCGTAGGCCAGGCGCAGCAGCACCGGCTCGGTGTAGGCGCGGCCGAAGAACGACAGCCCCACGGGCACGCCGAACACGTAGCCGCACGGCACCGTGACGCTCGGATAGCCGGCCACCGCCGCGGGCGAGGTGCTCGATCCGCCCCCGCCCGGGTCGCCGTTCACGAGGTCGATGAGCGGCGGCGGGCCGCCCGTGGGCGCCACCAGCGCGTCGAGCCGGTACTTCGCCACCGTCGCGTCGATGCCCTCGGTGCGCGACTGCCGGTGATTCTTCGCCACCGCCTTGACGTACGCGTCGTCGGTCAGCGGCCCCTTCTTCTGCGCCTGCTCGAAGATCTCCTGCCCGAAATACTTGAGTTCGTCGGCCCGGTGGCTCGCGTTGTACGCAATGAGGTCGGCCAGCGTCCGGGCGGGCGACGACGGGCCGAGGTCCGCGAGGTAGGCGTTCAGATCGTGCTTGAAGTCGTAGAGCAGCGCGTCGAACTCCGAGTCGTCGAACTTGCCCGCGGTGGCGATGTCGGCGGGATCGACGATCACCGCGCCCGCGTCCTTCATCGCCAGGAGCGCCGCCTCGACCAGCGCGTCGGTGGCGGGGCTGTATCCCATGTAGACCTTGCGCGCGACGCCGATGCGCGCGCCCTTGAGCCCGCCGGCGTCGAGGAAGCGCGTGTAGTCCGCCTCGACGTGACCGCCGCTGCCGGCCGTGGCGGCGTCGCGCCGATCGGCGCCGGCGATGGCGCCGAGCATGATCGCGGCGTCGCGCACCGAGCGGGCCATCGGGCCGGCCGTATCCTGGTTGTGGCTGATCGGGATGATGCCGGCGCGGCTCACCAGGCCGACGGTGGGCTTGATGCCCACCAGCGAGTTGGCCGACGACGGGGAGAGAATCGATCCGTCGGTTTCGGTGCCGATGCCGGCGGTGCAGTAGTTGGCGGCCACGGCGGCGCCGGTGCCCGAACTCGATCCCGACGGCGACCGGTCGAGCGCGTACGGATTGCGGCACTGGCCGCCGCGGCCGGTCCAGCCGCTCGACGAATGCGTGGAGCGGAAATTCGCCCACTCGCTGAGGTTGGTCTTGCCGAGGACGATCGCGCCGGCGGCGCGCAGGCGTTCAACCACGAACGCGTCGCGCGGCACGCGCGAGCCCACCAGCGCCAGCGACCCGGCGGTGGTGAACATGCGGTCGGCGGTGGCGAGGTTGTCCTTCACCAGCACCGGCACGCCGTGCAGCGGCCCGCGCGGCCCCCTGGCCTTCCGCTCGGCGTCGAGCGCGTCGGCGATGGCCAGCGCGTCGGGATTGGTTTCGAGCACGGCGCGGAGCGTGGGGCCCGCGCGGTCCATGGCGGCGATGCGCGCCAGGTACTGCTCGGTGAGCGATCGCGACGTGAAGCGGCCGGCGGCGAGGCCGGCCTGGACGTCGTCGATGGAGAGCTCTTCGAGCGGAGGCGGGGCATGCGCCGCCGGCGCGGCGGCCAAACCGGCGGCCGGCCGGAGATCGTGGTGCACCGCGGCGGCAACGCCGGCCAGTGCCGACGCGCCGATGAATTCGCGGCGTGAGATGCGGTCGTGCGGTTCGCTCGTGCGGTCGCGCTCGGTCATCGATCCCCCGGGATGGGCCGACGGAAAGTGCGACGCCAACTGCGTCCTGACAACCGGCCGTCAGCCGTTAGGTTGCACCCATGCGATTCGTGTACGCGGCGGCAGCGGCGCTGGCCGCCTTCGCTCCACCGGCCGCGGCGCAGGGCGCCGCGCCGCCGCGCGCGCCCGGGGCGGGCGGCCGCGCCGGTGCGTCGACGGCGGTTTCTCCGCCGGCGGTGATGCGCGAGTTCCGCGGCGTGTGGGTGGCCACGGTGGGCAACATCGACTGGCCGTCCGCGCCGGGGCTCTCGACCGCCGAGCAGCAGCGGGAGCTGACGGCGATTCTCGACCGCGCGGCGTCGCTGCACCTGAATGCGGTGATCTTCCAGGTGCGGCCGTCGGCCGACGCGCTGTACCAGTCGAAGCTGGAGCCCTGGTCGGCCTTCCTCACCGGGCGCATGGGGCGCGCCCCCGATCCGCTGTGGGATCCGCTGGCGTTCGCGGTGCGCGAAGCGCACGCGCGCGGACTCGAGCTGCACGCCTGGTTCAACCCCTTCCGCGCCCGCTATCCGGGCGACGACGGCCCGACCGCCACGAGCCACGTGAGCCGCCGCGCGCCGAGCGTGGTGCGGAAGTACGGGCCGTACCTGTGGGCCGATCCGGGCAGCGCCACGGCGCGCGCCGCCGCCATCCGCGTGATCCTCGACGTGGTGAAGCGCTACGACGTGGACGGCGTGCACGTCGACGACACGTTCTATCCGTATCCGGTGGTGCGCGGCGGACGAGAGGTCGAGTTTCCCGACGCCGCCACGTACCGCGCCTACAAGGCGAAGGGCGGCACGCTGGCGCGCGACGACTGGCGGCGCCGCAACGTCGATCTGTTCGTCGAGGCGCTGTACGCGGCGGTCAAGCGCGCCAAGCCGTGGGTGAAGGTCGGCATCAGTCCGTTCGGCATCTGGCGGCCCGCCAACCCGCCCAGCGTGCAGGGCTTCGACGCCTACGCCAAGCTGTACGCCGATTCGCGGAAGTGGCTCGAGCGCGGGTGGGTGGACTATCTGGCGCCGCAGCTCTACTGGCCCATCGACCGCGCCGGCCAGGCGTACCCCGATCTGCTCGACTGGTGGGTGCGCCAGAACGTGAAGGGGCGCCACCTCTGGGTGGGCAACTACGCGGCCCGCGTGGCCGGCACGCAGGGGAGCGGAGCGCCGTGGGCGGCGCGCGAGATTCTCGACCAGATCCGGCTCACGCGCGACGAGCCGGGCGCGAGCGGCGACATCTTCTTCAGCATGGCCACGCTGATGAGCGATCCCGACAGCCTGAACGAGCGGCTGCTGGCCGGGCCCTACGCGGCGCCGGCGCTCGTGCCCGCCTTTCCGTGGCTCGCCGCGGCCGGTGCGGCGAGACCGGCCACGCCGGCGGTGCGGCTGGCGCGCCGGGCGGGGGGCGACACCACCGAGGTGCGGATGACGCCGGGCGACGGCCGCGCGCCCTGGCAGTGGGTGGTGCAGGCGCGCGTCGGCGGCGTCTGGCGCACGGCGATCCTGCCGGGCACGGCGCGCCTGCACCTGCTCGGCGGCGCGGCGGGGAACCCGGACGCGGTGAGCGTGATTGCCGTGGACCGGGTGGGAAACGCGAGCGCGCCGGCCGTGGTTGTGCCCGCGGCGCTCGGCGATCGATGACCGCGGGGCGCACTCGGGCGCCGTCCACTTCAACACCAGCACCATGGAGAGTGAGCGCATGAGCAGCATCCAGCGTCCCGGCGCCGACGAGTACGCGCCGTTCTACGCCAACTACGTGGCCGGCGTGCCCGACGGCGACGTCGTCGACACGCTGCAGGGCCAGGGGCGCGATCTCGCGGCCCTGCTTTCAGGAATCGCCGAGGACCGCGCCGAACATCGCTACGCGCCCGGCAAGTGGAGCATCAAGGAAGTCGTCGGCCACATGAGCGACACCGAGCGCATTTTCGCCTACCGCGCCCTGCGCATCTCGCGCGGCGACGCCACGCCCCTGGCCGGATTCGACCAGGACACCTATGTGGCCAACGCTGATTTCGGACGGCGGACGCTGGGCGATCTGCTGGCCGAGTTCGGGGCGGTGCGCGAGGCCACGGTCGCTCTGTTCGGCGCGATGACCGATGCGGAATCGCGCCGCGCGGGATCGGCCAACGCGGTTCCGGTGACCGCGCGGGCGCTGGCCTGGATCGCCGCCGGTCACGAGCGGCATCACGCCCGCATCCTGCGCGAGCGGTACCTCGGCGCTTCGCAATGAGTTAGGCGCGGAGCCGCCCCGCCGCCCCGGGCCTGTTCAAAGGTTCACGAAACCCGAACTTGCCCGCGTTCGTTGAGAAACTGTAGAGTTCGGGAGCAGCGCCGTTCGCGAAGGCGAGGAGCGGGAGGGCCTATGATGCGCTTGTGGATGGAGACGTATGCCGAGCCGGCTCCGATCGGCTCGAGCGCGATCTTGAGCGCGGTGGCTCACGCCGTGGTCATCGGCCTCGTCGTGGCGGGAACGACGCACGCGCCGGAGCGGCTGAAGGCGGAGATCGCCCAGCGCGTGCAGTACCTGCCGCCGCCCGACCGCGTGGCGCAGCGCGCCGGCCCGTCCGAGACGCTGCACTTCATCGCCATGCCGGCCACCGGTAAAATGGGGTTCGATCCGACGCCGCTCAACAAGCACCCCTCGCCGGCGATCGTCGTGCCCAAGCGCGGCGAAGGGGACCGGCCGATCGCCGTGCCCGTGCAGACGGTGGCCGCCGGGCCCGATTCGGTGTACTCGGTGCTCGAGGTGGATTCGGCGGTGGTGCGATACGCGGACAGCGCGGCGCCCTCGTATCCGCCCGACCTTCTGGCCAAGAACATTCAGGGGACCGTGTATACGGAGTACATCGTCGACACGTCGGGGCAGGCGGACACGGCGTCGCTCGTGATCCTCCGCTCCACGCATCCCGAGTTCACGCAGGCGGTGCGCGAAGCGCTGCCGTACATGCACTTCCGGCCGGCGAAGTTCGGGGAGCGCAAGGTGAAGCAGCTGGTGCAGCAGCAGTTCACCTTCCGCATCACGCCCGTGAGCGCCGACACGACGGCGCAGAAGCGGACCGGCCGCGGGTGACGGCCGGGCCGCCCTCGGCGCCGGCCACGAGCCGGCGCCACGTCGTGCGACTGGCCGGCGTCGTGATCGGCTACTCGGACCTCGAACAGGCCTGGCCCGGCGAGGGCCGGGCGCGCGGCGCCTTCCGGCCCGGCATCGGCTACGAGCTCGTGGAGCCCGTGTTCCGCCTGTTCCGCGAGGCGGTGCCGGCGCCCGACGGCGAGGTGCGGGACGCCGACAAGCTCGAGCGATACCACAATTCGCGCGACGCGCTGAACCTCACGCTGGAGGACGCCGACGGCGCCGTGGTGCGCACGTCGGGCATCCACATCGCCGACTACACCGACGGGCCGGCGGCCGGCGAGCGCCATCTCGACGTGCTGATCTCCGACGACGGCTACTGGGCGCGCCGCGCGGCCCGGGCCCGGGCGTAACCTGGCAGCGCCGGCCGCGCGTCCGCGTCGGCCGATTCGCCCGGGTCGTCCTCGCCGTCGCCATACTGCAACCCGTATTGCGCGCAGAGCGCGCGCACGCGGCG
The DNA here is from genome assembly GCA_963775915.1 of uncultured Gemmatimonadaceae bacterium. Classification (GTDB taxonomy): domain Bacteria; phylum Gemmatimonadota; class Gemmatimonadetes; order Gemmatimonadales; family Gemmatimonadaceae; genus JAGWRI01. Next base: position 289,611 of record CAVZKH010000006.1, read on the forward strand.
CTTGAGCCCGTCGCGGTAGCGCTGGCCGAGCACGTGGCTGTGGGCGAAGGCGCGGCGGTAGCGCCCCGCCAGGTGCGGGAACTCGGCCTCGATGAACGGCAGGTACCGCTGGCGCGCGGTGGCGCGGAGCGCCAGGGAGCCGGCGACGATCGCCTCGGCGCCCGCCGCCGCCACGCGCTGCACCAGCGCGTCGAGCTGATCCGGGGCGTCGGTGATGCCGGGCAGCACGGGCATCGCGTTCACGCGCACGCGAATGCCGGCCGCGTGCAGCCGGGCCACGGCGCGCAGACGGGCCTCCGGCGTCGGCGCGCGCGGCTCGATGCGGCGCGCCAGGTCGCGGTCCACGGTGATGAGCGACACGTGGACTTCGACGCGCGAATGACGCGCCACCCGGGCGAGCACGTCCACGTCGCGGGTCACGAGCGGGCTCTTCGTGATGATCACGACGTTCAGGTCGAGGTGCTGGGCGAGCACCTCGAGGATGCCGCGCGTGATGCGGAAGCGGCGCTCGGCGGGCTGGTAGGGGTCGGTGGCGGTGCCGATGACGATGGAATGTCCGTGGGCCAGCGCGCGATAGCGCTCGGGGCCATTGCGCAGCGCCCTGGCGAGCACGTCGCTCGCGTTGCGTTTGACCACGATGGCGCGCTCGAAGGCGAGCCAGGGGGGCAGGTCGCGCGCGATCTGCCGCAGGTCGGCGTGCCCGGGATCGGCGGCGAGCGCCCGTTCGAGCGCGTAGCGGTGGGCGTAGCGCGCGTAGCAGTACGCGCATCCGAAGGCGCACCCGACGTAGGGGTTGATGGACCAGAAACCGTCGAAGCCCGTGGTGGCGGGGTCGTTGAGCACGCCGCGCGCCCGCGTGGCGAAATACCGGATGTCGCGCTGCTCGCCGATGACGGGGAGCACGCGTTCTCGCGTGAGCGCGTCGGGGAAGAGCGTGAGTTGGCGTGCCATGCGCGGAGGCGGACGCCGGAATGAATACCGAACAAACCCCGAATCGTCAAGAGAATGGTTCGGAGAAAAGCTTCCGCGGTCATATCTTATGGCCCGTGAGATTCACATTCGGCATGAGTCGCGACGCCACCACGGTGTGGCGGAGTTCCCTGTTCGTCGTGCGCCTTTTGGCGCTGGTGATGGGGAGCGTGGCGTTCGCGGGAGTCCTGTCGGTCACGGACAGCCCGGGTCCCGGGCTGCAGGTGGCGTCGGGATACTATCTGGGCGCGGCCGAGTCGCTGGTGGCGGGGCACGGGTATCGGGTGGCGACGGCCGACTGGAGTTCGCCCGACAGCACGACGGCGCTGACGCGTTATCCGCCGGGCTTCCCGACGGCGATCGCGCTGCCGGAGCGGTTCGGGTTCCCGCCCGACCAGGCGGCGCGGCTCGTCGAAGCGCTGTCGGCGTTCGTGGCCGTGGCGGCGCTGGTCGCCATCGTTGGCGACGCGGTGGGTGCGGGCGCGGCGTTCCTGCTCGGGGTGGCGCTGTTCGCCATGCCGATGATGGTGGAGGTGCACCTCTCGGTGCTCAGCGAGCCGCTCTTCCTGGCGTTGCTGGCGCTCACCCTGGCGCTCATGGTCGGCGCGCCGGACGCGCCGCTCGCGGCGGGACTCTGCGCGGCGCTCGCGTTCGAGGTTCGATACGCGGGAATCGCCGCGGTGGCGGCGGTGGCGCTGTGGCACCTCGTGCGCGGCGGTTCCGGTAGTCGCCGGGCCCGCCGCGCGGCGCTGGCCGTGCTGCCCGGGGTCGTGATCGGGGGCGTGTGGGCCTGGATCGTGCACCGCGCCACCTCGATGGGAGCGCCCGCGCCCACCGACCCGCTGGGCGCGGTGGCGGCGGCGAGCGGCGCGATCCAGCCGCTCCGCGGCGCCGGCGCCACCCTCGCGCGGTGGCTCGTGCCCACGGTGGACGCCGCGCCGTGGGCGCCGTGGCTCGCCGTGCCGCTGGCCGCCGCCGTGGCGGCCGTCGCCGTGATCGGGACGCGGCGCGCCTACCGGCTGTGGGCGCTGCTGCCGAAGAATGGGTTGCTCTCCAGCTCCACCAACGTGCCGCAGATGATCGCGGCGCGCGTGCTCGCCGCGAGCGCGCTGCTGGGCGTGTCGTACGGCGCGACGCTGGTGGCAGCGCAGGTCTTCACCGACCGCGCGATCTCGCTGGGCGACCGGATGCTGGCGCCGCTGATGCTGGTGTTCTCGGTGGGCCTGGCGGTGGCGGCGGCCAACTGGTGGCGGTCGGCCGCCCGTCCGGCGCGCGCGGCGGCGATGCTGGTGCTGGCGGTGTGGGGCGCGGCGTCGCTGCGGGTGACGCACCGGCGCGTGCGTGAGGCGCTCAGCACGGGCTTCGACTTCGCACACGAGGCGTGGCAGACCTCGGGGCTGCTGGAGTGGGTGCGCAACGACGGCAACCGGCGCGTGCTGTACTCCAACTGGCCCACCGTCGCCTACCTCTACCTCGACCGGCCGGCGCGCGGGCTCCCGGTCGCGGCCGACGGCCAGACGCTGCGCGCGTTCGGCGACACGCTGGCCGCTCGCGGCGGCGGCGGCGTCATTCTGGCGTTCAACGCGCCGAACCCGTCGTACGTGGCGCCGGACAGCCTGGTCCGGGCGCTGGGGCTCAGGGTCGTGGCGACCTATCCCGACGGCCGCGTGCTGGGGCCGCCGCCGCGCTGAGACTCAGCGCAGGTCCACGCCGACGCGGAGTCCCGCGGGATTTCCGGGCCGGACGAAGAAGTCGGCGAAGCGTCCGTCGCGCGCGATGCGCACGACGTGCATGAGGGCGACGCCTCCATAGATGAGCGCGATCTGCGTGGAGGTGAGCCCCGACGTGCGGCGCATGAAGGCGATGTCGCTCACGCTGCCGTTGCGGCCGATGGTGAGGTAGAACGCCGTGGTCGCGATGCCGCCGGCGAGCACTCCGCGTTGGAAGGCGCCGCCGCCGTGCGAAGGATCGTCGAGGATCCCCTCGTCGAGGATCGCCTGCACGTCGAGTCCGGCGCTGGAGAAGGCGAACTGCCGGTGCGGATATTTCTCGGGGTCGATGCCCGAGAAGATCGTCGGCCGTCCCCGGTCGAGGCCGAAGGTCGGCGTGGCGCCCTGGAGCAGGGCGGCGGCGACGTGCCCGCCTTCGTGGGCCAGGATGCTGGTGGCGAAGCCGGCCGCGAACCGCTTCCAGCCGCCGGCGCGATGGGCGGCGGTGGAATCCTGCGCGGCGGCCGGCGTGGTGAGGATCAGCGCCGTCACGATGACGGCGAACGCCCGGCGCGCCATTTCGCGGCCGCCCCGGCGCGCGTAGAATCCTAGGGGAGCAGCGCGCCGCGGCGGCGGGCCGCGACGCGCACGATGGAGGAACGCCATGGCGGGAAAACTATCGGATCTCGAGATCCAGCGCGCGCTGGGCGCGCTGCCGGGCTGGTCGCGGCGCGGCGACGCGATCGCCAAGACGTTCACGCTGCCGCGGTTCGCCGACGGCATCGCGCTCGTGGGCCGGGTGGCGGCCGAGGCCGACGCCATGGACCACCACCCCGACATCGACATCCGCTACACGAAGGTGACGTTCACGCTGTCCACGCATTCTGCCGGCGGGATCACGCAGAAGGATCTGGATCTGGCGGCGAAGATCGAGGCCGCGGCGCGCTGAGCCTGGGATCAGGAACGAAGCGTGTGGACTCGATGCATCGGGATGATCGGATGCATCCGGACAAAAGACTTTGGGGCTTCGAGGGAAGGATCCGCCCGCCAGGCGAGCGGAACCATCCCTGAAGGCCCCAACTGTTTTCATCCTGATCGATCGGACCCATCCGGACCAATCGTGTCCCACCCTTCGTTCTTGATGCCCGCCGGACGGGACGGGCTCAGCGCCGCCGGTTGCCGCCGCCCACCAGGCTGAGGATGAACAAGAACAGGTTGAGCAGGTCGAGGAAGATCGTGACCGCCGCGAATACGTAGTCCTCGTCGGTGAGCTGGCCCGACCGGGTGATGCGCCAGGTGTCGAACACCAGCAGGCCGGAGAACACGAAGACACCGGCGGCCGATATCCACATGTTCGCCCCGACGCTCGGGAAGAACATCGCGACGATCATCGTGATCAGCAGCACCACCAGCCCGACCATGAAGAACCCGCCCCAGGCGCTGAAGTCGCGGCGGCTGAAGGTGGCGTACAGGGTGAGCGCGCCGAAGGTGGAGAAGGTCAGGAATCCAGCCTCGGCGAGAGCGCCGGGCTCGTACCTGAGATAGCCGAGCAGCAGCGGCGCGAAGACCACGCCGGTGACGAAGGTGAACAGCAGCGTCAGCACGACGTTGCGCGGGAACACCCGGGCCTGCGACTGCGCGACGAGCAGCGGGGCGAACCAGCAGATCATCGTGATGATCGGGTGGGCCAGCACGGCGTTCAGGAGCGCCGGCTGCGTGGCCGTGAACGCCGTGCCCACGATCGTCGCGACGATGCCCAGGAACACCAGTCCGTACGTCCGCCGCACGAGCGTGGCCCGCTCGATGCCCGACATCACGCGGGGAACGGCACCTACCTGATAGCGCGAGAAACCCATAACGCGAAAGCACTCCGCTGAGAGAGAAAGAACCCTGCCTCCAATTGTACCCGGGCAGGGGGCCCGGGTGCCAGTGGAGGCAGGGTTGGGAAGGGCGCGGCCGCCGCGCGGCTAGTGCTTGCGCAGCTCCACGTTGCCGTTGACCGTGCTCATGTCGATCCTCGGGCCGCCCTTGCCCAGCGTGGCGCGCAGGTGGCGGGGGTCGATCCGGCCGCTCAGCGTCACCGGAAAGTCGGTGGTGAAGCGGCCGTTCACGGTCCGCAATTCGACGTTGGCGTCCACGTCGTCGCCCAGCTCCACGACCACCGAGCCGTTCACGCTGCTGAACCGCATGTCCTGCGCCGGCTTGTAGTGCAGCATCGAGGCGTGCACCGACCCGTTCACGGTATTGGCCGAAACCGGGCCGCCGGCGGTCTCCACGTTGACGCTGCCGTTCACGGTCGACGCCCGCACTTCGGACGTCACGCCGGTCACGGCGACCGCCGAGTTGACGGTGTGCGCCCCCACCCTCACGCCGGCGGGCACCGCCACGTCGAAGTCGACGGCGATCTGGTTGCGGCGCGTGTCGCTGTCGTCCTGGTTGGAATCGTAGCCGCCCGGCGAACAGCGGCTGTTCGGGCCCCACAGCGCGCACACCAGCACGTCCTGCTGGTCGGTGCCGAAGCGCTGGACGTCGTAGTGCACGTACGCCGCGTCGCCGCGCCGCACGCGCTTGGTGGCCGTCACCACCACGCTGTCGCCGCTGCTCGCATGCACGATCACGCGGCCGTTCACGTTACGCACGGTGATCCACCGGCCGTCGGGGATCTTCCACGCCCACCGCGTGGGCGCTTCCGTGTTCTGGGCCCGCGCCGCCGCGGCCGGAAGGCCGAGGGCGAGCAATGCCGCGCATGCAAGAAGTCGACGCATATGATCAATCCTACTCAGGAGAAATCGATCTGTCACTTCACGGACCGCAACCGGACGCTGCCGCTCACGGTGGATACCGACAATTCGCGCCCGCCCTTGCCGATGCTGGCGTGGATGCTGCGCCGGCCCATGCGGCCGTTGAGCGTGAGCGGGAAGTCGGTGTCGAGATTGCCGCTCACGGTGGACATCGAGAAGTCGGCGTCGAGCCCGGCGGGCACCGCCACGGTCACGTCGCCGCTCACGCTCCTGAACGTCAGCGGGCCGTCGCCCGAGAGCTGCGACACGACGACGTCCACGTCGCCGCTCACCGACGTGGCGCGCACCGAGGTGGCGTGGAGGTCGCGGAGCTTGAGGTCGCCGCTCACCGCGCTCGCCCGCACGTCGCCGTGCGCCCCGTCGATCCGGATGTCGCCGCTCACCGTGCCCGCGTCGATCACCATCGACGCCGGCAGCTTCACGGTCACGTCCATGCTTCCCCGGTCGCCCCAACTGCGGTCGTGCGAGTGCATCTCGGCGCCGTGCTCGTCGCACGATTCGTCGGTGTCGTGCCAGAGTACGCAGACCACGACGCGGCCCGAGAACTCGCGCACCACCGTGTAAATCCGGTCGTCGGAGCCGTGGTGAACCGCGGTCACCTCCACCGTGCTGCCGGAGCCGGGCACGACGGTGACGTCGCCGTTGATGTTGTGCACCGAGACGACGGTGCCGGCGGCCTCGGCCTTGGACCACTGGAAGTCGGAGCGCTGGGCGCCCGCCGCGCCGGCGGTGGCGGCGAGAGCGAGGGCGGTGAACGCGGGCAGGATGCGCATGGGGAGAGTGGGCTGGAGGAGAAGGGGCCTGGGACGGCGGCGGCGCGGCCTAGCGCCCGCCGCTGCGGTGAATGGTGATGTCACCGTTGAACGACTCGGCGCGCACGCGGGCTTCGCCGGCGCCGATGGTGAAAGTGAACCGCTTGCTGGTGCCGACGCCGATGTCGTGCTCGCCGGGCTGCAGCGTGATCGGGAAGTCGCTGTCGATCGAGCCGCTCCAGGTGGAGACGGTGAGTTGGACGCTGGCCTTGGTGGGAATGTCGAGTCCGATGTCGCCGGAATGGGCCACGAAGGAGTATCGTCCCGCGGGGACGATGCCGCCGTCGAAGCTGATGTCGCCGCTGGTCGTCTGCACGTCCACCGACTGCGACACGACGCCGCGAAGGGTGACGTCGCCGCTCACGGACGAGATCGTGACGTTGCCGGCCACCTGATCGAGTCGCACGTCGCCGCTGATGCTGTTGGCGGAAACGGTGCCCTTGAGCACGCCGGCGGTGATGTCGCCGGACAGCGTGCTGAAGTCGATGTGACCCGCGGCGCTGTCCACGGTCACATCCCCGTTCTGCGTGTGCACCGACACGTCGGCGGCGGTGCCGCGAACGGAGACGTTCCCCTGACGCGACTGCGCCGTCACGCGAACGCCGGCCGGCACGGTGACTTCTACCCGGCCGTCTCCGTCGTCGGAAAGATCAACGGACACGCGGTTGTTGCTGGCGTCGAAGCGAATGCGGCCGCGCTCCGAGGTGGCGCGCACGGTGACCGTGTTGGCCGAGCCGGTGTGCACGATGATGTCGCCCTGGTTGGTGGTCAGCGCCACCAACCCGCCGGCGTGAAACGCCACGGTGGTGTCGAGCCGCGCGTTGCGCTCGCGGTCGACCATCCGGCCGTCGTCGCGCCGGCTCTGGGCCGCGACGGGCGCCGCGGCGGCGATCAGCAGTAGAACGGGAAGCAGTCGAGTGCGCATGGGAGTTTCCTAGGTGGTTGACGGCAGCCCCGCCGTCATCCGCATGAGCTGGACCTTGGTGTCCAGCGACTGGTTGAGCGACTGGAGCAGGAACTCGCTGTCCGGATCCTTGGCCAGCGCGCTCTTGCACTGCGCGATGGCGGAATCGATCACGGAAAGGTTGCGTTCGAGCACGGCCACCGTGGCGCTGTCCACGTGGCCGCGGCGCTGGTCGATGATGGCGCGGAGCCCGGCGATCTCGCCGTCGTAGCTCTTCTCGACGGCGGCCGGAGTGGCGTTCGCCGCGCGGTTGGCGGCCAGTCGGGCGCCATTGCTCGCGGGGCTGGCGGCGGCCGGCGCCGGCGCGGCGATCGTGGCAGGCGTGAGCGTGGCCGCGGCCGGACTGTCGTGGGCGGCGGCGGGGATCTGCGCCATCTGTGCAGCCGGCGCCACCATGGCCGGCGCCGTGCGGCGCGCCGCCTGGTAGCCGAGCACGGCCGCGAAGACGATGGCCGCGGCGGCGGCGATGCCGAGCAGGCGCGGCGACTTCCAGATCGCTCGGCCCGCGGCGATCGGAACGACCGGCGCGTCGAGGCGGGCCGCGACGCCGCTCCACAGGTCGCGAGACGGCGCGAGCGCCGGCAGCTCGGCGGCGGAGTGGCTGATGCGACGCAGGTCGGCGGCGAGCGCTCCGCACGCGGCGCACCGGCGCGCGTGCGCCTCCATGGCGGCGCGGGTCGCGCCGTCCAGGTCGCCTTCCAGGAAGTCCATCAGCCGCTCGCCGAAGACTTCGCAGGTGATCGTGGGAATCGTACCGCTCATCGAGTCAGTTCCCTTCGCAAGAGGAGCCGGGCCCGGTGCAGCTGGGCCTTGGTGGCTCCGGTGGTCACGCCGAGCATCTTGGCGATCTCTTCGTGTTTATACCCCTCGACGTCATGCAACGTGAAGACTCGGCGCGCGCCGGGCGGGAGCCGCGTCACCGCCGCCTCGAGGTCGAGCAACTCGCCCGGCGGGAGCGTCGACCCGACCACTCCGGCGTGGACGTCCATGCCCTGCTCCTCGTCCTCCTCCTCGAACCGCGCCTTCTGCCGTGTGTCCGCCTTACGCGCATTGAGCACGAGATTGACGGCCAGCCGGTGCAGCCAGGTGGAGAACGAACTTTCCCCGCGGAACTGATGCAGCTTCTCCCACGCACGCACGAAGACGTCCTGCGTGAGCTCCTCGGCGCGCGCGCGGTCGGCGACCATGCGCGCGCAGAGCGAGAACACCCGGTCGACGTTCTGCCGGTACAGCCTCTCGAACGCCGCCCGATCCCCCGCCGCGGCGTTGGCCACGTCGGCGTCGGACGGTCGGGGTGTCGGCGATTCGAGAAGGGCCACAGCGGTCATTCGTCGTCGGTTCTCCGTCCGTACACCGGATCAGATGGCCGACAGGGGGGAAAGGTTGGAACGCCGGCTGGCCGGCCGGGAACTTCCCGGCCGGCGGATGGGCTCCCGGGGGCCTACGCCCGGCGGGGCGGGCGGGTTTCGGGAGCGGCGGATGCGGCCAGCGCGGCCGCGAGCGCCGGAAGCTCGGTCACGCGGTCCAGATAGTAGGCCGGGGCGCTCGGTGCCAGCTCCTCACGCGTGAACGGCCCCCAGAGGGCGGCGACGGTGGTGACGCCGGCGGCGTTGCCGGCGTACATGTCGTGCACCGAGTCACCCACGAACATGGCGCGGTCGGCGGCGGTGCCGAGACGGTCGAGGGCGACCAGCACGGGTTCGGGGTCTGGCTTGTGCCGTTCGGTGGAGTCGGCGCCCACGATCGTGTCGACCAGCTCGAGGAGCCCCACCCGGGCGAGCCCGCGTTCGGAGAGCTCGACGGACTTGCTGGTGACGATGCCGATGGCGTGGCCGGTGTCGCGGAGCGCGGTGAGCGCTTCGGTGGCGCCCGCGTAGGGGCGCAGCAGCCGGTCGTGGTGGGCCGTCTGGTACTCGCGATACGCGGCGATGAACCGCTCGACCTCGGCGGCTTCGCCGGTGTAGCGCTGGAAGGTGTTGCGCAGTGGGGTGCCGAGCCAGCGCAGCCATTCGGCGTCGCTGGGCGCGGTGAGGCCGCGCGACTCGAAGGCGTAGGTCTTCGAGTTGAGGATCAGCTCGACGGAATCGATGAGCGTGCCGTCGAGATCGAAGAGGACGGTGTAGGGGGCGAGGGCGGGGGCCATGCGTCGCGGTTGGGGACCGCGGAAGATACGCGGCGCCGGGGGCGCGGCGCGACCTCGGGTCAGTGCCGGTCCGGCAGCGAATCGGCGGGGTACGAGCCGTGCTTCTCGTCGAAGGCGATGCCGGGCTTGAGCGTGATGAAGATGGCGTTCCGCATGCCGCGGTCGGGGACGGAGTTGTCCCAGCAGTTGTGGTAGGAGATATCGGCGACGTCCTGGGGGCGGACCCAGTAGAGGATGTTGTCGACTCTTGGCGTGGGGGGAGTAGTACGAAACGGCTTGCCGGCTCGCGCCGGGGATCCCGAACAGCTCTTCCCTCGTCACATAGGACTGGCTGATCGGCAAGTCATACGTGGGTGTCGGGCTGAACTTCACGCGTACGCCGTTCACCCAGACGTTCATGGCCGGCCGGCAGTCGCGCTCACCGTCGCCGAGCATGCCGGGGTTGATGTCGCGCATGGCGTCGTAGGCGTTGGCCACATACTGCTTGACGTTGGAGATCATCGACGCGTCGATGCGGTAGGCGTCGGAGAGCGCGCGGGCGTCGACGTGCACGGTGTCGAGCGTGGGCGGGAGGCGGGCGAGCGAGAGCGTGACGGATGTCGTGTCGCCGGGTACGGTGGGGAGGAGCCGCGTGGTGCCGACGTAGCCGAGCTTTCGCGCCACGATGTGGTAGGCGCCGCTGTCGGGGACGAACTGAAAGCCGAAGCGGCCGGCGGCGTTGGTGGTGCCCGTGAACGAGGCTTGGTCACCGACGTGGAGGACGACCAGGGTCACGCCCGCCATCGGCGCGTTGGTGGAATCGACCACGCGCACGTAGACGACGGCGGGGGGCGTGGACTGGGCGTGCAGCCGCGGAGCGGCGGCGAGTACCGATGCCGCGGCGAGGAGTGGGGCGAGGCGTCTCCGCATGCAATCCAGTATGCAATTGGCGCGGCGCGGTGGCAATACGGGCGCCGCGGCAGGCGACCAGGCCGACTGAGGCGTGGCGGGCATAGACAGATGCGTTGACATCATATTGGTGATGCGTTAGCATCAATGCATGCGCACCACCGTCGATCTGGATCCCGGACTCCTCAAGCGACTCCGCGTCGAGGCGCGCCGCCGAGGCGTGACGGTCAAGGCGCTGCTGGAAGTTGCGCTTCGACGCGGCCTCGATGAGCCTGTTCCCGCCCCGGCGCCGTATCGGTGCCCGACCTTCCGTCTGGGCGCCGCGAAACCTGGCGTCGACATCGACAAGGCATTGGGCCTGGCTGCCGAGCTCGACGATGAAGAATCGGTGCGCGATCTTGCGCTGCGGAAGTAGCCGTGAAAGTCGTCGACGTTAATCTGCTGCTCTATGCGGTCAATCGTGACGCCGAGCAACACGCCGCGGCCAAGGCGTGGCTGGACCGCACGCTCTCAGGAACGGAGCGCGTAGCCCTGCCCTGGATCGTCGTGCTGGCGTTTCTGCGCCTCGTCACCAGCCCCCGCGTGTTCGCAAAGCCGTTGCCGGTGACCCAGGCGCTCTCGATCGTCGATTCGTGGCTCGAACGGCCGCAGGTCGTCGCGCTCGCGCCGACAGAAGCGCACTGGCCGGCGCTGCGCGCCCTGCTGTCGGACGCTGGGACCGCGGGGAACCTCGTGACCGATGCGCATCTCGCAGCGCTTGCCCTCGAGCACGAGGCCGAGCTTTGCTCCTCCGACACGGACTTCCGGCGGTTCCAGGGGCTGAAGTGGACGAATCCGCTTCGCCCTGATTCCTGATCGGCGATCGCTCCCGCGAAAATCAAAACGGCCGGCCCGGGTTTCCCCGAGCCGGCCGCTTCGTACGCGCCTGGCGGCGCGCCGACCGTTTAGTGGCCGAGCTTGACGACGTTCTCCGCCGCGGGGCCCTTCTGGCCCTGCACGATGTCGAACTCCACCTTCTCGCCCTCGGCCAGCGACTTGAAGCCGCTGCCCTGGATGGCCGAATGATGGACGAAGCAGTCCTTCGTGCCGTTCTCAGGCGTGATGAAGCCGAACCCCTTCGCGTCGTTGAACCACTTCACGGTGCCGGTCGTACGCATTGCGAAACTCCTCATGTGTTGTTTGTGGTCGGAGTCCGGTGGTGCCGTACGTACCGACTACAATTTTCGTGACCAGAGCCCTCACGATGGGCTTGTTCCCGCCGCGCCGGACACTCGCCGGACGCGATGCGCGACATCGAACAACAAAAAAAGACCCAGCGAACGCCAGGTCCCTTTGTCGTGCGTGGAACGTGCTCGTACATGGTACGAAAGTCGCTGCGGACAAACGTAGGGCGGGCCCAAAACAGGCGCAATAGGGAGTATGGCGACGCGTCAATCATCTCGCGCCGGCCGGGCTTCCGGCCCTAGCTCGCCGGCGGCTTCGATGTCGGCACGCCGGCCGGCACCCGCGGCGATTCGGCGAGCAGCCTGGTGGTGAATCGCTGCCCCTCGGATATCCGTTCGGTCTCCAGCGCCACCGCGTCCACAGCCTGCTCGATGCGCGTCAGCCGCTCCTCGATGTGCTGGAGTTCCGCCGGACGCGCGCCTTCGAGCTTCCGGGGGCCGTAGAAGATCCTGGCGAGCGTTATGGCGGTGCCGCAGACCACGACGAGTCCGGCGAGCACGAAGGGGAGATCGGGATCGATGGCCATAATGACTGATCGGGGTCGGCGAGAGACTCTGCGGCGCCGGCGCGGCGCCTTCCCGGTGACGTACGCATTCCCCCCACACAGGTGTCAAGCTTTCGCGGATGGCGGCGCGCCGCATGACCGATGCATACTATAAACAAGCTTGGCCGCGAGCTTCGCGGCCGGCGGGGAAGGGGAGGTCACCACACGTGGTACCGGAGGCGCGGATGGCCGAGCGCAGACTGGCGGAGAGCACCGAATTCGGCGCATTCGGGCCGACGACCGTGGAGGCGCCCAAGGGGTTCGCCACGTCGGCGTCGCGCACCATCAGCGCCGAGGTCGAGCGCGTGTTCGCCGCCTGGACCGACGAGGCCAAGCGCCGCCAGTGGTGCCGCAACGACCAGCTCGTGATCACCGAAACCACGCCGTCCATCTCGCTGCACGGCGACTGGGGCGCGAGTCATGTGCGCGTGTACTTCATGCCGCGGGGCGCCTGCCGGGCCAACGTGACGGTGGACCAGGGCGAACTGCCCACCGCGCGCAAGGCCGAGCAGATGAAGAAGTTCTGGCAGGCCCGCCTGGGACGGCTCGCCGCCGCGCTGGAAACCTCGAAGTCGTGACCGCAGTCGCGCCCGATCCGCGCGCGTGAGTCCCGGCGCGACGGAATCCGAGGTCGAGCGCGCGCGGGCACTCGTACTCGAGTTCGGCTGGAACGCCACCGCTTACCAGATCCTCAATCCCGGCATCGCCCACTGGTTCTCGGCCAGCGGCGACGCGGTGCTCGGGTACGCGCGATTCCATGGCGTGTACGTCGTGGCCGGCGCGCCGGTGTGCGCCGACACCCGGCTGGCAGCCGTGGTGGACGAATTCGAGCGCGAGGTGCGCGACGGCGGCCGGCACGTTTGCTACTTCGGCGCCGAGGGCCGGCTGGAGCGGGTCCTGCGCGCCGACGCGGCGCGGGCATTCGTGATCCTGGGCGCCCAGCCGACCTGGCGGCCGTCGAGCTGGGCGCCGATCGTCGCCGGGCACGCGTCGCTGCGCGCGCAGATCCACCGGGCGCTCAACAAGGGCATGGAGGTGACCGAGTGGAGCGCCGCGCGGGCCCGCGGACGGGTGGACCTCTGGCGCTGCCTGCAGGAGTGGGGCGCGACGCGCGGGCTGCCGCCGATGCACTTTCTCGTGGAGCCGCGGACGCTGGACCGCCTGGAAGACCGCCGCGTTTTCGTGGCCGAGCGGCCAGGGTTCGGCGTGGTGGGGTTCCTGCTCGCCTCGCCGGTGCCGCGGCGGCGGGGCTGGCTGGTAGAGCAGATCATCCGCGGGCGCGGCGCGACGAACGGCACCAACGAGCTGCTCATCGACACGGCCATGCGGGCGTTTGCCGCCGACGGGGCCGAGTACGCGACGCTGGGGTTGTCGCCGCTGTCGCGGCGGGCGCACCTGGACGAAACGGCGAATCCGGCGTGGCTGCGGTGGGTGCTCGCGCGGGTACGGGCCCACGGCCGGCGGTTCTACAACTTCGACGGGCTCGACGCGTTCAAGGCCAAGCTCGCGCCCGAGCGGTGGGAGCCGATCTACGCCATCACCGACGAGCGGCGCGCGCTTCCGCGGACGCTGGTGGCCATCGCGGCGGCGTTCAGCGGCGGCTCGCCGGTGGCGTTCGTGGCGCGCGCGATGCTGGGCGCGGCGCGGCGCCGAGCGGTGTGGGCCGTGGAAACGGCGCGCGGCACCATCCGCGGGTGAGGGGGCGGGTTCCGCCCTTGATGGATTGTATTGGTAATCGTATGATCCACCCATGCCATCAGCCAGGCGCGGTCACCGGTGCAAGTTGCCGGTTGAAGGTCTGCTCCTTCTCGTCATCCTGAGGGCAGCCCCGTGCGCGGCGCAGCAGACCCCGGCGCGCGCCACGGGGACGATCACCGGACACGTCGTCGACTCGCTGGCCACGCCGATCGCGGGCGCGATCGTCACGCTCGACACGCTGGGGCTGGGCACGACGACGGATTCCGCTGGGGCATTTCGATTCGCCGGCGTTCCCGCCGGCCGGCGCACGCTGACCGTGCACGTGCTCCAGTCCGCCGCGGCGACCGCGGTGGTTGCGGTGGCGGCGGGCGGCACGGCGGACGAGACCATCAGAGCCCAGCGTGTCGTGGCGACGCTGCCGGCGGTGCGGTCTCAGGCAGTCGGGCAGTTCGGCAAGCCGGCGCGGCTTGCCTACACGACGAAGTACGACGAGTTCTACCGGCGCCGCGCCATGTCGTCGACGAGCGGCATGTTCTTCACGCACGAGGACCTGGCGAAGATGGACGCGCCGGATCTGCCCGACATGTTCCGGCACGTGCCCTACCTGCGGTTCCAGCCCGACATCGATCGAAACGAGCTCACCTTTCCGGGATGCGGCACGAATCACATCCTGATCAAGCTGGACGGGCAGCGCGTGTGGCCGCCGGACAGTCTGTTGCGCGGGTTCAGCGGAACCGTCCCCGCTCCGCCTCGGTACTGGTCGACGCCGACCGGCGGCGGAGGGTCCGCGGACCCGCTGGAAGTCATCGGCACCCTGCACCTGCAGAACGTGGAAGCGATGGAGGTCTACAAGGACATGTCCTCGCTTCCGTACGACGCCGCCGGCGAGGTCTGCGGCGCGATCTACATCTGGACGCGGTGAGCCGAACGCGCGTCTGACGCGCGGCGGTTCGAGAGCCAGCGGGCGGTGCCTGGCGCCGAGCGCGCCGCTGGCCAACTGGACGCCGCGCGGCGCCGGTGGTTGATTCTCCCCGTTCGTCCGGACCCGCACTTCCCACCCGCCTCTCCGGTTCCCACCCACATGCATTTCACCCGACTCGACTGGATCATCATCGCGGCGTCGATCGTCGTGTCGTTCCTGCCGGCGCTGTTCTTCTACAAGCGCGCGGGATCGAGCACCGCCGAGTTCTTCACGTCGGGACGCGCCGCGCCCTGGTGGCTGGTGGGCGTGTCGATGGTGGCCACGACGTTCAGCACCGACACGCCGAACCTGGTGACCAACATGGTCCGCCAGAACGGCGTTGCCGACAACTGGCTGTGGTGGGCGTTCCTGCTCACCGGCATGATGACGGTGTTCTTCTTCGCCCGCATGTGGCGCCGGTCGCGCGTGATGACCGATCTCGAGTTCTACGAACTCCGCTACTCGGGCAGAGCGGCGAGCTTCGTGCGCGGGTTCCGCGCCGTCTACCTCGGCCTGTTCTTCAACTGCGTGATCATGGCCACGGTGAACCTGGCCGCGGTGAAGATTGCCAGCGTCGTGCTCGGCTGGCCGCCCTGGCAGACGCTGTCCATCGCCGCGGTGATCACGATCTTCTTCGCGTCGGTGTCGGGGCTGTGGGGCGTGCTGGTGACCGATTCGATCCAGTTCACGATCACGATGACGGGCACCTTCGCCGTCGCGTACTTCGCGGTGAAGCAGCCGCAGATCGGCGGCCTGGCGGGGCTCATCCACAAGATCGATCCCAAGACGCTCAACCTGCTGCCGGACTTCGGCAACTGGACGGTGGCGCTGTCGGTGCTGATCATCCCGGTCACCATCCAGTGGTGGTCGGTGTGGTACCCGGGCGCCGAACCGGGCGGCGGCAGCTACATCGCCCAGCGCATGCTCGCCTCGCGCACGGAGAAGGACGCGCTCACCGGCACGCTGCTGTTCAACGTGATGCACTACGCGCTGCGCCCCTGGCCGTGGATCATCGTCGCGCTCTGCAGCACGATCATCTACCCCGACCTCGCCGTCCATCCAGCACACGTTCCCGGCGCTCGACCCCAAGCTCCTCGGCGACGACATCGCCTACCCGGCGATGTTGCGCTTCCTGCCGGCGGGGTTCCTCGGGCTGATGGTGGCGGGCATGCTCGCCGCCTACCGGTCCACCATCGAGACGCATCTCAACTGGGGCACGTCGTATCTGGTGCACGACTTCTACCGCCGGTTCATCAGCAAGGACCGCACGGAGAAGCACTACGTGTTCATGGGGCGCGTGGTCACGGCGGGGCTGATGGTGTGCGCCGCACTGCTGACCTTCGAACTCGACACGGCCAAGGAAGCGTTCGACCTGATCCTGTCGGTGGGCGCCGGCACGGGCCTCATCTACCTGCTGCGCTGGTTCTGGTGGCGCATCAACGCGTGGAGCGAGGTGTCGGCCATGGCCAGTTCGTTCCTCGTCGCGCTCGGCTTCTTCGTGGCCGGCAAGATGGGGCACGCGGTGGCGGCGGACCTCTCGCTGGTGATCACCGTGGCGACGACAACCGTCGTCTGGGTTTCCGTCACGTATCTCACCGAACCGCACGACCACGCGACGCTGCTGGCGTTCTACAAGCTGATCCGGCCGGCGGGGCCGGGGTGGGCGCGCATTCGCGAAGAGTCGGGGCTCGGGCCGTCGCCCGACAGCCTGCCGCAGGCGATGCTGGGCTGGATGCTCGGCTGCCTGTTCGTGTATTCGGCGCTGTTCGGCACGGGGAGCATCCTGTACGGGCGCACGCCGCAGGCGATCATGTGGATCGTGGCGTTCGTGGTCAGCGGCATCGGACTGTGGATTCTGGTGCCGCGCCTCTATACGGGCACGGGTTCGGAGGCGGCCGAGGGCGCATGACCGAACGCTGGGCCGCCGTCACGAAAGCCGTGGTGCTGGCGCGGGGCCTGGGCACGCGCATGCGCCGGTCGGACGGCGGCGCGGCGCTGGACCCGGCGCAGGCGGCGGTGGCGGCACGCGGCGTGAAGGCGATGATCCCCATCGGGCGTCCGTTCCTGGATTACGCGCTGAGCGCGCTGGCCGACGCCGGTTGCACGGCCGTGTGCCTGGTGATCGGCCCCGAGCACGACGAGATCCGCGAGTACTACACGCGCACGTCGCCGCCCCGCCGCGTGCGCGTGGCGTTCGCGGTGCAGGCGGAGCCGCGCGGCACCGCCGACGCCCTGCTGGCCGCCGAGGAGTTCGCGGCCGGCGACCGCGTGCTGATGGTGAACTCCGACAACTACTATCCGGCACGGGCACTGGCGCTCCTCCGCGCGGTGCCCGGCTCGGGGCTGCTCGGCTTCGAGCGCGAGGCATTGCTGCGCGAGAGCAACATCGAGCCCGCGCGCGTGCTCACGTACGCGCTGCTCGGCGTGCGCGACGACGGCACGCTGGCCCGCGTGGTGGAGAAACCGGACGAGGCTACCGCCCGGGCGCTGGGCCACCACGCGCTCGTGAGCATGAACGCCTGGCTGTTCACGCCGGCGATCTACGACGCGTGCCGCCGCGTGCAGCCGTCGCCGCGCGGAGAACTGGAAATTCAGAGCGCGGTGCGGATCGCCATCGACGAGCTGGGCGAGCGGTTCGACGTGGTGCGCGTTGCCGCGGGCGTGCTCGACCTGTCGAGCCGCGACGACATCGCGAGCGTGCGCGAACGGCTCTCGGGCGTGGAGCCCAACCCGTGAGCGGGCGCTATGCCGATCAGCTCGCGGCGGCCGGCATGTCGCCGCCGGCGGCTGCGGCCAAGCGCGCCCTGTTCGACGCGGCCGCGGCGGCGCTCGCCGCGCGGGGCGTGACCGCCGCGCCCACGATCGCGCTGTTCGCCCCCGGCCGCATCGAGGTGCTCGGCAAGCACACCGACTACGCCGGCGGCCGCAGCCTGCTCTGCGCCGTGGAGCGGGGGATCTGCCTGCTGGCCGTGCCGCGCGGCGACGACACGATTCGCGTGATCGACGCGCGGATGAACGACGAAGCGTCGTTCCCGCTGTCGAGTGACGTCGAGCCGCCGATGGGGCACTGGTCGAACTATCCGATGACCGTGGCGCGCCGCGTGGCGCGGAACTTTCCGGGCGCCCGCCGCGGCATCGACATCGCGTTCGCCAGCGACCTGCCGTTGAGCGCGGGCGTGAGCAGCTCGAGCGCGTTCGTGGTGGCGGTGTTCCTGGCGATCGCCGGGGTCAACGCGCTGGACGAGCGCGAGGAGTACCGCCGCGAGATCCACAGCCGGGAGGATCTGGGCTCGTACATCGGCTGCGTGGAGAACGGGGAGAACTTCGGGTCGCTTACCGGCGACCGCGGCGTGGGGCTGTTCGGCGGGAGCGAGGACCAGACGGCGATCCTCTGCTGCCGGCCGCGCACGCTGAGCCAGTACTCGTTCTGTCCGGTGCGGAGCGAGGGGACGGTGGGCATTCCCGACGGCTACGCGTTCGCGATCGCCAACAGCGGCGTGCTGGCGGAGAAGACGGGCGCGGCGCGCGACGCGTACAACCGGGCGTCGGTGGCCACGCGGGTGATCCTGCGCGTGTGGAACGACGCGACGGGTCGCGGCGATCCGTCGCTCGGCGCGGCGGTGGCGTCCGACTCGGCCGCGCCCGACCGTATTCGCGAACTGCTGCGCGGCGCGGTGCACGCCGAGTATCCGCCCGACGTGCTGGTGGACCGGTTCGACCAGTTCGTGGAGGAGAGCACGCGGATCATTCCGGGCGCGCGGCGAGCGCTGGAGCGCGGCGACCTGGACCGGTTCGGGGCGCTGGTGGACGAGTCGCAGTACAACGTGGAGCGGTGGCTGGGCAACCAGATCGCGCCGACGGTGGCGCTGCAGCGGCAGGCGCGCGAGCTGGGCGCGGTGGCGGCGTCGGCGTTCGGCGCCGGGTTCGGCGGCAGCGTGTGGGCGCTGGTGGAGCGAGACGGGGCGGCGGAATTCGCCCGGCGGTGGGAGGCGCGCTATCGTGTGGCATTCCCCGATGCGGGCCCGGCGGCCGAAGTGTTCGTGACGGCCGCGGGCCCGGCGGCGACGCGGTTGGACAATCTCCATTCGTGAGGTGCGTATGTGGCAGGAGTTCAAGGGGTTCCTGATCAAACAGAACGCGATTGGGCTGGCCGTGGCCGTGGTGATCGGCGTGGCGCTCAACGACGTGGTGAAGGCGATCGTGAGCGACGTCATCATGCCGATCGTGGCCGTGGCGCAGCCCAGCGGCGCGTGGGCGACGTACGCGCTTCCGGTGTGGAGGTTCAATTTCCCGATCGGCCATCTGGCCAACGCGGTCGTCAACTTCTTCATCATCGGGTTCGTGGCCTGGCGCATCAGCAAGATCTTCGTGAAGGAGCCGCCCAAGGGGCCGCCGACCACCAAGGCGTGCAGCTTCTGCAAGTCGACCATCGACATCGCGGCCACGCGCTGCCCCAACTGCACGAGCCAGCTGTCCGCGGTATAGTGCCGGGCACGTACGAGCGGATCTACGCCGTGGCGCGCAAGATCCCGCGCGGCCGCGTGGCGACGTACGGCCAGGTGGCTCGGCTGGCCGGCCTGCCCGGGCACGCGCGGCAGGTGGGCTACGCCATGGCGGCGCTCAAGCCCGGGGTGCGCGTGCCCTGGCACCGGGTGATCAACGCGCAGGGGAAAGTGAGCCTGCGCCGCGCCGGGCCCGGCGCCGGCGTGCGCCAGCGGCAGCTGCTGGAGCGCGAGGGAGTGAAGTTCGGCCCCGCCGGCCGCGTCTCGCTGGACCGTTACCGTTGGGAACCTCGCGCCCGGGCGCGATGACGGCTAACGTCTCCCCCGGCTGGATTTCCCGTTTCAACCCAACCTGGATGGGCGCCATGAATTTCACGCGCGTGATCCTGGCCGGCGTCGGCGCCGGTATCGTGTCGGTCTTCACGAGTTGGCTCATCACCGGGGCTCTCTTCCACAAGTACCAGCGCCTGACACCGGACACCTGGCGCTCCGAAGGCCCCGCGCAATACGCCATGTCCAGCGCGCTCAACGTGGTCGAGTGCGTCGGCATCGCGCTCCTGCTCGGCTGGAGCAGTGGATTCCCCGGGGCACACGCCTTCGGATGGGCCGGCCGCGGGCTGCTGTTCGGGCTGGCGTGCTGGTTCGCGCTGCTGCTGCCGGCGACGCTGATCCAGGCCGTCTACGTCAAGCTTCACCGCGGCTTCGTGGTCGGAGCCGCGGTCGACACGCTCGTGCTGTGCCTCTTGGCGGGTGCCGCCGGGGCGTGGGGCGTTTCATGACTCGAGGAGGTGGAAGTCGTGATTGAATATTTCAAGCGGTTGTTCGCGCACGCCCAGTGGGCGGACGAGCGCACCATGCAGTCGATCGTCGAGAGCGAACATCTGCCGGCGCACGCGCTGGAGCTGTTCGCGCACGTGGTGGCCGCCGAGCACGTGTGGCTGTGCCGCATGCTCGTCGTGGCGCCCAAACATCCCGTGTGGCCCACGCTGTCCATCGCCGAGTGCGACGCGCTGATGAACGCCAACCACGCCGGCTATGCGCAGCTGTTCGAGGAGCTGGACGACGGCGCGCTGGCCGAGGCGGTGACCTACCGCAACAGCGCCGGGCGCGAGTTCACGTCCACGGTGGAGGAGATGCTGACGCAGGTGGTGATGCACGCGGCGTACCACCGCGGCCAGATCGCGGCGCTGGTGCGGGCGGCGGGCGACGAACCGCAGCCCACGGACTTCATCGCGTTCGCGCGCGGCGCGCCGGCCGCGACGCGGCAGGCGTCGTAGGAACGCCGATGACCGACGGCCAATCCAGCCCGCCGCCCGCCGCGCCGCCGGGCGCGCCGGCTCCCGCGCCCGCCGCCCCCGCTCCCGCCCACGCGGCTCATGCGCCCGCGCCGGCGCACCGCCGCCACCGGCGGTACAAGCCGATGCTGCCCCCCGAGGTGTACCGCGAGCACATCGTGCGGAACGCGCTCATCGGCATCGGGATCGTGTTCGTGGCGCTGATGCTGGGCGTGGTGGGCTACCACGTGACGGCGCGCCTGGCGTGGCTCGACGCGCTGGTGAACGCGAGCATGATCCTGGGCGGCATGGGCCCGGTGGATCCGGTGACGACCGCGTCCGGAAAGTGGTTCGTGTCGTTCTACGCGCTGTTCAGCGGGGTGGTGTTCATCTCGGCCATGGGGGTGGGGCTGGCGCCGGTGGTGAAGCGATTCCTTCACCGGTTCCACCTGGACATCGAGCAGGACGACGATACCTGATCGATACCCGGAGCGCCGCCGGCCGGGCTTGACGCCCGGCGGGGCGGCGGCCATGATACGGTCCATGACGCACACGCGCGCTTACTACTGCTACTGGTATTCGACCTCATCCACGGGCCGAAGCTGGAGGCGTGCGCGTAGCTAGATAACGCGGCAGTGAATCCTCAGGCGGTCCGTGACTCTCACGGGCCGCCTTTTTCGTTTCTCCCTCACGAGGTCGGTATGCTGGACGTCACGCGGAATCCGCAGGTCGAAGCTCCCCGGTTCGTGGAGCAGCGCTGGGGCGAATACACGAACGAGCAGCACGACGTGTGGGCGCTGCTGTACGGGCGCCGCATGCGCGATCTGGCGGAGCAGGGGAGCGAGGTGTATCTGCGGGGCGCCGAGCGGATCGGGCTGTGTCCGGATTGCGTGCCCGATCTGGCGGTGGTGAACGAGAAGCTGTCGGTGCTGACGGCGTGGAAGGCGGTGCCGGTGAGCGGGTTCCTGCCGGCGCCCGAATTCTTCCGCTGCCTGGCGGCGCGGACCTTTCCCACCACGGTGACGGTGCGGCCGCGGGAGCAGCTCGACTACCTGCCCGAGCCGGACATCTTCCACGACGTGTTCGGGCACGTGCCGCTGCACGCGAGCCCGGCGTTCGCCGACTACCTGCAGCGGTTCGGGCAGATCGCCTGCCGGGCGGAGCGGGAGGAGCAGATCCAGGGGATGGCGCGGCTGTTCTGGTTCACGGTGGAGTTCGGGCTGGTGCGGGAGGCGGGGGCGGTGAAGGCGTACGGCAGCGGGCTCATCTCGAGCCACGCCGACTGCGCGCACGCGCTGGGGCCCGATTGCGAGCGGCGTCCGTTCTCGGTGGACGCGGTGCTGGCGCAGCCGTTCGAGATCGACCGGATGCAGGACGTGCTGTTCGTGATCGACACCTTCGGGCTGCTCTTCCATGCGGCGCAGGAAGCGGCCGGCACGCTGGGGATTCCGTCCGTGGTATGAGGGTGGCATCTTCGGCCCATGACATTCTCCACGGTGGGCGGACGGTTCGGGCGCGCGGCGCTGCTGGCGGGCGTCGCGCTGGCGGCGGCATGCAACCGCGGGCCGACGCCCGAACAGGTGGCCGAGCAGCAGGCGCAGCGGGCGCAGGATGTGGCGCATTCGCCCTGCGCGAGCGACGGCTCGTGGAAGGAGTGCAACCTGACGCAGCGGCTGCTGGCGGCGGGCATGGGGGTGCGGCTGGACAGCGCGCCGGCGAAGGATTCGGCCATCGCCAAGCCAGGGCTGCTCTACCACATCGGGAGAGCGACGCTGCAGGTGTACCTGTTCGCCGATTCGGCGGAGCGGAAGGCGGCGGTGGCCAAGCTCGACACCACCGGGTTCATCGGGTACGAGGCCACGCAGGTGTATCCGCCCAAGACGTCGATGCTGCAATCGGCGAATCTGCTGGCGCTGCTGGTGAGTCAGAGCGAGACGCAGCGCCAGCGGATCGGGGACGCGATCACGGCGGGTCCGCCGCAGCCGGGGAAGAAGTAGGGACGAGGAGCAGGAGCGCGCGTATGGTGGGCGCTTCGGCGCGCCTGCCACGCGAATGCAGCGACGCGAAGGTGCGGACGGCGTTGAGCCATGCCTCGTCAGGCATTCGCGCTTCCGCCAGTTCTGCCAGCACCTCCTCGGCGCCGGCACCGAAGGTGGCGGTCGCGGCGCGACGGGCCTCGCGCGCCATCGGTGCGTAGCGGCTGCGCAGGTACCGCGGACTGCGCGACGCGATGGCGTCGATGCGGCGTATCAGGCGGCGGCGGGCGAGCGCCTGCGCGGTGTCGGTTCCATCGAACGGCTTCATGGACGCGCGATCGTCGCACCATCCGGCGACGCGTGCGAGCGTGGATTGGACGAGTTCGTCCGGCGCGCCGGCGGCGCGCTCCGTGAGCTTCGCGCACCGCGGGAAGCACCACGTCGAATGCACTCGAAATGCCGGACCCCACGTCGGCCACCACGGCCGGCCCTTCCCCCCAATCGACCGCGGCGATGAATCCCGTCGCGGGGGCCACGACCGCGGCCACGGCGGGCGCGGGGTCGGTCGATTTCGGCGTCGGGCGCATCCAGCGCTCCAGCGCGGAAGTGAGTTCGCTGTCGTCGCGGAGTGCGGCCGGCGCGTCCGCCGCGGGGTCGGCGAACAGCCTCGGCATTATCGTGCCCTGCACGCCCACGGCGCGTGCGGCGGCCGCGATCTTGTCCCGAAGACGCTGCTGCAGACGCAGCAGGTTGTCGGCCGACGCCGGCGGGCGGAGGGCATACACGAACACTTCGTCGTGGCGGGACGCGAGGCGCCGCACCCGTCCCACGCGCTGCTCGCAGCGCGCCGGGCTCCAGGGCAGATCGGCGTGAACGATGACGTTCGCCTCCTGCAGATTCACGCCTTCGCTGAGCAGGTCGGTGGTGATCAGCATGCGCACCCGGCGCGACGGGCGGCCGGGCGCGCCGGTGCCCGGGCAGAACTGCGCGAGCAATTCCCGCCGGGTGACGCGGCCGCCGGCCACGAATCCCCCGCGTCCGCTGAGCATGGCGATTTCGCCGCGCGGCATCAGACGCGAGTAGAGCGCCTTCACGGTGGCGGCGAACTCGGCGAATACGACGATGCGCGACCCGGAGTGCGCACGCAGGACGCCTTCCAGAGCGGCGGCGCGCGCGTCGTCGGGATCGACGCCGCCGCGGAGTTGACCGAGCAGCGCCCGCAGGGCGGCGGCGTGCCGATCGGCGTCGTCCGCGATCGAGAGGCGGTCGGGGATGGCGTTGTCGCTGGCGAGCTGCGGAAACGCGAGCTGCAGCGCGCCGTCGGCGTAGCACCAAGCGCGGAGCTGCTCGCGCGTGGGATACCGGCCTGCGGCGAACGCTTCAAGCAGCGCCTGGGATTGCGCCAGTCTGGCGCGGAGCGCCGATTCGAGCGCGGCCCGGCTCGATGCCCACTGACGAACGAGCGACAGCGCGATGAGCGCACCGCCGTCGCCGCCGTCGGCGACGGGCACGGGCGGCGGCAGCTGCATGATGGCGCGGAGCACGTCCTCGTCGTCGCCCGTTTCCAGCCAGCGGACGGCGGCCAGGCCCGGGAGTTGCATCGAATCGCCCGGCGCGGCGGCGTCGACGGCTTCGCGCTTCACTACATGGCGCGCCAGTTGGATGTCCGGCAGGGCCCACGCCTGCTGCCCCAGAAAGAGGGCGAGCTGCGCCCGCAGATCGTCGGTGCGGTTGTGAACCGGCGTCGCGGAGAGCAGCAGCACCGGCGCCGCAGCGCAGAGGCGCGCCATGGCCCGATACCGGCTCGTCGTCGGATTTCGCAGATGGTGCGCTTCGTCGGCGATCACGAAGTCGGGCCAGGCGGCCGGCGCCCGCCCGCGGCTCAGCCCCTGATACGACACGAAATCGGCCCGCATTCCGGTGGACGTCAGGGCGTCCGCCCACATGGGCCGGAGGGCGGCGGGCGCGACGACGAGCAATTGGCGGGCGTCCCGCGCCACGGCGAGCGCGGTGTAGGTCTTGCCCAGCCCCACGGGATCGGCGAGCATCGCCCCACCATGGTTTCGGATCATCGCCGAGAGGCGCGAGGCCGCCGCGCGTTGGTGGGAGTGCAGCACGACGCTGCCGATCGTTTCGACGCCCCGCGAACCGAGCCATGCGCGGGCGATGAGCGCGCGCACGCACTCGGCGGAGGCACGCCGCCAACTCACGGCGCGCTCCACGCGAACAAGGGGGCCAGCTGCCGCGAATGGAGCCCGTACGCGCTAAGCACCGCCTCGGTGAGCACCGTCGGCGAAAGCGATGCAAGGGTCCCGCGCGCTTCCATGTCCTCCACGAGCGGCGCGAGGATGCGCCGCGCCCGGGTCCAATCGGCGGGCAGCGGGAGGCGCGCCATGGTCCAGCCCAGGTAGCGCCGGAACCCGCCCCGTGCAGGTTCGGCGACGGCGTTCAGCCAGGCGGCCGCGACCGCCGAGTTGAGAACGGCCGCCAGCGTCCGCGCGTCGTCAAGGTCGTCGCAGCGCGCGACATAGCAGGTGTTGAGCGGCACCGTGGCGTCGTGGGCGGGCAGCACGAGCGCCCGCGGGCGCCGTCCGAAGTCGGCCCATACCACCCGCGCGGTGCCGGCCGCGGCCCCCTCGATGCGAAAGAGCGACCACCACTGGCGCGCATTGCGGGAGTCCGCGCGCGCCAGCAGGCGCCGCTTGTATCGCGCGAGCCAGCGCGCCGCGCGCGGAGGAAGGGGGTCGAGCGGCCGGCCCTGTTCGTCGTACGGCCAGATAAGCCGTTCGGTGCCTGTCCGCGCCCCCCAGGCCAGCACCGTCTCGCCGCGCAGCGCACTCCGCAGCACCGCGAACTCGATCTCGCCGGTGCGCCCGCCGGCGGCGCGAATGAACGCCACCGACCCGCGCCGTTCCATGAGCTCCACCACGAACGCGTCGTTGCACCCGCATTTGACGCCGAGCATCGGGCGCCCGACGCCGCTCCGCGCCATCGGCGTTCCGGCTTCGGACAGCGCATCGAACGCGCGGCGCACCTGCGGCGGGAGCAACAGCCACGGGCTGCCGGGGGAATCGTCGAGCGCGAAGGCGTCCGGCGAGTCGGACCAGCCGACGAGCGCCGAGGTGCGCTGCACCGCCATCGTCACGGGAGCCGCCGGTGCCCCACCGGGCGGGTTCGCGCGTGCCGCGACCACCGACGGGTACACCGCCGCGTCGAAGCTCGCCGGCGCGTCCGTCCGATCCTCGACGCGCAGCAGCGTCGCGCGCTCGACGAGGAGCCGGCGCACGCCGCCGCCGGCCAGGCTGCACCAGAGCTTGGCGGGCACGAGCAGGGCGAGCACGCCGCCGGCGCGAAGCAGCGACAGGCTTCGTTCCACGAACAGCGCCGAGAGATCCACCTGGCCGGCGAATCCGGGGCCGGCGTGCGCCGCTTCGGCGCCCGGGCCCCAGTGGGCATGACGATACGCGAAGTACCCGTGTCGCAGCGCCGCCCGCTCGGCGAGCGGGATGCGGTGAATGCGCACCCAGGGAGGATTGCCGACCACGGCGTCGAATCCGCCGCGCGCGGCCACATCGGCAAAGTGGACGGCGAAGGAGAAGGGCAGCGCGCCGCCGTCGGCCAGGCGGCGACGTTCGCGGCGAAGCGCGGACACGCGGGCGCGGAGGGCGGCGAGCGACGCGCGGTCGGCGGAGGAGATGCCGCGGCGCGCGCCGAACAGGTCGGGGGCACGTCCGGCGAGCAGCTGTTCGCGGCGGGCGTGCTGCGCGCCGTCGATGGCGCGGCCGAGCAGGGCCAGCGCCCGACTGCGCTCCTCCCGCTCGAGTGCGCGTCCGAGGGTCGCCTTGCGGGCGCCGCTGGCCCGCGCGTAGCGGCGGCGGAGGGTGCCGAAGCGCTCGAGTCGCGTCGTCGCCGCGCCGGCGACGAAGCCGGCTCCGGAGAGCGAGTCGCCCACGCGGATGTTGCGGTCGAGGTTGGGCAGCGGCGCCACGGCCATCGGATCGTCCACCTCGCAGTCGATGACCACGGAGAGCCAGAGCCGCAGCTCGCACAGCCACGCCGCCATCGGGTTGCGGTCCACGCCGAACACCGACCGGGTCAGCACGTCGCGGCGGATCTCGCTCACCGGCCGCGGGTCGCCGAGCCGCGCGTGCAATTCGGACAACCGCTGCAGCGCGTAGACCAGAAATGCGCCAGATCCGCACGCGGGGTCGAGGACGGTGCACGAGCCCAGACGGCGTCTCAGGTCGGCAGCGTCGCAGCTCGGGGCCACGCCGTCGGCGAGAAGCGCGGCGACGTCCGGACCGGCCACTCCCAGGCCGTCGAGCATCTCCGAGAGCGCGATGTCGGTCACGTGCGCCACGAGCGGCTGCGGCGTGAAGAAGGCGCCGCTGGTGTGGCGGTCGTGGCTCGCCATCAGCGATTCGAAGGCCCGGCCCAGCATCTCCGGATCGATGGCCGCGTCGGTCCAGGTGGCGGCCTCCTCGCGCGCCGTGAATCGGTAGCTGGCGAACAGGCCGCCAATGAGAGCGCCGAACGCCTCGTCGTCGAAATGGACTTTGCGATGCCGCCGTTCGAGGGCGGTGGGGGCGAACAGGCCGCCGTTGAGAAACGGGATGCGTCCGAATGCCCGGGCGGCGGCGGCGCGCCGCGCGCGCGGCGTGTTGAGCGTGCCGAAGAAGAGCGGGCGCAGCGCCCGTTCGTGAAACGCGCCGCCGCCGGCCATCCTGGCATCGAACAGCTCGGCGAGAAATGCCCGGCGTCCGTCGAGCCAGCCCTTGGCTTCAAGAAACGCCAGAAACAGCAGCCGCGACGTGTGAAGCAGGGCCAGGGCGCGGCGGTCTTCGATGGGGGCGCGTCCGGACGCGGCGTCGGCGATGCCGGCGACGCGCAGTTCGAGTTCCTCGTAGAAACGGCGGCTCAGCGCGTCGCGGCCGAGCACCTCGATCCAGCGAAGATGAAAGAGCAGATCGTCGCCGCGGTCGGCGGCCGAGAGGGCGCAGAGCGTTTCCGCGTCGCTGTCGATGACCCGGGCGCGGTCGACGACCAGCGACCGCACCCGCGGCGGCCGGCGGTCGTCGTTCCACGCGGCGAGCGCAACGGTTCCATCGCGCGCGTCGGCCGCGGCGGCAAGCCAGCGCACGTGCGGCGCGCGCGACTGGAGTCGCGCCGCGACCTTCGGCAACTGCTCGCGAAGGGGAGGGCCGTCGTCCACGCGCGCCACGAGCGCGCGAACGCTGCCGGGTCCGGCGACGATCTGCGCGTCGCGCAACCAACCGTCGAGTCCGATCGCCGAGCGGCGCGGCGCGTCCAGACGGCGGAGGACGCCGGTGAGCCCGAGCGCGGCGAGCAGCTCGGCGATGGCGGGCGGGGAATCCGCGGCGGCGAGGAGCGCCGCGGCAGCACGGATGGAGAGCACGCGCGCACACTAGATCGACACCCTGAACGCGCCGCCATCATCCCACTGCGAACCGGTCCATTTTGCTACGTCACCCGATACGCCCGCCCCTTCCACTTCACCCGCCGCCCGCGCACCAGCGCCGCCACCACTATATAGAGCATCACTGCCAGTCCCAGCGGATACACCATCGCGTACCACAGCGGCTGCCGCAGGAACGCATACGCCGCCGCCCAGAACAGCAGCGCCGCGCTCACGCCGATGAGCGCCCAGAGCAGCAGCGCCGGCGACGTGTAGCCCGCCAGCCCGGCCAGGAACGCCACCGGCGGCGCCAGCCCGACGAGCGGCACTGCCAGCAGCGCCAGCGGATAGAGCGCCCGCGCCAGCCGACGGTCGGGCACCGCCTCGATGCCCCCCACCAGCACGTTCTTCGTCCACCCCGCCACCACCTCGGCCAGCGACGTGTACATCCGCGTGGAGAGCTGGTCCACGCCCGCCACCAGCACCATCCGCCGTCCCTGCTTCACGAACCGCTGCGCCAGCGCCAGGTCCTCGGCCACCTTGTCGCGCACAGACGCGTGCCCGCCGCTGGCGTCGTAGGCCGGGCGCGTGATGAAAATGCACTGCCCGTTGGCGATCACGTCCGTGGCGTCGCGCGCGTCGCTCACCTGCTCGGTGCCGCCGTAGCGCGCGACGATCACCGCGAAGAGCTGCGGCTGCACCACACGCTCCCAGAAGCTGCCCAGGAGCTGCATGCCGCCCACGGTGAGCAGTTCCGCGCCCCGGGCCCGCATGCAGTTCACGCTGCGCGCGATGAGGTCGGGCGCGTGCACCGTGTCGGCGTCGGTGAAGAGCAGGATCTGCCCCGTGGCCACCGCCGCGCCGGCGGCGCACGCCCACTGCTTGCCGAACCACCCGTCGGGCAGCGGCTCCGGCGTCACCACGCGCACCCGCGGGTCACCCTCGGCGATGGCGCGGGCAATGCCCCCGGTGCCGTCCGCCGAGTGGTCGTCCACCACGATCACTTCCAGATCGGGGTGCGTGCTCCGCAGCACCGACAGCACGCACCGCTCGATGTTGCGGGCCTCGTTGCGCGCCGGGATCACCACCGACACCCGCGGAACCGGCGCCGGCACCACGTCGCCCCACTCGTCCAGCGACCGCGACCCCCGGGCGCGCAGCACGATCACGATCGGCGCCAGCACCCAGGGCAGGGCGGCGAGCAGCGCGACGAGCACGGTCATGCGGAAGGGTGGGGATGGGGGACACGCACGGCAGGAACGTTGACGCGATGCGGCGCACGCGGGAAGGGGCGATCCCTCGCCCGCGCGTCGTTGACCGCGCCGCGACAACCGTCTACGTTCGTCGCCCATGCGCGTCCCCGTGCCGCGAACTGCATGAGACACCCGCCGCCGCTCGGCCCCGGCGCCCGGGTGGCGCTGGTGTGCCCCTCCGGTCCGCTGGCCGGACCCGAAGACCTGGCCCGCGCCGAGTCGAATGCGCGCGCCATGGGGTGGGAGCCCGTGCCCGGCGCCTCGGTGCTGGCGCGCGACGGCTATCTGGCCGGCACCGACCAGCAGCGCCTCGACGACTTCAACGGCGCCATCCGCGACAAATCCATCGACGGCATCTGGTGCATGCGCGGCGGCTACGGCGCCATGCGCCTGCTCGAACTGATCCAGTACGACGAGCTGCGCCGCCGGCCGCGGGCCGTCATGGGCTACTCCGACATCACCGCTCTGCACGCCGCCATCGGCGAGCGGTGCGACCTGGTGACCTACCACGCGCCCGTGGCCCGCGCCGAGCTGACGCCGTTCACGCGCGACTCGCTGGAGCGGGCGGTGGCGCGGCAGGTCGACCCGTGCGGCACCGCCCCGGGGGTGAGGACGCTGCGGGGGGGAAAGGCGCACGGCCGGATCGTGGGGGGCAACCTGGCCCTGCTGGCGGCGCTGGCCGGCACCGCGTTCGCGCCCAACTACGACCGCGCGATCGTCCTGTTCGAGGACGTGAACGAGGACGTCTACCGCATCGAGCGCATGCTGCTGACCCTGCGGCTGGGCGACGCCTTTTCCACCTGCGCCGCTCTGGTGTTCGGGGCCTTCACCAACACCCCCGAACAGCGCCCGGACGGGGGCGGCGCGCGCACGCTCGCCGCGGTGCTGCAGGAGGTGGCCGACGCGGTGCGGGTTCCGTGCATCGCCGGCGTGCCGGTGGGCCACATCGACGACCAGTGGACGGTGCCGTTGGGGGCGTCGGGGGAGCTGGATGCGGACGCGGGGAGTCTCACTCTTACCCCCCAATCCCGCTCTCATTAGGTTGTTGCCAACCCCTCGCTCAAGGCAATGAAGACCGGTCAAGAACTCCTCGACGAAACCAAGAAACGGATCCAGGAAACATCCGTAGCCAGCGCGCTGGACAGCTACCGGCGGCGCGAGCATATCGTGTTTCTGGACGTACGCGACCCGAACGAGACGAGCCTGGGGCGCATCCCCGGCGCGCTGGTCATTTCGCGGGGAAATCTGGAGTCCAAGGTCGAGTCGCTTCTGCCGCGCGACGCCATGGTGATCGTGTACTGCTCCAACGGCAGCCGGTCGGCGTTCGCCGCCGACCTGCTGGAGACCATGGGTTACCGCAACGTCACCTCGCTGCGCGGCGGGTTCCGCGGCTGGGTGGACGCCGGCGGCGACGTAGAGGACTGAGGCCGCGCCGGCGGTGAGATGACGCCGCTCGACGCCCTGCTCGGCCACCCCGCCATCGCGCGGCTCGAGCGCGCCCTGGCCGAGCGTCCCGGGCGCATCGTGCAGCCGTCACGCGCGGTTCGCTACGCGGCCATCGCCGCCACCTTCCGCATGGGGGGCGCGGGCCCCGAACTGCTGCTCATCCGCCGCGCCGAGCTGGAACGCGACCCGTGGAGCGGGCACGTGGCCTGCCCCGGCGGCCGCATGGAGCCGGGCGACCCCGATCTCATGGCCACCGCGGTGCGCGAGACGCGCGAGGAGACGGGCATCGACCTGGGCCGGCCGGGCCGGGGGCGCGTGATCGGCACGCTCGACGACATCCATCCGCGCACGCCGGTGCTGCCGCCGATTCTGGTGCGTCCCTTCGTGGCCGTGGTGGCCGGCGAAACGGAGGTGGCGCCGAGCGAGGAGGTGGCCGCGTTTGCCTGGGTGCCCTTCGGCGCTCTGCTGGAGGAGCGCAATTGGGGCACGGCGCCCATCGCCATCCGCACGCTGGGCGTCGAGGAGCGGCCGGTGTTCCGCTACGCCGGCTTCCAGGTGTGGGGGATGACGGAGTACATGCTCCGCCAGCTCGTCACGCGGTACCGCCAGGCGGAGTGAGCGCCGGCGTCAGCCGCGGGGCAGCACCGACATCAGCGCCATGGTGTTGCCGTCGGGATCCTTGAAGAAGGTCATCCAGAGATCCCCGTTCGGCATCGGCGCCACGACGTGCGGCTCGTCCACGAACGGCACTCCCCGGCCCTTGAATTCCGTGTACGCGGTGCGCACGTCGGGCACGTCGAAGTACAGGATGGACCCCGGGTGGTCGAACTCGGCCTCGGCGGCCCCGGAAAGCATGAGGCGCGTGCCGCCGGCGTCGAAGAAGGCCAGGTTGGGCGGCGCGGCGAACAGGAACTTCATGCCGAGCGCGTCGCGGTAGAAGGCGGTGGCGCGGTCGACGTCGTGCACGACGACGGCGATCTGGCCGATGTGGGAGAGGGAGGTGGGCATGGGGGGACCGGTAGGTCGGTAGGTCAGTAGGTCGGTGGGCGGGTCGATCTTGCGCCGGAATTGCGGGTTGCGCAAAAGTTAGGAACGCCTAATAATTCAGTTAGGTTGAACGTAGTGCGCCAACCGACACCCTCCATTCCCCGGCATGCACGATTCCGACTCCGATCGCGACCTCCTGACCGAACCGCCTCGCGCCGGCGCCGACGCGCGCCAGGCGGCGGGCGTCCCCGGCGACGCACATGAGGGCCACATGTCGCTGGAGGGCATCCACGGCAGCATCGCCGTGCCCCATTCCAGCGAGGGGTTCTGGACGCAGATGCGGGCGTTCTTCGGGCCGGCCATTCTCGTCAGCGTCGCCTACATGGACCCCGGCAACTGGGGCACCGATCTGCAGGCCGGGGCGCAGTTCAAGTTCGAGCTGCTCTGGGTCGTCGCGCTGGCCAGCATGATGGCGATCTTCCTCCAGGTGATCGCGGCGCGGTTGGGCGTGGTCACGGGGCGCGACCTGGCGCAGTGCTGCTACGACTGGTACCCGAAGTGGACGCGCGTGCCGAACTGGCTGCTCGCCGAGGTCGCGATCATCGCCTGCGACCTGGCCGAAGTGCTCGGCAGCGCCGTGGCGCTGAACCTGATGTTCCACATCCCGCTGTTCTGGGCGGTGATCATCACCGGCGCCGACGTCCTGCTGCTGCTGGCGCTCCAGCGGTTCGGCATGCGCACCATCGAAGCGGTGGTGTTACTGCTCGTGGCCACGATCGCGGTGTGCTACTTCATCGAGATCTTCGTGCTGCCGCAGACGCAGCCGAGCTTCGCCGAGATGGGACGCGCCATCATCTCGCCGAATCTGCGCGATCCCGCGATGGTCTACGTGGCCATCGGCATCATCGGCGCCACCGTGATGCCGCACGTGCTCTATCTCCACCCGGCGCTGGTGCAGAGCCGCAAATTCCAGAAGGACGAGCAGTCGATCCGCAACGCGATCCGGTTCAACACCATCGACGCGGCGGCCAACCTGTCGGTGGCGTTCTTCGTCAACGCCGCGATCCTCGTGCTGGCGGCGATCGTCTTCTACGGCAAGACGAGCGTGAATGTGGCCGGCGGCCCCCCGGTGGCGCTGAACCCGTCCACCGACTGGATCCGCGCCGCCTATCTGACCCTGGCGCCGCTGCTCGGCACGGCGGCGGCGAGCACGCTGTTCGCGGTCGCGCTGCTGGCCAGCGGGCAGAGCGCGACGATCGTCGGCACGCTGGCCGGCCAGGTCGTCATGGAGGGGTTCATGCGCTGGCGGATCTCGCCGGCGGCCCGGCGGATGATCACGCGCTCGCTGGCCATCGTGCCGACGGTTATCTTCATCGGGGTTCGCGGAGCCGGGAACGTCAACGATCTGCTCGTGCTGAGCCAGGTGGTGCTCGCGCTCCAGCTTCCGTTCGCGATGTTCCCGCTGCTGCACTTCGCGAGCTCGCGCAAGCGAATGGGCAAGTGGCGCATCGGATGGTTCCTCCTCTTCGCCGGCTGGGGCTCGGCCCTGTTGATCACGGCGTTCGACTTCTACGGTCTCCCGAGCGCCGTCCAGCAGGCGCTGCAGGTTCTCACCGGTCACTGACGCAGCCACCCACGGCATGTACAACAAGATCCTCGTGACCCTGGACGCCACGCCCACGGACCGCGCGATCATCGAGCACGTGCTCGCGCTGGCCAAACTCGCCGGCAGCCACGTGGTGCTGCTGCACGTGGCGGACGGATGGGCGGCGCGCACCTACGGCGCCGATGCGGTGAGCCGCGAGATCACCGAGGACACCGAGTACATCGAGAAGGTGTGCGCCGAGTTCCATGCGGCGGGGATCTCCGCGCAGGCCGAGCTCGCGTACGGCGAGCCCGTGACGGAGATCGTCAAATGGGTGAAGGAGCGCGGATGCGACCTCGTGGCGATGAGCACGCACGGGCACCGCTTCCTGGCCGATCTCTTCTTCGGCGTGACGGCCACCCGCGTCCAGCACCAGGTGCGCGTCCCGGTGCTGCTGCTCCGCGCCACGTAATGCCCCGGGCCCGGGAGGGGGCGCCGCTCACCGCGCCGGTGGAGGACTACCTCAAGGCCATCTACGAGATCGAGCGCAGCGGCAACGCGGCGGGCACCAAGGAGATCGCCGATGCGCTGCGCATCGCGCCCGCGTCGGTGAGCGGCATGGTGCGCCGCCTGGCCGAGCAGGGCCTGATCACCCACAAGCGCTACCGCGGCGTGCGGCTCACCGACAAGGGGCGCCGGGCGGCCCTGCTCACCCTCCGCCGCCATCGCGTCATCGAGGCCTACCTGGCCGAGGCGCTCGGCTACCCCTGGGACCGCGTGCACCAGGAGGCCGAGCTGCTCGAACACGCGGCGTCGGACGAACTGGTGGACCGGATGGCGGCGGCCATCGGCGAGCCGGAAACCGATCCCCACGGGGCGCCGATCCCCTCGCGCAACGGCACGATCGACGAGCGGCGGCTGCTCTCGCTCGACGACCTGCCGCCCGCGGCCGAGGTGCGCATCATGCGCGTGGAGGACGGCGACCCCGAGCGGCTGCGCTATCTGGGGGGGCTCGGCATCCGGCCCGGCGCCAAGGTGCGCGTCGTGGAGCGGGAGCCGTTCGGCGGGCCGATCACGGTGCGCGTGGCGCGCACGGAGCGGAAGATCGGCCCCGAACTGGCGCGGGAGGTGCTCGTCACCCCGCCACCCGGGATAGCTTTCAAGCATGTTGCGCATCCTGTTTCCGTTGCTGCTCCTGTCGGCGCCGGCCGGCGCGGCGCAGCAGCCAGGCGCCCCGGCCGCCGCCCGCAAGAACGATCGCGATTGACGACCGGCTGGCCGCCGACGCCCACCTGAAGGTCGGCGACCGGCTGGTGGTGCGCGCCACGCCCACGGGCGTGGGCGACACCGTGGTGGTGGGAGCCATCGTGGCCCGCAACGCCGATCCCTCCGAGGTGGCACGCGGCGAATACCGCGTGCTCATGCACCTGGGCCAGCTCCAGTCGCTCATCGACTACGGCGACCGCGTGGACCGGTTCGCCGTGGCCACGCGCGACTCGGCGGCCACCGGCCGCGCGCTTTCCGTGATCGACGACGCGGCGTTCGGGTTCGAGGCCCACCGGTCGAGCGACATCGCCGTGGAGACGTCGCAGACCTTTCTCGTGGTGAGCCGCTTCCACCGGGCCATCGGCGTGATCACGATCGTGGCCAGCGCCGTGTTCCTGCTCTGCATCATGCTGCTCAAGGTGGACGAGCGGCGGCGCGACGTGGCGGCGCTGCGGCTCATGGGAATCTCGTCGGCCACGGTGCTCAAGTCGATCATGCTCGAGGCGACGCTGGTGGCGGCGCTGGGCAGCGTGCTCGGCGTGGCGCTGGGCGCCGCGACGTCGGCGATCGTGAACGCGCACTACCGCGGCGTGTACCGCACGCCGCTCGCGTTCTCGATCGTGACGCCCGGCGTGGTGGCGTTCGCGGTGGTGCTGTCGCTGGCGCTGGGCGTGGCGGCGGGGTTCTTCGCGGCGCGGCGGCTCACGCGGGTGCATCCGCTCGTGCTCTTCGGCCGGTGACCGCGTGCTCCTGACCCTCACCCGCGCCTCGCTGATGCGCCATCGCGTGCGCACCGCGCTCGCCGTGGCCGGCGTGGCGGTGTCGGCGGCGCTGCTGCTCGACATGGTGATGCTGTCGTCGGGCATGCGCGAGTCGTTCCGGAGTCTGCTCGACGTGCACGGATTCGAGCTGAGGCTCGCGCCAAAGGGCACGCTGCCCTTCGACACCGAAGCGACCATCGACAGCGCGGGCGCGCTCGCGGCCGTGCTGCGCGCCAACGCCGACGTGGCGGCGGTGAGCCCGGTGCTGGGATCGCAGGTGCACGTGCTGCTGCCCTCGGGCGGCGTGTCGGCGGTGTCCATCGGCATCGACCCGGCGGTGCAGGGGGACTACGACCTGCGCTCGGGGCACGACATCGCCGCGCCCGACCAGGCGGTGGTGAGCGACCAGTTCCTCGCCGCCACCGGCGCCCGCGTGGGCGACACGCTGAGCATGGCCGGCGGCTACGACGCCCAGATGCGGGCCACAACGGGCGTGCGGCGGCTGGCCATCGTCGGCACGGCGCACTTCGTGTACATGCCGGCCAATCCGCGCGCCGTGGCGATGCCGCTGGCCACGCTGCGCTCGATGACGGGCGCGCGCAACGACCCGGCGTCGCTGGTGATGGTGCGCCTGCGCAAGGGCGCCGACGCGGCGGCGGTGCAGCGGTGGATCGAGCGCGCGATCCCGCGGGTGACCGCGATCTCGACGGCGGACATGCTGCAGCAGGTGGACCAGCGGCTCAGCTACTTCCGCCAGCTGGCGTTCATTCTCGGGTCGGTGAGTCTCGTCGTGGGGGTGCTGCTGGTGACGACGCTGGTGACGGTGACGATCAACGAACGGCTGGGGGAGATCGCGGTGATGCGGGCCATGGGCGTGGCGCGCCGGTCGATCGTGGTGCAGGTGGTGGTGGAAGGAGTGGCGATCATGCTCGCCGGGTCGGTGTTCGGCCTGGCGCTGGGGCTGGTGACCGCGCACTACCTGAACGGCATCCTGGCGGCGTTCCCGGGCCTGCCGGCGGCCATCGACTTCTTCCTCTTCGAGCCGCGCGACGCGTGGACGTCGCTGGGACTGCTCGCCGTGTGCGGCGTGGTGGCCGGCATCTACCCGGCGTGGCGCGGCGCGTCGCTTCCCATCGCCACCACCCTGCGCGAGGAGGCGGTGGCATGACCGCCCCGACGGTGCTCGACGCGCGCGATCTCCACCGCGACTACCCGATGGGCGCGGCGCCCGTGCACGCCCTGCGCGGCGTTTCGCTCGAGGTCGGGCCCGGCGAGTACGTGGCCATCGTCGGCCCGTCGGGATGCGGCAAGTCCACCCTGCTGAATCTGCTCGGCGCCATCGACCGGCCGGACGCGGGGTCCGTGTCCATTCAGGGGCGGCGGGTGGACGCGCTCTCCGACCGCGAGGCCACGCGCTTTCGCTTGCTCAACATCGGGTTCGTGTTCCAGCGCTTCTATCTGATGCCGGCGCTCACCGCCGCCGAGAACGTGGAGCTTCCGATGTCGGAGGCGGGGCTCGGCCGGCGCGATCGGCGGGCGCGGTCGCGCGAACTGCTGGCGTACGTGGGCCTCGGGCCGCGCGTGGACCACCGGCCCGTGCAGCTCTCGGGGGGCGAGCAGCAGCGGGTGGCGATCGCGCGGGCGCTGGCCAACCGGCCGGCCCTGCTGCTGTGCGACGAGCCCACCGGCGAACTCGACGCGCAGACGGGCGCCGAGATGATCGCGCTGTTCGCGCGGCTGAACGCCGACGGCACGACCATCGTGGTGGTGACGCACGACGAGGACCTCGCGGCGGCGGCCGGACGCGTGGTGCACATGAAGGACGGCGCGATCGTCTCCGACACGCGGGCGCGCTGACCGTGCTGTCGCTGCTCTCGTTCCGGCATCTCGTGCAGCGCCCCTGGCGCACGCTCTTCCTGCTGGCCGGGTACGCGCTGGGCGTGGGCGTGATGGTGGTGCTGCTGTCCATCGGCACGGCGATGCTCACCCAGGCGCGCGACGAGCGGCTCATCGGCGGCGGCGAGATCACCGTGCTGCCCGAAGGCATCGACGTCGAGGTGATGAAGACCGGCGGGCTGGGCGGGATGTTCCTGTCCATCGACCATGCGCGGTTCGTCTACCGGCAGCTGCTCGCCTCGCCGCGGCTTTCCGCCGACGTGCGCGCCGCGGCGCCGCAGATCGTGAGCAAGCTGGCGTACCTCACGCTCCCCGGCGGGCGGCAGGTGCCCGTGCTGGCCAGCGGACAGGTCCCGTCGCGGAACGCCGCCGTGGGGGCGGGTGCGACGCTCACCGCCGGCGCGTGGCGCGACGACTCGCTCGACCGCGAGTGGATCGCGCCCACGCCGATCGAACTGCGCAACGAGATCGACCACTTCCACGCACCGCCGCCGTCGGTGGCCGGCGATCCGACCTGGGCGGAGTGGCACTACTTCAACGTCGTTTCGGCGGACGCGCAGCGGTGGGCGTTCATCTCGTACATCGTGGCCGGCGCCGTCGGCAAGCGGACGGTGGGGCGGCCAGGTGCTGGTGACGCTCCACGCGCACGACCGCCCGGCGCGGCGGTTCGTGGCCACGCTGCCGGCGTCGGCGGTGCGCTATTCCACGACCGACGCCGACGTCCGCCTCGGCGCTTCGTCGGTGACCGTGCTCCCCGACGGCCGGTACGCGCTCCGCGCCACCGCGCGCGAGGAGGGAACCGGCGCGCCGCTGACGCTCGACCTCACGCTCTCGCCCGAGCCGGGCGCCTACTTTCCCGGCGCGGCGATGGCCGCCGACTCGCTCGTCTCGGGCTACGTGGTGCCGGCGCTGCGCGGCGAGGCGAGCGGGTCGATCTGCGTGAGCGTCGCGTGCGAGCGCTACGACGCGGCGCAGGCGTACCACGACCACAACTGGGGCACGTGGCGCGGGGTGACGTGGGAGTGGGGGGCGGGCAGGGCGGGGACGCTCGGCGTGTTGTATGGGCGGGTGGAGTCAAGCAGTCAGACCCTTCGCCCCCTGTTCGTTTACCTCACCGACTCCCTCGGCTTTCTCGCCGTCTTCCGTCCGCGTGACATCGTCTACACCGACGGCCGCACGCTCGTGGTCGGGGGCCGGCGCATTGCCGTGCCGTCGAGCGGAGAGATGACGGACATTCGCGGCAACGACACGCTGCACGTGGAGCTCACGGTGAACGACGCGTCTGCCACCGACACGCGCCAGCCGTCGGCGGAGCGCGGCGACACCGGCGCCGGCCGGGAGATCGCGCGGCCGTACTTCATCCAGATGAAGGGCGTGCTGCACGTGACCGGCCGCGTGCACGGCCGGCCGATCGACGGGCGCGGCACGGGGTTCTTCGAGACGTATCGCTGAGCCCGCTTGACGCGTGGCCGCGCCGCGCGCCAATTGAAAGGATGGCGGGCTCCATTCACCTCGGCACCCAGGGCTGGAACTACGACGCGTGGGTCGGGCCGTTCTATCCGCCCCGCACGCGGCCGGCCGAATACCTCACGGTCTACGCGCGCGCGTTCGACACCGTCGAGGTGGACTCGACCTTCTACGCCGTGCCCTCGGCGAAGACGGTGCGCGGCTGGGCCGAGCGTACGCCCGCCGACTTCCGCTTCGCGCTCAAGATGCCGCAGGAAGTGACGCACGAGCGCCGGCTCCGCGACTGCGGCGACGCGGCGAAGGAGTTCTTCGACCGCGCCCGCGAGCTGGGAGACAAGCTGGCCGTGATCCTGCTGCAGTTCGGCCCCGATTTCTCTCCGGCCGAACTGCCGGCGGTGGCTGAGTTTCTGCCTCTGTTGCCGCGCGACATCCGGTTCGCGGTGGAGTTCCGCCAGCGCGGCTGGATCTACGACGGCGTGCTGGCGCTGCTCGCCGAACACGGCGTGGCGCTCACGCTCAGCGACGGAAAGTGGATTCCGCGCAAGCAGATGCAGGGGCTGGCCGACCGGCCCACGGCCGACTTCGTCTACGTGCGCTGGCTGGGCAGCCGCCAGATCGTCGATTTCTCGCGCGTGCAGATGGACCGCACGCGGGATCTCGAGTCGTGGGCCGGCGTGCTGGCGCGGCTGGAGAAGGACGGCAAGACGATCTTCGGCTACTTCAACAACCACTTCTCCGGCCACAGCCCGGCCTCGGCGCGCGACCTCCAGCGGATGCTGCATCAGACGCCGGTGGAGCCGGAGCGGATCGGGGAGCAGATGACGTTGTTTTAGGGGCGAGTAGTGAAAGAGTGAGAGGGTGAGAGGGTGAAAGGGTGAGAGGGCGAAAGGGTAAGGCAGGCCAACGGCGGAACGCCGTGGGTTTCGCTACCTTTGGCAGCATGTCCAAGCGGATCGTCGTGTTCTGCGTCTTCGCGCTGGCGGTGGCGATGCTGTTCGTGCGGCTCGGCTTCTGGCAGATCAGCCGGATGCACCAGCGCCAGGCGCTCAACGCCTACATCGCCTCGCGCCTCGACTCGGCCGTGGTGCCGTACTTCGCGCTGCCGCGGGACAGCGCCGCGACGCAATTCCGGCGGGTGACGGTGCGCGGCACGCCCGACTTCGCGCGCGAATTCTACGAGGCGGACATCTCGCACAACGGGTCGCCGGGCGTGTACGTCCTCACCCCCGTGCGCGTGGCCGGGCAGGACACGGCGGTGCTGGTCAACCGCGGGTGGGTGTACGCACCCGATGCGTCCACCGTCGATGCCGGCCGCTGGCACGAGCCCGACAGCACCTTCGAGGGATACGTCGCGGAGTTCCAGCCGCAGTACAACCTGCCGCACGCACCGCGGCACCTGCGGTCGGTCAACTACGCGCAGATTGCGGCGCAGCTTCCCTATCCCATCGCCGACTCGTACGTGGTGGCGCTGGGCACGGACTCGGTGGTGGCGGGGGTGCCGCTGCGCACGACGCCGGCGCCGCTCGACGAGGGCCCGTTTCTGAGCTACGCCATCCAGTGGTTCGCCTTCGCCCTGATCTCCATTGGCGGCGCGACGTTCGTGGCGCTGAAGGACCACGAGGCCCGCCGGGCGAAGGCGCGTGGGGAGTCCACACCCGTGGGAGCGTAACATGGCACAGGCAACCCAGGCACCGGTTAGCGAACAGGAGGCGCGCGACGTTGCCGAAGCGGCGCGCGAGAGCGAGTGGTCGGGGCCGAGTTTCGTGCGCGACCTCTTCCTCGGCCGCTTCCCCCTGCACCTGATCCACCCCTGCGCTCCTCCCGACGCCGCGGAGGAAGCGCGCGCCAAACCCTTCCTCGACCGGCTGCGCGCGTTCCTGGAGCGCGTCGACTCCGACGCGATCGACCGCACGGGGCAGGTGCCTGACGAGTACGTGAACGAGCTGCGCGCCATGGGCGCGTTCGGCATCAAGATCCCGACGGCGCACGGCGGGCTCGGCCTTCATTATTCGAGTTATGTGAAGGCCATCGCGCTCATCACGTCGAAGGACGGCTCGCTGGCGGCGCTGGTCTCGGCGCACCAGTCCATCGGGCTGCCGCAGCCGCTGGAGCTGTTCGGCACCGAGCAGCAGAAGGCCAGGTACTATCCGCGGCTCGCCAAGGGCGCCATCTCGGCGTTCGCGCTCACGGAAGTGGACGTGGGCTCCGACCCGGCCAATCTGGCGTCGCACGCCGAGCCGAGCGACGACGGCTCGCACTGGGTGCTGAACGGCGAGAAGCTGTGGACCACCAACGGCACCTGCGCCGAGCTGTTCGTGGTGATGGCGCGCACGCCCGACCGCGTGGTGAACGGCAAGCCGCGGCGGCAGATCACGGCGTTCATCGTCGAGGCGAACTGGCCGGGCGTGGAGGTGGAGCACCGCTGCCGGTTCATGGGGCTCAAGGCGATCGAGAACGGCATGATCAGGTTCACGAACGTCAGAGTGCCAAAGGAGAACATCCTCTGGGCGCGAAGGGCGCGGGCTCAAGCTGGCGCTGGTGACGCTGAACACCGGGCGGCTCACGCTGCCGGCGAGCACGGTGGGTGCGAGCAAGGCG
Source organism: uncultured Gemmatimonadaceae bacterium (assembly GCA_963775915.1). Classification (GTDB taxonomy): domain Bacteria; phylum Gemmatimonadota; class Gemmatimonadetes; order Gemmatimonadales; family Gemmatimonadaceae; genus JAGWRI01. The sequence continues at coordinate 330,751 of CAVZKH010000006.1, forward strand.
CTGCTCGAGGTGGCGCGCAAGTGGGCCATGGAGCGCGTTCAGTGGGGGCAGCCGGTGGGCCGGCACGAGGCGGTGGCGCAGAAGCTGGCGATGATGGCGGCCGACACATTCGCCATGGACGCGGTGTCGCGGCTCACCGTGGATGCGGCCGAGCGGGGCGGCTACGACATCCGCCTCGAGGCGGCCATGGCCAAGCTGTACAACACGGAGAAGGCCTGGCGCATCGTGGACGACACGCTGCAGATCCGCGGCGGCCGCGGCTACGAGACGGCCGACTCGCTGCGCGGCCGCGGCGAGCGTGCGGTGCCGGTGGAGCGGTTCCTGCGCGACTCGCGCATCAACCTGATCTTCGAGGGCTCGTCGGAGATCATGCGGCTGTTCATCGCCCGCGAGGCGGTGGACCACCACTTCAAGCTCGCGTTCCCGATCGTGAGCCCGCAGTCCACCATGGGGCAGCGCCTGAGCGCGGCCGTGCGCGCGGCGCCGTTCTACGCCGTCTGGTATCCGATGCTCTGGCTGCCGCGCCCGGGTCGCTTCGGCGAGTTCGGGCGGCTGGCGCGGCACATGCGGTTCGCCGAGCGGCGAGCGCGCAAGCTGGCGCGGGTGCTCTTCCATGCGATGGTGCGCTTCGGGCCCAAGCTCGAGCGCCGGCAGGCGCTGCTCTTCCGCGGGGTGGACATCGGGGCCGAGCTGTTCGCCATCGCCGCGGCCTGCGTGCGGGCGAACGACGAGGCCAAGCGCGGCAACGCGGCGGCGCTGGAGCTGGCCGACGTATTCTGCCGCGAGGCGGAGCGTCGGGTGGACGCGCTGTTCCGGAACTTCTATGGGGCGAACGACGGGGCGATATACGCGCTCAGCAAGAAGGTGCTCGAAGGGGAGTATGCCTGGTTCGAGCAGGGCGTCATCAGTGCGTGGGAGTAACGGCTGAACGGCCGTCTGCCGTTCGCTTCATTCAACGAATGCGGTGTACCCCTCATCCGCGATCGCCTCTTCGATCTGATCGATCGTCGCCACGTCCGGATCGTGATGGATCGTCGCCGATCCGATCTGGACGTCGTCCACCTTCACGCCCGGCGTCTTCGCCAGCCGGTTCGTGACGGCGTGCACGCAGTGGTGGCACGTCATGCCTTCGATCTTGAAATGCACCTGATCCATCTGCAGCTCCGGTTGGGGCGTCGGAGGTAAGATAAGGGGACGGGGGGCGGGTCGGGGAGTTGGGCGGTGGGGATGGGCGAGCGCAGGTCATCCGACCTACCGCCACCAACCTACTCCGCCGCTCCCCTTCGCATTTGCAACAACACCACCGCCGCCGCGATCAGCAGCCCGCCGCCGAGCGTCGCCATCGAAAGCCGCTGCCCCAGGATGCGCGCTCCCAGCAGCGCCGTCCAGAACGGCTCGACGGTGGAGACGATGGCCGCGCGCACGGGGCCGAGCACGCGGAGTCCGCGCAGGAAGGCGATGAACGCGATGGCCGTGGACCAGAACGCCAGCCCGCCGATGGCCAGCCAGGCATTGGCGGTCAGGGCGACCGAGGCCCGGTGGGTGAGCAGGGCGATCGCCAGCAGGATCACGCCCGCGCCCAGGGCCGAGTACACCGCCGCGATCCACTCCGAGAGCTGCTCCTGGTACTTGCCGATGAGCGGGATGTACATGGCGTAGGCCACCGCCGCGATCAGCGCCAGCGTCACGCCCACCGGGTGCAGCGACCCCACGCTCGGCGCGCCGATCATCACGCCGATGCCGCCGAGCGACAGCGCCAGCGCGACGACGCGGGTCAGCGTCAACTTCTCGGTGCCGCGGGCGGCGGCGAGCACCGCCACCCAGGCCGGATACGTATAGAAGAGAAAGCTGAGCGGCGCCGCCGGGATGTAGTCGAGCGCCGACAGGCTGACGAAGGCGATGAACGCCTGCGCGCCCCCGGCGAGCACGATCACCGGCAGGATGGCGCGCCAGGGGGCGCGGAGCGCCCGCATGCTCCCCGCGAACACGGCCAGCATCAGCGTGCCGAGCAGGTAGCGCCACCACAGGGCGTTGAGCAGCGACGCGCCCGACTGCTCGGCCAGCGAGGTGAGGATCGGGATCGCGCCGAACCCGGTGGCGCTGATCGCGATCATCCCGATCGCGCCCCAGCTCGACCCCCGCGGCGTCGCGGGAGCGCTCGTGGCCGTCATGCGAGCACGCCGGCTGTGGCGCGACTCAGAGGCCGTTACCCCGGAGGAAGATCTGGGCGACGGTGAAGAAGATCACGAGGCCGGTCACGTCCACCAGCGTGGCCACGAACGGCGCCGAGGCGCTCGCCGGGTCGAACCCCAATCGCTTCATGACGAACGGCAGCATGGAGCCGGCCAGCGAGCCGAACGTGACGATGCCGATGAGCGCCACGCCGACCGTCACCGCGATCAGGTTGTGGTGCGGGCCGTAGTCGTACAGTCCCACCGACTGCCACGCCAGAATACGAATGATGCCCAGGATGCAGAGCAGGCTCCCGAGCGCCATCCCCGTGGGCAGTTCGCGCAGCGCCACGCGCCACCAATCGCGCAGCCGGACCTCGCCGAGCGCCATGGCGCGGATGATCAGCGACGTCGCCTGCGATCCGGAGTTGCCCCCCGAACTCATCACCAGCGGAATGAACAGGGCCAGCGCCAGCACCTTGCCCAGGTCGTCGCCATAGTGCCCCATGGCGCTGGCGGTGAGCATCTCGCTCAGGAACAGCGCGCTCAGCCAGCCGCCGCGCTTCTGCACCATGCGCCAGAACCCGATCTGCATGTACGGCTCGTCCAGCGCTTCCATGCCGCCGAACTTCTGCGCGTCTTCCGTCTGCTCTTCCTGGATGGCGTCGATCACGTCGTCGACCGTCACCACGCCGAGCACGCGGTGGTTCTCGTCGATCACCGGCACCGCCACGAGGTCGTAGTTCGAGACGACGCTCGAGATCTCCTCGCGGTCGGCGTGGGCCTCCACCGTCACCACCTCGGTCCAGGCGACGTCGCCCACCTTCGCGCCCTCGGCCGCCGCCAGCAGCTCGCGCAGCGAGAGCACGCCTGAGAGGCGCCCGCTCTCGTCGGTGACGTAGATCTGGTACATCGCCTCGCGGCGCCCGCTGCGCGCGATCGCGCGGACGCTCGCCAGCGCGGCCTCCACGCTCATGGTGGCCGGCACCGAGACGAACTCGGTGGTCATCAGGCCGCCGGCCGTGTCCGGCTCGTAGGCCAGCAGCCGTTCCGTCTCGCGGCGGGCCTCGGCCGGGATCGCGGCCAGGATCTCTTCGGCCCGCTCCTCCTCGATCTCCTCCAGGGTGTCGGCGCGATCGTCCGGCGTCATCTCCGATACGAGGGCGGCGGCCTGGCGGGCCGACATCGCTTCGAGCACCTCGGACCGGAGTTCCTCGTCGAGGTACTCGAGCACGTCGGCCGCGCGCTGCGGCGCCAGGGCGGCGAGCAGCGCCGGCACCTTCTCGCGCGGCAGCAGCTCGACGACGTCGGCGAGGTCGGCCGCGTGGAGTTCTTCGGTTTCCGCGGCCACCGCCGTGGGCGCGTCGTCGAGCAGGGCGAGGATGTCGGGCGCGAGCAGCGTCGCGACGGGCCGGTCTTCAGGCGTGTACTGAGCTGGCGTCATGGCCGGGCCTCCCTGGAACGCACAGGGCGTCTTGTCGACGACGAACGTGAGCGCGGACGGGTCGTCCCGCGCGATGATCCCTCGGAATAAGCGCGCGTCAAGTTAGGCCCGCCGCGGGGAGGGGACAAGGCGCAATCATGGGGCGATGCGCCCGCCGGCGAACGGGTCGCTGACAATTTCCTGACGTGAATGTGCCAACCGTTCGCCGGGGCGGGTTGTCGAACGAGGTGCAGCCGCTTCGGTAGCGCGGGCGGGTCCGCCCGCCGCACGCGGCCATCGTCCATCGACCCCCCCGATTCCGATTGCCATGCGTCGTTTTCTCATCGTGACGGCCTTCCTCGCGCCCGCCCTGCTGCCGGCTCAGCGCTCCCAACTGCGCACGGCGTCGCTCGGGACCGTCCGCGCCGCGCCCGAGGCCGCGCGTGGCCCCGCGGCGCCGCCCGCGCCCGCGCTGTCGCCGCCGGTGCTCGACGGCCGCGACGACGACCCGGCCTGGAAGACGGCCACCGTGATCACCGCCTTTCGCCAGTACAGCCCCGTGCCCGACACCGAGCCCCGGTTCCGCACCGAAGCCCGGATCACCTACGACGCGCGCAACCTGTACTTCTTCGTCCGGGCGTACGACCCGCATCCGGACAGCATCGTCTCTCTGCTGAGCCGGCGCGACGTGCGGACCGCGTCCGACCAGATCAAGGTGATGGTGGACTCGTACCACGACCGGCGCACCGGGTTCGAGTTCGCGGTGAACCCGGCGGGCGTGAAGCGCGACTACTACACGTACAACGACGGCGACGAGGACGACTCCTGGGACGGTGTCTGGGACGTGGCCACGCGCATCGATTCCCTGGGGTGGACGGCCGAGTTCCGGATCCCGCTGAGCCAGCTGCGCTATCCGTCCGGGGACGAGAACACCTTCGGCATCATGATCACCCGCGACGTGGCCCGCGACAACGAGAGCGACAGCTGGCCCCTGTACAACCGGTCGCGGCCGGGGATCGCCTCGCAGTTCGCCCCCGTGGCGGGGTTCGCCGGCCTCGCCTCGCCGCACCGGCTGGAAGTGGTGCCGTACACGGTGACCAAGACCGAGAACGCCGTGGCCGGAACGGGCTATGCGCAGCGGTCCTCGCTCACGGCCGGCGCCGACCTCAAGTACGGCCTCACGTCGAACCTCACCGTCGACGGCACCGTGAACCCCGACTTCGGGCAGGTGGAGGCCGACCCCTCGGTGCTCAACCTCAGCGCGTTCGAGACCTTCTTTCCCGAGAAGCGCCCGTTCTTCCTCGAAGGGCAGGGGCTGTTCCGCTTCGACGTGAACTGCAACAACGGCGTGTGCTCCGGCCTCTTCTACTCGCGCCGCATCGGCCGGGCGCCGCAGCTCGGCGACACGTACACCGGCGACGAGAACCCAGACCAGACCACGATCCTCGGGGCCGCCAAGCTGACCGGCCGGCTGGCCGGGGGCGCGTCGGTGGGCATTCTCGACGCCGTCACCAGCCGCGAGCAGGGGCCGGCCAGCGCCACCATCGAGCCGCAGACGAACTACTTCGTGGGACGCCTGCAGCAGGACTTCCGCGCCGGAGCCAGCGGCATCGGCGTCATGGTCACCAGCGTCAAGCGGAACCTCGACGCCTTCAGCGCGCCCTACCTGCGCCGCGACGCCCTGGCCGCCGGCCTCGACTTCAGGAACCAGTTCTTCGACCGGCGCTACAGCGTGGACGGCTACGTCGCCGCGAGCCGCGTCGGCGGGTCGGCCGAGGCGATCTCGGCCACCCAGCAGAGCTTCGTGCACGACTACCAGCGCCCCGACGGCGGCGTCGCCTTCGACAGCACGCGGACGTCGCTGGGCGGCACCTCGGCACAGCTTTCGTTCAGCAAGATCGGCGGCGGCCTCACCCGGTTCAACGTCGGCTATCAGTGGCTGTCACCGGGCTTCGAGATCAACGACGTGGGGTTCCTCAGCCAGGCCAACGCGCAGAACCAGTGGCTCTGGTACGCGCTGGTGTTCAACAATCCCACGCCCGTCTACCGGCGGTTCCAGGTGAACGTGAACCAGTGGTCCAACTTCTCCGCCCAGGGCATGCGCGAGGACGTGGGCGGCAACGTCAACATGAACACCACGCTCGCCAACAACTGGTTCGTCGGCGGGGGCATCGGCGTGGACAACGCCGTCCCGTCGTTCTGCGCCACATGCGCGCGGGGCGGCCCGGCGGTGGCCCAGTCGCCGAGCACGTGGGGGTGGGCCAGCGTGAGCGGCGACGGCCGCCGCTCCGTCGTGCCGTCGCTCTCGCTGAATTGGGGCGGCGGTGACGAGGGCCGGTCGTCCAACATCTCCCTGGGGCCGGACGTGAGCTTCCGCGTGTCGAGCCGGTTCAGCGCCGACCTCGGCGCCTCGTGGGGCCGCAACGTCTCCGCCGCGCAGTGGTACGGCAACTACGGCGACGTCGGCGCCGACACCACGCACTACACCTTCGCCCGCCTCGATCAGAACACCGTGGCGATGACCACGCGCTTCAACTTCACGGCCACGCCCACCCTGTCGCTCCAGGTCTACGCGCAGCCGTTCGTCAGCACCGGCAGCTACTCCGGCTGGATGGAGTTGAACGACCCGCGCGCCGCGACCTTCGCCGACCGGTACAAGCCCTTCAACGGCCCCGACGGGCTGGCCGGATTCAACTACAAGCAGCTGCGGTCGAACACCGTGGTGCGGTGGGAATACCGGCCGGGCTCGGTGCTGTACCTCGTGTGGTCGCAGAACCGTTCGCAGGACGGCATCGATCCGGGCAGCTTCCAGTTCGGCCGCGACTACGCCAATCTGTTCCGCTCCCATCCGGGGAACACGTTTCTGATCAAGGGCTCGTACTGGCTGAACTTCTGACCGCGGTGGTGGCCTACCGCCCCTGGCGGGAGCCATTAGCTTCTTGCCCCACCAATGTCCTTCGATCTCCAGCCCACCCTGCGCGGCCACCTGGTCGAGCTGCATCCGCTGCGCTCCGAGCACTTCGACGCGCTGTTCGCCGTCGCCTCGGACCCGCTCATCTGGGAGCAGCATCCGGCCAACGACCGGTGGCGCCCCGACGTGTTCCGCGAGTTCTTCGACGAGGGAATGGCCTCGGGCGGCGCCTTCGTCGTCATCGACGCCCGCGACGGGCGCGTGATCGGGTCGTCGCGGTACTTCGGTCTCGACACAAGTGCCGGCGAAGTCGAGATCGGATGGAGCTTCCTCGCCCGCTCCCACTGGGGCGGGCGCTACAACGGCGAGATGAAGCAGCTCATGCTGGAGCACGCCTTCCGCTCCGTCCACCGCGTGATCTTCCTCGTCGGCATCCACAACCGCCGGTCGCAGCGGGCGGTGGAGAAGATCGGCGGCGTTCGCGTCGGCGAGCGCATCAACTCCGCGGGCCGGGAGAGCTTCGTCTATGAAATCACGGCCGCGCGGTTCGATGGCCGCGTTCCGCCGTACGTGGCGCGCCTCCGCCGCCTGGTCGAGCAGAACGCGCCGCGGCTCCTGGCCATCTCGGCCGACGCGAGCGCGCGGCGGCCGGCGCCCGGCAAATGGTCCCCCCGCGAGATCGTCGGCCACCTGATCGACTCGGCGTCGCACAACCACCAGCGCTTCGTGCGCGCGCAGTTCCAGCACAGCCTCGTGTTCCCGGGATACGAGCAGGACGTCTGGGTGGCGACGCAGCGCTACCGGCTCTCGCCGTGGGACGAGCTGGTGACGCTGTGGCGCACCTTCAATCTCCACATCGCCCGCGTGATGGGCGACGTGCCCGAGTCCGTTCGCCTCGAGCCCCGCGCCGAGCACAACCTCGACGAGCTGGCGTGGCGTCCCGTGCCGGCCGACCGGCCGGCGACGCTGGACTTACTTCATGGACGACTACGTCGCCCATCTGGAGCACCACCTGCGCCAGATCCTCGGCGACGCGGTCGGTTCCTAGACCAGCCGCCTCCGCTCCTCCACCACCTCGGCCACCTCGTAGCCCGCCACCGCAATCGCCGAGCGCAGCGCGTCCGCCGTGGCCCGCCCGTCGTGCTCGATGGTCGCCGCGCCGATGGCGACGTCGGCGCGCGTGATCCCCTCCACCGCGGTGAGCGCCGTGAACACGGCCGTCACGCAGTAGTTGCTGCGCATGCCGGGAATGGAGAGCCGGGTGATCATGGCGTGGAAATTAGCGCCGGCGCCTCCGTTGACGCCCCCCGCCGCGCCCGCGAACTTCCCAACGCCCTCACCCACTCTCCATGACCTCCGTCGCATTTCTCGGGCTCGGCGCCATCGGCCGGCCCATGGCGCACCGCGTCGCGGCCGCCGGCTTCGATCTGACCGTGTGGAACCGCACGCCCGAGCGCGCCCGTGAATTCGCCGCCGCCACCAAGGCCCGCGCCGCCGCCACGCCGGCCGACGCCGTGCGCGGCGCCGCGGTGGTGGTCACCTGCCTGTCCACCTCGCAGAACGTCGCCTCGCTGCTCGACGGACCCGACGGTCTCCTGGCCGGCCTGGCGCGCGGCACGCTGTTCGTGGACTGCACCTCGGGCGACCCGGCCACGTCGAACGCGATCGCCGGCCGGCTCGCCGAGCTCGGCGTGGCGTTCATCGATGCGCCGGTGAGCGGCGGCACGAGCGGCGCCGAAAAGGGCATCCTCACGGTGATGGTGGGGGGCGACGCGGCGGCGCTCGAACGGGCGCGGCCGGTGCTCGAATCGTTCGGGAAGAAGATCGTGCACTGCGGCGCGGTCGGCGCCGGCGACGCCGTGAAGGCCATGAACAACGCCATGCTCGCCATCCACGTCTGGTCCACCGGCGAGTGCATGGCGGCGCTGGCCCACGCCGGCGTCAGTCCCAGGGTGGCGCTCGAGGTGGTGAACGCGTCCAGCGGCCGGTCGAACACGTCGGAGAACCTGTTTCCCGAGCGCGTGCTCAGCCGCGCGTTTCCGCGCACCTTCCGCCTGGCCCTGCTCGACAAGGACGTGGGCATCGCCGCGCAGGTGGCGCGCGAACAGAAGATACCGTCGCCCATCCTGCAGCTCACCGCCGAACTGTTCCGCATGGCCCGCGCCGAATTGGGCGAAGAAGCCGACCACGTCGAGGCCGTGAAGGTCATCGAGCGGCTGGGCGGCACCGAGATCAAGTGAACCGACCCCTCTGATGCCTCACACGATTGAAACGACCGCCATCGCGAGCGTGGACGCCATCCGCGCTCGCTTCCCGGCCATGCGCCGCGTGCACAACGGCCATCCCGTGGCCTACCTCGACGGGCCCGGCGGCACGCAGGTGCCCCAGTCGGTGGCCGACGCGGTGCGCGACTACCTGCTGCACCACAACGCCAACACGCACTGGGCCTACCCCACGAGCGAGGAGACCGACGCCATGATCGCGGCGGCCCGCCGCACGGTGGCCGACTTCGTGAACGGGCGCGAGGACGAGATCGCGTTCGGCCAGAACATGACGTCGCTCACCTTCCACCTGGCGCGCGGACTCGGCCGCGCCTGGGGGCCCGGCGACGAGATCGTGGTGACCGAGCTGGACCATCACGCCAACGTCGCGCCCTGGCGCGCGCTGGCGGTGGATCGCGGCGTGACGATCCGCACCGCGCGCATGCGCACCGAGGACGGCACGCTCGACTGGGCCGACCTCGAACGGCAGGTGAACGCGAAGACGAAGCTCGTCGCCATCGGCGCCGCGTCGAACGCGCTGGGCACGATCAGCGACGTGAAGAAGGCCGCGGCGCTCGCCCATTCGGTGGGCGCGCTCTCGTTCGTGGACGCGGTGCACTACGCGCCCCACCAGCTCGTGGACGTGCAGGACATCGGCTGCGATTTCCTGGCCTGCTCGGCGTACAAGTTCTACGGGCCGCACATCGGGATCCTCTGGGGGCGGCGCGCGCTCATCGAAGCCACCGACGTGCCGCGACTCGACCCGGCGCCGCAGGAGTCGCCCGAGCGGCTGGAGACGGGAACGCAGAACCACGAAGGGATCGTCGGCGCGGCCGCGGCGGTGGACTTTCTCGCGTCGCTTGCCCCGGCGGGAACGCCCGGCGGCCGCCGCGGGGCGCTGGCCGCGAGCTACGCGGAGCTTCACCGCCGCGGCGAAGCGCTGCTGGCGCGACTGTGGAACGGGACTCGAAGTCGATTCCGGGCCTCACGCTGTTCGGCCCCCGCCCCGGAACACCCCGGACGCCCACGCTGTCGTTCGTTATGAAGGGCCGGAAGACCACCGACATCGCCCGCGCGCTGGCGGCCAAGGGGTTGTTCGTCTCCAATGGAGATTTCTACGCGGCCACGGTAATCGAACGGCTGGGGCAGGGGGCGGACGGGGTGGTACGCATCGGGGCCGCCAGTTATACGGCACCGGCCGAGATCGAGCGGGTGGTAGCGGCGCTGAACGACTAGACAGCGCAGGGCCGTTGACGCCTTTCCGTAGTATCTTCAGCGCTTATGTCCCATCGTTGGCTTCCGTTCCTCGCCGCCCTCGCGGCCGCCTGCTCCCGCTCCGCCCCCTCCTCCCCGGCCGCCGAGTTCCTTCTGGTGTCCGGCGACTCGACGTACTGGGTCGCGTCGGGGCCGTCGGGCATCACCGTCCGCGGCGTTCCGCTCATGCTGGCGCGCTATGGCGGGCGGTTCCACGAGGTCTACGTCGCCGACGACGACCACTCGTACTACGACGCGCTGCTCGTCGGCCAGCTCGTCTATTCGCGCGATCTGATCAGCAAGGACTCGACGCTGGTTTTCGTCGACACCCTCGTCGGGCGCATCGCCGGCGCCTACGCCGCGAACCACACGGACGAGGAGCCGCTCGATCCCGACGAGCCGGTGGCCGACCGCCCCGAAGTCACCGCCACGTCCGACGTCTCGCTGCTCGACGTTGCCGGGCCCTTTCTGTCCATCGAGTACCACGCCGATACGCGCCTCCGGCCGCAGGCCGGATTCCACACCACGTGGCGGTCGGTGATCGACCTGCGCGTGGGCCACCCGGTGCGCGTGGAGGATCTGGTGGGGCCCGCCGAGGCGGCGCGTGTCGTGGCCGATGGCCGGCGCCGCTACGCCGCCGTGCTCGACTCGGCCCGTTCGGGTGGCGGCCCGTTCGGCGACGTCATTCGCGTCGTGCTCTCGCAGGTGAGCTTCGACGAGCAGAGCTTCGAACTCACCCACGTGCGGAACCGGCCGGCCGTCGCGTTCGCGGGACGCATCTCCGGCCGCCGCGACGGGCAGGGCGCGCTGCCCCTGCCGCCCATACCGCTCGATTCGCAGGCATGGTGGGGCGAGATCCGGCCCACCCTGCCCGCCGACGGCGGCGGCGCCGAGGTGCGGTGGACGGGGCCCGGCTACGCCGTGGTCGCCCGCGCCGACACGGCCGACAGCGTGGCCGACGTGTCGATCGTCGACGCGGCGCGCCACGTCTGGTCCGTGGCCCAGGTGCACACGCCGCTGCGCCGCGTGTACTGGCTGGACCGCCCCCGCATCGACTCCACCACGCGCCGCGCGCTCGACCGCGCGTTCAACGATGCGACGCTCTACGACGAGAACGCCCGCGTTGCGTCCACCGCGCCCCGGCCCGCCGGTCGCGCCGTCGCGCGCTCGGCCGGCTACGTTCGGCCCCTTCTCCACTCCGATGCCCGGCGGGCCGACCGCCGGCGGACTCCCCAGCCATGACCAAGCCCAAGCGCGCCGCCAAGACGGTGGTCGAGAGCCAGCACGAATCGTCGCAGCTCATGATGCCGCAGGACGCCAACAACCTCGGCCACGTGTTCGGCGGCGTCGTGCTGTCGATGATGGACAAGACGGCGGCCATCGCCGCGCTGCGGCACTGCCGCACGTCCGTGGTCACCGCGTCCATCGATCGCGTGGACTTCCGCGAGCCGATCCACCTGGGCGACCTGCTCGTGATGAAGGCGAGCGTGAACTACGTGGGGCGCACGTCCATGGAAGTGGGCGTGCGAGTGGAGGCGGAGGATCTGCTCACGGGCAATCGCCGGCACACGAACTCCTGTTACCTGACGTTCGTGGCGGTGGACCGCAACGGGCGGCCGGTGGAGGTGCCCGGGCTCAAGCCGGAGACCCCCACCGAGTTACGGCGCTTCCAGGCGGCCGAGGCGCGCCGCCGGCGCCGGCTCGAGGAGCGCGAGGCGGAGCGGCACGGAAACGAGGAGCCGTAGTCGGGCGTTTGCCGCGTTGTCCCCGGCTCGTATTTTCGGCTATACTCCAGACATGAAGCAATTCACCGTCGATCAGGCGAACGCGACGCTTCCGCTGGTGCGGAAGATCGTCGCCGACGTGGTGCGCGTGCACGCTGTGTGGCGTGAGAAGATTCTCGAACTCGATCTGGCCGCGTCCAACGCGCAGGGCGAGGGCGGGCACGGCAACTCCGAACGGCTGGAGCGCGAGGTTCAGGCGCTCGCCCGCGAGATTGCCAGCTTCCAGCGCGAACTGGGGGCGCTCGGCATCGAGATGAAGGACCCGCGGCTGGGACTCGTGGACTTCCCGAGCGAGATCAACGGGCGGCGCGTGCTGCTCTGCTGGCGCCTGGGCGAGCCCGAGGTCCAGTTCTGGCACGACGTCGACAGCGGCTACGCTTCGCGACAGCCGCTGGCGCCGCTGCTGGTCGGGTAGCTCCCGCGCAACTTTCTTCTCTTACCGGACGACCATGCTCACCTACAGCTCGCCGGACGGCGTCGAGTACACCGTCCAGGTGGCGGTGCCGGCGGCCAGCAACGCCGTGGTGTACTTCCGCCATCCCAACGGGCATTACGCGCGGCTCGATCGCTACAACTGGTACATCAGCCAGGGGCCCGAGGCGCGCAGCGTTACCAGCCGGCTCGATCCCGAGCTCGTCGAGCAATCGCTCGATCAGGACACGCTGCGGCGGCTCTTCCGGCGGTCGATGCCGGTGTCCCGGCCCGACCCCGCGCACGACGTGTGGCGGTCGAAGGGGTCAGTCCGCGGGCGCAACTGAGCCGTCGGTGGTGCCGGCGTCGCGGAAGGGGATGTCGATCTCCATCCCGTCGCGGCCCACCACCACGTTATCGAACATCTCCTTCGCCTCGCGCACCAGGTCCGACGGGTCGCGCGAATAGCGGGCGGAGAGGTGGGTGAGCACGAGCTTGCGCACGTTGGCGCGCGCCGCCACGCCGGCGGCCTCGCGCGCCGTCGAGTGCCCCGTCTCCCGCGCCCGCTCGGCTTCCTCGTCGGCGAACGTCGCCTCGTGCAGCAGCAGGTCGGCGTCGCGCGACATCTCCACCGTGGCGTCGCAGGGGCGCGTGTCGCCGGTGATGACCACCGTGCGTCCCGGCCGCGCCTCGCCCACCAGCTCCTGCGGCTGGATGACGCGGCCGTCGGGGAGCGTCACCGGCAGTCCGCGGTGGATCTGGCCCCAGAGCGGCCCCTCGGGAATGCCGAGTTCGCGCGCCCGGTCGGGGTGGAAGCGTCCCTTGCGGATCGCCTCGATCATCGCGTAGCCCATGGACGGCGACGGCCCGTGGTCCACGGGAAAGGCGACGATGGCGTGGTCCTTGTATTCGACGCGCTGCATCGGCTCGAGTTCGACGATCTCCACCGGAAACGCGACGCGGTCGACGCCGAACTCCTTGGCGCGCTTGAGGTGCCGGCCGGCGCCCTTGGGGCCGAACAGCCGCATGGTCTCGGTGCGCCCCTGCAGGGCCATCGTGCGCATGAGCCCGATGACGCCGATCACGTGGTCGGCGTGCATGTGCGTGAAGTAGATGTCGGAGAGCGCGAACGACACGCCGTAGCGCATCATCTGGCGCTGGGTGCCCTCGCCGCAGTCGAACATCAGCGTCTCGCCTTCGCGCACGAGCACGACGGAGGCGACGTTGCGCTCCACCGTGGGGCGCGACGCGGAAGTGCCGAGGAGGCCGAGGGAGAGGGACATGGGCGTTCAATATAGGGACAGTCAGACAGCCAGAAGAAGCGAGTTCCACCTCGCCTCGTCGATATTCCCGCCCGAGACGATCACCGCCGCGGGAAAGGACGAGCGCCGACTTCGCGAACAACACCGCCCCCGTGGCCACCGCGCCCGCGCCCTCGACCTTGAGGTCGTGGTGCGTGTGGAGCCAGGCGATGGCGCGGGCGATCTCGTCTTCGGTCAGGAGCGCGATGTCGTCGAGGGCGTGGCGGCCGATGTCGAGCGCCTCGTCGTCGATCTGGCCGGCGAGCCCGTCGGCGAGCGTGGGCGTCACCGGAATCTCGACCACGCGGCCGGCGGCGAGGGACCTGGCCATGGCGGCGGTCTCGACGCTCTGCGCGCCGACGATGCGCACCTGCGGGGCCTCGCGCCTGAGCAGCGAGGCGCATCCGCCCAGCAGTCCGCCGCCGCCCACGCAGACCACGAGCGTGCCGAGGTCGGGAAGATCTTCGAGGATTTCCAGCGCCACCGTGCCCTGGCCGGCCAGGAGCATGTCGCCCAGGCAGGGGTTGATGAAGGTGAGGCCGTGGGCGGCGCCGTACGCCTTGGCGGCGACCATCGCCGCATCGTAGTCGGGCTGGCCGTCGTCGAGCGTGGCGCCGAGGGCGCGGATGCCCGACTTCTTCACGTCGGGCGCGGTGCTCGGCACGAAGATGGTGGCGGCGATGCCCAGCGCCTTGGCGGCGTAGGCCACGCCGAGCCCGTGGTTGCCGGCCGACGAGGCCACCACGCCGCGGCGCTGCGCCTCGGCGGGGAGGGTGGCGAGCGCGTTGAGCGCGCCGCGCAGCTTGAACGAGCCGGTGACCTGGCGATTCTCGAGCTTGAGGTACACGTCGCCGCCGGCGGCCGCAGAGAGGGGCGCGCTCAGGATCAGGGGCGTGCGGACGGCGGTGCCGGCAATGCGCCGGGCGGCGCGGTGGACGTCTTCGGGGCGGAGGTCGGCGAACATGGGGGTAAAGTATCGGCGCGGCATGCCGTTACCAGAGGGCGGGGGATCTCGTCTCCTTGACTGCAGGGGGTGGTTCGACTAGGATTCACTCAGTCGAGCGGCCCCGCACGCGGGGCCGTTTGAGTAGAAACCCGGGTGCGAACGGGCAGCTGCTTCTTTCCGGCATCTCGGGCCTTTCGGGGCTGTAGCTCAGCTGGGAGAGCGCTGCAATCGCACTGCAGAGGTCAGGGGTTCGATCCCCCTCAGCTCCACTCGCGAGGCAACTCGCGTGAACCATATGATTGCCCGCCGCCGTTCGGTAGGACGGAGAGTTCCAATGACGGCGCGCGTGGCAAACAAGCGACAGAGGCCGCGGACAGAGTCCGCGGCCTTTCTTGTTTCGCCTACTGCGGGATCAGCGCGCCGAAGTCCTTTCGCATCGCGTCGAACACGCGCCCGTAGTAGTCGAACTCCTGCTTTCGCACTTCGCCGTTCTGGTCGAGGATCACGCGCGAGATGAGCCCGCCGATGAAGCGCATGATGGTGCTCTCATGCACCTCGGCGTGCGAGGCGCGGGTGAGGACGGTCTGGGCGCCGGCGCTGTCGCGCACGGCGATGCGGTAGCTCATGCCGGCGCCCGCGAACGGGCGCTTGAGCGGCGAGCGGAGCAGGTGGGCCGCGGCCAGCGGCAGCTGCCACTGCGGCTCCTGGTCGAAGCGCAGCTTCCACGAGCGCTCGTGATCGGAGCGGCCGATGGTGAACTCCGAGGTGAACTGCTTGGCGCCCACGGTGAACAGCCCGATCTTGGTGGTGAAGCTTCCCGAGAATCGCAGCGTGTCGGGCAGGGGCGTCTCGCCGCCGGCGAGGGGCAGGAAGTCGCGGCCGCGGATGCGGGCCCGGACGAGCACCGGCGGGCCCTCCGACGCGGCGGTGAAGTAGTCCAGTCCGGCGCGGTCGGCGATATGAAAATCGTAATGGGTGGGCCCGACGTACTTGTTCATGTACGCGGAGAAGGCCGGGTAGCGCGGAGCCAGGCGGTCGGGGTGGAGCGAGAAGTGGAGCGTGACCAGCGACGAGCCGTCGTGCTGGGGGGCGGGCACCACCACCAGCGAGTCGAGGGCGAACAGCTCGCTCATCACCGCCGTGGTGCGCGGGAAGGCCGTCTGATAGTCGGCGCGCCGCTCGGCGTCGGGGCGCATCGTGGCCGAGGTGAGCAGGGCAACGATGCCGTCGGCCACGTCGGAGGCGCGGATCGTGCGCCGAGGGCGATGGTGGCGTTCGTGTTCCAGGCGTAGTCGCCGTCGGGGAGTTTGCGCAGGGTGACGACGTGTTTGGCGTCGCCGAGCCTGGAGGGCCAGGCCACGGAGTCGGCGGCTTCCTGTTCGGTGACGCCGGCCGGCGTGACGAACTCGCGGAGTTCGAAGCGGCGGGTGGCCGAGTCGGGGGCGCCCGTCCAGAGGGCGGAGTCGTTGAAGACGCGCGAGGGGACGAGCGCGGCGCTGGAGAGGTGCTGGCGGGCGTAGAGGTAGCGGGGCCCGAGGTGGACGTTGGCGTAGCGTTCGTAGAGCGCGGTGAGCGCCTGCTGCACGCGTTCGCGTCCGCCGGGCGCGGGCGCGGGGCCGGCGAAGGGGAGTGCGGCGTCGCGGCAGGCGGAGAGGGCCAGCGCAAGGGCGAGCGCGGCCATTACGACGCGTTTTGAGGGGCGTTTGCGCGGCGCGTCCGGATGGCGTGTAAGTGCTGGCGAATTCAGGACTAAGCTCGACTCGTAGAGGCGGCGCTAAGGGTTGCCTTTGGCTGGGTCGAAAACTAACTTTGGTGGCCGTGTCGCGCTGAGGGATGGAGCGAGCGATGCGGAGTCGATGCCCCTTGGTGTAACTGGCAACACGCCTGACTCTGGATCAGGAGAGTCCTGGTTCGATCCCAGGAGGGGCAACTGACGTAAACGTGAAGGCCCGCAAGCTGTTACTGGCTTGCGGGCCTTTTGTATTTCCCCCCGCCGCGCAGCCCATCACATAGTCGGCCCCAGGGTTTCAGTCGGGAATGCCGGCGTTGGTTAAGCGAGGTTGGACCTACTAGGAATGGTGTCGAGACATCATTCCTGGGGTCCCGGGCGACTTGCCCGCCGCGTGGCGCGAGCGCGCCCGATTCCTTCGCGAGTACGGCGATGCAAATGGCGCTCGCTTGTGGGAACTCGCCGCCACCGAACTCGAACGCGCCTGGCACACCTTCGGCGAGGAGACCCTGAGTCTCGCCGACGCGGCCCGCGTTTCCCGGCTTCACCGCCGACCACCTCGGTCATCTGGTGAAGAAGGGGAAGATCGCGAACGCCGGTCGCACTGGGGCGCCGCGTGTTCGTCGCGCTGACCTCCCGATCAAACATCCCGGCGGGCCTGGGCGCCCGCCGCGTCCCCGTGCAGTGCCGTCGCGTGCCGATGTGCACCGCATTGCCCGTTCAACCCAGGAGGATCGATGAAGAAGACGAAGACGTGGTCTGTCCCGCGCGTGAAGAGCCCGCTGCATCCGAAGTTCACCGTCAGGGTGGCCGAGTACACACCCGGTGGAACGTTGCACGCGTTTCTGGACCAGCCGCGGCAAGCAACGATCCCGCTCACTCGGGTGCCGTCGCGTTGATCTCGGCGACAGCCCGAAGAAGCAGGTCCAGAGGCGGAGCGCCTCGGCTGCCAATTCATCGAAGGCATGGCGACCGCCGCCGAGCCCCAAGCCCACCGAACGGAGCGGGCCGGGGACCACTGACGCTCGGACAACTGGCCGACCGCTACGAGACGGATGGCTTCGCGGGCCGGACGCCCGGGTACAAGCGGGATGCGCTAGCGTGCGTGCGCCGCGTCGCCGCCGACCTCGGCGCCGACTTCCTCGTGCGGGACATCAAACCGTCGCACGTCGCGAAGTATTTGGCGCGACGCGTCGCCGAAGGCCATGCCCCGGCCGGGCGACGTGATCTGGTGGCCACGAGCATCGCGTTCGAACTGGGCATGTGGAGAAGACCGGCTCGATACCAACCCGTTGGCCAGCAAGCGCGCCCGCGATGCCATGCACATTGACCACGAGGTGCGACGGCCTGTCGTCAGCGAGGCACGCTACGCGGCGCTCCGCAAGGTGTCGCCGCAACTCCCGCCCCGCGTTGGGGTGCTCTCGATCGGCCTCGAACACGGGGCACCGCCTGTCCGCCATTCTGGAACTGCGGTGGGAGCACATCAGCCTCGAGCAGACGCCCGAGTCGCCCTTCGGCGCGGTCACGTGGTCGCGTGTTACCACCGGCGTGAAATTGCACAGAATCACCGGCGAGAATTGCACACTCGGGGCTCCTCTTCTGGCCGCCGGGTATGCTGAGCCGCGGTAGGCGCCCGGCCGGCCCGCCAGACAGATTCGCCCTTCCTTCAGCTCAGAGGCGGGGCACGTGTACGGATGGGATACCCTCGTGCTACTCAAGCATCTCTTGGAAGAAGGCCTGTCGAAGCAGGCGATCGCGGACCGCCTCGGCGTCAGTCGCCGGGTGATCTACCACTGGCTGGCCACCGGGCAGGTGGAGCGGGATCTGGAGGCCATGCCCCCCCGCCGGTCGGCCCCACGTGAAACGAAGCTGGATCGCTATCACGGGATCATTCGCGAGCGGCTGGACACCTACCCTGCGCTCTCCGCCGTGCGGCTGTTCGCCGAAGTGCAGGCGGCCGGCTACGCCGGCGGGATCACGCAGGTCCGCGACTATGTCGCCCGCGTGCGGCCACGCCCGGAGCCGGAGCCGGTGGTGCGCTTCGAGACCGCCCCGGGCCACCAGGCGCAGGTCGACTTCGCGGAGTTCCGCTTCCCCTGGGGGAAGCGCCACGCCCTGCTCGTGGTGCTGGGCTACTCCCGCCTCTTGTGGCTCCGGTTCTACCCGCGGCAGACGATGGCCGTCGTGATGGCGGCGCTGGAAGATGCCTTTGCGTATTTCGGCGGCGTGCCGCGCGAGCTGCTCTTCGACCAGATGAAAGCCGTGATCGTCGAAGACGGCCGCCCCGACGGGGGCAAGCTGCTCGAAAATCCGGAGTTCCTCCGCTTCGCCCATCACTGGAGCTTCCGGATCCGGGCCTGTCGGCCGTACCGGGCGCAGACCAAGGGGAAAGTGGAGCGCCCGGTGCGCTACGTCCGGGGCAATTTCATCTATGGCCGCGAGTTCGTCGGCGATGCCGATCTCGATGCCCAGCGGCGCTGGTGGCTCGACGCCGTGGCGAATCCGCGCGTGCATCAGACGATCCAGGCGGTGCCGCGCGAGCGCTTCGAGGCCGAGGAGCGCGCCGTGCTGCAGCCCCTGGCGGAGCGGCCCTACCGGCCGCTCGTGCTCCCGGAGGCCCGGCGGCAGCGCCGCACGCTCGTGCGCCCGCTCACGCCGGAGGTCTTGGTCGAGCGGCGCGGCCTCCAGCACTATCAGGCACTCGTGGCGGCCGACGCGGGGGAGGTCGGCGTATGAAAGCCACGGCTCCCTCACTCCGCGATCGGCTCCGCACGCAGCTCGCCGATCTCAAGATGCCGGGCGCGCTGGAAGCGCTCGACGATATCCTCGCGTCGCTCGACAGCGGCCGCCTGCAGGCCCCGGCCGCGCTCGAGGCCCTCCTCGGCGCGCAGATCGCGCTGCGCAATAACCGCCGGCTCCAGGCCGCGATGCGCTCCTCCCGGCTCCCCGTGGTCAAGACGCTCGCCGACTTCGACTTCTCCTTTCAGCCGTCGGTCAAGCGCGAGCAGCTCGAGAGCCTGCACACCCTGGGCTTCCTCGAGCGGAAGGAGAATGTCGTCTTTCTGGGCCCGCCCGGGGTCGGGAAGACGCATCTCGCGATCAGTTTAGCGATCGCCGCAGCGGAGAGCGGCCGTCGCGTGTACTATGGCACGCTGGGCGACTTGATCACGTCGCTCGAAGAGGCGCAGGCCGCCGGCCGGCTCGCCCAGCGGCTCAAGACGCTCATCTTCCCGTCCGTGCTCGTGGTCGACGAGATCGGCTACCTGCCGATCAGTCGCACCGGCGCGATGCTCTTCTTCCAGGTGATCGCCCGGCGCTACGAGCGGGCGTCGACGGTGCTCACGTCAAACAAGGGCTTTGAAGAATGGGGCGAGATCTTCGGCGACGAGGTCATGGCCGCCGCGCTGATCGATCGCCTCGTGCATCACTGTCACATCGTCAATATCCGCGGCAACAGCTACCGGATGCGGCACCACACCGAGCTTCGGTCCACGCTGCAGAGCCGCCCCACCACCCCCCACCGGTCAGGCACGCGACAGTCGTCCCGTCAGGAGGCCCCGGCGTCCTGACGGCCCGCCCCCCACCCGAGTGTGCAAATTTCCCCGGTGAAAGTGTGCAATTTCAAACCGGTGTTGACAACGCGGGCGCCGTGCGCAACAAGAAGCGCCATGAGCATTCCTTGCCGCTGAACGAACCCGCCTACTCCGGTCTAGTCGCCTGGCGCAAGCGGCGGGGCATCGTCGGCGAGGGCTGGGTGTTTCCATCATTGAGTGACCCCAAGGAGCCCCTGACCAAGTGGGTCGCGAGCGCGTGGCTGCGCCGGGCCGAGAAGCTCGCCGAGTTGCCCCACCTCGACGGGGGAACTTGGCACACGTTTCGACGGGGGTGGGCCACCGCGAGAAAGCACTTGCCCTTGAAGGACGTGGCGGCAGGCGGAGGGTGGACGGACACGCAAACCGTCTTGCGGTGTTACACGCACGCTGACGCCGAGGCGACGAGGGCCGCGGCGACGTACGTAGCCTAGTACGCGCCGCGGCCTCCGCCCGGGGCTCCGGCACAGCTGGCGACGATTAGCGTCCTGGGTCCCAAGAAGCTACGTTTGCGCGGTGACAGACCCCCGTCCGGTGGTAGCCACGAGGCCGCCTTGGTTTCTACGCGCATGGAGATGGACGTGCGCGGCGTCTCGTTATTCATACCGGCACGCCCCGACCCAGGTATACAAGCTGATCGAAGGACTGACCGTCCTCATCGTCTTCGGCATCACCTGCTACGTCGGCTGGTGGATCGTTTTGGGGGATACAGCAAACTCGCACTATGACAGAGCGCTTTCCATCTTGCAGACGGTCGGAGCGAACTGGAAGGCGTTCTTTTTGCTCGCGATCCCGCTGTTCTTCCGGACGGTTCGCACGTTCTTGGAGGAAGTACAGGAAGCGGGCGGCATGAAGCGGAAGACGAATCCGGCCGCTCCGATTCCGCCGCAGCTACCCATCCCCCAACAGGGCCCGACTGGGCCAACGGGGCCCGGTAGTGAGCGTCCTCACCCTCCAAGCCAATCACCATCTGGCGGTGACGTACGTTGCGCCGTGGTTCGGCCCGGCGCATTACGACGTGGAATCAGAAGTCCCAATCACAATCTTCGTATTTGATGAGCCGAACTTTCTCGCATGGAAGGCGAACCAGCCATCCACGTACATTGCTGCCGCCCCTAACGTTCAGAAGTGGAGCCAAGACGTGTTTCTCAAGTCTCGCTCGACATGGTTCCTGGTGCTGGTGAACTCCAACTGGCAGAACTCCGCCGTGTATTACAACGTGCGCAGTTGAGCGTCGCCGCCCTGATTCGATAACGCGACGACTGCACCGAGGGGCGAGACGTGGCCCCCGTTCATGGGCGCGAACGCTGGGGGTATCCGACCCCGAACCATCCCGGCCCCTGTGAGCCTGCCCCATTCGGCATCGCGCTACCCTGATACTCGATCAGGCGGGACGCTGGACGCCGCGCGCCGTTTCTAATGTTTCTAATGTTGTGGCACGTTGAAGGCTGCGGTTGCTCGCCAGCGGCGGGCGATGCAGAATAGGAAGCGGTGCGGTGTAAGTACTACCACTTTCGTGAGGTTCATCCATGCCAAAGTACGTTAATCGGTTCTCCAGCCCCGAATATCTGGAGGAGACCATTGTGAATGACACAGGAACCGTGGGTACGGTCCGCGTCAAACCTTCCAACATCCTCTGGAAGCCGAGTGGTGCACAGAAATACTTCAATGTGTCGATGGAAGCGTTCGTGGCGTGGATTACCGATCCGAAGACGAAGGCCCGCAAGACGGCGAACTAGCCGCCGGCCGCCAACTTCGCGGCGACGCGCTGCGAGACGCGAGGCCAGTTCACCTTCACTCGGCGACGCTGCATGAACTCGGATGAGTACATCACGAATCGGGTCGAGGACCAGATTGCTTGGTACGATCGCAAGAGTCGCGCCAATCAGCGATGGTTGCCTCATCCTGACCGTCAGCCAAATTGTGGCCGCGGCTGCGGATCCCCGTCCTCGCGAGCTACACGGCCCAGAACCCAGCCCTCCGTGTCATCGTCGGTGTGCTTGGGGCCGCCATCGCCGTCGCGTCGGGATTCGTCGGCCTCGTGAAGCTCCAAGAGCATTGGATTCGAGTACCGCACGACGTGTGAGTCGCTCAAGAAGGAGAAGTATCACTTCCTGACCAAGACAGACCCGTATGCCGGCGAGGATGCCTTCGGAGTTCTTGTGCAGCGTGTCGAAACCCTCGTGTCGCAGGAGAATACCAACTGGGCGCAGTACATGATGAAACCCCCAACGGGAGCAGATCATGGCGACTAAGAAGATCTTCGTGAGCTACGACTACGATAACGACCGCCACGATAAAAACCTGTTACTGGCGTGGTCGAAGAATTCCGACTTCGACTTCTACATGAACGATCATTCGACCGACGTGTCGGTCAACAGCACCGACGCTGGCGCAATCAAGCGGACCATCTCTGCCAGCATCGGTGCTGCTACTTATTTCCTCTGCCTCGTGGGGGATTCGACGCACAAGAGCAAATGGGTCGCCTGGGAGATTGACAAAGCGGTCGAACTCCGCAAACGGCTCGTTGGCGTCAAAATCAACAAGAGCTGCGACAACCCCGCCCGAACTCCTGAATCAAGGCGCGACGTGGGCGCTATCGTTCAACTTCGACGCGATTTCCACGGCCATCGATGACGCGTAGATCCTTTGCCGTTCAGTGAGGTGCGCTCACATTCAGACATTCCACCCGTTCCGATCCCCCGAAACTCACCCACTGTGGGATGCGTGGTTCCAGCGCGCCTATACCGCAGACATCCGCCCGTACGGCAATCCGCCCTACCTCCACCACTACGTTCGTTCATGGCAGGACTTGACGAGCATTCTGACGAACCAGTCCCTCTGGGCGAGCGACATCGAGGGCTTTGCCGACACCACCGAATACCGGCACGGCGTGCGGACGTGCTTCCCGGCGCTCGATGCTATCGCGGACCAGCCCCTGTTTCGCCCGCACGTCGCGATGCTGAAGCAGGCGCTGCGCGAGAAGTTTCGACAACGAACGTTCATCGCCTGCTTTAGTACTGAGCACGACCTCGAGACACAGTGGGAGCGCTACGCCGACGCTCAGCGCGGCTTTGTGCTGTCGTTTGATGCGCGCGTCATCTCGGCCCTCACATCTCTCCCGCCGTGCCGACTCATCCCCGTCGAGTACGGCAATGCTGTGCAACGTCGTCGCGCCGAGCGGGCCGTGCAACGCGCGGTCAAGGACTTGGGCGCAGCCATCCGCGGTAGAAATCGTGCCGACGTGCAGTGGGCGATTCAGGCGCGCTTCACGCAACTCGCCGTCGAGATGTTCTTCTTTTGCGCGACCTTTAAGGACGAGGCGTACCGAGGCGAGCGCGAGTGGCGCCTCATCTACACCCGGCAGAACGTCGAGCCGGGAGCACTCCCGATCCGCCACCGGTTGGCGAATGGTCGGCTCGTGAACTACGTGACGATGGACCTGACGGATCGTTCCATCAATCACGACCTACCAAGCTTCGCTGCAGTGCGCGCGGGCCCCAAGACGGATCCGAAGGTGGCCTACTTGGCGCGCGAATTCCTCCTGGATACGAAATGTCAGGCGGCGTGGGAACCACAGCCGCCCTTTTGACTCCGCGCGGCGCCGGACCACGCCGGAAGCGTCGCCCGCGCCCACCCGTGTTCCAGCGCGAGACTTAAGGCGGAAACCTAAGGTTCGGGGGCCCAACCCGCCCAAACCGTTGCTATGCCATAGCATCCGCCATCCTGGTATTCTGATGACGAATCAGGGAGGCGGGCACGCGCTGGCTGACAGCCTGCCACTCGCACAGCCCTCGGCCCCCATTGCGCCCCACCGCGGGGGTGTTTCTCAAGCAAAGCGCATCCTGAGGTCCTGCCGAGCCGGCGGGCGGGCGGCCGCCACTCTAGGCCGGCCGAGTCGGGCCATCAGCCTGGGATTAGAGATGCGTTTCCATCCAGGCCCGTAGGGATAGCTCGAACGGAGTGAAAAACGCGTTCGAGTTCAGCTTCCTGCTCGTCGCTGTTTGCAATGGTGAAAAATTGGTTGTACGTCGCCATTCGCAATTGCGGAACGG